>NZ_KB894438.1 GCF_000374445.1 Actinokineospora enzanensis DSM 44649 | reverse complement strand
GGCTGGGGTGGGGGGTCCACAGTGGGCGGGTGGGGCCGTGTCTGGGCGTGATCCTCTGCTATGAGTGTGGGTTTGTTGTGCCTGGGTGGGTGATGGCCAGGCGTAGTTTGCGGAATTCCTCGGCGAGGCTGTCGAGTTGGTAGTGGGCGTTGAGGCCGCTGGGGTTGGGGAGGACCCATACGCGGACGGGGCCGAAGGTCTCGTGCTGTTCGCCGATCGATGCTTTGGGAGCGCCGAATGCGGTGCGGTAGGCGGTCACGCCGACGACCGCGAGGGCTTTCGGGGTGTGCTCGGCCACCAGGTCGCGTAGGCGGGCGCCGCCCGTGGTGAGTTCGTCGGCGGTGAGCTCGTCGGCGCGGGCGGTGGCTCGGGCCACGAGGTTGGTGACGCCCAAACCGAAGGTGGGCAACAGGTCCTGCTCGTCCGGGCTCAGCTGTCTGGGGGTGAAGCCGGAGCGGTGCAGGGCGGGCCAGAAGCGGTTGCCGGGGCGGGCGAAGTGGTGGCCGGTGAAGGCCGAGTAGAGCCCGGGGTTGATGCCGCAGAACAGCACGGCGAGATCGGGGGCGATGACGTCCGGGATGGTGCGGTGGTGGGCGGCGGCGAGGTCGGCGCGCGTGGGGCGGGGCACGCTCCCATGGGAACAGAAGTCGATCACCGCCGCCAACCGTCAAAAGTCGCGAGACGTGGTGTTCTGGTTGGGGATGCCGCTGCTTGGCGGGCCGGTGCTGATCCGTCCCCCGCAACGTTCCCGGTGCCGTGGCGACGATGCGGCTGCCAGGTCGGGAACGATGCCGGGTGGGGACGAGGGGGTGGGTGGCGGGAGGAGAACTACACCGTGAATCCGAGGGCTCGGAGTTGTTCGCGGCCGTCGTCGGTGATCTTCTCGGGGCCCCATGGGGGCATCCAGACCCAGTTGATGCGGAAGTCGTCGACCAGGCCGGAGCCGGTCAGGGCGGCACGGGTCTGGTCCTCGATCACGTCGGTGAGCGGGCAGGCGGCCGAGGTGAGGGTCATGTCCAGGGTGGCGGTGTTGTCGTCCTCCACCCGGATGTCGTAGACCAGGCCCAGGTCGACCACGTTGATGCCGAGCTCGGGGTCGACCACGTCGCGCATGGCCTCCTCCAGGTCGTCCAGGGTGGCCACGTCCGCGCGCGGGTTCTGGTCGGTCATGCCTGCCGCGCCGCGCCGTACGCCGTCGGTGGACTCGGCACTGTCGGGGGTCTCGGTCATCGCTGTTCTCCTCCGGCCTTGGCGACCGCGTCCTTGAAAGCCATCCAGCCCAGCAGTGCGCACTTCACGCGGGCCGGGTACTTGGCCACGCCCGCGAAGGCGATGCCGTCCTCCAACACATCCTCGTCCGGTTCCACCGTGCCCCGGCCGTGCATCAGCTCGACGAAGGCGTCGAACTTGCCGAACGCCTCGACGACCGGTCTGCCCACCACCAGGTCGGTCAGCACCGACGTGGAGGCCTGGCTGATCGAGCAGCCCTGGCCGTCGTAGGAGACGTCCGCGACGGTGTCGCCGTCCAAGCGGACCCGGAGTGTCACCTCGTCGCCGCAGGTGGGGTTCACCTGGAACGACTCGGCGTCGAACGGGTCGCGCAGGCCGCGGCCGTGCGGGTTCTTGTAGTGGTCCAGGATGATCTCCTGGTACATCTGCTGCAGCTGCATCAGGCCACCCCGAAGAAGCGCTTGGTCTCCCGCACGCCAGCCAGGAACGCGTCCACGTCGGCCAGGTCGTTGTACAGGTAGAAGCTGGCGCGCACGGACGCGGGCACGCCCAGCCGCCGGTGCAGCGGCCACGCGCAGTGGTGGCCGACGCGGACGGCGATGCCCTGGTCGTCGAGGACCTGGCCCGCGTCGTGCGGGTGCACGCCGTCGACGACGAACGAGACCGCGCCGCCGCGGGAGACGCCGTCGGTCGGACCGATGACCCGGATGCCGGGGATCTCGGCCAGGCCGTCGAGCGCGGCCACGGTGAGCGTGTGCTCGTGCGCGGCGATCCGGTCCATGCCCACCACGGTGAGATAGTCCACGGCCGCGCCGAGGCCGACCGCCTGCGAGGTCATCGGGGTGCCCGCCTCGAAGCGCTGCGGGGGCGCGGCGAAGGTGGAGCCCTCCATCCGGACCGTCTCGATCATCGAGCCGCCGGTGAGGAACGGCGGCATCGCGGCGAGCAGCTCACGGCGGCCGTAGAGCAGGCCGAGACCGTACGGGCCGAGCATCTTGTGGCTGGAGAACACCGCGAAGTCCACGCCAAGCGCGGCGAAGTCGACCGCCGAGTGCGGCACCGACTGGCAGGCGTCCAGCACGACCAGCGCGCCGACCGCGTGCGCCCGGTCGACCAGCGGCGCGACCGGGTTGACCGTGCCGAGCACATTGGACTGGTGGGTGAACGCGACCACCTTGGTCCGCGCGGTGATCACGCTGTCCACATCGGACAGGTCGAGCCGACCGTCGTCGGTGACGCCGAACCAGCGCAGGGTCGCCCCGGTGCGCTGGGCCAGCTGCTGCCACGGAACCAGGTTCGCGTGGTGCTCCATCTCGGTGACCACGATCTCGTCACCGGGGCCGAGCGCGAACCTGGCCGCCTCCGGTTCCGAGGACGACACAGCCGCCGCGTTGCCCATGGCATAGGCGACGAGGTTGATGCCCTCGGTGGCGTTCTTGGTGAACACCACCTCGTCCGGCGAGACACCGACGAACGCGGCGACGCGGGCACGCGCGTCCTCGTAGGCGTCGGTGGCCTCCTCGGCGAGCTGGTGCGCGCCGCGGTGCACGGCGGCGTTGTGCTCGCGCAGGAACGCCGCCTCGGCGTCCAACACCTGGTTCGGGTGCTGCGCGGTGGCCCCGGAGTCCAGGTACACCAGGCGTTTGCCGTCGCGGACGGTGCGGCCGAGGATGGGGAAGTCGGCGCGCAGGGCGTCGACGTCCAGTGGAGCGGTCACGGCGGTCACTCGACCGTCACCCCCTAATCTGTTGGGCTACAACCGGTGTAACGCCGTCAGACGCCCGCGGCTTCCGCGGCGCCGGTGTACTTCACGTAACCCTCGGCCTCCAGCTGGTCGGCCAGCTCGGAGCCGCCGGACTCGACGATGCGGCCACCGGCGAACACGTGCACGAAGTCCGGGGTGATGTGCCGCAGGATGCGGGTGTAGTGGGTGATCAGCAGCACGCCGGACTCGCCGGACGCGCGGAACCGGCTCACGCCCTCGGAGACGACCCGCAGCGCGTCCACGTCGAGGCCGGAGTCGGTCTCGTCCAGGATGGCGATCTTCGGGTTGAGCAGCGCCAGCTGCAGGATCTCGTGCCGCTTCTTCTCGCCGCCGGAGAAGCCCTCGTTGACGCTGCGCTCGGCGAAGGCGGGGTCGATCTCCAGCTCCTTCATCGACTCCTTCACCTCCTTGACCCAGGTGCGCAGCTTGGGCGCCTCGCCGCGCACGGCGGTGGCCGCGGTGCGCAGGAAGTTCGACATCGACACGCCGGGGACCTCGACCGGGTACTGCATGGCCAGGAACAAGCCCGCGCGGGCCCGCTCGTCCACGCTCATCTCCAGCACGTCCTCGCCGTCGAGCGTGACGGTGCCGCCGGTCACCTCGTACTTGGGGTGGCCAGCGACGGCGTAGCTCAGCGTGGACTTGCCGGACCCGTTCGGGCCCATGATCGCGTGGGTCTCGCCCGCCCGCACGGTCAGGTCGACGCCCTTGAGGATCTCCTTGGGACCGTCGTCGGTGGCGACCGAGACGCGCAGGTCCTTGATCTCCAAAGTGGCCATGGTGGTGGTTTTCTCCTGTGCTGCGGGAACTTCGGCTAGTTCAGTGTCTTGGTGACGTCGACCAGGACGTCGTCGCCGTCGATGGCGACCGGGTAGACCGCGACCGGCTCGGTGGCGGGCGGCGCGGAGGGGGCGCCGGTGCGCAGGTCGAAGCACGACCCGTGCAGCCAGCACTCCAGCCCCTTGCGGGACGTCTCCCCCTCCGACAGCGCGATCGACGCGTGCGAGCACTCGTCGCGCAGCGCGTGCACCTCGTCGCCGCGGCGCACGAGCACGATCGCGACATCGTCGACCTCGACGGCGAACGGTTTGCCGTCAGCGAGGTCCGACAACGAGCACACGCGAATCATGCGCCGACGGCTTCCAGTTCGGCCTCGATCGCGGCCTCCAGGCGCTCGCGCACCTCGGGGACCTGGATCTTCATCAGCAGCTCGTGGAAGAAGCCGCGCACGACCAACCGGCGCGCCTGGTCCTCGGGGATACCGCGGGCCTGCAGGTAGAACAGCTGCTCGTCGTCGAAGCGGCCGGTGGCGCTGGCGTGCCCGGCACCGGCGATCTCGCCGGTCTCGATCTCCAGGTTCGGTACCGAGTCGGCGCGCGCGCCGTCGGTCAGCAGCAGGTTCCGGTTCAGCTCGTAGGTCTGGGTACCTTCGGCCGCCGCGCGGATCAGCACATCACCAACCCAAACTGTGTGCGCGGCTGTGTCACCTTCCCCATCGCCTTGCAGCGCGCCCTTGTAGACCACATTGGACGTGCAGTTCGGCACGGCGTGGTCGACGAAGGTGCGGTGCTCGAAGTGCTGGCCCGCGTCCGCGAAGTAGAGCCCGTTCAGCTCCACTTCCGCGCCCTTGTCGGCGAACGCGGCCGTGGGCGAGATCCGCACGACGTCGCCGCCGAGGGTCACCACGGTGTGCCGCAGCACGGCGTCCCGGCCGATCCTGGCGTGGTGCGCCGAGACGTGCACGGCGTCGTCCGCCCAGTCCTGGATGGACACCACGGTCAGCTTGGCGCCGTCGGCGAGGACGAACTCCACGTTGTCCGCGTACACACCGGACCCGCGGTGGTCGATCACCACAACCGCCTCGGCGAACCGCTCGGCGCGCACCTGGAGGTGTCCATACGCGACCTTGCCCGCACCCGGACCGGTGACCGTGATCGTCACCGGGGTAGCGACCTGGGTCTCCTTGGCCACGGTCACGACCGTGGCCGCGGTGAACGAGCTGTACGCCTGCGCGGCGACCCGGTCGGCGGGCACGCCTGCCGCGCCGAGCCGGGAATCCCCGCGCTGCACCGTCTCCACGGTGATCCCAGTGGTCTCGGTGGGAGCGTCGACCTCGACCGAGGCCGCACCCGAGGCCTCGGCCCCGGTGTGCAGCCCGGCGAGCCGCTTCATCGGCGTGAAGCGCCAGATCTCCTCGCGCCCACTCGGAACCTCGAAGGCCGCAACGTCGTAAGACGTGAACCATTCAGCCCGCGATGCCTCGGGAACAACCGCCCCGTGCGAGTGGGGCTTGTCAACAGCCGCGGTCATGATTAACCGACCGCTCCTTCCATCTGCAGCTCGATCAGTCGGTTGAGTTCCAGCGCGTACTCCATGGGCAACTCGCGCGCGATGGGCTCGACGAACCCGCGCACGATCATGGCCATCGCCTCGTCCTCGGTCAGGCCGCGGGACATCAGGTAGAACAGCTGGTCCTCGCTGACCTTGGACACGGTGGCCTCGTGGCCCATGGCCACGTCGTCCTCGCGCACGTCCACGTACGGGTAGGTGTCCGAGCGGCTGATCGTGTCGACCAGCAGCGCGTCGCACTTCACCGTGGACTTGGCGTGGTGCGCCCGCTTGTTGACCTGGACCAGGCCGCGGTAGGAGGTGCGGCCGCCGCCCCTGGCCACGGACTTGGAGATGATCGTGGAGGAGGTGTGCGGGGCCATGTGCACCATCTTGGCGCCCGCGTCCTGGTGCTGGCCCTCGCCCGCGAAGGCGATGGAGAGCACCTCGCCCTTGGCGTGCTCGCCCATCAGGAACACGGCCGGGTACTTCATGGTCACCTTGGAGCCGATGTTGCCGTCGACCCACTCCATGGTCGCGCCCTCGTCCGCCTTGGCCCGCTTGGTGACCAGGTTGTAGACGTTGTTCGACCAGTTCTGGATGGTGGTGTAGCGGCAGCGGGCGCCCTTCTTCACCACGATCTCCACGACCGCCGAGTGCAGCGAGTCGGAGGAGTAGATCGGGGCGGTGCAGCCCTCGACGTAGTGCACGTAGGCACCCTCGTCGACGATGATCAGGGTGCGCTCGAACTGGCCCATGTTCTCGGTGTTGATCCGGAAGTAGGCCTGCAGCGGGATCTCCACGTGTACGCCCTTTGGCACGTAGATGAACGAGCCGCCGGACCACACCGCGCCGTTGAGGGCGGAGAACTTGTTGTCCCCGTGCGGGATCACCGAGCCGTAGTACTCCTCGAACAGCTCCGGGTGCTCCTTGAGCGCGGTGTCGGTGTCGAGGAAGATGACGCCCTGCTTCTCCAGCTCCTCGTTGATCTTGTGATAGACCACCTCGGACTCGTACTGGGCCGCGACACCGGCGACCAGGCGGGCCTTCTCCGCCTCCGGGATGCCCAGCTTGTCGTAGGTGTTCTTGATGTCCTCCGGCAGGTCCTCCCAGGACTGGGCCTGCTTCTCGGTGGACCGCACGAAGTACTTGATGTTGTCGAAGTCGATGCCCGACAGGTCGGCGCCCCAGGCGGGCATGGGCTTGCGGTCGAACAGCCGCAGCGCCTTCAGCCGGGACTCCAGCATCCAGGCGGGCTCGCCCTTCTTGGCCGAGATGTCCCGGACCACGGCCTCCGACAGCCCGCGCTGCGCGCTCGCGCCCGCGATGTCGGAGTCGGCCCAGCCGTACTCGTACTTGCCGAGCGTCGCCAGGGTCTCGTCCTGGGTGAGCGGCTGGGGTGTGGTGGTGCGCTGCTCCGCAGCGGCGGTCATGGGGACTCCCCTCCATCGGGAACTCGTTGAACGGTGCCGGGAGCACGGTCCGGCGCGCCCGCGGGTCGCGGACCGGCCTGGGTCGCCTCGGCGTTCGGGACGTGCGTGGTGCACGCCGCGTCGCCGTGCGCGATGGTGGCCAGCCGCTGAACGTGGGTGCCCAGCAGGTCGGCGAACATCGCCGTCTCGACCTCGCACAGCTGGGGGAACTCCGCCGCGACATGCGCCACCGGGCAGTGGTGCTGGCACAGCTGCTCCCCCGAGCCGACGCCGCGGGTCGTGGCGGCGTAGCCCTCGCGGGTCAGCGCCAAGGCGAGTGCCCTGGCCCGGCCCGCCGGGTCTCCCGGCGCGGTCACGTCCTCGCGGTGCCGGTCGACCAGGGTGGCCACCCGACGTTCGGCGAAGGCGCGGACCGCCTGCTCTCCCCCGCGCTCGGCGAGGAAGCGCAGCGCGGCGATGGCGAGGTCGTCGTAGGCGTGCCCGAACCGGGACCGGCCGGTCTCGGTGAGCAGGAACAGCTTCGCCGGTCGTCCGCGGCCCCGGCCGTCCACCCGGGGGGCGTCGCGGGTGTACGCCTCCCCGTCGGCGACCAGTGCGTCCAAGTGCCTGCGGACGGCGGTGGGGCTCAGTCCCAGCGCCTCGGCGATCGCGACCGCCGTCACCGGCCCGCGCTCCAGCAGCAGCCTGGCCACACCCTGCCGGGTGCGCCCGTCGGCCTGCTGCCCGGCCCCGGTGGGACCGGTGCCGGTCTCCTCCGGGGTCCGCGGAGCGGGGGCGGTGTTTTTCACAACACAAGTGTGTCTTATTTCCCGGCGGCAGGCAAAGATGGGGGTCGTCACTAGTGAGCCGGATCACAGATCCAGGGCGAACTCGCTGGTCAGACGGTGGGTGCTGGCCCGTCCGAGGAAGCGGCCGCCCGACGCGCCTCCGCCTCGACCACCAGCTCCGCGTTACGGCCGAGACGGTCGTACGCGGCGGCGAGGGCGGGACCGGAGCCGCCGACGAGGTCCAGCGCGTGCTCGGCGATCGCGAGCAGTCTGCCCGCCTGCTCGGGCGGCACGACGAACGGGGTGGTCGGCTCCCACGGCAGGTCCGCCACGTCCGGCCGGACCGCGTAGACGCTGTCCACGGCGAGCGCGCCGAGCACGTCCGGCAGCCAGTAGACGGTCGGGGTCCGCTTGCGGCGACCGCTCGGCCGCACCTCGTCGGCCCACTCGGCCAGCACCTGGTCGCGGCCATCCGAGCCCAGGTCGAAGACGGCGCGGGCGGCCGCGGCCTGGCGGCGCTGCACCGCCCGGCGCAGCGTGCCGAACTGGACCAGCACGGTGGCCGCGCCGACCGAGACCGCCGGGAGCAGCAGCGAGCCGGACGGGTGGAACAGCCCGACGGACAGCACCGCGAAGACGACCGGCACCAGCACCCGCGCCTCCAAGGCGACGAGGTTCGCGCCCGCGGGCAACCGGACCCGGCTGAAGTTCTGGATGTGGCTCGCCCGCAGACCGCCCGCGTTGAGCGGCATGACCCACCCCGGCGCCGCGATGGCCAGCACCGCCAACGCCGAGTAGAACGTGCCACTCACTCCGACGAGTCCGGGCTGCCGCGCCCACCAGCCCGCGAACAGAGCACCGAACGGGCCCGCGGACATCACCGCGATCGCCGCCCACAGCGAGGTCTCCGCCAGCCAGAGCCGCTGTCGGTGCCCGCGCGGCAGCACCCGGCGGGTGAGGTCGACGAAGTACAGGATCAGGCACAGCAGCGCCGCGGTGGCGATGCGGAGCCCGTGGTCCATTCCGGACGCCCCGGGCATCGGCACCAGGACCACGGCCACGAACGGGAGCAGGCACGACAGTCGCGCCGCGACAGTCAGCGCAGGCGTGAACCGCGGCGGCAACGGCCACCGCCCGGCCCGCTCCCCCGGGAGCAGCCGCGCGGACAGCGGACCGCGCACAGCAAGGAAGGCGCGACGCAGGGCGTACCCGACAAGGACCGGGGTGGCGACCAGCGCACCGAAGGCCGGGAAGTCGTCCCCGACGACGAACATGTCCACCGCGAGCAGCACGCCGGTGATCACCCCGCCCGTCGCCCCGACCGCGAACCCGGCGACCCCGATGGCCACCGCCACGCCGACGGACAGCGGCCCGACCGGCCCCCAGGCCGTCAGCACCGCCCCCGCCGCCAGGCCGAACGCCAGGTCGGCCAGGGCGGCCCGGTCGCGCCGGGAACCAACCTCGCCCAGGCGTCGCACCAGGAAGAACAGGGCGGCCACGAGGAGTACGACCTCGGCCGCCGACGACAGGTGATCCACGCGAAGCCCCCAGCCCCGACGAAACGTTGCGCGGATCTTGCAACACGACCGGCCCGCCGGGCCAGCCCATTGCGGTCCTGAGCGGATCACGGTCCCGCTACTCTTCCGGACGTGGTGGCGGGAGACACGGAACACGGGAGTGCGCGCGGGCGCGGGGAATCCGGCCCGCTCAACGCGGCGGAGCGCAAGCAGCTCGACGTGGTGCGGCGCTTCGGGACCGTGGGTTCGCTGCTGCTGACCATCGGCTCGCTCGGCGCGGGCGCGGCCCCGGTGTTCAACCCGGTGTTCCGGATCCCGGTGCTCGGCCTGTTCAGCCGGATGACCACGGTCGCGCTGGCGTTCGCGTTCACCGGCGTGTTCATGATCGTGCTGGCCTGGCTGGCGCTGGGCAGGCTGTCGCGGCCCGGCCGGGAGCGCGCGGTGTCGGTGCCGCAGATGGCCCGCACGCTGGTCATGTGGATCGCGCCGCTGGTGTTCACGGTGCCCAGCTTCAGCCGGGACGTCTACAGCTACCTGGCGCAGAGCGAGATCGTGGCGATGGGCCAGGACCCGTACACGGTCGGGCCCGCGCAGGCGCTCGGCGTGAACCACCCACTCACCCAGGGCGTGCCGACGATGTGGCGGGAGACGCCGTCGCCGTACGGGCCGCTGTTCCTCACCCTGGGCAAGGCGGTGAGCTGGCTCACCGGCGACCACGTGGTGATGGGCGTGGCCGCGCACCGGGCGCTGGCGCTGATCGGCCTGGCGATGATCGTGTGGGCGCTGCCCCGGCTGGCCCGCCGGTTCGGGGTCAGCCCGGTGAGCGCGCTGTGGCTGGGCGCGGCGAACCCGCTGACGCTGTTCCACCTGGTGGTCGGCGTGCACAACGAGTCGCTGGCGATCGGGCTGATGCTGGTGGGCTTCGAGCTGGCGCTGCGCCGGATGCCTCGGGTCACCCCGGACGGGCCGTTCCCGCCGTGGCAACGCGGCGAGCTGCTCTGGTACGCGATCGGCGCCGGGGTGATCACCCTGGGCGCGGCGACGAAGATCCCGGCCGCGCTGGCCCTCGGCTTCCTCGGGGTGATGATCGCGCGCCGGATGGGCGGCACCTGGAAGCAGCTGCTGATGGTCGCGGGCGGGCTCGGCGTGGTGTTCGGCGTCGTGCTCACCGCCACCTCGCTGGGCAGCGGCCTGGGCTACGGCTGGGTGGCCACGCTCAACACCGCGTCCACCATCAAAAGCTGGATGGCACCGATGACCGCGCTCGGGTTCGGCGCGGGCTGGCTGGGCATCGTGCTCGGCCTCGGCAACCACATGGACGCCGCGATCACCGCGGGCAGGCTGGTCGGCACCGTGATCGGCCCGCTGATCGCGGTCAAGCTGCTGCTGGACAGCTTCCGCTGGAAGCTGCGCCCGCTCACCGGGCTGGGCGTGGCGCTGGGCGCGGTGCTGGTGTTCGGCGCCACCGTGCAGCCCTGGTACCTGCTGTGGGCGGCGTTGCCGTTGGCCGCGGCGGCGGGCAACACCCGGTTCCGCACCGCGGCGATGGTGATCAGCGTGGTGCTGGCGGTCGCGCTCGGGCCGACCGGGTCCACCTTCGACGGCCGGGTGTTCGTGCTGCCGTACGCGTACACCGGCGCGCTGGTGGTGACCGCGCTCGCGGTGTTCGCGGTCCGCCGGTGGCTGCCGCGCGCCGAGCGCCGGGGCGCCCCCGCCGTGACCGCGCCCACGCCTTAGGCTTCCCGTTCGTGAGCGTGCCCGCCGTCGAGGTGTACGACCTGGTCAAATCGTTCGGGGCGACGACCGCCGTGAACGGACTCGGGTTCCGTGTGGACCGCGGCGCGGTGCTGGCGCTGCTGGGCCCCAACGGCGCGGGCAAGACGACCACGGTGGAGATCTGCGAGGGCTTCCGGCGCCCGGACGCGGGGAAGGTCCGGGTGCTCGGCCTCGACCCGGTGACCGAGGGCGCGCGGCTGCGGCCCCGGATCGGCGTGATGCCGCAGGGCGGCGGCGCGTACCCGGGGGTGAAGGCGGCCGAGATGCTGCGGCTGGTGGCCGCGTGCGCGGCGAACCCGCTGGACCCCGCGTGGCTGCTGGACATCCTCGGGCTGGACGGCTGCGCCCGCACCCCGTACAAACGGCTGTCCGGCGGGCAGCAGCAGCGGCTGTCGCTGGCCTGTGCCCTGGTCGGGCGGCCGGAGCTGGTGTTCCTGGACGAGCCGACCGCGGGCATGGACCCGCAGGCGCGCAGGCTCGTGTGGGAGCTGGTGGCCGCGCTGCGCGCGGACGGGGTGAGCGTGCTGCTGACCACGCACCTGATGGAGGAGGCCGAGGCGCTGGCCGACCAGGTGGTGATCGTCGACCACGGCCGGGTGGTGGCCGAGGGCACGCCGCGCGAGCTGACCGCGGCGGGCCCGGACGAGCAGCAGCTGCGGTTCCGCGCCAAGTCCGGATTGGACACCGGGCTGCTGGTGGCCGCGCTGCCGGAGGGCTGCCGGGTGACCGAGCCCTCCCCTGGCGGCTACCTGGTGGCCGGGGTGGTCGACCCACAGGTGGTGTCGACGGTGACCGCGTGGTGCGCCCAGCAGGGCGTGCTGGCCGAGGAGCTGCAGGTGGGCAGGCGCAGCCTGGAGGACGTCTTCCTGGACCTGACCGGACGGGAGCTGCGCTCGTGAACGGACGTTTCGCACCAGGCACCTTCACACCGGCCCCGGGAGCGGGCCGCCCGGTGCGGATGCTGTTCACGCACGCACGCACCGAGGCCGCGCTCACCCTGCGCAACGGCGAGCAGGTGCTGCTGACACTGCTGATCCCGTTGGCGCTGCTGGTCGGGCTCACCCTGGTGCACGTGATCTCGCTGCCCGAGCCACGAGTGGACTCCGTCACACCACGGGTGTTCGCGCTCGCGGTGATGTCGACGGCGTTCACCGGCCAGGCCATCGCGCTCGGCTTCGACCGCCGCTACGGGGTGCTCAAACGCCTGGCCGCGACCGCGCTGCCGCGCTGGCTGCTGGTGGCCGGGCGGGTGCTGGGCTGCCTGGCCGTGGTGGTGTTGCAGCTGGTCGTGCTGGGCGTGGCCGCCGCGCTGCTGGGCTGGGCACCGACCGCCGCCGGTCTGCTGTGGACCGTGCTGCTCACGGTGCTGGGCACGCTCACCTTCGGCGCCCTTGGCGTACTGCTCGGCGGCGCGCTCAAGGCCGAGGTGGTCCTGGCGCTGGCCAACGTGGTGTGGCTGGTGCTGCTGTTCGCGGGCGGCATCGTGCTGACCGCCGACACACTGCCCGCCGGGATGGCCGAGGTGGTGCGACTGCTGCCGTCCGCCGCGCTGACCGAGGGACTCACCCAGGCACTGGTCGACGGCTCGGCGCCTGCGTTGTCCACTGTGGCCACCCTGGCGGCCTGGGGCGCGGGCGCGGGCCTGCTGGCCACCCGCACAACGCGGCTGAGTTGATTTCCTCCCGCCACCCGCCCCCTCATCCCCGCCCGGCACGGTCCCCGATCTGGTAGCCGGATCGTCGCCGTGGCACCGGGGACGTCGCGGGACGAACGAACCAATCCCGGCTGGTGAAACCTAGCGGTGCGACTCCGCCCGAGGCCGAAGGCCAGGAAAGACCAGGACCCGCAAAGCAGCTCGACCCCCTGCCAACGCAACACGCCCCACCCCAGGACGCGGATGCCCTCGGATCCCCGCCTGCCCGCCGTGCCGCCTCCGGCAGGCGAGCGCCATCCCGTGGTGCGCTGCCGCCGGGCGGGTCGTGGGGGGAAAGAACCCGGCCGGCGGCAGCCTCACGGGAAGGCGGCGGGGGGAGTCCGCCCTCCGGTACGCAGTGTAGTTCGCCGTGATCACTACGTGGGGTCCTTTCGCGAACATCCCGCGACTTTCTCGGTTCGGTTCCCCGGACCGCTCAATGGTTTCTTTGGAGGTCTTCCCGGTGTCGGGATCCCGGCGGTGAGAGCGAAAGCACGTCCGGCAGTACCGCCCCGCGACTCTCAGTTACCCGGGCCTACCATCACCGGGTGTCGCTGGAAACCCTCAAAGCCCGCATCGATCGCCTGCCCGCCCCCTCCCGTCGGGCCCAGCGCGCGGCGGCGATCACCGTGGTGGTCACCCAGGCGCTGATCGCGGTCACCGGGTCCGTGGTGCGGGTGACCGGGTCCGGGTTGGGTTGCCGCACCTGGCCGCAGTGCCAGCAGGGCAGCATGTTCCCGGTCGACCACCCCGAGTTCGCCATGCTGAACCAGTGGATCGAGTTCGGCAACCGACTGCTGACCGGTGTCGTGGGCATTGCCGCGTTCGCCGTGTTCGCCTTGGCCTACCTGGTCCGGCCGCGCCGTCGGCACTACCTGCGGCTCGCGCTGACCATGCCGGTGGGTGTGCTCGTGCAGGGGGTCATCGGCGGCATCACGGTGCGACTCGACCTGCTGTGGTGGACGGTCGCGGTGCACTTCCTGGCGTCCGCGGTCATGATCTGGCTATCGGTCATGGTGGTGCACGCCATCGACGAAGGCGACGAACCGGCGCGGCGCCGCGGCCCGGCCGGTCTGGCAGGCCTGCTGGGGATCTCGGTCGTGGTCCTGCTCGGGCTGCTCTCCGCGGGCACCATGGTCACCGGCGCGGGCCCGCACGCGGGCGACGCGGCGACCCCGCGGCTCGACCTGCCGGTGGAGACCCTGGCCCACGTGCACGCCGCGTTCATGTTCGTCTACCTGGGCCTGTTGCTCGGCGCGGGCGTTCTCCTGCGCACCAACGGAACGACCGGCCTGCTGTGGCGGCGCTACCTGGTGCTGGTGGGCGCCGTGCTCGCACAGGGCCTGCTCGGGTTCGTCCAGTTCTGGACCGGCGTCCCGGGCGTCCTGGTGACCCTGCACGTGCTCGGCGCGACACTGGTGATCGCCGCAACGGCATCGTTGTGGTGCACCACCCGCGAACGAACCCTCACCCCGGCGGTCCCGGTCACTGTCTAGCCGCGCGCGCGGGCCGCCATCTTCTTGCGGTGCGCGGACCCGATCCGCGCCCCCGCCACGGTCTCCCGGTCCCACTCGGCCGCCTGGACACCGTCGACCCGCTCGATCAGCGCGGCACCCGCCTCGACATCGGCCACCACGACGTCCCCCATCGTCCCGTCCGGCCCGACGAGCACGACCCGGGCCCCGGCCCGCCCGATGTTCTCCACCACCGCGCGCGTCGGTCGACCGTGCGCCGCCACGAACGCCGCGACCGCTTTCGTGTTGTCCATGCCGGTGAGCTTACGGCCGTTCCTGCATGCTGGACGCCTGGAATGCCCCGGGCGGTCGGGTGGTTGGCCTGGCCGGAAGGCGACACCCGACGCGGAGGAGACGAACGTGGCCCAGGCAGTGCAGGTGGCGGAGACCGGTGGGGTCGAGGTCCTGAACTACACGTCGGTGCCCGACCGGGACCCGGGGCCTGGGGAGGTCGCTGTGCGGGTCGCGGCTGCCGGGGTCAACTACATCGACACGTATCACCGGCGGGGCATCTATCCGCTGCCGCTGCCGTTCATCCTCGGTCTGGAGGGGGCGGGGACGGTCGAGGCCGTGGGGTCCGAGGTGTCGGATGTGCGGGTGGGCGACCGGGTGGCGTGGGCGCAGGGGCTCGGCAGCTACGCGGACCGGGTGGTGGTGCCCGCGGACAAGGTGGTGCCGGTGCCCGCGGACATCTCGGACGAGACCGCCGCCGCGGTCCTGTTGCAGGGGTTGACCGCGCACTTCCTGGTGGCTTCGACGTATCCGGTGGCGGTGGGGGACTCGATTCTCGTGCACGCGGCCGCGGGCGGGGTGGGGCTGTCGCTCGTGCAGCTGGCCAAGGCGCGAGGGGCTCGGGTGATCGGGACCGTGTCCACGGACGAGAAGGAGAAGCTCGCCCGGGAAGCCGGGGCGGACGAGGTGATCCGGTACACCTCGGAGGACTTCGTCGTCCGGACGCGGGAGCTGACCGGCGGGGAGGGGGTGGCCGCGGTGTATGACGGGGTCGGGGCCACCACGTTCGACGGGAGCCTGTCCGTGTTGCGGCCGCGTGGGGTGTTGGCGTTGTTCGGGGCGGCGAGCGGGGCGGTGCCTCCGGTGGATCCGCAGCGGTTGAACCAGGCCGGGTCGGTCTATCTGACGCGGCCCACCATGGCGCACTACGTGGCCACGGCGGAGGAGCTGCGGTGGCGGACCGGGGAGTTGTTCGAGGCTGTCACGGGCGGGGGGCTGAAGGTCCGGGTCGGCGGGAAGTACGCGTTGGGTGAGGTTCGGCGGGCGCATGAGGACCTGGAGGGGCGCAGGAGCAGCGGGAAGCTGCTGCTGATTCCGTAGTCCGCGCTGCCTGCTTGGTCGGGTGGAGCGACCTCGCGTGACGATTCCACCCGATCAGTCCGGTTCCGCGGGCGGGCGCAGGTCGACTGCCCGGTCCACTCCCAACGACATCACCAGTTCCACCAACTGGCCTCGCAGGGCCTCGTAGTCCTGCACCGCTCCCAGGACCTGCGGGTCCTCCCGCTCGGCACGCAACGCCTCCGCGTGTACCTCCCGCCCCTCCCCCGTCACCGAGATGATCGTGCGCCTGCGGTCGTGCGGGTCGGCGTCGCGGGAGACGTATCCGGCTCGGTGGAGGCGCTCGACGGTGCGGCTCATGGTTTGGTCCGTCACGCGGGCGGACTGGGCCAGGGAACGCTGTGAACAGGGGCCGTCGGCGAGCAGGTGCAGGACGATCAGGCCGGCGTGGGTCAGGTCCCGGGTGGCCAGGAAGCGCTGCCAGGAGTGTTCGACCAGGCGGGCGGCCACCGACAACAGGCGACCGGTGGGCCAGGTGTGGGGTTCGGTCATGCCGGGTCTACCGTCCCGGGATATTGTTCAGCCCGCTGAACGTTTGACCCGACTGCCCCAAGGATCGTCATGACGACCAACCGTACGCGGTGGCTGTTGCCCGGTTTGCTTATCGTCGCCTGGTTGGTGGTGGGCGGGATCGGGGGGCCGCTCCAGGGGCAGCTCTCCTCGGTGCAGACCAACGACAACGCGTCGTTCCTGCCCGAGTCCGCCGAGTCGACGCGGGTGTCGGAGCTGCAGAAGGGGTTCGCCGACAGCACCGCGCTGCCCGGGGTGATCGTGTTCGAGCGGGCGGGCGGGCTCACCGCGCCCGACCGGAAGGCGATGGGGGACGCGCTCGCCGAGGTGTACGGCATTCCGGGGGTGAAGCGCGCGTCACCGTTGCAGGTGTCCACAACGGACAACGAAGCGGCACAGGCGGTTGTGCTGTTGCCCACCGGGGGCAAACAGCTGCGACCGGTGGTCAACCAGATCCGGGAGACCTTCGTCGGTCTGCCGCAAGGGCTTGCCGCGCATGTCACCGGGCCGGGCGGGTTGATCGCGGACTTCACGGCCGCGTTCGGCGGGATCGACGGGCTGCTGCTCGGGGTGACGGCCGCCGTGGTGGCGCTGATCCTGGTAGCCGTCTACCGGAGTCCGATCCTGCCACTGGTCGTGTTGCTCACCGCCGGGTTGGCGTTGTGCCTGGCGGTCACGGTGGTCTACCTGATGGCCAAGGGGAACGTCCTCACGCTCAACGGGCAGAGTCAGGGGATCCTGTTCATTCTCGTGTTCGGCGCGGCCACCGACTACGCGCTGCTGCTCATCTCGCGGCTGCGTGAGGAGCTCCGCAGGCACGAGTCCGTCGGGACCGCGATGTGGGCCGCGCTCAAGGCGGCGGCCGGGCCGATCGGGGCGTCGGCGGGGACGGTCGTCGCCGGGCTGCTCTGTCTGCTGTTGTCGGATCTGCGCTCCAACTCCAGTCTCGGGCCGGTGGCGGCGATCGGGATCGTCGCCTCCCTGCTCTCCGCGCTCACGTTCCTGCCCGCCGTGCTCATGGCGTTCGGGCGGGCCGCGTTCTGGCCGTTCCGGCCCACGCACACCGGGGACGCGACCACCGACGACAAGCAGAACGGGATCTGGGCGCGGGTGTCCGGCGCCGTCGGTCGAAAGCCACGGTTGATCTGGATCGTGAGCACCCTCGTGCTCCTGATCGGTGTCGGGTTCCTGCCGCAGCTCAAGGCGAGCGGGGTGTCGCAGAGCGAGCTGTTCCTCACCGAGGTCGACTCGGTCACCGGGCAGGACGTGCTCGCCCGGCACTTCCCCGGGGGCACCGGGTCACCGGCGGTGCTGATCACCGATGCCGGATCCGCGCAGCAGGTCATCCGACTGGCCAAGGAGACCGAGGGCGTCGCGGATGCCGGGCCGCGCGCGGCCGGGGGTGCGCCGAAGACCGTCGACGGGAAGGTCGAGATCAACGCGGTGCTCAAGGACGCCGCCGACAGTCCGGCGGCGCTGGACACCGTGCAGCGGCTGCGGGATCGCACGCACGACATCGGTGGGACGCTCGTGGGCGGGCCGACGGCCAACCAGCTCGATGTCCGGACGAGCGCGCTGCACGACCGGAAGGTCATCATCCCGGTCGTACTGCTGGTGATCTTCCTCATCCTCGCGCTGCTGCTGCGCGCGCTGCTGGCCCCGCTGCTCCTGATCGCCACCGTCGTGCTGTCGTTCGCCGCGACGCTCGGGGTGAGCGCGTTGGTGTTCAACCACATACTCGGATTCCCCGGCGCGGATCCGAGCGTGCCGTTGTTCGCGTTCGTGTTCCTGGTGGCGTTGGGGATCGACTACAACATCTTCCTCATGACCCGGGTGCGCGAGGAGGCGTTCCGGCACGGCACGCGCGAAGGCGCGTTGCGTGGGCTGCGGGTCACCGGCGGGGTGATCACGTCGGCCGGGGTGGTGCTGGCCGCGACGTTCGCCGCGTTGTCGGTGTTGCCGATTCTCTTCCTGGCGCAGATCGCGTTCCTGGTGGCCTTCGGCGTGCTGCTGGACACCCTGCTGGTCCGCTCGCTGCTGGTGCCCGCGCTGACCGTCGACATCGGACGCCGGGTGTGGTGGCCCGGTCGGGTGGACTGAGCACGAAAAAGCGGCGTGCCCCGGGAAGGGCACGCCGCTTCGGGAGCGCGGGTCAGGAGACCTGGACGGCGTCGACGACGAACACCAGCGTCTCGTTGGGCTTCACGCCGTTGCCGCCCTGGCCGTAGCCCTTGTCCGGCGGCACGAGCAGCAGCCTGCGGCCGCCCTGCTTCATCCCGATCAGGCCCTCGTTCCAGCCATCGATGACCTGGGCCTGGCCGATGTTCTCCAGATCGTAGGGCTGGTTGCGGCTCCACGAGGAGTCCAGCTCCTTGCCGTCCGACCAGGTCACCAGGTCGTAGTGCATGCTCGCGTTCGAGCCCGCCTTGATCTCCGGGCCGTTGCCGGGCACCAGGTCCAGGGTGAGCAGCACCTTCGGCGGCGCGCACGTCTTCGGGATGGTGATCGTGGGCTTGCTGCCCGGCGCACCCTCGACCTTGACGTCCTTGCCGGTGCACTCCGGGCCCGCCGCCGTCGTCGCGGCCACCGCCGTGGTGGTGGGGGCCACCGTGGTGGTCGGGGGCACGCTGGTGGTGCGGGGCGCCACGGTCAACGCGGGGTCGCCGGGCGGGAGGCTGGACGCCTGTTCGGAGTTGGCACACGCGCCGAGGCCGAGGGTCAGCGCGCCCGCGGTCGCCGCGATCATCATCTTGCCGACATTGCGCATGCCGGGAGCTTAGGTGGACCGGACCGGGGGCCGCCCGGCGGCTGGCCGTTGCCGGGAGCACCGGGTGTTTGCCCCTCACCCGATGTTCGCATTTCCCGTGGGCCACCTTCGGCGTAGAGTGACGAACAGCGCCTGTTCGGACACCCTTCGCTGTCGGGCGGGCGTCCCCCGAGGAGGTGACCTGCCGTGCCCGCGGCTGCCAAAGGGCTCCGCAGTCACCCGATCCAGGAGTTGTTCTGGACCCGAACGGGTCTGCTGCTGCTCGCGCTGGTGGTGGTGTCAGGACTGTCGATGTGGGTGTCGGGTTCCCTCGACGCCGGACTCGCCAGGAACCTGCTCACCGCGCTGGGCACCGGCACCATGGTCTCCGCCGTGGTCGGGTTCGGCCAGACCCTGATCACCGCCAGTGCCGCGCAGCGCGCCATGGTCACGCCGCTGATCGAGGAGAGCCGCAAGGCGCTGCACGACCTGTCCGCCGAGTACCGCTCGCTGAACCGGGAGTTCTTCCCCACGCACGTGTTCGAGGCCAGCACCGAGCCGGACCCGGCGTTCAACGCACTGATCATGGCCGACCTGCGGGACACCCGGCAGCTGTGGTTCCGCGGCTTCTCCGGCCGCTACGTGGCCGCGCGGATGCTGTTGTCCCCGGCCGAGTCCGAGGTGCGCGCCGTGCTGGCCGACCCGTGCGAGCGCGGCGCGATCAGCGGCCGCGCCCGCCATCTGGCCCGGCAGCAGGGCGCGACCGCCGACTACGAGCGGATCCAGCAGACGCTGCACGAGGAGATCCGCATCGGGCTCGTCGGCCTGTACCTGGCCCGGTCCCGGTGCGTCTCGCTGGACGTGACCGTGGTGGCCGACCCGCCGCTGGACCGGGTCGAGCTGTTCGACGACTGCGTGTGGATCACCCTCTACAGCGCGGTGGCGGGCGCGCCCTCGCTGTACCCGCGCACGCTGCGGTTCGGCGAGGGGTCCTTCATCTACGACATGCAGCGCGCCGAGATCACCCGGGTGCACGGCGCGCGCGAGGCCAGACGGTTCGTGTTGACCCCCGACACCAGCCGGGACGAGTTCCTGGCGCACTTCGAGAAGATCACCGGAGCGTCGCTGTCCGAGGCCGAGTTCCTGGACCTGGAGCGGCGCTTCCACGCGTTCCGCCGAGAGTTCTCCGCCAAAGCCGAGTTGGAAAGCTGATGCCCGTGTCCGTCGCGGTCCCCGCCCTGTCCCAACTCGCCCAGCGCATGTGCGAGATCGATCTCACCCGGCGCCGGTGGTCGGCCGCGCACGCGGGCGTCGAGTCCTGGGTGGACGGTCCGGTGCTGCGCTCGGTGCTGCGCAGGCACCTGGTCGACCTGGACCCGCGCCGGGCCGACGCGCTCGTCGCCCGCTCCCGCGAGACCACCACGCACTTCGCCTGGTGTTTGCGCGACGACCCGACGGAGCCGTTCAGCTTCTGGCTGCACGAGTACAAACCGCAGCGGGAGTGGCGTCCCGGCTACGCCGACTCCGTGCACAACCACCGCTACCACTTCTGCACGGTGCTCCTGCGCGGCGGCTACCTGCACGAGCGATATGACACCGACCTCGACGAGCGCACCGGCCTGATCACCGCGGCCCGGATGACGCAGCGCGGCGAGTGCGTGGCGGGCGACTCCGGGTTCCTGACCGCCGACGAGTTCCACCGGATCCCGCGCGCGGTCGACGGCACGATGACGTTCCTGGTGAAGTCGCGACCGGTCGCGCGCTGGAGCCTGTCCTACGACCCGACCACCGGGATCGGCCATCGGCATGTGCCGGTGGAGGCCCGATTGGCGGATCTGACCAGGCGGATATGACGCCGAACGGCCCACTCCGAGCAAGATCGACCTATACCATCACCCCACCCGTTTGTCCAACGGAAGGGGAAGGTCGACATGCTGGTATCGGGATCCACCGCGCTGTCGGAGCCGGTCCGCGCGATCGGGCGGGCGTCGATCGACCACGTCGAGCACCGGGTGCGGGCACTGTGCGAGCGGTACGCGCGGCGGCTGCCGTTCCACGGCTGGCACCACGTGGGCTTCGTGCGGGACAAGGCGGTCGAGTTCGCCGGGCTGAACGGCTCGGACGTGTCGGTGGTGGAGACCGCCGCGCTGGTGCACGACGTGAACTACCTGGTGCGCCGCAACTCCGAGGCCGCGGCGGGCAGTGGCCTGCGGATGGCGATCCTGGCCGACGCGGGCGTCCCGGCGGACGTGGCGGACTGGGTGGACGCGTTGGTGGACGAGGCCGAGATGGCCAACCGGCACCGGCATATCTCGCTGGAGGCACAGGCGCTCAGTGACGCGGACACGCTGTTCAAGGCGCTGCCGGTGACCCCGGTGGTGCTGGCGCACAAGTACCTGGCGGAGAACGGCGTGAGCCTGCGCGAGCTGGCGGAGAAGATCGTCGGCGAGCAACGGGACGTGCACGCGGAGGGCTTCTACTTCTACTCCCCCGCCGCCGCCCGCGCGTACTCCCGTTGGGCGACGGCGAACCTGGAACTGTGGAGCTGCATCAAGGAGTCGCTCGACGACCCCACGGTCGAGCGACTCCTGACCGCCGTCGGATAGTGCCCGAGGGGGCGGTCGACGCCGCCCCCTCGGCCGGTCAGCAGCTCCAGCCGCCCTCGATGGAGATGACCCGCTGCAGCGCCGCCCAGGTCTTCGGCCCGACGATCCCGCTGGGGTTGATTCCCATGCGCGACTGGAAGTCCCGCACCGCCGCCTGCGCCACCGGCCCGTAGTAGCCCTCACCGAAGCTCATGGCGTAGGGCTCGATCCGGCTCATGACCCAGTTCAGCTTGGCAAAGTCGTCCCCGGTCGCCTGACCGGGCACGATCTGCGGCAGCCCCTGGATGTTGGCACCGTTGTGCGTGACGCCCTGGCCCAGCACACCCACCAGCGCGCCCCAGGTCTTCGACCCGACGATGCCGCTGTCCTTGATCCCGTGCTTGCGCTGGAAGTCCTGCACGGCGGCCAACGTGTTGGTGCCGTAGTAGCCGGTGCCCGTGAGCGGGTAGCCCAGCTTCCGCAGTTCGAGCTGCAGCCCCATCACCTCGGGACCGCTCTGCCCCTGCAGGACCTGCGGCAGCGACGCGGCGTACGCGGTGGAGGGCGCCCCGACGGAGCAGGCGGACGCGGTACCCGCCCCCGCGACCCCGATCACGGCGGAGGTGGCCAGGGCGGCCAGACCCAGGACGGCGAAACGCTTCTTGGACATGACAATCTCCCCAGAGTGTCGTGTGTGGATTCGACGCGAGCCGGTCTCGGCGCCTCTGTGGGCATCCCCCTTCGGCCTCGCATCAGAGAAGACGCCCACCCGACCGCGCGGTTGAGTTCGGTTGATCACGAATCGGATACATGGGGAACCGGCTCGCCGAACCGGAGAAAACCGCCCGAAAGAGTCAGAACGGCCAGCCGGTGACCGGCAGCGAGAGGGCCGAGTCGACGGCCAGGGAGACGAACACCAGGGTCAGATAGGTGTTGGAGAGATGGAACAGCTTCATCGGGTTGCTCGGCTCGTCCCGACGCACGGACGCGTACAGGCGATGCGCGAACAGCAGGAACCAGCCGCCCGCCAGGACCGCGAAGGCCGCGTACACCCAGCCGGTGGCGGGCACCAGCAGCAGCGACCAGAGCACCATGACCCACGAGTAGATGACGATCTGCCTGGCCACGTGCCGCGGCGTGGCCACCACCGGCAGCATCGGCACCCCGGCGGCCGCGTAGTCGTCGCGGAACTTCATGGCCAGGGCCCAGAAGTGCGGTGGGGTCCAGAAGAAGATCACGCCGAACATCACCAGCGCGGGCCAGGCCACGTCACCGGTGACCGCCGACCAGCCGATGACCACCGGCATGCAGCCCGCGGCGCCGCCCCAGACGATGTTCTGCGAGGTGCGTCGCTTGAGGAGCATCGTGTACACGAGGACGTAGAACAGGATCGCGCCGACGGCCATCGCGGCGGCCAGCAGGTTCGTGGTGGCGTAGAGCCACCCGAACGAGACCACGCCGAGCACCAGGCCGAAGATCAACGCGCCGCGCCTTGGCACCGTGTGCCGGGCCAGCGGGCGGGCTGCGGTGCGCTTCATCACCGCGTCGATGTCCGCGTCCACCACGCAGTTGAGCGCGTTCGCGCTGCCCGCGGCCATGGTGCCGCCGATCAGCGTGTTGAGCACCAGCCACGGCGACGGGATGCCACGCGCGGCCAGCAGCATCGCGGGCACGGTGGTGACCAGCAGCAGCTCGATGATGCGCGGCTTGGTGAGGGCCACGTACCCCTTCACCACGGCCTTCACGACCGCCCCGGTGGACGCCCGGCCCGCGGCCGGGGAGGCGTCGGCGGGCACGGGGATCACCGACGACATCTCGCTCCTCTGGTCTGCCGTGACCTGGTGTTATCCCCGTCACGGCGGTTGCGTCCTGGCCCGCGGGCGGCCCGCGGCACCGGGGGAAATGTTAACCGCGCGGTATCCGGGTACACGTATCGGGTGGCCGGGTGTCGCCCGTCGGCGGTGGAGATCACCGGGCGGGCACGCGCTCGCGCGGTGGCGACTACGCTGACCACCGGACCAGGGATGACATGCGGACCGGGTCCCCGCGCCGCCTCCGGGATCGATCCAGACCCGGATGGGGAAGACTCGGGACCCGTCGATCCGCCCGACGTGGAAATGGGAGATCAAGTCCGTGTCCGTCAGTAGTGAAGTGCCCGCCGAACTGACCGAGCTCACCCGCGCGACGCTGCCCGAGGACTGGACCGACCTCGACCGCCGGGCCGTGGACACCCTCCGGGTCCTGGCCGCCGACGCCGTGCAGAAGGTCGGCAACGGCCACCCCGGCACCGCGATGAGCCTCGCGCCGCTCGCCTACGCGCTCTACCAGCGCGTCATGCGCCACGACCCGGCCGACCCGCACTGGATCGGCCGCGACCGGTTCGTGCTGTCCGCGGGCCACTCCAGCCTGACCCAGTACCTGCAGCTGTTCTTCTCCGGCTACGGCCTGGAGATCGAGGACATCCAGGCACTGCGCACCTGGGGCTCCAAGACCCCCGGCCACCCCGAGGTGAACCACACCAAGGGCGTGGAGATCACCACCGGCCCGCTTGGCCAGGGCCTGGCGTCCGCGGTGGGCATGGCCATGGCCGCCCGGCGCGAGCGCGGGCTGTTCGACCCGGACGCCGCCCCCGGGCAGAGCGTGTTCGACCACCACGTGTTCGTGATCGCCTCCGACGGCGACATCGAGGAGGGCGTCACCTCCGAGGCCTCGTCCCTGGCGGGCCGCCAGGAGCTGGGCAACCTCGTGGTGGTCTACGACGACAACAAGATCTCCATCGAGGACGACACCACGGTCGCCCTGTCCGAGGACACCGCCAAGCGCTACGAGGCGTACGGCTGGCACGTGCAGACCGTCGAGGGCGGCGAGAACGTGGCGGGCATCCTGGCCGCGCTGGAAGCGGCCAAGGCCGAGACCTCGCGCCCGTCGTTCATCCTGCTGCGCACCGTGATCGGCTTCCCGGCGCCGAACCTGATGAACACCGGCAAGGCGCACGGCGCCGCGCTGGGCAAGGACGAGATCGTCGCGGTCAAGAAGATCCTGGGCTTCGACCCGGAGCAGGACTTCGCCGTCGAGCCCGAGGTGCTCGCGCACGCCCGCGAGGTCGGCAAGCGCGGCGAGGCGGCGCACGCCGAGTGGCAGCAGGCGTTCGACGCCTGGAAGGCCGCCAACCCGGAGCGCGACGCGCTGCTGGAGCGCGCGCAGGCCTACCGGCTGCCCGAGGGCTTCGACGACGCGCTGCCCACCTGGGAGCCGGACGCCAAGGGCGTGGCCACCCGCAAGGCCTCCGGTGATGTGCTCAACGCCATCGGCGGGCTGCTGCCGGAGCTGTGGGGCGGCTCGGCCGACCTGGCCGAGAGCAACAACACCACGATCAAGGGCGCGGACTCGTTCGGCCCGCCGTCGGCCAGGACGGCGCACTGGAACACCACCCCGTACGGGCGGACCCTCCACTTCGGCGTGCGCGAGCACGCGATGGGCTCGATCCTGAACGGCATCGTGCTGCACGGCCCCACCCGCCCCTACGGCGGCACCTTCCTGGTGTTCAGCGACTACATGCGCCCCGCGGTCCGGCTGGCGGCGCTGAGCAAGCTGCCGGTGACCTACGTCTGGACGCACGACTCCATCGGCCTGGGCGAGGACGGCCCGACGCACCAGCCGATCGAGCACCTGGCCGCGCTGCGTGCCATCCCGGGCCTGATCGTGCTGCGCCCGGGTGACGCCAACGAGACCGCGGCCGCGTGGCGGGCCACCCTGACCCAGTCCACGGCGCCGGTCGCGCTGGCGCTGACCCGGCAGAACCTGCCGGTCCTGGCGGGCACCAAGGAGAAGGCGCGCGAGGGCGTGGCCAAGGGCGGCTACGTGCTGGCCGACGCCGAGGGCGACCCGCAGGTCGTGCTCATCGGCACCGGCTCCGAGCTGCAGATCGCGGTCGAGGCCCGTGAGGTGCTGGCCAAGGACGGGATCTCCGCGCGGGTGGTGTCGATGCCGTCGGTCGAGCTGTTCGACGCGCAGGACAAGTCCTACCGCGACTCGGTGATCCCGCCGTCGGTCAAGGCGCGCGTGGTCGTGGAGGCGGGCATCGCCCAGCCGTGGCACCGGTTCGCTGGCGACGCGGGCGAGATCGTGTCCATCGAGCACTTCGGCGCGTCCGCCGACTACCAGACCCTGTACCGCGAGTTCGGCATCACCACCGAGGCGGTCGTGGCGGCGGCCCGCCGCTCGGTCGGCGCCGCCGAATAGCCGCCAAGCAACCGCAGCAGGAGGTATCCCCGTGAGCGACATCCTCAAGACCCTCTCCGACGCGGGCGTCTCGATCTGGCTGGACGACCTGTCCCGCGAGCGCCTGACCTCTGGCAACCTGGCGGACCTGATCCGTGACAAGCACGTGGTCGGGGTGACCACCAACCCGACGATCTTCGCGGGCGCGCTGTCCGACGGCGCCGCCTACGACGAGCAGGTGCGCGGCCTGGCCGCGCGCGGCGCGTCCGTCGAGGCGGCCGTGCGCGAGCTGACCACCACCGACGTGCGCAACGCCTGCGACCTGTTCCGCGACGTGTACGAGCAGTCCGGGCACGTGGACGGCCGGGTGTCCATCGAGGTCGACCCGCGGCTGGCAGCCGACACCGAGGCCACCGCGGCCGAGGCGCTCGACCTGTGGAAGACCGTGGACCGGCCGAACCTGCTGGTGAAGATCCCGGCCACGGTCGAGGGCCTGCCCGCGATCACCCGCACCATCGCCGAGGGCGTCAGCGTGAACGTGACGCTGATCTTCTCGGTGCAGCGCTACCGCGCCGTCATGGACGCCTACCTCGCCGGCCTTGAGCAGGCCAAGGCGAACGGGCACGACCTCGCCGGGATTCACTCGGTCGCGTCGTTCTTCGTGTCCCGTGTGGACAGCGAGGTGGACAGGCGGCTGGCTGCCATCGACACCGACGAGGCCACGGGTCTGCGCGGCAAGGCGGCGGTGGCCAACGCCCGACTCGCCTACGCCGCCTTCCAGGAG
Organism: Actinokineospora enzanensis DSM 44649; assembly: GCF_000374445.1. Lineage (GTDB taxonomy): Bacteria > Actinomycetota > Actinomycetes > Mycobacteriales > Pseudonocardiaceae > Actinokineospora > Actinokineospora enzanensis. Next base: position 55,025 of record NZ_KB894438.1, on the reverse strand, counting down.
ACCTTCGCCGGTGAACGCTGGGAAGCCCTGCGTGGCGCAGGGGCGAACGCGCAGCGTCCACTGTGGGCGTCCACCGGGGTGAAGAACCCGGACTACCCGGACACCCTGTACGTGGACGACCTCGTGGTCGCCGACACGGTCAACACGATGCCGGAAAAGACCCTGCACGCGGTCGCCGACCACGGCAGGATTACCGGCGACACCGTCACCGGGCGGGCGGGCGAGGCGCAGGAGGTCTACGACCGGCTCGCCGCCGCCGGGATCGATGTCGACGACGTGTACCGCGTCCTGGAGACCGAGGGCGTGGAGAAGTTCGAGAAGTCCTGGTCGGAATTGCTGGAGACGGTTCGCGGCCAGCTCGACGGCGCCGACGACGGCGACCGCGGCTGAGCGGCCCAAGACGGGATACCAGGAGAGGCTGACGCCACACATGGCCGAGCACCCCGGAGAAGTCGCAGTAACCATCGTCGACGAGCGGCTCGCCCAGGAGGCGGCGCCGCTCGTCGGCCGACTGGTCGAGGAACAGGTCGCGTCCAAGCTCACCGCCGGTGACCCCACCCTGTGGGGGCCCGCGGCGGAGTCCGAGGCGGCCATCCGGCTGTCCTGGACCACGCTCGCGGAGACCTCCCGCCCGCTGTTGGCCGAGATCGACGCCCTGCGCGCGGAGCTGCGCGCCGACGGCGTCGACCGGGTCGTGCTGGCGGGCATGGGCGGGTCGTCGCTGGCCCCCGAGGTGATCACCGCCACGGCAGGCGTGCCGCTGGTGGTGCTGGACACCACCGACCCCGGCCAGGTGGCCGACGCGCTGGCGGGCGAGCTGTCCCGCACGGTGCTGGTGGTGTCCTCCAAGTCGGGGTCCACTGTGGAGACCGACAGCCACCGCAGGCTCTTCGCCGCCGCGTTCGCGGCCGAGGGCATCGACGCGGCGGCCCGGATCGTGGTGGTGACCGACCCCGGCTCGCCGCTGGAGCGGCTGGCGACCGAGGCGGGCTACCGCCGGGTGTTCCAGGCCGACCCGGACGTGGGCGGCCGGTACTCGGCGCTCACCGCGTTCGGCCTGGTGCCCGCCGGGCTGGCGGGCGCGGACGTGGCCGCGCTGCTGGACGAGGCAGCCGCGGCCGCCGCCGTGCTGTCCCAGGACAGCACGGAGAACCCGGGCCTGCGGCTGGCCGCGGCGCTCGGCGCGGCACACGCCACCGGCGCGGAGAAGGTCGTGCTGGCCGACACCGGCTCCGGCATCAAGGGCTTCGGCGACTGGGCCGAGCAGCTGGTGGCCGAGTCGACCGGCAAGGAGGGCACCGGCTTGCTGCCGGTGGTCGTGGAGAACCCGGACGCCCCCGGCTTCGCCGACGCGGGCGACGACGCCACCGCCGTGGCGATCGGCCCGGCGGGCGGCGGCGCGCAGGTGTCCACCGCGGGCACGCTGGGCGGCCTGATCCTGTTGTGGGAGTACGCCACCGCGGTGGCCGGGCGCCTGCTCGGGATCAACCCGTTCGACCAGCCGGACGTGGAGGCGGCGAAGAAGGCGGCGCGCGCGCTGCTGGACTCCCCCGGCGGCGACGAGGCCGCGCCCGCGTTCGTCGTGGGTCCGGTGGAGGTTCACCCGTCCGAGGGCCTGCTGCACTCCGGGATCGACTCGCTGGCCGGGGCGCTGCACTCGTTGCTCGCCGCCGCGCCCGCGGCAGGCTACCTGTCCGTGCAGGTCTACCTGGACCGCCTGGACGACGCCTCGGCCGTGCTCCTGCGGCCGGAGCTGGCCCGCCGGTCCGGCCTGCAGACCACCTTCGGGTGGGGGCCGCGGTTCCTGCACTCGACCGGCCAGTACCACAAGGGCGGTCACCAGAACGGGGTGTTCCTGCAGGTCACCGGCGGCGCCGAGGAGGACCTGCAGGTGCCCGACCGCCCCTACACGCTCGGCGTGCTCCAGCACGCGCAGGCGCTGGGCGACGGCCAGGTGCTGATCGACCACGGCAGGCCGCTGCTGCGGCTGCACTTCACCGACCGCGCGGCGGGCCTGGCCCGGCTGGTCGAGGCCATCGCCGAGGTCACCGAGGTGACCAGGTGAACACGCTGGCCTCGGACTGGCACAACCCGCTGCGGGACCCCAGGGACAAGCGGCTGCCGCGGATCGCGGGCCCGTGCGGCCTGGTGATCTTCGGCGTGACCGGTGACCTGTCCCGCAAGAAGCTCATGCCCGCCATCTACGACCTGGCCAACCGCGGCCTGCTGCCGCCGGGCTTCTCGCTCGTCGGCTTCGCCCGCCGGGACTGGGAGGACCAGGACTTCGGGCAGGTCGTCTACGAGGCGGTCAAGCAGCACGCGCGCACCCCGTTCCGGGAGGCGGTGTGGGACCGGCTGGCCGAGGGCTTCCGGTTCGTGCAGGGCACCTTCGACGACGACGACTCGTTCGACCGGCTCGCCGAGACCGTGCGCGACCTGGACGAGCAGCGCGGCACCAGCGGCAACCACGCGTTCTACCTGTCCATCCCGCCCGGCGCGTTCCCGGTGGTCACCAAGCAGCTGGCGCGCTGCGGCCTGGCCGAGCCCGCGGGCCCGGACGAGTGGCGGCGGGTGGTCATCGAGAAGCCGTTCGGGCACGACCTGGCCAGCGCCAAGCAGCTCAACGGCATTCTCAACGACGTCTTCCCCGAGGAGTCGGTGTTCCGCATCGACCACTACCTCGGCAAGGAGACGGTGCAGAACCTGTTGGCGCTGCGTTTCGCCAACCAGCTGTTCGAGCCGATCTGGAACGCCAACTACGTCGACCACGTGCAGATCACCATGGCCGAGGACATCGGCCTCGGCGGGCGCGCGGGTTACTACGACGGCATCGGCGCGGCCCGCGACGTGATCCAGAACCACCTGATCCAGCTGCTGGCGCTGACCGCGATGGAGGAGCCGGTCTCCTTCCAGCCGCGGGCGCTGCGCACCGAGAAGATCAAGGTGCTGGAGGCGACCAAGGCCGTCGGCCCGTTCGGCGAGACCACCGCGCGCGGCCAGTACACCGGCGGCTGGCAGGGCGGCCAGAAGGTGTCCGGCCTGCTGGAGGAGGAGGGCTTCGCCAAGACCTCCACCACCGAGACCTACGCCGCGATCACCCTGGAGGTGAACACCCGGCGCTGGGCGGGCGTGCCGTTCTACCTGCGCACCGGCAAGCGGCTGGGCAGGCGGGTCACCGAGATCGCGGTGGTGTTCAAGCGCGCCCCGCACCTGCCCTTCGACGACACCGCGACCGAGGAGCTCGGGCAGAACGCCCTGGTGGTGCGGGTACAGCCGGACGAGGGCGTGACCATGCGGTTCGGCTCCAAGGTGCCGGGCAACTCCATGGAGGTCCGGGACGTGTCCATGGACTTCAGCTACGGCCACGCGTTCACCGAGTCCTCCCCCGAGGCCTACGAGCGGCTGCTGCTGGACGTGCTGCTCGGCGAGCCGTCGCTGTTCCCGGTGAACGAGGAGGTCGAGCTGTCCTGGGAGATCCTGGAGCCGGTGCTCAAGCACTGGACCCAGTCCGGCAAGCCGGAGGGCTACCCCGCGGGCACCTGGGGACCCGACTCCGCCGACAAGATGCTGTCCCGAACCGGCAGGCACTGGAGGCGGCCGTGATCATCGATCTCCCTTCGACCACCACCTCGCAGGTCAACTCGAAGCTGGTGCACCTGCGCGAACAGGGTGGCGCGACCGCCCTGGGCCGGGTGCTCACCCTGGTGATCGTCACCGACGACGGGGCGCGCACCGAGGACGCCATCGACGCGGCCAACGACGCCAGCCGCGAGCACCCCTGCCGGGTGATCGTGGTGGCCCGCGGCGCGCGCAAGGCCGCCGCCCGGCTGGACGCCCAGATCCGCGTCGGCGGTGACGCGGGCGCCAGCGAGGTCGTGGTGCTGCGGCTCTACGGCGCGCTCGCCGACGAGGGGGCGGGCTGCGTCATCCCGTTGCTGCTGCCGGACGCGCCGGTGGTGGCCTGGTGGCCGTTCGAAGCGCCCGCCCGGCCCGCGGACGACCCGATCGGGCGACTGGCCCAGCGCCGGATCACCGACTCGGCCGCCGAGCGCAACCCGATCAAGGCGCTGGAGGTGCGGCAGAAGAACTACGCCGCCGGGGACACCGACCTCGCCTGGACCCGCCTCACCCTGTGGCGCGCGGTCCTGGCGGCGGCCCTCGACCTGCCGCCGCACGAGAAGGTCACCGCGGCGACGGTGCTCGGCGAGTCCGACTCGCCCTCCACCGACCTGCTGGCGGGCTGGCTGGCGGCCCGGCTGCGGATCCCGGTGAAGCGCGCCAAGGCGGCCTCCGGGCAGGGGATAGTGTCGGTGGAGCTGGAGCGCCGGTCCGGCGCGGTGCAGCTGGTCCGGCCGGACGGCAAGGTCGGCACGCTCACCCAGCCGGGGCAGCCGTCCCGCCGGGTGGCCCTGCAGCGCCGGGAGATCCGCGACTGCCTGGCCGAGGAGCTGCGTCGACTGGACCCGGACGAGCCGTTCGAGGAGACGCTCAAGGGCCTGGGCAAGGTCACCCGGGGGCGCACCCCGGTGAAGGCGCCGAGCAGGCCCGCGCCGACCTCGAACGACCAGCCGGTGGTGTCGGCGGCGGAGGCCGCGGCCTCCTTCAACGAGGCGGAGGCGGCCGAGGCGGCGGCGAAGCCCGCGGCGGGATCGGCCAAGTCGACCGGCACGGCCACCAAGACCCGCCAGGCCAAGCCGAAGTCGACGCCTGCCAAGACCACGGCGGACAAGACGGCGGCGAACAAGACGGCGGCGAACAAGACGGCGACCGCCAAGACCGCGGCGAAGACCGCCAAGGGGAAATCATGACCGACCCCATGGTGGTCGTCTACCGCGACGCCGCCCTGGTCGCGTCCGCCACCGCCGCCCGCCTGATCACGGCCGTCACCGACCTGCAGGCGGCCCGGCGCCCGGTCTCGATCGCCCTCACCGGCGGTCGGACCGGCACGGCGGTGCTGGAGCAGATCCGCGCCAGCCCGGCCGGGGCCGCGGTCGACTGGTCCACAGTGGACTTCTACTGGGGCGACGAGCGGTTCCTGCCCGGCGGCGACCCGGAGCGCAACGAGACCCAGGCACGCGCGGCGTTACTCGACCACATCCCGGTCACCGAGTCCCGCGTCCACCCGATCCCCGCCTCGGACGGCGAGTTCGGCGACGACCCGGACGCGGCGGCGAAGGCCTACGCGGACCGGATCGCCGGGGTGACGCTGGACATCCTGCTCGCGGGCGTCGGCGAGGAGGGGCACACGCTGTCGGTGTTCCCCGACTCCCCGGCCGTGCACGACTCCCGGGCCACGGTGATCGCGGTCCGGGACTGCCCGAAGCCACCGCCGACCCGGGTCTCGCTGACCCTCGCGGCGGCCCGCAAGGCGACCCAGACCTGGCTGATCACCGCAGGCGAGTCGAAGGCGGAGGCCGTGACCGCGGCCCTGTCCGACGCCGCCGAGACCGACATCCCGGCGGCGGGCCTGCGCGGCAGGCAGGCCACCCTGTGGCTGCTCGACAAGGCGGCCGCCGGACGCTGACCGACCAGGCCCCCTCCCGGACTCCGTTCGGGAGGGGGCCTTCGTCGTCAGTCGGCGGCCAGTACCTCGATCTCCACCAACCAGTCCGACTCCAGCGTCTCCACGACGAGGGCGGTGGTCGGCACGACCCGCCCGCCCAGCGCGGCCTTGCGGGCCTCGGCATTGGCCGCCGCGTACTCGCGGTCACGCAGATAGCTGGTAACCCGGACGATGTTGTCCACGGTCATCCCGGCCGAACCGAGAATCGCCCGAACGTTGCCCCACACCAGCTCCAACTGCTCCCCGAGATCCGCACCCGGCTTGCCTACGGGGTCGAGCCCCATCGTCCCGGCCACGAACAGCAGCCGCCGGGGCTCCCGTACTTCCAGTGCGTGCAGATAGTCCCCACTGGCCGGATAGACGCCTGCTACCGACTCGTGTGCGACAAGTTCCATTGTGTTCCCTCCCAGTCAGCGCTGTGCATACCAGCTCGGGACCGTTGTGGGAACCGGGTTTCAGTCGTGCAGGGAGCGCGGGTCCGGGTGCAGGCTCTGGCTCAGGCGGACGGTGATGAACTCGTCGTTGTCCGGCTTGCCGGGGTTGCGGCCCGAGGAGAACGGGAAGTTGTTGTCGTTCAGGATCGCCAGCGTGCGGTCGTCGAGCACGGCGACGTCCTCGATGGTCTGGAACGGGAAGCGGAACGTCTCGTCGAAGCCGCCCAGGTGCCGGGGGTTGGCCAGGTCGAGCAGGTCGGCGACGAGGGTCTTGTCGAGCTTCCCGTCGTGGTCGCGGTCGCGCTTGTCGACCAGATACACCTTCTTGACCTTGGCATCGGCACCCTGGAACCCGTCGCGCTCGATGACGAGCAGCCGGTCTCGGTCCACTGTGGTCAGATCGCCGATGGCGTGCGAGGGGTCGTCGAGCTGGTAGGTCCAGCGCTTGCCGGTGTAGGAGTCGCGGGCGATATCGAACTCGTTGAGCCGCAACGATCCTGCCGGATCACCCGCCACCGTCCCTTCGAGCAGCGCGTTCAGGGTTCGGCGGTCCGGGGAGATCGCCAAACCCTCGAAGCCCTTGCTGGAGGGGAGGTTGGGGGTTCCCGAGGGGTTCTCCGGGGCGAAGACACCGGGGAGCGGGACCGGGGCGGCGAGGAGGCGGCCGGTGCGGTCGAAGTGCAGCAGGTACGGGCCGAACTCGTCGCCTACCCAGTAGGTGTTGTCCTTTGCCCGGACGATGGACTCCACATCGAAGTCGGCGCCGGTGAGGACTCGGTCGGGGCGGGTGAGGGGGAACGGGACCTTGTGGTCCGGGTCGGTGAAGTCGATGCCGCCCAGGACGTCGATGTCCGTGCCGTTGGGGGCTATGCGGTGGAGTCCGAGGGCGAAGTCGGCGCTGTTGGCCTTGGTGCCGTAGCCGTTGTCGGAGAGCACTTCGAAGGTGCCGTCCTGGTTGCGGACTATGCCGCTGAAGCCTTGGACGGGTTGGTCGGCGAAGGGGAGCTGGATGCCGTTGACGGGGGTGGTGCCCAGGGCCGCGCCTGACGGTTCGCTTGCCGGGACGTAGGTTTCCGCAGGCAGAGCGGCGAAGGTGGTGAGTGTTGCCCTGCCGAAGCCGCGCTCTGTCTGCTGGGCCGGTTCGGCCGCGCCGGGCAGGGTGAGGGTCGTGATGGCCAGGGCGGTCACGGCTATGGCGAGTGGTCTTCTCATGGCTCCCCTTGTGCTCGTGTCTGGTACGGCGCACGGTAGGGGTGGGAGGTGAACGGCGAGTGGATCATGGGCGGTCGGCGGGATGGAATGACCGGGGGCTGCCCTCGGGGGCAGCGAAGTTCGCCCGGTCGGCTCAGCAAGGCCCCGACGCCCGCGCGGAAGACGCCGACGTCGGGGCCACTGTCCGAGGAACGCGAGCAGATCAGCGCAGCCCGTTCCGCTTGGCCACGGCGACCAACAGGTCCGGATCGTCCGAGATCAACCCGTCCACCCCGAGATCCATCACCCGCTGCATCGTCGCCTCGTCATCCACCGTGTACGGCACGACCTTGAGCCCGTCCCGATGCAGCCCACCGACGTCAGGCCCGTGGAAGTAGGCGGGATCCTGCCGCAGATACCAGTCCGCGGAGGCGACCACGCCCTGCCGAGGATCGTGCACCTGCCAGTTGGCCGACACCGTCCCAGCCCCGGACTGCCGCACAAGCCGCCCCAGGTCGCGGGTTCGCCACCAGTCCAGGCCGCCGGTCCACGGTGACTTCACCGAGGGATCCCCGTACACGGCCTCCAACGAGCACTCGTCCGCGACGGTCTTGCACTCCTCCGGTCCGTACTGCCACACCAACGCCACGGTCTCCAACCGAGGCTGCAAGCGCTTCGACAGCTGGATCGTGCGCCAGTCGAACGACTGCAAAGTGGCCCGTCGGGTGAACCCGGCCCGATCGATCTCGCCGACGACCTTGCGGGTGAACACGTCATACGGTGCGGTATCGGCGACCGTCGGACTGATCTTGGTCTCGATGTCGAGCCGGATGTCCTCCCGCCCGCCTGCTCGCACGGTCGCGAACACCTCGGCCAGCGTCGGGATCCGCTCGCCCGGCTGGGCCACCTGACGCGGGAACTCCGGCAGGGTCTTGCTGCCGCAGTCGATCGTCTTGATCTGGGCCAACGTCAGGTCGTGCACCAGCTTGCCCACATACGGGAACTGCGGATCCCCCGCCCGCACCGGCGCCGTGTCGACGCAGTGGCTGCCGTTGATGGCCCGGTCGTGCAGCACCACGACCTGCCCGTCCCGGGTGATCCCGGTGTCGAGCTCCAAAGTGGACACCGCGGGGTTCGCCAGCGAGTATCGGAACGCGGCCAGCGTGTTCTCCGGCCGGACCGCGCGAGCGCCGCGGTGGCCCTGGATGTCGAACGGGGACGCGTAGGCCTTCGGCAGCCGGAAGCCGCGCTGGGCCAGCAGGTCGCGGAGCCGGTCCGGGTAGTCGGTGATCAGGCCGTCCACGCCGTCGTCGATGAGCTTGTTCATGGTGGGCAGGTCGTCCACGGTCCACGGGATGACCTTGATGCCCTCGTGGTGCGCGTGCCGGACCATCTCGGCTGTCACGTACGGCTTATAGCCGGGGTCATTGACGCTGCCGCCCTGTGGGAAACCGTGCACGGGCGAGAAAGCCGAGGCGCCGAAGGACTTGATGGCGGCGATCGGGTCGCCGCCGAAGTCGTCGATGTCCAGGCCGCCGAGCCAGGGGGACTTGCCCGGTTGGCCGGTCTGGAGGAAGTCGTAGTTGGTCAGCGCGACCAGTGGCAGCCGGGGCGCCACCTGGTGCATGCGCATGAGCGAGCCCCAGTCGAAGCTCTGGATGGTGACCTGGCGGCTCACCCCCGCCGCGGCGATCTCGCGGGCTGTGATCTGCACGAACTCCTCGCGCGGGGCGGTCTCGCTCGGCGCGCCCGCCTCGACCTTGGTTTCGACGTTGAACTTCACCTCGGTCGCGCCGTAGCGCTTGGCGAGCGCGAAGACCTCGCTCAGCAGTGGCATCCGCTGGCCGGGCGTCAGTTCCTGCTGTGGAAAGTCCGGCAGGCGCTGGGAGCCGCAGTCGAGGGTGCGGACCTGGGCGAGGGTCAGCGTGTTGACGAACCTGCCGACGTACGGGAACGCCGGATCGCCGGGGGTGACCGGGGCGGTGTCGCGGCACTTGCGGCCGTCGAGCTTGCGGTCGTGGGTGACCACGGCTTGGTGGTCCTTGGTGATCTGGACGTCGAGCTCCAGCGTGCTCACGCCGAGCCGGAGCGCGTTGCCGAAGGAGCTGAGGGTGTTCTCCACGCGGAGACCGATGCCGCCGCGGTGGGCCTGGAGATCGAACTCGCGCGGCCACGGCGGGTGCGCTGCAGCCGTACCGGGAATGGCGACCAGACAGGCGAGCGCGGCGGCCGCCGCGACACCTGCGCGCAGGGACGCTGATGGGGTCATGGCGGGGATCGTGGCCCTCGGAAAGGGCATTCCAGTGACCACCGCATTGCGCGGAGTCGAACCTGTGCTCATTTACTCCCGCCACCCACCCCCTCTTCCCCGCCCGGCATCGTTCCCGACCTGGTGAGCACGCCGTCACCAATGCGTCGAGCAGCTTTTGCGCAACTAGGTGCCTCGGTGACCGAAACCCGCCCGGGGAACTCGGCGCCGAGCAGGTCCAGGAACGCGGTGGCCTTCACGGCGGTCTCCTCGAACTCCTCGTCCGGGTCCGACAACGCGATCACCGCGCCGCCCACGCCGAAGGTCAGCTCACCCGGCCGCAGTACCAGGGTCCGGATCACCACGCTCAGGTCGGCCGCGCCGGTGAGCGAGAAGTAGCCGATGGCGCCCGAGTAGACGCCGCGTGGTCCGCGTTCCAACCGGTCCAGGATCGACATGGTGCGGATCTTCGGCGCGCCGGTCATCGAGCCCGGCGGAAAAGCCGCGCGCACGCACCTGACCGTCGTGGCGTCAGGCGCGAGGCGGGCGCGCACGGTGCTGACCATCTGGTGCACGGTCGCGTACGTCTCCACCTCGAACAGGCCGGGCACGCTCACCGAGCCGATCTCGGCGTGCACCCCGAGGTCGTTGCGCACCAGGTCGACGATCATCAGGTTCTCCGCGCGGTCCTTCTCCCCCGTGGCCAGCTGGTGCCGGAGTAGCACGTCCTCCTCGGGGGTGCGCCCGCGCGGCCGGGTGCCCTTGATCGGGCGGGACTCGACCTCACCCGCGGCCGACACGGACAGGAACCGCTCCGGCGACGTGCTCAGCACCGACAGCCCGTCGAACCGCAGCAGCGCGCCGAACGGGGCCGGGCTGGCGCGGCGCAGGTGCCGGTAGGTCTCCCAGACGTCGACCTCGGCCACCGCCGCGGTGACCTCGTTGGTCAGGCACACCTCGTAGGTCTCGCCGTCGGTGATGGCGACCTGGCAGGCGGCGATCATGTCGAGATAGCTCGCGCGGTCGTGCCGGGCGACGAGCTGTCCGGCCTGGACGGCGGGCGTCGTCGATCGGGACGGCGCGGGGTCGTCGGCCAGCGACTCCAGGCGGGCGAGGGTCTCGGCCTGCCACGCCTCGTCTCCGGCGAACGCGAGCAGGTGCACCTCGCCGGTCTCATGGTCGAACGCGAGCGCGCGGTCGGCGAACACGAGCCGCGCGTCCGGGTCGGTGGCGTGGTGCGCGCGTGTGCCGCCGCACTCGGCCTTCAGCTCGTAGCCGAGGTAGCCGACCCAGCCGAGCGCGAAGCCGAACGGCAGTTCCGGCGCGGTCACCGGGTGCGCGGCGAGATCCGCGTCCAACCAGTCGAGGAACCCGCTCGCCACCACGCTCGTCCCGGCCGCGGACTCGACGGTGACCGTGCCCGCCCGCACGTCGGCGGTGGCGACCCTGGCCAGCGGACCGCTCGCGTCGCCCAGGAACGAGAACCGCCCGCGTACCGCGCTGTCGAGCCAGAACGCGTGCGGCGAGTCCCGGTACAGCGCGGCGAACGCCTCCTCCGCGGTCACCGCCAGGGTCCGCCGCACGGCCACGACACGCCGGGCAGGCATGGCAGGCATGGTCACCGGGACGGACACAATGGACGAAGTGGACCGGTCCGGCGCACTCGGCGCAGGCGGTGTGACGACGATCTCCCGGGGATGTTTTTCCCACCAGCGCCGGGCCAGATCCGCGAAGTTGGCCAGCAGCGCGGTGCCGTGCTCGGTGGCGACCGACTCCGGGTGGAACTGCACGCCCCAGACGGGCCGTTCGCGGTGGCGCACCCCCATGAGCACCCCGTCCTCGCTCCACGCCGTCGCCACCAGCTCGTCCGGCAGCCCGGTCACGGCCAGCGAGTGGTAGCGCACCACGCGCAGCGGCGATGGCAGTCCGGCGAACAGGTCGCGGCCGTCGTGGCGGATCGCGGAAAGCCTGCCGTGGCGCGGTCGCGGCGCGTGCGCGACCCGGGCGCCCGCCGCCAGGCACAGGCCCTGGTGTCCGAGGCAGACGCCCAGCAGCGGCACCCGCGCGGCGGCCAGAACCGCGCGCCCGAGCCGGAAGTCGCCCGGTACGCCCGGATGCCCCGGGCCGGGCGAGAGCACCACGGCGTCGAACCCGCGCAGCCACACCGGGTCGGGCGCGCCGTCGGCGTCGAAGTCGAGGTCACCGTCGCGCACCACGGTGGGCCGCACGCCCGTGACCCCCGCCAGCGCCTGGTGGAGGTTGTAGGTGAACGAGTCGTGGTTGTCGACGATCAGCGTGCGCAGCGGCGTGCTTCCTCTCGGTGCTCCGAACGGGGCCGGTCCGTTTGCTCCAGCAATGTTGTTGCCCGGGTCGCGTCCGGGCACCGGCGTTGTCTGGGTTGATGGAGGTCGACAGCCGACAACGCTGCCGGGTCGTCCGGTCACCCTCGGGAACCGGCGGCCACCCCGACTCCGAGCCGCCGCGGCGGGAAGGCCGTTCCATGCCACTGCGCCCGCGCGGCCCGGCCCGCGACCGGGAGAATGCTACAACCCGTGCGCCGGTCCCGGTCCGCCGATCGGGAGCGCACGACCAGGTCGAGATCGGTCCCCCGGTCCCCCGCGAAGGAGGTGGCACCGTGGCCACGCCCATGCTCACCCCGGACGCGGTGGTCCCGGCCCGGCCGGTGCACCCGCCCCGGCCGTCCCGGGTGCGGCTGCCGCGCGCGCTGGCCGCGCTGTGGGCGCACCGGCGGTTCCGGGAGATCGGCTCGGACGTGCTGGCGCTCGTGGTGGCGACGCTGGACGTGTGGCTGGTGGTGCCCGAGCACGTGCCCGGCTACTCGATCTACCTGTCCTGGCTGGCGCTGCCCGCCATGCTGCTGCGCAGGCACCTGCCGTTCGTCGCGGTGCTGGTCACCATCCCCGGCTTCTTCGCTGGCTGGGCGCAGCTGGCCGCGATGATCGCGCTGGGCACCCTGGCCAGGCGCCGGATGCTGGGTTGGCGCACGATCACCGCCGCGCTGCTGGTGGCGCTGAGCCGGGCGGTGCTGTGGCCGTGGTCGGACTTCCTGGCGCAGACCTGGGAGGAACACGTCCTGGACGCGATCTACGGGGTCGCCGTCGCCGGGATGCCGATGACCATCGGGATGCTCATCACCATGCGGCAGGAGCTCGCCGCCCGCATCCGCGAGCTGGCCCGCAGCCGCGAACGGGAGAAACGGCTCTACGCGGCCACCGTCCGCTCCGCCGAGCGGGCCAAACTGGCCAGGGAGATGCACGACGTGGTCTCCCACCAGGTCACCCTGATCGCCATGCAGGCGGGCGCCATGCAGGTCGACCTGGCCGACCCGGAGGCCACCCGCCAGGCCGCCGAGACCATCCGCGCCCTGAGCACCAAGACCCTGGAAGAGCTACGCGAGCTGGTCGGCGTACTGCGGTCCGGCGTGGACGACGAGGACACCCAACCCGGCCTGGAACACATCGCCGACCTGGTCGACGGCGACGAGGTCCACCTGGCCATGGACGCCTGCCCCCTGGACCTCCCCGGCCCGATCTCCCGCGCCGCCTACCGCACCGTCCAGGAAGCACTGACCAACGTCCGCAAACACGCCGCAGGCTCCCCCACCTCGGTCCGCGTCCAAGCCGCCGACGGCACCCTGGTCATCGAGGTCCACAACGACCCACCCCGCCTACGGCAACCACGCAACCTCCCCTCCGGCGGCCACGGCCTCCTAGGACTAAGGGAACGTGCAGGCCTCCTAGGCGGCAGCCTCCAAGCAGGCCCCACCTCAGAAGGCGGCTTCTCAGTCCGCGCCAGCTACCCCCTCCCCCGCTAGCCTCCTTCCCTCCTTCACGCCTCCCGCCCCCCTTGCTCTCCACCACGCCCTCCCCCCTCTACCTCCATCCCCCCTCTCCACCTCACACCCCCCACCTCGACCACCCCCACCCCAGCCACCCCAAACCCGACCACCCCAAACCAGCCACCCCTAACTCAGCCGCCCCTAACTGGACCACCACGCGGGATCGCGCCGGTCTCTTCCCACCCGATCCCAGGAGGCCCCCAGGGCCGAGTGGGATCGGGTGGGAAGAGACCGGCTAAAGGCGATCCCGCCGCCTCGGCGAAGCCGAGGCCAATTAACACAGCCGGGTGATTCTCCGCCCCATACATGGCTGACCTCGCCCGGAAGCCGCAGGTTCAACTCAAGCCGCGTCGAAGCCCGAGGTGGCGTACATCACCGACCGCGGACGGGAATGGTGTCGGATGCTGAGGCGAATCAGGGATCTCCGGGTCGGCGCGCGAGTGGGCGCCTCGATGGCGGTACTGCTGGTGCTGCTCTGCGCGCTGGCCGTGGTCGCGGTGTCCAGCATGTCCCGCGAGCGCGACTCGGCCGACCAGATCTCCCGCTCGCGAGAGCTCACCCAGCTCGCCATGCAGGTCAAGTTCCGCTCCGCCGACTTCAACGGCTGGCAGACCGCGTATGCGTTCGACGTGCAGCGCGGTGTCCAGGGCGCCACCGCCGACACCGCATCGGCGCGCGCGGCCTTCCTCAAGTCCTCCGACGCCTTCCGCGCCGAGCTGGCCACTCTGGAGGCCTTCAGCCTGGACGGTGACCAGGCGAACTACGCCACCGAGATCGGCGCCCAGTTCGACGAGTTCATGAAGCTGGACGGGACGATCATCGGCGAGTACCGGACCGGCACGCCGCAGACCATCGACGCGGCCAACCAGTTGGTCGCGGTGGACGAGATCGCCCTGTTCAACAAGATCGCCGCGCAGATCGACAACCTGGTGAACGACACCCAGGTGGAGGCGCGCGCCGCCACCGACCTGGCGCGGGAGCGCGCCGACAGCGGCCAGTTGACCACCCTGGTGCTGGCCATCGCCGCGTTCGCGCTTGGCGCGGTGCTGACCCTGCTGCTGGTCCGTTCCATCACCCGCCCGCTGCGCGCGCTGAGCGCGGGCCTGACCGATATCGCGGCAGGCGACCTGACCCGCCGGGTGCCCGCCGACCGCGGGGACGAGCTGGGCACGGTGGCGGCGGGCTTCAACCGGCTGGCCGAGCGCACCCAGGAGCTGATCAGCCGGGTGGCCGACCGGGCCCAGGAGGTAGCGGGCGCCTCGCGCGAGCTGAGCGAGGTCAGCGGCAAGCTGGCCGAGACGGCGGGCGACACCAGTGCCGAGGCGTCCACCATCAACGGCACCGCCGAGGAGGTCTCGGCCATGGTCACCGCGATGTCCGGGGCGGCCGAGCAGATGCGCGCCGCCATCGACGAGATCACCCAGAACGCCAGCCGGGCCGCCGACGTGGCGGGCGAGGGCGTGCGGGACACCGAGGTGGCCAACGCCGCGGTCGCCGCCCTCGGCGAGGCCACCGCGGAGATCGGCACGGTGGTGAAGCTGATCAGCTCGATCGCCGAGCAGACCAACCTGCTGGCGCTCAACGCGACCATCGAGGCCGCCCGCGCGGGCGCCGCGGGCCGCGGCTTCGCGGTGGTGGCGGGCGAGGTCAAGGAGCTGGCCCAGCAGACGGCCACGGCCACCGAGGACATCACCAACCGGATCAAGGCCATCGAGGCGGGCAGCGCGGACGCCACCGCGGCCATCCACCAGATCGCCTCGGTCGTCGGCTCCATCTGCGACACCCAGACGGTCATCGCAGCCGCGGTCGAGGAGCAGACGGCCACCACCGGCGAGATGAGCCGCAACGTGCGCGAGACGGCGGGCTCGGTGGTGCAGATCGGCTCCGGCATCGCGGGCCTGGCCCGCGCCACCGAGGACACCAGCGCCGCCGCCTCCGCCGCCCAGCGCACCGCGGCGACCCTCAGCGGCGCCGCCGCGGACCTGCGCACGCTGATCAGCGAGTTCCGCTACTGACGAGAGCGCTCGCCGGCGGGCGCGGTGACCCAGTGTCACCGAGGACACCAACGCCGCCGGACAGCCGGGACCGTGCGAACACCCGCGTCCCCTCGGGAACGCGGGTGGCGCCGGGGTCGGCCGCGGCGGGCTCAGCCCTCGCGCTTGGCGCGGAGCTTGGCCAGGGCCTCGGCCAGGATGGCCTCGCCGTCGGCGTCGGAGCGGCGCTCCTTCACGTAGGCGAGGTGGGTCTTGTACGGCTCGTTGCGCGGCGCCTTCGGCGGCGCCTGCTCGTCCAGGCCCGCCGGGAGACCGCAGCGCGGGCAGTCCCAGGACTCGGGCTTCTCCGCGTCCAGCGCGAAGGACGGGCGCGACTCGTGCCCGTTGGCGCACCAGTAGGACACCCGCTGGCGCGGCGCGGACTCGCCGCGCTCGGACTCTCCCATGGGACCAGCACCGACCCGGGTACCCCGGATCGCGTTACCACCGGCCATCGATGTTCACACCCCCACCACGTGGTTCGACGCGGTCGGCGCCGCGTCGTCCTTGTCGTTCAGGCGCACGACGAGCGCGCACGTCAACCGATCTTCGCCATCAGCCCGAGGCCGACGACGCAGATGAGCCAGATCGCGCCGACGAACAGCGTGACCCGGTCGAGGTTCTTCTCGACCACGCTGGAGCCGGACAGGCTGGACTGCATACCGCCGCCGAACAGCGAGGACAGGCCGCCACCACGGCCCCGGTGCAGCAGCACCAACAGGATCAGCAGAAGGCTGGTCACGATCAGAGCGATCTGCAGGGTCAGAATCATGTGGTCCTCGCGGTCGTCGGTTGAGGCCTCAGATTACCTGGTGATGTTGGCCGGTTCGACCACCGGCCCGACTTGGCGTGCCGGGTCGGTTACCGGTTTTACCGGCATCGCGGGCGATGATCGCGTCCGCACGTGCATTCGCATGATCAGCACCCGGCCGATTATCCGCGAAAGCGCCGGAGAGAATATCTCTCCGGCGCCTCCACCAGCGGAAACGCGGTTACGGGAGCGGTCCGCCCGCGGCCATCGCACACAGTTTGGTGAACTCGTCCGCCTGCAGGCTGGCACCGCCGACGAGCGCGCCGTCGATGTCGGCCTGGGCGACCAACTCGCCGATGTTGCCGGATTTCACCGACCCGCCGTACAGCACGCGCACGGTGTTCGCGATCTCCTCGCCGTACTTCTCGGCGAGAGCCGCGCGCAGCGCCTTGCACACCTCCTGCGCGTCGGCGGCGGTGGCGACCTTGCCGGTGCCGATGGCCCACACCGGCTCGTAGGCCACGACCACCTTGGCCACCTGCTCGGTCTTGAGCCCCTTGAGCCCGGCGATCAGCTGGGCGACGCAGTGCTCCACGTGCGTGCCCGCCTCGCGCACCTCGACCCGCTCGCCGAGGCACAGGATCGGGGTGACCTCGTGCTTGAGCGCCGCGCGGACCTTGGCGTTGACCAGCTCGTCGGTCTCCTCGTGGTACTCGCGCCGCTCGGAGTGCCCCACGGTGACGTAGGAGCAGCCGAGCTTGGCCAGCATCGGGCCGGAGATCTCGCCGGTGTAGGCGCCGGAGTCGTAGCGGGAGATGTCCTGGGCGCCGTAGCGCAGCAGGAGCTTGTCGCCGTCGACCATGGTCTGGATCGACCGGATGTCGGTGAACGGCGGCAGCACCGCCACCTCGACCTTGGCGTAGTACTTCTCCGGCAGCGAGAAGGCGATCTTCTGCACCAGGGCGATGGCCTCCAGGTGGTTCAGGTTCATCTTCCAGTTGCCCGCGATCAGCGTCTGGCGCGCCATGGGTCAGCCCTCCCGCGCGGTGTCGAGGACGGTGACGCCGGGGAGGTCCTTGCCCTCAAGGAACTCCAGGGACGCGCCGCCGCCGGTCGAGATGTGCGAGAAGCCGTCCTCGGGCAGGCCGAGCAGCCGCACGGCCGCCGCCGAGTCGCCGCCGCCGACCACGGAGAACGCGGACGAGTCCACGATCGCCGCGGCCACGCCGCGGGTGCCCTCGGCGAACGGGGCCAGCTCGAACACGCCCATCGGGCCGTTCCAGAAGACCGTGCCCGCCGCCTTGAGCACGTCGGCGTAGCGCTCGACCGTGATCGGGCCGATGTCCAGACCCTTCCAGCCCTCACGGATCTGCGCCGCCAGGACCGTGGACGTGTTCGCCTCGGCGGAGAAGTCGTCGGCGATGACGACGTCCTCCGGCAGGGCGATCTTGCCCGGGTTCTCGGCCAGCAGCCGCTTGCAGGTGTCGATCATGTCGGCTTCCAGCAGCGAGTCGCCGACGCCGTGCCCCTCGGCGGCCAGGAACGTGAAGCACATGCCCCCGCCGACCAGCAGCGCGTCGACCTTGGGCAGCAGCGACTCGATCACCGCCAGCTTGTCGGACACCTTCGAGCCGCCCAGCGCCACCACGTACGGGCGGGCCGGGTCGGTGGTCAGCCTGCGCAGCACCTCGACCTCGGCGAGCACCAGCCCGCCCGCGTAGGCGGGCAGCCGGGTGGCCACGTCGTAGACCGAGGCCTGCTTGCGGTGCACCACGCCGAAACCGTCGGAGACGAACGCGTCGGCCAGCGCGGCCAGCTCGTCGGCCAGCGCGCCGCGCTCGGCGGCGTCCTTCGAGGTCTCGCGGGCGTCGAAGCGCACGTTCTCCAGCAGCGCCACGCCGCCGTCGGCCAGCCCGGCCACGGTGGCCTTCGCCGAGTCACCGACCAGGTCGGCGGCCAGCGGCACCTCCCGGCCGAGCAGCTCGGACAGCCGCGCGGCGACCGGGGCGAGGGAGTACTTGGCCTCCGGGGCGCCCTTGGGGCGGCCAAGGTGCGCGGCCACCACGACCCGGGCGCCCGCCTCGGCGAGCCGGGTGATCGTGGGCAGCGACGCGCGGACCCGGCCGTCGTCGGTGATGGTCGCGCCGTCGAGCGGGACGTTGAGGTCGGCGCGCACCAGTACGCGCCGACCCGTCACGCCCTCGGCGATCAGGTCGTCGAGAGTCTTCACGGGGTTTCCCTGTACCGGCCCTGTTCCCCGGGCCTCAGAGCTTCGAGGCGACGAGCGCGGTCAGGTCGGCGAGGCGGTTGGAGTAGCCCCACTCGTTGTCGTACCAGCCGACGACCTTGACCTGGTCGCCGTTGACCTTGGTCAGCGGCGCGTCGTAGATGCACGACGCCGGGTCGGTGACGATGTCGGCGGAGACGATCGGGTCGGTGTTGTAGCGCAGGATGCCCTTGAGCGGGCCCTCGGCGGCGGCCTGGTAGGCGGCCTGCACCTCGTCCAGGGTGACCTCGCGGCCCAGGCTCACGGTCAGGTCGGTGGCCGAACCGGTGGGCACGGGCACGCGCAGCGCGTAGCCGTCGAGCTTGCCGTTGAGCTCCGGCAGCACCAGGCCGATCGCCTTGGCGGCGCCGGTCGAGGTGGGCACGATGTTCAGCGCGGCGGCGCGGGCGCGGCGCAGGTCCTTGTGCGGCGCGTCCTGCAGGTTCTGGTCCTGGGTGTACGCGTGGATGGTGGTCATCAGGCCGCGCTCGATGGTGAACGCGTCGTGCAGCACCTTGGCCAGCGGGGCCAGGCAGTTGGTGGTGCAGGAGGCGTTCGAGATGACGGTCTGCGAGCCGTCGTACTGGTTCTCGTTGGCGCCGAGCACCACGGTGAGGTCCTCGCCCTTGGCCGGCGCGGAGATGATGACCTTCTTGGCGCCGCCCTCGTCCACGTGCTTGCGCGCGTCGCCCGCGTTGGTGAAGAAGCCGGTCGACTCGACCACGACGTCCACGCCGAGGTCCTTCCAGGGCAGCTTGCCCGGGTCGCGCTCGGCCAGCGCCTTGATGGTGGTGTCGCCGACCTTGATGCCCTCGGCGGTCACCGACACGTCCTGGGGCAGCCGACCCAGGATGCTGTCGTACTTGAGCAGGTGGGCCATGGTCGAGACGTCACCGAGGTCGTTGAAGGCCACGATCTCGATGTCGTGGTCGCTCGCCTGCACGGCGCGCCAGAAGTTGCGACCGATCCGACCGAAGCCGTTGACGCCAACGCGAACCGTCACCTGAATATCTCCTCGTTCTCGCCAGTGCCGCGCGTCACCGCGCGCCGTATGTCCGAAACGTCTTCCAAGTACAAACCGAGCCCTCATAGAACCCTAGCGTTCACCCGGTCGGCCGCAGGTCAGGAGGTCAGCGGTGTCTCTTTATCGAATCAGACCGGAGGGCACCCGGACAACTGTTCGACGGACACACAGTCGGAAGCCGGAGAACCCCGGACGACGGCCGCGACGCGAGAACCGGTCATAACGGCCAGGAAAACAATTAACGGAGTGAAGTCCGCCAGCCCCCACGCCGGGCGGACTCCACTCCGTCACCCCCTCGATCCCCCCTTCACGGGATGCCCCTCCCCCAAGCGGCATCCCGCGCTTTCACCAGAGAAGAGCGGCCCGCGGCGCCGCAGATACGTGGAGAGACCCAGATCACAACGACTGTTTGGTGGGTTATTCGCCAACGATCACCAAGAGACGCGAGGACCATTCGCGATATCGCCCGCGCTACCGGGACCTCGCGATATCCCGAGGAGCCGGATCACGCATCCGCTTCGAGCATGTCCGGGGTGACGGCGGATTCGGTGTCGGGCAGGCCCATGTCCTTGGCGCGTTTGTCGGCCATGGCCAGGAGTCTGCGGATGCGGCCCGCGACCGCGTCCTTGGTCATCGGCGGGTCCGACAGCTGGCCCAGCTCCTCCAGCGAGGCCTGCTTGTTCTTCAGCCGCAGCTCCCCCGCCGCGGTCAGGTGCTCTGGCGCGTCCGGGCCGAGTATCTCCATCGCCCGCTGCACCCGGGCGGCCGCGGCCACCGCGGCGCGCGCGGAGCGGCGCAGGTTCGCGTCGTCGAAGTTGGCCAGCCGGTTGGCGGTGGCGCGGACCTCGCGCCGCATCCGCCGTTCCTCCCAGTTGAGCACGCTGGCGTGCGCGCCAAGGCGGGTCAGCAGCGCGCCGATGGCGTCACCGTCGCGGACCACCACCCGGTCGGCGCCGCGCACCTCGCGGGACTTGGCCTGGATGCCCATCCGCCGGGCGGCGCCGACGATGGCCAGCGCGGCCTCCGGTCCGGGGCAGGTGATCTCCAGCGAGGACGAGCGGCCGGGCTCGGTGAGCGAGCCGTGCGCCAGGAACGCGCCGCGCCAGGCGGCCTCGGCGTCGCACACCCCGCCGGACACCACCGGCGCGGGCAGCCCGCGCACCGGGCGGCCGCGCGGGTCGAGCAGGCCGGTCTGCCTGGCCAGGCCGTCGCCGTCCTTGACCACGCGCACCACGTACCTGGTGCCCTTGCGCAGCCCGCCGGAGGTGATCACGTGCACGTCCGCGTGGTGCCCGTACAGCTCGTGGATCTCCTTGCGCAGCCTGCGCGCCGCCGAGCCGGTATCCAGCTCGGCCTCCACCACGACCCGGCCCGCGACGATGTGCAGCCCGCCCGCGAAGCGCAGCAGCGAGGACACCTCGGCGCGACGGCAACAGGTCTTGGACACGGCCAGCCTGCTCAGCTCGTCCTTCACGGCGGCGGTCATCGCCACAGGGTCCTCCTCTCCCGGCCCGGGTGGTGCGGGCGGGTCGATCCCGTCCGGTGCGGGCGGGGTACATCCCATCACGTCGGCCGCGCGGCTTCAGCGTCCCCTCACCGAGGTGATCGCCCGGCGCAGGGCGGCCGCCAGTGCCGCCGGGTCGTGCCTGCCCGGCCGCCGCGCCGACCCGACCGAGTCCAGCCACATGTCCGCGCCCAGCGCCGACGCCGCACGTCGGAGCCGGTCCGGGGTGGGCACCGAGTCGGCGTCGGCGATGACCGCGTCGACCCGCAGCCGGGGTGCGTGCTCGCAGAGTACGTCGAGGTGGCGCTCCGGCGAGAACCCCTCGGTTTCGCCCGGTTGGGGGACGAGATTGAGCACCACGACCCTGGCGGCGGCCGTCGCCACGAGTGCCTCGTGCAGTTCGGGGACCAACAGGTGCGGCAGCACGCTGGTGAACCAGGAGCCGGGGCCGAGCAGCACGACGTCCGCGCCCAGCACCGCGTCCACTGCCTGCGGGCAGGCCGTGGGCGGTTCGAGCCGTCGGACGGCCGGGCGGCCCGCGCCATGCAGGCGGATCCGTTGCACGTGCCCCGGAGTCGTGGCCACGGCGACCTGGCCGCGGATGCGGCGGACCGTGGTCGGGTCCTCCTCCAGGCCGGTCACGTCGGCCTCGATGTCCAGCGGCTCGGTGGACATCGGCAGCACCCGGCCGGTGACGCCGAGCAGCCGGGCCGCCTCGGCCAGCACCTCGACCGGGTCGCCGAGCACCTCCAGCAGCCCGGCCAGCACCAGGTTGCCGACCGCGTGCCCGGCAAGCGCGCCGGTGCCGCCGAACCGGTGCTCGAACACCTCGCGCCACGGGCCGTCCGGGCCCGCGAGCGCGGTCAATGCCTTGCGCAGGTCGCCGGGCGGCAGCAGACCGAGCTCGCGGCGCAGCCTGCCGGAGGAGCCGCCGTCGTCGGCCACGGTGACCACGGCGGTGACGTCCGGGGTGATCAGCCGCAGCGCGCTGAGCGTGACGAACAGGCCGCGGCCGCCGCCGAGCGCGACCGCCTTGACCGGTACGGGTTCGGGTTCGCTCACTCGCGCCCCAGGTCGCGGTGCACGACCTTGACCGCCAGCCCGTCCTCGTCGGCGAGCCTGCGGGACAGCTCCTCGGAGATGGCCACGCTGCGGTGCTTGCCGCCGGTGCAGCCGACCGCCAGCGTCAGGTACCGCTTGCCCTCGCGCCGGTAACCGGCGCCGATCAGCCGCAGCAGCTCGTGGTAGCGGTCCAGGAACTCGTCCGCGCCCTCCTGGCTGAGCACGTAGTTGCGCACGTCGGTGTCCCGGCCGGTCTGGTCCTTCAGCTCCGGGATCCAGAACGGGTTGGGCAGGAACCGCACGTCCATCACCAGGTCGGCGTCCATCGGCAGGCCGTACTTGTAGCCGAAGGACAGCACGGTGACCCGGGTGGCGGCGGCCGCGTCCGAGCCGAACGCGTCCTCGATCTTGGCGCGCAGCTGGTGCACGGACAGCGTGGAGGTGTCCAGGATCAGGTCGGCCTCCTCGCGCAGCGGGCGCAGCAGGTCACGCTCGGCGCCGATGCCGTCGATCAGCCTGCCCTCGCCCTGCATCGGGTGGCCGCGCCGGACGTGCTCGAACCGGCGCACCAGCACGTCCGTGGTGGCCTCCAGGAACAGCACCCTGGGCCGGTAGCCGCGCGCGTCCAGGTCCTTGATGATCGACGACAGGTCCTCGGTGAAGGCCCGGCTGCGCACGTCCATCACCACCGCGACCTTGGTGATCGCGCCGCGGGCCCGGGAGCCCAGCTCGACCATGGTGGAGATCAGCTCGGGCGGCAGGTTGTCCACCACGAACCAGCCGAGGTCCTCCAGGCACTTGGCGGCGGTGCTGCGGCCCGCGCCGGAGAGTCCGGTGACGACGGCGACCTCGATGCCGGGTCCGCCCTGTTCGGTGTTCACTGCTGCGGTTCCTCCGCGTTCGCTGTGCTTGCGGTGCCTGCCGGTGCGGCGGCGTTGTCCGCGCTGCCCGCGTTGTCCGTACTGCCCGGCCCCGGCAGGCGCGTCGTGTCGGTATCGACCGTGCTGTCCGTGTTGTCTTTGCCGGCAGCGCTGTCGATGTCGGTGGCGCTATCGGTTTCCGTGACGCTGTCCGCCTCGCCTGCGCTATCGGTAGTGCTGTCGGTCCGAGTGGCGTCGTCGGTGTCGCCTGGATTCTCGGGGGCGTCCGGTCCGGCCGCCGCGCGGGGTGCCTGGGCCGCCCCGGACAGCGCGGCGTGCACGGCCCGCGCGGTGGCCGGGCCGATGCCGGGCACGGTCGCGATTTCCTCGACGCCCGCCGCGCGCAGCCGCTTCAGCGAGCCGAAGTGCTTGATGAGCACGGCCTTGCGGGTCTGGCCGAGACCGGGCACGTCGTCGAGCACCGAGGTGATCAGGCTCTTGGACCGCTTCTGCCGGTGGTAGGCGATGGCGAACCGGTGCGCCTCGTCGCGCACCCGCTGCAACAGGTACAGCGCCTCGCTGGTGCGCGGCAGGATCGCCGGGTCCGGGTCGGCGGGCAGCCAGACCTCCTCCAGCCGCTTGGCCAGCCCGACCACGGCCACGTCGGTGACGCCGAGATCGGCCAGCACGTCCGCGGCGGCATTGGCCTGCGGGCCCGCGCCGTCGACCACGAGCAGGTTGGGCGGGTAGGCGAAGCGCTTGGGCCTGCCGGTGTCCGGGTCGATGCCCGGCCGGGGGTCCTGGCCGCCGGACTCCCCCGCGTACTTGGCGAACCGGCGCCGCACCACCTCGGCGATCGAGGCCACGTCGCCCTCGGTGGCGGCCTCGCGCAGCGCGAACCGGCGGTACTCGGACTTGCGCGCCAGCCCGTCCTCGAACACCACCAATGAGGCGACCACGTCGGCACCCTGGTTGTGGCTGATGTCGACGCACTCGATGCGCAGCGGCGCGGTGTCCAGCCCGAGCGCGTCCTGCAGTTCCTGGAGTGCGGCCGAGCGGGCCGTGAGATCGCCCGCGCGGCGCAGCTTGTGCTGGGTGAACGCCTCCTTGGCGTTGCGCTCCACGGTCTCCATCAGCGCCCGCTTGTCGCCGCGCTGGGGCACCCGCAGCGCCACCTTGCCGCCGCGCAGCCCGCCCAGCCAGACGGCCACCGCGTCGGCGTCGTCGGGCAGCTCGGGCACCAGCACCTCGCGCGGCACCGGCGAGGTCTCCGCGTCCGGCGCGGACGTGCCGGTGCCACCATCCGATCCGCCCGACCCGGTCGATCCGTCCGGCTCGGCGTCGAAGGTGGCCTGGTCGCCGTAGAACTGGCTGAGGAAGCGGTCGACCAGCCCGGCCACCGGGCTCTGTCCTTCCTCGACCGTGCCGTCCTCGATGCGGTCGATCACCCATCCGCGCTGGCCGCGAACCCGCCCGCCGCGCACGTGGAAGACCTGGACGGCGGCTTCCAGCTCGTCGAAGGCGAAGGCGACGACGTCCGCATCGGTGCCGTCGCCGAGCACCACCGCCTGCTTCTCCATCGCCCGGCGCAGTGCCCCGATGTCGTCGCGCAGCCGGGCGGCCCGCTCGAACTCCAGGTCCTCGGAGGCGGCGGCCATCTCCTTCTCCAACCGACGCACCATGGCGTCGGTCTTGCCGGAGAGGAAGTCGCAGAAGTCCTCGACGATGGCCAGGTGCTCGTCCGCGCTGACCCGGCCGACGCACGGCGCCGAGCACTTGCCGATGTAGCCGAGCAGGCAGGGGCGGCCCATCTGGCCGTGCCGCTGGAACACGCCCTTGGAGCAGGTGCGCGCCGGGAACACGCGCAGCAGCAGGTCGAGCGTCTCGCGGATGGCCCAGGCGTGCGCGTACGGGCCGAAGTAGCGCACGCCCTTCCGGCGCGGACCGCGGTAGACGTGCAGCCGCGGGTAGTCCTCGTGCATGGTGGCGGCGAGGACCGGGTAGGACTTGTCGTCCCGGTAGCGGACGTTGAACCTCGGGTCGAACTCCTTGATCCAGTTGTACTCCAGCTGCAGCGCCTCGACCTCGGTGGACACCACGGTCCACTCGACGCCGCCCGCGGTGGTCACCATCTGCCTGGTGCGCGGGTGCAGCGAGGAGATGTCGGCGAAGTACGAGTTCAGCCTGGAGCGCAGGCTCTTCGCCTTGCCGACGTAGATGACCCGGCCACCAGGATCGCGGAACTTGTACACGCCAGGCGCGTCCGGGATGGTGCCGGGAGAGGGTCGGTAGGTGGACGGGTCGGCCACGTGGACAACCCTACGGCCGCCCACCGACAACCCCGCCCACCGGGCTCCGCCACCCCCCGGACCCGCGCCGTCGGCACGGCTCGGGACAGATCAGCTCAGGACACGGCGTGCAGGTTCCCGTCGGCGCCGACCAGGCAGCGCGCGGAGGTCGCCGAGCCGGTCAGGAACTCGGTGACGCAGCGGCCGAGCTGGGCGTGGCCGCGGGCGTTCGGGTGGAAGGACTGCTGTGCCATGTGGATGCCGAACGCGTCCAGCCCGCCGAACACCCAGGCGTACGGGTCGACGGTGACCCGGTTCTGCCACTCGCTCGCGGTGCTCCCGCCGCCGCTGCACGCCTCGTGGCCCTCGGTGGCGCGCGAGAAGTCCAAGTAGGACAGTCCGGCACGGGCGGCGATGCCGCGGAAGGCGTCGGCGAACTGGGGCACGGCCTCGGTGCGGCCGTAGGCGGCGTCGGGCAGGCGCAGCGGACAGCCCTGCGGACCGTGCTGGATCGGGTCCATCTTCTCGGTCACCGGCGAGGCGTAGGAGGTGATCACGAACCGGTAGTCCCCGTCGGCGTACCCCGCCTGGCGCATGGCCGAGCGCACGTCGGCGACCGCCGCCTCCACCTTGGGTGCCATCGCGGTCAGCCGCTGCGGCCACTGCCTGCGCAGGTCGCTCGCGCAGCCGGAACCGAACGGGTTGAACCAGCGTTTGATGCAGTCCAGGACGGTGTTCGCGAACTGGGGGTCGTCGTTGGCACCGATCTGGAGCACGACGGCGGTGACCCGGTTGGCGCGGGCGACGTCGATGAGCCTGCGGGCCTGCGAGCCCTCGGTGTAGTGGGTGGTGTCGGCTAGGGACACGTTGGATGCGTCCGCGCCGGAACAGGCGAGGTTGATCGTGCGCTGCGCGACGTGCGTCCGGTGGATGAGCGCGTTGGCCGACCGGTGGCACCAGTCGCCGTTCTCGCCGCGGGTGCCGGGTTCGTAGTCGCCCGCGCCCTCACCGGAGATGGCGCTGTCGCCGAGCGAGACGACGGCGGTGGGCCGGTCGTCGGCGGGGGCCGCGGCGGCGGGGAGGGCGAGCGCGATGGCGGATAACGCGCCGAGGGCCAGGCCCACTACGCGTCGGGACGTCCTGGACGGCATGGCGGCCTCCCGGATCGGTGGCGGTTGACCTTGACTCAACCACCACCGATCCGGTGAATCCATAACCCGAACGGCCGCAGTCGGACCGGGGTCCGCTCGGCCGGGCCAACTCAGGCGAGCAGGACTCAGGCGAGCACGACGTTGTCGCCCTGGACCTTGACGTTCACCGTCTTGAGGCCGGTCTGGGCCGGGCCGCCGGTGCGCGCCCCGGTCGACGCGTTGAAGGTGCTGCCGTGCCGGGGGCAGGTGATCACGCCGCTCTTCGGCGGGTCGACCGTGGCGCCCTGGTGCGGGCAGCTCGGGTCGAAGCCGGTGACCGTGCTGCCCGAGCGGACCAGCAGGATCTGGTTGCCGGACGGGCCCGCCACGAGCACGCCGCCGCCGTCCGGGATGGCCGAGACCGTGCTCAACGCCCCGCTGGTGCCACCTGACGAGCCCCCCGTCGTGGCACCGGAACCGCCGGTACTGCCCGAACCGCCGGTCGTGGTGGTCGTGGCCGGTTTGTCGGTGTCGGACGACCCGCACGCGGCGAGCACGCCCGGGGCGACCAAAGCGACCATGAGTCCGCACAGGACCTGCCGCCTGCTGCGTCCCGCCGGGCCTGGCTCGGCTGGGAATTGCGCGGTGGACTGGGTGGTGGGCTCCACTGTCACGCCGTTGCCTCCTCGGGTATCAGTTCAGGGATACACCGGGGGCTACGTGATCGCCTGCCAGCGGGTTCAAGCAGACCGGACACTCACAGCCCATACACAGAATCCACTCTCTCCCGCCGCCTGCCCCCTCATCCCCACCCGGCACGGTCCCCGACCTGGCACCGTCACTGCCTGCCCCGATACCGGCGGCCGCATCGAACAGAAGGCATCAGCCTCCGAAACGGACCTACACCGCCCCGCTGTCCTGGTCGGTATCACCCGGGCGGGTGGCGGCGGCGTGCAGGGCGCGGAGGTCGCGGATGGCGGAGACCGCGCGCGGGCCGTCCACCGCCTGCACGGCCATGATCGGCACGTACTCGTCGTCCGGCAGCTCCAGCCGGGCCCAGGCGGCGCCATCCGGGAAGCTGATCCGCTCGACCGACGCCCACGGGTAGCGGGTGCCGCCGAGCAGGTTGCGCACGGTCACCCCGCCCTCGTCCGCGCTCACCTTGGGCCAGGTCAGCCACAGCACGCCGCAGGCCAGCAGTACGCCGATGCCGACCATGGCGACCTGGTCGGACACCTGGAACACCGCGCCCGTGTCGCTGCCCCGCAGCAGCACCGCCACCACGGAGAACACCGCGACGAACACCACCGCGAACGCGCCGGAGACGAGCCGGACCCGGCGCGGCCGGGCGGTCACCCGGGCGGCGGCGGTGCGGGCGTTCACTGGAAGTCCCGTTCGGTCCACGGCTGGCGCAGGCCGCGCAGCACGAGCGCGGTCTCCAACGCGGCCGCGCACGCCTCGTAGCCCTTGTCCTCGACCGACTCCGGCAGCCCGGCCCGGTCCAGCGCCTGCTCGTCGGAGTTCACGGTGAGCACGCCGTTGCCCACCGGGGTGCCCTCGTCCAGCGCCACCCTGGTCAGGCCCGCGGTGACCGCGTCGCACACGTACTCGAAGTGCGGGGTGCCGCCGCGCACGACCACGCCGAGCGCCACCACGGCGTCGTGGTGCTTGGCCAGCTCCTGGCAGACCACCGGCAGCTCGACCGCGCCCGGCACGTGCACCACGGTCGGCTCCTCGACCCCGGCCTCCACGGCCGCGGCGAGCGCCCGGTCCAGCAGCTGCTCGGTGATCTTGCCGTGCCACCGGGTGGCCGCGATGCCCAGCCGGATGCCCTCGCAGCGCGGCACGGAGGTGCCCGGCCTGCCCGTCCCGCTCACGCGTCGCCCTCCTCGGTGCCCGCGGCCACCGCGCCGACCTCGTACTGCTCCAGGTTGCCCAGGTCGTGGCCCATCCGGTCGCGCTTGGTGCGCAGGTAGCGCAGGTTCTCCGGATTCGGCCACACCGACAGCGGCACCCGGTCGACCACGGTCAGCCCGTAGCCCTCCAGGCCGACCCGCTTGGCCGGATTGTTGGTCAGCAGCCGCATCGACTGCACGCCGAGGTCGACCAGGATCTGCGCGCCGGTGCCGTAGTCGCGGGCGTCGGCGGGCACGCCAAGCGCCAGGTTGGCGTCGACGGTGTCGGCGCCGTCGTCCTGCAGCTGGTAGGCCTGCAGCTTGTGCAGCAGGCCGATGCCGCGGCCCTCGTGGCCGCGCATGTAGAGCACGATGCCGCGGCCCTCGGCGGCCACCGCCTCCAGCGCGGCGTCCAGCTGCGGGCCGCAGTCGCAGCGCAGCGAGCCGAACACGTCGCCGGTGAGGCACTCGGAGTGCACCCGGACCAGCACGTCCCGGCCGTCGCCGAGGTCACCGTAGACCAGCGCCACGTGCTCGATGCCGTCCAGCAGGCTGTCGTAGCCGACCGCGCGGAACACGCCGTGCGCGGTCGGGATGCGCGCCTCGGCGACCTTGGCCACCTGCTGCTCGGTGCGCCGCCGGTAGGCGATCAGGTCGGCGATGGTGATGATCGTCAGGTCGTGCTCGGCGGCGAACACCTTCAGCTCGTCGTAGCGGGCCATGTCGCCCTCGTCCTTCTGCGAGACGATCTCGCAGAGCACGCCCGCGGGCCGCAGCCCGGCCATCCTGGCCAGGTCGATGGCGGCCTCGGTGTGCCCGGGTCGGCGCAGCACGCCGCCCTCCTTGGCGCGCAGCGGGACCACGTGCCCGGGGCGGTTGAAGTCCTTGGCCGTGGAGTCCTCGTCGGCGAGCATCCGGATCGTGTGCGCGCGGTCGGCGGCGGAGATACCGGTGCTCACGCCCTCGGCCGCGTCCACGGTGACCGTGTAGGCGGTGCCGCGCGCGTCCTGGTTGGTGTGGAACATCGGCGGCAGATCGAGCCGGAGGCAGTCGGCCTCGGTCAGCGGCACGCAGATGTAGCCGGAGGTGTAGCGCACCATGAACGCCAGCAGCTCCGGCGTGCACTTCTCGGCGGCGAAGATGAGGTCGCCCTCGTTCTCGCGGTCCTCGTCGTCCACCACGACGACCGCCTTGCCATCGGCGATGTCGGCGATGGCTCTCTCGATGGCTGCGGCACCAGTGTCGACGTCACTCACCCGCGGTCTCCTTCCCGGCCGCCAGGTGCGGTCCGACCAGCTTCTCCACGTACTTGGCGACCACGTCCACCTCCAGGTTCACCTTCTCCCCCGGCTGCCGCACGCCCAGCGTGGTGGCGCGCAGCGTCTCCGGGATGAGACTGACGGTGAACCAGTCCCGGCCGACTTCGACGACGGTCAGCGACACCCCGTCGACGGTGATCGAGCCCTTCTCCACCACGTACCTGGCCAGCTCGGCTGGCAGGCCGAAGCGGACCACGTCCCAGTGCTCGGAGGGGTCGCGGGACAGCACGACCCCGGTGCCGTCCACGTGCCCCTGCACGATGTGCCCACCGAGGCGGCCGCCCACCGCGGCGGCGCGTTCGAGGTTGACCGGGTCGCCTGCGGCGATCCCGGCCAGGCTGGAGCGGGTCAGCGTCTCGCGCATCACGTCGGCGGTGAAGGTGCCGTCGGCCAGCTCGACCACGGTCAGGCAGACGCCGTTGACCGCGATCGAGTCGCCGTGCCCGGCGTCGCTGGTGACCAGCGGCGCGGCGATGGTGACGCGCGCGGCGTCGGCGAGATCACGCACCGCGACGACCTCGCCGCGTTCTTCCACGATCCCGGTGAACACCGGTGGTTTCCTCCCTAGTTCCGCGCCGGGACGGCGGAGATCCGCACATCCGGTCCGCTCATGGTGACCCCCTCGACCACCAGCCGGTGGGCCGCGGTGATGGTCGACACGCCGGATGCGCCCAACGCCACAGGACCGGCCCCGAGGAGGGTCGGCGCCACGTAGGCGAGCACCCGGTCGACCAGCCCCGCCGCGGCGAACGCGCCCGCGAGCGTGGGGCCCCCTTCCAACAGCACGTCGACCACGCCGCGGGCGCGCAGCACGGCCAGCACCTCGGCCGGGTCGTGCGTCCGGACCCGCAACGTCTCGGCGCTGTCGTCCAGCACCCTCGCCCCCTCGGGCAGGTCTCCGCGTCCCACGACTACCCGCAACGGTTGACGGGCCGCCGCTGTTCCGTCCGCGGCGCGCGCGGTCAGGGCCGGGTCGTCGGCGAGCACGGTACCGCGCCCCACCACGATCGCGTCGGCCTTTCCGCGCAGCTCGTGCACCTCCGCGCGGGAGTTCGCGGAGCTGATCCACCGACTGGTCCCGTCGGCTGCGGCCACCCGGCCGTCCAGACTGGCGGCGTACTTCCAGGTCACGTGTGGCCGGTCACACCGGACGTGGTGCAGCCAGGCGCGCAGTGGCCCGCGCGCCACCTCGTCGGCCAGCAATCCGCTCGCGACGTCGATTCCCGCGCCGGCGAGCACCTCGGCACCCCCGGCGGCCACCGGGTTCGGATCGGACACCGCGTGCACGACCCGGACGATCCCGGCCGCCCGCAGCGCGTCGGTGCAGGGTGGGGTGCGGCCGTGGTGCGCGCAGGGTTCCAGCGTGACTACGGCGGTGCCGCCGCGCGCCCGTTCGCCCGCGTCGGCCAGCGCCATCACCTCGGCGTGCGGGCCGCCCGGCGGCTGGGTGGCGCCACGGCCGACGAGCACGCCGTCGGCGTCCAGTACGACGCACCCGACCGGCGGATTGGGACTGGTGGTGCCCCGAACCCCTTCGGCCAACGCCACCGCGGACCGCATCGCCGCGGCCAGGCTGTCCTCCACCCGCCCAGTCTGGCAGCCCCACCCGACAGTCCGGCGCCGGGGCGAGCCGCACCGGCCGGAACCCGACACTCCACAATGGACTGTGATGATCGGACGTGTGCCGACCGTCCGCCCGGACCGCGGGACAGTGTCCGGGTTCGGTCAGGCGAAGCGGTGGTTGGCGTTGCGGGCCTGGTCGCGCAGCGCGGCCACCGCCCTGGCCGGATCCGCCGCCCCGTACACCGCCGAGCCTGCGACGAAGCAGTCCACACCGGCCTCCGCCGCCTGGTCGATCGTGTCGGCGTTGATCCCGCCGTCGATCTCCACGAGCAGCCGCAGGTGCCCGGTGTCGACCAGGTTCCGCGCCGTGCGGACCTTGTCCAGCACCTCGGCGATGAAGCCCTGCCCGCCGAACCCCGGCTCCACCGACATCACCAGCAGCGTGTCGTACTCCTTGAGCACCTCGACATACGGCTCAAGCGGCGTCCCCGGCTTGATCGACAGCCCCGCCTTGGCACCCGCGGCGCGCAGGTCACGGGCGATCTTGACCGGGTCGGTGGCGGCCTCCACGTGCACCGTGACGTTGTGCGCGCCCGCCTCCGCGTAGCCGACCGCCCAGCGGTCCGGGTCGGAGATCATCAGGTGGCAGTCGAGCGGGATGTCGGTGGCCTTGAGCAGCGACCGCACCACCGGCAGGCCCAGGGTCAGGTTGGGCACGAAGTGGGCGTCCATCACGTCCACGTGCACCCAGTCCGCGCCCGCGACGGCGGTGAGCTCGTCGGCGAGCCGGGCGAAGTCGGCGGACAGGATGCTGGGCGCGATCATCGGCTGGGTCGACACGGGTCACCAGCCTAGGACAAGGGCAGGAAGACGCCGAAACGTGCTCGGAATGACGCACCGGAGTGGGTTAGGTTCGTCGGGTGATGGCTTTACCGGACCGCGCGAGTGCGGCATGAGACAGAGCACCAGGATCGCGGCCTACGTCGTGTGTGTGGAAGAGGAGCGGATGCTGCTCGCCCGCTGGGTCGCGCGCGACGGTACTAAGAAGTGGACACTGCCCGGCGGCGGTATCAACCACGGCGAGGACCCGTTGGACGCCGCCATGCGCGAGGTGACCGAGGAGACCGGTTACACCGTCCACATCGATTCGTTGCTCGGCATCGATTCGATCCGCCGCACATTCCCCGCCCGTGGCCTGCGGAAGGCATTGCAGCGTAACGGCGCGGCTACGGACTGGCACGGCGTGCGCGTCGTCTACGCGGGCCGGATCGACGGTGGCGAGCTGCGGTTCGAGGAGAACGGCTCCACCGACATGGCCGCGTGGATCGAGCTGGCCGAGGTGTCCACCCTGGACCGCACGGACCTGGTGGACCTCGCGCTCGACCTGGCCACGCGTCGCCCGCCGAATGGCCGCGCCGAACGGCGGTAATTATTAATAAAACGCGGGAATTCGCCATGCGGCAAATTCCGCCGACCCCGCGCGCCCGGTTCCGGTAGCCTCGGTCGCGGGGAGGAATCGTTGGGGGGCACCGGTTCTCTGGGGAGGGAACTCGGTACGGTGCGCGCACACGGTCCTTCCGCGTCATTCGATGTGCGGAAACGGATTGTGGGGGTTCAGCCATGCAGAGCCATGCCCGGAACAGCTTCTTCGTCGTTGGCGAGGGGGTGCTTGAGGCCGACGCCGACGGCGAGCCGATCACCCGGGAGCCGTCCACCACCGAGGAGCTGCGCCGCTTCCGCTTCTCCCGGCTGGGCCCCAAGGGCCCGCGCGTCGACGAGGAGCTGCGGATCGCGCTGGCGGGCGCGATCACCGACCAGTCCGCCGCGCAGCCCGACGGCGACCTGCCCGCCGGGTTCACCTACCTGGGCCAGTTCGTCGACCACGACCTGACCATGGACCGCACCCAGACGCAGCTGGGCACCGATGTCAACATCGACGACCTGCTGCAGGGCCGCTCGCCCGCGCTCGACCTGGACTCGCTCTACGGCCGCGGCCCGCTCGACCGCGACGACCGCGTGTTCTACGCCGACGACCGGGTCAAGCTCAAGGTCGGCAGCACCGCGGGCGTACCGGTCCCGGACGACCGCACCAACGTCGACCTGGCCGGGTTCGACCTGGCCCGCAAGGGCGGCACCGGCACGCTCGCCGACCAGCGCTCGCCGCTGGTCCCGGACCCGCGCAACGACGAGAACCTCGCCGTGGCGCAGACGCACGGGGCGTTCCTGCGCTTCCACAACCGGGTGGTCGACCAGCTCGCGCTCACCGGCATCCACGAGCGCAGGCTGTTCGATGCGGCCCGCGACACCGTGGTGCGGCACTACCAGTGGCTGCTGCGCACCGACTTCCTGCCGCGGATCGTCGACCCCACGATCGTCACCGACGTGTTCACCAACGGCAGGCGGTTCTTCGAGCCGCACGCGCACGGCGGCCAGGTGCTGCGGCCGACCATGCCGATCGAGTTCGCGGTGGCCAGCTACCGGCTGGGCCACAGCATGGTGCGCGACCATTACCAGTGGAACCGGGTGTTCAACAGCGCCTCGCCGCTGGGGATCGCCAGTCTGCTGCAGCTGTTCACCTTCACCGGGGTGGCGGGCAACTTCCAGCCCGGCTCCACGGTCGAGCAGCTCGACGACCCCAACTCGCCGGGTCTGCTGCGGCTGCCCACGAACTGGATCGTGGACTTCCGCAGGCTCTACGACTTCACCGAGGCGGGCCGCGGCGACCTGGTGGCGCCGGAGGGGCACCCCAACCGGGCCAAGCGGATCGACTCGCTGCTGGTCGACCCGCTCGCCCAGCTGCCTGCGGGCACGTTCGCCGGTCGGGGCAGCACGTTCCCGCCGGTGCAGCGCAACCTCGCGTTCCGCAACCTGACCAGGGCGAGCATGATGCGGCTGGCCACCGGCCAACAGCTGGCGGCCAAGTTCGGCGCCGCGCCGCTCACCAGGGACCAGGTGCTCGACGGGGCGGGCGGGGCGAACCTGTCCGGCCTCGCCGACGCCCAGCGCGACGAGGTGGCCGCGAACACGCCGCTGTGGTTCTACATCCTGCGCGAGGCGGAGCTGGGCGGCGGCAGGCTCGGCGCCGTCGGCGGCCGCATCACCGCCGAGGTGTTCCACCGCGCGATGGAGGGCTCCCGCACCTCGATCGTGCGCGAACCGGCCTGGCGCCCCACCCTTGGCCCGGACGCGAACACCTTCCGGATGACCGACCTGCTGCTGTTCGCCTTCGAGGGCAAGCTGGACCTGCTCAACCCCCTGGGCGACTGACCGCTCACCGACGGCCGGGCGTCCTCTCCGGGGAGGCACCCCGGCCGTCGGCGCGCCTGTGGACAACCGTTTGAACAGGTGTTCGGTCACTGCTTGAATGGCGCCCAGACGCGATGGGACGGGCGACGGGTGGTGAGGCCGGAATGGACGGAGCGGGGTTGGTCGCGGCGGCGCGGTCGGGGCTGGCCGAGGTGGCCGACCCGCGGCGGGCGCCGGAGATGCAGCGGTACATGAAGTCCGACATGCCGTTCCGGGGCGTGCCGAAACCGGCCCGCGCCAAGCTGGTGCGCGCGGTGTTCACCGACCACCCGGTGACCACGCGCGACGAGTGGGCGGCCGCGGCCGCCGAGCTGTGGCGGGAAGCGGAGTACCGCGAGGAGCGCTACGTCGCACTGGACCTGTTGGGCCACAAGCCGTACACGCGGTGGCGGGACGTGGCGCTGCTGCCGCTGTACGAGGAGTTCGTGCTCACCGGGGCCTGGTGGGACTTCGTCGACGAGCTGGCCAACCGGCACATCGGGGCGCTGCTGGCGGCGCACCCGGACGAGCTGACGCCGATCATGCGGGCCTGGGCCACGGATCCCGACCGGTGGAAGCGCCGGGTCGCGGTGATCTGTCAGCTGAGCGCCAAGGACGACACCGACCTTGACCTGCTGACCCACGCCATCGAGTCCACGACGGACGATCCGGACTTCTTCCTGCGCAAGGGCATCGGCTGGGCGCTGCGCCAGTACGCGCGGGTGGACCCCGGCTGGGTCCGGCACTTCGTCGACACGCACCCGGACCTGTCCCCGCTGTCCCGCCGGGAGGCGCTCAAACACCTGTGACCCCGGAGAACGACACCGGGGCGGATGTCCACCATGTACTTCCACAGTGGACACCCGCCCCGGTGGGCCGGGGCAGGAGCCTAGCCTCGGACGCCGAGGATCAGCTTCTGCAGGTCGGCCCGGCTGAGGTCGGAACCGGCACCCGGGGCGGGAGCCGCCGCCGCGCGCGCCGTCGGAGCCGCCGCCGGGGCCGGGACGGGCTGCGGCACGCCGGTGCACTTGACGTCCGACTGCCTGCCCGACTTCCGAGCAGGCAGCTTGCCGGTGCTCAGGTAGTCGGCGATCAGGTCGTCCGTGCAGGCCACGCCGTTGAGCGAACCGGCGTGCGTGGTGCCGCCGACACCCTCGATCAGCGCCGACTTCGGGAACCGGCTGCGCAGCTCAAGGCTGCCCTCGAACGGGGTGGCGGCGTCCAGGGACTCGCTGATCAGCAGCATCGGCGGGGCCTTCGAGCCGTCCACCTTCACCGGCGTGCCCGGCTTGGCGCCCCAGTACACGCAGGGGGCGTTGAACCAGGCGTTGCCCCAGGTCTCGAACGGGGCGCGGATGAAGGTGATCCAGTTGTCGATCTGCCACCGGGTCCACTGGGTCGGCCACTGGACGTCGGTGCACTGGGTGGCCAGGTACATGGCGAAGCTGTTGTCCGCGCCGGGGCCCTGGGCGTTGGAGGCGTCGTAAAGGTCCTTGAGACCGCTGTAGTCGCCGTTGTTGATCCAGGCGGAGAACGCGTTGGCCACGTCCTCCCAGCCGAACACGTAGTACCCGGCCTGCAGGAAGATGTCGGTCCACTCGTCCGGACCGATGATCCCGCCCGCGGGCTTGGCGTTGAACTTGAGCTGCTCGCGGTAGAACAGCGCCTCGACGTCCTTGCCGGTCTTGCCGAGGTGGTACACGCTGTCGTACTTGGCGACCCAGTCGAAGTAGATCTTGATGTTGCGGTCGAAGGCCACGTCCTGGTCCAGGTTGGCCTGGTACCAGACCTTGCGCGGGTCGACGTTGCCGTCCAGCACCATGCGCCGCACCCGGTTCGGGTAGAGCGTGGCGTAGACCTGCCCGAGGTAGGTGCCGTAGGAGAAGCCGTAGAAGTTCAGCTTGTCCTGGCCCAGCGCCTTGCGCAGGACGTCCATGTCGCTGACCGTGTCGGTGGTCTTGACGTGGTCGAGCAGATCGCCGCCCGCGGTGGTGCAGGCCTTGGCGTAGCCCTTCGTCCGGTCCAGCCAGGTCTTCTCCAGCTTGGACGTGATCGGCACGTAGTTCGGCCGGTTGTAACCGAAGTACGACCCGTCGCAGGACAGCGACGGCTGGCTGGAGCCGACGCCGCGCGGGTCGAACCCGATCCAGTCGTAGGCCGCCCCGGCGTTGTTGGGTACATACTCACCCAGCACCGAGAGGGTCAGGCCGGAACCGCCGGGGCCGCCCGGGTTGGTCAGCATGATCCCCTGGTACTGCTCGGCCGGGACCTTCGCCTTGATCCGCGAGACCGCCAGCTTGATCTTGGTGCCGGTCGGTTTCGCGTAGTCGAGCGGGACCTCAAGGAACCCGCACTGGGCGCCCCGTCGCGCCAGTCCGGGGCTGGCGCAGGTGCCCCACGCGATCGGCGCGGGGTCGTAGCTCACCTGGGCGGGCGCGGGCTGGGCGGCGGGGGCGGCCTGCGCGCCCGGAGCGAGCACCGCGCCCCCCACCACGAACCCCGCCGCGGCGAGCGCCGCCACGATTTTCTTCACATTGCCCCATTTCATCACGCGATGTCCGGAACGGGTTGTCGTTCGCGGACCGCACGATGCTGCCCCGAAACCGTCCGATTGGGAACACCGACCGGCCGGTCTTTGCGAACGCGAAACGGATCCCCGGGGCCAACGGCGGAATCGACCAGGAATCACTCGGCAGGCACCGACGATCGTCGTGGCCCGTTCGTGGCTCCGTCGACTGTGGATCGAGAAGGGCCGCACCCCCGGTCACGAACGGGGCGAAAGTCCCCCGGTCGGGTGGAAAGTCGTGAGTGGATCTTTCCAGGACCGGGATTCAGCGCAGCGCGACCAGGGTGGGGCCGCGCTGTTCGAGCACGATCGGCCCGAGCGCGGACAACGCCACCGGCCCGGTGTAGTCGCCGCGGTCGACCGGGACCCGCGCGAGGGTGGCCCCGGAGGCCGGGTCGAACACCGCCAGCTCACCCGGCCGGGGCAGCAGCAGCCTGCCCGCGAACACGGTGCCCGCGCCGAGCGTGCCGTCCACACTCCACAGTGGACGAAGATCCTGGGTGCCGAGGGCGACCGTGCGGCCGCCGGTGAACCAGTAGACCGCGTCGTTGCCGAGATAGCTGCGCTCGGCGCGGCCGGGCGGGTCGGTCCGCAGCTCCTCGTCGGGCACCGGCAGCGGGTACTGCCCCAGCTGCTGCCCGTCCTCGCCGAACACCACCAGCCGCGCCGGACCCGGCACGGCGACCGCGACCAGTCGCTCGGTCACCGCGACGACCCGGGCACCCGGCCCGACATGCACGCTGAACACCTCGTCGACCTCGTCCGGGTCCTTGCCGTCGGGCACCTGCGCCCGGTAGAGGGTGATCCGGTCGTCGGTCTCCCCCGGGCACCGCTCGATCACACCGATCTTGCCGGTGTCGACCGCGACCGACCCGTACGTGCAGCCGTGGCGGAGGCCGGCGCGGTAGTTCTGCGGGGCGGGCTTGGTGCCGTAGTAGGAGGAATACACCAGGTCGGAACGCCAGGTGGTGAGCAGCCGCTGGCCGGTGGTGGTCATGTACGACCCGTCGGTGAGCAGCTCGGTCCCGATCTCGGCGTCGGAGTCGCGGCTGTACTTGCGCTCGCCGGTGGCCCCTTCCAGCCCGGTGATCTCACTGCACCCACCCGCCGAGTTGGGGTCGCTCGACGGCAGCAGCCGCCCGTCGGTCCGGTAGGCGGCGATCACGGTCCCCGGGATCTCGCCCCGGTTCGGCGTGTCCCGGGTGTAGGTCGCGACGGTGCACAGCGGCTCGGGCCGGGTGTAGCGCCACCGCACGTCCCCGGTGATCGGATCACGCCCGACCACCTCACCACCGTTCCCGGTCACCACGGTCGGCCCGGTCACCACCGGCCGCGACGTCGCCGCACTCTCGGCCCGCCACGTCTCGGCCAACGACGGCGGGAACTCCGCGGGCGGCGATGGCACGGCCGGGGTCCCGTCAGCCCGCTGCAGGGAGGCGGCCCGGAAGTCGCTCCCCGACCAGCAGACCACCGCGAACCCGACGACGAGCACCACGATCACCGCCGCGGCCACCCAGTCCCGCCGCCGGGTGAAAGTCCGCCGCCCGATCCGTGGCTCCGCCATCGCCATTCCCCTCCCTGCGAGCGCGCGCCAGCCTAGCGATCAGCGCCCGGCAGGCGTGTGAAGGCCCGACCCGAGGTCCAGCAGATCGTCGAACAACACCGCCACCGCACCCACCACGGTCGCCCCCGCCACCGCCACCAGCCCACTCTCGAACGAAACCCCACCCCCCGTGTCGACCACGACCGCCACCCCGGCGATCACCCCCAACGCCACATCCCGCACCGCATGCGCGTACCCAAGCGGCCGACTCCCCCCACCGAAACAAGCACACGGCGCCCGCACCCCCCGCCTGCGCGCACTCACCGCCAGCCCCGCGAACCCCAGCAACGCAACCCCCGCCACCCCGAGCCCCACCCGATGCGTCCCCGACACCCCCACGCCCACGGCGACGCACCCCTCCAGACCCAGGGTCCCGACGGCGACCGCCCGCGTCACGCGCCCAGGAACCACCCGCAGCGCCTCGATACTCACGACAAACGCCCGCCACCGCCGCCGAGACGCGACCTTGCCCACGACGGCGGCGGCGAACAACACCACCATCAGTGCCCGCGCGAACACCACAAACCCCATGTCCAGCACCGAACCACACGCGCCCGGCCCCCGGAAGATCACACCTGGTCCGCCCCCGGACGAATCCCCCCTCACCCACCAGACGCCCCCCGTCACCCACCGCCGCTGCGGAGGACCGACGAACCGGTAGGCGTTCTCGCGACGGGCGTTCTCGCGGTAGGCGTCGTCGTAGGGGGCGCAACCGTCGGACGGGCGTAGCCGTCGATGGGGCCGTCGGGCCCTGCCCGTCGCTCCCGACGTCCCTCGCACTCGGCACGGCACCGCTTCATCGGCACGGCACGGCTTCAGCCGTGCCTACCGCTCCCGTCCCCCATCCCCTCCAGCCGCAACGTCCAGTTCAGATCCGCCCCGCGCCCCGCGTCCCCCGCGCTCACGTTTGCTTTCCCTCGCGCTCGCACAACCTCAACTCGCAACGAACGACACGCCCGGGATCGTTCCCCATCCACAGGCCCCGATCGACTGAATCCCCGTACGACTCTCCGTAGCGAAAAGCAAAGGCCGGGCTGGAAACCAGCCCGGCCTCACCCACAGCACGTCACCCAACTCAGCTACGGAGCGCGGCCCCATGACGTTCGGTAGCCGCGGCCACCGCCGTGTCCCGTACGGCCGTCGCTTCCTCCACGGTCAGCGTCCGGTCAGGCGCACGGAACCGCAGCGAATAAGCCAATGACCGCTTGCCCTCCCCGACCTGTTCCCCCGTGAACACGTCGAACAGGCTCAAGTCCTCCAGCAGCTCCCCACCCCCCTCACGAAGCGCGAGAGTCAGCTCCGCGGCAGGCACGTCCGCATCCACGACCAACGCCACATCCAGCAGCACCGGCGGGTAAGGCGACACCTGCGGCACCGGCTTCCGATCGACCAACGGCAACAGGTCCAGGTCGATCTCCATCGCGCAGGTCCGCTTCGGCAGCCCCAACGCCTCCACGACCTTCGGGTGCAGCTCCCCCGCGTGCCCCACCGGGAACCCGCCCACGCTCAACCGCGCGCAACGCCCCGGATGCCAGGGTGCCAACGCATCGGCGGTCACCGTCAGAGTGACCCCCGCCGCCTCGGCGACCACCCGGGCCGCCTGCACAGCGTCAGCCCACCCGGCAGGCTCCCCCGCACCCCACCACCCGGCACGCTGACGGTTGCCCGCCAACACCACCGCGGCGTGCGTCGGCTGCGCGGGCAGAGCCGCGTCGAGCGAGGCCACCTCGGCGTCCGATGGCCGAGAAGCCACCGCGACCTCGGGCATCGGCACAGCACCGGTGCGCGGCAGCACGACCTGTCCGATGTGGAACAACGACAGGTCCCGCGCCCCTCGGGACACGTTGCGCACCAACGTATCCAGCAGACCGGGCAGCAACGTGGTCGCCAGCTCCGACCGCTCGGCCTCCAGCGGGTTCAGCACCCGCACGGTCTTCCGTCGCACGTCGTCCGCGGCGAGTCCGAACGCGTCCCACACCGTCGGCGGGATGAACGGGAACGGCAGCACCTCGACATATCCGTGCTCCGCCAACGACCGCGACACCGCGCGGCGGCGACGCTGCGCCGACGACAGCCCACGACCGGCCGGTGCGGGCGGCAGCACCGACGGGACCGTGTCGTACCCCTGCAGCCGCAGCACCTCCTCCACCAGGTCCGCGGGCTGGACCAGGTCCGCGCGCCAGGTGGGCGGGAACGCGGTCACGACCGGCGTCCCGTCCTCGGCCGCGCCGACCTCGACCCGGCAGCCGATCTTCTGCAGCCGGGACGCGGTGACGCCGCGCGCGTACCGGGCGCCCGCGACGCGGTCCGGCAGGTCCATCGCCATCACGACCGGGTCGGGCGCGACCGGGTTGCCCTCGTCCGTGCGGCCGGGCTGGATGCGGCCCTCGCCGTAGTCGCGCAGCATCCGCGCGGCGCGCTCCAGCGCCACCGGCGGCAGCGCCGGGTCCACGACCCGCTCGTACCGACGCGAGGCCTCGCTGGGCAGCTTGTGCCTGCGCACCGCGCGGGCGATCGAGGCCGGGTTCCAGATGGCGGCCTCAAGCACGATGTCCGTGCTGTCCGGCCGTACCTCCGTGCTCGCCCCGCCCATCACGCCCGCCAGGCCGACCGGGCCGGACTCGTCGCACACCACGACGTCGTCCGGGTCCAGCACGCGCTCGACGTCGTCGAGGGTGACGAGCTTCTCCCCGGCGCGCGCGCGGCGCACGGTCAGGCCGCCGCGCAGGCGGGAGGTGTCGTAGGCGTGCATGGGCTGGCCGAGTTCGAGCATCACGTAGTTGGTGATGTCGACGGCCAGCGAGATCGAGCGGATGCCCGCGAGCATCAGCGTGCGGCGGATGTGCCACGGCGTCGGCGCGGTCGGGTCGACGCCGGTCACCCGGCGGACCGCGAAGCGGGTGCACGCGGTCGGGTCCTCGATGGTCACCGGCACCGAGCGGCCGTCGGCGCCGGGCACCTCGATGGCGGCCGGGTCGATGTAGCCGAGGTTGAGCGCGCAGGCCAGCTCGCGGGCCAGGCCGCGCTGGGAGAAGCAGTAGCCGCGGTCGGGGGTGATGGACAGCTCGATCACCGCGTCGTCCAGGCCGAGCAGCGAGATCGCGTCGTCACCGGGGGCAACGTCGTCGTCCGAGGGCAGCACCAGGATGCCGGAGTGGTCGCCGCCAAGGCCCAGCTCGTCGGCCGCGCAGATCATGCCGTTGCTGACCCGGCCGTAGGTCTTGCGCGCCGCGATGGTGAAGTCGCCGGGCAGCACCGCGCCCGGCATCGCCACCACGACCAGGTCGCCCTCGACGAAGTTGGTCGCCCCGCAGACGACCTGCGTGGTGGCCGGGTTCTCGTCGTCGGCATCCTCCGGGTCGCCGATCTCGACCGTGCAGAACCGGATCGGCTTCTTGAACTCGGTGAGCACCTCGATCTCGGCGACGCGGCCGACCACCACCGGACCGGTCACCGGGCCGAGCGGGCTGACCTCCTCGACCTCCAGGCCGACCCGCACGAACGCGTCCGCGATCTGGGTCGGCGTGAGGTCCCGCAGGTCCTCGGTGAGCTCAAGCTGCTGGACGAGCCAGCTGACGGGGATCCGCACTACGCCTCCGTGCCGAAGGGAAGGGTGAACCGGACGTCGCCCTCGACCATGTCGCGCATGTCCGGGATCCCGTTGCGGAACTGCAGGGTCCGCTCCAGGCCCATGCCGAAGGCGAACCCGGAGTACACGTCGGGGTCGACGCCGCAGGCGCGCAGCACGTTCGGGTGGACCATGCCGCAGCCGCCCCACTCGACCCAGCCCGCGCCGCCCTTCTTCTCCGCGAACCACACGTCCGGCTCGGCGGAGGGCTCGGTGAACGGGAAGAACGACGGGCGCAGCCGGATGCGGGCCTCGGCGCCGAACATGGCCTTGGCGAACGCGTCCAGGGTGCCCTTGAGGTGCGCCATGGTCAGGCCCTTGTCGATGGCCAGCCCTTCCACCTGATGGAACACCGGGGTGTGCGTGGCGTCCAGCTCGTCGGTGCGGAAGGTGCGCCCGGGGCACACCACGTACACCGGCAGGTCGCGCTCCAGCAGGGCGCGGATCTGCACCGGCGAGGTGTGCGTGCGCAGCACCTGGCCGGAGCCCTCCGGCGCGACGTAGAAGGTGTCCTGCATGGTGCGCGCGGGGTGGTCCTTCTGGAAGTTGAGCGCGTCGAAGTTGAACCACTCGGCTTCCAGCTCGGGGCCCTCGGCGACCTCGTAGCCCATGCCGACGAACACGTCGGCGATCCGCTCGGACAGCGTGGTCAGCGGGTGCCGGGCGCCGCGCGGCACCCGGTCCCAGGGCAGCGTGACGTCGACGCCCTCGTCGCGCAGCACGCGTTCGTCGCGCTCGACCTGCAGCTGCGCGCGGCGCTCGTCGAACGCGGCCTTGACCAGCGCCTGCACCTCGTTGACCCGCTTGCCCGCCTCCGCGCGCGCCTGCGGCGGCAGCGCGCCGATCTCCCGGCGGGCCAGCAGCAGCGGCGACTTGTCGCCGAGGTGGGCGGGCTTGACCGCGGCCAGCGCGTCGAGGTCGGCGGCGGAGGAGAACTCCTCGCGCGCCTTCTCGACCGCGGCCTGGAGGATGTCCGGCGCGAGCGCCGCGACCTCCTTGGGGTCGTACGAGTCGTTGGCTCCGGACATGGTGTGTGGACAGCTCCCCGGGGTCCGTTCGCGGACATGCGCGCACCCGGATGGCCGGGTGAGCAGGGTCGATCCTAGGTGATCGGCGCGCGGACCCGACACCGAGTTGCGCCCGGGGGCCGCGGCCCGCCGCCGGACGGTCGTTCCGCCGGGTGGCGGCGCGGGTTCGCGCGGCCGGGTGAAGCCGCCACCGGGCATCCGGGACGCCTGTACTGTGAGCTCGGCTCGGTCCGGCGCCCCCGGCGCGGCCGTTCCCGCCCGACGTGCCCGATACCAGCCTATCCAGCCTATGAGGTCGAACTTGGCTCAGACATTCGGCGTCAACCTTCGCGGCGTCATCGACCTGCTGAGCCACCACCTCTACAGCAGCCCCCGGGTCTACGTGCGGGAGCTGTTGCAGAACGCGGTGGACGCGGTGACCGCGCGGCGGCTGTTCGCCGAGGCGGACGGGCAGGCCGGGGAGCGGGTGCCCGCGCGGATCACGCTGGAGTGCCCGGAGCACACCGGCGACGGCACGCTACGGGTCCGCGACACCGGGATCGGCCTGGCCGAGGCCGAGGTGCACACGCTGCTGTCCACCCTGGGCGGCACGTCCAAACGAGACGAGCTTGGCTTCGCCCGGCGGGATTTCCTCGGCCAGTTCGGCGTGGGCCTGCTGTCCTGTTTCCTGGTGGCCGACGAGGTGCGGCTGGTCAGCCGGTCGGCCAGGGGCGGGCCCGCGGTGCGCTGGACCGGCCGCGCGGACGGCACCTACACGGTGGAGGTCGACGACTCGGCGCAGGACGAGGTCGGCACCACGCTCACGCTGGTGCCGCGCGCGGACGGCGCGCACTGGACCGAGTACGACACGGTGGCGCCGCTGGCCGCGGAATACGGCTCGCTGCTGCCCTACGAGGTGCGCGTGGTCGGCGCGGCGGGCCCGGCGGTGATCACCGCGGCCGAGCTGCCGTGGACGCGCGCCGCGGTGGAGACCACGGCCGGGTACCGGGAGCGGCTGGCCGGGTACTGCCGCGAGGTGTTCGGGTTCGCCCCGTTCGACTCGGTGCCGCTGGAGTTCGGCGCGGTGGGATTGAGCGGGGTGGCGTTCATCCTGCCCGCCGGCGCGCACCCGGGGGCCAAGCAGGCGCACCGGGTGTATCTCAAACGGTTGTTGGTGGGCACCTCGATCGAGGGGCTCCTCCCCGACTGGGCGTACTTCGTGCGCTGTGTCGTGGACACCTCCTCGCTGCGGCCGACCGCCAGCCGGGAGGCGCTCTACGAGGACGAGACGCTGCTGGCGGTGCGCGACGCGCTGGGCGAGCGGCTGCGCGACTGGCTGGTGCGGCTGGCCGCGGCCGAGCCGGACCGGGCGGGCGCGCTGCTGGCCGCGCACCACATGGGCATCAAGTCGCTGGCCTTGGTCGACGACGAGCTGCTCGGCCTGGCCGAGCGCTGGCTGCCGTACGAGACGACGCGCGGGGTGATGCCGCTGCGCCAGTTCCGCCGCAGCCACCCGACCGTGCTGTTCACCCCGGACGTGGACGAGTTCCGCCAGCTGGCCCCGGTGGCCGCGGCGCAGGACATCGGTCTGGTCAACGCGGGCTACGCCTACGACACGGACCTGCTGCGCAGGCTGGGCGAGCGGGACGGCCCGAGCACCGCGCGCCGGGTGGAGCCGCGCGAGCTGCTGGCCGCGCTCGGC
The DNA here is from genome assembly GCF_000374445.1 of Actinokineospora enzanensis DSM 44649. GTDB lineage: Bacteria > Actinomycetota > Actinomycetes > Mycobacteriales > Pseudonocardiaceae > Actinokineospora > Actinokineospora enzanensis. The sequence continues at coordinate 10,244 of NZ_KB894438.1, read as the reverse complement.
CGCCCGGACGAGGCGACCGCCGCCGCGCACGCGCGCGCCCTGGCCGCGGCGGGCAGGGTGCTGGCCGAGCACGACTGCGAGGCGACGCTGCGCGAGTTCGACCCGATGTCGCTGCCCGCGCTGCTGATCGCGGACGCGGACGGGGCGCGCAGGCAGGACGCGGCCGCGGCCCGCGCCGAGGCCGCCGCCGATCCACTGTGGAGCGACCTGCTCGGGCTGCTGGCCGACGACGGCTCGGGCGCCGCGCAGCGGTTGGTGCTCAACACGCGCAACCCGCTGGTGGCGCGGCTGGCCGAGGTCGACGACGCCGCGCTGCTGGAGTCGGCGGTACGCGCGCTCTACGTGAACGCCCTGCTGCAGTCGCACCGGCCACTGCGGCCCAGGGACACCGCCGCCCTCACCGGGTCCTTCCTGGACCTGCTCGACCGCGCCATCGGGCGCTGACCGGAGGAGACCCTTGTCCGCCGCGGACGACCAGCACCCCGCGCCCCTGCCGGGCGAGGACGAGCCGCACGAGCGGCTGACCCGGATCATCGCCGAGGCCGACGACCTGCCCGCGGGCGGCGCCAAGTGCGAGGCGCTGGAGCGCGCGGTGCGCGGCGCGGACGCGGCCGGGTTGACCGATCTCGGCGTGGCCGGGCGGTTGATCCTGGTCAACGCCTACCGCGAGGTGCGCCGCTACGACCTGATGCTGACCCCGTTCGCGTGGCTGCGCGCGACCGAGCAGCGGCACCCGGAGGCGTTCGACGACTGGGCGGTGCACCAGTTCACCTGGATGCACAAGTGGCTGCCGACCGGGTTGCTCGGCGACCCGCGGTTCAGCCTGGCGCAGATCACCGCGCTGGTGGACCAACTGGAGGAGCGCTACCGGTTGTACGGCTACTCGCCGCACCCGGTGCACGACAAGCGGCGCGCGCTGGCGCACCACGTCGGCGACACGGCCGCGGCGGACGCGTACTTCTCGGCGTGGCGCGCGGCCGAGCCGGACGAGATGAGCGACTGCGCGGCGTGCGTGGTGGACAGCCAGGTCGGCTACTTCGTCTCGCGCGGGCGGCACGACGAGGCGATCGCGGTGGGCATGCCGGTGCTGGAGGAGCCGTCGGACTGCGCGGAGCAGCCGCACGGCGTGTTGACGTCGTTGATCCAGGCCTATCTGGCGACCGGGCAGCTGGAGGAGGCCGCGCGGGCGCACCTGATCGCGTACCGGATCGTGCGCGGCACGCCGCAGAGTCGTTCCGCGCTGCACCGGCACCTGCGGTTCTGCGCGGTGACCGACAATGCCGCGCGCGGTGTGGACATCCTGCGCGACAACCTGGACGTGCTGACCGACGCGCCCAGCCCGCACGTGCTGCAGGAGTTCGCCGCCGCGTCGGCGCTGGTTCTGGGTCGGGTGCCGGACCGCGCCGAGCACGAGTTCGCCGTCGGCGAACGGGTTTTCGACGGCGAGGCCTTGCGCGCGCACTGCGAGACCATCGCGCGGGAGACCGCGGCCGCGTTCGACCGCCGCAACGGCACGGACGCGGTCAGCAAGCGCGTCGCCCGCACGCTGTCCCTGCCCGAGATCGGGCCGGTCGTGGTCGCGGTGCCGACCACCGCGACGCCGAGCGGTCCGGCGCGCCCGTCCCATGGCCCGGTGATCCCGCCGGTCGAGGTGGCCGACCCGGTGGCGGCCGCGAACGCGGTGTGCGCCGCCTTCGAGTCCGGCGAGGTGCTCGCGGGCGCCCGCCTGCTCGCCGCCCTGCCGTCCACTGTGGACGACCGGCTGCCCGCGCTGCTGGCCGCCCGCACGGCGGTGTGGCGGCTGCGCACGCACGGCCCGCGCAGCCGCCCGCGCGACCACGTGGACGCCCTGCTCGCCCTGCTCGAACCGCTGGCGGACAACGACGCCGCGCTGGCCCACCTGCACACCGAGATCGCCGACGCGCTCCAGGTCGCCGACGAGCCGGACGCCGCCGCCGAGCACGCCCGCACCGCACTCGCCATCGCCGAACGCGCGGGCCTGCCCGCCCGGATCGTCGCCGCGCACCTGGCGTTGGGCAAGATCCTGCTCACCGCTGGCGACCTCACCGCCGCCGTCGAGGCGGTCAACGAGGCCGAGCGCGTGGTCCGCGAGCACCTCCCGCACCGACTCGGCGGGGTGACCAACGCCCGCGCGATCACCCTGGCCGCCGCAGGCGAGCTGAACGCCGCGCTGGCCGTGCTGGCCCCGGTGCTGGAGGGCACCTGGCCGGAGCTGGACCGGGTGGCGATCTGGAACAACCAGGCCCAGCTGCTCAACACCCTCAACCAGCCCTGGCCCACCGTCGCCGCCGCCCTGGACCGCGCGCGGGCGCTGACCGAGGGCACCCCCGGCCCGTGGCACGCCGACGTCCTGCTGCGCTACACGGCCGCCGCCGAACGCGCGGGCGTCATCGACGAACACCTGCCGCTGGCGCTGGACGCGGTCACGGCCGCCCGCGCCCACCTGTACCCGGTGGCGGTGGCCCGGTCCTGCCTGCACCTGGCGGCGGGCTACCTGGCGTCCGGCCGGGCCCTTGAGGCGGCGGAGACCCTGGAGGAGGCGCTGCGGCTGGTCCCGGCGGACCGGCTCGACCTGGCCCGCGACATCCAGTACCGCTTGGCCGTGGCCTGCTGCCACATCGACGAGCACGAGGCCGCCACCCGGCACTTCTCGGCGGTCCTGGCCACGACCGCGGACAGCGAACAGGCCTTCCGCGCGCACACCTACTACCAGCTCGGCGACTGCCACCTGCACGACGACGACAACACCGCCGCCGCCCCGGCCTTCCGCGCCTCGGCCGACCTGTGGCGCGCCCTGGACCGCCCGATCCCGGCCAGCGAGGCCCTGGTCCGGCTGGCCCAGGCCACCGGCCTGCCCGACCTGCCAACGGGCCTGGTCTGCCTGGACGAGGCGACCGCCCTGGTCGCCGACGACTCCGACGACGCGCTCGCCCAGCGCGCCAACATCACCAGCTTCCGCGCCGCCCTGCTGGCCCAGCACGGCCACTACCCGGAGGCGCTGGCCGCCAACCACGACGCCGAGACCCTCGCCGTCCGCCTCGGCGACATCGACGGCCACGCCTTCCTGGCCCGCCGCGCCGCCCTCATCTACCTGGACCTGGACGACCCGACCACCGCCGAGGCGCACATCCGCCGCGCCGCCGCCCTCATCACCGACGACACCGACCCGGGCATCATCGGCGGCGTCCTCGGCGTGCTGGCCCGAATCCTGGAGGAACAGGGCAAACAGGCGGACACCGACCCCGTGGTCCGCGCCCTCACCGACCGCCTGGAGAACGAGGACTGATCACCACGGCACGGTCTCCCCGTGCCGGTCCAGGAACCGCAGCCCCGGCGACCCGGCCTGCTTCTCCAGCACGTCCACCACAGCCGTCATGCTCTCCTCCGGCTCCAACGGCGCGTCCGGCCCACCGAGCCGTGTCCTGTTGTGCCCGGGGTCGATGAGCAACTTGGTGTGCCCGTCGCCCGCGTGTCTGGTCGCGTAGCTGCGCATCAGCTGATTCAGCGCGGCCTTGCTCGCCTTGTACAGCTCGTACCCGCCCTCGGTGTTGAGCGAGACACTCCCCTGCTCGGACGACATGACCGCAACCGTCCCACCCGGCACGACAAGGTCCCGCAAGGCTTCCAACACCCGCAACGGACCTAACGCGTTGGTGACCATCACCTCGGTGAACATGTCGGTCGGCACCTGATCGATGGGCAGATCCCCCCGGTCGATCGCCGCATTCACGAACAACAAATCCAACGAACACCCCGCCAACCGCTCCCTCAGCGCCCCAACCTCCCCAACGTCATTCATCTCCAACGACTCGATGCTCATTCGCTCCCCCGCCCGCAACTCCCCACGCTCCTGCCGCACCGTGGCGATGACCCGCCAACCCCGCCGCACCAGCTCGTTCGCCAGCACCAGCCCCAACCCCCGCGAGGCCCCCACGACCAACGCACACCTGTCCGCCATGCCCGCTCCTTGCTTAGACGAGACGTTGCGTCTAGACAATAGCACGCCCCCGACCGGCGGATATCGTGTCCACCATGCCCCGCCCCCGCTCCGGCAACCGCCGCGACGAGACCGCCCGCCAGTCCGTCCTGCACGCCGCCGACGACCTCCTCGTCGAGCACGGCTTCAGCGGCCTCACCATCGAGTCCATCGCCCGCCGGGCCGGAGTGGCGAAGCAGACGATCTACCGCTGGTGGCCGTCGAAGGTGGAGATCCTGCTCGACACATTGATCGAGGACACCGGGAAACGCCTCCCCGTCCCCACGGATAACCCCACAGCGGCCACGATCCGCACTTATCTAGGCGACTACGCTCGATTCCTCACCGAGGATCCGGCGGGCAAGGTTCTCCTGACCCTCATCGCCGAGTCCCAGCACAACCCCACCACGGCGGAAAGCTTCCACCAGCGCTACCTGATCCCCCGCCGCACCCAGGAACGCGCCATGCTCACCCAGACAACGGCCACCGGCGAGATATCCCCCAAGCTCCCCGACGAGGACACCCTGGACGCCCTGATCGGCCCGATCACCTATTGCGCCCTGACCGGCCGCCCTATCTCCGATCCGCTACTGAACGCGCTCTTCGAAGACCTACTCAACCCCACCTCAAGCAACGCCGGCCAGCCAAGGCAACCAGCCCTCTAAACAGGAACTTGATCCCACACCCCACAAACCCGACACCCCAACGCAGGACCGGCCAGCACCAGACGGCAGCCGGCCAGCGCGAAAAGCCACCCGATCAAGCCACAAGCGAGACTCGCGTCCCAGCGCAATGCCGCAGGCGAGAAGTCTCGAACGCAATGCCGCAGGCCCAGGTCGGCGCCACGTACAGGGTGCGTGGGCCAGCCGTGGACTTGCTGACGAACTCGCCCGGTTCGACCAGGACCGTTGACAAGGCGGGGCAGTGACCGTCAGTAGACCGGGCCGGTGTACTTCTCGCCGGGGCCCTGGCCCGGTTCGTCCGGGTAGGCCGAGGCCTCGCGGAAGGCCTTCTGCAACGACTGCAGCCCGTCGCGGATCGGGGCGGCGTGTGGGCCGAGGTACTCGACCGACGCGGTGACCAGGCCCGCGAGTGCGGTGATGAGGCGGCGGGCCTCGTCCAGGTCGCGGTGAGGGCTGGTGTCGGGGTCGGGGTCGGCGAAGCCGAGGCGTTCGGCGGCGGCGGACATGAGCATGACGGCGGCTCGGCTGATCACCTCCACGCTCGGAATGTCGCCCAGGTCTCGGGCGTTGTCCGGGAGGTCCTCGTTCGCGGCGGGACCGGGCTCGGCGGAAGCGTCGTTCACGGTCTGCTACCCTTGCATGCGCGACCAGCCCCCGTTAGCGCGGGGGCGGCAAAGTGGAGCCCCCGCTCCCACCCGAGATCACCGCGCAGGTGGCCGGGTCCGGTTGCCACGCCCTCGCCGGGCGACCATCCGGCGGGTGTCGTGGTGTCCCGACGTGTCGGGAATCGGTCGGAAGCGGGCCCCGTGTGCCATCAGGCAGCGGGGCTCGGTGCTGTTCATGGGGACCTCACCTGCCGCGCACGTCGCACGCAGGACGTGTGAAGCGTCCGCCCGTGGGGGCGGGCGGGGATCGCAACCGGACCAAGGAGGCCCCATCAGCACGGAGACACGCATCAACGACCGCATCCGCGTGCCGGAGGTCCGACTCGTCGGGCCCAACGGCGAGCAGGTGGGCATCGTCCGTATCGAGGACGCGCTCCGCCTGGCGCAGGAAGCGGATCTTGATCTCGTCGAGGTCGCACCCCAGGCCCGCCCGCCGGTCTGCAAGCTCATGGACTTCGGGAAGTTCAAGTACGAGAGCGCGCAGAAGGCCCGCGAGTCCCGGCGCAACCAGGTGCTCACCGTCATCAAGGAGCAGAAGCTCCGGCCGAAGATCGACTCCCACGATTACGAGACCAAGAAGCGCAATGTGGTGCGCTTCCTTGAGCACGGGAACAAGGTCAAGGTCACGATCATGTTCCGCGGCCGCGAGCAGTCCCGCCCCGAGCTGGGCTTCCGACTGCTCCAGCGGCTCGCCGAGGACGTGCAGGAGCTGGGCTTCGTGGAGTCCTCGGCCAAGCAGGACGGCCGCAACATGATCATGGTGCTGGCGCCGCACAAGAACGTGAAGCCCAAGCCGAAGCAGACCTCGGCGAACTCCGACGAACCGAGCGAAGGCTCCACCGAGGAGTGACCCGGGCCGGGACACCGGCCACACCCCCGAAGGTCGCCCGCGTGACCAGGTACGCGCGGGCGGCACGACGATGAGGATCGAACGATGCCGAAGATGAAGACCCACTCCGGGACCGCCAAGCGCGTGCGGATCACCGGCAAGGGCAAGCTGCGCCGCCAGCAGGCCGGTCTGCGGCACAAGCTGGAGAAGAAGCCCAGCACGCTGACCCGCAGGCTCGCGGGCACCGAGGAAGTCGCCAAGTCCGACGTGCGCCGTCTCAACCGGCTACTCGCCCGCTAGGCCTTCCCGCACCCCTTGACCAACCTGGGCGCGCGCCACCGCGCGTCCACCAGATCGACAGGACGGATCCGTGGCACGCGTCAAGCGGGCGGTCAACGCCCAAAAGAAGCGCCGCACGACCCTTGAGCTCGCCAGCGGCTACCGCGGCCAGCGCTCGCGGCTGTACCGCAAGGCCAAGGAGCAGGTGCTCCACTCGCTCAACTACGCCTACCGGGACCGTCGTGCCCGCAAGGGTGACTTCCGCAAGCTGTGGATCCAGCGGATCAACGCCGCGGCCCGGCAGAACGGCCTGAGCTACAACCGCTTCATCGAGGGCCTGCGGGTCGCCGGGGTCGACGTCGACCGCAAGATCCTCGCCGAGCTCGCCGTCAGCGACCCGACCGCGTTCACCGCGCTGGTCGACCTGGCCCGCGGCAACGCGGGCACGCAGGGCAAGGCCGCTTCCTGAGCACGCGCTTCCCACGACCCGGGGTCGATCCGTTCACCGAACGGACACCCCGGGTCGTTGCTGCTCGGGCCCTGGTGCGGCGGGCGGGACGGGAGAAGGCCGGACGGTTCCTGGCCGAGGGGGCGCAGGCGGTGCGGTCGGCGCTGGGGCACGGGGTCGTGCATGAGTTGTTCGTGACGGCCGCCGCGGCTTCGCGCAATGAGGACTTGCTGGAGGCGGCTTCGTCCGCCGGTGTGACGGTCTCGTTCGTGACGGAGAAGGCAGCGGCCGGACTGTCGGAAACCGTGACGCCGCAGGGGGTTGTGGCGGTGTGCTCGCTTGTGGACCGGCCGGTCGAGGCTGTGTTGTCGGGTGGGCCTTCGTTGGTGGCCGTGCTGGTGGGGGTGTCCGATCCCGGGAACGCGGGGACGGTGACGCGGGTGGCTGACGCGGCCGGGGCCGGGGCGGTGTTGTTCGCGGGGGAGACGGTGGATCCGCACAATGGGAAATGTGTGCGGGCGTCCACTGGGAGTGTTTTTCATGTGCCAGTGGGGCGGTCTCGGGATGTTTCCGCCGTATTCGCGGCATGTCGGGCGGCAGGGCTTCGGTTGGTTGCCGCGGATGGGTATGCGGAGCGGGATCTCGACGCCGTGATTGATGCCGGGGAGTTGGGGGCTCCTACGGCTTGGGTGTTCGGGAGTGAGGCGCATGGGTTGGATGCGTCTGTGTTGGACGCGGTGGATGATGTGGTGAAGGTGCCGTTGTATGGGGCGGCGGAGAGTTTGAATCTGGCTACTGCGGCTGCGGTGTGTTTGTACGCTAGTGCGCGGGCTTTGCGGTAGTTCTCTGGAACTTCTCGCCTTCGGCATCGCTGGGGGCATAAATCTCCCCGGTTGTAGACAACTCGCCGGAGAACCTTGACCTCAATGGGTCGATGCGCCGCCTGTGAGATGATCTCCGTGGGTTCATGAGTTGATCGGAGATTGTCTCGGTGGGGTGTCGTGTGGTGTTGGGTTCGGAAAAGCGGGAGACGATTTCGCGGGAATTATGCACGGGAAGATCGTTCCGGTGTATTGGCCGGTTGCTGGGTCGACATCATTCGGTGATCGCTCGCGAGGTCGCGTAACGGCGGCCGCGAGGAGTACCGCGCACGCAAGGCGGCGCGGCGGGCGCGCCAAACATGTCGCAGGCCGAAGGCCCGAAAATTGGAACGGGCCGGCAGATTGCGGGATTACGTGATGGCCGGCCTGGACGAGCGGTGGTCGCCGTGGCAGATCGCGACCAGGTTGAGGATTGACTTCCCGACGGACCCGGAGATGCGCGTGTCCCACGAGATGATCTATCAGACCCTGTTCGTTCGGGGAAAGGGCGAGTTGAGGGCGTTGATGTACAAGGCGTTGCGCTCCGGCCGGGCCAAACGCGTGTCCCCGTCACGGAAGACTTCCCGGCGGGACCCGCTGGTGGGCATGGTGAACATCAGCGAACGGCCAAAAGAGGCAGATGATCGCGCGGTCCCGGGCTTCTGGGAAGGCGACCTCATTCTCGGATCGTCCGTGTAAATCCCAGATTCTCACGCTGGTCGAACGGCAGACCCGTTTTGTCATGCTCATCCGCGTCCCGCACGACCGGTCGGCGGAGCGTGTCGCACTTCTGTTGGCCGAAAAGATGAAGACAACACCAACCGACTGCTACGCCAGTATTTTCCGAAGGGAACCGACCTGTCGGTCCATTCCCAGGCCCACCTCGACGCGGTCGCCCGTGAACTCAACGGCCGCCCTCGCGAGACCCTCGGCGGCTACAAACCCGTCGAGAAGATGAACGAACTCCTGCTTAGACACAGTGGCGCAATGACCATATGAGGTCAAGGACCTCCAGGATGGTTGTTCAATGCTGCTACTTTCGCATCAGCTTCCGCTATTTGCGCGTCGTCCCAGTCGTCCATGTATTTTAGTTTGAGCTCGGCGCAATTATGGACAAGAATTGAGTCGGAGCTTGCGACCACAAAGTAGACATGGTCGCAATAAATGGTAAGATTGTATGCCCGGGTGCTAGCTGTTCGATGTCGAATCTGCGAAATTGTGACCGGTTCGCCGCGCGTCGAGGACTCGCGTTCCCGGAAAAAGTTGACCTGCAGCAACCCAATGCCCACTTGTCGCGGACCAGAATGGGTGACCCTCCGTCGCGGTGAGGGTCGCACCACTGTCAATAGTAATGTCGACAAGTCTCTTGTTGCCCTCGCCGGTGATTACGGCGACTACCGCCTGGGGTCGCATCTCGCCGGACTGAGGATCGGTGGCCAATACCCGATCGCCCAATTGGACTTGCTCGATCGGCCGCGCATTACCGTCGGCAAGCAGTACCAACGTTCCAGGGATGAAACTGTTGCAATCAGCGGAAGCCAACCTACGTTCGACGTCTTCGACGCGGCGGAGGTCGGCCATGGCTCGGTCGCGGCGGCGGAGCCAGTCTTTGGCGCCGCGGATGGCGTCGATGATCTTGTCGACGATTTTGCCCGCTTCGAGAAACTTCGACCAGGGCAGCGCGGAGATGATCTCGACGCCGCAGTCCAACAGGTTGAAGTCCTTGATACAACTGTCGATGATGCCCTTGACGCCGATGATCTCCTGGCATGATCACAGGGAAGAACAGGCCCATGATGTAGGTCGTGGTCAAGAAAGTCGTGGCAGCGACCCGTTCAGCTACCGAGATGGTCTTCCAATAGAGACCGGACGGGTCGGAATTGGTGACGGCGAGTTGTTGGCGTAGGCGTAGCCGTTCATCTGCTGGGGGTCGTCGGTATCCAGCACCGGGTCGACCGAGGTGAACCTGCCTGTTGCCGGGTCGTACTGGCGGGCGCCGAGGTTGGTCAGGCCCGTGTCGTCCTTGGTGCCGCCGACGAAGCCTTTGTCGTCAGGCCAGGCCGAGGGGCACGAACACGCCTGCGGAAATGTGACCTTCCAAGGCTTGGTCCTCGGAGAGTCGAGAGTCCCAAGTGTCCTGGTCGGTGACACCGACAAACCACTCCGGCTGCCATAGCGCACACAACCCGCAGTCGGTCCTGACTACGTGTCGCACATCCAATTCGATTTGAACCATGGCTTAACTCCCACATGCGCGGATCGTCACACTGCATAACTTATCATCCGGCGAAAACATCGACCTTGGGACAGTGTCACGGCCCGAGTTGGGCGGAACAGCTTTGGCGCACAGGGGTGGTGCGTGAGACCCTCATCTCACGCACCACCCTCACATGATCCCGCCTTGAATTGCCGGCAGACTATAGAGGCCGATCCAACTACGGCTGCATGCTTACATTTCGAGCGGTTCGCGCTAGGGAAACGAT
>NZ_KB894437.1 GCF_000374445.1 Actinokineospora enzanensis DSM 44649 | reverse complement strand
ACCCAACACGCACACCCCACCAGGGTCGCCACCTACATCCGCAACCACTGGCACATCGAAAACCGACTCCACTGGGTCCGCGACGTCACCTACACCGAAGACGCATCCCACGTCCGCACCGGCAACGCACCCCGCGTCATGGCCAGCCTCCGCAACCTCGCCATCAACACCCTGCGCCACCACGGATGGAACAACATCGCCCAAGGCCTACGCCACATGAGCCGCAACCCACACCGACCACTCACACTGCTCGGAATCCCCACCCACTAACAAAACGACTTTGCCGACCCCCTGCCACCAGGGGGCGGGCCCACTAACGGCACGCTAGGCGATCTTGCAGGTTGTCAATATCCCCTGATCGGGACCTGTGGATGAATCCAGCGATTGTGGACAACTCTCCCAGGGACCCCCCGAACTCCATTCTACCGAGCGAGACGGACCGACAGAAGTCGGAACGATCTTGCCTGTGGACAACCGAGGAGAAGTCGGCGACGACGTCGACGAGACAGCGGCCGGACACCCAGTCCCCGCGCATGAACGACGTCTCCTGCTTCACTGATGGCCGCACAGTAAGTAGGCCCCGCCCTACCAGGGGGCGGGCCCACAAGAAGGCAAGCTAAGCGATCATGACAGCTGTCAATATCCCCCAGTCGTGCCCTGGGGATGAATCCCGCACCCTGTGGACAACCCCCACCACAGTCACCCCCCGAGATACTCCCGATCCAGCCACCCACACACGAACTCCGCCACCTCCACAGCCGACATCCCACTCGTCTCGACAACCAGATCCGGCCGAGCCGCCTGTTTGGCCAACGTGTTCTGGTGCAACGAAAGCCCCATCGGATCCTCATGCCGCCGCTGCCGATCAGCCAACGGCCCGTCGGCAACCGCGAGTTCCACGATCGCCACCCGAGCCACCCCCGCCGACCGCAAGCCCAGCAGCCGCTCCTCAAGGTCCCGGTTGACAGCAGGCTCGAACGCCTGCCCGTCGACAATCACCCCGACCCCGGCCTCAAGCATCGCCACCACCGCAGCGTTCATCGCACCGAGCATCGCGATGGCATCGACACCGTTGTTCATCCGACGCGATCCAGGCATCGACGGAACGTCCTGATAGGTGAACCCCCGCTCAGCGGCATACCGAGCCCCACCACCCCACTGCCCCGGAATCATCCGGTACAGCTCATCCACCCCGAACCGCAGCAGCGGCTCACGCGCGTGGTCCTGGATGGCGGTGGTCAACGTCGACTTCCCGGCAGCCGACGGTCCGGTGATCGCGACGCACAGCGGCGGCTTGTCCGGCACAAACTCCTATCCCGAAAAGACGAGCGGAAACGGCACCAGGCCGCGAGCGGAGTGCTCGCGGCCTGGTGACTCGATCCCCCGGGGCTGCGGCGCGCAGGGCGGCCGCCGACCTGGACCCCAGTTCGGCTAGATGAGGCGTTCCCCGGTCTCCGGGTGGAACAGGTGGATCTCGGTGGCGTCGCGCAGCACGACGCGGGCGGTCTGGCCGAGGGCGGGCGGGGTGCGGCCGTCGACGCGCAGCACGAGGCGGTCGGACTCGGGTTCGCCGACGACCGAGCCGTGCACGAGCGCGTCGGCGCCAAGCTCCTCGACCAGCTCGACGTCGAGATCGAAGCCGTTGGGGGTGCCCGGGGCGGCGAGGGCCAGCGACTCGGGGCGGATACCGACGGTGACCTCGGTGAGGTTATGGCGGCCGATCGCGGACACGGTCTCGCGGGTCAGCGGCACGGCCAGCTCGCCGATGCGCAGGCTGGTGTTCGCCACGACGGCAAGCCGCAGGTTCATCGACGGCGAGCCCATGAACCCGGCGACGAACGCGTTCGCGGGACGGTCGTACAGCGCGCGAGGGGTGTCGCACTGCTGGAGCAGACCGTCCTTGAGGACCGCGACCCGGTGGCCCATGGTCATGGCCTCCACCTGGTCGTGGGTGACGTAGATGGTGGTGGTGCCCAGCCGCTGCTGCAGGCCCGCGATGTTGGCCCGGGTCTCCACCCGCAGCTTCGCATCGAGGTTCGACAGCGGCTCGTCCATCAGGAAGACGGCGGGGTCGCGCACGATGGCCCGCCCCATGGCGACGCGCTGCCGCTGGCCGCCGGAGAGCGCCTTGGGCTTGCGCTCCAGCAGCTCCTGCAGGTCGAGCATCTTCGCGGCCTCGGCGACCTTCTCCGAGATGACCTGCTTGGACAGGCCCTGCAGCTTGAGCGCGAAGCCCATGTTCTGCGCCACGGTCATGTGCGGGTACAGCGCGTAGGACTGGAACACCATGGCGATGTCCCGCCCCTTCGGCGGCACGGCGGTGACGTCACGGTCCCCGATCCGGATGGCACCCTCGTCGACATCCTCCAGCCCGGCCACCATCCGCAGCGCCGTGGACTTGCCCGACCCGGACGGCCCCACGAGCACCAGGAACTCGCCGTCCTCGATCGACAGGTTGAGTCCGTCCACCGCCCGCACCGGCGGTGACCCCGGGTAGACCCTCGACGCTGCCTCGTACCGGACCTCGGCCACAACACCCTCCTAGCCGTCGCGCCCGAATGGATTCAGACGCCCTGAGAGGCCTGAATGCCTCAGCAATCGAGCAGACACTAAGGCCTGACCACCGCAAAGGTCCAGACCACTTACCGATGGAACCCAGACCGTGACCCAAGCCCACCACAAACCCCCACCCCGCGCACCCCGCCCCACCCGGGTGCGCTAAGCTCTCCCCTGTTGACCTGAGCCCCCGTAGCTCAGGGGATAGAGCACCGCCCTCCGGAGGCGGGAGCGCAGGTTCGAATCCTGCCGGGGGCACTCACTCTGGGCGACCTGTGTTCGCGGAAAGCGCGAACTGGGTCGTTCGTTGTTTTTTCTGAGGTGCAACCCCAGACCCGCCCGGCGGGCTGCGCCCCCGGACCCCCATTCGGTGGCCGTGTGGATGCTGTACGAGCCAGCCCGGGGGCACCAGAACCATGGACAAGATCAGCAAGTCACGCTCGGACGCTTGAAAGCATCCACCAGATGCGAGTGGCGGGCGTCTTCGTCCTCCCGCTAGCGCCCGACTGGCATCAGCGTCGCTATCACCTATGGTCCGTCAATGAAGCGGGCCAACTAAACGGCCAGGCGGTTTCTCGCACTATGTCCGACAAGGTGGACAAAGCAGTGCTGTCGTTATCCATGTTGGCGGATGTTCCTTCGATCGCCCAAGCGGCCGAAAACCCGAGCACTCCCGAGTCGACGGCGCTTGCCGCGGCCGGGGAGAGTGGACGGCCGGTGTCGGTGATGGAGGAGACCACCGAGACAGCCGAGGCGGCCGCGGTCGATGTGCGGTTGTCCGGTGGCTGAACTAAGGCGATCCGTAACAGGAGCGTCAACAAGGGAGAGTTTGTGAGTTTTGATCTAAGCTTCTGGTATGAGAATACACCGTCGTCTCCAGAGCAAGCCATGGCAATATATTACAGACTCACCGACGACGAGACCGGCGTTGTTCATGCCTCCCCGTCTGTCGAAGCCTTTTTTACCGAGGTCATCGCCATATTCGGGGACCTTGCAGAGGAGAATCCGGATGATCCTCCGTGGACGTCCTCACTGTATCGAACGCCTGAATGTGTCATCGCGAATATTTCGTACACAAGATGCAAGGAAGTCGCGCCCGAATTGCTGCGTTTGGCTCACAAGCACGGGCTCACGATGTTCGACCCGCAAACCAGTGAAGTGCACCATCCAAGCGAGCGCTGACACGAATGAGTGCCAACCCGAAAGAAAATCGGCGAATATTCCGAGTCACCTTCGACCTGCCAGAGGAAAGCCCGGCCTGGCCGCCGGTTCGCTACGAACGTCTCTGGGCAGAAAAGACTGACACCAAGCTGCACCTGTCGTTGCGCAATACGCCGCTCTACTGCAAGGGTGTGGCATTCGGCGACATCATCGCCGTACGTCTCGACGACGGACGTCGGGAAATCGTCTTCGACAAGTTCGTCGCTGAATCGGGACATTCTGCGGTGCAGATCATTGTCAAGCCGCCGAGTTCCCGTAGCGTCCTGGATCGGATGCTCTTGAGCTTCGATGCGACCTGGGAAACGATGAGCAGTGCGGCCTATTACGCGGTCGATATCCGGCCCGATACCGACTACGCGGCGCTCAGGTCAGAGTTGACGGCAGCCGAAGCTCGCAGGGATATCGAATTTCAAGAATCAGCGATATCAAGGTGTCATCAGGCTCAACTTCTATCGTTTCCTCCGACCTCGGCCGACGGCGGCCGTAACGTATCATGAAGTCGAGACTGTCAATCGGAAAGATTGGGCAAGCTGCGTTGTCCGAGCATGCAGTGATTGTTCACCTCCCTCTTCAAGGTGGTCATTTCGGCGGCGAAGATGAACAGGAAACCGTACGCGCTTTGGAACGCCGCATCGAGGCGGCGTTGGAAACGCGTGGCGTGGGCGAGCTCGACGGCGACGAGTTCGGCGGCGATGAAGTTGTGCTCTACGCGTATGGACCCGACGCCGATGTCCTATTCGGCGTGATCGAGCCCTTGGTTCGCGAGTCCTCGCTGCTCCCGGCTTCCGCAATACTCCGTTACGGAGACGTGGACGACTCGTCGGCTCGTGCGAGACGAGTTGAGATCAAGAACGAATCCGCCACATGAGGTGGGCCACGAGCCATGCCAGACGCGACCTCGTGGCCGTAAGGTCGAAGATGCTATCACCAAACCGGAAACTTTCGACTCGGCTCGATGGCTCTGCCGTTAGGTCGCACGCGTACTCGTTGACTAAGCGACGGGGGACTGGTAGGTGGCGTGCCAGTACGGAAGGCAGCCGCGTCGAAGGTGATCGCGTTGCGCGCAGAGGTGGACGACGCGGTCGAGGAATTGCGGATGCAGGCCGCAGACCGGTTCCTGGACTTCACCCACCGCACGGATCTCATGTTGGATCTCGCTTCCCTCCGCGAGGACACAGTCGCGGACAGCGTCGCCTTCCACCTCGCCGTGCTGGCGGACCTCTCGGACACGACCGCGCACCGTGCCGAGGCGGCCCGAAACCTGGCCCGCCTCGCTCCCGAACACTGGGATGACGCCCTGGCCACGCTTCAGCGCTTCGCGACGAGCGCCACCGTCAGTCCGTCCGAGCGCATCGACGCGATCTACGAGCTGTGCCAACTAGGCTGCGAGGAACGCCCGACGGCGCGATCTGCGATCCTGGCCGCAGCCAACGATACCGCGTCAGATTCCGGCGCGCTGAGGCCAAGTGGACTCCCTTTGCCGCTCCGAAGCCCGGACCCTCCTGCGCGACCTACGCGCCCGCCCCTGGAACCCGGCTGCCGGATGAATAACCCGGCTGCCGCTCAGGTCCCTGGACCGCGATTCCCGTCCACGAGGTGTACGAGCCCCACATGGCCAGGACGCGGTCCGCGGTGCAGCTGCCCCGGGCGAGAAGGTTTTCCAAGCCGAGCAGGATGTCGGCGGAGAAGCAATGGCCCAGTTCCGGGACGAGCTCGGCGTGTAGTGTCGCCTGGGGGATCGCGCAGGCCTGGTGATGCAGGTCCATGATCGACGGGGCCAGGTTGTTGGTCACGAAGTCGGTCACCTCGGCGGTTGTCAGACCGCCCGCCGCGCAGGTGGCGGCAGCGGTGACGCCGATCATGCGCAGTTGTTCCCGGACGCGGGCGCCCTTCCGTTCCGGTGGCTCGGGTAGGCCAAGGGCGAGCCGGTTGGTCTGGGTGCAACCGAGCAGCCGGTAACCGCCGTCCATGGGGGCGTGGCTCACCAGGCAGCTCGCGGCAGCGTCGCTGAGGATGGCGCGGCCGTTGGTCCACAGGCGTTCTCGGTCGGTGGTCGCGGTGTCCGCAGCCACCAGCAGGACGCTGCCGCTGGGGAACCGGCGCAGCAGCGAGACCGCCACGGCGAACGCGTTTCCGCCGCTCGCGCAGGCGTTCAAGCCGACGCCGAACAGTGGTAGGTCGGCCAGTCTCGGGTCCGCCACGAGGATTTCCTGGAATCCGCTGGAGGTCTCCAGATCCAGTCGCCCGCTTGCGATGACCACTGCTCGGAGCCGGTCGGCGGACACATCGCGTAGCGTGTTCGCGATCGAGGTGGCTGCCAGTGACCACACCGGTTCCCCGGCTTTGCGGAACGTACGCAGGCCCGCGGCGGTCAGCTGGTCCCGTTCCGCGCCGGTCAGTCCCGGTGCCTCCGCCACCGGGACGGCCTCGCCCAAGGCGTGTCCGAAGGAGTCCAGGTAGACCGGTGGGTCCGAATGAGAGTGCAGGGTGATCGTGGACATCCGGTAGGGCTACCTCTCCGCCGGGGTTCGTGCGGGGCCGAGGTGGACCACGCCCGCGGCGCCGTCGACGGTGATGAGTTGACCGTCCTCAAGTACCCGGGTGCCATCACCGGTGTTGAGAACGGCCGGGATGCCGTGCTCCCTAGCGATGATCGCCGGGTGCGAGAGCAGCCCACCTTTGTCGGTCACCAATGCGCCGACGAGAGGGAAGAGCACCGACCAGACCGGTGAGGTGACCGAGCAGACGAGTACGTCGCCGGGCCGAAGCCTGCCGAACTCGGTCTCGTCCAGGATGATCCGCGCGGGACCAGTGTAGGTACCCCGGGATGCGGCCACCCCGGTGATCGTGTCCCCCGAGCCCGTGCCGCCGGTCGGGTCGCCGAACTGCCTGCTGTTGGCCCACAGGAACGCGTTGGTCACCAGTCGGGTGGGTGGTGGGGCGGCGGCCAGCGGGAACGGTGGCTCCTCGCCGTAGACGGGCGGGCCGGGGTGGGCCAGTGCCCAGGCGCGTTCTCCCTTGTGTCGCAGGATATCCGCCTGCCGTGACGACTGCTCGGTCAACGCCGTGCATGCCCGCGCGGGCTCCAGGAAGAAGACGTCGTCGGGCTCGTCGATCAGTCCGCGTTCGGCCAGTCGTCGGCCCAGCTCGCGCGCGGCGCGCCGGGCCACACCCAACGGTGCGTGGATGGTGAGAAGGACGTTGTCCTCGCGCAGCGGATAGGCACGGACGGCGCGTTCGAAGTCGTGCTCGAAACGGGCCCGGTCGTCCGGGTCGCTCAGCTGGGCGCGCGCCCGCGCCAGCGTCTCCTCGCGCAGGGCGGTGAGCTCGTCGCCGGTGGAGGCGGGCTCATAGACCATCTCCAACTGCTTGGCGACCAACGTGTCCAGCAGCCGCGGCAGCTCCTCCAGGTTCGGTTTCGCGACCTCGTGGCTCAGGCTCCGGCAGCCGTAGCCGCGCAGGAACTCCTCGAACGCCGCCGCGTATGCGGTGGCGTCGGGCGCGGCGCCGAGAGCGGCCAGTTCGCGGACGGGCTCGGTCGACATCGGGGACAGCCCGGACATCAGCTCGAAGACCTCGCTGTCCGACCAGCCGAGCAGCCGTTCGCAACTACCGGCGAACTCGGCCAGCGACACCGCGATCGCCCCGTGCAGGTTTAGGTGCCTGCTGATGCCCTCCGCGATGAGAGCCACCGTGGCATCCACATGAGACACCAGGTCCCGGTCCGCGAATCCAGACAGGTCGACATCGCGCAGGTCGGCGATCCGCTGCCGCAGGTCGGACCGCCACTCGTCGCGCCAGCGGTCGAGCAGCCTGCCCGCGAGATCGGTGTCGACGGCCAGGGCGCTGTTCCGAGCCAGGCGGCGCAGTCCCGGCAGTACACGGAAGGCGATCCGTAGCGCCCACGTCGGCAGGGTCAGTGTCCGCCTGCCCGCGGGCGGGAGCATCCGCAGGTACTCCCAGCCGCCGAACTCTCGGATGTCGACGCCCGCGAGGAGCGTGCCGAAATCGCCGCACACCTGGCGCAGCACCGGCACCCGGCAGGCCCACAGCGCGCGGCTGTACGGGCTCCACGGATACGGGCCCAGGTGACTGTCCTCGCGGAACCATGCGCCGGGCGGCGGGTCCGCGGGCAGCGGCACGGGCACCGCCGCGGGTGCGGCCAGACCTGTGATCGGGCGGGCCTGCAGGAGCACCACCTCGTCCTCGGTGAGCGCCCACTCGATGTCCTGCGGCGCACCTGCCCACCGCTCGACGCGCCGGGCCAGCACGGCGACCCTGGCCGCCTGCTCGGCGGTGAGCACCTGCTTGTCCGCGGTGCGGCTCGGTGGCCCGGCCGGGCGAGCCCGCCACTCCTCCGGCGAGGTCGCGCCGCTGACCAGGGCGTCGCCCAGCCCGCGCACCGCCTCGATCACCACCACGTCGCGCTCGCCGGTCACCGGGTCGGCAGTGAACGCGACACCCGCGGCGACCGCCGGGACCATCGGCTGCACCAGCACCGCCATCGGGGCGGTCACGCCGTCCGGGCCTGCGCGGTGCGCCGAGGCCCAGCACAGCCGCACGGCATCGAGGCCCGCGTCGTCCGCGACGTTCAGGACCGTGGTGTACTCGCCCGCCCTGGACCGGTCGCCCAAGTCCTCGTCGACGCTGGAACTGCGTACCGCCAGCGGTGTCCTGCCGAGGGTCGCGACAGCCGCGCGAACCGCGTCCGCGACATCGGGCGCGGGCACCGGCCGGTCGGCCTGGTCGGGTCCCGGCAGGCTCGATCGCCCGGCGTGCGCGTGGGAGGCCCGGAATGCCTCGGTGGTGACGACGATCCCGTCCGGCACCGGGAAACCCGCGCGGATCAGGGCGGCGAGCCGGGCCGCCTTCTGCCCGACCTGCCGCTGCTCGGTGGCCGCCCGCAGGGTGTGGACGTATTCGGTCATCGTGCCTCCCGGGCAGGCTGGCGGTGGCGGGTGGGCGTCGTCGCCGATCCGCGGACAGCGGAGTCGTGCATGATCCCCTCGGTGTGGTGTGGTGTGGTCGGTCGCCGGGAAAAGGGCCCGCGCACATGACGACCGAATCGCCCGACTCTCGCGGTGAATTTCTCCCCGATACCGGTGGACGTCCGCCGTCACACCGGCCAGAAGGCAGCCTCAGGGACCCGACCGGAATCGGTCGGGTCGAATCATCCACACTGGCGACCGAGTGTCCATCCCAGATCCCCCCAGATCCTCGAATACTCACGGTGGAGAGTGATCCTACTGGGATCACGCCTTCTGTCAACGGGCGTAGGCAAATCCGACACACAGGACAGTCGCCCGACCGGCCGGGCGGAACCTCGTCCGACTGGACGAGAACCCTTGCCTCACGTAGAACATGTGCCAACATGTGTAGACGAACGGCAGCGAGATCCACACCAGGACGGGCACCCGACGACAAGACCGTCGACTGCCGTCGCGCTGCCGCGGCAAAGGAGAATGGTGTTCACGACATCGGATCCGAGTCCCAGATTCACCCATTAGGCGTATTCAATTGCGGACGTCAGGACCGATACTGGCATTGCCTACCGGCTACCGAGCGAGTCGCATTATCACTGGACGCCACGAACGCCCGCAGGTAATTGGCGCACGCGCCCGACGGATGTCGCGGATACGACCGACGGCCACGCGCCGCCGCGATAGCGCACGAATCGGTCGAACTGGGGGACCGAATGCTCACTGTCGAAGTAATTGACAACTCACCGATATACATCGTCGGCCTCGCGACCGTGCTGGCCACGCACGGGTTCTGCGTGCGCAACGGCAGGCACGTGCCTTGCCGTGGCGCCTCGCCAGACGTGTTCCTGGTCAATCCGCGGGTCACCCGGGGCGGTGCGCCCACGTTCGTGGCCAACGCCGTCAGGCTGGCGCCGGTCCTGGTGCTCGGGAGCGAAGGGGAGCACGACGTCCAGCACTGCATCGACGCGGGCGCCGCGGGCACCCTGCACCGGGAGGCCAGTGTGGACGCGGTGGTCGCGGCGATCACGACGGCGCTGCACGTGGAGACCGGACCGGTCACCACCGACGAGGGCCGCGTGACAGCGTTGTCCACGCGCGAGTGGGAGGTCCTCGCGCACATCGCGGAAGGCCTCACCCACGCCCAGATCGCGACCAGGCTGTCGATCAGCCCGCACACGGTCGACACCTACGTGAAGCGGATCCGGTCCAAGATGCACATCGGCAACAAGGCCGAGCTCACCCGGGTGGCGCTGCTGGCCGCCCACCGAGTCGGCTGAACCTCGCCCACCGTCGAGGCACCCGGTCATCCCGACCCCACGGCGGGCTCGCCGCCACCGACGCGCGCGGCCCGCCACCGGGGATTCTTGGCCCGGACCGCGTCGTCGCGGACGACCGTCCCACCCGCCATCACGAAACACACGCGGGCGGCGTCGTCGATCCGGGCCAGTGGGTCACCCAGCACGACCACGACGTCCGCGGCGTGCCCCGGTGCCAGCACACCAACGCGGCCCGCGAGGCCACAGGTCTCCGCGGCCACCCGGGTTCCCGCCGCGATGGCCTGGGCGGGACTCATGCCCAGACGGGCGAACTCGATCACCGCGTGCGGCAACGCGTCGTGCGGCTTGCCGGGCAGGGCGCCGGAGTCCACACCCGCGACCAGCCGCACACCCCGCTCGTACAGCTGGGTCACGACCTGCTCGAAGACGTCGAGGAACGTACGGAAGCCAGGTGGCACCGGCCAGTCCGGCACCAGGCCGAGCGTGGGGCACACGGCGATGCCACGCTCGGCGATGCGGTCGATCAGCTCCAGGTCGGGGGCGAGACCGCCGTCGACGCTGAAGAAGCAGTGCTCGATACCGTCCACACCGCACCGGACCGCCTGGTCGATCGCCGCGGGCGGGTAGGCGTGCGCGGTGACCGGCAGGCCGAGCCCGTGCGCCTCGTCGACCAGGGCGGTGAGCTCCGCGTCGGTGAACTGCGGCCGGTCGGTGTTCGAGCCGGGTGTCAGCCTGCCGCCGGAGGCCATCACCTTGATCACGTCCACCCCGGCGGCGTGCAGCTCGCGGACCTTCGCGCGCGCCTCGGCCGCCCCCGTCACCGCACCGCCGAGCGAGTGGGCGTGCCCGCCGGGCACGGTGATCGGCGCGCCCGCCACCAGTACGCGAGGCGCGGGCACGGACCCGGTGGCCAATGCGTCGCGGACCGAGGGCCCGAGCAGGCGCGGCGCCCCCAGGTCGCGCAGGGTGGTGACGCCGCCGTGCAGGGCGACCCGGGCCGCGGCCGCCATCCGCTCGGCGACCTGCTCGTCGGTCATGACGGCCAACCGGTCCTGGCCGTCCGGGGTGCCGTCCAGGGCCAGGTGCGCGTGCACGTCGACGAACCCGGGCAGCAGCGTGGCGTCCCCGAACTCGATCACCTCGGCGGCCGCGGGCGGCGGCTCGCCGACGGCGACCACGCGATCCCCACGCACCAGCACGACGGCCTGGCCCGGGCCCGGGTCGCTGCCGGTGAACAACCGGTCGGCGACCAGGGCGATCAGGCGGGCGGCACTCACAGGTCCACCTCCCGAAGGTCGAACAGCAGGTGCCGCGGGTACTCGGCGATCAGCTCGGCCAGCTCGGCCTCGTCGACGGGCAGGCCCGCGAAGCGCACCACGGCGTCACGTTCGGCCGGGGTCCGCGCGTCGGTGCAGCGGGCGCACAGCTCGGGCAGGTCGGTCCCGGTGGCGTGCGCGGTGCGCAGCGCCCGAGCCGCCTGCCCGTTCCAGATCTCGGCCAGTGACTGCTGGTGCAGCGAGCCGAGCACGAGCTGCCCGGTGAAGTCGGCACAGCACGGCACCACCGTCCCGTCGGCCCGGATGACGACGTTGAGCCACGGGTCGAGGCAAGGCGTGTGTCCGCGCGCCTGCGCCAACGCCGGATCACCCCGGCGCGCGGTCGGCAACCCCAGCATGCCGCCCCTGGTGGAGTACCGCTTGAGCTGGACGGTGTCGACCCCCTCCGCCGCCCAGCGGCACAAGAACTCCCACACCTCGTCCAGGCCCTGGTCGCCGAGCACCAGCTGGGCCTGCGTGGTCGGCGCGGGCCGGTCGCCGCGCAGGTCCAGGAACGCCCGCACATTCCGCTCGACCTCGTCGAAGTCGCCGCCGACCCGAATCCGGCGGAACGTGTCGGCACGGGCGGCGTCGAGCGAGAACACGATCAGCGACAGCCCACTGTCCAGCAGCATCGCCGCGCGCCCGTGGTCGAGGCGGGAGGCGTTGGTGGACAGCATCGTGCCCACCCCACGCTCCCGGAGTACGGCCAGGATGCCGGACAACCCGGGGTGCAGCAGGGACTCCCCCGAGAAGTGCACCCACACCGGCGCGGCCCGGAAGGGCCCCGGCTCGCGGTCCACCCAGCGCACCAGGTCGTCGGCGTCGAGCAGGTGCGCCTTGCCCTCCGGCCGCACACAGGAGGTGCAGGCGAAGTTGCAGCCGTCGGTGGGCTCCACGCACAGCACCCTGGGCAGGTGGCCCACCTCGGCGGTGCCGCTCTCGTAGGCCGCGACCGCCTGCTCCCAGGTGCCCGGCAGACTGGTGGTTCCGGCGATCGTCATGGCCTCACCCGAACATCTTCGTGTGGAAGACGTCGTTGAGCATCCGCGGGAAGTCGTCGCTGGAACGGCTCCAGTCGACCACGTCCCAGAGCATGCGTTCGAGCAGCTTGCGCTGGAAGTCGCACTCGCGCATGTCCTGGAAGCGGTCGAACCGGGTCTTGGCGTCCCAGTAGCAGCCACCGCCGCAGATGCCGATCGCCGAGCACTGCCTGCAGTCGGACATGAAGAACGGCAGGTTCGCGTAGATGTCCTGCGGCGTGACCGAGCTCGTCTTGGGGTGGCTGTCCAACTTGGTGCACAGGGTGCGCTTGCCGTCGGGGTAGAACGTCACCTCCGGACCGATGACAGTGCAGCCGATGGCTTTGAACCGCTTGCGTGCGATGTAGGCCAGCCGCTTCATGATCTGTGCGACGTAGACGCCGTTGCGCTTGGCGTCGTCGTAGATCTCCAGCATGGCCGCGGTGTAGGTGTCCATGTCGAACCCGTCGGCGACATCGCTGTTCACCGTCATGTGCGGGATCGAGTAGTTGATGTGCCTGGCCCCGAGCTCGCGCACGAAGTGGTGGTGGATGTCGACCATGTCAGGCAGGTTGTGCGGGGTCATCGTGCAGTTGATCCCGACGTCGGCGCCCAGCCGCAGCATCGCCTGGAACCGGTCGATCACCTGGTCGTAGAGCGTCTGGCCCGCGTGGTTGACGCGCTGCCGGTGGTGCCGCTCGAAACCGTCGACCGACATCCGGATGCTGACGTTGCGGTCCCGCAGGTACCTGATGTCGTCGTCACTGAGCAGGATTCCGTTGGTGTAGAGCTCCTTGCCTGCCTCCACCGGCATGCCGTCCAGGAAGACCTTGCAGGCGTCCCAGTTCAACGTCGGCTCGCCGCCGATCAGCATGACCGTGCCGCCGGGCATGTTCTGGTGGTACCACTCCAGCAGGGACTGGGCGGTTGCCACGGACATGTGCTGGTGCAGCTGGTCAAGATCGTTCTCGAACACGATGCAGTAGGTGCACTGGAAGTTGCAGGCCTGGGTGATCTCGACGCGCATCAGGTGCGGGTCGGCCAGCATCTCCAGCGGCGTGAACCGGAAGTCGATCGCGGCGAGCTCGTCGACCTCGGCGGTGGTCGGTTCGGGTGCGCCCCGGTCGCGGGTCACCCAGTTGTGGGTGAAGGCGTTGTAGTAGACGACCTCGTCGCCGCGCTCGAACCGGTGCAGTAGCGGGGCGGCGGGCAGGTAGTCGTCGTCCGGGGTGGTGGCGGGCACTGCCTGCTTGCTGGGCGCGCTCAACGAGAGGAAGACTTTCTGCCCCATCCGGGCCTCCTGGTGTCGTGGTGGGCGAGTGGCGGTCAGATCGGGGTCGACCAGTGCCCGCGCAGGGCTTCGGCGAACCGGGCGCCCGCCGCGGCCAGCGAGTCGTCGTCGAGCGCGACCGTCCAGAACGGGACCTGCCCGGGCCGGTCGGTCACCAGGCCGAGCGCCACACTGTCGGCGACCGCGACCAGTCCGAGCGCCTCGAAGAAGAAGTAGCTCTCCAGGTCGACCACCGAGGCGGCCATCCGGCGCGCGGCCGCGCGGACCGAGCCGGGGTCGTCGAGCAGCCCGTTGCCGGTGCACGCGCGCACCACGGACAGGTCCGCGGCCAGCCGGTCCGGGCCGATCCAGGAGCAGACGCCGCCGGGCGCGCGACCCGCCGACGTGATGTGCACCAGGCGGCCGACGTCGAGGCCGTCGGCCACGGCGCCGACCAGCCCGAGGAAGGCCGCCCGGCTGCGGCTGGTGAGCAGGGCGCGTACCGGGTCCACGACCCGAGTGCCCTCGAAGTGCAGCACCACGCTGTAGTCGATCCCGTCCCGGCAGACGGTGGCCATCCGCCACCAGCCGTGATGCTCGGACCGGACCTCGGCGTCCGCGAGCATGGCCCGGTAGAACGCCGGGATGGGGGTGAACACGACCCGGTCGGCCACATCGGACTCGGCGCAGTCGAAGAACACCTCCAGGATGCGCTGCCGCTGCTCCCACCAGGTCGGCCGGATCTCAAGGCCGGTCATGGCGCCACCCCCGGCGAGGTCCGCCTGCGGCCGCCCCGGTAGAAACCGCCATCGCTGGCGATGCCCGCGCGAATACCCGCGCCCGGACGTCTGCGCAACAGGTCCAGGTCGAGCAGCAGCTCCGCGCCGTCGCGCGGGGTCATGTCCGCCGCACGCAGTGCCGGAGCCGCCTCGGTGAGGAAGGCGGTGAGCGGGGTGTTGCCCTCTCCCACCGCCCGGTAGGCGGTGATCACCGGCTCGACCGACAGTGGCAGCAGGAAGGTCTCCCCGGTCAGCATCCGGCGCACGACGAGATCGTCCGACGACCGCACCGCCACCACCGGCTCGCCGCGCACCACCCAGCCGCGCCAGGCCCGGGTGTCGGCGCCGAGCACGCCCGCCTCCTCGGCGCGGCGCACCCGTCGGTCGCGGAAGCCCGCGTTGACCTCGCGGTAGTAGGCCTCGACCCGGTCCCGGTCCGCGACCGGCATCGACCAAGTGCTGCGGAACGCGACCTGGGTGGGCGAGGACGGGCGGCCCGTCGGGGCGGAGACGTCGACCAGGTCCAGCCCGAACCGGTCCGGTTCGCGGTGCATCTGCGAGTTTCGGCCGAGGGCGAACCGGAGCACCTCAAAGTGCACGTCCTCGATGTCCCGGGTGGCCTCGGCCAGGAACCGCGCGGCGGCCATGGCCCGCTGGTAGTCCAGGCCCGGGTAGTCCACGATGATGTTGATCAGCAGCTGGATCCCGCTGCCCGCGAACGCGGCCAGGAAGGCGGCGATCTCGGCCCGGGTGTAGCCCTTGTTCATCAGGGTCAGCGTCGGGTCGTCGGCCGACTCCAGCCCGATGTCCAGCCGCGCGCAGCCGGAGGACTCCAGCAGCCGCACGTCCTCGGCGGTCATCTCGCCGAACACCCGCTGGAACCCGCGCCACCGCACGCCGAGGCCCGCGGCGGCCAGGGTGCCCGCCAGCTTGCGCTCGTAGCGCAGCGACATGACCTCGTAGACGAAGTGCAGCTTCCCGGTGCTGCTCTGCGCCGCGGCCAGCGCGGCGGACTCGGTGACGTCCGCCGCCCGACGAAAGTTGATCTTCTCATAGAGCTCGATGTAGTCGCAGAACGCGCAGGTGTAGAAGCAGCCGCGGCCGACCATCACCGGCAGCTCGACCGCGCCGTCGAGGTACTCCGGGTCGAACGGCCGCGGCCGCGTACCGCCGAGGTTCTGCGGAGCGCCGGATGGCGGGCGTACCTGGAGCTCGCCAGCCGCGTGGAACGACAGCGACGGGACCGCCGCCAGCTCCCGCGGGGTGAACTCGGCCAGCCCAGCCAACACGTGGAAGGCCTCCTCGCCCTCCCGCCGCACCACCCCGTCGATCGCCGACCGGGCCAACAGGGTGGTGACCTGGGCGTCGTCGAGGAGGCTGGGCAGCGGCCCACCCAGCACGGTGAACACGTCCTCGCCCGCGAGCTCGCGGACCACCTCCGCGAGGAGCAACGCGGGCGCGAGCTGGGTGGCGAATGGGACACTGATCCCCAACAACCGGGGCACCCCGCGGTCCCGGTAGTGGCGCGCGAAGAACTCCCGCATCCCGGCCATGCGGTCCAGCCGGGCGAGATCGCCCTCCACGTCGGGGTCCTCGGCCGCGGCCAGCCCGGCCCGCTCGAACAACCACGCCTGTGCGGCCGGGTCCCTCGCCACCGCGGCCAGCAGCGCCGCGTCGCCCGGGTCCGCCGCCACCGCGCGCGGGAAAGCGGACACCAGCAGCCGCTCGGCCACCGCCTCGGTCCCGCTGTCCGACGAGGTGCCCCCGGACCACGGCTCGGCTGCCGCGGCGAGCAGCTCCGCGCGCACGTAGGCCTGGTTCAGGTTGACCTGCCGGACCGGCGGCGCCCCGCGCTGCTCGGCGTAGGCGGCGAGCAGCGGCACCGCGGCGTAGGGCCTGCCGACCAGGACCGGGCTCAGCGGCGGCAGCACCAGCTCGCTGGGGGCCGCGCGCATCAGGCCCGCCCGTCCGCCGGGTGGTGCACGATGCGCTTGGTACGCGACTCCGGCGACTCCTTGGCGACCAACGGCAGTTCGATCGACGAGGCGCGCCGCGCGGGCTCCTGGTGCGGGTAGTTGCCGATGTTCCGCTCCCGGATCGCCAACGCCAGGTACCGGTTGCGCTCGGCGTAGAGCACGCGGAGGTCGTGCAGCTCGTGCAGGATGTCGGCGATCTCGGCGCGCGGCACCGACGGCACGGCGGCGGCGATCTCGTCCAGCGTCCGGGAGCTGTGCCCGCACGCCAGGTAGATGTCCCGGTACTCGTCGGGCAGCTGCATCACCACATCGTTGCCCTGGCCCCCGGCCCGGATCGTCAGGTTGAGGAAGTCGCCACCATCCACATAGACCAGTCCGGGTCTGCCGAGGTTGGCGTGGTAGCGGCGCTTCCAGCCGTCGACCTCGGCCAGGAACGGGCCCCAGTCCACTCCCGGGTCGCGCGCGGGCACCGGCTTGATGGTCAGCGCGAGCAGCTGGGCCAGGTCCGTGGCGTACTCGTCCGGGTAGACCTCGCTCACCTCGTCCGGGACGTACCAGCCGGAGATGTTGTAGGCGGCCATGTCATTCCAGGCCGGGCTGTCGATGGTGAAGCTGTAGTCGTGCACCGACGGGTACATGAAGTACCGGGCATAGTCCACCGCGGCCACGCAGCGGTCCACATCGGCCTGCTCCTCGGCCGGGAAGTTGATGATGATGTTGTAGTAGGTCTCGACATCGAACTCGGCCGTCCACTTGAGCAGCTCCAGGCTGCGCATGAGCCGGTGGTTGCGCTGGTAGAGCCGCAGGATGCGCTCGCTGAACGACTCGATGCCCGCCTGGATCGTGCGCACGCCCCCGTCCCGCAGCGAGCGCACGCCGTCGCGGGTGATGTTGGGCGAGACCTCCACCAGGATGCGGTAGTCGTGCTCGTCCCGTGCCAGCTCGTCGAACAGCGGGATCTTGTCCTCGACGTTGGTGTCGCAGAAGGTCACGTACGGGCTGCGGTACCGCTTGCGCAGCTCGGCCAGCTCCTGCGCGACGCGCAGGTGGCTCTTGCGTCGGTACACGTTGCGCCACTGCAGGTTCAGGTTGCAGTAGGTGCACTTGCCCCAGACGCACGCCCGCGAGGCCTCCAGGGTGAGCTTCGGGATCACGTCGAGGGTGTCCGGACGCAACTGATGGCGGAAGTAGTCGGTGTAGTCGGGCGGCGGCAGCTCGTCCAGGTCGTGCATCGCCGGGCGCGGCAGGTTGCGCACGATGGCCTGGTCACCGGTCTCCCCGGGGCGACGCCAGGTGATGCCGCGGACGTCGGCGAGGCCGCGTCCGGGTTCCCGGCCGGTGAGCACGGACAGCAATTCCGTGGCGGTCTCCTCGCCCTCGCCCTCCACCACGACGTCGAAGCACTCGAATAGGCGCAGCACGGTCCGGGGCATGTCCATCGTCATCAGCGCACCGCCGATGACGATCGGGATCTCGGGGAACGCGGCCTTGATCCGGCGGGACAGCAGCACCGTGGGGATGAGCTGCTGGTGGCTGGTGGTGAACCCGATGACCTTGTACTGCTGCCAGGGGACGGCGTCGAACACGTCGTCCAGGAAGGTGGCAAGCGCGCGGACCAGCGCGTCGAAGTCCAGCGGCGCCTGCCCGGCCGCCACCACCCGGGTGGCCCCCTTGGCCAGCTGCTCGCGTTCGGCCATCGAGAGATTCGCGTTGAGCTGCGGGTGCTTGAGCACGCCCTGGCTCTGCCCGACCGACAGGTCGAAGTCCACGGCGGACACCACGGCCTTGGCGATCCGCTCGTGCCGTTCCGGGAACATCAGCGCGGCGAACGCGGACTCGCCCATGTACGCCTCGAACAGTCTCATGTAGACCGACGGGGACATGTAGCTGATCAGGTCCTTGTAGAAGTGCCTGGTGTCGACGGAGAACCCGCGCCCGTCCAGCCACGCCTGCAGCGCGCCCAGCTGGATCGCGGTGGTGTCGTAGCGCTGCCAGGGCAGGGCGGTGATGATGAAGTCGCGCTTCGACTCGCTCGGGGCACTCATGGGTGGGCAGCCTCCACACGCCGGGCTTGCAGGCACATGTTGCAGAACCGGTCGAGCCGGTGGTCGGTCTCCAGGTAGTCGCGGCGGGCCGCGACGACGCCGGGGTGGTTCACGGGGTCCTCGACCCCGGCCGCGGGCCAGGCGTCGGGCATGAAGAAGCAGAACCGGAACCGCTCCTGCTCGTCCAGCACCACCTCACGGAACGGCAGCGCGCAGCGGCGCCGCTCCGGGCGGGCGCGGCCGGTGCGGAACGCGGCGAAGTAGTCGGCGAAGTCGCGCAACAGGTCCAGTGAGCTGCTGGTCAGCTCCGGATGCCTGGCACAGGCAGCCTCCACCGCGGGGATGACCCGCTCGCGGAACTCCTCGACCTCCGCATCGGTCAGCGCCACCTGCTCCACGCGGTCGTCGGGCAGCGCCGCCACGTGCCCGAACGCGCCGCCACGCTCGGTCGGCGCGACCATGCCCGCCACATCGGGCACCAGGAACGACACGTGGTCGACGCCCAGCCCGGCGGCCAGCTCGACGAACTCGGGCAGGCGTCGGAAGTTGAGCCGCTGGGTGAGCACGCACAGGGTCAGGTGCGTGTCGGGTGACTCCTTGCGGAACCGGGCGGGCAACCCGGTCAGGTGGTCGAAGGCGGAGGCGCCGCGGATGCTGGCATAGCCGTCGGCGGTGTCCGAGTCCAGGGAGATGATCAGCCGCGCCAGTTTCCCGGCCAGGCGCGGGAGTTTGCGGCCGAGGTAGGTGCCGTTGGTGACCAGCGTGATGTCCACGTCCGCGGCCGCGAGGTCGTCGACGATGTCGTCGAAGTCGGGGTGCATGCAGGGTTCGCCGCCCGTCAGCATGACGCGACGGACGCCGTGGTCGAGCATCCGCGGCAGGTAGCGGGCGATGGTCTCGCGCCGGACATACCGGAACGGCCGCTGGTCGGGGTACGAGCAGGAGATGCAGTGCAGGTTGCACCGGTTGGTCAGGATGATGTTCCACTGGTCCACTTCCGGGACCTGCGGTGCCATCCATCCGGGCAGGCCCAGCGGCACCGCTCGGTCGGTTCCGCTCGGCTGGACCGCGGCGCGCGTCGCCATTGGTCACCCCTTCGCGTGGTGGGAGTTCGCCTGGGCGCGCGGGATCGCCCGGACCGCCGTGGGCTGGTACCGGGTGCGCACACACGTCCGGGAGGGGAACGAGAAGTTGACGGGCCGGGGGCCGAGGAACGACAGCGGCTACGCCGACCGAGACTGCCACCCAGCGCAGCCGCCTGCCGCACGGCGCTGCTTCCTCGGTGCGCGAGGTGCGCGCCACGGGGGCGGCGCCGCGCACGTCACCCAGGTTGGTCAGGTCCCCCGGGTGACAGGTGGGAGTGGGATCAGATCAGCAGGTCGGACCGGGAGTACTGCAGAACCCGGACCTTGGACCGGCGCGGGGTGGCGGCGGCGCCGTCCCCGGTCTGCTCGGGGGCGGACGCGGGCCCCTCCGGCTTGGCGTCGGACTCGATGTCCGCCGCCTCCGAGATATCGTGCTGGGACATGGGATCTCCCGTGGTCGGCGCGACCATCCACATCGGACGGCCACGGCGTGTGCATGACGAGATCAGCATCACTCACACCGATCCGGCACGCACGTCCCCGAAACCGGGTACTGCCACGCGGGCAGCACCCGGTCGGCGATCACTTCTGCGGGATGACGTTCACCAGTCGCGGGGCGCGCACGATCACATCGCGGATGGCGGCGCCCGCCAGGGCTCGGTCGACCTTCGCCGAGGCGAGCGCGAGCGCGCGCAGGTCGTCCTCGGAGATGTCGGGGGCGACTTCGAGGCGATCGCGGACCTTGCCCGCGACCTGGACCACGCAGGTGACCGACTCGACCACGAGGAGCTCCGGTTCGGCATGGGGCCAGCCGTGTTCGATGACCGAGGCGGTTCGGCCGAGGCGCTCCCAGCCGTCCTCGGCGGTGAAGGGGGCGAAGCAGGAGAGCATGCGGACGAGGGCTTCCGCGCCTTCACGGAGTGCGGGGTCGGCGGGGCCGGGGGTTCCATCCGCGGCCTTGCGCAGGACGGTGGTCAGTTCCATCAGGCGGGCGATGGCCACGTTGAGCCTGCGGCCGTCCATCAGGGTGGTGGTGGCATCGATGAGGCGGTGGACCTGCCTGCGCAGTTCCAGTGAGCCCTCGCCGGGGGAGGACGCGGTCACGTCGCCCGCCAGGCGGATCACGCGGGCGAGCCACTTGACCGCGCCGGACGGGGACACGTCGGCCCAGTCGATGTCGTCCTCGGGGGGGCCCGCGAACAGCATGGTGACGCGGACGGCGTCCGGGCCGTAGTCGGCGATCTGTTCCTGCAGGTTGACCAGGTTGCCAAGGCTCTTGCTCATCGCCTTGCCGTTCATGATGACCTGGCCCTGGTTGGTCAGGCGGGTGAACGGCTCCACGAACGGGAGCAGACCCCGGTCGTGCAGGACCTTGGTGATGAAGCGGGCGTAGAGCAGGTGCAGGATCGCGTGTTCCTTGCCGCCGATGTACTCGGCGACCGGCAGCCAGCGGCGGATGCCCTCCGGGTCGAACGGACCGTCGGTGTAACCGGGGTTCGGGTAGCGCAGGAAGTACCAGGACGAGTCGACGAACGTGTCCATGGTGTCGGTGTCCCGGCGGGCCGCGCCGCCGCAGGTGGGACAGGGGACGGCGAGCCAGTCGGTGGCGCTTTCCAGGGGGGCGCGGCCGTCGGTGGGACGCAGCTCGTAGCCGGACTCGGGCAGCCGGACCGGCAGGTCGGCCTCGGGGACCGGGACCTCGCCGCAGGACGGGCAGTGGATGATCGGGATCGGGGTGCCCCAGTAGCGCTGGCGGGACAGCAGCCAGTCGCGCAGCCGGTAGTTGACCGTGGCCTCGCCCAGCCCCAGCCGACCCAGCTCGGCGATGATCGCCGCCTTGCCCGCCACCGTGTCCTGGCCGGTGAACTGGCCGGAGTTGACCAGCGCGCCCAGGCCCGCGGTGGCCACGCCGGTCTCGGCCGGGTCGGCCTCGCCGGTGTCGACGACCATGCGCACCGGCAGGCCCATGGCCACGGCGAAGTCGAGGTCGCGCTGGTCGTGCGCGGGCACGGCCATGACCGCGCCGGTGCCGTAGTCGGCCAGCACGTAGTCGGAGGCGTAGACCGGCAGCTTCTCGCCGTTGATCGGGTTGATCGCGTAGCGGCCCAGGAACACGCCGGTCTTCGGCCGGTCGGCGGCCAACCGCTCGATGTCGGTGGCGGCCCTGGTCTTGACCAGGTACGCCTCGAACTCGCCGCGCTGCTCCGGCGCGCACAGGTCATCGGCCAGCTCGGCGTCCGCGGCGACCACGAAGAACGTGGCGCCGAACAGGGTGTCCGGGCGGGTCGTGAACACCTGCACCGGCTCGTCGCGGTCCTCGATGGTGAACTGGACGCGGGCGCCGGTGGAGCGGCCGATCCAGTTCCGCTGCATGCGCAGCACGTCCTCGGGCCACTTGCCGAGCTGGTCCATGTCGTCGAGCAGCCGCTGCGCGTACTGGGTGATCCGGTAGAACCACTGGGTCAGGTTCCGGCGCTCGACCTCGGCGCCGCAGCGCTCGCACTTGCCCTGCACGACCTGCTCGTTGGCCAGCACGGTCTGGTCGTTCGGGCACCAGTTGACCGGCGCGGCCTTGCGGTAGGCCAGCCCCTCCCGGTACATGAGCAGGAACATCCACTGGTTCCAGCGGTAGTACTCCGGGTCGGAGGTGTGCAGCCGGGTGCGCCAGTCGAAGGAGATGCCGAGCCTGCGGAAGCTCTCCGCCTGCACGTCGATGTTGCCGTAGGTCCAACTGCCCGGGTCGAGGTTGCGCCGCAGGGCAGCGTTCTCGGCGGGCAGGCCGAACGAGTCCCAGCCGATGGGGTTGAGCACGTCGGCGCCGGTGAGCCGGGCGTACCGGGCCAGCGCGTCGCCGATGGAGTACACCTCGGCGTGGCCCATGTGCAGGTCGCCGGAGGGGTACGGGAACATGCTGACCACGTAGCGTCGCGGCCGCCCGTCGCCGGTGTCGGCGGTGAGGTCGGACGCCTCGAAGACCTTCCGGTCCTGCCACACACCAAGCCACTTCTCGGTGTTGGCGTGCGGGTCGTAGGCCTCGTTCGCGCTGCTGGACTGCATTTTTCGTTCCTGCCCGGGTCAGTGCTTCCCGGCTCAAGGGCCGAGCCGGGAATCTCCCGGAATGCTAACGGAGCAGCAATGACGGCGTGGTCCCGCCCCGAACACGACCGGTGACGGCACGACGCCGTGTGCCCGGATTATGGGACATCGCGCACCCCGGGATCGCCCGCGTCGACCAGTAGCGTCGAGAACGCCCGCGACCGGCGGGAACAGGTGAGCGGGGAGCCGACTGATGATCGACGCGGCGACGATCGACATGACCGCCGCCCTGCTGGTGGACGGCGAGTCGCGGCCCGCCGCGGGCGGGCGCACGTACCCCGATGTGGCGCCCGCGACCGGCGAGCCGTTCGCCGCGGTCCCGGACGCCACCGTGGAGGACCTCGACCAGGCGGTGCGGGCGGCCCGACACGCGTTCGACCGCGGCGACTGGGTCCGTGACCCGGCATGCCGGGTGGCCTGCCTGCGCGCCCTGGTCGCGGGGCTGCGCGCGAGCCGGGAACGGCTGCGGGAGCTGCTGGTCGGCGAGGGTGGGGTGCCGGTCCGACTGACCAGGTCCATCCAGCTCGACGGCGCCCTCGACGAGGCCGGGTCGCTGTGTGACCTGGTCGAACGCCACCGGTGGCTGGTGGACCTGCCCACCCGCGGCTTCCACGGGTTCAGCAGTGGCCGGGAGGTGCGTGCGGAGCCGGTCGGCGTGGTCGCGCTGATCACCCCGGCGAACTTCCCGCTGGCGCTGCTGCTGCGGAGCCTCGTGCTCGCCCTGGGGGCCGGGAACACGGTCGTGCTGAAGGTGTCCCCGCACACCCCGTTGGCGGGGCTCGCGGTGGGGGCGCACGCTGTGGCGGCGGGCTTCCCGCCGGGAGTGCTCAACGTGGTGAGCTCCGCGCACCCCGCACACCTCGGTACGGTGCTCGCCGCGCACCCGTCGGTCGACCTCGTCGGCCTGACCGGGTCGACGGCCGCAGGCCGGGCAGTGGCCTACGCCGCGGCGGCCACGCTGAAGCGCCTGGTGCTGAACCTGGGCGGGGCCGGGGCGCATGTCGTGCTGGACGGGGCCGACGACGGCGACATCGCCGCGGCGGGTGCCCGCGTCTGCTTCCACGCCGGGCAGGCCTGCAGTCTCTACAAACGAGTCCTGGTGCCGCGTGCGCGGTACGCCGAGGCGCTGGAGCTGCTCGCCGACGGGATGGCCGAGGTCCCGATCGGCAACCCGGCGGACCCGGACGTGCTGATGGGCCCGTTGGTGAGCGCAGAGCTGCGGGACCGGGTGCTCGCCGTGTCCGGGCAGGCCGAGCGGGCAGGCGGGCGCGTCATCCGCGCGGGCCGCGCGTTGCCCGCGGGCGGCGGGTTCTACGTCGAACCGGTGCTGATCGCCGACCTGTCCCCCGACACCGACCTGGCCCGCCACGAGCTACCTGGGCCTGCGCTGGTCGCGTTGCCCTACGACGACGTGGACCACGCGGTCGCGCTGGCCGACGGACCGGCGTACGGGCTCTCGGCGGCGGTCAGCGGCGGCCCGCCGGAACTGGCCCGAGCGGTGGCGGCCCGCCTGCGCGCAGGCGCCGTGTCGGTGCACGGCGGCCTGCCGTACGGGCCGGACGCCCCGTTCGCGGCCCGCCGCGGCAGCGGCAACGGGCACCACGGCGGCGGTGCGGCGCTGGCCGACTTCCTGACGACCAAGGTCGTGGGGTACCCGGCATGAGCACGGCAGCGGTACCCGCCGTCGAGGTCCGGGACCTGCGCCGGACCTTCGTCACCCGGCGCGGCCCCCGCCGGGCGCGCACCGAGCGGGTCGCGCTCGACGGGGTGAACCTGCGGGTCGAGCGGGGCGAGACGCACGGGCTGCTCGGCCCGAACGGCGCGGGCAAGACGACCCTCATGAAGATCCTCGCCACCCTGCTGGTGCCGACCTCGGGCCAGGCGCGGGTGCTCGGGTACGACGTGGTCGGCGAGCACCGCCGGGTGCGCGAGGTGATCGGCCTGGTGTTGGGCGGGGACAACGGCCTCTACGGCAGCCTCAGTGCCCGGCGCAACCTGCTGTACTGGGCGACGCTGGCGGGCCTGGACGGGCGAGCGGCCGCGCGCCGGGTGGATCTGCTGCTGGAGCGGTTCGGCCTGGCCGAGCGGGCCGACTCGCCGACCGAGACCTTCTCCCGCGGCATGCGCCAGCGCCTGCA
Source organism: Actinokineospora enzanensis DSM 44649 (assembly GCF_000374445.1). Taxonomy (GTDB): domain Bacteria; phylum Actinomycetota; class Actinomycetes; order Mycobacteriales; family Pseudonocardiaceae; genus Actinokineospora; species Actinokineospora enzanensis. The sequence goes on along the minus strand of NZ_KB894437.1, from coordinate 57,827 downwards.
CCTGGCCCGCGGGCTGGTCGGCGACTCCGCCGTGCTGATCCTGGACGAGCCGACCAACGGCATGGACCCGGTGGCGGCGCTGGCCTTCCGGGACGTGGTGCGCGAACTGCAGGGCGAGGGCCGCACACTGCTGCTGGCCACGCACGACATGGCCGAGGCCGAACAGCTGTGCGAGCGGGTCACGCTCGTCGACGGCGGCCGGGTGCTGGCCACCGAGGCGCCGCACACGCTCGGTGGCTGGCTGACCCGGTATGAGTACGTGGACGCCGAGGGCGTGCCGCCCGGTCTGGTGGCCGAGCTCGCCGACCTGCCCGGCGTCGACGGCGTGGAACCGGGCGAGCGCGGCGGGATCCGGGTGCGGGTGGTCGCCGAGGGCACCACCCACGACGTGCTGACCAGGCTGGTCGCGGCCGGGGTCACCACCATCCGGACCGACCGGATGTCGCTGCAGGACATCTACCTGCGCATGGTCGGCCACCGCGAACTGGAGGTCTGACCCGATGCGGGTCGTGGCGCAGGCGTTCCGCCTGCAGCTGGCGGTGTTCGGCACCGGGATCGGCCGGGTGGCGGCCCTGGTGGCGCTGCCGTTCCAGGTGCTGGTGCTGCTGTCCATCACCCGGCACGGCGGCCGGGTCGACCTGGACACGCACGCCCTGCTGGCGCCCGCGCTGATCGGCATGTGGACGCTGGGCCTGGGACTGGCGGCGGGCATCGTCGAGGGCGACCGATGGGACGGCGTGCTCGAACACGTGCTGGTCTCCCGCGCGTCGTTCTTCCGGGTGCTGCTCGGCCGATCGGCCGCGGTCTCGATCACGGGACTGGTCGTGTTCGTGGAGGCCTGGTTGGTGGCGGTGGCGCTCGGGGTGCGCCTGGAGTTCGGCCACCCGGTGCTGTTCGTGGTGGGCGTACTGGCCACCTGCCTCGCGATGGCAGGCGCGGTACTGGTGTTGAGCACGGTGTTCGTACTCGGCCGGGAGGCGTCGTCGGTGCGGAACTCGCTGACCTACCCGGTGTACGTGCTCGGCGGGGTGTTCCTCCCCACCGGGCTGCTGCCGGACTGGCTGGAACCATTGTCCCGCCTGGTTTTCCTGTCCTGGAGCGCGGACCTGCTGCGCGCCGCCACCGCTGCCGCGCCGCTGAACCCATGGCCCGCGCTGAGCGCGCTCGTGGTCCTCGGCGGCGGCTACCTCGTCGTGGGAGCGGCACTGACCCGCGCGGTGGTGCGTCGAGTCCGCGAGGACGGGCGGGTGTTGGTCGGATGAGCACGCTGCGCGCGCAGCTGCGGATCATCCCCGCGGCCGCGCGGATCGGCCTCGCCGAGTACCGGGCGCACTACACGGTCCGCTCCTGGCTGGGCGGCTGGGCGCTGCGGCTGACCTTCCAGGTGGTGTTCTTCACCTCGGTGGGCCTGGTGGTCGGGAACGCGGACACGGTGCGCTACCTGGCCGTGGGCAACGTGGTCGCGGTGATGACGATGGAGTCGGTCGGCGCCATGGCGTTCGTCGCCGGGGAGCGGCGCGGTGGCAAGCTGCCGCTGCTGATGGCCGCGCCCGGCAGCCACCTGGTGGCACTGGCCGCTCGCAGTCTCAATGCACCGGTCGGCGGCCTGCTCAGCTCCACTGTGGTGTTCCTGGTGGTGGCCCCGGTGTTCGACATCCCGCTGCCGGGGGCGCGCACGCTCCTGCTGATCCCGCTTGTGTTGATCTGCGCGCTCACGACCTACTGTTACGGCCTGCTCTTCAGCGCCCTGGTGATGCGCTTCCCGACCCTGGCGTGGCCCGCCCTGAACGTGTCCTATCTGACGATCATGGCCTTCGCCGGGGTCAACGTGCCGGTGTCGTACTGGCCGCGACCGGTCGCCACGCTGGCCGACGGGCTTCCGGTGACCCACGGTCTCGCGGCCGTGCGCGCGCTGCTGTCCGGTGGGGACTGGGCGGGGATCGTGGGCGCGGCGGGCGCCGAGCTGCTGGTGGGCGTGGGCTGGCTGGCCGTGGCGGGTCTCGCGATGCACCTGCTGCTGGAGAACGCGCGCCGCACCGGCGGCCTGGACCGCTGAACCTCAGCAGGCGCGGTACTCCAGCAGGAGCGCGGTCCAGGCGTGCGGCCCGGTGGCCACCAGCACTATTCGGTCCATATCGGATGGTTCGAGGGAACGCAGGCCGTGCAGCAGGTCGACGGCGAAGCAGTGCCCGTCGGCGACGTTCGGGGCGTGCACGGTCCGGGAAGGGAATCCCGCGGCGGCGGCCAGCATCGCTCGCACCGAGGCACCGTAGTTGCCGACCAGGAGCAGGGCGCACTCGTCGACCGCGGTGTCCGCCTCGGTGAGCACCCTGCCGACCGCCGCGGCGACACCCGCGGCCGCGGCCTTGGCGGCAGCCAGCCCCGGTCGCGCACCAGCCCGATCAGCCGCGGTGACGGCGGCGCTGCCCAGCAGCCGGAACCCCGGCCTGGCGGGCGATGTCGACACCAGGCAGGTGGCGGCGCCGTCGGACAGCACGGTGAGGTCGCCGGGCAGGTAGCGCGGGCCGGGGGCGCGGTCGGCCACGGCGAGCAGCACCGAGCCCGGCCCCTCCGCGGCCAGCAGCCCCCTGGCCACCCGAAGTCCCGGTCCGAGGTTGCCACAGCCCGCCCCGCCGACGGTGAACACCGGCACATCGGGGATACCGGCCGCCACGGCGAAAGCGGTGGCGGCCGAGGCGGGCGGGCGGGCACCGATCGTCTCGCAGCAGTACACGGCGGCCAGCGGCCGCGTGCCCGCCAGGGTCCGTACCGCACTGGCGGCCGCCAGGACCTCCGCGGGCCGGTCGGCGACCAGGCCGTACCGGACACCCTCGTCGAGGAGCAGCTCCACCTCGTCCCGCGCGCCGACGAACTCGGCCAGCTCCGCCACCGGCACCCGGGCACCGAACTCGACCTCGAACCCGCTCAGGTACATCGCGCTCCTTCGACGGTCACCCGCGGCAGCCGCCCCGGACACGCTCGTGGTCATCACGGGGCCTGGATGGTGTCGGTCAAACGGTCGGCGATGGTGGCCAGTGGCACCGGTTCGAAGAGAAGGGTGACGTCGAAGTCTGCGGCCAGGGAATCGCTGAGGCGGCGGTAGACCCGGATCACCTGGATCGAGGAGGCGCCGAGGTCGGCGAGCGTGCGGTCGGGTCCGACGTCGTCCAGCCGGAGGACGTCGGCCACGGCTCGGGTGAGGAGGCCGGTGATCGAGCCCTCCTCGCGTGCGGCGGGAGCCAGCAGGGCAGGCAGGTCGGACTTGCGCACCTTGCCGGAGCGGGTGCGCGGGAGGTCGTCGACGATGACGACGCGCGCGGGGACCTTGTGCGGTGCCAGCAGTTCGACGACGTGGGCCCGCAGTTCCGGTTCGGTCACCACACGGTCGGCGACGAGCGCGATCACGAGTTCCTCGCCCAGGATCGGGTCGGCGACCGGGAAGGCGGCCGCCTCCCGGATCGCCGGGTGAGCCTCGAACGCGGCCTCCACCTCGGGACAGGAGACCTTGCGCCCACCTACGCTGACCACGTCCTTGGTACGGGCGACCAGGTGCAACCTGCCCTCGTCGTCGAGCCTGCCCAGATCGGCCATGCGGACCCAGCGGCCGCGGAACGTCGCCGCGGTCGCCGCCGGGTCGTTCGGGTAGTGGCGGACGGGGATGCCGGGCGGCAGCCGCAGCTCGACGACCCCGGTCTCGCCGGGGCCGAGCGGGGCGCCATGCTCGTCGGTGATCCGCACGGCGCAGCCCGCGTTCGGCGCGCCGACCAGACCGGGCCGGTGGCCGTCGCCGACCACAGTGGACGCACCGGCCCACCCCGACTCGGTGCTGGAGTAGTCGACCACGAGCTCGGCCGCCGGGAAGAGCGCGCGGAGGGTGCGCAGCGCGGGCATCGGGGCTCGCGCCGACCCCACGATCACCCGCCGCATCGTCCCCGGCCGGGGCCGGGCGTCGCGCAAGGCTGCCGCCGTGGCGGGCACCATGGCCGTGTCCGTGACACCGTGCCGGTCGACCAGTTCCAGGAACAGCCCCGGGTCGAGCCGCGCCATCGTGACCACGCGCAAGCCCGCCAACAGCGGCGCGAGGGCCGCCCACTGACCGACCGGGACCGAGAGCGGGAACGCGTGCAACAGGGTTCGCCCACCGGGACCATCGGCGAACTCCGGCAACCGGTCGGCCATCCCGAACATGATGTCGCCATGCGGGACGGCGACCGCCTTGGGTTCACCCGTGGTACCGGACGTGAACACCACCGTGGCGGTGTCCCCGGGTCGCACCACATGTCCCGGGAGTTCCCCGTCGGCGACCAGGTCTTCCGCGGCGAGAACGGGAACGGTCGACACCGGAGCGGAGACGGTCCACGCACGGGGACCCACGATCCGGGTGACCCGCCCCTCCGCGACCAGTCTGCCGAATCCGGGCCCGGTCTCGTCCGCGGGCAATAGCACGGCCACAGCCGCCAACCGATGCAACGCCGTGAGCAGCACGGCGAACTCGTCGATAGCCGCACGCGGAAACGCCAAGCCGACGCACTCTCCCACGGCGACACCACGTGCGTGCAACGCAGCCGCGACTTCCGCGCTTCGCCGTGCCCACTGGACATATCGGAGATCGCGACCGTCGGGCAATATGTGCGCGATGTCGTCGGGAAAGTGATGCGCCCACCAGTCGAGCAGTCCCGCAGTGGTGATCCGCGCGTGATCGGTAATCAAACCCAGCTTCCCTTCGGATGGACCACCCAGCTCACGCCGCGACGAGACTTCCCGCTCGCGCCAGCAGCGCTGGACGGTCGAGTTTGCCGCGGCTGGTGCGCGGCAGGTCCGGAACGTGCACGTAGTGGTCGGGAGTGGACGCGGGCGGTAGGCGGGCGGCCACGAAGTTCCGCAGTTCGGCCGCGGGGCGCTCCTTCCCGCTGTAAAAGGCGACCAGGACGCGACCAGCGGCGCCGAGTGGGGCGACCACCGCTACGGCATCGACACCGGGCGCGGCGCGCAGGCGGTGTTCGATCTCGCCGGGTTCGACGCGGGCGCCGCGGATCTGCACCTGCCGGTCGACGCGGCCGAGGAAGACGAAGCCGTCGGCCCTGCTGCGGACGACGTCACCGGTGCGGTACCAGCGGCGACCGTCCGCGTCCAGGAAGCGCCCGGCGTCGTCACGCGGGTCGAGGTAGCCCCCGAAGGTCTGCGGGCCCGCGACACAGAGCTCGCCCTCCGCGGCCACGTGCCCGTCGGTGTCGACCACGAGCCCGGACAGCCCGTCGTGCAGGTCGCCGATCGGCACTATCCCCTGGGGGGATTCGATGTCGGCGCGCGTGTACCGGTGGGCCGTGCACGAGATCGTCAGCTCGGTAGGCCCGTACAGGTTCTCCAGCCGCGAACCCGGTGCGCACCGCTGCCAGCGCTCGGCGTCGTCGACCGGCAGGGGTTCACCGCAGAACAGGCTCCACCGGAGGGAAGGCATCGGGCGCAGTCCGCCGGTCCGCGCCGCCAACGGGATGGCACTGGGTGTGGAGAACCAGACCGTGATCCCGGCGCGGGTGACGAACCCGGCGATGTCGCGCAACGCCTGCGGCGGCACGGCGACCACTGTCGCACCCGCGCCCCAGGCCGCGAACAGGTCGAACAGGGCCAGGTCGAAGCCGATGTCGAAAGTCTGGGAGAACACGTCCCCGTGGCCGAAGTCGTAACGGCGGGCGACGTGGTCGAAGTAGTGCGCGGCCGCGGAATGCGCGACCGGGACTCCCTTGGGGACCCCGGTGCTGCCGGAGGTGAACAGGATGTAGGCGGTGGAATCCGGGCGCACGGCGAACGGCTCGGCCAGTCCCCGACCGCGGTCGTCAGGGTGCACTCGCACCACGGAGTGGCCCGACACCGCCGTGTCGGTGATCATCGCGTCGACCCGGGCAGCGTGCAGCATCGCGTCCCGCGTCGCCGCCGGGACCGACGGACTGATCGGGACGACGGACGCGCCCGTGTAGAGGGCGGCGAGCAGAGCCGCGTACGCGACGCGCCGGTGCCGGGCGAGCACCGCGACCGCGCGCGGCGGACCCGACACGGTGTCCGCGACGCGACCCGCCCAGTGCAGCGCCGTCTCATGCAGCCTGCCGTAAGTCCAAACGACATCGCCATCGCGGATCGCGGGCGCGCCATCATCCAGCACGCCCAGGAATGGCGCGTGCAGGAGCCCTTCACGGGATGCAGTCACGATGGCCGACCTCGCAGAAACGGATACCGCTCGAAGACCGCGTACCCGGTCCCCGCGTCGAACCTACTTGGTCCAAGGACATCCGGGCCGACTATGGATGACCTTGGCCTGTAACCGATTCTGGTGACAGCCGGACGAGTGGTCGGTTGGCTAGGCTGCGGCCAGGGTTCAGAGTGGGGACGCGACCATGGCAAAATCGACCATCTCCACCGCGCCCGCGGTGACCACTCCGCGCTTCGTGCATGAGCTACTGGACACCGCGGCGGCGAGATGGCCGTCGTCGTCGGCCGTATGCGACGCCAAGGAGAAGTGGACGTATGCGGAGCTGCGCCTGCGTAGCCTCCGATGCGCGGAGTTGTTGAGTGATAACGGAATCATGCCGGGGGACCGGGTCGCCGCGACGCTACCGAACAGTGTCACCACTGCCATGCTGCTCTATGCCTGTTCACGGGCAGGAGCCGTGTTCGTCCCGCTGAGCCCGTCCCTTCCCCCCGAGCGACTACGCGTGATCCTCGCCGACGCCCGCCCGGCCCTCGTGATCACAGCCGAGTCCCCGGTTCCGGCTCCGTCACTGTCCGAACGGGATCTGCTGGTGGCGACGGCGACCGATCCGGTCAATTCAGCAGCAGGCGCCGACCGGAACGGCGATGCCCTGCTCCTGTACACGTCCGGAAGCACATCGGCGCCCAAGGGCGTGCTCTGCCCGCATGCCGGTGTCCTGTTCGCCACAACGGCCATCGGCGACCGTCTGCGGTACCGACCCGGGGACCGGATCTTCGTCCGACTCCCGCTTTCGTTCGACTACGGCCTCTACCAACTGCTGCTCGGCTGCGCCGCAGGCGCGGCGGTGTGGCTGTCGACCGCCACCCCGGCCGCCCTCCTGCGCGAGATCGCCACCAGCCGGGCCACCGTCCTCCCCGTCGTCCCCACACTCGCGGGCCTGATCGCCGAGATCGCCGAGCGCAGACCTGCCGACACCGTGGTGCGTCTGATCACCAACACCGGCGCGGCACTGGTCCCGCGCACGGCCCGGCGGCTGCGGACCGCGTTCCCGCGGGCAGCCGTCGTCGCCATGTACGGGTTGACCGAGTGCAAGCGCGTCAGCATCGCCGATCCCGACGAAGACCTGGCCCGTCCGGGGTCGGTCGGCAGACCGCTGCCCGGCACCCGGGTCCGGATCGTCGACGACGCGGGCGAACCGCTGCCGCCGGGAGTGATCGGGCAGATCGTGGTATCCGGCCCGCACGTCATGGCGGGCTACTTCGGCGACGCCGGAGCCACGGCCGAACGGTTCACCGTGGACGCCTCGGGCGCACGGTCGTTACGCACCGGCGACTACGGGTTTGCCGACGCGGACGGGACCTTGCACTTCACCGGCAGGCGCGACGGGATCTTCAAGCACAAGGGGACGCGAATGAGCATCGCCGAGATCGAGGCGGCGGCCGAGGAGCTCCCGGGCGTGCGCGCGGCGATCGCGGTCCCGCCAACCGAGGACGACCGGCTGGTCCTGGTGGTCGCCGGGGCGGTGCGGCCGGAGGAGGTCATGTCCGGCCTGGCTAGGCTGCTCGATCCGGACCGCAGACCGGACGTCGTCGTGGTCATGGCGGCGTTCCCGCAGACGGCCACCGGCAAGGTCGACCGGGCCGCCGTGACGGCCTCGGTGGCACCGTGACCGGACTCGCCGCGGCGGTCACCGAGCACGGGAGCCCGCTCTACGTCTACGACCTGGCCGAGGTCACCGACGCCGTCACCGACCTGCGCGAGCACCTGCCGGGGTCCGCGCTGTTGTTCTACTCGCTGAAAGCCAACGCCAACCCCGCTGTGCTGACGGAACTCGCCCGCCTGGGCTGCCGGGCCGAGATCAGCTCCGGTGGCGAGCTCGCCGCGGCGCTGGCCGCCGGGTTCACGCCGGAAGCATGCCTGTTCACCGGTCCGGGCAAGACGGCGGCGGAGATCGCCGACGCGCTCGCCGCGGGAGTGGTCCTGTTCTCCGCCGAGTCGCTCGTCGAGCTGCGCCGCGTCGCCGAGGCGGGCCGCGCCGCGCACGTGGTTCCGCGTTGCCTGCTGCGGATCGACCCGGGTACCTCCGACGGGGACGCGGGCATCCGCATGGGGGGCGCCGCCGCGTTCGGCCTCGACGCGGACCGAGCGGACGAATGGGCGCCCGCCGCGCTCGCCGAGCCCGATGTCACGCTGGTCGGCCTGCACCTGTTCACCGCCAGCAACGCGCGCGGCGAGGAAGCCCTGATCACGGAGTTCCGCGCCAACCTCACGACCGCCGCGCGACTGCACGCCGACCACGGCCTGCCCCTGGACCTGCTCGACCTCGGCGGCGGGTTCGCGACCCCGTACGCCACGCCGGGAGCACGGCCCGCGTACCCGGGTCTCGCCGCCGCCATCGCCGCGTTCGCCCTCCCGGCCAGGACGCGGCTGGCCTTCGAGTCCGGCCGCTACCTGGTCGGTTCGTGCGGCACCCTGGTGACCACCGTGCTCGATGTGCGGGAGGCGCGCGCGGGCACGCATGTGGTGCTGGACTCGGGGATCAACCACCTCGGCGGTCTCACCGGCCTGCGGCGGATGCTGCCGCCGCGGATCCGGGCCGAGGTGGTGACCGGCGGTGGCCCGGAGGCCCAGGTGACCCTGATAGGTCCACTGTGCACACCCGCCGACGTGCTCGCCCGCGATGTCCGCATGCCCCTGCCCGCGCCCGGCGACGTGCTGGCGGTGCCGAACACCGGCGCCTACGGTCTGTCCGCGAGCCTGGTCGGGTTTCTCGGGCGGGCACTGCCCGCGGAGATCGTGGTCCGCGGCGACACGGTCGTCTCGGCCACCCGGCAGGAGATGACCCGGCACGTCGTGCGGTCCCCGGACCCGGTCGCCGCCGCCGAGAAGGTCGTCCCGGTGCTGCGCGCCTGCGCGGGCCCGACGGACGAGAAGGCCGAGTTCCCGCTGGAGAGCCTCGCGGCGCTGAGAAGCGGCGGGCTCATGGGTCTACTCGTGCCGCGCGCGTACGGCGGCCTCGGCCTCGGACCTGCCCGGCTGGCGGACGTCGTGCGCGTCCTGGCCGGTGCGTGCACATCCACCGCCATGGCGTTCGCCATGCACTGCCAGCAGGTGGACGCGTTGGTGCGGTTCGGTTCGGCGGCCCTGCGCGACCGCGTGCTCCCGCGCGTCGCGGCGGGCGAGGTGTACCTGGCCTCGATCACCTCGGAGCGCTCGACCGGCGGGGACCTGTTCACCGCGCACGCCCCGCTGCGCCGCAACGGCGAGGAGCTGGTCGTCGAGCGGGACGCGCCCGTGGTGACCGGCGGCGCGCACGCCGACGGCTACCTGGTGACCATGCGGTCGGCGGACGACGCCCCGGAGACCTCCGTCTCGTTGGTGTATATCGCACGCGCCCAGGCCACCGTGGCCGCGACCGGCGGCTGGGACCCACTGGGCATGCGGGCGACCGCCAGCGCGCCGTTGCGGCTGACCGCCCGGGTCCCGGCGGACCAGGTGGTGGGCGTCCCGGGCCGGTTCCGGGACGTGGCGGTGGCCTCGTTCACGCCGATCGGCATGATCGGGTGGGCCGCGTGCTGGCTGGGCACCGCGCACCAAGCGCTTCGCGACGTCGTCGGCCTGTTCCGCTCCCCCGGGCGTCCCGCGGGCGCGGACCTGTCGTCGCACCTGGTCCACGAGCGGGTGGCCGTCATCCGGCACGACCTGGAACTGGTGAGCGGCTACCTCAGCCGCGTGGTCGACGAGGTGGAGCTGTGCCGCGCCCGTGGCGACGACCCGGCGGGCGGCGCCCTGCAGGCACACCTGACCTGCCTCAAGGTGACGGCCGCGGAGCTCACCTACCGGGCGGTCGACCGGTGCGTCCAGCTGGCCGGGCTCGGTCAGGGCTACCAGCGGGGCTCGTCCCTGCCGCTCGAACGCAACCTGCGCGACCTCCGGTCGGCCGCGATGAACTGCTCGAACGACTGGCTCCTGCGCGCCAACGGGGTACTGACCCTCGCCGACCGCGCCATCACCCTCGCCTGAGCCGATCCGACGAAAGGGAACCGACCGTGCCGCACGACTGGGACGCCGACTTCGACCGCATCCTGCGCACCGCGCTCACCGGCCTGCCCGCGGACCAGCCGCTGCGCCCGGACGCGGACCTCGCGACCCTGGGGATGGATTCGCTCAAGTCGATCCAGGTGCTGTTCGCCCTGGAGGACCGCTACCGAGTGAGCTTCCCGGACGACATGCTCGGCCACGACCTGCTGGCCACCCCGCAGTCGCTCTGGAACGGCATCGGCACCGCCCGACGATGCTGAGGCCTGCCCGACGCGCCGGTGGGGACCAGCTCGACGGTGAGTTCCAAGTGGACTTCGGCGGCCGCTTCCGGCTGCCGGTAGGGGTCACCGAAAGGCGCACGCACCACGATGGACACCGGCCGCCGTCGGGAGCCGGTGTCCGGCCAGCCGAAACGGTGTGACGGCAGGCACAGCACACAGGGGCGGCCGCGAGCCGCTCGGGGCATACTCGGACGGGTGGACCACGGCATTCGACCGGCCGGGGCGGCTCGGTCCCGACCGCGAGGTGGCCGGGGCTACCGATAGGATCATTGGCCTACGCACGTTACCCGGAAGGCCAACGATGATCGACATCGCGCTTGTGCGGACGAATCCCGACCTGGTCAGGCAGACCTGCCAGGCCAGGGGATCTGACCTCGACGTCGAGCGGTTGATCTGGGTGGACTCCGAGTTGCGGCGGTTGACCACGCACGCGGAGGGGCTGCGGCACCAGCAGAAGCAGTTCGGCAAGGACACGCCTCGGGATGTGGCGGTCGCGGTCAAGGAAGAGCTTAAGGAGACCACCGAGCAGGCGCGCGCGCTCGAACAGGAGCGTGACGCGCTGTGGGTGCGGGTGCCCAATCTGGTTGCCGAGGACACCCCGCTGGGTGATGACGACGGCGGCAACGTCGAGCTGCGGCGGGCGGGCGAGCAGACTCCCGTCGACGAGGAGCGGGCGCACGACAAGATCGGCGAGCGGTTGCGGATCTTCGACATGGTTCGCGGCGCGGAGGTCGCGGGCTCGGGCTTCTACTACTGGCGCGGCGACGGTGCCCGGCTGGCCTGGGCGATCTTCTCCTACACCCAGGACCTGCTCGGCAAGCGCGGCTTCGTGCCCATGCTGACGCCGTTGATGGCCCGTGACCGCACCTTCTTCGGCACCGGCTACCTGCCGTTCTTCGAGGAAGAGCTGTACCGGGTGCAGAACACCGACCTGTCGCTGATCGGCACCTCGGAGCAGACGCTGATCGGCTACTACGGCGACATGGTCATCGACCTGGACGAGCTGCCGATCCAGCTGACCTCGTTCAGCCCGTGCTTCCGCACCGAGGCGGGCAGTGCCGGTCGGCACAATCGGGGTGGCTACCGGGTGCACCAGTTCCACAAGGTCGAGCAGATCGTGATCTGCAAGCCGGAGGACTCGGAGCACTGGCTCGACGAGTGTCAGCGCAATGTGGAGGACATCCTCACCGGCCTCGAACTGCCGCACCGGGTGGTGCGGGTGTGCATGGGCGACCTGGGCGCGCCCGCGTACAAGAAGTACGACACCGAGACCTGGTTCCCGTCCTTCGGCGACTACCGCGAGACGCACTCGAACAGCAACCTGATCGACTACCAGGCCCGCCGCTTCAAGATCCGGTTCCGGCGCGACGGCAAGATGGTGCACCCGCACACCATCTCGTCCACCGGCATCACCGACCGGGCGGCGCTGGCCATGCTGGAGAACCACGTCCGCCCGGACGGTTCGATCCACGTCCCGGAGGCGCTCCGCCCGTACCTCGGCGGCCGCGAAACCCTGGGCGCCTGAGGACCTGGGCGCCGGAAAGCCAGTCCGGCCACGGCCGCGCGGTTCCACCGTCGCGGTCGTGGCCGTCCCGACGCGGCCGCCGCACGCCCGCCCGAGCGAGAGGCCCTCGATCCGGCGCTGAGCAGTCTCGGTCTGCGCCGGGCTCCCGCGCGCCGCGTCGTCCATTTCGGACAGCTCAACGGATCCACTCATGTCACCGGGTTGATCAGGACTCGTTGACCTCCACCATGGTCGAGATTGCACCATGGCGATATGACGACTTCCACCGATCAGCTCCGGGCATTGACCGACCGGGTCGAGATCACCACGCTCATCGACCGCTTCTTCCGGGCCCTCGACGAGCGCGGACTGGACCTGGCCTGGGGGCGCACGGTCTTCACCGAGGACGCCCACGTCGCCTTTCCCATCGGAGAACACCGAGGTCTGTCCGAGATTGTCGCGGCGCTGGCCGACGGGATGAGCCGGTTCGGGGCGACCCAGCACGCCGGGAGCAACTACCTCGTCGACGTGGACGGGGATCGGGCCAACGTCCGATGGAACGCGATCCAGACGCACCTGCCGCTGGGCGGGACGCCGTTCGACGTGCCGTTCGTGTCCGGCGGGTACTACGAGGGCGAGGTCGTGCGCACGGCCGACGGGTGGCGGTTCCGGGAGCAGCGGTACCACATCGTGTGGCTCGGTGGCCAGCTGCCGCAGCCGTGAGTCATTCCCTGACGGCGGTGAGGCCCCAGGTCGCGTAGGGCAGGGTGATCACCCCGCCCAGCTCGTCGATCGCCGCGGCCACTGCGGTCAGCACCTCGGCGAGCTTGTCCGGCGGCAGGGTGGTGAGGCCGCCGGAGGTGGGCACCAGGTCCAGCAGCTCGTCGCGGGTGTAGGCGCGGGCCCAGTCGTGGCGCCAAAGGGTCGGTTCGGCGAAGCCGCCCGCCGCGCGGATACCGTCCGCGGCCTTGCGGTAAAGCCCCTGGTAGGCGTCGAGGATCGAGGTGCCGGAGCCGGGGGCGAACCGCATCGGCGAGTCGGGGACCGCCCGGTCGTAGGCCGCGGCCAGAGCGGCGGCCACGGCGGGCGGCAGCTCGTAGACGTGGCCGAACGGGGCCAGCACGCCGCCGGGGCGCAGGACCCGGGCGGCCTTGGCTGCGCCCGCGACGGGGTCGATCCAGTGCCAGGCGGTGCCGCACACGACCGCGTCGAAGGCGCGGCCTGCGGGCTCCCAGGTCTCGAAGGTCCCGACCTCGACCTCGACGCCGGTCCCCCGGGCGAACTCGGCCATCCGGGGGTCGGGCTCGACGCCGAGTACGACGCGGCCCGCGGCGGTGAACTGGCGGGCCTCGATGCCGGTGCCGCAGCCGACGTCCAGGAAGTCCGGGCCGGGGGCGGTGGACACGATGCGGTCGATCACTGCCTGGGGGTAGGCCGCGCGGGTCCGGTCGTAGCGCGCGGGATCGACGCCGAACGACTCGGCCAGGCGGCGGTGCTGGTGCGGTTCCGACGTAGTGACCATGCGCCCACTCTAGTGGTGCGACTCAGAACGTCGGCCGTGTATCGGCGGGTCCACGGCGTGGCTGGCGGTGCCGCCGGGACGGCCTCGTACTGGATGTACTTGGTCGTTTCCGGCGGTGCCGTCAGGCGCGTCGTGGGCGGGTCGAGACATGGTCGACGTTCTGGGTCGCACCACTAGTGACCATGCGCCCACTCGGGCGCGGGCTCGGAGGTACTCGCCCGGCCCTGACATAACGTCAGCGGCCGTGGCGAGAACCGCCTTGCCAGTCGAGAACTTGTCACGAACGGAAGACCCGGCGGTCAGCCGCCGGAGTTGAGCGCCGGTTCCGCCGGTCGGAAGAGCGAGCGGAGGCCACCCCGGACATCCGGGACCCCGGCCATCGTCAGCTCCGGCGCCTCGACCCGTTTCTTGATCAGCGGCACCGCCAGGGCGAGCACCGCATACCCGAAGTAGGCGTCGACCAGCACGGGTACCGACAGCCAGTGCGGCGCCACCATGAACACCGCCGCGCCGAGGAACGCCATCACCGGGAAGCCCTGCACGGCGAACGCGACGATCACCGGCAGGCACCAGACCCAGTGGTGCGACCAGGAGATCGGTGACACCAGCAGCATGGCCAGCGCGTTGAGGGCGAAGGCCGTGGTCGGCAGGTGCAGCGTGCGGCGCATGGCCAGGACCGCGAGCACGACGACCACCAGCGCCAGGATCGGGTACAGCCACTTGGCGTCGGCGCGGGTGAGCAGGCCCATGATCGACTGGTTGGAGATGTAGCCGACGCCGACCTTCTGGTCGGTGGTGAACACCGCGTTGGTCCAGAAGTCCACCGAGCGGTCCCAGGCCAGGGCGAAACCCAGGCCGGTGGTGACCACGAACGAGATCCCCGCCGTGCTGAGCGACTTCCAGTCCCGGCGCAGCAGGAAGAACAGCACGAACGCGGCCGGTGTCAATTTCAGCGCGGCAGCGATGCCGACCAGTGCGCCCCGCGGCCAGCGCGGTTTGCGGACCAGGCAGTCCACCACGACCAACGCCATCAGGATCACGTTGATCTGGCCATAGGACATCGTCTCGCGGAACGGCTCCAGGAACAGTGCGACAGGCAGCAGCATCAGCCACTGCACCGGCAGGTTCACCGAGGAGAGCAGCACGGCAAGAGTGACGCCGGTCAGGCCGACGGTGAGCACCGCAAGAATCGTGCTGGCCAGCCCGAACGGGATCACCGTCAGAGGCACCATCGCGATCGCCGAGAAAGGCGGGTAGATGAACGGGAGCACGATTCCCGCGTCGGTGGCGGGCAGTGTCCCGTACATGTCACCACCGGATAACCAGACATTCACGCCGATGCGGTACACGTCCAGGTCGAGGTGGTACTGCTTGGCGACGAAGAATATCCAGACGCCCGTGAGCAGTGCGGCCGAAACGGCGAGGACTCGCATGGGCTATGTATACTTGAACGTCGGTTCGCGGCGCATAAGAACGGCCTTTATCCCCTTTTTAACCCGGTTGGCGTAAACACCGCAGTATAACCGTGCCCGAGGAAGGGGACGCATGCGGGTGCTGGTGGTCGAGGACGAGGAGCTGCTGGCGGACGCCATCGCCGCCGGTCTCCGACACCTGCACATGGCCGTGGACGTCTGCTACGACGGCGACGCGGCCCTGGAGCGGGTCGCGGTGAACCGGTACGACGTCGTGGTCCTGGACCGTGACCTGCCCCGGGTGCCCGGCGACGAGGTGTGCAGGCGCCTGGTGGCCGACGGCGGCGAGACCAGGGTGCTGATGCTCACCGCCGCGGCGAGCATCCGCGAGCGGGTGGACGGTCTCGGCTTGGGCGCCGACGACTACCTCACCAAGCCGTTCGCGTTCGCCGAGCTGGTCGCGCGGGTGGAGGCGCTGGGCAGGCGGGCGCACCGGGCGGTGCCGCCGGTGCTGGACCGGGCCGGGGTGCAGCTGGACCCGGCGAAGCGGTACGCGGCCAGGGACGGGCGGCCGTTGGCGCTCTCGCCCAAGGAGTTCGCTGTGCTCCGGGTGCTGATGCGGGCCGAGGCGGGCATCGTGGTCAGCGCCGAGGAGCTGCTGGAGAAGGCATGGGACGAGAACGTGGACCCGTTCACCAACACGGTACGGGTGACGGTCATGACGCTGCGCCGCAAGCTGGGCGAGCCGCCGGTGATCCACACCGTGCCCGGGGCGGGCTACCGGTTCGGACCGTGAGGCCGCCGTCGCTGCGCGGCCGGGTGTGGCTCACGCACGGCCTGATGCTCGTGGTCGGGGTGGTGATCGGCCGGGCGACCTGGGGGAAGTTCCGCGACGGCCTGACCTCGCTGCTCAGCGGGTGCAACTACACCAACTGCGTCCCCTACGACACCTTCGACACGGCCGTGTGGGTCGCCGCCATGGTCCTGCTGCCGCTCTCGGCGGGCTACCTGGCCTGGTGGACCGCGAACCGCGCGCTGACACCGCTGCGCGCGATGGCCGGGGTCGTGCGCGGCCTCGGCCCGCACAACCTGGGCCAACGCATCCGACGCGGCGGCAGGCGCGACGACCTGCGCGCGCTGGCCGACGCCGTGGACGAGATGCTGGACCGGATGGTGGTGAGCTTCGAGAGCCAGCGCCGGTTCGCCTCCAACGCCTCGCACGAGCTGCGCACCCCGCTGGCCGTGCAGCGCACCCTGATCGAGGTCGCCATGGTCACCGGCCGCGGCGACCCGGAGATCGACCGGCTGGGCGCGCAGCTGCTGCTGGTCAACGAGCGCAACGAACGGCTGATCGAGGGACTGCTGGTACTGGCCGAGAGCGACCGGGGCCTGCCGAGCACGGTCCCGGTGCGGCTGGACCAGCTGGTCACGGAGGTGGTCGGCGGGTACGAGAAGTCGGCGGCGGAGCACGGGGTGGAGCTGCGTCGGAGCGTGACGCCGCGGACGGTCTCGGGTGATCCGGTGCTGTTGGAGCGGTTGGTCGGCAACCTGGTGCACAACGCGATCAAGTACAACGAGCCTGGTGGACGGGTGGAGATCGTGGTCGGGGAGATGCTGTCGGTGCGCAACACCGGGCAGGTCGTGCCCGCCAACGAGGTGTCGTCGCTGTTCGAACCGTTCCGGCGGTTGACGGCCGAGCGGACGCGGCAGCGTGACGGGGCCGGGTTGGGGTTGTCGATCGTGCGCTCGATCGTGGCGGCCCACCATGGGACGGTGTCGGCGCGGCCTGGCGAGCAGGGTGGTCTGTGGGTGGACGTGACATTGCCGTCCGCTCCACGTGCGGGCGGTTGAGGCTCGGTCCTACTTCTCGTCGCGTAGGCGGGTAAGGGCTTCCGGTGTGAGGTAGGTGGCGAGGCGTTCCAGTAGGTCGACGACGTCGGCCACGTTCCCCGGATCGGTGTCGAGGGCCTTGGCCAGGGCGGTGTCGATGGTGGTCGAGCGGACCTCGCCGACCCGGTCGGAGACCGTCGGCGCGGGCTGGATGACCAGTCGGCGTCGGTCCCGGGGGTCGGGTTCGGCCACGATCGCGCCCGCCGTGCGGAGCCGGGACACCGCGGCGGAGACGGCGCTCTGCGGCAGGCCGGTGCGCGCGGCGATCTCGCCGACGGCGCTGCCCGGGTGCGCGCGGATGTCGCTGACCACGATCAGCACGCTGCGGACGTTGGTCGGCTGGTCGCCGAGGCCCGCGGTGGGCAACGCCTCCTCGCCGATCTTCATCAGCGTGCGACCCAGCAGGAACAGCTCGACTCCGTCCATCCGCCGATACTACATCAGAACTGATACATCACTTTTGATACATCAATTCTGATGCATTATCGTGGACCACGCCCGACGCGAAGGAGTCCACGATGTACCTGCCCGTCCCCGGCGCGACCCTGTACTACGAGGTCCGCGGCACCGGCCCGACCCTGCTGATCGCGCAGAGCGGCGAGGGCGACGCGGACCGCAGCACCGACCTGGTCGACCGGCTCGTCGACACGCACACCGTGATCACCTACGACCGTCGCGGCCTCTCCCGCAGCACCCTCGACGACCCCGCCTGGGCCGTCACCCTCCCCCAGCACGCCGACGACGTGCATCGGTTGCTGGCCGAGCTCGCCGACGAACCGGTCGCCATGCTCGGCTGCAGCCTCGGCGCGTCGATCGGCCTGAACCTGGTCATCGAACACCCGGACCAGGTCCACACCCTTATCGCACACGAACCCGTGACACCGCGCCTGCTTCCGACCGCCGAGCGCGCGCACCACGAGGCGGAACTGCTGGAGATCCAGAAGATTCACCTCGAACACGGCCTGACCGCGACCCTCAAGGCGGTCACCCGGGTACTCGGCATCGACCCGGCCGCGATGGACGTTGAGCCGGACCTCACCCCGCAACCCATGACGCCTCAACGGATCCGCAACTTCGACTTCTTCGTGGCCCATGACTTCACCGCCGTCATCCAGGACCCGATCGACCCCGCGGGGCTGCCCGGCGCTCCGACCCGGATCATCCCGGCCGTCGGACGGACCACGCCCCGCACGGTGTTCGACTACCGGTGCGCGGTCGCCCTGGCGGATCTGCTCGGCGCCGACGTCGTCGAATTCCCCGGTGGGCACAACGGAAACACCGCACACCCCCGCGCCTACGCCGCCCGGCTACGCGAACTCCTCACGCCCTAGTGGTGCGCCACCAACACAACGTCCACCATGCCTACACCGCTGGCTGGCGCGAACCGCGCACGCCCTAGCCGTGCCGCCCGAGTTATCCACAGGCGCCCACCGGCACAGCTTCCACCTGCGCCTTCACCCCCGGTAGAATGAAATCCGGGGGTCCCCCACCGGGTTGTCCACATCCCCCGAAACCCATCCACAGCAGCCCAGCCGCCCTTGCCCGCCAACATCGCTGCCGGTAACCGGCAACACGGACAACTGGGCATCCCGGACATGCCGCCTGTCCGGCCTGATCGGTGACATCACAGTGCAGCCAGGCCAACGGCCGCGTCTCGGCCCACCGGTGTCCAACCTCGACTCAAGCGTGGCTGCATCGACCAACGCGACCGCACCCCAGGGGTACCGTGGCGGAACTTGCCCATGGTGACCCTGGGTCGCAGCGGCAACGCGCAACGCAACCACTTCCAAAAGATCCGGGGAGGCGGACAGTCAGTCGGACTGGTCCTCGCCGTTGGGCTTGGTGATTTCCTTCTTGAGGATGCGCAGCGATTTGCCCAGTGATTGGGCCGCCTCCGGGAGGCGTTTCGCGCCGAAGAAGAGCATGAACACGGCGGCGATGATGAGAAGGTGTGGCCACCCCAGGCCGTTGCTGAGCATCGTGCTCCTCCGACTCGCGCGGCGCCTGCCGCCGCACCGCCATGCTACGGCAGGAAAGCGGCTGTGGCGAGTGCTGTGACCAGGCACGATGCGGTATCGGGCGAAACCGGCCAACGGCGTCGAAAAGGCCCGTATTATCGGTCGCGATGAAACGTACGGTGGGGGACCTGATCCGGGAATGGCGCAAGCAGCGCGAGATCAGTCAAATCGATCTCGCGCTGCGGGCCGATGTCTCCACCCGGCACCTGAGTTTCGTGGAGACCGGGCGGTCGGCGCCGAGCCGGGCCATGGTGCTGCGGCTCGCCGAGCGGTTGGACGTGCCGTTGCGGGAGCGGAACCGGTTGCTGCTCGCCGCCGGGTACGCGCCCGAGTTCGCGGAGGGTGCGCTGGACACGCCCCGGTTGTCGCTGGTTCGTGCGGCGATCCGGCGCGTCCTCACCGGGCACGAGCCGTACCCGGCCCTGGTGGTCGACGGCGGTTGGGACCTGGTCGAGGCGAACTCGGGCGTGGCAGTGTTGCTGGAGGGCGCGCCGGAGGATCTGTTGGCGCCGCCGTTCAACGTGTTGCGCTACAGCCTGCACCCGCGCGGTCTCGCCGCGCGGATGGTGAACCTGGCGCAGTGGCGCGACCACGTGCTGATCCGGCTGGAACGCCAGATGCGCGCGGCGGGTGATTCCCGGTTGGTCGGGCTGCATCGGGAGTTGGCGGCTTATCCGGCAACCAACGACCTGGTCGACCACGAGGACGGCGTCGACCCGGATGCCGCCGATGTGCTGATGCCGGTGCGAATACTGCACGACGGCCACGAGTTGTCATTGTTCAGCACGGTGACCACATTCGGCACTCCACGCGATATCACGGTGGAGGAATTGCACGTCGAGAACTTCTACCCGGCCGACGCGGCAACCGAGAAGTACCTGCGATCGGGCGGGACCGGGCGCCTCGGTCCCATTTGATCAGGCAGCGGGCATCTTGTCGATGAACCCGTAGACCCCCTTGATCCGCCCCGTCTCGTCGAGCACGATCACGTCGAACCCGATCACGACCGCTTCCGCCCCGTCGGCCGGGACGAGATCCCAGGTGAACCGGACGATGTCGTGGTGCGCGTCGAAAGTCGCTCCCCGCACGAACCGCAGCCCCTGGAACTGCGCCTGCGCCCCGGCCACGACCTGGTCGAGCCCGGCCCGACCACGAACCGAGACGAGCGGATCGGTGTAAACGCCGTCCGCGGCCCACAACTCGTCGATCATCCGCGCACGCGCGCCCGCGTCGGTCTCGTTCCACACATCCAGATACGCGTCGACAACAGCGTCGAGATCAGCCACGGCGAACTCCTCGAATACGAGACCCATTGTCCGGAAACCCGGATCACCTTGCCAGACAAGTCTCATATGGGCACTCACCGGAAGTCGATTACCTCGTGGGTAATATCTTTCGACAAGGCATGGACGTCCCCGTCACCGCCAGAGACCGGCGCGCGCCGTGCGGTCACAGCCCGTGACGCGCCCATCGAGGCCCGCGCACCGACCCGTCGATGTGGTGCGGGTCACCCGCTCGATCGAGAGTCCCAAGTGGCCCGGAATTATCGTCACGCCCGGTTTGAGCAGCGAAGGTGCATTTCACCGCGACAATTCCGACAAAGTCGTTCCCAGGGAAAAACCGCTCGTTGAACCGCGCGCGCGAGCCGGTCGACCCTGTGCCTGGCCCACCCGATTCCCGGGCCGGGAAAGGACGATCCGATGAGAACAAGAGCGCTCCCTGCCGCGCTCGCGCTCGCCGTCGGCCTGCTCGGGGTGGCGCTGACCACCCCGGCCGCGCAGGCGGCCCAGTGCGGTGACCAGCTCGTGGCCAATGGCGGCTTCGAGAACGGCACCTCTTCGTGGACCCAGACCAACGGGGTGATCTCCGCAAGCACCCAGGACCAGCCCGCGCACGCCGGTGGCTCGATGGCCTGGCTGGACGGCTACGGCAGCACGCACACCGACTCCCTGTCCCAGTCGGTCGCGTTGCCGTCTGGCTGCACCTCGGCCACGCTCACCTACTGGCTGCACGTCAAGACGAACGAGACGACGACGTCGGTCAAATACGACACCCTGGATGTCCAGGTCGGTTCGGACACCGTCGCCAGTTTCTCCAATCTGGACGCGGCGAACGGCTATGTCCAGCAGACCGTCGACGTCTCCCGCTATCTCGGCCAGACCGTGACGTTCAAGGCCACCGGGATCGAGGATTCCGCGCTGGCCACCGATTTCGTGCTCGACGACGTCGCGGTCACCACCGCGGGTGGCGGCGGCGGTCCGCAGAACCCGACCGTCACCGGCCCCGGCAACCAGAGCACCCAGGTCGGCCAGGCGGTGTCGGTGCAGGTCCAGGCGTCCGACCCGCAGAACGACACGCTGACCTACAGCGCGACCGGCCTGCCTGCCGGGCTGTCGATCGGCGCGAGCACCGGCCGGATCACCGGATCGCCCACCACCGCGGGCACCTCGTCGGTCACCGTGACCGCGACCGACCCGGGCGGCAACACCGGTAGCGCGAGCTTCACCTGGACGGTCACCGGCGTCACGCCGCCCGGCGACACCTCGCGTACCCCGGTCAACCCGGCGTACACGGTCACCCTGACGTCCAACAGCACCGGCGACACCTGGACCGGGCACCAGTCGGTGAGCTTCACGAACGCCTCGCCGACCGCGCTGCCCGAGGTCTACCTGCGGCTGTGGGACAACGCGCACGGCAGCTGCCCGACCACGCCGATCACCGTCACCAACGTGACCGGCGGCACCGCGTCGGCGCTGACGGTGAGCTGCACGGCCATGAAGGTGACCCTGCCGACGCCGTTGGCACAGGGCCAGTCGGGCACCATCGCGTTCGACCTGAAGATCGTCGTGCCCAGCGGCGCGGACCGGTTCGGCCACGACGGCGCGTACAACATGGTCGGCAACGCACTGCCGGTGCTGGCCATCCGTGACGGCGCGGGCTGGCATCTGGACCCGTACACCAACAACGGCGAGTCGTTCTACACCGTGATCAGCGACTTCGACGTGACTCTGGTGCACCCGACATCGCTGCTCACCCCGGCCACCGGCACGTCCACCGAGACGACCAGCGGCGGCACGACCACCACGCACGCCACCGCCATCAAGGTGCGCGACTTCGCCTGGTCGGCAGGCCCGTTCTCCAAGGTGTCCGGCACCTCGGGCAAGGGCGTCCGGGTCAACGTCTACGGCGTCAGCGGCATCTCCACCGCGGACGCGAACTCCATGCTCAACCTGTCCAGGGACGCCATCGACGTCCACTCGGGACGCTTCGGCGACTACCCGTACCAGGAGGTGGACGTCGTACTGGACAACAACTTCTGGTTCGGCGGCATGGAGTACCCGGGCTTCGTGATGGACCTGGTCTCCACCACGGCCCTCCCGCACGAGCTGGCCCACCAGTGGTTCTACGGCATCGTCGGCGACGACGAGTACAACGCGCCCTGGCTGGACGAGAGCTTCACCGACTACGCCACGGATCTCTACCGGGGCATCAACGGCCAGGGCTGCAGCATCACCTGGCAGTCGAGCGCGGAGAAGCTGACCGACTCGATGGCCTATTGGGACGCGCACTCCTCGCGCTACTCGCCGGTCATCTACAACTACGGCAAGTGCACGCTGCACGACCTCCGCCGCCTCATCGGCGACACCGCGATGGCGAACCTGCTCAAGAGCTACGCCCAGTCGCACTGGTACGGCATCTCCACCACGGCCGAGTTCAAGGCCGCCGCCCAGGCCGCGGCCGGGTCACGCGACCTGACCTCGTTCTGGGCCCAACACCGCGTCGAAGGCTGACCGGGGACTGATGACGGGGGTGGGGGATTCGTCCCCCACCCCCGTTTTCGCTGTAACCGCGCCCCCGTTTCAACTTTCCCGCACAACCGCAACAAGTCGTGGCAGGCGCAAGAAAAGCGGGGCAAGACCCAACATCACATACGCGGCAGCCATGACAAGAACCGCCGTAGGCAGCGAGACGTGGGCAAGGAGCAGACCCGCCGTCGCGCTACCGAGCGGAAAGCCCAGCGACGAGACAGCCGTACGGGCACCCATGACCTGCCCTCGCACATCCCCCGGCGTCAACCGCTGCACCAGCGACCGTTCGAGCACGTAATACGGTCCCCAGAGGAACGACGCCAACCCCGTCAGCACGACCGCCACAGGCAAGTCGCGGACAAAGGCAAGGGCACCGAAAAGCGGAGCGCCACCGATGAGAACCACCGCGATCCGCCGCATCGGAGCGAGTCCACCGTGAATCGCACGCCCACAGGCAACCCCCAGCAAGGCACCCACCCCAGTAGCCCCGATCAACAACCCATACGCCCCAGGCCCCGCCCCCAGCCCGTCGCGACTGAAGACCGGATAGAAGACCTCCGCCATACCCTGAAGAAACAGGAACCCCACAGTCGTCAACGTAAGCACGACCACCGTGGGAAGCTTCCCCAACGCACCGAACCCCAGCCGCCGAGGCGCCCGGTCGACGTGGAACTCCGGTAGCCGGAAACAGATCGCACTCATCACCGCGAACGACACCGCGTCGACCACAAGCGCTGCCGTCGGCCCGGTCCAGGCGACGATGAACCCCGACAACGGCGGTCCCGCGATCGCCGCGATCTCCCAGTTGACGCCGAGCAGCGTGTTCGCCGTCTCCAATTCGTCGTCATCCACCAGGCGCGGCACCAGGGCGCTCTCGGCGACCTCGGTGAGCGCGGAGGAAACAGCGGAACAGGCCGCGACCACGCAGATCACCGCGATACTCCGAATACCGAGAACGTGCAGCAACGGAATGACCCCGATCAGGACCGCGCGAGCGAGGTTGTCCCAGCCGAGCAGCACTCGCGGCTGCCAGCGGTCCAACAGGTGGCCCGCGATCGGGCCGCTGACCAGGCGCGGAAGGCCGGAGCAGAGCAGCACCACGCCGAGCTCGGCCGGTCCGGCGATGCCCAGCACCAGCCACGACAGGGCCACGGTGGTGAACGCGTCGCCGGTCCGAGAAAGGAGCATCCCGGACCAGAAACGTCGGAACTCCGGGTCACGTCGAATGAGCGACAGCGCGCGCATGAACAGCCTCCCCTGATTCGCAGCGGCCACCGTAGCAGGATTCTTCGACATGCGAATTATTAATCGAAGGCGCTAATTAATTACCCGGACCACGAGACCGTGTGCGATGGTGGGGCGACCAGCCGCTGATCCGGGGGAACCATGGCGCTCAAAAGTCTGCTCATCGACGCACGCCCACTGCGTGAATCACCCGAGTTTCGCACGCTCTGGGCCGGTATGACCGTTTCCTATATCGGCGGGCAGATGACGACGTTCACCGTCGCGCTACAGGTGTTCCAGCTGACCGGCAGCTCGCTGGCGGTGGGCGCGGTCGGCCTGTGCACGGCGTTGTCGATCGTGACGTTCGCGCTGTTCGGCGGGGCCATCGGGGACGCGGTCGACCGGCGGCGGCTGGTGTTGGCGGCCACCAGCGGGCAGACCCTGGTGTCGGTGGTGCTGGCGGTGCAGGCGTTCGTCGGCCTCCGGCAGCTGTGGTTGCTGTACGCGCTGGTCGTGGTCCAGTCCATGCTCGGCGCGCTGAACGTGCCCGCCCGTCGCACCTTCCTGCCCCGGCTGCTGCCGAAACCGCTGGTCCCGGCCGGGATCGCGTGGAACGTCTCGGCCATGCACCTGGCCGCGATCACCGGACCGATGCTGGCGGGCCTGGTCATCGCGGCGGGTGGCCTGCAGACCTGCTACGTGATCGACGTGCTGACCTTCGCCGCCGCGCTCAACGGCGTGGCGCGGCTGCCCGCCATGCGCCCGGAGGGCTCGATCGCCCGGCCCGGCGCCCGCGCGGTCGGCGAGGCGCTGCGCCTGATCTGGCGGGAGCCGGTGCTGCGCGGCACGTTCCTGGTCGACATGACCGTCACCACGCTGGGCGTGCCGCGTGCCCTGTTCCCGGCGATCAACGCCGAGCGGTTCGGCGGCGGCGCGCTCACCCTTGGCTGGCTCGCGGCCGCCACCGCGATCGGCGGCCTGCTCGGCACACTCGCCTCCGGCCCGGTCGGCCGCACCGCACGACCCGGCCGCGCGCAGCTCACGTTCGGCGTGGTGTGGGGCCTGCTGATCGCCGGGTTCGGGGTGTCCCACGACCTGATGCTGTCGATCGCCCTGCTGGCCCTGGCGGGCGCGCTCGACTCGCTGTGCGTGATCTTCCGTTCCACCATGGTGCAGACCGGTACCCCGGACGGGTTGCGCGGCCGGGTCGGCGCGGCGGAGTACGTGGTCGGCTCGGGCTGCCCGCAGCTGGGCAGCTTCCGCGCGGGCGCGCTCGGCTCGGCCACCTCGTCCACGTTCAGCGCGGCGAGCGGCGGCCTGGTGACCGTGGCCACCCTCATCATGATCGGTTGCAGCCTCCCGGCTTTCCGCCGCCACCGCGCGGAAACAGCCGAGTGACTCGGTGTCGCCCTGTTGAATGTGGTGTCGAGCGAAAGGGAACGTCATGGGCTGGAGTGCGGCGGACGCGGTCGCTTATGTGGCGCACCACATCGAGACGTGGAACGACCACGACCTGGACCACATCCTCGACCTCTACGCCGAGGACGCGGTGCTGACCTCCCCGCTCGCCGAGGCGGTGACCGGCAGCGAGGTGGTGTCCGGCCGCGCGGCACTGCGCGAGTACTTCGCGGCGGCGCTGCGGCGGTACCCGGACCTGCGGTTCGAGGTCCTGGACGTGCTGCGCGGCACGGACGGCGTGACGATCCTGATGGTCGGCGCGGGCGGCAACACCGTCGCCGAGGTACTGACCGTCGGGCCGGACCGGCGGGTCACCCGGGTCGCCGCGCACTACAGCTGTTCAGGGCTTGGTCCAGGCGCGCACGCCTAGCTCGCCGGTGGTGCCCAGGTCGATCGTCATCGTGACCCGCTGCCACCCCTTTCCCGGCAGCGGGGCGACATCCACTCCACTACCCACGGTGGGCGGCGTGTTCACATCGGTGACCGTGTTGCGCCACATCAACCCGGTGGTCGCGATCTCCCCCGGCTGCAACACCACCGGCGCGGGCGGCGCGTCGAAACCGTCCACCACGGCGATCCCGGCCGACCCGTGCCTGACCGTCGTCTCGCCGCCCACGACCTTGACCGCCGGATACCCGTTGACCCGGTAGACCCCGGTCCCGCAGTTGATCATCCGCACGGTCGCGACCCGCAGCCCCATCGCCGCGTCGTCCACCCCCGGCTCGATCCGCACGCCTTCCACCGGACACACCGGCACCCTGGACGTGATAATCGGATCCGACTGTGGCGGCGCGGGCAGCCCGCACGCGCCGACAACACCACGACCGCCAACCAGACCCGCCCCCACATGTGACCAAGTCTGCCCGACCCTTGCCTTGACCCTCAGGTCAATGTCTACCGTGCGGGTATGCGGATCGGCGAACTGGCCAAACACACCGGCACCACCACCCGCGCCCTGCGCTTCTACGAGTCCCAGGGCCTCCTCACCGCCCCCCGCGACCCCAACGGCTACCGCGACTACGGCCCCGCCGAACTCCGCCTGGTCAACGAGATCCTGACTCTCCGCAGCGTCGGCTTCAGCGTCGAGGAGACCCGGCCGTTCGTGGCCTGCCTGCAGGCGGGGCACGCGGCGGGGGACGCGTGCGCGGACTCGGTGGCGGTGTATCGGCAGAAGCTGGCCGAGGTGGAGGACTGTTTGGCGCGGTTGGGGGAGGTGCGGGCGGAGCTGCTGGGGAAACTCGCGCGGGCGTTGGCGCGGCAGCCGGGGACGTGTGGGGTCGGCGAGGCTGACGAGATGTAGCGCCGGTGCGGTCAAGTCGGCCGGTGTGTCCTGTGGATGGTTTGCGGGATTGTGGACAACCTTTGGGGGATCCCCGGATTTCCATTCTATCTGGAGGCGGGGGAAGTCCGCGAGCACAGCTGATCTTGCCTGTGGACAACCTGCGGCGGCGGGAATGTCAAGCCGCTCTGCGCGCCTGGGGATGGATCGACATGGCTGTGGACAACTCGCCAGGGGATCCCCCGAGATTCCATTCTACCTGGGTGAACAGCCGGGTCGCGAGCGCCGATGATCTTGCCTGTGGACAAGCGGGTTGGAGCCAGCGAAGGCGGGTGGGAGACCGGGGGTGTCAAGCCGGTCGGTGAGGTTGGGGATGGTTCGGCCCGATGTGGACAACTCGTCGGGGACCCCCGGGTTCCATTCTACCGGGAGGGCTCGGCGGTCGGGGGTAGTGATGATCTTGGCTGTGGATAACCGAGGAAGGGGACAGAGATGGCAGTGACGAGCGACCTGGTGACCGTCGTGACGGAGGAGACGTTCGCGGAGGTGGTGTTGGGGTCGGACAAGCCGGTGCTGGTGGACTTCTGGGCGCAGTGGTGCCCGCCGTGCCACATGATCGCGCCGGTGTTGGCGGAGATCGCGGCCGAGCAGGTGGACACGTTGCGGGTGTGCACCGTCAACGCTGATGAGAATCCCGGGATCGCGCGGGATTACCAGGTGATGTCGATGCCGACGCTCATGGTGTTCCGGGATGGGGTGCCGGTGCGGTCGTATGTGGGGGCGCGGCCGAAGGTGCGGCTGGTCGCGGAGCTGGCGGACGCGCTGCGCTAGTGGTGCGACCCAGAACGTCGGCCGTGTATCGGCGGGTCCACGGCGTGGCTGGCGGTGCCGCCGGAACGGCCTCGTACTGGATGTACTCGGTCGTTTCCGGCGGTGCCGCCAGGCACGTCGTGGGCGGGTCGAGACGCGGTCGACGTTCTGGGTCGCACCACTAGATCCACTTCGGACCGTCCCCGGCTCGGAGGAATCTGCACCGGCCCGCCGCGAAGCGATCCCTGAGCCTGCAGTGGATTTTGATCGTCCATACAGGACAGACAGACGCCACCCGGTCAGGTGATCGGACTAGCCCGAACCGAACATGAGTTCGATAGAGCCGCTAGGGTGGCGGCATGTACGACGACCGTCCGCCGGACATGGCGGTTCGCTATCGGGTAAGCAGCATCGGGGAGCGGGTCGCGATCCTCCCCGCCACCTGCAAGGTGGGCACCCACTCGCTGGCGCGGGTCGGTTACCGCGCGCAGGCCAGTGAGCTGGAGGGTGTGGTACGGGTGTCGTGCAACGCCTGCAACGAGGATGTCGATGTCGACCATTTCTGGGCGCTCACCCTCACCGGGTCCGCGCCTGCCCGGGTCGAGCTCGACGACACGCCGTACCTGGGGGTGGTGCCGGTGATGGTCGAGCCACGGCCACGGCACCCGGGCTGACCCCGAGCACGCGGCCGACCTCGCCGTTCGGTACACAGGAGTGGTGGACGATCTTCCTCTGGCCGGGCGCGGGGCACTGGTCACCGGGGTGAGCAGGCGGGCGGGCATCGGGTACGCGGTCGCCCGGCGGCTGGTCGGGCTGGGTGCGCGGGTGTTCCTGCAACACCACGTGGCCCACGACGCCGACCAGCCGTGGGGCGCCGACCCGGACGGGTCCGCCGCGCTCGCCGACGGGCTCGCCCCGGGTACCCCGCACCTCGGCGTCGACCTGGCCGACCCCGACGCGCCGCACCGGCTCGTCGACGCGGCCTGCGCGGCGCTGGGGCATCTGGACATCCTCGTGTGCAACCACGCCCGCAGCGGCGGCGACGGCCCGCTGGGCGCCCTCGACGCGGCGATGCTGGACGCGCACTGGACGGTCAACACCCGCTCATCCATCCTGCTCGTCCAGGCCTTCGCCGACCGGCACGACGGCCGCCCCGGCGGGCGGGTGGTGCTGCTCACCTCCGGCCAGGACCGGGGCCCGATGCCGGACGAGATCGCCTACGCGGCCAGCAAGGGCGCGCTCGCCTCGATCACCCC
The DNA here is from genome assembly GCF_000374445.1 of Actinokineospora enzanensis DSM 44649. Taxonomy (GTDB): domain Bacteria; phylum Actinomycetota; class Actinomycetes; order Mycobacteriales; family Pseudonocardiaceae; genus Actinokineospora; species Actinokineospora enzanensis. The sequence continues at coordinate 29,118 of NZ_KB894437.1, read as the reverse complement.
CAGCCTGGCCGACCACCTCGCCGACCGGGCCATCACGGTCAACGCCGTCAACCCCGGCCCGGTCGACACCGGCTACGCCTCCCCCGCCGACCTCGACCGCGTCCGCCACCGCTTCCCCACCGGCCGCTGGGGCCGCCCGGACGACCCCGCCCGCCTCATCGCCTGGCTGACCACCGACGACGCGGAATGGGTCACCGGCCAGGTCCTCCACTCCGAGGGCGGCTTCCGCCGCTGACCCCGGAGACCGATCGACCAACTCCCCCTGCCCTGTGGACAAACCCGAGCACGCCACACGCGGTTGCCGGCAGGATTGAAACCGGGGGTCCCCCGGGCGGTTGTCCACATCCCCTTCGAACCATCCACAGGCGGCGGCCCGCTCTTGACACAGCCCGGAGGACGGGCGCGCGAGGTTCACCTGAGAGGCGAAGTCGGGGTCGAGCACGGCGGACCGTGCTCGCGTCCGTCACATAGCCGAACTGGCATCGGGATCCCGTGGGCAACTCGCGCAGGCCGGATGCTGGACAGCCGTCGAGGAAGATCACGATCCTGGTGGGTATGCCCGCGATGAAGCTCGGCCTGCTGACCGCCTGTCTGCCCTGGCTCACCCTCCCCGAACTCGCCCCCTGGGCGTCCGCTGCCGGCTACCGGACGCTGGAGGTCGCCGCTTGGCCCACCGACAGCGACCACATCCACCAGGCCGCCCACCTCGATGTCGCCGCGTTCACCCGGTCCGCCGCGGACGACGTCCACGCCCTTCTCGCCGCGAACGACCTCACCATCTCCGCCGTCACCTACTGCGACAACAACCTGCACGCCGACCCCGAGACCCGCGCCCGGATCCACCGCCACCTCCGTGCCTGCGTCGACACGGCCGCCACCCTGGGTGTGCCGTTCGTGGGCACGTTCATCGGCCGGGACATCACCCGTTCCGTCGCCCAGAACCTGGTTCTGGCCGAGCAGGAACTGACTCCGCTGATCACTTACGCGCGAGACCGAGGAGTGCGGCTGCTCGCGGAGAACTGCCCCATGGAGGGTTGGCACCCGGATGGCTACCCGGGAAACCTTGCGTATTCACCGGAGCTGTGGGACTGGATGACCGATCTGGGCTTCGGTCTCACCTATGACCCATCCCACCTCCCCTGGCTGGGAATCGACCCGATCGACGCGCTTTCGTTCGCGTTGGAGCGCGGGATCGTGGCGCATTTCCAGGCCAAGGACATCGAGATCGATACCCGCGCGCGCACTCGTTACGGCGTGTTCGGCAAGACAGTGAGCAGGACCAGTCCGACCGACGTCGGTTGGTGGCGTTATCGGGTGCCGGGGCGCGGTTCGCTGGATTGGAACCGGATCGTCGACATGCTCTACAGCGCCGGATACGCGGGTTCCATCGCCGTGGAGCACGAGGACCCGGTGTGGGGCGGTGATCTGGCGAGGACGAAGGAGGGCCTGCTCATCGCCGTGCAGACCCTCGGGCCGTTGGTCCGCTGATAAAGGACCACGGCGGTCGGAGAGCATCCCGACCGCCGTGGTCACCCCCGGAGCGGCGCCTGTGGCGACCAAATGCACCTTCGGCAACGGGGTGACCCGCATGAGAGAGTTCGGCGGCGAACTCCGCGCGTGGCCGGGTGTTCACCGGAAGTAGCGGTCACCCGTATCGCGCGACCCGGCCCCGCCGGTTCTGGTTGAACACCGCCACCGCGGCCGTCACCGCGGCACCCGGCGCCCCGTTGCGGAATCGGGCGGCTGCTTGTTCGGCGTCGATCCGGCGCGCGAATCCCTGTCCGGACTGGGACACTTCGCCCGTCTCGCCGCGTAGTCGCCACCACCACTGGCCGGTTTCCGCGTGCTGGACCTCGATCCGCGCGGCCCCGGCCATCCGGCGGACGCGGTCGATCTCGGCTAACGCCCGGTCCAGGTCGCCGAACTCTCCGACGCCGAGGCCGAGTACCCGGTTGTTGCCGCCGAGCAGCCGCCACCGGATGCCGGAACCGTCGACCTGATAGCACTGGAAGCGGGCCACTCCGGTCCTTTCCTGGACATGGCCGCGAATGGTCCGGAACGCCCCCGGCCGCGCGCGGCTAACCCCCTGCATCGGTCCCGGGAACCGGAAGGTTTCCGTTGACCCCCACTGTTTTCCGGCGCGACTGGGAATTCACCGGTGCACGGCGGACTGGATCTCGGCCAGGGCCCGCCGGATGACCTCCGGCGACTCCTCTGACTCGACGGCCGCGCGCAGGCCGTCGAGCACCGCGGTCAGCCCGGCGTGGTCGGGGGTGGCCCGGATGACCGTGGTGAGCCACACCAAACCCGTGGTCAGGCCGCCTGCGCGGGCGATGCCGGTGAACGTGCGGGCGACCTCGGCGGCCGGGCCGAAGGCGGGCGAGGTGAGCGCGGCGGTGCGGATGGCGGCGGCCAGCGCGGCGATGACGTGTGCCTCCAGATCGGTGACCACGCGGATCCCCCTGCCCGAACCGCCCCTGAACCCGGCAGAGTAGAGCCGGTCGGGCCGGTGGCGAACGACGGCTGTTCGGCTGACGGCCGAGCGGGGGTCACCGCGAGCGGGCGGGAGGACGGGGTTGGAGCGGAAAACGGGTGGCGGCGAGCCCGATCTCAGCGAGGTGCCCGGCATCCTCACCGCGCGCCCGGACGCGCCCGCCGCGGAGGCCGCGCTGAACCGGGTGATCGCCTGGTGCGCGGCCGCGATGCGGGTGGCGGTCGCGGTGTCCGGCGGGTTCGCCGCGATCGCCGGGGTCGACCCGCCCGCGACGGCGGACCGGGTGTGGTTCGCGGTCGCGGTGAACGTGGTGTGGTCGGCGGTGTTCGCCTGGGTGGTGCTGCGGCGCGGGATGCGCGGCTGGGTGCTGGCCGTGGAGATCGCGCTCACCGTGCTGCTGTGCCTGGTGCAGCCGTGGCTGGTGTCGCCGCCGCTGCTCACCGGCGGGGTCAGCTGGGTGGACGGGGTGACCAGCATGACCATCGTGATCTCCAGCCTGGCCTGGCGGCCGCGCGCCGCCGTGCCCGCCGGGCTGGGCGTGGCCGCGGCGCACCTGGTCGGCACGCTGCAGGCGGGGTCCGGCACCGGCGCGGGCACGATGGTGATCTACCTGGTGCAGGTCACCGCCGCCGCGACGCTGATGACGGTGCTGCGCAAGGCCGCCGCGCTGGCCGATGACGCGCTGGCCGACCTGCGCGAGACCGAGCGGGTGGCGGAGGTGATGCGCGCCAGGCGCACCGATGAGCGCGCGCACAACCGAAAGCTGCACGACACCGTGCTGGCCACGCTGACCACGGTCGGCACCGGCGGCATCACGGCGAGTTCGGAGTCGCTGCGCAAGCGGGCCGCCGAGGACCTGGCGGTGGTCGAGACTCTAGGCCAGACCCGGGAGTCCGATGTGGATGTCGACCTGCGGCTGCAGCTGCGGGCCGCGGCCGACCGGGCGCCGGTGGCGGTGGAGTGCGACCTGGTGCCGTGCCGGGTGCCGGTGCGGGTGGCGGTGGCGTTCGCCGAGGCAGCGGCGGAGGCGTTGACCAATGTCGGGCGGCACGCCGGGGTGCCCGCCGCCCGGTTACGCCAGCACGCCGACCGGGCCAGTGTGTGGGTGACGGTGTCCGACGACGGGCGCGGTTTCGACCCGGACACGGTGCCGCTGCACCGGTACGGGGTGCGCGAGGGAATCGTCGGCCGGATGCGCGCGGTCGACGGCGACGCCGAGGTCACCTCGGACGCCACCGGCACCCGGGTGCTGCTGCGGTGGCCCGCGTGAGCAGCGAGCCGACGGTCCTGGTCGCCGAGCGCTACGCCTACGGCGCGACGGTGGCGGCGGTGGTGATCGCCGGGTTCTGGCACGTGGGCTACGACCTGCCGATGACGATCGCGAACTACGACGTCTACGCGCACCCGTGGGCGGCGGTGCTGGCCTGGCTGGTCGAGCTCGCGGTCGGCGCGGCGGCCGCCGCCGACGTGCTGCACTCCGGCTCCACCCACTGGGCCTGGCCGCTGGCGGTGCCGCTGCTCGGGGTGGCGGGCCTGATGGTGCTGGCCACGCCGGACGCGACGATCCTGCAACCCGCCGGGTGGGCGTGGGGGTCGATCGGCTGGGTGGCGGTGATCCTGTTCTGGCAGCGGCCGTTCTGGCACCTGATGGTGTTCCAGGTGCTGAACGCGGCCGTGCTGGGCACCTCGATGGGCGTGCTCGGCATCAGCGACCACATCAACGTGGCGCGCGCGATCATGGTGCTGTTCGGCGCGGTCACCATGCAGCTGGCGTTCGCCTTCGGCGCCCCTGGCCTGCACGCCGCCGCCCGCTGGGCCGCCCGCATCTCGGCCGCGCGCGCCAAGGCGACCGCGCGCCGGGCCGCCGCCGAGGCCGTTGCCGCCGCGCGCGCCCAGCGCTACCAGGAGCTGCACCGCAGCACGTCCGCACTGCTGGCCGAGTTGGCCGGGGGCGCCGACCCGGCCGATCCGGACGTGCGGTATCGATGTCTCGCGGGCGCGGCCCGGCTGCGCAGGCTGCTCGCCGAGACCGACGACGTGCCCGACCCGCTGCTGCACGAGCTGCGGGCGGGCGCCGATGTCGCCGAACGGCGGGGGGTGGTGGTCTCGTTGGCCGTGGTCGGCACCGTGCCGGACCTGCCGGTCGACCTGCGCCGCGCGCTCACCGAGGCCCCGATCATGGCGTTGAGCACCGCGCGCGGCACGGCCCGGGTGACGGTGGTGGCAGGCGACGGCGAGGTGGCGATCGGGGTGGTCGCCGACGCGCCGGAGGTGGCGATCACGACCCGGCCCGGCATCCGGCTGACCCAGGACCGAGAGGGGGAACGGCTGTGGTTGGAGACCGTGTGGCAGGCCGCCCGGTGACGGTGGCGATCATCGAGGACCATCCGGTGGTGGTGGACGGGGTGAGCCACTGGATCGAGTCCGACCCGCTGTCCCGCGCGGTCGTGGTCGACAGCGGCGACGACGTGGACGCGGTGCTGTCCGGGCCGGGTGGGGAGGCGGACGTGCTCCTGCTGGACCTGCACCTGGGCGAGGTCGTGGTCACCGACCGGGTGGCGGACCTGTGCGGGGCGGGGCACCGGGTGGTCGTGTACTCGGGCCTGGAGGACCCGGAGACGATCCTGACCGTGCTGGAGGCGGGGGCGTCGGCGTTCCTGTCCAAGCACGAGGGGCGGCAGCACTGCGTGGACACGATCGTCGCCGTGGCCACGGACCGCCCGTATGTCACGCCGTCGGTGGCGGGCGCGCTGCTGTCGGACGAACGCGCCCCGCAGCTGTCGAAGCGTGAGCGGACGGCGTTGTTGTTGTGGTTCCAGTCGATGTCGAAGGCGTCGGTGGCCAAGCGGATGAACCTGAGCGAGGCGACTGTCCGGCAGTACATCGACCGGGCCCGGGTGAAGTACGCGAAGCTGGGTCGGCCTGCTCCGACGAAGACGGCGTTGTTGGCGCGGGCGATCGAGGACGGGTTGATCCGCGCGGACGAGATCGGGGAGTACCGCTCGCACGCGGCGCCGCCCGACTGAGGGTGATGTCGGGAAACCGCGGGACTTCCGGCGTGCTCGGTGGTGGGGTGTTGGCATGCCGCGACAGAACAGGGTCACGCCCGCCGGGGATCTGGTGGCTTGCAGTGCGCGGGGCACGATGTTCGGTAACCGGGGTGTGCTGCATGACGCGTCCGGCGTGATCGTGCGGCGGGGGCAGGTTCGCCGGTGGATCGTGTGCGAGCTGTCGTTCCGGGGGCGGCGGCGGGAGATCATGGCGCCCAATCGGTATACGGAACTGTTCTTCCTGGACGAGGCTGTGGCTTTGGCTGCGGGACATCGGCCATGCGCGGAATGCCGAAACGCGGACTACCGGCTGTTCCGTTCACTGTGGGTAGTGTCGGACCTGCCTCGGGCGGAGGATATCGACGCGGTGTTGGCCGCCGAACGAGCATTGGTCGATGGGCGGCGGCAGACTTGGCCGATGGCGGCCGACAAGATTCCGCGAGGAGTTTTCGTGGAATGGTCTGACTCTTACTGGCTGGTGAACGACGGCCTAATCCGCTGGAACCCGTCCGGCTACACCGACCGCGTACCAATGCCTACCGGCGACCTGGCCGTACTGACCCCACCGTCCACAGTGGCCGTCATCGCCCAGGGCTACCGACCACGCTTGCACGGTTCGTGACACTTCGGCGCGGTCATGGCGCGTGCCGGTCAGCCTGCCCGGACGAGGTCGCGGGTGGTGTCGGCGCGCAGCTGCCGTAGGGCTTCGGTGATCGTCTTGGTGCTGTCGTCGGCGCTGAGCGCGTTCGCGCGGGCGGCTCGGATGTCGTCGGCGAGGTTGTCGAGTTCTTCTCGTCGGTGGAGCCAGAGGGTGCTTCGCCGGGTGTGGGTGACGGCGAGGGTGGCGTTGTGGGTTCGGGTGAGAGTGAATGGTTGGTCGGGATTTCCGTCAGGGTCGGCGGGTGTGAGGCGTAGGTCGATACGGGGATGTTCGGTGAGCCTGAGGAGGTATTCGAGTTGGGCGATGGTGCCGATTTCGCCGACCGGTGGGTCGAGCGCGGCGGCGCCGAGCAGGATGGTCAGTTCGGTGGTCTTCTGGTTGAGAAGAATCCGTTGGCGCTCGCGCAGCGCGGTCACGTGGGCGACTGCCTGGTCGGCGGGGACTTCCCCGGCCTGGGCGATGGCGGTGGCGACCTCGCGGGTGCGCAGCAGGGGCGGGATGGCCCTGGGGGCCAGCTCGGTGACGTGGGTGGCGACGGTGGCGAGCGCGAGGTAGGCGTCGCGTTGGACGTGGTGTTCCTCGTCGGTGGTGGCGATCCACGTGGGGTGGTCGAGGTCGTCGCACAGCCGCATGACACGGCGGAACCGGGTGCCGTTGACACCGAGCGCGGCAAGGATGTGCGTGACATGTTGGGGTTTGGGGATGCGTTCGCCGGTTTCCCAGCGGGACAGGGTGGGGAAGTCTCGGTCTATCCGATCGGCAAGCTCACGCAGGGAGAGCTTCGTTTCCCGGCGGAGCTGCCTGATGGTGACGCCGAGGGCGACCGCACGAGGTGTCGAAGACATGGGATTCCTTGGTCCGGACTCAAGAATGACAAGCAGGATGCTGCGGAAAGAACGCTACATCCGTCATTTTTGACGCCGGTAGTACGTGACGTAGTAGTCGCGTAGTCCGACCGGGTGATCGATTAGTACTGTACTTTTAGCTTTCGCGCTAGCGAGCCGATCGGCGCGCCGGACAGCTTGCGTCGTTGTCGCTGGAGCAGCTCGCTGACGATCAGGCGCGGCTTTGCCTGGTACTCGATCCAGTCGGGAGCCATCGACTCGACCGCGAGCAGCGCGTTGACGGCCTTGTCATCTTGTCCGGTCCGAGCGAAGGCGAATGCCTTGTCCGTGAGGTGCCGTGCGCGCGCCGCCAATGGGAGGGTGCTCCCTGGCGGCATCTCGCGGGCGACGCTCAGTGCCCTGCCGTAGTTCTCGGTGACCAGAAGAACATCAACCGTTTGCATGGCGATCTGGGATGGCCCGAACGCCGTGTTGTAGTCGAGACGGTCGTATCCGATCCGATCCGAGATCTCTCGGGCGTGGTTGATCAGATCCAGGGCCGACTGCCCGTCGCCTCCGCGAGCGGTGGATGTTCCGGCGGTGATGAGAAGCGATCCGTAGGACGACAGGTGCTCGGGCGGCACTTCACCGTATGGCTGGATCGCTTCGGCCGCCTTGATCGCGACGTCGGTCGCCTCGTCGTATCGGCCCTGCGCGAGCAGCTGCCAGCCGAGACTGCCGAGCAACGTCGCATGCAGGAGCTCGTCGCTTGCCTGTCGTGACGCCTCCAGTGCCTCGCGGATCGCGAAGTACGCGGCATCGGGTTGCCCCATCTGCACAAGAGTGCAGCCGGTAGCCCACAGCAGTTGGGCCAGAAGTTCATGCGCTACCGGACGATCACTTTCAGAGCTACTTCGCGCGGTGGCCTTCAGCTGAGAGATAGCCACCGGGAGTGTGCTGCCCAGCAGTTGAAACTTGCCGTTCCAGTAGGCGCCCCAGGTGTACGTGACGTGGTTCCGTGCCTCAGCCAGCGACACCGGCTCGGCTTGGCCAGTGCCGGTCAGATCCTCCACCGAGGTCAACGCTCGGCGGATGGCCACGACGCCTTTCTCGCTATCACCCGGCTGTGGTTTCCCTCTGGCCAGGAGCTGCGTCGCATCGACATCGAGCGCCCGGGCGATCTTGTGCAGGGAACCGATCGACGTCGTCGAACGGCGATTCTGTTCTAGTGCGCGAATCAACTCGACAGATACACCGGCGGCGGTCGCCAGTGCCTGTTGCGTCAAACCCCCGCGGAACATCCGGATGCGATCGCCAAGAGTCTGCTGCTCGTCCACCGGGCACCTCCCGTACGCCACGGTACCCGTTGATCTTGCCCGATCACTACATCGATGGTTGTCCGGCGTACCGGTCAGGCGGTGCGGGGGAAGTCGCCGAAGATCCAGGTGCCGGGGGAGGTCGGGTCGTTGCCGGACCAGAACTGGGTCCAGAGGGTGGTGAACTCGGCGCGGGAGAGGTGGCCGTCGGAGTCGAGGTCGAGGCGGGCGAAGGTGGTGGCGGTGTCGGCGGGGCGGCCGTTCCAGGCCTCGATCATGGTGCGGTACTCGTCGGCGGAGATGGTGCCGTCGGCGTTGGTGTCGACGGCGTCGAACATGGCCTCGGCGGTCGCGGCGACGGCGGAGGGCATGGCGGGGAGCTGGTCGACGACGGTGAGGACGTCGTCCAGGGTGACGTGGTCGGCGGCAGCGGCGGTGCGGAGGGTGTGCCACCAGCCGAGCATGACCGTGGTGAGGCGGTGGTGGTCGGCGGAGTCGGGGGCGCAGCCGCGGACGCGGGTCCAGCGGTCGGCGAGGGCGGCGAAGTCGGACTCGGTGAGGACCTGGTCGCCGTCGTGGTCCATGGCGGCGAACACGGCCGCCACCTTGTCGCGCTGGAATCCGCTGGCCATGGGCCGCCTCCCCGGGTCCGATGTGGAGGTCCAGCCTGGTCGGTTGGCCGGGATGGCCGACAGGCGCCACCTCGGTGCTGGATATCCACTAATGGGTGATCCGTTGCTCACGCTGTGCAGGACAGCTCCGCATTCGCGTGACTAGACTCCCGATCACGCCGAATCCGCGGTTCCACATCGACACCGGAGGTCCGGATGCGCCGACTGGCCGTCACCGCCCTGGCCGTGCTCGCCCTCGCGGGCTGTGGCACGACGCCCGAGCCGAGCGGGAGTGCCCCCGCCGGGGTCACCGGAAAGGTGACGGTGTTCGCCGCGGCGTCACTCACCGAGACGTTCACCGCACTCGGCAAGGACTTCGAGGCCGCGCACCCCGGCACCCAGGTCACCTTCAACTTCGCGGGCAGCTCGGCGCTCGCCCAGCAGATCCAGCAGGGCGCGCCCGCCGACGTGTTCGCCTCCGCCGCCCCGGCCAACATGCAGCAGGTCACCGACGCGGTCGCGCCGGTGACGTTCGTGCGCAACCAGCTGGAGATCGCCGTCCCCAAGGGCAACCCCGGCCACATCACCGGCCTCAAGGACTTCGCCGACGCGGGCCGCAAGATCGCGCTGTGCGCGGAGCAGGTCCCGTGCGGCGCCGCCGCGAAGAAAGTCTTCACCGCGACCGGCATCACCGCGGCGCCCGACACGCTCGAACAGGACGTGAAGGCCGCGCTGACCAAGGTCCGGCTTGGCGAGGTCGACGCCGCGCTCGTCTACCAGACCGACGTCAAGTCGGCGGGGGACGCGGTCGAGGGCATTCCCTTCGCCGAGTCAGCCCAGGCGATCAACGACTACCCCATCGCCGTGCTCGCCAAGGCCCCCAACAGCGCGGGCGCCCGCGCGTTCGTCGACTACGTCCTGTCCGACAAGGGCCGCAAGGTCCTCACCGACGCCGGTTTCGCCGCCCCCTGACGCCTACCGGTCCCCCATTGCACCCACGTTGTCCACATACCCGCCGAACCATCCACATGGCTCGCCTCTCGCCTTGTTTCCGCAGGTCAGGGCAAGATAGGGTGAAAAAGGGACGAAGGCCCCGGGATGGGTGGGGGCTGCCGTGCGCGGCGGGTATCGATCTTGCATGTTGCGGCGGGGGAATTGTGGTGGGCGGGGAGGTCGAGGCGGGCTCGTCGAGCAGAGGGCGGGCGTGGGAGGTGTGGGATGCCGTGGGCGTTGGCGGGGCAGGCGTTGGGCTCGGGTGAGTGGTGAGGGCGCGACGGGGGCAGATGCCGTGGGTGCTGGTGGCGCCCGCGGCGGTGGGGCTGGCGTTCCTGCTGGTGCCGTTGGTCGGGCTGCTCGCGCGCACGCCGTGGGGGGACCTGGCGGGGCGGTTGTTCAGTGCCGAGGTGGGGCAGGCGCTGCGGTTGTCGGTGGTGTGCGCGAGTCTCGCGACGGTCATCTGCGTGCTGCTCGGGGTGCCGTTGGCGTGGGTGCTGGCGCGGGGGGACATCCCGGGGCGGCGGTTCGTGCGGGCGTTGGTGACGGTGCCGTTGGTGCTGCCGCCGGTGGTCGGGGGTGTGGCGTTGTTGCTGGTGCTCGGGCGGCGGGGCCCGGTCGGGCAGTTGTTGGACAGCTGGTTCGGGGTGTCGTTGCCGTTCACGACCGCGGGTGTGGTGGTGGCGGAGGCGTTCGTGGCGATGCCGTTCCTGGTGATCTCGGTGGAGGGCGCGCTGCGGGCCGCCGACCCGCGGTTCGAGGAGGCGGCGGCGACGCTCGGGGCGTCGCGGTCGCTGGTGTTCCGGCGGGTGACGTTGCCGTCGGTCGCGCCGGGGTTGGTGGCGGGCACGGTGTTGTGCTGGGCGCGCGCGCTCGGCGAGTTCGGTGCGACGATCACGTTCGCGGGCAACTTTCCCGGTGAGACAACGACGACGCCGCTCGCGGTCTACCTCGCGCTGGAGTCCGATCCGGACGCGGCGATCGTGCTGAGTGTGGTGCTGCTGGCGGTCTCCGTCGCGGTCCTCGCCGGCCTGCGCGAGCGGTGGATCACCGCATGAGTCTGGATGCTGATATCCGCACCGGTCGGGGTGAGTTCACCGTGGACTTGCGGCTGACGGTCGAAGCGGGTGAGACCGTTGCTCTGCTGGGGCCCAATGGCGCGGGGAAGACGACGGTGTTGCGGGCGTTGGCGGGGTTGCTTCCGTTGCTGGACGGGCACATTCGCGTCAACGACACCGTCTGGGATGAGCCGCCCAGGACGTTCGTTCCGGTGGAGCGGCGGCCGGTTGGTGTCGTGTTCCAGGACTATCTGTTGTTCGCCCATATGTCGGTGCTGGAGAATGTCGCGTTTGGACTGAGAGCGCGCGGGATGCGGCGGGACGCGGCGCGGCGACAGGCGATGGAGTGGTTGGCGGTTGTCGGGCTCGGGGACAAGGCGCAGGAGCGGCCGCGGCGGTTGTCGGGGGGACAGGCGCAGCGGGTGGCGTTGGTGCGGGCCTTGGTGGCTGGGCCGGAGTTGTTGTTGATGGACGAGCCGTTGGCGGCCCTGGACGCGGGCACTCGGGTGCGGGTGCGGGCGGAGTTGGGGCGGCATCTCGGGGAGTTCGCCGGGGGGACCGTGGTGGTGACGCACGATCCGTTGGATGCCATGGTGTTGGCGGATCGGCTCGTCATCGTGGAGGGTGGGCGGGTGGTGCAGAGCGGGTCGCCGGTCGAGGTCGCGCGGCGGCCGAAGACCCGGTATATCGCGGATCTGGTGGGGTTGAACCTCTGTCGTGGCGCGGCATCGGGGACGTCCGTGGCGCTCGACGGCGGGGGTGCGCTGATCATCGCGGAGCCCGCGCAGGGGCCGGTGTATGTGTCGTTCTCGCCCGCGTCGATCGGTCTGCATGCGGAGCGGCCGGGTGGGAGTCCACGGAACGCCTGGCCGGTCGTGGTCACGGGACTGGAACAGCACGCGCACACGGTGCGGGTGATGGTGGAAGGCGCGCCGTCCGTGCTGGTCGATGTGACGGCTGGGGTCGTGGCGGAGCTGCGGCTGGAGGTCGGGGCGCGGTTGTGGGCGGTGCTCAAGGCCACGGAGATCCAGACGTATCCGGCGTGATGCCGGGTCGGGCCCCCGCCGGGTCGTTGGTGAGGCGGGGCAGGGTGACGGTGAAGGTCGTGCCCTGGCCCGGGGGCGAGGTGACCGAGATGTGCCCCTGGTGCGCGGCGACCAGCGCGGCCACGATCGCCAGGCCCAGGCCCGCGCCGCCGCTGTCCTGGCTGCGGGAGGGGTCGACGCGGTAGAAGCGTTCGAAGACGCGGTCGAGCTGGTCGGGCGGTAGGCCGGGGCCCTGGTCGGCGACCTCCAGGATGGCGAAGTGGGCGGACATCCTGGTGCGGACGTCGATCGCGGCGGTGGTGTGGGTCAGGGCGTTGTTGACCAGGTTCGCGACCACCTGCCGCAGCCGCAGCTCGTCGCCGAGGACCAGGGCGCCCTCGTCGGCGACGTCCAGGTGCAGGCCGATGGCGCGGTCGGGGGCGACGACGCGGGCGTCGGTGACCGCGTCCACGGCGAGTACCGCCAGGTCGACCGGGGCCAGGTTGAGCGGGCGCTGGCGGTCCAGGCTGGCCAGCAGCAGCAGGTCCTCGACCAGGGTGCTCATGCGTTCGGCCTGGCCCTCGATGCGGCCCATCACCTCGCCGACGTCGGTGACCGCGCCCTGCCGGTACAGCTCGGCGTAGCCGCGGATCGAGGTGAGCGGGGTGCGCAGCTCGTGGCTGGCGTCGGCGACGAACCGGCGCATCCGGCCCTCGGAGACGCGGGCGGCCTCCTCGGAGCGGGCGCGGGCGTGGAAGGCCTGCTCGATCTGGCCGAGCATGCCGTTGAGCGACACCGCGAGCCTGCCGACCTCGCTGCCCGGGCGGCGGACCGGGACGCGACGGCCCAGGTCGCCCGCGGCGATGGCCTCGGCGGTGGCCTCGACCTCCTCCAGCGGCCGCATGCTGCCCCGGACCATGGCGTACCCGGTGCCCGCGAGCAGTACCAGGGCACCCAGGCTGATCAGCAGGAACGTGGTGCGGAGGTCGTCGACCGCGGCGTCGACGTCGGCCTGGCCCGCCGCCACCACGACCTCGCCGAGCGAGCCAGCCGAGGCGTCGCGGACCGGGCGGACCAGGACGCGCCAGCGCGGGCCCTTGTCGCCGACCGAGTCGACGGTCAGGTAGGTGCCCGAGGTCGTGGTGCCGTAGTCGGGGAGGGCGGGCCGGGACGAGCCCTCGCGGCGGGGGCCGAGGTCGACGCTGTGCCCGTCCGGGTAGCGGACCAGGACCAGTTCCAGCTGGGCCGAGACGAACCGCCGGTTCGAGCCGGACGGCTCCTCGCCGGTCAGCGCCATCCGCTCGGCCAGCCCGCTCATCCGGTCGAGCCGGGTGTCGATCTGGCCGAGCAGGTAGTTCTGCATGACCTGGGACCCGATCGCCCAGGTGCCGAGCAGGCCCGCGGCGGCCAGCAGCACCACGACGAGCACCAGGTGCACGCGCAGCGGGAGGCGGCCGAAGGCGTCGCGGACGCGGCGGATCCCGGTCACGGGGCACGCAGCACGTAGCCGAAGCCGCGCACCGTGTGGATGAGCCGCGGCTGGGCGTCGTCCACCTTGCGGCGCAGGTACGAGATGTAGGACTCGACCACGCCCGCCTCGCCGTTGAAGTCGTAGTTCCAGACCTGGTCGAGGATCTGTGCCTTGGATACCACCCGGCCCGCGTTGCGCAGCAGGTAGTGCAGGAGCTTGAACTCGGTCGGGGACAGCTCGACCACCCGCCCGGCCTTGCGGACGACGTGGCTGTCGACCTCCAGCTCCAGGTCGCCGACGCGCAGCCGTTCCGGGGCGTCGCCTGCCGGGCGGGTGCGGCGGAGCACGGCGGTGACCCGGGCGATGACCTCCTCCAGGCTGAACGGCTTGGTGACGTAGTCGTCGCCGCCGATGGTCAGGCCGGTGACCTTGTCGTGGTTGGCGTCCCGGGCGGTGAGGAACAGCACCGGCACCAGGTCGCCGCCCGCGCGCAGCGAGCGCAGCACGTCGAAGCCGTCCCGGTCGGGCAGCATCACGTCCAGCAGCACCAGGTCCGGGCGTCGCCGCTGGGCCTTGCGCAGGGCCTCGGTGCCGGTGGCCGCGGTCTCCACCTCGAAGCCCGCGAAACGCAGGCTGGTGGCGAGCAGGTCGCGGATGGCCGCGTCGTCCTCGACCACCAGCAGCGAGGCCCGCGCGCTCACCCCGCGGCCTGCCTGCGGGTGAGGGTGCGCGCGGTGACCGTGCCGTCGCTGCCCTGCTGGCCCTGCACCACGACGGTGTCGCCGGGGGCGAGGTCGCTCAGCTTGCCGGTGCTCATCAGGTCGACCACCGTGGAGTCCGATGTGGACACCTTGACCACCTTACCGTCCTGGGTCTTGACGTAGACCGTGGTGCCGTCCACGTGGTCGATGGTGCCCGCCGTGCCGCCCCGCGCGCCACCCGGGGCACCCGCGCCGCCCTGACCGCCCTGTCCCGGCTGCCCGCCCTGGCCCGTTCCCCGGCCGTAACCGCCGCCGAACCCGCCGTAGCCGCCCGCGCGGGCTCCCTGGCCCGCCGGGGTGGACGAGCTGGAGCCGAACGCCTTGTAGGTGAGCGCGCCGCCGCCGAAGGCGAGCAGCACCAGCACGACCACGCCGAGCACGATCGTGGTCTTGCTGACGCCCTTGCCCGCGTTGTGCAGCTGCTTGTCGAGATCGCCGCCGCCGACCGGCTGGGCGAGCAGCTGCTCGGGGTCGGGCTGGGGTGTGGTCACGGGAGGGCTCCTTGGTCGTGCCGGCTCATTCGTGCCGGAGGGCTTCGATGGGACGCAGGCGGGCCGCCCGGCTGGCCGGGTAGCTGCCGAAGAACAGGCCGATCAGCGCGGAGACCGCGAACGCGAGCAGCACCGAGGACGGCACGACCACCGGGGTGATGCCCGCGATGGTGAACCCGGAGCCGATGAACCCGGCGGCCACGCCGAGCGCGCCGCCGAACAGGCTGAGCATGGTGGCTTCCAGCAGGAACTGGCCGAGGATGGAGCCGCGGCGGGCGCCGACGGCCTTGCGGATGCCGATCTCGCGGATCCGCTCGGTGACGGTGACCAGCATGATGTTGGTGACGCCGATGCCGCCGACCAGCAGCGAGATGGCCGCGACCGAGGCGAGCAGCACGGTGAACGTGTCGGTGGTGGCGGTGCGGGCGCTGAGCAGCTGTTCCTGGCTGAGCACGCGGTAGTCGGCAGTCTGCCCATAGCCGATCTTGTGCCTGCCGTCCAGGATAGTGGTGACCTGGGCTTGGGCGTCGGCCAGCTTGTCGGCGCTGGTGGCCTGGACGACGATCTGGGAGAGGCTGCCGTAGCCCGCGAGCGCGTTCTGCACGGTGCTCAGCGGGGCGACGGCGATGTCGTCGGCGTCCTGCAGGCCACTGGATCCCTTGGTGGCCAACACGCCCACGACGGTGAACGGGATGTTGTTGACCAGGATGGACTGTCCGACCGGTTGGCTGCTCGGGAACAGCTGGGTGGCCACGGTGGCGCCGATGACCACGACCTTGCGGCCCTGTCTGACGTCGTCGGTGGAGAACAGCGCGCCCTGGGCGACCTCGCTGTTGGTGGTGCCGAAGTAGGCGGGGTCGGTGCCGATGAACTGCTGGACGCTGTAGCTGGTGGCGGCGTGGCTGGCGGTGGCGGAGGCGGACACGACCGGGGACGCGGACTTCACCGCGGGCGCCTCGACCGGGTCGGCCAGCGCGGTGGCGTCGGCGACGGTGAGCGGCTTGGTCGTGCTGCCCGCCTGGGCGCGCTGCGGGGAGACGGTGAGGATGTTGGTGCCCAGCCCGGCGATGCTCTGCTGCACCGACTGGGAGGCGCCGTTGCCGACCGCGATCAGCAGGATGACCGACGCGACGCCGATCATGATGCCGAGCGTGGTGAGCGCGGAGCGCAGCTTGTTGGCGGTGACCCCGCGCACGGCGAAGGCCAGGATCTCGGTGAACCTCATGCCGGTACTCCCCAGGCGGTGCGGGACTCGACGATCTGCCCGTCGACCACCCGGATCACCCGGCGGGCGTGCGCGGCGACATCGTCCTCGTGGGTGATCAGCACGACGGTGCGGCCGCTGGCGTGCAGGCGGTCGAGAATGCCCATGACCTCCTGGCTGCTGTGCGTGTCGAGGTTGCCGGTTGGCTCGTCGGCCAGCACGATCGCGGGCCCGGTGACCAGCGCGCGGGCGATCGCGACGCGCTGCTGCTGGCCGCCGGACAGCTCGTTGGGCCGGTGGCCTGCGCGGTCTTCCAGGCCGACCATGCGCAGCGCGGCCATCGACCGGGCCCGCCGCTCGGCCCGCCGGACCCCGGCGTAGACCAGCGGGAGCTCCACATTGGCCAGCGCGGTGGTGCGCGGGATCAGGTTGAACGACTGGAACACGAACCCGATCTTGCGGTTGCGCAGCAGGCCCAGCTGGGCCTCGCCGAACTCCGAGGTGTCGATGCCGTCGATCAGGTACCGGCCGGAGGTCGGGATGTCCAGGCAGCCCAGCACGTTGAGCAGGGTCGACTTGCCGGAGCCGGACGCGCCCATGATCGCCAGGTACTCGCCGCGCTCGACGACCAGATCGAGCCCGCGCAGCGCGTGCACCGCGGTGTCGCCGGAGCCGTAGGTCTTGCGCAGCTCCCGGACCTCGATGACCGGCGCACCGCCACCCGGGGCACTGCCTATCGAGGCACTGCCTGTCGAGGCACTGCCTGTCGGGGCACTGCCCGCCAGAGAGTTTCCCGCCAGGGCGTTGACGGCGCGAGTGTCGACGGGCCGGGTGTCGCCACCTCGGGTGTTGCCTGACCGGGTGTTGCCGCCCCGGGTGCTGCCTGATCGGGCGGTCATCGGCCCGGCCCGGTTCCGCCCGCGCCACCTCGCCCGGCGCCGCCGGTCCCGCCGCCACCGAACCCGGCGCCGCCGAACCCGCCCGTGCCGTTGCGGTTGTTGTTCCCGGTGCCCGCGCTGGTGGCCACCTGCGGCAGCAGCACCTGGTCGTTCTCGGACAGCCCGGAGGTGACCTGGACGTACTGGTCGCCGCGCACGCCCAGCTCGACCGTGCGCCGGGTCTCCTGCCCGTTGACCACCACCGTCACCGTGCTGGCGGTGCCCACGGTCTGCACCGCCGCGGACGGCACCGACAGCGCACCCTGGGCGCTGGCCACGGTGATCGACACGCTGGCCGACTGACCGGGTTTCAGGTTGGCGGGCGGGTTGGCGAGGGTGAGCGTGGTGCCGTACTGCACGACGTTGTTGGACGTGGTCGGCAGCAGGTCGATCGCGGCGACGGTGGCCTGCACGGGCTGGGTGGGCATCGCGTTGATCGTGACGGTCGCGGTCTGCCCGGCCTTGAGCTTGCTGACATCGCTCTCGGCGACCTCGGCGTGCAGGGTCAGGTTCTTCAGGTCGGTGATGACGAAGTCGCCGGACGGGGTGCTGGTGGTCGAGGTGCCGGAGCTGGAGCTGCTGGAGCCGCCGCCGGACGAGCCCGCCTTGGCGCCGACGGTCACGTTGACGGCGGTGATGGTGCCGTCGCCGGGCGCGGTGAGCGTCATCGCGGCGAGTGTCGCCTTGGCCTGGTCGCGGGCCAGGACGGCCTGGTCGACCTGGTTCTGCGGCTGCGCGGTGTCCTTGCCCGCGGTCTCCGCGTCGTCGAGCGTGGTGACCGCCTGGTTGAGGTTGTTCTGCGCGATGGTCAGCTGCAGCTTGGCCTGCGCGGTGTCCAGGGTGCCCAGCGTCTGGCCCTTGGTGACCACGTCGCCGACCTTGACCGGCACCGTGGCCACCGTGCCGGAGGTGCCGAACGAGGCCGCGCCGGAGTAGGAGCTCTGCACGGTGCCGGAGGCCGTGACGGTCTCCTCGACATCGCGCGTGGTGGCCGCGGCGGTGCGCTGCGCCGCGGCGGCGGCGGGTTCACTGCCGCTGCCGAAGAGCAGGAAATACCCGCCGACCAACACCCCGGCGAGCACGACCGCCAGGAGCCCGTTCACGACCCACCCACGTCTCATGACGGCAATGCTCGACCCGGACCCTGTGGCGCACCTACGAGAAAGCCGGCAATCTCCTGTGAAAGGTTCAGCCCGGGCGGCTCAGCCGAAGCGGCCGCTGCGCCGACCGCTCACCAGGCCCACCACCATCAGGCCCGCGACGAACACCGCCCCCGCCGCCAGCGCGATCATCGCCGCGGACAGCAGGGGCTCGAAGAACACCGTGACCAGAAAAGTGGGAATCACCGGTAAGACGAACAACAACGCCAGGGTCACCAACGCGCTCAGGAACTCCCGCACCGGTCCCACGCGCGGAACCTGGTCGCCGGAACAGATCGCCTGCACGCACCGCGCGAGGTCCACCAGCCCGCGGTCGTCCTGGTACAGGTATTCCAACGGGCGCGCGCGGTTGAGCCGCATGTGCACGGACTCGGCGCCCACGCGCAGCTCCAGCATGTCCGCGGTCTCCAGGCGCACCACCAGGTCGTCGCCGTCGCGGATGTCCGTGCGGGACACCGGTTCCGCCGCCCGGCCGAGCGCGTCGGCCACGATCGCCAGGACGTCGTCGGGTGATCCGTTGGTGTGCGGCACGCCGTCCGGCGCGTCGAACAGCCGCACCACCGCGTGCGGCACGGCGGCGCGCGGCACCCAGCGCTCGTAGTAGCCCGCCCGGTCCTCGAACGCGAACTCCTCCAGGTCGCCCGCGGCGATGGCGTCGTAGAAGGTCTCGCCGGAGTCGAAGAAGACCCACCAGGAGCCCTCGTTCCAGTAGCCGGTGACGCACATGTCGGCCAGTTCCGGACGTAATCGGGTGATCGCCGGGCCGAACCCGGTGATCGTGCCGGGCACCTCAGCGTCCATCGCGGACACCTCGCGGCTTGGCGAACCGTGCCGTGTGCCGGTCGCGCTCGCCGAGCAGTTCGGTCAACGCCCGGTGCAGCGGTGTGCGGATCGGGCTGCTGACGCGGTGCCGCAGGACGAGCACCCGCCCGTCGGTCAGCCGCAGCGACGGCGCCCGCCAGCCGACGGGGAAACGCCGGTTCTCGGTGCCGGGCGGCACGACCCACCGCCACTCGGCCACCTCGTCCGGGCGCAGCCGCCACCGCCTGCCCAGGACGCGGAACTCCAGTCGCCCGTCGCGCACGCGGATCGGGGCGAGGTCGAGCAGCGCGACCCCCGCCACGGCCATCGCCGCGATCCCGCCGACCACCAGGCCCAGCGCGAGGACGACCACGGCGCCGTCGGCGAAGTGGATCTCCCCCAGGTACCCCCACGTGATCAGGAGACCGAGGAGGAACAGGCCGCACCAACCCAGGGTGAGCGGCCACTGCCTGCCGAGCACAACCATGACCGCCCCACCAGTACGCCCAAGGCCCCGACCCATTGCCGAGTCTAGCGCGCGGCACCGCGCATGATCGACCGTTCAGACCGGACCGAGACCTTGTCCCGCACCGTCGCGGGCCACCAGCGGTCGACGCCCGGTCACCAACAGCAGCCGGGTGTGTGGCCGGACCGGGAAGACCTCGCCGTCGTCGGACACCACCTCGGCCACCCCGGGCGCGGCGATGCCGAGCCTGGCGTGCACCTCGGTCTCCTCCTCCCCGACCGTGACCGTCTGGTGGAAGAACCACGACACCGGGCCGCCATGGCCGGGCCCGGCCGGATCGATGACCGTGCCGCCGACCGCGGCCGCGGGCCACCACCGGCCGTCTTCCCGGTGGAAGCACGCGAGATCGCACGCGATACCGCCGTCCCTGCGCAGGCGCGCGAGCACTACCGCGGCCAGGTCTTCACCGCGCCAGACCGCGAGTGGGGACCATCCCGCGTCGGGGTCGGTCGGCCACGCGTGGACCTCGGTCCCGCTCACCGCCGCCAGCGTGACGGGATCACCCCACGGTTCGCTCACGCGGCCACGCTAGCGGTCTCGATCCGGGAAGTCGGTCTACTTCCCGGATCGAGCCGCGCCGCTCAGGCCAGTCAGGACGGTGTGGGCTCGGCGCCGTGCGTGCGCAGCCGGACGGCCCGCTCGGTGATGAGCCGGATGGACTCGTCCGGGCTCAGCGAGCGGGTGCGGATCGTCTCCACGTCCCGCTCGTACACCCGGACGTCGTCGGGCCGGTGCAGCCAGAGCGTCGACAGCCGGGTCGCCACGAACACGACCGGGTTGAGCCGCTCGGACTCCAGCACCGCGAACGAGCCGTCCAGCCCCGGGTGCCAGCCAAGGCCGAACGGGGTGACGCGCAGCTCGATGTGCGGGCGGCGGGCCATGGCCACCAGGTGGTCCATCTGGGCGATGGAGGTCTCCACGCCGCCCACGTTCTGGTAGAGCGCGGCCATCCCGATCAGGGCGGTGAACCGGGTCGGGCGTTGCCCGCCGAGGATCCGTTGGCGCTCCAACCGGATCCGCACCCGTTCGTCGACCTCGTCGGTGGTCGCGCCGCTGGACCGGACCACGGCCGCGGTCACGTCCGGCAGCTGCAACAGACTCGGCAGCACCAATGGCGCCACCTGCACGACCCGCGAGGCGAGGCGTTCGTACTCCAGGTACGCCTCGTCCTGCTGGCGCCGCTCGGCCGGGGTGGTGGCGATCCACTGCGGCTCGTCGACGTCGTAGGCCAGCGTCATGATCTGCTCGAACCGCGCCCCGGCCAGCCCGAGCACGGCCAGCATCCTGGCCACGTGCTCCGGCCTTGGCGTCCGTTCACCGGTCTCCCACCGGGACAGCGTGGGTGCGTCGCGATCGATGCGGAACGCGAAGTCCCGCAGCGACAGCCCACCGGCCTCGCGCGCCTGCCGGAGCACGCGCCCCAGCGCGACGGCCTTCGGAGTCCTCGGCATGTCCTCTCCCCTGCTGACAAGTCCGCTTGTTGACAAGACGGCAACATCCCCGCGTCGATACCCGGCATGCTGAAGTCGCCGGATCCGCTGATGACAAACGACTCGCCCGACTCGGCCTTTGGCCCGAGACTCGGGATCGCCTGGTTTCCGATTGTAGATCATATCCAGCGGAGTTCACATGTCCGGTACACACGCGCCCATCTCCGCCGAGGAAGCGCTCCGCCGCTTTCCCGAGCTACGCATTCTCGTCGAACTGCGCGACCGCGCCTGGCGCTTCCACCTGCTGACCGAGAATGAGCGGCTGGTGGCGGTCGCCGCAACATACAGCACGGACAGCCACACCGACGCCGTTTTCGTCTTCGACCGCACGCATGTCCTGGCCAACCGGCTGGTCGGCGACGGCGTGGTCTGGATGCGGGACGGCTCCGACCTCACCGAGGTGGTCACCGACCTGCTGGAACTCCCCACCCCGGGGCAACCCGGCGCACCGTGCCTGGTGATTCGCCCGACCACGCTGTGGATCCCATGAGCACCGGCGAAGTCTGGCAAATGGTCCTAGGACCTTTCATCGCGATCCTCCTCGGCTACGGGCTCCTGCTGTGGTTCACAACCTCCAAGGATCGGTGGAAGCGATAGCTTGTGTTGCTTTGTTAGCTTGATGATAAGCGGGTTTTGCCGACACCGCTCCCCGGGTGACATCAATTTGCGGTCATCCCGGGCGACATTCGGAAGGTCCTAGGACCTCACCGGGGGTGCACGGCAAACAACGGCGGTGAAAATCACCACCGCCGTGATCAAGAAAGGTCCACCGCCGGAAAACGAACGCCGCCGCGACCCGGCACGGGTCGCGGCGGCGTTCGGGGACTGGACTCAGCGGCGGCGCAGCAACGTCGACACCGCGTACGTGCCCGGACCCGCGGCGGCGATGAGCAGGAAGACCCAGGCGAACAGGGCCGCCTGCTCCCCCATGTTCGCCAGCGGGAACAGGCCGAGCGGCGCGTGCACGGTGAAGTAGGCGTAGGCCATGGAGCCGGAGCAGACGAGCGCGGTGACCCGGGTGAACAGTCCGATCAGGACCAGGGCGCCGCCGACCACCTGGATCAGACCGGCGTAGAAGCCCGGCCAGGACCCGACCTCTACGGCGGTGCCGTGCGTGTCGATCCCGCCGAACGAGCCGAACGCCTGGAGACCGTGGCAGATGAACAGGAAGCCGACGACGACTCGGACGACGGACAGGACGGCGCCGAACAGCCTGCCGTCGACAGGAGTCGTGGTGGTGGTGGTGGTGGCCTGGTCGATCATGGATCGGTCCTTTCGGGAGTGTTCTCGCCGAGCAGGGGGTCGGGCATGGACGCCGCGCCCGAGCTGTCCACAACCCCGCCGAGTTGTCCACAGGCCCCGCGGCCGACCTTGTTTACGCAGGTCAAAGCTCGATAGGGTCGAAAAGGGACGAAGGCCCCTGGGAAGGGCGGGGGCTGCGCCGGGCAAGATCGTCGATCTTGGGGTTGATCTTGGCGGGCGCGGCGAGTGTCGATCTTGACGGCGGGGGCCTTGGCGGTAGGCGGCCATAGCGGGGCGGCGGGGGTCGATCGTGGTCGCGTCGGCATGTCGACGTCGGTGAGCGTGGTGTGGTCGATCACGCGGTGCGGACGCGGGCCGGCTGCGGGAGTTTCGGGAAGGTACGGCTGGCAGCGCGGAAGAGAGAGGTCGGCTATCGGGCGGGCCTTGACAGGGTGACCGTTGCCGGCTTGTCGGTGTCGGACGGAAGGGCTGGGAGGTGGGGACTCCCAGCCCGGAGGATCAGGCGAAGACGGAGTCGAGCCAGTGCTGCCAGGCCTCGGTGGTCTTGGCGGCGTCGGCCGGGGCGGTGAACAGGTGGTGCGCGGCGGAGGCGGGGCCGCCCCAGCGGTCGCGGCAGTAGAAGCGGTAGAGGGCGTCGGCGGAGCGCAGGCCGATGAAGTGGTCGTCCAGGTAGTCGACCTCGGCGTCCACCGGGTCCAGGCCGGGGACCTCCAGCCGGACGCGGTCGCCGACGGCGGTGACGCCGAGCGCGGTGCGGAGGACGTCGACCGAGCCAGCCGTGGTGGAGGCGGCGGGGCCGTCGGCGGCGAGGTAGGTGGCGTCCCGGCCGGGGAAGAACCTCACGTACTGGCCGAGCGAGTGCAGGTAGAAGTCGGTGTGCACGCCGACGCCGTCGTACTGGGTGTCCCAGTCGCCGGTGAAGATGCCGCTGTGCACGTAGCGCAGGACGGTGGTGCCGCCATCGCGGGCCTCGATGATGTGCTCCAGCGCGTTGAACCAGCCGTCCGGGCCCTCGGTGCGGTAGGCGACCGCGGCCGGCGGGTCCCAGGTGGTCACCCGGTTGCCCTGGTCGTCGGGGGTGCCGTCGGCGGGCGGGTTGGGGGTGGGGAACATCCAGCCCGCGTGGTTCTCGGCGATGGCGTTGAACACCTGCTCCGGGGTTGCTTCCAGGACGACCTCGCGGCGGACCTCGAACTGCTTCGACATGATTGCTCTCCTCAGGGGTTCTGGGGTGACTTGAGACTGGGGTGCAAGGCGACGATCAATCGGTGCTTACGGCCGCCGGGCGCGTTCTCCGCGTGGTACTTGCGCACCAGGTCGGCGACCGCGTCCTGCAACTCGCCCGCGAACGCGGCGCGGTCGGCGGCGGTGGCGAAGGTCAGTTCGGTGTCGCAGGCGTAGGTGGCCAGCCGCTGCTTGGCTGCGGTGGCGCCCTCGATGAGCCTGCCAAGCTCGCGCACCATGCGGGCGGCGAGCGCGAGCAGCCACCGCGCGGAAAGCTGGTCGGGCGACTTGGACGGGTCGGGCGCGACCGCGGACAGCGCGGCTGGCGAGATCACGTATGAGGCGGCGGTGGCGCGGAGCACTCGCTCGGTGCAATTGCCCTTTCTCCGCTCCTCCACCAGCTCGACCAGGCCGTGCTTCTCCAGGGCGCGCAGGTGGTAGTTGACCTTCTGCCGGGGCAGGCCGACCACGGCGGCCAGCGAGCTGGCCGAGCCGGGCTCCGCGAGCGCGGCCAGCAGGGCCGCCCGCACGGGGTCCAGCGTGACCTCGGCCGCGGCCGGGTCCTCGATCACCGCTACGTCGAACATGGAGCAAGCCTGACACCGACAACTTTTCTTGTCAAGGATGAACCGAGTTGTCGGTGTGCGGACGCCGTACCATGCCGCTGACCACGTGAGATCCGGCAGATCGGGAGTACATGCCCACCCACGCGCTGCTCGTGCGGCCCGCGCTGAACCGCGTCTACGCCGAGTCGTCGGTGGCCCTCATGGCGGCCGAGCTCGCCGTTTTCGGCACCCACGTCCTGGGCGGCCGGGTCACCGGCATCGAGCCGACCCGGATCGGCGGCGTGCCCTACCTGACGTTCGATTGCCCCGATCTCTCCGACCGCGACGCGGATTACCTCGCCAACCTGTCCTCCGCGTATGCCCTGTTCGAGCTGCGCGGCGACCTGCTGGCCCCGGTCACGCTCACGCCGCTGGACAAGTTCGACGACGACCTGGTGACGATCCAGAAGTACGTGGGCAAGACGAACGAGCACTTCACCAAGCTGATGCTGAACCTGGCGGTCGTGTCGTCGGCTGCCGGTCCGGACATGCTGACCCGGCGGCTGCGCGTGTTCGATCCGTTGTGCGGGCGCGGGACCACGCTCAACCAGGCCCTGCTGTACGGCTGGGACACGGCCGGAATCGACCTGGACACCAAGGATTTCGACGCGTATTCGACGTTCCTGCAGACGTGGCTCAAGCGGAAACGGGTGAAGCACCAGGCCGACGTCAACCGGGTCCGCCGCGACGGCAAGGTCATCGCGCGCCGGTTCACGGCTTCCATCGGGACGACGAAGGAAGGCTACAAAGCGGGTGACGCGTTGAGCCTCGATTACGTCAACGCGGACACCGTCGAATCACCGAGGTTCCACCGGGCCGGGACGTTCGACGTTCTCGTCGCCGACGCGCCTTATGGCGTGCAGCACGGGAGTCGGGCGACCGGCGGCCTGCACCGGGGGCCGATCGACCTGGTCACGGCCGCGATCGGCGGCTGGAGCGGGCTGCTTCGGCCGGGTGGGACGATCGCCTTGTCGTGGAACACGAATGTGGTGCCGCGCGAGGCGATGGTGGACGCGCTGACGACTTCCGACCTGACGCCGCTGAATGACGGCCCCTATCTGGAGTTCTCGCACCGGGTGGACCAGGCGATCGTCCGGGACATCGTCATCGCTCGGAAGACGGCGTGACCCGGAGCTTTCCGTCGTGGAAGCTCCAAGCGGTGCCATCGGGATTGGCGCCCGCGAGGCCGTCCAGATCCCCCATCCGGTCGGGCAACGCGGGACAAGCCAATCCCGAGAACGCGATGGTGCGATTCGGCCGCCATTCGGGCATGCGGGTGAGGCGGTTTCCCATGCCCTGCCAGGCGCCCGCCTGATCGGCCAGCACCCACACGTCCGGGTTGCCCGCCGCCAGCCTGCACGCCGGGCGCAGCCAGGACGCCGCCGTCGCGGGCCAGGACACGATTGCTCCGATCTCCCCCGGCCAGGCCGCGACGAACGCCCGAGCGGCGGCGACCGACGCGGGATCCCGGCCGTGGCCGACGTTGGCCAGGCCACCGCCCCGGCGACGAGCCAGGGCCAGGACGGTGGCCAGTTCGGCGTCGGTCATGTGCCCGGCCCGCACAGCTCGCACGGGCGGTAGCCCGCCTTGAGCGCCGACGCCAGTGTGCGAAAGCCGCGTCGGTCGTCCTGAGTGGACTCGCGGACCCGGGCGCAGGTGGGGTAGCAGACCGTCGCCCCGGTGGCGATGAACAGGATGTTGGCGGAGGCCCAGTTCAGGACCTCGTCCACGTTGGTTTCCTCGGTGCGCAGCAGTCGTTCCTTGAGCGGCGCGCCGAAGACGTACTGTCCTAGTTGACCGTCCGAGCGCACGACCCGGTGGCACGGGATCAAGACCGGGACAGGGTTGTGCCCCAACGCGGTGCCAACCGCCCTGACCGCGCGTGGACGGCCGATCTCGCGCGCGACCCACGCGTACGGACGGATCTGACCGACCGGGATGCGACGGGTGGCGGTGAGCACATCACGCTCGAAGTCGGTGAGCACCCGCAGATCCACCGGGACGTGCAATGCCGTCTCGGGCGATCGGAGCGCGGGGAGCAATCCGCTCGGTGCATGTGTGGCGCGGCGCAGCGGGCGCTCGAAGAGCTCGTAGAAGCGGTCTCGGAACAGCTCCTCATCGTCGGACACCGACTCGGCGGTGCGGATATAACTGACCCCGACGTCGGTGAAAGCCACGAACAGCTCGCCGACCGGCCCGGGAACCCGGGTCCAGTCGCTGAACAGCGCGGTGGTCAGGTCGCGCGGTGGTTCGGCCGACAGCTCCGCCAGCTCGGCCGCGACCAGGTCGTCGAAACTCATGCCAACGCCTCCTTCGCGTACGTCTCGCGCAGCCGGGCCAGGCCGCGGCGGACATGGGACTTCACGGTGCTCTCCGGCACCCGCATGACGGCGGAGATCTCCGCCACCGGCAGCCCGACGACGTGCCGCAGCACGACCGCCACCCGCTGGTTCTCCGGCAGCCCGGCGAGCGCGTCACCGAGCTCCCGCCGGGTCTCCTCGGCGGTCACCAGCTCCTCCACACTCGCCCCACCCGCGGCTTCCTCTGGCACGTCCGCCACGGGCGTCGCCGGGTGGCGGGTGGCCGAGCGTACGGTGTTGCGCCAGGTGTTGAGCAGGATCGTCAACAGCCACGCGCGGGGGCGCAGGGCGAGGATGCGGGACCGGTCGTATCGGCGCAGAGCACGGTAGGCCCGCAGAAAACACTCGGCGGCGAGATCCTCCGCATCGACCCCGCCGACCCGCAGCGCCACGGAGTACACGACCCGCTGGTGCGCGCGCACCAGCGCCGCGAACCCGGCATCGAGATCATCGCTCAGAGCGGCGAGTAGGGCCGCGTCATCGGACAGGTCAGACATGTATGGAGAACACCGCCGTCGTCATCGGCGTTGCACGTTGTCTGGGTGAGGGTACTTGGGGTGGGGGTTGTCCACAGGTGCGCTGGTTCATCCCCAGGTCACGGCTGGGGGATATTGACAGTTCTCAGGACCGCGTAGCGTCATGAGTGGGGGGCTTCCGAGGCCCCTGGGTGGGCGGGGTCTGCCCTGTCGCCGGTGTGGGCCGAGCGAACCCATGATCGGAGTCGGCCGGTCCGAGCGGGCTCGTCGAGTTGTCCACAAGTTGCCGGATTCGTCCACAGGTCTCGGTCGGGCGATATTGACAGCGGCCTGGACCGGATAGCGTTCTCCCCAGTGGGCCCGCCCTCCTGGGTGGGCGTTTGCTGTGCGCGGGGCGGCGAAATGGGGACGGGGCCACCTGATCGGGGTGGGCGAGGTGGGGCTGGTTCCGGGTTTCACGGGCAGGTGATGATCTGGCCTGCCCAGGAGAGGCCACCGCCGAAGGCGAACAGGAGGACGGGGCGGCCGGTGGGGAGGTCGCCGCGTTCGTGCAGTTTGGACAGGGCGAGGGGGACCGAGGCGGCCGAGGTGTTGCCGGACTCGACGACGTCGCGGGCGATGACCGTGTTCTCGGCGAGATCGAGGCGTCGGGTAAGGGATTCGATGATGCGCAGGTTGGCCTGGTGGGTGACGACGCCCGCCAGGTCGGTGAGGGGGATGCCTGCGCGGTGGCAGGTCTCGCGGGCGATGTCGGGGAGTTCGCCGGTCGCCCACCGGAACACGGCCTGACCCTCCTGGGCGAAGCGGGGCTGCCAGGCGTCCATGAGACGGACGAGGGTGGCGCGGGTGGGGTCGGAGCCCCAGACGACCGGGCCGATGGCGGTGGTGGGGTCGTCGGTGGCGCTCAGGATGGCGGCGCCCGCACCGTCGCCGAGGAGGACGCAGGTGGTGCGGTCGGTCCAGTCGGTGATGTCGGACATCTTCTCCGCGCCGATGACCAGGGCGTGCCGGGCGGCGCCTGCCTGGATCGAGTGGTCGGCGCAGGCCAGCGCGGTGCAGAAACCAGCGCAGCCGTTGTTCAGGTCGTAGCAGACGGCGTTCGGGATACCCAGGCGCGCGGCGACCTGGGCGGCGATCGACGGGCAGCGGTCGATCGCCGAGCAGGTGGCGACGGTGACCAGGCCGATCTCGTCGGGCGCCAGGCCGGACGCGGCAAGCGCTTTCGCGGCGGCCTCGGCCGCCAGGTCGGTGACCGATTCGTCGGCTCCGGCGATGCGCCGGGTGGCAATGCCGGTGCGCTGGCGGATCCAGGCGTCGTTCGTGTCGACCATGGCCTCAAGGTCGGCGTTGGTGCGCACGCTCGCGGGCTGGTGGTGGCCCAGCGCGGCGATCCGGGATCCAGGCAACGGGTGCTCCTCGGGTCGGGTACCGCGAATATAGCAACCGATCGGTCGGAAGCTAAGCTGGGAGCGTGAGTCCTCGGAAGTCGGCGGTCGAGACCAGACGGACCCGGCAGCGCATCCTCGACCGGGGCGTGGCGATCGCGTCCGTGGACGGACTGGAGGGGTTGACCATCGGCAGGCTGGCCGCCGAGATGGAGATGAGCAAGGCGGGCATCCTCGGTCACTTCGGCACGAAGGAGACCCTGCAACTCGCGGTCATCGATACGGCGGCGGAGCTGTTCACGCGCGAGGTACCCGCCCGCGTTCGTGCTACCGGTCGCGGCCTCCCCTACCTGCGCGCGGCTTGTGAGGCGTGGGTCTCGTACCTGGAACGCGGGGTGTTTCCCGGCGGGTGCTTCTTCACGTCAGTGGCGGCCGAGTTCGACGGCCGGGGCGGACCGATCCGCGACGCCGTTGCCGCGTTGCAGACGCAGTGGCAGCGGAACCTCACCCTGCACATCCGGCACGCGGTGGTCTCGGGGGACCTTTCGGCGGACACCGATGTCGAGCAGCTGATCTATGAGCTGACTGGCGTGATCCTGTCGCTCAACCACTTCCTACAACTCAACCACGATGCGACTGCCCCTGCCCGCGCCCGCCGCGCTCTCCAACGGCTGTTGCCTGCGCCTTCGGCCGAGTTGTCCACAGCCCGCTCGATCCGTCCACAGTTTTCGAACGGGGGATATTGACAGCGGGCAAGATCGCCTAGTGGTGCGACCCAGAACGTCGGCCGTGTATCGGCGGGTCCACGGCGTGGCTGGCGGTGCCGCCGGGACGGCCTCGTACTGGATGTACTTGGTCGTTTCGGCGGTGCCGTCAGGCACGTCGTGGGCGGGTCGAGACATGGTCGACGTTCTGGGTCGCACCACTAGTG
>NZ_KB894436.1 GCF_000374445.1 Actinokineospora enzanensis DSM 44649 | reverse complement strand
TGGGGGTGGCTGGGTTGGGGGTGGCTGGGTTGGGGGTGGCTGGGTTGGGGGTGGCTGGGTTGGGGGCTCAGCCTAGGTAGGTCACTAGGAGGTGGGTGAGTTCCTCTGGGCGGGACAGGGCGGGCACGTGGCCTGCGTTGATCTCCTCGGGCACGATGCCCAAACGGTCGTGCAGTACGCGTCGCTGGAACTCCGGTGGGAAGAAGCGGTCGTGTAGGCCGACGATGGCTCGGGTCGGGGTGTCGGGCCAGCGGTCGAGGGGCCATGGCTTGTCGAATGGGCCGTCCGACTGGCCTGGGGGCTGTGGCTCGGCCAACAGCTCGGCCAAGCGGTCCTTGGGGACGTCGTGCAGGAATGTGTCGACCACGTCTAAGGGGGCGTCTGGGTCGCGTCCGTCCGCTAGGGCGCTCGCTCGTCGTGCGTCGGCCTGGCCGGTGGCGGCCCACCAGTCGCCTGCGGACTCGCCTGCGAGTGGCACCATGGCGTTGACCAGCACGATCAGGTTCACCGGCAGCGCGTCGGCGACGATCGGGGCGACGAAACCGGCCATGGACTGGGCCACCAGGACCAGGTCACGCCGCTCCCCGATCGCGTCGATCACGGCGTCCGCGTACTCGGCGATCCCCGCCGAGTCGTCCGCGACGGGCATGTTCGGGGCGATCACCTCGTGGCCGAGCCCGGACAGCAGCGGCAGCACGTACCGCCAACCCCGGGCATCGTCACCCGCCCCGTGCAGAAGGACGAAAGTACTCATGGGCTCACCGTAATGGCGGACACCGACACCGTGTTATTGAACCAATTCACTCACGATGCGTCGCCAAGTTCAGCAACTGGCGGAGCATGGTGGTATCGGCCGAGTGAAACCCGGCCAGCGCCGCCTTCGCCGCCCGACACCGGTGGGAGATCATCAACTCCACGGTCCGCCGCGCCCCGGTCTCCACCAGCACCGCCCGCAACCGCGCGGCGTCCGGCGCGTCCAGTTGTGGGTCGCCGACGAGGTCATCGAGGAGTTTGTGCTGGTCGGCATCCGCCAAACGCCTTGCGGCAGCCAGCAGAACGGTGGGTCTGCCGATCCGGAGATCGACGAGATCGTGCCCAGGATCGCCGAAGACGGCCAGGAGATCGTCACGCAGCCTATAGGCCTCGCCCAGCGGAACACCGTAGGCAGAACAGGCCCTCAGGGTCTCATTGTCCGCGTGCGCGTACTCGGCACCGACGCGCAGTGGGTGCTCCACCGTGCATTTCGCGGACCTATAGGCGCAGACCTTGAGCGCTCGCGGAACATCCGCCGACGCGTTGTCCGCCACTGACTCCAGGTACTGCCCGACCAACGCCTCACTGCGCATGGTCGACAACACGCCCGGCGCCAGATCAGCGGCCCACGCGAACGCCAGATCACCCAACACGACCATGGCGTCGGTCCGCCGCGCCCCCTCGATCAACAACACCCGCCGCGCCGCCGGAATCCCGGCCGCGGCCTCGTCCCGCACCCGCGCCCCCACGTGGAACATCTCCAACGCGGCCGCCGCGCGGGCAACCTCCCCAGGTAAAGCCCCCACTCCCCCACCGACCCGCCACCCCGCCGCACAGAACGTGGCGGCGACCTTCCTGCTGCTGCCCAAGAACCCGCGCAATAACCGAACCGGCGCCGCCAACTCCGCCAACCACATCTCGCGCTCGGTCAAGAACTCGTCCAACACCTCGTCCACGACGGCAACATCCCCGTCCTGGACGACCCCGACAACCGACATGACTCCTCCTTTCCCTCCCCGAGCGTCCATATCGGACACTGTGCGGGCCACTCGAACCACTCGATCGAACGTCGTCATTCACCCCGGCAGGCGAAACAACACCCACTGTCACGACTTCGCGCGCTATCCCCACCGATCGGCGTAGAGCTTCTTTCCTTGGCACACAAGGAGATTCGCCGGTGTGGCCAGCCTATCCTCTATCGAGACAACGCCCGCACTCCCAGCGGTTTCGCCACGCCGCGCGAATGTGCGATTCCGAACTCGCACCGCGAGCCGTCCCCGCGCCCACACATGCCGAACCGAGCGGAGTGGGCACTCACTTCTTGCTTGACGGAGTGAGCACTCACTCCGTACCGTGGGTGTCATGACGGAGAACGCACCCCGGCGCCGGGCGCCGGGCATGAGTCCCGAGCAACGCCGCGAGATGATCGTGCAGACCGCGTTGCCCCTGGTGGCCGAGCACGGCACAGCGGTCACCACCGCCCAGATCGCGCGCGCGGCGGGGATCGGCGAGGCCACGATCTTCCGCGTCTTCGCCGACAAGGACGAGCTGCTCGACGCCTGTGTCGCGGCGGCGCTCCGCACCGAGCACGTCGTGGCGGAGGTGGCCGAGATCCCCATGGACCAGCCCCTGGCCGGGCGGCTGGCCGAGGTCGCGGCCGCGCTCGACGCCTACCTCGCGCGGATGGGCGCGGTGATCGGCGCGCTGCACAGCACCGGTCGACAGGGCCGGGGCGCGCACGGCGGCGGTCGCGCGGCCGACGCCGGCCTTGATCGGGACACGGCGCAGCGTCAGCTCGTCGAGGCCGTGGCCGAGCTGTTCCAACCGGAGCGGAGCGAGCTGCGCCTGGAACCCGAGGCCATCGCGTCGATATTCCTCGGCATGCTCTTCACCCGGACCAGGCGGAAGGAGGACGGGCCCGCGCTGGACGACTTCCTTGAGGTGTTCCTGCACGGGGCACTGACCGCGTGAACTACGACGACCTGACGCCCCGCGCCCGGACGGTGGCCACGTACGCCCTGCTCGGCTGCGCCTTCCTGGCCATGCTCGACAGCACGGTGATCGGCACCGCGCTGCCCCGGATCGTCGAGCAGGTGGGTGGGACCGGCTCCTGGTACACCTGGCTGGTCACCGCCTACCTGTTGACGTCGTCGATCAGCGTGCCGATCTACGGCCGCTTCTCCGACCTGTACGGCCGCCGCACGCTCCTGCTCACCGGCCTCGCCCTGTTCCTCGCGGGCTCACTCGCCTGCGGTTTGGCCGACTCCATGCAGGTCCTGATCGTCTCCCGGGCCGTGCAGGGCCTCGGCGCGGGCGCGCTGATCACGCTCGGCATGGCCCTGATCCGCGACCTGCACCCGCCGGGCCGCGACACCGGCATGATCCGCATGCAGACCGCGCTGGCCACCATGATGGTGCTGGGCATGGTCGGCGGCCCACTTATCGGCGGCCTCCTCACCGACCACGCCAACTGGCGGTGGGCGTTCTGGATCAACCTCCCACTCGGCGCCGCCGCCACCATCGCCCTCGCCCTGGTGCTCCCCGCCCGCAAACCCCCCGACACCAACCCCGGCCGTCTCGACATCGCCGGAATCGCCCTACTCAGTGCGGGACTGTCGCTCACGCTGATCGGCCTGAGCCTCAAGGGCAACACCAACGCCACCTGGACCGACGCCACCGTCACGATCCCGACCCTCGCGGGCCTCGCGCTCCTGGCCGCCCTCATCCCGGTGGAACGCCGCGCGACAACCCCGATCCTGCCCCCACACCTGTTACGCCTGCGCAACTACGCGGCCCTACTCACCGGCGGCTTCTTCTTCCAGATCGCCATCCTCCCCATAGGCGTCTTCCTCCCCCTGTACCTGCAACACGTTCGCGGCTACTCGGCCACCGCGTCCGGCCTGATGGTCCTGCCGCTGCTGGCAGGCATGACCATCAGCAACCGCCTTACCGCGTTCGTCATCCTGCGCACCACACACACGAAACCCGCCCTGCTGGCAGGCGCTGGTCTGGTAACCGTCGCCTCACTGGGGTTCATCAGCCTGGACGCGGCAACATCCCCGGTGACCACCGGCTTCTGGCTCCTCCTCGCGGGCCTCGGCGCGGGCCCGGCCATGGGCGGCATCACCATCGCCACCCAGAACAGCGTCCCCCGAGCCGACATGGGCACCGCCTCCGCCGGTTCCACCCTCACCAAACAACTCGGCGGCACGGTCGGCCTGGCCGTCGCCCAGACCCTGTTGGCGCACGACACCGGCCCACTCACCGCCTCGGCCATCGGCACCACCATCACCTGGACCGGCGGCATCGCGGGCCTCCTGGCGTTGACCGCGATCCTGCTCACCCGGGACATCACGATCCCCGTCAGTGGTAAACCTGGGTCGAGCCACTAGCCCACTGGGGGTCCCATGCGGAAGTACACCGTGCCCGTCCCACGCCGAGAAATAGCCATCCAGGACACCGGCGGCGAGGGCCACCCGGTCCTCCTCGCCCACGGCTACGCCCTCGACAAAACCATGTTCACCGACGTGGCCGAGATCCTGGCACCCCGATACCGAGTCATCGCCTGGGACAGCCCCGGTCACGGCGAGACCACGTCCACAGACACCGAGCCCTACTCGTACTGGGACATCGCCCGCGAACAACTCCACCTCATGGACACCCTGTCCCTCCCCCAAGCCACCATCGGCGGCGTCAGCCAGGGCGGCTTCATCGCGCTCCGCACCGCCCTGCTGGCGCCGGACAGGGTGCGCTCACTGCTCCTGATGGACACCCAGGCCGATGCCCTCGACCCGGAGGACCGCCCCCGCTACGAGCAACTGTTCGGCGCCCTCACCGAACACGGCCCCACCGAAGAACTCCGCACTTCCCTGGCCTCCCAAATCATCGGCGACCACCCAGCCGCTGTTGAATGGTCGGCCCGCTGGCAGGAGCGCGGCATCCCCCTCGGCCTCTCCGTCGACTGCCTCATGACCCGCGACAACCTCGTCCCCCGCCTCCCCGAGATCACCGCTCCAGCCTTGCTCCTGCGCGGCTCCCTGGACATGTCCATGCCCGAGGAACGCATGCTTCCGCTCTACGAGGGCCTCCCCCACTCCACACAGATTCACACCATCGAGGGCGCAGGCCACTCCCCGACGGTCACCCACCCGACCGCCACCGCCGCCGTGATCTCCGACTTCCTGACCCAACACGCGTGATTCCCCTGGTTGCCAAGCGATTCACGGATCGCTTGGCAACCTCACAACTCCAACACGTGCGCAACACCTGGATTTCCGAAAACCATAGCTATGGTGTTGCCGCGCCCAACCGCCATCCGATAAGGCGGTATTCGTCCTCCTTGAGCGAGCAGTTGCCCGTCCGGCATCACCAGCCGCCCGGTCCCCACCACCTCGCCAGTCTCTACATCAATGCGCGTGATCGCGTCATGCCGGTAACTGGACTCCCTCCGACGCCTGGAGAACTCGAACTTCCCCAACAACGTCGCCACCTGCCCGTCAAACGCGACCGCATTCAAGCCCGCCAGGCCACGAGCGCAGCCACCCAGCAACCCCTCGATACCGACCCGCACGACCGGCTGATCGGCATCGGTCACCGCGATAACCCCGTGCGGACCCGGATTGATCGACACACATGTCGACACCATGGCCCCATCCACCGCGAACACCCAGTGAAACTTCCCGTACTCGTCCCACCTCACCAGGCCCGGATGCCAGTACTCGACCCCACTCCGCCCCGTCGCGTCCGCACCATCCGGATATGGCCAGGGAATCGCGTTGTCCATGTACCCGACCCAGATGTTTCGCTCGGCATCCACGGCCACCGCCTGGACACACCGCCCGAAGTTCAACTCGGCCTCAACGACACCATCCGCGTCGACTATCCACGCCTCAGGCCGCTCCGGCGCCCAGTCACGTCCGGGTTCACGCCCGCTATAGAGGAGATATGAGTCCCCGATTCGATCCCAATGCCGAGCCCAAACCACATCACCCGACAGCTGGAGACAAAGATTTCCGTCCCAGAACTCCACCATACCGCTGTCGTCGACCACCGTCCGCAACACTGCCCGCGACAACGTCGGCTTCCATGCAGAAACATTCCCATAGTCAGGCAATGCACGCAGGCGATACACCCGATCCACGCTAGACACCGGAACCCTCACAACTCCAACACATGCGCAACCCCAGGATCCCCGATAACCATCGCGATCGTGTTCCCGCGCCCAACCGCCATGCGGTAGGGAATCACCCGCATCCCCAGCGGCATCGGGCTCCCGTCCGGCAGCACAACCCTGCCGGTCCCCACCACCTCACCGGTCTCCATATCGATCCGGGTGATCACATCGTCCAGACGCCCGGACTCGCCCCGGCGCTTCGGCCGCTCGAACCGACCCAGCACGGTGGCCACCCGACCGTCGAACGCCACCGCCTTCGGCCCCACCAACCCGCGACCGTGGCCGGTGATCAATCCCCCGGCACCCAGTCGCACAACCGGCTCATCGGCATCCGTCACGGCGACGACTCCATGCGGCCCCGAGTTGATCGTGTAAGTCGTCGCCACCATCGCGCCGTCCACCGCGAACACCCAGTGGAACCTGCCGTGTTCATCCCACCGCACCAAGCCCGGATGCCAGTACTCGATCCCAGTCCGCCCGGTCGCGTCGGCTCCCGGCGAGTACAGCCAAGGAATCGCATAGTCGCAGTAACCTACCCAGATGTTCCGATCGGCGTCCACCGAGACCATCCGGATCCAGTTCCCGAAGTTCAGCTCAGCCTCGATCACTCCGTCCGCATCGACAACCCACGCCTCAGGCCGTATCGGCGACCACTCGGCCCCCGACACACGCCCGTCGTACAACAGATACGAATCCCCGATCCGATCCCACTGTCGAGCCAATGCGGCCTCACCCGACGGCTGGAGACGATGGTCGCCATCCCAGAACTCCGCAGCGCCGCCATCGCCGACCACTGTCCGCAACACCGATCCCGCCAAGGACGGCTTCCATGCCAGAACATGCCCATACTCCGGCAACGCGCGCAGCCGATACACCCGCTCCGCGCTAGACACCAGAACCCTCACAACTCCAACACATGCGCAACCCCCGGATCACCGATAACCATCCCGATGATGTTCCCCCGACCAAAGGCCATCCGATAAGGAATCACTCCCTTCCCCAGGGGCAGCGGACTCCCATCCGGCATCACCACCCGACCGGTCTCCACCACCTCACCGGTCTCCATATCGATGCGAGTGAGCACATCATCCAGATAACCAGACTCCCCCCGCCGCTTCGGTATTACAAAGTCCCCCAATACCGTTGCCACCCGCCCATCGAACGCAACGGCACTCGGCCCCACCAAGTCACCTCCAAACCCGGCGATCAGTCCTTCCACACCAACCCGCACCACCGGTTCATCCGCATCGGTCACGGCGACAACACCGTACGGCCCCGAATTGACCGTATAACACGTTGCCGCCATGACCCCATCCACCGCGAACACCCAGTGAAACGTCCCGCATTCGTCCCACCGCACCAGAGCCGGATGCCAATATTCGACCCCGCTCCGCCCCGTCGCATCCGCACCTGGCGGGAATGACCAAGGATTCGCCTGATCCTGGTACCCGACCCAGATGTTCCGATCGACATCGACCGCTACCGTCCGGACCCAGTCGCCAAAGTTCAGCTCAGCCTCGACTGCACCCTCCGCGTCGACAATCCACGCCTCAGGCCGAGCAGGCGACCATTCACCCCCTGATGCGCGCCCGTGACAGAACAGATACGAGTCCCCGATCCGATCCCACTGCCGAGCCCGCACAGCGTCTCCAGATGGCCGAACGCGATGGTCCCCATCCCAGAACTCCCGGACGCCATCGTCGTCGAGCACGGTTCGCAACACCGATCCGGAGAACGTCGGTTTCCACGCCGAAACCCGCCCGTACTCAGGCAGTGAACGCAAGCGATACCGCGCCTCGACCCCGTCGCTCACCGGCCTAGTCCGCCAGTTCCAGTGCCTTTCGCATGGATTCGCGGGCGCGCGTACGGTCCCCGGCTACGTCATAAGCAACAGCCAACCGATACCAAGACCGCCAGTCCCCAGGAGCAGCCTCGGCCTCAGCCCGAAAGTCCTCAAAAAACGCGTCAGCAGCCGCCCGATCAACCCGCCCGGAAGGCATGCGCGGCAACTCGGACGTGTCCGGCAGACCATCCTCCGCCTGCAAACGGCGGCCCAACTCCTGTGTCCGCACACCGAATCGCAACGTCGACCACGCGACCCACGCGCCCACCAAGGGCAGCAGGATCACGCCGACGCCCAAGCCGACCGCAGCAGGTGACCCATCACGAAAAAGGGCCACCGCTCGCCCGCCGAGCAGCACGAAATAGAGCACCAGCACGGCGGTGAGCAGCAACGAAACGGTACGCGCGGACATGGCTTACAGGTCCAGCATGTTTTCCAGGCCGAGAATCAGCCCGTTCCGCCCGACGATGGTGCGCACGCCATACACGACCCCCGGCATGAACGACTTGCGATCCAACGAGTCATGCCGGATCGTCAGTGTCTCCCCGGTGCCACCGAAGATCACTTCCTGGTGCGCGACCAATCCACCGAGCCGCACCGAGTGCACCCGGATCGAGTCGACCAGCGCACCCCGCGCACCGTCCACTTCGGACGTGGTGGCGTCCGGTATGGCACCGAGACCGGCGATCTCCCGGGATTCGGCGATCAGGCGGGCGGTGTGGGCGGCCGTGCCGGACGGAGCGTCGGCCTTGCGGTTGTGGTGGAGTTCGATGATCTCGACCGTGTCGTAGTACTTCGCCGCCATCTCCGCGAAGCGCATGGACAGCACCGCGCCCAGGGCGAAGTTCGGCGCGATCAGCACGCCGACGGGAGGCGCGGTGTCCAGCCACGACTGGACCGTGTCGATCTTCGACTGGTCGAAGCCGGACGTGCCGACCACCGCGTGGATGCCGTTCGCCACGCAGAAGCGCACGTTCTCCAGCACCGCGTCCGGGTGGGTGAAGTCGACGACCACGGACGCGGGCCTGAGCCCCGCCAGGTCGTCGCCCGCGTCCAGGGCGGCGACCAGCTCCAGGCCGTCCGCCTCCTGGACCGCCGCGCACACCTCGGTGCCCATGCGGCCGCGGGCGCCGAGCACGCCCACCTTGATGTCCGTCACTTGCTCACCTCATGGAGTTGGACCGGCACGTCGTCGGTGTGAGCGTAGGGGCCCACGACGGCCGCGGCGAGCGGCCGGGCGAGCAGTTCGCGGGCGAGATTCGCCACGTCCTCGGGGGTCACGGCGGCGAAGCGTTCCAGTGTCTGTTCCACCGTCAGGTAGTCGCCATACGCCAGCTCGCCCTTGCCGATGCGGGACATCCGCGAACTCGTGTCCTCCAGCCCCAGCACCAGCCCGCCGCGCAGGCTGCCCTTCGCGCGCGCCACCTCCGCGTCGGTGAACCCGTCCCGGGCGACCTCGCGCAGCACCTCGCGCACCACGCCCGCGACCTCGCCGAGGCGGTCCGGCTGGCAGCCGGTGTAGATGGACAGGTGGCCGGTGTCGGCGTAGGCCGCGACCGACGAGTACACCTGGTACGCCAGCCCGCGCCGCTCGCGGACCTCCTGGAACAGCCGGGAGCTCATGCCCCCGCCCAGGGCCGCGTTCAGCACGCTCAACGTGAACCGACGATCGTCGTGCCGGTCGATCGCGCGCACGCCGAGCATCATGTGCGCCTGCTCGGTGTCGTCCGTGTGCAGCACCAGCCGCGGTGACGCGCCCAGTCGGGCCCGGCCCGTGCGGGGCGCGAGCGGCGCGCGGTCACCGGTCAAGCGGTCGCGCAAAGCCTTGCGTACCAACGTCAGCACACCCCGGTGCGACACGTTGCCCGCGACCGCCAGCACCATGCGCGGCATCGTGTAGCGGCGGCGGTAGAAGCCGTTGAGCGCCGAGCGGGTCATCGCGGTGATCGACTGCTCGGAGCCCAGCACCGGGCGGCCCAGCGGGTGGTCCGACATCAGCGCGGTGCAGAACGCGTCGTGCAGCAGGTCCTCGGGATCGTCGTCGCGCATGGCGATCTCCTCCAGGACCACCCCGCGCTCGGTCTCCACATCGGACTCCGCGCACACCGCGTCGAAGACCACATCGGACACCAGGTCGATCGCCAGCGGCAGGTCCTCGTCCAGGACGTGCGCGTAGTAGCAGGTGTGCTCCTTGGCGGTGAACGCGTTCAGCTCGCCGCCCACCGCGTCGATCTCCTCCGCGATCTGCGCCGCGGTGCGTCGAGCGGTGCCCTTGAACAGCAGGTGTTCCAGGTAGTGCGCGGCACCGGCCACCGACAGCGGCTCGTCGCGGGAGCCGACCGCGACCCAGATGCCGATCGACGCCGAGCGCACCCCGGGCACGTGCTCGGTGATGACCCGCAGGCCGCCGGGCAGCAGGGTCCGCTTGACCTCGGCGTCGCCGTCGCGTTCCAGCACCACGGTGCTGCCCGGCTTCTGCAGGTGGCCGGGGGTTCGGGAGGCGGAACGGCCGCGGGCACCCGAGGTGCCCGCGGCCGTCACGATGGAACGGGAGGTCACTGGGCGGGAGCCGCCTCGACCTCGGCCGCGGCGGCGGGCGCCTCGGCCGTCTCCTCTTCGCCGACCAGCACCAGGCTGATCTTGCCGCGCTGGTCGATGTCGGCGATCTCCACCCGGAGCTTGTCGCCGACCTTGACCACGTCCTCGACCTTGTTGATCCGCTTGCCGTTGCCCAGCTTGGAGATGTGCACCAGGCCGTCCTTGCCCGGCAGCAGCGAGACGAACGCGCCGAACGCGGCCGTCTTCACGACCGTGCCGAGGAACCGCTCGCCCACCTTCGGCAGCTGCGGGTTGGCGATCGCGTTGATCAGGCCGATGGCCGCCTCGGCGGACGGGCCGTCCGCGGCGCCGACGTAGATCGTGCCGTCGTCCTCGATCGAGATGTCCGCGCCGGTCTGCTCGGTGATCGAGTTGATCATCTTGCCCTTCGGCCCGATCACCTCGCCGATCTTGTCGACCGGGATCTTCACGCTGGTGACCCGCGGCGAGTAGGGGCTCATCTCGTCCGGGCCGTCGATGGCCTCGGCCATGACCTCCAGGATCGTGTAGCGCGCGTCCCGAGCCTGGCTGAGCGCCTGGGCGAGCACCTCGGACGGGATGCCGTCGAGCTTGGTGTCGAGCTGGAGCGCGGTCACGAACTCCTTGGTGCCAGCGACCTTGAAATCCATGTCGCCGAACGCGTCCTCGGCGCCGAGGATGTCGGTCAGCGCGACGTACCGGGTCTCACCGTCGACCACATCGGACACCAGGCCCATGGCGATACCGGAGACCGGCGCCTTCAGCGGCACACCGGCGTTCAGCAGCGACATGGTGGATGCGCAGACCGAGCCCATCGAGGTGGAACCGTTGGAGCTCAACGCCTCCGACACCTGCCGGATCGCGTAGGGGAACTCGTCGCGCTTGGGCAGCACCGGCATCAGCGCCCGCTCGGCCAGCGCGCCGTGCCCGATCTCGCGCCGCTTCGGCGAGCCGACGCGGCCGGTCTCGCCGGTGGAGAACGGCGGGAAGTTGTAGTGGTGCATGTAGCGCTTGTGCGTCTCCGGCGACAGCGAGTCGATCTGCTGTTCAAGGCGCAGCATGTTCAGCGTGGTGACACCCAGGATCTGGGTCTCGCCGCGCTCGAACAGCGCCGAGCCGTGCGCCCGCGGGATCAGCGCGACCTCGGCCGAGAGCGACCGGATGTCGGTGAGGCCGCGGCCGTCGATGCGGACCTTGTCGCGCAGGATGCGCTGCCGCACCAGCTTCTTGTTCAGCGAGCGGAAGGCCGCGCCGACCTCCTTCTCGCGACCGTCGAACGCGCCGCCCTCGACCGCGCCGACCTTCTCCAGGCACAGCGCCTTGACCTCGTCCAGACGGGACTCGCGGGCCTGCTTGTCGCCGATGGTCAGCGCCTCGGCCAGCTCGCTGCTGACCGCCTGCTCGACCGCGGCGAACGCGTCGTCCTGGTAGGCCGGGTAGGTCGGGAACTCGCGGGTCTCCTTGGCGGCGACCTGGGCCAGCTCGGCCTGCGCCTGGCACAGCGAGCGGATGAACGGCTTCGCCGCCTCCAGACCGGACGCCACGATCTCCTCGGTCGGCGCCTGCGCGCCGTCCGCGATCAGGTCCGTGACGTTCTCGGTGGCCTCAGCCTCGACCATCATGATCGCAACGTCATCCCCGACCACGCGGCCTGCGACGACCATGTCGAACACGGCCTTCTCCAGCTGCTCGTAGGTCGGGAAGGCGACCCACTGGCCCTCGATCAGCGCGACGCGGACGCCGCCGATCGGGCCGGAGAACGGCAGGCCCGCCAGCTGGGTGGAGGCGGACGCGGCGTTGATGGCCACCACGTCGTACAGGTCCTGCGGGTTCAGGCTCTGCACGGTGATGACGACCTGGATCTCGTTGCGCAGGCCGTCCACGAAGGACGGGCGCAGCGGCCGGTCGATGAGTCGGCAGGTGAGGATCGCGTCGGTGGACGGACGGCCCTCGCGGCGGAAGAACGCACCGGGGATGCGGCCGACCGCGTACATCCGCTCCTCGACGTCCACCGTCAGCGGGAAGAAGTCGAAGTGCTCCTTGGGCTGCTTCGACGCGGTGGTCGCGGACAGCAGCATGGTGTCCTCGTCGAGGTAGGCCACGACGCTGCCCGCCGCCTGGCGGGCCAGTCGGCCGGTCTCGAAGCGGACGGTGCGCGTGCCGTACGAACCGTTGTCGATCACGGCCGTGGTCTCGTGCACGGTGATGTCGGTCATGTAGCAGGTACTCCTCGTCTCAGGGCAGCCACACGGCCGGGGCACGGGGTCGCGTTCAGACGAGGCCGGTCTTCGATCGAAGCCTCCGGGGCGCTGCGACATCTCCTGTGTCGCTCCCGGAAACCACTACCGAGGACCGGCGAACTGGTCCCGTGCGCGCGGCGTGCTGCCCTGTCCTTGTGTTGTTCCCTATCGGTTATAAGCCCCGGGGGAGCGATCGGCGACCGCTCCCCCGGGGATCGAGCTATCGGCGCAGGCCGAGCCGCTGGATCAGCGACCGGTAGCGCTCGATGTCCACCTTGGTCAGGTAGTTGAGCAGCCGACGGCGACGACCGACCAGCAGCAGCAGACCGCGCCGCGAGTGGTGGTCGTGCTTGTGCTGCTTGAGGTGCTCGGTGAGGTCCTTGATGCGCTTGGTGAGCAGCGCGACCTGGGCCTCCGGCGACCCCGTGTCCGAGTCGTGCACGCCGTACTCGGTCAGGATGGACTTCTTCTGTTCGGTGGACAGAGCCACTCGTCTACTCCTCGGTGGTGCTTTGTGCCGTGCGGGGAAGACGGTGACGGCCGCCACGGACCGCAGCCGCACCCAAACACCAAGGTTAGCACCCTGCCATGCCGGAGTAGTCGGCGAGCAACCGCACCGCGCCCACGCGGGTGTAGATCCCGCCCTCGCTGGCGTAGAGCACCAGCTCGCGCGGGACCCACTCTGGCCCCCGGTAGTCGCGCAGTGCCGCGGCCACGCTCAGGTCCACCGGGTGTTCCCTGGGCCAGCGGGCGACGGTCACGTGCGGGACGTACTTCTGGTGGCCGCCCTCGGCTTGCCCGGCGGCCTCGGCGAGTATGGCGAGCGCGCCCCAGTCGGCGCTAGTGATTTTCCCGAACGCGACGCCGCCGAACGTGCCCGCGCCCTCGACCCGCAGCCGGGCGGGCAGCAGGCCGGTGACCCGCTCGGTCAGCTCGGCCATCCTGCGCCCGGGGTCGACGTCGCCGTAGTAGCCCACGGTGACGTGCCACTGGTGGCGCGGCGTTGGCCGCAGCGGCGGCACGATCGGGGGCAGGTGCGCGGCGAGGTCGTCGGCGACCTCGTCCGGCAGGTCGAACGCGGAGAAATAGCGCGTCACGGACGCTTGCCCGCCCGCCTGAGCAGGTCGGCGAGGTCGGGGAAGCGGTCGTCTAGCAGGCCCGCGGCGGCCGTCAGGTCGTCCGCACCGGCGAGCCTGCGCAGCGCCATGATCGCGCTGCGGCCCACGTCGACCGGTAAATTGTCCCTGGTCACGGCCGGTTTCGAGACCCGGACGTCGTCCAGCGCCTTCTGCAGCGCCTCGCGCCGCCCGGAGGCCACCTCGGGGGTCAGGATCTTGCGCTCCAACATGATCAACCGGGCCAGCACGGCCGGGTTGCCGATCTTCGCCCGGCGCCCGCTCATCACCTGGCTGAGCATCGGCGCGCTGATCCCCAGCACGTCGGCGAGGTTGGCCTGGGACACGTCGAACGCCACGACGAGCCTGCGCACCCGGTCACCGAGCGGCTCGCCGTACCACTCGCGCTGCAGCGCGATGTTGCGTTGGACGATCTTGTGGTCCTCCACCCTGGCCTCTCCCCTGCCGACAGCCCCCTGACCTGGGGAGTATCTTGCCGGCTCGGTGTTTCGTTTCGTGGAAGAACCACACAGCCCGCGCGAACGGGTCAGGCCAGCAGGTCACGGGTGCGCGCGACGTCCCGGTGCATCTCCTCGACCAGGGCCGCGCTGGAGTCGAACTTCTCCATCGCGCGCAGCCGCTCGACGAAGTCGATGGCCACCCGCTGGCCGTAGAAGTCCTCGTCCACGTCCAGCACGAACGCCTCCACCCGACGCTCGCGGCCGGAGAAGGTGGGGTTCGTGCCGACCGAGACCGCGGCCGTCAGCGGGCCCCTGGCCTGGTTGTTGAGCAGGGTGAACCGACACGCGTAGACGCCGTCGGCGGGGACCGCGGCGAACCGGGGCGTGGACAGGTTCGCGGTCGGGAAGCCCAGCTCGTGGCCGCGGCCATCGCCGCGCACCACGATCCCCTCCAGCCGGTGCGGCCTGCCCAGCGCGGTCGCGGCGGCGCGCACGTCGCCCGCGTCGATGCAGGAACGGATGTAGGTGGAGGAGAACGCCAGCTCACCGGCGGTCACCAGCTTGGCGCCCTCCACCGTGAAGCCGAACCGCTTGCCCAGCTCGACCAGCATGGGGACGTTGCCCGCCGCGCGGTTGCCGAAGGTGAAGTTCTCGCCGACCACGACCGACGCCGCGTGCAGCCGCTCGACCAGGACCTCGTGCACGAACTCGTCCGGGCCCACCTTGGACAGCTCGGGGGTGAACGGGAGCACGCAGAACGCGTCCACGCCGAGCGACTCGACCAGCTCGGCCTTGCGCCGCAACGTGGTCAGCTGGGCCGGGTGGCTCCCCGGTCGGACGACCTCGGACGGGTGCGGGTCGAAGGTGACGACCACGCTGGGCAGGCCCCGCTCGGTGGCCAGCTCGACCGCGCGCGCGATCAGCTCCTGATGGCCGCGGTGCACGCCGTCGAACACGCCGATGGTCGCCACACAGCGACCCCAGCCACCGGGGAGATCGGTCAGCCCACGCCAACGCAGCACGCCACCCAGCCTAGTGGGTCCGGGTCGGTGCCTGCCGCAACGACCCGACCGTGAGCAGGCACACGCGTAGCAAGGCTAACCATCAGTTGCCGCACCTGGTGCAATGGAGGGCGACGAAGGGAGCCGCCCGTGTCGGCCGC
The DNA here is from genome assembly GCF_000374445.1 of Actinokineospora enzanensis DSM 44649. Lineage (GTDB taxonomy): Bacteria > Actinomycetota > Actinomycetes > Mycobacteriales > Pseudonocardiaceae > Actinokineospora > Actinokineospora enzanensis. The sequence goes on along the minus strand of NZ_KB894436.1, from coordinate 70,553 downwards.
AGGACGCCGCGCACTCGGGATCTGGGCGACCGCGGTGGCGGTCTACCTGCTCGCCGTCTTCCACCGCAGCTCGCTCGGTGTCGCCGGATTGCAGGCCGCGGACCGGTTCCAGATCAACGCCGCCGCGCTGGGCACGTTCACCGTGCTGCAGATCGGCATCTACGCGTGCATGCAGATACCCACCGGCGTGCTCGTCGACCGGTTCGGTCCGCGCCGGGTACTGACCGCGGCCGCGGTCGGCATGGGTCTGGGGCAGGTGCTGTTCGCGATCGCCGATACCTACCCACTGGCGTTGGTCGCGCGCGGGGTGCTCGGCGCCGGCGACGCGATGACCTTCGTAAGCGTGCTACGGCTGATCGCCGCGCACTTCCCCGTTCGTCGCTACGCCGCGCTGGCCTCCGGCACGTCCGCGCTCGGTGCGGTGGGCAACCTCGCGGCGACGGTTCCGATGACGCTGCTGCTGCACCACGTGGGCTGGACAGTGACCTTCGCCGTGGCCGGTGCCGCGACCGCGCTGTACGCGTCGGTCGTCGCGCTGCGGGTGCGGGACGTGCCGGACGGGATGCCCGAGCAACGCAACCCGCCCGCATCCCTGCGCGCGGTGGTCGCGCAGGTGCGCGAGGCGTGGCGGGTACCGGGCACGCGGCTGGGCTTCTGGGTCCACTTCTCCACGATGTTCGCGCCCGGCGTGCTGGGGCTGCTGTGGGGCTATCCGTACCTGGTGCGCGCGCAGGGGATGACGCCGGGAACGGCCGGGGCCGTGCTGAGCCTGTTGGTGGTCGTGGCCATGGTGATGTCGCCGGTGACGGGTGAGCTGATCGGGCGCCACCCGACGTGGCGGGTGCATGCGGTCAGCGGCTACCTGGTCGTCGCGGTGGTGCTGTGGGGGCTGCTGCTCGGCTGGCCGGGCGGGGTGGCACCGAAACCGTTGGTGGTGGTCGCGTTCGGCGTGGTGGCGTTGGGCGGTCCGCTGTCCGGCGTCGCGTTCGCGCTGGCCCGCGACTACAACCCCCTGCACCGGACAGGCACCGCGAGCGGCGTGGTCAACGTGGGCGGGTTCGCCGCCGTCACGATCACCTCGCTGAGCATCGGCCTCCTGCTCGGCGGCAACGCGGCGGACGCGGACGCGGCCTCGTTCCGGGTCGCGTTCCTGGCCGTGGTGGTGGTGTTGCTGCTGGGTTCCTGGCGGGTGCTGGTGTGGTGGCGGCGCACGCGCGCGGTCCTGTTCGCCGCGCACGAACGCGGCGACGCCATCCCGGTGCGACTACGGCGACGGCGCTGGGACCTGGCACCGGACGCGGGCGCGGCGGCGTGAGCGGCTTAGGATTCCCGCTCGTGTCTCGTCCCGTGAAGCGCCCCACCGTCCCGCCCGGCTTGATCGTCGTCGACAAGGCCCCCGGCATGACCTCGCACGACGTCGTCGCCCGGGTGCGCCGGATCATCGGCACCCGCAAGGTCGGCCACGCGGGCACCCTCGACCCGATGGCCACCGGCGTGCTGGTGCTCGGCGTCGAGCGGGCGACCAAGCTGCTCGGGCACCTCGCGCTGGACCGCAAGACCTACCTGGCCAACATCCACCTGGGCGCCTCGACCACCACCGACGACGCCGAGGGCGAGGTGCTCACCACCGCCGACGCGTCCGGGGCGACCGACGCGGCCATCGCGGCCGGGATCGCGGACCTGACCGGGGCCATCCAGCAGGTGCCCAGCTCGGTGAGCGCGGTCAAGATCGACGGCAAGCGCGCCTACGCGCGGGTGCGGGCCGGTGAGGACGTGCAGCTGCCGCCGCGGCCGGTGACAGTGTTCCGGTTCGACCTGCTGAACACGACGCGGGTGGACGACCGGGTCGAGCTGGACGTGATGGTGGACTGCTCGTCGGGGACGTATGTACGCGCGCTGGCGCGTGACCTGGGCGCGGCCCTGGGGGTCGGCGGGCACCTGTCGGCGTTGCGGCGCACCACGGTCGGGCCGTTCGACCTGCGGGTGGCGCGGACGCTGGAGGCGTTGGCGGAGAAGCCCGAGATGTCGCTGGACATGGAGGCGGCGGTGTCGGCCGCGTTCCCCCGGCGCGACCTGGACAAGGTGGAGGCGGTCGCGCTGTCGCACGGCAAGCGCATCCCGGCGGCCGGGATCGAGGGCACCTACGGCATCTTCGACCCGCTGGGCAAGGCCGTGGCGCTGGGCGTGGACGAGGGCACCTCGGCGCGCGCCCTGGTGGCCCTGAACGTGCCCTGAACGTGCCCTGACCGTCGCTTGTGGACGGCTGGGTCAGGCCAGGACGGCGCCGACCACGGCCCAGCGGCCGGACCGCATGCGCAGCAGGACGGCGGCCAGCCGCAGGAACATGAACAGGGTCAGGCCGCTCCAGATGCCGACCAGGCCCCAGTCGAACGCCAGCGACAGCCAGATCGTGGGCAGGAAACCGGCCAGCCCGGCGACCAGCGTCGCGGTGCGCAGGAACGCGGCGTCGGCCGCGCCCAGCAGCACGCCGTCGAGCGCGAACACGACGCCCGCCACCGGTTGCAACGCGACGAAGTACCACCACGCGTGCGGTATCTCGGCGAGCACGGCCGCGTCGCCGGTGAACGCGCGCGGGAGCGCACCGGCCAGGACCGCGAACACGATCCCGAGCAGGACCCCGAACGCGAGCCCGTACCAGGACAGCCTGCGCGCGAGGTCCTTGGCCGTCGCGCTGTCGCCCGCGCCCAACGCGGCCCCGACAAGCGATTGCGCGGCGATCGCGAGCGAGTCCAGCACCAGGCTCAGGAACGTCCACAGCTGCAACACCACCTGGTGCGCGCCGACCGCGCCGACCGAGGTGTGCGCGGCGACCGCCGTGGCGGAGAGGAAACAAGCCTGGAACGCGAAGCTGCGCAGCACGAGATCGCGGCCCAGCACCAGCTGCGCGCGCATGACCGACAGGTGCGGCGCCAACGGCACCCGCTCGGACCGGAGCGCGTGCAGGAACAACACGGCCGCAACCGTTTGCCCCACCACGTTGGCGATCGCGGAGCCCTGTAACCCCCAGTCGGCGCCGTAGACGAAGACCGGGCACAGGACCGCGGACATGCCGTTGCCCGCCAGGACGTAACGGAGTGGTCGGCGGGTGTCCTGCACGCCGCGCATCCAGCCGTTGCCCGCGAGCGTCACCAGGATCATCGGCACCCCGATGAGCGCCGTGTGCAACCAGCCCGCCGCCGCGTCGGCCACCGGCCCGGACCCGGCCATCAGCCGCGCGACCGGCGCGGCCGCCACCTGCCCGAGCAGCGCCAGCACGACGCCGACACCCAGCGCCAGCCAGGTCGCCTGTACGCCCTCGGCCACCGCCCGGTCCCGGTCACCCGCGCCGTGCAGGCGAGCGGCACGGGCGGTGGTGCCGTAGGAGAGGAAGGTGAGCTGGGTGGAGAGCAGGGCGAGCACGATCGCGCCCACGCCCAGCGCGCCCAGCTCGGTGGCCCCGAGGTGACCGACGACGGCGGTGTCGACGAGCAGGTACACCGGCTCGGCGGCCAGCACCGGCAGCGCGGGCACGGCCAGGCCCAGGATCTGTCTGATCGGTGTTCGCGCCATGGTGTGTCACCCCCGGATTCGGTCGCCTCAGGACAGCATCGACCCTAGCCCGGCGCACCGACAGTCTCGTGTTGACCTCGTGTCGACCCCGGGAAATCCGGGCCTGTGGACAACTTTCAGCGGAGGCCGTCCCATCGCTCGTACTGTGCCGTCCTGGCGGGATCGCGGCGGCCGAGCAGCCAGTAGTCGATCCAGTCGAGGTTCAAGGACATGGCAGCGGCACGATGACGAGGTTGGTGCGGGATATGCGTTTCGTTCGGGTAGATCACGAGTTCGGTCGGCACGCGCAGGGTGCGGCGCAGGTAGTCGTGCACGGGGGTGACCATCAGGGCCGCGGGTCCCATCTGTTGCAGCAGCGGGCCGGTGAACCGCGTCGCCAGTGGCGCGCCGGAGCCGGGCACGAGCTCCTGCGTGGCATCGTCGGCGCCCACGGCCACGGCGAACGCCGTCGAGTGGATCATCGACTCGTCCGCGACCCGCGCGCCCCGGCTGTAGCCGAGGATGGCGACCTTCGCCGGGTCGACGAGTCCGGAGTCGACGGCGGCCCGCACGGCCGTCTCCATCGTGGCGCGCGCCTCGACGGTGTCAGCGGTGTTCGCGTTCGCGGGTTCGTTCACCAACAGCACGACATACCCCTTCGCCGCGTACACCTGCGACGGAAACGCCCACTCCTGCCGATCAGCCATGAACAACTCGCGCGCGTCATACCCGTGTGTGATCACCACCGCCGGACACCGCCCACACCCGGGCGGCACCAGCTGGTACCCGGTCGCCCGCAGCCCGGCGGGGTTCACCCACTCCACCGGCCGCGGCGCGATCACGCGTACCCGCTCCACCCATCGGTTCGGGTCGTACCCGTCCCTGATCGCCTGATTGTCGATAATGGACAGACGAGGAGGAGTCGCCGCACTCTGTCGTACGCACAGCCCACGCCGCCGCGCCGCGTCGAAGGAGCATTCCGAGAGGTTGTCGGGGAGCGTGAACACCGCCCCGCCGTCGGCGATCCGGTAGGGCGCCTCACGGCGTTCGTCCCGTACGCTCACGACATCGGCACCCCATGCGCGGGTGGCGGTGCCGCCCTCGGGCAACGCCCCGAGCCGGGCATGTCCCGGCAGCGCGACGACCGCGTTCCCCTCGACCCCGACCAACCGCCCGTCGGCCGTCCACGACGGCGGCAACGGCCGCGCCGCACCGGTGTCCATCACGGACACCTGCCCGCTGCCCAGGTCCAGTACGTTCACCCGATCGACCTGATCGGTGGGCTGCTGCGTACCGCGAGCCACGAACGCCAGCCGCTTGCCGTCAGGGGAGAACGCCATCTTCGGCTTCCCCTGCTCGGCCATCGGCCCCTGCACGGAGTCAACGACATGTCGCACCCGCACGGTATCGGCATCCCACAGCCACAGGGCGTTGCGCACCTCCTCGTACTCACCGGCGATCACCGCCCGCGGATCGCTGTACACCACGCCGTCCCCACTGGTGTCTCCCATGGGGCGCGGCGCGGTGAAGGCGATCGCGCGCCCGTCCGGGGCCCACTCGAACGCCAGCACCTTCGCCGCGTGCGGCGGCACATTCGGACTGATGAACGGCATATGCCCACCCCCGAACACCACCCCGGGAGCAGGCGACCCGAACACCTTCCGCGGCCGACCCCCACCGACATCCACCGCCCACACCTCATCGGCCCCGTCGAGCGGGGCGAGAAAGGCGACCGCACGCCCATCCGGCGACCAGCGCAGATTGGTCATTCGCTCGACCGTCCCCCGCACCTCGGCGAGCGTCCGCACCTCAGCGGGCCGAGCCAGGTCGAACACCACCAGCCTGCTGACGACCACATTGTCCACAACGGACGGTTCGGTGACCACCGCGGCCCCGGACCGGCCATCCACCGACACCGCGGTCTCGACGATCTGCCGAGACCGCACCACATCGTCGACCGTCATCGCCCGCTGCTCCACCGACCCGACGAGCTGCCCGGCCATGGTCGCGGCAAGAAAGCACTGTTGCCATCGCATACCCGCATCCTCTCGACGCACCCCAGCCTGGGCGACCGCGTCAAGGACCGTTTCCCACCACCGCCACGAGAGGTATTCCGTCAGCCACCTACACCCAGTGAGGTAGCCCTCCCGGTACGAACACGCCGCTCTCAGACTTCGCCCGGGGCGCGTCCCGTACCACTCAAGGAGTACAGGCCGCCGCCGGCTACGCTCGGCCGGGTGGATCACTGGGTGGCGCCACCGCTGGGTTGGTGGCAGGGACCGACCTGGCTGGGACGTGCCCTGCTGGTCTCCGCCTCAGTGGCGTGGGCACTCATTTCCGCGCCTGCCTGGGCGCTCGGCTGGTGGGTCCTCCCACTGTCGGCGCTCCAGATCGCCCCCGCGTTCCTGATCCGCGACCGCCCACTGATCGCCGCCCGACTCGCCTACACCGCCACCGCGCTCGCGATGGCGGTACTGGTGGTGCGCCCGGTCATGCTGCCGCACTGGCCGCTGGACGGTTACCTGATCCCGTTCGCCCCCGTGCTCGCCGTGCTCGTCGGCCGCAGCTCACCGGCCCAGGGCCTGAGATACACCCTGCTCGCCCTCGCCCTGCTGGCCACCGGCCTCCCCCTCTACGCCGGGTCCGTCGGCCCGGACGTGATGACCGGACCGCTGGCCGCCGCCACCCTCACCGCCTGCGCCGGGTTCGCCTTGGCCCACCAACGTCGTCTCACCGAATCCGCCACCCTCGCCGCCGCGGCCGAGCGGGAGGAACGCATCGCCCTCGAAGAACGCACCCGCATCGCGCGCGAGCTGCACGACATCGTCGGACACCACCTCTCCGCCATCGCCGTACGCACCGACAGCGCCCGCCACCGCCTCCCCCATGTCGACGAGACCACCCTCGCCGAACTCGCCGACCTGGGCACCGCCGCCCGCACCGCCCTCCACGAAACCCGCCAACTGGTCACCCTCCTGCGCGACGGCGACCCCGCACCCCACCCCACCATCACCGACATCCCCGCTCTCGCCGCCGCCTGCCGGGCCGCGGGCGAACAGGTCCACCTGGAGATCACCGGCGCACCCACCCACCTCCCGGCCGCCGTCCACACCGCCCTGCACCGCATCACCGGCGAATGCCTGAGCAACGCCCGTCGACACAGCCCCGGCGCCCCCATCGACATCCGCCTGCACATCACCCCCGACCGCACCGAACTGACCATCGACAACGCCCCACCCGGCGGCCGACTCCACGAACCCACCAGGCCGCACGAGGGCGCCCGAACGGCCACGACATCACCACGCCCCACCCGTTCGCTACCGGCGGCAGTCGGGCACGGGCTCATCGGAATCCGAGAGCGGGCGCTGGCACTGGGCGGGTCGTACCAGGCCGGTCCGCGTGCCGATGGCGGGTTCCAGGTCCGGGTGGTGCTCCCGACATGACGCCCACACCGAGGGAGACACCGTGATCCGCGTGTTCATCGTCGACGACCAGGCCATGGTCCGCGAGAGCTTCGCGGCGCTACTCGACGCCCAACCCGGGATGGCGGTCGTCGGCACGGCGGGCGACGGCATCGGCGCACAAGCCGGACGCCGAGCGGACGTCGTCCTGATGGACGTCCGAATGCCCGGGGTGGACGGCATCGAGGCGACCCGGCGACTGCTGGCGGGTCCCGACCCCCGGCCCAGGGTCATCATCCTGACGACCTTCCACCTCGACGAGTACGTCCACGACGCCCTGCGCGCGGGTGCCTCCGGCTTCCTGCTCAAGGACGCCCCCGCCACCGAGCTCATCAGAGCCGTCGAAGTCGTCGCCGCGGGCGAGGCCCTGCTCTCCCCCGCCATCACCAAACGCCTGATCAGCGTGTTCGCCCAGCACGCCCCACCCCGCCCGGCGCCGGACACGCTCACACCCCGGGAACTGGAGATCCTGCTGGCGGTCGCCAAGGGCCTGTCCAACGCCGAGATCGCCACCGCACTCGGACGATCCGAACTGACCGTGAAAACCCACGTCAGCCGCATTCTCACCAAGCTCGACCTACGCGACCGCGCCCAGGCCATCGTCCTCGCCTACGAAACCGGCCTGGTCACCCCGACCCGCTGAACACCAGGTCGGACACCCGAACAACGACGCCACCGAGACGCCCCAGTGCCCACCTGTGGACAACTCCGCGCACCTGCACGCCCAGGCAGGCAGGATGAAAACCGGGGGTCCCCCGCGAGTTGTCCACATGCCCGCGAACAATCGACAGCCGCCACCCGGGACTTGACCGACGCATCCGCACTGCGCCGACCAGACCCCGGCGCACCACGGATGCCGGGCCCGACGTGTCCGCCGGACCGGCCCGCATAGTCCTCAGTGGACGATCAGTGGGTGCGCCAGAACTCCGCCGAGCCCTTCGCCAACCCCTCGATGAACTGCGACGACGAGATGTTCCCCTTCAACAGGCTGTCGTTGAGCGGGTACAGCACCTTCGACACCCACTCGCCGCCCGCGATCGAGTTCACGCCGTCGAGGAACAGGGCGCGTTCCAGGTTCGGGTCGGACAGCGCGCCGTTGACGTCGTCGAGCACGTTCGGTACCGGCAGGTCGGCGCGCACGGTCAGGCTGTCCGCGACCGCGGGCAGTCCGCTCAGGTTGTCCTTGTTCAGCGCGTACGCGATGAACGCCTTGGCCGCGCCCGGGTTCTTCGCCTTCGCGGGCACTGCGAACCCGACCGGCAGCTGCTCCACCACCCGGTGCGTCGCGCCGTCCGGCTGCGGCAGCTGGAACGAGCCGAAGTCCATCGACTTGCCGTCGCCCTGCTTGGCCAGGTACGCGCCGGTCTCCACCGGGATCGCGGTCGAGCCGTACAGGTAGGTCGCGTCGCCCTTGGCCCAGCGCTGCTGCATCTGCGGGGACTTGGCGACGTCCCAACCGCTGATCAGGTAACTGCCCTGGGCGAGCTTCTCCACCAGGTCGGCCGCGCGCTGCAGGCCAGGGTCGTCGCGCCAGATCTGGCCGGTGCGGTCCGTGGCCGCCTTGTACAGGTTGCCCGCGCCGACGTAGCGCAGCGCGAACTGCGTGAAGAACGCGGCGTTCGCGGACTCCACGTCACCGTCGAGGGCGATCGCGCCGTGGCCGTCCGCGCGCGCCTTGTCGAACAGCGCGAACAGGTCGTCGGTCGTCTTCGGCAGCGCCGCGCGCCCGGCCGCGCCCTTGTCGTACCACCAGGCGCCGCCCAGCAGCAGGTACGGCACCTGGGCGAGCTTGCCGTCGGCGTTCTTGTTCTGCGGGATGTCGTAGTACCCGGCAGGCACGACGTCGCGGACCTTCTGTTCGCCCTCGCCGGTCTTGATGTCCAGCACGTCGTCGACCGGCTGCGTGCCACCCGCGTCGACCGCCGCGCGAACCTGGGTGATGTCCTGGTCGAACAGGTCCGGCACGGTGCCGGTGGACAGCGCGGGCAGCACGTTCTGCGCGAGCAGGTCGCGGCCCAGCCACTGCACGTTGACCTTGACGCCGGTCTTGTCGGTGAAGCAGCGCACCACCTTGCTCAGCACGCGGCCCTGCGGCTCGTCGGCGGTCCACATCGACCAGTAGGTGAACTCCTTGTCCCCGTCCGGTCGCAGACCGACATCGGGGCAGGGCGCGCCGAGATAGTCGTCCGCGCGCAACGGGGTCAGCGTCTGGTCACCGCTCTGGGCGCCACCACAGCCCGCGAGGAAGAGACTGGCGGCCAGCACCGGCACGACGATTGTTCTCGATCGCATGTCACCACCTGATCGCGTGCGGCGGGGGATCCGTTACCGACCCCACCCACCGCGGTTGTGCGCGCACATCCGCGTCGTTCCGACTTGTCCGCACCGGCGGACCCGGACCTGGCCCGCCACCGAACGGTTTATACCACCAGACCATAAGGCGTTCCGGCGAAAACGTCGCGAAGTCGCGGATCCGAGACCTCCGAAACCCGCTCGGCGACAGCCGATACACGCCTGCTCACACCGTGTTTCCAACGCCAATCAAGAATCCGGACCCGCCAAGCGTGGAATTCCCACGACCGGCGCACATCGCGTTAACAACCGACCGGTCCCATTCTCGACCACAGTGGACCGAATGCCCGCCGGACAGCCACCGGACATCGTATTGACGATACCTGCCCCGATCGAACAACACGTTTGTCAAGAGGGCGAGCGGTAATTCGCGCCCGATGTCGAGTGGACATGCCCACATCCGCACCATAAACACCGTACGGTCCGGCAATGATCATTCAGCAACTTGCAATGTCACCCGCGCCCGACGATCCGAGCGCTCAGGCGAAGGCGTTCTTGATCAGCATCAGCACGTCCTCGGCCGACCCCTGCGCCGGGAACCCGGCCGCCAGCCGGTGCCCGCCGCCCCCGTGCGCGGCCGCGACCGCGCGCACGTCGAACGAGCCCACCGCGCGCATCGACACCGACCACCGGCCCGGCGTCAGCTCCTTCGCCACCGCCGCAACCTCGGCTTCCTCCGTGGTCCGGACCAGGTCCACGACACTGTCCGCGTCCTCCGGATCCAGCCCCGCCAGGTCCGCCAGCGACACGACCGTCACCACCAGCCCCTGCCCACCGGCGGCGTCCGGCACCAGTTGGGCGCGCGACAACGCCGCGGACACCAGGCGCAGCCAGGCGAACGGGTGCGTGTCGCACAGTTCTCGGGTCACCGCCGTAGGGTCGACGCCCGCGTCGATCAGGCGGGCGGCCATGGCGTGGGTGTCGGCGGTGGCGCGCCGGAACAGTCCGGTGTCACCGATCAACCCGGCGTAGAGACAACGGGCGATGTCGGGCGTCAGCGACCACCCGAGTTCGTCCAGAAGGTCCAACACCAGGACGACGGTCGCCAGCGCCGTCTCGTCCAGCAGGTGATCGGTGCCGAACCGGGTGTTGGCCACGTGGTGGTCCACCACCAACACCCGACCGCCCGCGGCGATCGTCTGTGGAACCAACTCTGCCAGCACACCCAACCGCTGCGCGCTCGCACAGTCGACCGCGATGAGCAGCGGCGACACCGGCACCTCGGACGCGGGCACAACCAGGCCCGCGGTGTCCAAACCGCGCAACGACTTGGGAACTTCCGCCGGGAAACCGAACGACACCCGCACCGTCGCACCCCGCGCGCGCAACGCCAGACCCAGCGCCAACGCGCTGCCCAGCGCGTCGGGATCGGGACTGACGTGCGCCAGCACGGTCACGTCGGTGGCGGAACTGAGGAGGTCGGCCGCGGCGGCGAGATCATTACCCACCAGCCCAGGGTTCCGTGACCCACCGCGACCTGTCCAGTCGGACGCGCGTCAGTTCTTCTTGCCGAGCGCGTCACCGATGTTGCGCAGCACCTCGGGCAGCACCCGCTTCCAGTACGTCGCCGAGTGGTCACCTGGCGCGAACACCGCCGTCTTCGAGCCCGCCTTGTCGGCGAAGTCCCGTGCAGCCGGGCAGGCCGCGTCCTCGGTGCCGCAGTACACCGACACCGGCAGCCCGGCGATCGCGGTCAGGTTCCGCATCGGCTCCGTCTGCTGCCACTGCTGCTCGTCGGTGTAGATACCGGACTTCTCCGCGTCCTTCCACGACGTGTACAGCAATGGGCTCAACGCGGAGTACAGCGTCAGACCGGGCGTGCGCGCGTACTGGAACGCACCGACCGCGCCCCCCGAGACACCCAGCGTCGCGAACGGGGTGTCGGCCAGTTCCGCACGCGTCAACCAGTCCGGCAGCTCCTCCGCCAGCATCTTCTGCGGCGCGCCCAGCCAACTCTGCTTGCCGCCGTCCACCGCGACCACCGCGAACGGCCGGGTACCCGCGCGGACCGTCGCGGTGAGCAACGGCGGCAGACCCATGTCGACGAACTGGTTGGCGTCCTCGCCCTCGCCGTGCAGCGCCAGGCACACCGGCAGCGGCCCGGACACCTCGCGCGGGCGCATCACGATCATCTTCACGTCACCGATGGACGAACGCCAGGTCAGGTTGCTCACCGACGCGGCCTCCACCGCCGCGGTCGTGGCCTGCGCCGTGCGCGACGCCGTCTGCGGTGTCTGGGACTTGCCGCAGCCCGCCAGCGCCGCGGCTCCCACGGCACTCGCGACCAGGAAACCGCGTCGGGTCCAACGTCCGTCCACTCTGGAACTCCCGGGGGTGGGATGGTCTAGTCGCCCCGCCCCGCCGGGTGCGGCCCCCGACGCGGTCGGTGTCGCGCCGACCAGGCCGCCTCGACAGTGCGGGACCACAAGGTCTACACGACGAACGTCAGATGTGCGAGCCTACGAAGTACATCGCCTCGGGCAGCACCGACGTCCAATAGTTCGCGTCGTGCCCGCCCACCGCGGTCCGCGCGAGCACCGGCCGCGCCGTGTCGATCAGGCGGTTCGCCGACGGGAGCAGGGGATCCTTGGTCCCGCACCAGACCCCGAGCGGCACCTTGCCGAGTTCCGGGATGTGCCGCAACGGCTCGGTCTCCTCCCACAGCGCCCGAGTGGGAAATACGTCACGTGCGCGCGCGTCGTTCCAGGACGTGAACAACGCGGGACTGATGACGGCGGCGGCCTTGATGGAGTCGCGGTGCGCGCGCACGTAGTCGAGTGCTCCGTACGCGCCCATCGACACTCCGAGCACGGCGAACGGCGCGGTCGCGACATCGAGCTCGGCGAGCCAGCCGGGTAACTCGTCGGTCAACATCGCCACCGGATCGTCCTTGGCGCTGGTCTTGACCCAGTACGAGTCCCCGCCGTCGACGGCGACCACCGCGTACGCGGCCGCCGCACTGAGCTGACCGCCGACCCCGAGATCGGTGAACATGCTCGCCCCGGCCCCACGCCCGTGGAACGCGAGACAGACCGGCAGCGTGCCGCCCTCGGCAAGCCCATCCGGCCGATAGGTGATCAACTGGACGTCGCGCCCACGCGCCTTGGAGTGGACCTGCCGAACCTCCAACAGCTTCGGCTGCGCCTTGGACGACGGCGGCGGCCCCGGCTCCGGAATCGGCGTCCGCACCTCACTGACCGGCGTCTGATCGTGACGCAGCGCCCACGCCCCGAAGATCCCCAACCCGATCGTGGTAGCCCCAGCGCCTATCGCCCCCGCGATAGCCTGACGACGCGTGACGCGGCCGGACATGCACTCCCGGTCCCAGATTCCCCGGAGCCACCCCGACGCGCCTCCGCTCCCCCGCATCCTCCCTGGTGAACCCTGATGTCCGCCAGACCTTATGGCGATCGACACCAGATCTCCGCACGATCTTCACCCCTGTCGTGAACTTCACCCCCTCGCGTCACCCACCCCAGCGACAAGTTATCCACAGGCAAGATCAACACCAGCCTGCGCGACGCCCCGACCGAGTAGAATGGGCCTTGGGGGCTCCCCCTGGGAGCGGCGGGTTATATGTCCGGCCCGATTTCTCGATCTTGCGCCAACGTGGCGGGGGATGAGCCGCAGGCGACCACGAGCAGGCGACGCGAGCCGAGCAGTAGCGGCTGGTCACAGCGTCGGACGACCGCAAGTGGCGGGCTACCAGCAGTACGCGCAACAACTGCCTGCGCCGATCGCAAACGTCGGACGACCGCGAGTGACAGGCCGCCACGGCTGCCGGTGCCGATCGCAACGTCGGACGACTTCGAGTGACCGGCGACCACGAGCCATGGGCAACGCGAGCGTCAGCGAGCCACGAGAGCAACTGGTGGCACCGATCGCGAACCTCAGACGACTACGAGCAGCGGGCATCAGCGAGCCGCAGGCGGCGAGCGAGTCCAGAGAGACCAAGGCGCTCCAGCACCACGGCGAGGCTGAGGCGTTCAGCGACCGCACCACGCCGAAGGCGACAGGCGACAGGCGACTCGGTGCCGGGCAGGAGAACCACACTTGATCTTGGGCGGCCCTCGGCCCCCGGTATCCATTCTAGTCGGTGACACCGACAATCCAGGCGCCACAAGCGATCCCGCCTGTGGACAACCTCATCCCAGCCAGAACCGCCCACACCAGCCGAATGTCCACGAACGCAACACCGACACGGGCCATACCCGCGCGGCCCCAGGCCCACTCGCCTGGAGCCCACACACCCGTCAAGCCCGGCGGGGCGCCTGGGGATGGCTCAGCCCACTGTGGATAACTCCCAGGGGACCCCCGATATCCATTCTACCTGGGAAAACACCCAGCGCGCAGCGAGAACGATCTTGCCTGTGGATAGCTCGCCGCAACGGTTGACGGGTGCGCGGTCTTCCCGGGAGCGGGCCAAGATCCTGCTCCGAAGTCACCCTCACCCAGCCGAGGACGAACACCAGCCGGTGACGTTCACGCTGATCAGACGGCCCGCAACCAATGACTTTGACCGAGCGCTGCCCTCGGCCCCCCGGGATCCAGCCTAGCCAGGGGTACCGACAATCCGACCGCCCCGCGCACCCCGCCCTGTGGACAACCCACAGGCCCGCGCCCGTCAAGCCGGACGACGTGCCTGTGGATGGTTCAGGACCATGTGGACAACCAGCCGGGGGACCCCCGATATCCATTCTACCTGGACAAACCCGAGGATCCCCCGCCGAACGATCTTGCCTGTGGACAACCGGGACCGCTCAGTCCTCGTCGTCCTCGTCCTCCTTGGGCGCCCGATAAGGATCGGCCTCACCCGCGTAAACAGCCCCCGAGGCCTTCGCCGCCACCTCCGCGTCCGCGGCCCGCGCGCGGGCCAGCAGGTCATCGATGTGTCGTGCGTCGTCCGGGATCGTGTCGGCCACGAAGGTCAGTGTGGGGGTGAAGCGGACACCGGTCCCCTGCCCGACCATCGTGCGCAGTACCCCGCGCGCGCTCTCCAGGGCGGCGGCGGCGCCTGCGTGGTCGGGTTGGGTGTCGAGTTTGTCGCCGAGGACCGTGTAGTAGACCGTGGCATCGTGCAGGTCGGCGGTGACCTTGGCGTCGGTGATGGTGACGCGGGCCAGCCGGGGGTCCTTGACCTCGTGTTCCAGGGCGGAGGCCACGATCTGCGAGATGCGCTTCGCGAGCTTGCGGGCGCGGGGTGCGTCAGCCACGACGCTCCTTCTTTCTTCTTCGGTCGGTTGACCTGGTCAGTCTTCGGGGCCGATGAGCCTGCGCCGGGCGGACAGCAGGTCCAGCTCCGGGCGGCTCGCGACCAGTCGTTCGCACGCGTCCAGCACGTCGGTGACGTGGGCCGCGTCGGCGGCGACCGCCGAGACGCCGATCAGCGCGCGGCGGTGCAGGTCGAGGTGGCCTGCCTCGGCGACCGCGACCTCGAAGCGCTTGCGTAGCTCGGCCACCACGGGGCGGACCGCGGAGCGCTTCTGCTTGAGAGAGTGGACGTCCCCGAGCAGGACGTCGAGTTCCAGGGCACCGACGAACACCAGGCATCACCGAATGGGGTGAGTAGGAGGCCCGGGGGACCCGCGAACACGGGTCCCCCGGGCGACTGCCGACTTACGTGCGCGGCTTCTCGCGCATCTCGTAGGTCTCGATCACGTCGTCGACGTGGATGTCGCCGTACGAGCCGAGGGTGAGACCGCACTCGAAGCCCTCCCGGACCTCGACCGCGTCGTCCTTGAACCGGCGCAGCGAGCCGACCGGCAGGTTCTCCTGGATGACCACGCCGTTGCGCAGCAGGCGGGCCTTGGAGTTCCGGCGGATCTCCCCGGACATGACCATGCAACCGGCGATCGTGCCGACCTTGGAGGACTTGAACACCTCGCGGACCTCGGCGCGGCCGAGCTCCACCTCCTCGTAGATCGGCTTGAGCAGGCCCTTGAGCGCCGCCTCGATCTCGTCGATGGCCTGGTAGATCACCGAGTAGTAGCGGACATCGATGCCCTCGCGGTTGGCCAGCTCGGTGGCCTTGCCCTCCGCCCGGACGTTGAAGCCGATCACGATGATGTTGTCCGCGATGGCCAGGTTGATGTCGCCCTCGGTGATCGAGCCGACGCCGCGGTGGATGACCCGCAGCTCGACCTCGTCGCCGACGTCGATCTTCGTGAGCGCGTCCTCCAGGGCCTCGACGGTACCGGAGTTGTCGCCCTTGATGATCAGGTTGAGCTGGCTGGTCTCCTTGAGCGCCGCATCCAGGTCTTCCAGGCTGATGCGCTTGCGCTTCTGCGCGTTCTGCGCGGCCCGGTTGCGGGCGGCCCGCCGCTCGGCGATCTGCCGGGCGGTGCGGTCCTCCTCGACGACCAGGAACGTGTCGCCTGCGCCCGGCACCGAGGTGAACCCGATGACCTGCACCGGACGCGACGGGGTCGCCTCCAGGATGTCCTCGTTGAACTCGTCGACCATGCGCCGGACCCGGCCGTAGGCGTCGCCCGCCACGATCGAGTCACCGACCCGCAGCGTGCCGCGCTGCACCAGCACCGTGGCCACCGGGCCGCGGCCGCGGTCCAGGTGTGCCTCGATCGCCACGCCCTGGGCCTCCATGTCCGGGTTGGCCCGCAGGTCCAGCGCCGCGTCCGCGGTCAGCAGGATCGCCTCAAGCAGCCCGTCGATGTTGGTGCCCTGCTTGGCCGAGATGTCGACGAACATGGTGTCGCCGCCGTACTCCTCGGCCACCAGCCCGTACTCGGTGAGCTGCTGGCGGATCTTCTGCGGGTTGGCGCCTTCCTTGTCGATCTTGTTCACCGCGACCACGATCGGCACGTTGGCCGCCTGGGCGTGGTTGATCGCCTCCACCGTCTGCGGCATGACGCCGTCGTCGGCGGCGACCACGATCACCGCGATGTCGGTGGCCTGGGCGCCGCGGGCACGCATGGCGGTGAACGCCTCGTGACCGGGGGTGTCGATGAAGGTGATCAGCCGCTCGTTGCCCTCAAGCGCGGTGGCGACCTGGTAGGCGCCGATGTGCTGGGTGATGCCACCGGCCTCGCCCTCGTGCACCGTCGTCTTGCGGATGGTGTCGAGCAGGCGGGTCTTACCGTGGTCGACGTGACCCATGACGGTGACGACCGGCGGGCGGGCCCGCAGGTCCTCCTCGTCGCCTGCGTCCTCGCCGTAGCTGATCTTGAACGAGTCGAGCAGCTCGCGGTCCTCCTCCTCGGGGGAGACGACCTGCACCTCGTAGTTCATCTCCGAGCCGAGCAGCTGCAGCACCTCGTCGGACACCGACTGCGTCGCGGTGACCATCTCGCCGAGGTGGAACAGCACCTGCACCAGCGAGGCCGGGTTGGCGTTGATCTTGTCGGCGAAGTCGGTCAGCGAGGCGCCGCGAGCCAGCCGGATGACCTCGCCGCTGCCCTTGGGCAGGCGGACGCCACCGACGCTGGGCGCCTGCATGTTGTCCATGTACTCCTGGCGCTTCTGCCGCTTCGACTTGCGACCGCGCCGGGACGGACCACCCGGGCGCCCGAAGGCACCCGCGGCACCGCCGCGACCACCGGCACCGGGACGGCCGCCGCCGCCACCGCCACCACGGAAGCCGCCGCCACCGCCCGCGGGAGCACCGCCACCGCCACCGCCCCCACCGGGACCGCCACGGAAGCCACCGCCACCGCCGCCACCACCGCCGGGGCCACCGCGGAAGCCACCGCCACCGCCACCGCCCCCACCGGGACCGCCACGGAAACCGCCGCCACCGCCACCGGGACCGCCACGTGCGCCGCCGCCGGGGCCACCACGCGCGCCGCCGGGGCCGCCGCCAGGACCACCACGCCCGCCACCGGCGGGACGCGCGGGCCGGGGCGGCATCATGCCGGGGTTCGGCCGGGGAGGCATGTTGCCCGGGTTGGGCCCGGACGGCCGCGGCCCACCGGGCGCGCGGTCACCGCGGGGACCACCGGACGGGCGGTCACCGCTCGGACGCGGCCGGTCGCCGCCGGGGGCACCGCCACCGGACGGGCGATCGCCACCGGGACGGGGGCCGCCGGGACGCGGGGACGGGGCACCGCCGCCGACCCCGAACGGGTTGTTGCCGGGCCGCGGCGCGCGCGGACCGGGCTTGGGCGCCTGGGTGCGGGGCGGCACGACCTGGCCGCCCTGCTGACCGCCGCCGCCCTGGCCACCGCCGTGCGGCGACTGCGGGCGCTGCGGACGCTCGGGACGCGAGTCCTGGCGCTCCTCCTGACGCGGCGCGGGCTTCTGCTGCTGCGCCGGGGCGGCGGGCGCCGACTGCGCGGCCGGGGCCTGCGCGACGGGTGCCTGCGGCCGGGTCTCCGGACGCGGCGCGGGCTTGGGCCGCGGCGGTCCGGGCACGAAGCCGGGCTTGGGCGGGGCCGTCTGGCCGCCGCCGGTACTGGTCACGGGCGCGGGTGCCGCCTGCGCGGGGGCCTCGGCGGCTGCGGGCGCCGGGGCGCTGGTGGCCTCGGGGCGCGGCGCCGGGGGACGCGGGGTCGGTCGCGGACCGGGACGCGGCGCGGGCTTCTCGCCCTTGCCGGGGTAGGCATCCCGCAACCTGCGGGCTACCGGCGCCTCAACGGTGGAGGACGCGGACTTCACGAACTCGCCCATGTCCTTCAACTTGGCGAGTACATCCTTGCTGGTGACTCCGAGCTCCTTAGCCAGCTCGTGCACACGGGCCTTGCCTGCCACTGCTCTCCTCGTCTGATGAGGCCGGCGGCACAACCCGTCGACCTCGTCCTATCGTCGCGCGTTCATGTCTTCAGCTTCACGGCTGACTCATGACGGGTCGACCTGCTTCCTGTCCTTCACCACGGAACGGGAAGATCCCGTTCCGACATCGCCCGCGATCCGCGTTATCTCGGACCACAGACCTGCCACGTCGACCGTCCCCTGGACCCGGAGGGCCCGTGGGAATGCCCGGCGTTTCTCGGCCTTCGCCAGACACCCGGGGTCGGGGTGCACCCAGGCCCCCCGTCCCGGCATCCGGCGACGCGGGTCGGGGACCGCCGCCCCGTCCGCGAACACCACACGCAGCAATTCCGCCTCCGTCACCCGGGACCGGCAGCCGACGCAGGTCCGCACGGGGCCGGGCCTTGGTGGGCCGCCCCCGGGGCGAGCGGGAACCGGTTCCTGATGACGAACCATGGAAAGTGTATCTTGTCCGGCTCACTCAGCCGAACCGGATACCGGCTCGGGCTGAACGGGGGCCGCGTCGCTGCGGATATCGATGCGCCAACCGGTCAACCGGGCCGCCAACCGGGCGTTTTGTCCCTCTTTCCCGATAGCCAGCGACAGCTGGAAGTCCGGCACGACCACCCGGGCGGTCTTGGCCCGCTCGTCCACGACGGTGACGGACACCACCTTGGCGGGCGACAGCGCGTTGCCGACGAAGGTGGCCGGGTCGTCCGAGTAGTCGATGATGTCGATCTTCTCCCCGGCCAGCTCGCTCATCACGTTGCGCACCCGGGCGCCCACCGGGCCGATGCACGCGCCCTTGGCGTTGACCCCCGGCACGGTGGACCGCACCGCGATCTTGGACCGGTGCCCGGCCTCGCGGGCCACCGCCGGGATCTCCACGGTGCCGTCGTTGATCTCCGGCACCTCCAGCGCGAACAACCTGCGCACCAGGTTCGGGTGCGTCCGGGACAACGTGATCTGCGGTCCCCGTGTTCCCCGGGTGACGCCGACCACGTAGCACTTGATCCGGGTGCCGTGCTCGTAGCTCTCGCCGGGCACCTGCTCGACCGCGGGCAGCACACCCTCGGTGTCGCCGACCTGCACGACCACCATGCCGCGCGAGTTGGCGCGGGTGTCCCGCTGCACCACGCCCGCGATGATCTCGCCCTCCTTGGCGGCGAACTCGCCGAAGGTGCGCTCGTGCTCGGCGTCCCGCAGCCGCTGCAGGATGACCTGGCGGGCGGTGGTGGCGGCGATCCGGCCGAAGCCCTCCGGGGTGTCGTCCCACTCCTCGTCGACCTCGCCGTCCTGGCCGAGGGTGACGGCCAGCACCCGGACCACGCCGGTGCGCTTGTCGATGTCGATGCGCGCGTGCGGCTGGTGTCCCTCGGTGTGCTTGTAGGCGGTGAGCAGGGCGGTCTCGATGGCCTCGATCACCGTCTCGAACGGGATGTCCTTGTCCCGCTCGATGGCCCGCAGCGCCGCGATGTCCACGTTCATCGCGCGTCCTCCTCAGTACCGGACGCCCGACCGTCGAGCATCGTCAATTCCGCCACCGGCGGCTGCTTGAACTCCACCTCGACGACCGCGTGCGCGACCTCGCCGTACCCGACCCGGCGCAGCGCCCCGTCGACGAGCAGCTGGACCCCGCCATCGGGGTCCTCGTCCGCGATACCCACTCGGCCGATAAAGACCTGTCCCTCGATCGGGCGAATCTTCACCAGGCGCAGCTTGTTCCGCCGCCAGTGCCGCGGCCGGGTCAGCGGCCGGTCCAGGCCGGGCGAGGTGACCTCCAGGGTGTAGGGCCCGCCGAGCACGGCGTCGTGCTCGTCCAGGACCGTCGACACCGCGCGGCTGACCACGGCGACCTCGTCCAGGCCGACCCCGTCGTCCCCGTCCACCACGACCCGCACCAGCCTGCGGCGGCCCGCCTGGGCCACGTCGAGCTGCTCCAGCTCGAACCCGGTGGCGGCGATGGCCTCGGCGAGGACCGGCTCCAGCGCGGCGGTCACGGGGTCAGCGGGGCCGGGCTCCCGCTGCCCTGGTCGGCCATGTCCCTGGTTGGCCACGTTGGCCGCTCCCTGTTCTGCTCGACGACGCGATTGTCTGCCGGTCGGCGGAACCGTCCGCCGACCGTGGTCACCAAGCGTATCTCGCCCGTCCGGACGCAGCCGCTGCAGGCGATCATCCGCGCGTCCCGGTCGGCGCAACGCCGGGCCTGGCAGGATGACTGAACGTGAGCACTCCCCCCTCCCGGCTGACCCGCCGCTCCCTCCTGCTCGCCACCACGGCGGCAACGGTCGCCGCGTGCACACCCACCCCGGCGGCCCCACCACCCCCGGACCCCTTGGCCGCCCTCGCCGCCCGCGCCCGCGCCGACGCAGCCCTGGCAACCACCATCGCCACGGCGACCCCCGACCTGGCAACGTTCGCAAGCCAGGTAGCGACCGCGCGAACGGAACACGCAACGGTGCTGCAAAGGGAGGTCGACCGAGAACGCCCACCCAAGCCCTCCGCGTCGTCCTCCCCGGCCCCGACAGCACAACCACAGGCGCCCAGTGACGCGGCAGCGGCAAAGAAGGCTCTACTTGAGGGACTGTCCGCCGCCGAGAAGGAAGCAGCCGAGGTAGCCGTCACAGTGCCGCGCTACCGCGCAGGAATGGTCGGCTCAGTCGCGGCAGGCTGCGCAAGCCTGCGGGAGGTCCTGTGATGGTCCAGCCAAGCTCGGTCCCCCCGTCCCGAACCCCCCTCCCGGAGGACACCCTCGCCGCAGTCCAAGCAGCCCTAGGCGCCGAACACGCCGCAGTGTGGGTCTACGGCCTGGTAAGCGCCTACCTCCCCAAGGAATTCGACACCCCCATCGACGCGGGCGCAGCAGCCCACCGCTCCCGCCGCGACACCACCGGCCGCCTCCTGGGCGCCGCAGGCGCCGTCGCCAAACCGGCCGAACCCGCCTACGTACCACCAAAACCGGTGACCGACCAAGCCTCGGCCATGGAACTGGTAGTCACCGCAGAGCAAGACGCCACCATCGCCTGGCGCTCCGTCCTGGACCACTCTGACGACCAGGAAGTCCGCCGAAACGCAGTAACGGCGTTGAAAGACGCCGCCACCCGAGCCGTCCAATGGCGAAAACTGGCAGGCCTAACCCCCCTGACACCCCCCATGCCCGGCCAGCCACCAACCTAGGCCCCACCCACACTCCCCCGGGCCTCTTGTCCCCTCACCCCAACCACCACTAACCCAGCCACCCCAAACTCAACCACCCCTGACTGGACCACCACGCGGGATCGCGCCGGTCTCTTCCCACCCGATCCCAGGAGGCCCCCCGGGCCGAGTGGGATCGGGTGGGAAGAGACCGGCTAAAGGCGATCCCGCCGCGAGGCGAAGCCGAGCCAATAAACACAGCAGCAGCCGTTATCCCCGTCCCTGAGCCCCCAGATTGAGACCCCACACACCAACCTCAAGCCCCGGTGATGTCATCCCCCAGCCGGATCGCATCCGCGCTGATGTCCTTCAACCACTCCTGCTCAGTCTTCGACCGATCAGCAGAAGGCGCCCAGTCCGACTCCACGATCACCACCTGCGCCCCATGCAGCGCCGACTGAAACCCACCCTTACCCAAGCTGGGCAACCCATCGACCTTGACCAGCTTCGCCTTGATCGGATCGTCGACGTTCCCGGTCCCGTCCTTCTTCGTCAACGCCTGCAGATCCCCGGCAGCGTCCGTGTCCGGCATCTTCACCACCGACACCGACGTGTAGATCTTCTTGCCCTCGACCTCGGTGGTGAACAGCTGCCGGGTCAGGTTCACGCACGGGCTGTTGCCGAAGAACTTCGCGACCTTGGAGTTGGCGTACGAGTTCTTCGCGCAGTCGTTGTCGACCTGCGGGCGCGGCATGTCCGGGTGCGCGGTGAAGACGAACCGCCCGGCCTGGGCCTGGGTGGTGGGCCCCGGGTCGGCGGTGTGCTTGTCCGGGCCCTTGTCGTCGGCGATGTACCAGTAGACCAGCCCGGAGATGACCGCGACGGCGACCAGCCCGGCGATGCGGAGTGCCCAGGTCAGCGCGGGGTTGCCTGCCGCGGGCGGGGTCTCGTCCTGGAACTGGAAGGGCTCGTCGGGACGCCTGCCGCCCTGGACGCGGGGGATCCACTCGGTCTCGCCCGAGCGGTTGTACTGCTCGGGTGGCCAGGGTGCTCCGGGGCGATGAGGGTCCGACACGACCGCCGAGCGTAGTTGGTGTCGCCCGTCGGTGTCATTCGACCCGACCGGGTCGCAGCGCCGCGATCACCCGGTCGACGTCCTCGATCGTGTTGTACAGGGCGAACGCGAGCCGGGCCCGACCGGCCCGCCGGGAACACCGCACGCCCGCGCCGAGCAGGCGTTCGGCGGCGTCGGGCAGGTCGAGCGAGACGATGGCGGAGCCGCGCGGCGGCAGGTCGAGGCGGGCCCGCAGGTCGTCGGCCAGGCCGACGCAGTGGTCATGGACCGCGCGCCGGTCGAGCCCGACCAGCCACGGTAGTGTCGCGGCGGCGCCGACCTGGGTGAACCAGACGGGGGCGAGGTCGTAGGCGCGGGCGTTGTCGGCGAGCCGCAGCGGCAGCCCGTACACGGTGTCCCACGGGTCCTGCCCCGCGTACCAGTTCGCCGCGACGGGTCGGATCCAGTCCTCGGCCTCCGGCCGCACCGCCAGCCACGCGGCACCGCGCGGGGCGAGCACCCATTTGTATGAAGCGCCGACCACCCAATCGGCCCAGCCGAACTCCACCGGCAGCCAACCCACCGCCTGGGTGACGTCGAGCAACACCCGCGTACCCGTCGCACGCAGGCCGTCGAGATCGGCGATCGCGCCATCGGCGGACTGCACGGCGCTCACCGACACCAGATCGAACCCGGGCGCCCGCTCGACCAGCTCCGCCGGATCGACCTCGGTGACCGTCACCCCACGGTGCGCCTGCGCCGCGAACGGGAACGTGGCGCTGGTGAACTCCCCCCGCACCACGAGCACCCGCGTACCGTCCGGGATCCCGGCCGCCACCAGGCCGACCAGCTGCGACACGGCCGCACCGGACGCCACCCGGTCGGGGTGCACCCCGACCAGCCGCGCCCACCCCTCCCGCGCGGTGACCACGGCGGCGTCGAAGTCCGGCGGGTTGCTGCCGCCGCTCCGCCAGCGGTCCACGGAGCTCGCCACCTCGTCGGCGGCGAACGCGGGCGGGATGCCGATGCTGGCGGAGTTGAGGTAGCCGGTGGGGACGTCGAACTGCTGTCCGAAGGCGGTGCGCACGTCCCCGACCCTACGGTGGACCCGTGTACAGCGAAAAGATCGAGATCAATACCGGCGCCCGCGAGGTCGTGCACGACCTGACCGACCGGTGCGCGGAGTTCCTGACCGCGGCCGAGGCGGACGAGGGTTTGTTGCATGTGTGGGTGCCGCACGCGACGGCCGGGATCGCCGTGCTGGAGACGGGCGCGGGCAGTGATGATGACCTGTTGGCGGTGCTGGAACAGTTGCTGCCCAGGGACTTCCGGTGGCACCACCGGCATGGCACACCCGGCCATGGCCGGGATCATGTGCTGCCCGCGCTGATCCCGCCGTTCGCGTCCGTACCGGTGCTGGACGGCCGGATGGCTTTGGGCACCTGGCAGTCGGTGTGCCTGGTGGACACCAATGTGGACAATCCGATCCGCTCGGTACGCCTCAGCTACTTGCGCGGCTAGACACCAAACCATCCCCGGCCGACACAAACCCGCGACGGCGAACCCACCCGACTACGCCCGCTCCGCCGCCTCCCGAGCCGCCCGGTCGACCTTCTCGTGATACTCCGCCCACCATTCGGCCTTGTCCGAGGGCATGTTGTCCCGCCCGAGCCGCAACCCCACCGAACCGTCCACAAGCTCCCGCACGATGTCCGCGTGCCCCGCGTGCCGATTCGTCTCCGCGACCACGTGCACCAACAGCTGGTGCAACGTCGCCTCCGCGATCTCCTCCGGCCACCACGGCACCCGACCGACCGAGTCCAGCGACTTCTCCTCGATCGTGGCGTCCGCGTGCGCCCACACCGCGCGGTAAAGCTCGACGAGGTCGGTGCGGGACTCGTCCGGCCGCGCCCACATGTCGTCGTTGAGACCGGCGTCGTCGCTCGCCCAGACCGGCATGTCCGGGAACGGTCGGCCGAAGGTGCTGCCGAAGTAGCCCATCTCCACCGCCGCCAGGTGCTTCACCAGCCCGAGCAGGTTGGTGCCGGTCGGGGTCAGCGGCCTGCGTGCGTCGTATTCCGAGGTGCCGTCGAGCTTCCAGAGCATGGCGTTGCGCGCGGCCCGCAGGTACTGGTGCAGGTCCGACTTGTATTCCGAGCCAGTCATGCCGACAGCCTGCCACCGGGCACCGACAGCGGCCGGGTGCGCCGTGATCTACGGTTTCCCCGTGCGCAACCAGCGGGCCGTCATCGCCGCGACCTCGCTCACCGCGGCCTGCGGTCTGCTTGTCGCGGTCGCCGTGTTCGGCGCGGACGACCCGGAACCGGAGACCCCGCACGCGATCGTGGTCTCCCCCACCCGCACCCGTCCCGCGTCGCCGTCCTCGCCGGTGCAGCCCGGGTGGCAGGTGATCGACGACCCGCACGCCGGGCTGCGCTACGAGGTGCCGCCGGACTGGTCGCCCGCACCCGACACCGAGACGTTGGAAGCGTCCAACGGGGCGGTGTTGGGCCATCTGGTCGATTACGGCACATATCTGTGCCAGGGCGCGGAATACGGCCGCGCGTTCACCGGGACCGGCCGCGTGGACGGCGATCCGGCCAAGGTCGCAACGGAGCTGGCCGCGGCCATCGCGGCCGACCAGTACAGCGACGGCAGCCAGACCGCGAAGGTCACCCTCTCCCGCCCCACCCCGGTGGTCCGCGACGGCTCCCGCGGCACCCTGATCCGCGCCGAGGCCACGGCGACCGACACCGACACCGACCCCTGTGCCAGCGACCGCGGCACCATCACGGTGATCGCCCTGGCGACCCCCGCGGGCACCTCGGTGATGGTGACCGGCGCCGACACCGACGATCACAACGCCACGAACGCGCCGCTCGCGCCCGCGGAGACGCTGCGTGCTGTAACCGACAGTGTCCGACCACGCGGTTGAGCCGGTACTGTCCGGCCCCGTGACCTATCCCGGCAGCGACTACCAGGGGCTCGGCTTCTTCCAGCCCCCACCCGAACCCCCGCGACGACGCCTGCTGCCGATCATCCTCGCCGCCGTGGCCATCGTGCTGGTCGCGGGCGCGGTCGTCACCGTCGTCCTGCTCAACCGCCAGGCGGGCGGCACGGCCGCGCCCCCGAGCACCTCCGCGAACCGCCCCACGAGCACGACGACCACCACCACGACGGCACCGCGGCCGACCGGTGGGCAGTCCGTGCCGAACCCGGACTCGAAGATCACCTACGACGTGCCGAAGGAGTGGACGGTCCGCGCGGCGACGGACACGTACACGCTGCAGTCACTGCCCGGCGTGACGCTGACGCATTTGACGAGCCTGTCGCCCTATACGTGCGAGAACAAGAACTACAGCCGCGGAATAGTCGGAACCGGGACCGTCGAGCGCGCGGAAATCAACCAGCGCGCCACGGATCTGGCGAAGGCGTTCGGGACGGAGTTCTACGCGGGGACCAACACGGCCGAGGTCGTGGTGGGAACGCCCAAGCGGATCACCCGGACCGGGGACAACGGGGAGGAAGCGGTCGGGGTCGAGATCACCGCCACCGTGACGACCGCCGGGGACGGGTGTCTGGCGGGGCAGGGGGAGGTGGTCGTGGTGCTGCTGGACTACCAGGACCAGTTCCGGTTGTTGGTGGTGAACGGGGACCTCAAGGGCGGACCGGACACACCGCCGTCCCCTGGTGCCGACGACCTGGAGTCGATCGCCACCAGCGGCCGTCCGGTCGGCTGAGCCCACGAGGCGGGGGCGGGCGTCCGGCACGGTCAACCCGACCCGCCTGCCCGGCAACTCACGATCCAGCACGACCGACCCAAGATCAAAGACCTGCTCCGCCCCCCAGCGCCCCCACAACAAAGCCCACCGCTCCCAGGGGGATCCCCCTCGGCCATTCTACTCGGTGGGGGTGGCAAAGGATCTTGGAATGGGCTTCGAGGGGCGGGGCTGTGGATAACTTCTGTCGCTTGGTCGGGTGAAAATCGGGAGGGGGCGCGGGCGGGATCCACTGGTGGTCGGGCATGTCACGATGGCGGGGTGACTGAGCCGCGCATACTCGTCCTCTGGGATGTCGATCAAACGCTCGTCGACTACCGGGGCACCGGTCTCCGCTGGTACGCCCAGGCGTTGGGGACCGTGCTCGGGGTCGACATGGTGCACGTCCCCGCCTTCCCCGGTCGCACCGAGCGGTCGATCACCATCGAGGTGCTGGAGGCGCACGGGATCGACTGGACCGAGGAGCATGTCGAGCGTGTCTTCGCCGAGCTGATCGCGATCGCCGCCGCCGCGCGCCCCGAGTTCGCCGTGATCGGGCGGGTGTTGCCGGGGGTCGCCGAGGTGCTCGAACAACTCGGCGGGCGAGCCGATGTCGCGCAGTCGCTCGTCACCGGGAACCTGGTCGAGCTGGCCGAGTACAAGCTGGCCGCGTTCGACCTCCACCACCACGTCGACCTGGAGATCGGCGGCTACGGGTCGATCTCCACCGACCGGCACGAGCTGGTGGCGGCGGCCGTGCGCGCGGCGGAAGGCAAGCACGGCACGCGGTTCGCGCCGGAGGCCGTCGTGGTCATCGGGGACACGCCGCATGATGTGGCGGCGGCGGTCCAGCACGGGGCGGTCGGGGTCGGGGTGGCCACCGGGCGGTACGGGGTGGAGGAGCTGCGGGCGAGCGGGGCACATCTCGTGTTCGCGGACCTGTCCGACCCGGGTGCCGTCGTGGCGCGGTTGGTCGAACGCGCGGGTTCGGCGTCCGGGGAGGTCGGGGACCAACTACGGTCTGGCGCATGAGCAACCCCGGGGGTCCGTACTGGCAGGAGCCGTACCAAGTGGACCCGCTCACCGGCAAACCGGTGAGTTACCAGCCACCGCAGCCCACTGGGTACCAAGGTTTCGGCATGTACGACCCGCCGCCGCCCCCACGGCCGCCGCGCAACCGGACACCCTTGGTGGTCGGCCTGGCGCTCGCCGTGGTGGTGGCGATCGGCGCGGTGGTGACGGTCGTGCTGGTCAACCGGGACGACTCCGACCAGGTCGCGGATCCGCCGCCGACCACCAGGACCGTCGACCCGCCGCGGTCGGTGACCAAGCCGCCGACGACCACGCGCAAGCCGGGCAAGACGCCGACCACGACGCCCGCCGAGCCCGCGGTGCCGGGTTGGCAGCCGGTGCAGTCCGACCGCGAGCACGCGGGCTACGACGTGCCCAAGGACTGGGAGATCGCGACCCCGGACACGATCGTCGGGTTCGAGGACAACGACGGCAAGCCCACCGCGGTCATGCACGACGTGGCCACCTACAAGCCGGAGGCGTGCCCCAACTCGCGCGGCTCCTACCGCGGCCACACCGGGTTCGTCAGCGCGGGCACGGTCGACCCGCAGCGGGCCGCGGTGAACGGGGTGCGGTTGTTCGCCGAGGCGGCCGCGCTCAACAAGGACGGCTCCAAGGCGCCGGTCAGCACGGCCGACCCGACGCCGGTGAAGGTGGCCGACGGCAAGGTCGACGCGGTGCTGGCAACGGCGACGTTGACGGTGAACGAGCCGGGCGACTGCCCGTCGCCGACCGTGTCGTTCACCGCGGTGGCGTTCACGAACGGGTCGCAGACCACGCTGTTCATGATGTACCTGGACCAGGGCGTGCCGGACGCGCTGCCCAACGACGTCGCCGCCCGCGTGGTGTCCAGCCTGCGCCCGATCACGGGGTAAGGGCCGTGTTCCACGGCCGACTCGCGAGACGCCCCGGTCCGGGTCACGTGCGGAGCCGTACGGGCGGCTCGGTCGCCGCGCTCGCCGCAATGTCGGCCTTCGTCTGAAACGGAACGGGCCCCGCGATCCACTCGCGGGGCCCGTTCTCGATCAATCCGCCTCAGCCGCGGACCAGCCCGACGACGTGCGCCGCGACCTCGTCCACCGGCACCTCGGTGCGCGTGTCGGTCGCCCGGTCCTTGACCTCCAGCACGCCGTTGGCCAGGCCCCGACCCACGACCACGATCGTCGGCACGCCGATCAGCTCGGCGTCCTTGAACTTGACCCCCGGCGAGGCGGTCCGGTCGTCCAGCAGCACCTCGACGCCCTGGGCGTGCAGCTCCTCGGCGAGCTTCTCCCCCGCGGCGCGCAGCGTCTCCTCCTTGCCCGCGATCACCACGTGCACGTCGGCGGGCGCCACGTTGCGCGGCCACACCAGGCCCGCCGCGTCGTGGTACTGCTCGGCGATCACCGCGACCAGCCGGGACACGCCGATGCCGTAGGAGCCCATGGTGATGGTGACCGGCTTGGAGTCCGGGCCGAGCGCGGTCAGCCCGAGCGCCTCGGCGTACTTGCGGCCGAGCTGGAACACGTGCCCGATCTCGATGCCGCGCGCCGCGACCAGGGTGCCCGCGCCGTCGGGGGCCGGGTCGCCCTCGCGGACCTCGGCGGCCTCGATGGTGCCGTCCGGGGTGAAGTCGCGGCCCGCGACCAGGTCCACTACGTGGTGGTCGCCCTTGTCCGCGCCGGTGACCCAGGCGGTGCCGGTGACCACGCGCGGGTCGACCAGGTAGCGGACGCCGTTGTCGAGCAGCGCGCGCGGCCCGATGTAGCCCTTGACCAGGAACGGATGCTTGGCGAAGTCGGCCTCCTCCAGCACCGCGACCTCGGCGGGCTCCAGCGACGCCTCCAGCCGCTTGGTGTCCACCTCGCGGTCGCCGGGCAGGCCGACGGCCAGCAGCTCCCATTCCTTGGCCCCGGGCTTGCGGGTCTTGAACAGGATGTTCTTGAGCGTGTCGGCGGCGGTGAACTCGCGGCCGAGACCCGCCTGGTTGAGGAAGTCGACCAGGGTCTCGATGGTCGGCGTACCGGGCGTGTGGTGCACCTGCGCCTCGGGCAGGTCCGCCACGTCGCGCGCGGGCGGCGCGGTGGTGACCACGGCCTCGACGTTGGCCGCGTAATCGGAGGCGGTGCTGCGCACGAACGTGTCCTCGCCGATGGGCACCTCGGCCAGGAACTCCTCCGAGGCCGAGCCGCCCATCGCGCCGGAGGTCGCCTTGACGATCACGTACTTGAGGCCCAGCCGGTCGAAGATGCGCACGTAGGTGGCGCGGTGCGCGCCGTAGCTCGCGGCCAGGCCCTCGTCGGTGAGGTCGAAGGAGTAGGAGTCCTTCATCAGGAACTCGCGTCCGCGCAGAATGCCCGCGCGGGGGCGCGCCTCGTCCCGGTACTTGTTCTGGATCTGGTACAGCGAGACCGGGTAGTCCTTGTACGAGGCGTACTCGCCCTTGACGGTGAGCGTGAACAGCTCCTCGTGCGTGGGGCCGAGCAGGTAGTCGCCGCCCTTGCGGTCCTTGAGGCGGAACAGGTTCGGGCCGTACTCGGTCCACCGGTTGGTCGCCTCGTAGGGCTCGCGCGGCAGCAGCGCGGGGAACTGGATCTCCTGCGCGCCCATGGCGTCCATCTCGGCGCGCACGATGGCCTCGATCCGGCGCAGCACCCGCAGGCCCAGCGGCAGCCAGGAGTAGACGCCCGGGGCGACGCGACGGACGTACCCGGCGCGCACCAGCAGCTTGTGGCTGGGCACCTCGGCGTCCGCCGGGTCCTCGCGCAGGGTGCGCAGGAACAGCGACGACATCCTGGTGATCACGGTGAGGCTCCTCGGGGTCTTGCACGAGTGGTGCTGGTAGAGCGTAATGACCGACCGCTGGTCAACGCATCGGGGTTAGCACCCGCCGCTCCGTGACGATGGCGGTGACCAGGTCGGCGGGGGTGACGTCGAAGGCGTAGTTGAGCGCGGCCGTCCCGGGCGGCGCGGTGCGGGCGCCGGCGAACCCGGTGACCTCGTCGTCGGCGCGCACCTCGATCGGGATCGCGGCCCCGTCCGGGGTGTCCGCGTCCACGGTGGACTCGGGCGCGGCCACCACGAACGGGATCCCCGCGCGGGCGGCGGCCAAGGCCAGCGGGTAGGTACCGATCTTGTTGACGACATCGCCGTTGGCCGCGATCCGGTCGGCCCCGACCACGACGGCGTGCACCAGCCCGTTGGCGATCACCGACGGCCCGGCGGAGTCGACCACCAGCGTGTGCGGCACGCCGAGCCTGCCCAGCTCCCAGGCGGTGATCCGCGCGCCCTGCAGGAGCGGCCGGGTCTCGTCGGCGTAGACGTGCCCGAGGCGGCCACGCTCGTGCAGCGCGCGCAACACCCCGAGGGCCGTCCCCCACTCGACGCACGCGAGCGCGCCCGCGTTGCAGTGCGTGTGGGCGTTGACGAGGCCGGGGACGCGCTCGGCCAGCCAGTCGGCGCCGCGCTCGGCCAGGGCCCGGTTGCGGCGCACGTCGTCCTCCAGCACGAACGTCGCGGCCCGGACGACGGCGTCGATGCCGTGATCGAGGTGCCGGAGAACCTGATCGACACCCCAGGAGAGGTTCACCGCCGTCGGCCGCGCGTTGCGGACCCGGTCCGCCAGGGCGCGAACCTCGTCGAGATCCGAAGTGGACAACGCGGCGAGGGCGACCCCCAGCGCCCCGGCCACCCCGAGCGCGGGCGCGCCCCGGACGGCGAGCGCGCGGATGGCGTCGACGAGGTCGTCGACGGTGTGCAGGTCGAGAGTGCGAAGCTCGTCGGGAAGCCGGGTCTGGTCGATGATGACGATGCGGTCGTTCCGCCAGTCGATGGTGCGCACGGCACCCATTGTGTCGGTGGTCTGGGCTACGTGTCGGTGTTCTGGGCTACCTTGCCTGCATGAGCATCAGCATCGCGGGCGCCACCATCGACTGCGCCGACCCACGCACCCTCGCCGCCTTCTGGACCCAGGCCCTCGGCTACGAGATCCAGGCCGACTACGAGGGCGAGTTCATCTTCCTCGCCCCCACCGACCCGAACGGCCCCTCCACCTTCGTCGGCCTCCAGCGCGTCCCGGAACCCAAACTCGGCAAGAACCGCGTCCACCTCGACTTCCACACCGAGGACCGCCCGGCCGAGGTGGCCCGCCTCGTCGCCCTCGGCGCCACCGCCCACGGCGAACACTCCGTCCCCGGCATGACCTGGACCGTCCTCACCGACCCCGAGAACAACGAGTTCTGTGTCGGCTCCTCCGCCTGAGCTGTCCACAGGCAAGATCATCGCACTGGCGGACCGCCCGTTTTCCCAGGTAGAGTGGAATTCGGGGGTCCCCAGGGCAGTTATCCACATCCCCCCGAAGCATCCACAGGCGGCGCTCCGCGCTTGACGATCCCCGCGCCAGGTGGATATCCACAGGCAAGATCCACACCCGCCCCGCTCTCCGCTTTCCCCAGATAGAATGGATTTCGGGGGTCCCCGGCCAGTTGTCCACACCCTCGCCGAACCATCCACAGGCACCGATCACGGGTTGACCAGGATTCGGCCCGATGAGTACACCGAGGATTCCTCGCGCGGCCGGGTTCTTTACGCTCATCGGGTGCTCGTGCTGCTTCCGCCGTCGGAGACCAAGAGCGAGGGCGGCGACGGCGCCCCGCTCGACCTGGCCACGCTGTCGTTCCCGGAGTTGACCCCGGCCCGCGAGCGGATAGCGACCGCGCTGGTGAACCTCTCAGGCGACCTCGCCGCGAGTCTCGCGGCGCTCGGCTTGTCGGATCGGCAGGTCGACGAGGTGGAGCGCAACGCCGAGTTGTTCACCTCGCCCACCCGCCCCGCGCTGCAGCGCTACACCGGCGTGCTCTACGACGCCATGGAGATCGGCAAGTTCACCAAGGCGCAGCGCAGGCGCGCGGACGGTCGGCTGGTCGTGGCGTCCGCGCTGTTCGGTGTCGTGCGCGCGGCCGACCCCATCCCCGCCTACCGCCTGTCCGGCGCGACGGTCCTGCCCCCGCTCGGCGGCCTGCGTGGCGTATGGCGGGCGGACCTGGAGAAGACTCTGTCCACTGTGGACGATCTGGTGGTCGACCTGCGTTCCGGCGCCTACGCGAACCTCGCGGACATCCCGAACGCGGTCACCGTGCGGGTCGTGACGGAGGGCGCGGGCGGGCGACGCAAGACCGTCAGTCACTTCAACAAGGCGTACAAGGGAAAGCTCGCCGCCGTACTCGCGACGGTGCCGCGCGAACCGGGGTCCGTGCGCGGCATCGTGTCGGTCGCCAAGGCGGCCGGGATGCGGCTGGAACCGACCGGGAAACTGGCGCTGGACCTGGTCGTCGAATAATCGGTTGCCTGCGCGCGGGTGTGTGGTGGATGGTGTGCGCGACATACCCGGCTGGAAGGAGGTGCACGCGGTGAACGTGACCGTCGTCGTGGGCGCCTGCCCACCCGCCCCACTCGGCTGAGGTGTCGGTGGGGCGACCTTCCAACCGAGGAGTCCCACCCCGTGTTCGACCAGAACGACCCCCAGCCCACCCGCTCCGGCCGACTCACCGAGGCCGAGCGCATCCGCCTCGCCCGTCTCCGCGAGGACGCCTACACCGCGGACCTGGAGCTGCCCGAGGGCACCGACCGCTGGTCCACCTGGCCCGACGCCGAGCAGGGGCCGCACCCGCGCCCCTCCTGGCTGGTCACCGACCTCGCCGCCGCCGACACCGAGCTCGGCGTGCTGAAGACCGGCAAGGAAGCCGACGTGTTCGTCATCGAACGCGCCGTCCCGGGCGGGCCCACCTGCCTGCTCGCCGCCAAGCGCTACCGCGCCGCCGAACACCGCCTGTTCCACCGGGACGCCGGATACCTGGAGGGCAGGCGGATGAACAAGTCCCGGGAAGGCCGCGCGATCGCGAACCGGACGTCGTTCGGGCGCAACCTGATCGCGGAACAGTGGGCGGCGGCCGAGTTCAAGGCCCTGTCCCGGCTGTGGTCGGTCGGCGCGCCTGTCCCGTATCCGGCGCAACGGGACGGGACGGAACTGCTCCTGGAGTACCTCCACTCCTCCGGCCAGGCCGCGCCCCGGTTGGCCCAGACCCGGCCGGACGCGTCGGAGTTGCGGGAGCTGTGGGAACAGTTGGTCGCGGCGTTGGAGCTGTTCGCGTTGCAGGGGCTCGCGCACGGGGACCTGTCGGCCTACAACGTGCTGGTGCACGAGGGACAGCTGATGGTGATCGACCTGCCACAGGTCGTAGACCTGGTAGCCAACCCGACGGGCCGCGAGTACCTGGCCCGGGACATCGCCAACATCGGTCGCTGGTTCATTTCGCGCGGACTTCCGCCGGAAATCGCCGACACCGAGTCCCTGATGACCCACCTGCTGGTCACCGCCGGTCTGGACTGATCCCGGACCGCCGAACTTCACCCGTCCGAGCGACAGAAGTTATCCACAGGCCGCCCCTGCCCGCCCCTGTTCCAAGATCCACTGGCGCCCCCACCCGGTAGAATGGGCCCGGGGACGCCCCCCGGGATTGGGTGGGGGCCGGCCTGGGCGCGGCTGTGGATCGCAGGCGTGGGTGTGGCTGGTCGTGATCTTGCCGGTGAGCGTCACAAGTGAATGAGAAACACTGTTGCGGTTCGGAACGCCGCAGGTCAGCAAGCCTCGTCCCCGCGCACGCGGGGATGCTCCCTTCGGCATGGACAGGATGTTGCTAGACCAGAACTCGTCCCCGCGCACGCGGGGATGCTCCCCAGTCGCGCACGTCGAGGACGATGTCCGCCTCCTCGTCCCCGCGCACGCGGGGATGCTCCCGCCAGCGCGGTGTTGTCCAGGATGGTCCCCGTCTCGTCCCCGCGCACGCGGGGATGCTCCCTGCACGCCATGACCCTGTACCGACCCGACCCCCTCGTCCCCGCGCAGGCGGGGTGTCGTCGCTTTCGACGGAGGAGTGAGGTCGGTCGAACGAGCGGACACCCCACCTCTCCGGTGTCCGTGAGCTGCCAAAACGTGATCCTGGTCCCGCGATGTCGGGTTCCTCCACACCATCGGGTAGAGTTGTGGGGCATCGTTAGCGTTTTGCCTCGGCGTCGATCCAGGCTCCGGATGGCCAGCGGTGTCACCCAACCACCC
Source organism: Actinokineospora enzanensis DSM 44649 (assembly GCF_000374445.1). Classification (GTDB taxonomy): domain Bacteria; phylum Actinomycetota; class Actinomycetes; order Mycobacteriales; family Pseudonocardiaceae; genus Actinokineospora; species Actinokineospora enzanensis. The sequence goes on along the minus strand of NZ_KB894436.1, from coordinate 36,377 downwards.
GTCGGCGTGAAACGCGCCGGGCTCGTCCGTGTGAAAGCCTGCCGGCCTCCCCAGGAGGGCGGAGCCTCCCGAGACGTGCCATCGTCCGGAGAGGACCCCGTGCAGAACTCTGTCCTGCCCACGAACGACCCCGTCGACGTCGAGGAGCGCAAGCCTCGGCACCGGCAGAGCGGCAAGGGCCGCTACGAGGACACCACCGTCAGCTTCGCCGATCTCGGTCTGCCCAAGCCGCTGCTGCGCGCGCTGGCCGACGCCGGGATCGACTCCCCCTTCCCCATCCAGTCCGCGACCCTGCCGGACGCGCTGGCGGGTCGGGACGTGCTGGGGCGTGCCCAGACCGGGTCGGGCAAGACGCTCGCGTTCGGGCTGGCGCTGTTGGCCCGGCTGGACGGCGGCTCGTCGGCGCCGCTGCGGCCGCGTGCACTGATCCTGGTGCCGACCCGTGAGCTCGCCCTGCAGGTCAGCGACGCGTTGACGCCGCTGGCGAAGTCGCTGGGGCTGTGGTGCCGCACGGCCGTCGGCGGCATGTCGTTCCCGCGGCAGGCCGAGGCGCTGCGGCGCGGTGTCGACCTGCTGATCGCCACCCCGGGTCGGCTGTCCGACCACGTGCGGCAGGGCACCTGCGTGCTGGACTCGGTGCAGTTCAGCGCGATCGACGAGGCCGACCAGATGGCCGACATGGGGTTCCTGCCGCAGGTTCGGGAGATCCTCGACCTCACCGACCGCGACGGCCAGGTCCTGCTGTTCTCCGCGACCCTGGACGGCGACGTCGACCAGCTGGTCAAGCGGTACCTGCACGACCCGGTGACGCACTCGGTGGACGTGGCCACGGCCAGCGTGTCGACCATGGCGCACCACCTGCTGCTGGTGTCCAAGCAGGACAAGGCGGACGTGATCACCGAGATGGCCGCGCGCGACGGCCGCACCATCATGTTCGTGCGCACCAAGCACCACGTGGACCGGCTGGCCGAGAAGCTGCGCTCGGTCGGCGTGCGCGCGGGCGCGCTGCACGGCGGCAAGACGCAGGGCGCGCGCAACCGCGTCCTCAGCCAGTTCCGCGACGGCGACAACCCGGTGCTGGTCGCCACGGACGTGGCCGCCCGCGGCATCCATGTCGACGGCGTCAGCCTGGTCGTGCACGTCGACCCGCCTGCCGACCCCAAGGACTACCTGCACCGCGCGGGTCGCACGGCGCGCGCGGGCGAGGCAGGCACCGTGGTCACGGTTGTCACGCACGAGCAGCGCCGCGGCGTCGTCCGCCTGACCGACAAGGCGGGCGTCAAGCCCGAGCACACCCGGGTCCGCCCCGGTGACGCGGAACTGGTCCGCATCACCGGCGCTCGCGTCCCCAGCGGCGAACCGGTGATCGACACCCCGCCGCCCGCCCGCCCCCCGCGCTCCGGCCACGCCGCCCCGCGTCGTCGCCGTTTCGAGGGCAAGCGCGAGTTCGAGGGCGGCAACCCCCGCCGCCGCGAGCACCAGCCGCGCGACCGCGACCACAACGGCGAGCACCCGCGCGAGCACGCCCCCCGCCGTACCCGCGACTTCCAGCCCCGCGAAGGCGCCAACCGGGCCGCCCGCCGCTCCGGCCTCCCCCGAGGCTGGCGCGAGGGCGACCGCCGCGGCGCCGACCGCGGCTGACAGTCACCATCACGGAGAAGGCCACCCCGGTGCTCGGGGTGGCCTTCTCCGTTTCCTGATCTTGCCCAGCACGCCCGCCGACCTGTGGATGGCTCGGCCCGATGTGGACAACTCCCTGGGGACCCCCGAAATCAATTCTACCTGGGGAAAGCAGAGAGCGAGACGGGTGTGGATCTTGGTTGTGGATAAGTCTCAGTCGGACAGGCGGTTGGCGCGTTCGGAGAGGTAGCGGCGTTCGACGAGGCTCGTGGCGCGGCGGGCGGCTTCGCGGTAGGCGGTGTGGGCGGCGGTGGGGTTTCCGGACATTTCCAGGAGGTGGGCGCGGATGGCGTGCAGGCGGTGGCCGCGAGCTATGTGCTTGTCGGATTCGACGGTCCGCACCAGGGCAAGGCCTGCTTCCGGACCGTCGACCATGGCGACCGCGACAGCCCGGTTGAGGGTGACGACCGGGCTGGGGGCGACGTGTTCCAGGAGTTCGTAGAGGGCGGCTATCTGGGGCCAGTCGGTGGCGTCGGCGGCGGGGGCCTCGCTGTGCACGGCGGCGATGGCGGCCTGTAGCTGGTATGGGCCGACGGGGCCGCGGGGCAAGGTGGCCGTGATCAGGGCGATGCCTTCGTCGATGAACGCGCGGTTCCACCGAGTGCGGTCCTGGTCGGCGAGGGTGATCAGTTCGCCGGTCGGACCGGTTCGGGCGGGGCGGTGGGCGTCGGTGAGGAGCATCAGGGCGAGGAGGCCGGACGTCTCGGGGTCGTCCGGGCGGAGGCGGTGCAGCCAGCGGGTGAGGCGGATCGCCTCGTCGGAGAGGGCGGGGGTGGTGAGGTCGGGGCCCGCGGAGGTGGTGTGGCCCTCGTTGAAGATCAGGTAGAGGACGTGCAGGACGGCGCCGAGGCGGTCGTCCGCGGGTTCGCCGAAACCGCTGCCCTTGATCGTCTGCTTGGCGCGGCTGATCCGTTGCGCCATCGTCGTCTCCGGGACCAGGAACGCGGCGGCGATCTGGGCCGTCGTCAGGCCGCCGACGGCGCGCAGGGTCAGGGCGATGCGGCTGGGTTCGGACAGATCCGGGTGACAGCACAGGAACAACAGGCGCAGCGAGTCGTCCACTGTGGTGTCCGGGTCGTCGGCCGGGCGGCCCAGCAGCGCGGACTGCGGGGTGGCCGCGAACACCGCGTCCTCGCGCCTGCGGCGGGACTCGTCGCCGCGGAGCAGGTCGAGTAGGCGGCGGGAAGCGACCGTGATCAGCCAGCCGCGCGGGTTGTCCGGCAGCTCGACCCGCCACTGCGTCGACGCCGCCAACAGCGCCTCCTGCACGGCGTCCTCGCACAAGTCGAACCGGCCGTGCCGTCGCACCAACACGCCGAGGACCTGCGGCGCCAGCTCGCGCAGCAGGTCCTCGACGCGGGTCACCGGGACTCGTGCAGGACCGGCCACAGTTCCACCGGCTCCGCGTCCGCCCACGGCATGTCCGCCGCGATCTCGTGTGCCCGCTCCTCGCTCGCCACGTCCAGCACGAACAGGCTCGCGATGTACTCCTTGGCCTCCAGGTACGGGCCGTCGGTCACCGCGGGCGCGCCGCCCTCGCGCCGGACCAGCCGGGTGTTGACCGCGTCGCCAAGGCCGTAGGCGCCGAGCAGCTCGCCGGTCTCCCGGTACCTGGCGTTGAACGCCTCCTGCTTCTCGATCGCCGCGGGCCACGACTCGGCCGGGAAGGACGTCCACTTCTCCTGGTTGCCGTAGACCAACATCAGGTACTTCATCGCCGAACCTCCCTGTCGCCGGCCCCGACGGCCGGTCTCTCACCGGGAAGTCGGAACCGTCGGCCGCTCCTCGACATCCTGCCGGACGGAGTTCGGCGGCTCTTCCCGACGGGTTGCGGCGGGATGAGGTGATCTTGGGCGGCCGTCGGCCCCCTGGAATCCATGCCAGTGGGTGGGGGCGACAGTTTCGGGGGGCTGGTGATCTTGGCTGTGGACAGGTGGGGTGTCAGCGGGTGCGGGCGCGTTTTATAGCAGGGTGAGTTGGGGTGGGGTGTGGTCCGGAGCGGTGCGTTGGGCGGGGGCGGGCCATGCGGGGTCCTCGCTGGGGGCGGGGCGGGCGAAGGTGGGGTTGAGGCCGTGGCGGCGTAAGAGCGGGGTCAGGCGGTCGTTGAGGGACTGGCGGTAGCGAGGGTCGGCATAGCTGGAGTGGCCGTAGATGCGGCGGTACAGGGGAACGAGGGTGGGGTGTTCGCGGGCCAGCCAGGCGGCGAACCATTCTCGGGTGCCGGGGCGTAGGTGCAGGGGGATCGACATCACCGAGGTGACGCCGGTGGTGGCTATGGCGGCCAGGAGGGAGTCCAGCTGCTCCACGGAATCGGTCAGGCCGGGGAGGATGGGGGCCACGAAGACCGTGCAGGGGATGCCGGAGTCGACGATGCGGTGGATCATCTCCAGGCGGGCCTGCGGGGTCGGGGTGCCGGGTTCGAGGCTGTTCTGCAGTTCCCGGTCCAGCAGGGCGAGCGAGACCGCGAGGGAGACCGGGACGTCGGCCGCGGCGGCGGTCAGGGTCGGCAGGTCGCGGGTGAGCAGGGTGCCCTTGGTGAGGATGGACAGTGGGGTGCCGGACTTGGCCAGGGCGCGGATGATGCCGGGCATCAGCTTGTAGCGGCCCTCGGCCCGTTGGTACGGGTCGGTGTTGGAGCCCATCGCCACCGGTTCGCGGGTCCAGGACGGGGACGCGAGCTGGCGGGTGAGGACCTGGGCGGCGTTGACCTTCACCACGATCTGGGTGTCGAAGTCGCGGCCGGCGTCCAGGTCGAGGTAGGTGTGGGACTTGCGGGCGAAGCAGTTGTGGCTCACCACGCCGTTGGCGACGAAGTCGCCGGTGCCGGTGGTGATGTCGAACAGCGGGAGCTCCAGGCCCAGCGGTTCCACCGAGATCACGTCCAGGCGGGCGCCGGATTTGATGGCGGCGTCCTGGATGTCGCGTTTCTCGGTCGCGGCCGGGTCGGTGGTGTGGAACAGGCGCAGGTGTTCGGTGAGACCGCCGTCCACGCGCACGCAGGCCTTGCCGCCGGGGGCGCGGCGGGACTCGACCGCGTACTGGAAACCGAAGGCGCGCAACGCCTCCGTGACCGCGGCGAGGGCGCGGGTGCCCAGGTTGGGCAGGCGCAGGATGCGGTGGGCGAAGGTGCCGTCGGCGTCGAACACGCCTGCCAGCAGGCCCTTGCGCCATTCGTCGGTGGGGGTGCGGGGCCAGTCGACGGGGAGGTTGAGGGCGAGCTCGCCGGTGAGATACTCGGCGACGCGGGCGGTGGCGCGCGGTGCGGACGCGCCCGCGCCGTCGCCGCGGGCGATGCCGCACAGGTAGCCGCGGCGGTAGTCGGCGGTGTCCTTGGGGGGCTGGGCGAAGCGGCCGGTGCCCATCAGCTTGTTGCCGACCGTCAGGTGTGGACGGCGGTCGGGGCCGGAAACGCCGCCGGTGACGTGCTTCCAGCCGCGCTCGGTGAGGAAGCGGTGGTCGCCGCTGGCGATCAGCTGGGTGCCGTCGGCCAGGGTGACCCGGTGCGCGGGCTTCACCGTGGACCAGTGGTCGAGCACCTCGGTGACCACGTAGCGGCGGTAGTTGCCGCGCCGCTCGGTGCCGTAGATACGCTCGCCGACCTTCAGCTCCGCCAACGGTTTCGTGGTGCCGTCGGCCATCAGGATCGGGGTGTCGCCGTGCAGGCAGTAGCTGCACGCGTGGGTGCAGCCCCGGTATGGGTTGACGGTCCAGCCGAACGGCATCGCGGACTTGTCCGGCACCTTGTTCAACACCGACTTCGCCAGCACCTCGTGGAACACCACCCCGGCGAACTCGGGAGTGCGCACGCTGCGCACCAGGCCGGGCAGACCCGGCAGGGCCTGCTGGTCGCTCACGCCGTCGGCTCGCTGGTTGTCCCATCGCACGGCCATAGTCGAACACACGTTCGAACGCGACGCAACCGGTTCCACCCGATCGGGATGGATCAGTTCCGGGGTCCACCCTGGATTCCCGACGCACGCCCGCTGACGAGGGCGTTACCGGGCCTGGGGCACGATGTCGCGGTGCAGGACTGGGAGACCCAGCCGATCCCCCGGATCACCGAGGACCGGCACCGCAGGCCCGGCGGCGGCCTCGACCGTCCGCACCAGCGCGCGCGCCGCCCCGAGCCGGAACAGCGCGATGCTCCAGAACGCCGCGTACCCGAGCGTCGCGGGGCCGAGCGGGCGGACCGGCGCGGCGACGATCCCCGCGCGGACAACTGGGAATCACGCGAGCAATGGGAAGCACACGAGCACGACGAGCGACGCAGTCGTGATGAACCCGACCGCGAACCCGAACCGGACGACGACACCGGGCATGGTCTTGTAACCGGGCACGGACACGGTCATGGGCACGGGCCTGCCGCCCCCGCCTCACCGCGGGTGCGCAAACTGCTGGCCGCCCTGCTGGCGCCGTTCGCGCTGGCCGCGGTGATCGGCATGATCGTGCTGTTCCCCACCGGTTCCGGTCCGGAGGCCAAGGGACAGCAGGCTGTGCGCGGCACCATCACGGCCGCGCAGACCGGCCCGTGCGTGCAGGGGGACCCGCAGCCGGGCGACGCGCAGGGCAATCAGTGCCTGACCGTGGCCGTGCAGATGAGCGACGGCGCGGCCGCGGGTAGCGACATCCGCACCACCGTGCCGATCGAGCCGAGCTCGCCGCGGTTCGCCGTGCGCGACGACGTCGTGCTCGCCTACAACGGCGGCGACCCGCTCAGCGGTGCCTCCTACCAGCTCGTCGACTTCCAACGCGGCGTGCCGCTGGCCGTACTGGCGGCGCTGTTCGCGATAGCGGTGCTGGTTCTGGGCCGGTGGCAGGGGCTCAAGGCGCTCGGCGCGCTGGGCCTGAGTTTCGCGGTGCTGCTGCTGTTCGTGCTGCCCGCGATCCTGTCCGGGGAGAACCCGCTGCTGGTGGCCGTCGCGGGCGCGGGCGTGATCATGTTCGGGGTGCTGTACCTGACGCACGGGCTGTCCGCGCGCACGTCCACCGCCGTGCTGGGCACCATGGTGAGCCTCGCGCTGATCGGCGTCCTGAGCGCCGCGTTCAGCGCCGTGGCCAAGCTGACCGGGCTGGACGACGAGACCGCGACCCTGGTCGGCACGCTCGGGCACGGCATCGACACCCGGGGCCTGCTGCTGGCCGGGATCGTGATCGGCGCGCTTGGCGTGCTCGACGACGTGACTGTCACCCAGACCAGCGCGGTGTGGGAGCTGCGCGCGGCCAACCCGGCGCTGACCTGGCGGCAGCTGTACGCGGCAGGCCAGCGGATCGGCCGCGACCACGTGTCCTCGGCGGTGAACACGCTGGTCATGGCCTACGCCGGGGCGGCGCTGCCGGTGCTGCTGTACTCGTCGCTGTCCGGGGTGGGGCTGGGCACGATCCTGCAGTCGCAGAGCATCGCGCAGGAGGTCGTGCGGACGCTGGTGGGCAGCATCGGGCTGGTCGCGGCGGTCCCGGTGACCACGGCCGTCGCCGCGCTGGTCGCGGTCCGCGAACCGGCGGGCACGCTGCCGGGAACGCGGGCGAGTGGTCGGCGGCGCGCGGGTGTCACTCCAGCGAGGCGACGAACCGCGTGATCGCCTCCGGGTGCAGCCGCTGCGCGAGCCTGCCGGTCGGCGCAACCGACGCGATCCGGTAGAGGGGCCTGTCGGCGGCGGCCTCCCCCTTCGCCTCCGCGCGCAGCTGCGCCACGAGCAGCTGGGAGAACACCAGGCCGCCGGTGTTCTCGCTGGCGGCCAGCGCGTCGGCCAGCTTGCGCAGCACCAGGATGCCCAGCTCGCGCACGCCGGTGCCGGAGTAGGTGGCCAGCGGCAGGTTGATCGACTTGCCGCCGCCGCTGATCAGCAGCCCGACCGTGCGGATGCCGCGCATGTCGGTGACCATCAGCTCCAGCTGCTCGGCGGTCTTCAGGTCCACCGACTTGCGGCCGATGGTGCGGGCCACCACCCGGCTGCCGCCCTCCAGCCACAGCGTGCGGCGGGCGAACGCCCAGGCCATGAACAGCAGCAGCGCGGCGATCACGGCCGCGGTGACCAGGCCCGGCCAGCGGCCCGCGATCAGGCCGACCACGCCGCCGATCGCGGCGCCGACGACCACCGCGAAGACGATCGACGCGCGCCACCGGCGCCGGGTCGGTTCCACGATGCCGAGCGGGGTGTTGCCGGGTCCGGCGGGCTTGTCGGTCATGCTCACAGCCCCCTGCCCCGGCCGCGGTCCAGGTCGATGGCGCCGGTGAGGAACGGGTTGCCTGCGCGTTCCCGGCCGATGGTGGTGGTCGGGCCGTGACCGGGCAGCACCACCGTGTCGTCGGCCAGCGTGAGCAGCTTGCGCAGGCTCTCGGTCATCCGTTCCATCGAGCCGCCGGGCAGGTCGGTGCGGCCGATCGAGCCCGCGAACAGGGTGTCGCCCGCGAACAGCAGCTGACCGCCCTCGTCGGTGCGGTGCCGGAACGTGACCGAGCCCTCGGTGTGCCCGGGGGTGTGGTCGACGGTGAAGGACAGGCCCGCCAGGTCGAGCTTCGCGCCGTCGTCCAGCTCGCGCACCTCGCGGGGCTCGCGCAGGGTCAACGGGCCGAAGAAGCGGGCCGTCTCCGCGCTCAGGCCGCGCATGGGGTTTTCGAGCATGTAGCGGTCGTCGGGGTGGATCCAGGCCGGGATGTCGTTGCCGTCGCAGACCGGGGTGACCGAGTACATGTGGTCGAGGTGCCCGTGCGTGAGCACCACCGCGACCGGTGACAGCCGGTGCTCGCGCAGCGCCGCCGCGATGCCCTCCTCGGCGTCCTGGCCCGGGTCCACGATCACGCACGGCTCCCCCGCGCCGGGCGCGACGAGGAAGCAGTTGGCCTGGAACGCGCCTGTCGGGAAGCCGACGACGAGCACGGGGAAACCTCCGGTCACGGAATTCTTGGCTTTTTCTTAGCTTAGTGGGCCATACCTCCACGCGGTCCTTACCGGGGCGCCCCCTAGACTGCGCGCCAGCCGGCAGGTCAGGACATGACGGGACAGGTCAGGAGGGTGCCAGGTGCCGACCAACCAGCAGCGCCGAGAGGCGGCCAAACGGAAGTTGGAGCGCCAGCTCGCGAATCAGGCCGAGCGCGCCCGCAAGCGCCGCATCGTGGGCGTGGTCAGCACCGTGGTCGGCGTCGTCGCCGTCGTGGGCGTGATCTACTGGCTGGCCAACATCGGCGGTGACTCGGGCACCGACCCGGCCGCATCGCAGTCGCCGACGACGCCCCCGGAGACCACCGCGGGCGACACGCCCCCGGACACGCCCGCCTCGATCCCCACCGAGCTGGCCGCGGTGCCCAAGCGCCCGACCCCGCTCCCCGCGAAGGTCGACTGCTCGTACCCGGCCGAGGCCGACCACCCGGCGTCCAAGCCGGTGAAGGCGCCCGCGGACAAGGGCATCTCCGCGCAGGGCACGCTCACCGCCACGCTGAACATCAACGGCGCGGACGTGAAGGCCACGCTGGACCGTGGGCTCGCGCCGTGCACGGTCAACAGCTTCGAGAGCCTGGCGAAGCAGGGCTACTTCAACGACACCACCTGCCACCGGCTCACCACCGGGGACGGGCTGCAGGTGCTGCAGTGCGGCGACCCGTCGGGGACCGGCAGCGGCGGGCCGGGGTACACGTTCGATGACGAGGTGTTCCCGGAGATCAAGTACGGCCGGGGCATTCTGGCCATGGCCAATGCCGGGAAGAACCCGGAGACGAACAAGGGGACCAACGGTAGTCAGTTCTTCATCGTGTATGGGTCGGCTGAGCTGCCGCCGAACTATACGGTGTTCGGGTCCATTGATGCCGCGAATCTGGAGCCGATCGACGAGATCGCCAAGGCTGGGACCATCTCGCAGGGGTCGCCGGGGGATGGGAAGCCGAAGAATCCGGTGACGATCAAGACGGTGCTGGTGGGGTAGTAAAGAGGTTCTTTGGTGGCGGCGGTCGCTTCGGCGGCCGCCGCTGCTTTGTGTCCAGGGGTTGTCGGCCCAGCTCGTGTCCCGATGGGTGGGGATGACGGGGGCGGGTGTCAGACTGCGGGGGTGAACAGGGTGCTCGGTGGTGTGGTGCGGCGGACGGTCGTTCTGGTGGGGGCGGCGCTGGTGGCTTCGGGGTGTGCGGCGACGGTGAGTGGGGAGCCGGTCGTGGCGGCGGGGGCGGGGGCCACGACGACGCGTGGGGGTGCGGCGACCACCACCGCCGGGAGTACGCGGACGAGTTCGGGCGGGTCGGGGAAGCGGTGTGCGTATCGGGCGGATGGGGAGGTCACGCAGAATCCGGCGCATCGGCTCTCGGGGAAGCCGGAGGCGGTTGCCGAGGACAAGCCGGTGACCGTGGTCGTGGACACCAGCTCGGGGGCCATCCCGGTGAAGCTGGATGTGGCGAAGACCCCGTGCACGGTGCGGAGTTTCGTGTTTCTGGCCACTCAGGACTACTTCACGAACACTACCTGTCATCGGTTGACCGCGTACGAGCAGCTGAAGGTGTTGCAGTGCGGTGACCCGTCGGGGACCGGGACGGGCGGGCCGGGGTATGTGGTGCCGGACGAGTTTCCGGTGGGGTTGAAGGCAGCCGGGGGCGGGAGTGTGATCTATCCCAGGGGGACGGTGGCGTTGGCCAACGCGGGGCCGGGGACCGGGGGTAGCCAGTTCTTCGTGGTGTATGGGGATTCGGCGATTCCGCCTACGTATTCGGTGTTCGGGGAGACCGATGCCACCGGGTTGTCCACTGTGGATCAGGTCGCCGGGCGAGGGGTGTCGCCGTCGAGCAGTGATCCCGGGGATGGGCAGCCTGCCACCACCGTGACGATCGTTCGGGCGACGGTTCGGGAGTGACGGTGGGGTATCACGAGCGGGAGGTCGGGCGGCCCGGGGTGCACTGTGTGTGGACTCGGTCGACGGAGGTCGCCGGGCGGGTGCTGGTGGTTCCCGACGCCTGTGTGGACGTGATCTGGCATCGGGAGAGTGGGCGGCTGTGGGTCGCCGGGCCGGATACCGGGCCACAGGACTCGGTCGTTTCGGCGGGGACGTTGGTGGGGATTCGGTTTCTGCCCGGGGATGTCGCGTTGGGGGTACCTGCTTCCGAGTTGCGGGACTCGCGGGTGCCGTTGGATGCGTTTTGGCGTGGGGCTGGGGTGTTGGCTGCCCGGTTGGCTGATTGCTCGACTGATGCCGAGGCGCAGGGGGTGTTGGTTTCCGCGTTTCCCTGTTCGCCGGATCCGTTGATCGGGGCGGTTCGGGGGATGGTCGGGGTGCCGGTTCGGGAGATGGCCGCTCGCTTGGGGGTTGGGGAGCGGCAGTTGAATCGGCGGTGTCAGGGGGCGTTCGGGTATGGGGCGAAGGTTTTGCATCGGGTGCTGCGGTTTCAGGGGGCGGTGCGGATGGCTCGGGGTGGGGGGTCGTTTGCTGACGTTGCCGATCGGTGTGGGTATGCGGATCAGGCGCATATGGCTCGGGAGGTTCGAGGGTTTTCTGGGGGGTCGTTGAGGTTGTTGGTGGGATGATGAGCCGCGATTCTGACGTGGCACCGGTTACCGGTTCCGTTTGTACAGAGGTCTGTCGGGCGGGTTAGAGGCGGCCGAAGGTTTTCAGGGTGGTCAGGGTTTCCAGGGTCATCCAGCCTGCCCATTCGAACTCGACCACGGGGGTCCAGGTTCCCCAGCGGACTCGCCAGCCGCCGTCCTCGTGTTGGCTGGAGATGAGGTTGTCCAGGCTGGTGTCGAGTTCGGCGTCGGTGAACCAGGATCGGGCCAGGCTGTCCGGGGTGGACGCGTACTCGTGGGGGACGTGTAGTTCGGCGGGGTTGTAGCCGTCGGGGGTGGTGCCCTGGCCGTCGATCAGGACGAAGTTGTTGTCTCGGACGAGTTTGCCCAGTTTGGCGGCGGCGGCCTCGGCGCGTGGGCGGTCGGGAGCGGCGTCGAGGAAGGCCAGGCAGCCCAGGGCCTCGTAGGGGTGGGTCGTGGTGAGGGACTCGATGCGGGGCCAGCAGAACTCGGCCGCGCGGTCGATCCAGGGGTGGGTGTGGCCTGCTTGCCAGAGGGCGCCGACGAGGTTGGCGGTGGGGAGCAGGGATGCCTGGTCGGGGTCGGAGATCTGCCACCAGGGGGCGCGTGGGTAGTCCTGGATGTTGGGGTGGACGAAGGTGACCCCGCCCTCCGGGGTGGTGATGGACTCCAGGTAGCGGAGCACGTCGTCGGCGGGGGCGTCGACCTCCCGCAGCACGTGCAGGGCGAACAGGGTGGTCACCGGTTGGCTGCCGGGGCCTCGGCCGTCGGGTTCGAGGGCGTTGCCGTAGCCGCCGTCGGGGTTCTGGTAGGCGGATAGGGCTGTCAGGACCGGGGCCGCGGGAGCGCCCTTGAACAGGTGCTCGTAGCGGCGGCGTTCCAGGATGCGGGCGGTGCGGTGGATGAAGTCCTCGGCGCGGCTGACGGCGTCCTCGGTGCGTGTTTTCACCCGTTCAACGTAAGGCGTTCGGTCGGGTCTGTCTTGAACGAAACGGACAACCTACGACGCCGACGTCACCCGGTAGACGTCGTACACGCCCTCGACGCTGCGGACGGCCTTGAGGACGTGGCCCAGGTGTTTCGGGTCGCCCATCTCGAACGAGAAGCGGCTGACGGCGACCCGGTCCCGGGACGTGGTCACCGAGGCGGAGAGGATGTTGACCTTCTCGTCGGCCAGCACCTTGGTCACGTCCGACAGCAGGCGGTGCCGGTCGAGGGCCTCGACCTGGATGGCGACCAGGAAGATCGAGGACTCGGACGGGGCCCACTCCACCTCCAGGAGGCGCTCGGGCGTGCGCAGCAGCTCGTCGGCGTTGGTGCAGTCCGTGCGGTGGACGCTGACGCCGCCGCCTCGGGTGACGAAGCCCAGGATGTCGTCGCCGGGGACGGGGGTGCAGCAGCGGGCGAGCTTGACCCAGACGTCCGTGGCGTCCTTGACGATCACGCCCGCGTCGCCGGAGCTGCGGCGGCGGGTGATGGTGGACGGGGTGGCGCGTTCGGCCAGCTCGTCCTCGGCGTGGTCGACGCCGCCGAGCAACGCCACCAGGCGCTGGACGACGTGGCGGGCGGAGACGTGGCCCTCGCCGATGGCCGCGTAGAGGGAGCTGACCTCGGGGTAGCGGAGCTCGCGGGCCAGGGCGGTGACCGAGTCGGCCGACACCAGGCGCTGCATCGGGAGGCCGACGCGGCGGACCTCCTTGGTGATGGCGTCCTTGCCCGCCTCGATCGCCTCTTCCTTGCGCTCCTTGGCGAACCACTGCTTGATCTTGGCGCGGGCCCTCGGCGAGGCGGCGAAGGCCAGCCAGTCGCGGCTGGGTCCGGCGCCCTCGGCCTTCGAGGTGAAGATCTCGACGACCTCGCCGTTCTCCAGCTTGCGCTCCAGCGCCACCAGCCTGCCGTTGACCCGGGCGCCGATGCAGCGGTGGCCGACCTCGGTGTGCACGGCGTAGGCGAAGTCGACCGGGGTGGACCCGGCTGGCAGGGTCTCCACGTCGCCCTTGGGGGTGAACACGAAGATCTCGCGGGTGGCCAGGTCGTAGCGCAGCGACTCCAGGAACTCGCCCGGGTCGGCGGCCTCCCGCTGCCAGTCCAGCAGCTGCCGCATCCACGCCATCTCGTCCACGTCGACACCGGCGTGGGTGCCCTTGGTCTCCTTGTACCGCCAGTGCGCGGCGATGCCGTACTCCGCCGTGCGGTGCATCTCGTGGGTGCGGATCTGCACCTCCAGCGGCTTGCCGTCCGGCCCGATGACCGTGGTGTGCAGCGACTGGTAGACGCCGAAGCGGGGCTGGGCGATGTAGTCCTTGAACCGGCCGGGCATCGGCTGCCACAGGGCGTGCACCACGCCCATCGCGGCGTAGCAGTCGCGCACGTCGTCGACCAGGATGCGCACGCCGACCAGGTCGTGGATGTCGTCGAAGTCGCGGCCCCGGACGATCATCTTCTGGTGGATGGAGTAGTAGTGCTTGGGCCGCCCCTCCACCCGCGCAGTGATGCGGGAGGCCCCCAGGTCGGCCGACAGCTGGTCCTTGACCGTCTGCAGGTAGGTGTCGCGCGACGGCGCGCGGTTGGCGACCAGGCGGACGATCTCGTCGTACTTCTTGGGCTGCAGGATGGCGAACGCCAGGTCCTCCAGCTCCCATTTGACCGTGGCCATGCCCAGCCGGTGCGCCAGCGGGGCGAGCACCTCCAGCGTCTCGCGGGCCTTCTTGGCCTGCTTCTCCGGCGGCAGGAACCGCATGGTGCGCATGTTGTGCAGCCGGTCCGCCAGCTTGATCACCAGCACCCGGGGGTCGCGGGCCATGGCGATCACCATCTTGCGGATGGTCTCCGCCTCGGCCGCGGAGCCGAGCTGCACCTTGTCCAGCTTGGTGACGCCGTCGACCAGGTGCGCGACCTCGTCGCCGAAGTCCTCGCGCAGCTGGTCCAGCGAGTACTCGGTGTCCTCCACGGTGTCGTGCAGCAGCGCGGCGACCAGCGTGGTGGTGTCCATGCCCAGCTCGGCCAGGATGGTGGCGACGGCCAGCGGGTGGGTGATGTACGGGTCGCCGGACTTGCGCCGCTGACTGCGGTGCATCTCCTCGGCGACGTCGTAGGCGTGTTGCAGCAGCGCCAGGTCGGCCTTGGGGTGCAGCTCGCGGTGCACGGCGGCCAGCGGCTCCAGCACCTGCTTGACCGGCGCGGCGCGCTGCGCGGTGATGCGCCGGGCGAGCCGGGCCCGCACGCGGCGGGTCGGCCTGCCCGGGGGCTGCTCGCCCCCGGTCGCCGCAGGTGCGGTTCCTGTCTGCACGTCCTGGGTCACCCATGCCCCCCGGCCGTCCGGAGCCGCACCCTCACCTGGATGGCGGGTGGCACGGTCACGACTGTCCGGGTCACGGGTGTGGCCCGGGTACCGAGGATAACTCCGGAACGCCCGATGACCGGGGATCGGGGCGACGAACCGCACCACAGGTACGACGAACCGACACCCGGGACGGCGTCGCGGTGGTCACCCGGATACCGCCCGTCGCGGCTACACGGCGTGAACGGCGTGCACGGGAAGCGGTACGCGAGCTCGCCCGTCCAGGGCAGTGATCTCCACCACGACCAGCGCGCCGGTGACCGTCGCGCCCGCCCGCTCGGCGAGTCCGACGGCGGCGGCGAGGGTGCCGCCGGTGGCCAGGACGTCGTCCACCACGGCCACCCGCGCGCCGGGCCGGAGCGTGTCGGCGGGTAGCTCGAACGTGGCGGTGCCGTACTCCAGGTCGAAGGTCACCCGGTCGGCGACGGCCGGGAGCTTGCCGGGCTTGCGCACCGGCACCACGCCAAGGCCGCGGGTGGCGGCCAGGGCGGCGCCGAACAGGAACCCGCGGGCCTCCAGCGCCAGCACGGTGTCCACATCGGGGGCCAGAGTCTCCCCCAGCGCGTCGACCACCGCGCGGAACGCGTCGGCGTCGGCGAGCAGGGGGCTCAGATCACGGAACAGGACGCCCGGCTCGGGGAAGTCCGCGACTTCCCGGATGAGTCCGAGCGCCCTGTCCAGAGACGCGTGCGGCAAAGGTCAGCGCCGCTTCTTGCCGGACGGCTTGCCTGCCGGTTTCGGCGCGGGCTGCTTGGCCGACTTGCGCCGGGCGTCGGCGGCCTTGGGGTTGCGGGCCGGGACGCTGGAGGCGACCGCGTAGGCCTTCTCCCGGCGCAGCTCCGACTCCAGCTCGTCCTCGGACAGATCCGCACCCTCGTGCTGGGCGTCGTGCTTGCGGGCCAGGTTCGCCCGGCGCAGCGCGACCCGCTGGGCCTGCTCCTGGAACTTGGGCTCGGTCATCTTCAGGTCGACCAGCATCGGGGTGGCCAGGAAGATCGACGACAGCGCGCCCGCGAGCATGCCGGTCAGCTGCACCAGTGCCAGGTCCTGCAGGGTGCCGACGCCGAGCAGGCCGACGCCGACGATGAGCAGGCCGCAGACCGGCAGCAGCGCGAACAGCGAGGTGTTGATCGAGCGCATCAGGGTCTGGTTGAGCGCCAGGTTGGCCGCCTCGGCGTAGGTGCGCCTGGTCAGGCCGAGCAGGCCGCGGGTGTTCTCCTTGACCTTGTCGAACACCACGACGGTGTCGTAGAGGGAGAACCCGAGGATGGTGAGCAGGCCGATGACCGTGGCCGGGGTGACCTCGAAGCCGACGATCGAGTAGATGCCCAGGGTGACCACGACGTCGTGGATGAGGGCGCCGAGCGCGGCGACCGCCATCCACTTCTCGAAGTAGAGCGCCAGGAAGATCGTCACCAGGAACAGGAAGATGCCCAGCGCCCAGAGCGCCTTGCTGGAGATCTCGCCGCCCCAGGAGCCGGAGACGGCGCTGTCGCTGATCTGGCCCGCGCCGGTCTTGCCGTCCGCGGCGCGCGGCTGCAGCTTGTCGGCCAGCGCCTGCTTGAGGGTGGTGACCTCGGGGACGCTGAGCGTCTCGGACTTGATCTGGATGGTGGTGTTGGCGCCGGTGCCGACCCGCTGCACCGCGGACGCGTCCTTGTGCACGGCGTCCCGGAAGACCTGTTCCACCCGGTCGGTGGAGATGTCGCCGGTGGCGCTCACCGCGGGCATGGAGATCTTGGTGCCGCCCTCGAAGTCGATGCCGAGGTTGAAGCCCCGGAACACCATCGAGGCGATGCAGACCAGCACCAGCGCGCCGAAGATCACGTACCAGCGCTTGCGCTTGCCGACGATGTCGAACGCGCCGGTGCCGGTGTAGAGCCGCTCGAAGACGCTGTGCCTGCCGCCCTTGGCGACGTCGCCGGTCGCGGTGAGCGCGGTGGTCTCGTTGGTGGACATCTCGTCACACTTCCTTCGCGCCGGTGCTCGCCGGGACCTTCGCGGCGCGCTGGGCCGCGATCGACCGGTGCACGGTACCGAGGCCGGAGTACTTCGGGTGGGTCAGCAGCTTGGACCGGGACGCCAGCGCGACCAGCGGGTGCGTCACCAGGAACACCACGACCAGGTCGAGCACGGTGGACAGGCCAAGGGTGAACGCGAAGCCGCGGACCTGGCCGACGGCCACGATGTAGAGCACCGCGGAGGCCAGGAAGCTGACCGCGTCCGCGGACAGGATCGTGCGCCGGGCCCGCACCCACGCCCGCGGTACCGCGGAGCGGAACGTGCGGCCCTCGCGGACCTCGTCTTTCAGCCGTTCGAAGAAGATGACGAACGAGTCCGCGGTGATACCGATGGCGACGATGAACCCGGCGATGCCCGGCAGGTCGAGCGACAGCCCGATCCAGCGGCCGAGCAGCACCAGCACCGCGAACACGATCACCGCGGACAGCGCCAGCGACAGGATCATCTGCAGGCCGAGCAGCCGGTAGTAGACCAGGCAGTAGATGAAGACCAGCAGCAGGCCGAGGCCGCCCGCGATCAGGCCCGCCTCCAGCGAGGCCAGGCCCAGCGTCGCGGACACCGTCTCGGCCTCCGAGGAGCTGAACGACAGCGGCAGCGAGCCGTACTTGAGCACCTGCGCCAGGTGCTGCGCCTCGCCCTGCTTGAAGCCGCTCTGGCCGCCGGTGATCTGGGTCTGGCCGTTGATCGCGCCCTGGATGGTGGGCGCGGACACGACCTGGGTGTCGAGCACGAACGCGGCGCGCTCGTTGACGTGCGCGGCGGTGTACTCGGCCCAGGTCTTGGAGCCGCCGGACTTGAAGTCCAGGGTGACCACGTAGCCGATGCCCTTGGCGTCCCGGGTGGCGGCGGCGTTGTCGATCTCGGTGCCCTCCAGGAAGGACGGGCCGAGGATGAACTTCTCCTGGCCGTCCTGGCCGCAGGTGGCCAGCGGCAGCTTGCCGTCGTCGTTGCCGACCAGCGGGTCGGGCTTGGTGCAGTCGAGCACGGCCAGCGCGGTCTGCTGGGCGGCCTGGTCGGCGGGCACATCGGTGCCGTCGGCGCCCTTCGACGGGCCCAGCTTGGCGTTCTGGCGACACTTCTTGCCCGCGGCGATCAGGTCGCCCTGCGCGGCGGACGGGTTGGTCAGCAGCGTGGCGTACTGGACGCACGGGTCGTCGGCCGCCGGGGCGCCGCTCGCGGGCTCGGTGGCCGGGGCGCCGGTGGCGGGCGCGGCGGGCGTGGTCGTCTGCTGCTGCTCCAGCGCGGGCGCCGGGCGGCCCTGCGGGGCGCCCGTGGTGGGCGCGCCGGTGGCCGCGGCGCCGGAGGTGGGCGCGGCGCCGGTGGTCGGCGCGGCGGAGCCGGTCACCTCCGGCAGCGGCGGCTCGGCCGGGTTCGACGGGTTGGTCTGGACCTGCGGGGTGGCCTGCGCCGCCTGCAGCACCGGCCGGAACCGCAGCTGCGCGGTCTGGCCGAGGTCCTTGGCCTTCTCGCCGTTCTCGCCGGGGACCGTGATGACGATCGTGTCGCCGTCGAGCACGACCTCCGCGCCCTGCACGCCGGTGTTGTTGACGCGGGCCTCGATCAGCTGCCGCGACAGTTCCAGCGAGTCCTTCGACGGCTTGACGCCGGTCTCCGTGCGCGCGGTCAACGCGACCCGGGTACCGCCCTGCAGGTCGATGCCCAGTTTGGGCTTGGCCTGATGGTCGCCGGTCGCGAAGACCAGCGCGTACAGGACAGCGACGACAGCTACGAAGAACGCCAGATAGCGTCCTGGGCGGATCTGCCCAACCGGTGGTGCCACGGTCGGTCCGTCTCCTCGGCTCGCGCGGGCCGCGCACGGGGTGTGACGTGCACGCCGCGATAGGTGGTCATGACACTGCGCCCGCACCCGGACGACTCCGGCGGGTGGGGGCGCAGCGTACCTGCTGCGGGGTCAGTTCAGTGTTGCATGGCTCACGCTGCGCCCATCGGCGTGGGCTGAGCGTGAAGCCGGTCGAACCGGACCCCGCGGTTCGGCTTCGGTTCGTCCTCAGTTCTTGGACTTGCCGGTGTCCGAGTCGGCGGGCTCGGCCGGGATGGCCTCGTGCGTCCCGTCCACCACGTCGTCGGTGGCCTCGTCCTCGTCGACCACGTCCGGGCCGACCTTCTCCCGGATGGCCTGGCGCAGCCACACGGTCTCCACGCCGGGCGCGATCTCCAGGCCGATGGTGGCCTCCTCGGAGATGTCGGAGACCGTGGCGTACATGCCGGAGGTGGTCATCACCCGGTCGCCGACGGCCAGCGCGTTCTGGAGCTCCTGCTGCTGCGCCACCATCCGCTTCTGCCGACGCGAGCCGAGGATCAGCGGGATCGCCAGGACGGCGACCAGCAACAGGGGGAGCAGAGCCTGGTTCATATCTCTCCATCCGCGACAGCGGTCCGGTTGCCGGGACCCGGGTGGGCCGGTCCGCCGCTGCGAAAAGTCCGATTGTTCGGGTTGTCTCGGTCGAGTCTGCCAGCCCGGCGGGGGTGCGCGTACCGCTCCCCGCGCCGCCGTGTGCGACCCGTCACTCGTCGAACAGGGTAGGCGCCGCCCAGCCCGGTGCGTCCGCGGGGGCGGTGAGCCCCAGGTGGGACCACGCGAGCGCGGTCGCCACCCGACCCCGCGGCGTCCGGGCCAACATGCCCGCCCGGACCAGATAGGGCTCGCACACCTCTTCCACGGTAGTCGGTTCCTCGCCGACCGCCACGGCCAATGTGGCGACGCCGACCGGGCCACCGCCGAACGAGCGCACCAGCGCGGCCAGCACGGCGCGGTCGAGCCGGTCCAGGCCGAGCTCGTCGACGTCGTAGACCTTCAGCGCGGCGCGGGCGATCTCCCGGTCCACCGCGCCGTCCGCGCGGACCTCGGCGTAGTCGCGGACGCGGCGCAGCAGGCGGTTGGCGATGCGCGGGGTGCCGCGGGACCGGCCCGCGATCTCCTCGGCGCCGTCCGGACGCAGGTCCACGCCGAGGATGGCGGCGGAGCGGCGGAGCACCAGCTCCAGGTCGGCGGGGACGTAGAACTCCATGTGCGCGGTGAAGCCGAACCGGTCGCGCAGCGGGCCGGTGAGCGAGCCGGACCGGGTGGTGGCGCCGACCAGGGTGAACGGCGCGATCTCCAGCGGGATGGAGGTGGCGCCGGGGCCCTTGCCGACCACCACGTCGACCCGGAAGTCCTCCATCGCCAGGTAGAGCATCTCCTCGGCGGGGCGGGCGATGCGGTGGATCTCGTCGATGAACATGACCTCGCCCTCGACCAGGTTCGACAGCATCGCGGCGAGGTCGCCCGCGCGTTCCAGTGCGGGGCCGGAGGTGATCCGGATCGGCCTGCCCAGCTCGGCGGCGATGATCATGGCGAGGCTGGTCTTGCCCAGTCCGGGCGGGCCGGAGAGCAGCACGTGGTCGGGCGGCGAGCCGCGTCGGGTGGCGCCTTGCAGCACCAGTTGCAGCTGCTCGCGGACGCGGGGCTGGCCGACGAACTCGCCAAGGCTGCGCGGGCGCAGGCTGGACTCGTCGTCGCGCTCCCCCGGGCCCGCCACCGGGGAGAGGTCGCTCCACTCGCCGTCGGTCATCAGCGCTTGCGGCCCAGGGTGGCCAGGGCCTGGCGGAGCACGGACGAGGTGTCGGCGGCGCCGTCGGCGGCCAGCACGGTGTCGACGGTCTGCTCGGCCTGCTTGAGCGGGAACCCGAGGCCCACCAACGCCTCCACGACCGAGCCGCGGACCTGCCCGCCCGCCGGGGCGACCGGGGACTCGCCCGCGACCAGCGCGCCGACCTTGTCGCGCAGCTCGATGATCAGCCGTTCGGCGCCCTTGCGGCCGATGCCCGGGACCTGGGTGAGCACGGCGACGTTGCCCTCGGACAGCGCGGCCCGCAGCTGCGCGGGTTCGAGCACCGCGAGCGTGGCCAGTGCCAACCGGGGACCGATACCGGAGACGGTCTGGAGCAACCAGAACAGGTCGCGCGCCTCGGCGTCGGCGAAGCCGAACAGGGTCAACGAGTCCTCGCGCACGACCAGCGCGGTGGACAACGCGGCCTCGTCACCACGGCGCAGTGTCGCGAGCGTGTGCGGGGTCGCTTGCACGGCGAAGCCCACTCCCCCGACCTCGATGACCGCGTGGTCGAGACTGATCGAGGCCACCTGGCCCCGCAAAGAAGAGATCACTTCCGCACCGTCCTGCTCTCCCGCGCCGCGGCGGCCAGCCTCGCACGGTGCTTGCGCGCCAGTTCCGCCGCCCTCGCCTCCGCCTCGGCCATCCGCGCGCGCAGCGGCGCCCGCCACAGGTGGCAGATGGCGATGGCCAGCGCGTCCGCGGCGTCGGCGGGCTTGGGCGCGGCGGCGAGGCCGAGCAGCCGGGTGACCATGGTGGTGACCTGGGCTTTGTCCGCCCGGCCCGACCCGGTGACGGCGGCCTTGACCTCACTGGGCGTGTGGAACATGACCGGCAGGTCGCGGCGGGCGGCGGCGAGCGCGACCACGCCCGCGGCCTGCGCGGTGCCCATCACCGTGCGGACGTTGTGCTGGCTGAACACGCGCTCGATGGCGACCACCTCGGGCCGGTGCTCGTCCAGCCACGCCTCCACCGCGTGCGAGACCTTGAGCAGCCGGGTGGGCAGGTCGTCGTCGGCGGGGGTGCGCACGACATCGACGGCCACGGCCCGGACCTGCCTGCCCGCGCCGCCGTCCACCACGGCGATGCCCAGCCGGGTCAGGCCGGGGTCGACACCCAGCACGCGCACCGCGTCGGCTCCCGTCTCGAATGAACACTCGTTCGAGACCCTACGGGGTGCGCGCGCGGCGGATCAGCCCGACACGCGGGGGACGGTGATCGGCTCCTCGATCAGGTGCGGGTCCAGCGGGGTGGCCGGGGCGAACCACGGTTCGGTGTGGGCGGCCTGTGGCCGGGCGCGCCAGGAACGGCAGACGCGGTCGAGTCGGACGGGGTAGATAGTGAGGTCGCCGTCGGTGTCGATGCGCAGGCGCAGGAAGCCCTTGCGGTCCTCGATGCTCTGGCCCGCCATGACCTCGTTGAGGTTCACGCCGACGCGGCTGGCGAGCATCAGGTAGACGGCGACGATCTCGGCGTCGATGAAGCCGACGAGCAGCGGCGTGCCGATGGCGACGACCGCGAGCGTGGCCCAGTCCTGGGCGGCGCCGTGCGGGAACACGTCCTGGTAGAGCCAGATCACGACGAACGACCAGCCGACGCTGAGCGCTATGTGCGCAAGGGCGTGCAGTATGCCCACTGTCGTGCGCGTGAGCGGAGGCGCGTGTTTGCCGCCTATGCGGGCGAAGGTGAAACCCGCCAGCAGCAGCACGGCTCCTACCAGGACCGCGGGCGCCCAGCTGGCGACAAGTCCGAAGAAGCCCTTGAGACCGATGTCGGCTTGGACTATCCCGTAGAGGACCGCGAGGGTCATGACCGTCTGGAAGATGCCGGTGAGACCCCAGAAGCCCGGATTACGCCATGGGAGGCCGAGGATGCCTGCGGCGTAACGCTCGGAGGTCGCGCTGTCCGGGTAGCGGGTGACCAGGTCGTAGGAGGTCTGCGGGGACGGTGCGCGCACGCGGGACTTCTTGGGCGGTAAGGAGAGTTCCTCGGGCAGTGCGTGCGTGGCGGCGAGGTAGGCACCGCCGATGCCGCAGGTGATGGCTTGACGGGTGCCGTCGCGTTCGGTGAAACGGGCGTAGTGGTGTTTGTCGCCGGACAGCATCACCCGCGTTTGAGCGCCCCTCGCGCGGACTATCTCGCGGTCGAAGAAGTCCAGGGTGTCGTAGCCCTTGGTGGGGCCGTCGGAACCCGCGTCCACCCAGTCCGGGCTGGGGGTGCAGAGGATGACGGCGTCGCCCTCGCGCATGTCCTCGGTGGCGCGGCGGAAGTACTCCAGCTGCGGGGCGTCCACGTAGTCGTCGAACTGGGTGTCGATGGCGAGCAGCCACCAGCGTTGCGGCAACCGGATCGCGAAGTACGAACGGGACTGTTCGGTCTGCCAGCCGCCGAACCACCGCTTCTGGGCGAAGACGCGCAGGAACGCGGTGAGGCCGTCGTACCAGTCGTGGTTGCCGGGCAAGGCGAACAGCGTCGGCGCCGCACCGTCCACGAGGGGTAGCGCGGCGCGGTAGACGCCCTTGGACCGGTCTTCATACGCGCGGGTGGAGGCGAACGGGTAGACCTCGTCGCCGCCCATGACCAGGAGGCGACCGCGCGGTAGGCGGTGCCCGTCGAGATCGAGTTCGGGGGCGGCGAGGAGACTGGCGACGGAGTAGGTGGCGTCGAAACCGTCGCCGAGATCGGCCACGTAGTCGAACCAGAGGGCGTCGGTCGCGGAGTGGTCGTGCAGGTCGGCGGGGAGACTGCCCTGGATCTCGCGCTTGTCCGCGTAGGACCCGAAGATCTCCGCGACCAGCGACTGGAACCCGGTGGTGATCAACACTCGCGGCGCCAGCCAGCGGACCGCCTGCTGGGGCTGAAACCCCAGTTCGGCCTCGGTCTGGTCGGTCGGGCGCGGACGGACGGACTCGGCCATGGGGCGGCCCCTTTCCTGCGCGAGACCAAGATCGTAACCACGGTCCGGGGCGGTGCGGGGCCGGAGTTCCTAAGCTGTGACCGTGACCGATCCCCGTGCGCTGGCGACGGCCCTGGACCTGCGACCCCTCCCGACCGAGGGCGGCCTGTGGAGCCGGTCGTACGCCGACGACACCTTCTCCGCCATCTACTACCTGCTCGAATCCCCCGCGTTCTCCGCGTGGCACCGACTCGACCGACCGGAGCTGTACGTCCACCACGCGGGCGCGCCGCTGACGACCCACCTGATCGGGCCGTCCGGCTATCGATCGGTGACCCTGGGCTCGGACGTGGCGGCGGGCGAACGACCGCAGCTGCTGGTGCCCGCGGGCACGTGGCAGGCGTCGGAGACACCATCGTGGTCGCTGGTCGGCACGGTGGTGGTCCCGCCCTACACCGACGACTCGGTGGAGTTCGCTACGGCGTCCCTGGTCGCGGACCGGCCTGAGCTGGCACGACTGCTTCCCCCATGATCGGCAACCTGGCCCCGAGGCGGCTGAACGGTGCGGGCCTCGCCGACATGCTCGGGTCGGTCCTCACGGGCCGTCGATCCCGGGCCGCCAACTCTCGGGGTGGCCGCTGGCGGTGAGGATGGGCTGCCAGTCCGCGAAACCTTCCGGCGCCCTGCGGCTCCACGGGAAGTGACCGTCCGGTGTGGCGACGATCAGCTGGAGCGCCGGGAACTGGCCGGAGGGGTAGAGCAAGAGGGCGCTGCCGAGGAACTCCGGGTAGAAGTCCTGGTGCACCCGCTCGACGACCACCGGGGTGCCGTCGAAGAAGTCCAGGTAGGGCAGGCCGGGGAAGAACCGCTCACCCGCTGCGGCGCGCTGGACGTAGGCGGAGATCAGGGTGGGCATCATGTTCACCGGTAACCCGATGACCACGGCCTCGGGGGCACCGAACCTGCGCCAGGCCCCGACCGAGAAGGCGTAGGGGGCGCCGAACTCGTCCCCGGGCACCTCGACCACGGCGTGCCCCTCGCTGTCGGCGGTCTGCAGCAACCACTCCCGCAGTTCCGCCTGCTCCTCGGTGATCTCATCCAGCGACAAGGGAACTCCTGGTGTTGGGGACCCCCAGTCTGCCCTCGGGGAGTCACCACTCTCAAGGGCGTTCGCCTGGCTGTGGCCGGAACCGAACGCCACTCCCCGAACCGAACAGAACGGACCGGCGGGGAAGCCCGCCGGTCCGTCGTGCAGCTGCCAGGAGGGGTCAGTCGACCTCGGCCATGACCTCGTCGGAGATGTCGAAGTTGGCGTAGACGTTCTGGACGTCGTCGCAGTCCTCCAGGGCGTCGATGAGTTTGAAGATCTTGCGGGCGCCGTCGGCCTCCAGGGCGACCGTCAGCGACGGGAGGAAGCTGGCCTCGGCGGAGTCGTAGTCGTAGCCCGCGTTCTGCAGGGCGGTGCGGACCGCGACCAGGTCGGTGGCCTCGGAGACGATCTCGTAGCTGTCGCCGATGTCGTTGACCTCCTCGGCGCCCGCGTCCAGGACGGCCATGAGGACGTCGTCCTCGGCGAGGTCGTTCTTGGGGAGGACGACCACGCCCTTGCGGTTGAACATGTACGCGACCGAGCCCGGGTCGGCCATGTTGCCGCCGTTGCGGGTCATGGCGGTGCGGACCTCACCGGCCGCGCGGTTGCGGTTGTCGGTGAGGCATTCGATCAGGACCGCGACGCCGTTGGGGCCGTAGCCCTCGTAGGTGATGTTCTGCCAGTCGGCGCCGCCCGCTTCCTCACCGCCGCCGCGCTTGCGGGCGCGTTCGATGTTGTCCTGCGGGACCGAGTTCTTCTTCGCCTTCTGGATGGCGTCGTAGAGCGTCGGGTTGCCGTCCGGGTCACCGCCGCCGGTGCGGGCCGCGACCTCGACGTTCTTGATCAGTTTGGCGAACAGCTTGCCACGCTTGGCGTCGAGGGCGGCCTTCTTGTGTTTGGTCGTCGCCCACTTGGAATGGCCGCTCATCTCTCCTCCGTCATTCGCTACCGGTGTCTTCGAGCCCGCGGACCGTGTCGACGACCAGGTCCACGAACAGGCGGTGCACGCGCGCGTCGCCCGTCAGTTCCGGGTGGAACGAGGTGGCGAGCACGCTGCCCTGCCGAACGGCGACGATCCTACCGGCGGCGGCTCCGGCCGTCGGGGTGTCGGGCACCCTAGCCAGCACTTCCACCCGCGGCGAGGTCGATTCGACCCACGGGGCGCGGATGAAGACCGCGTGCACCGGACCGCCGTCGACGCCGTCGACGGCCAGGTCTTCCTCGAACGAGTCGACCTGCCTGCCGAACGCGTTGCGGCGCACGATCATGTCCAGGGCACCGAGCTGGTGCTGGTCGGGGCGGCCGTCGAGGACCTTCTCCGCGAGCAGGATCATCCCGGCGCAGGAGCCGTAGGCGGGCATGCCCGCCGCCAGCCGGGCCCGCAGCGGGTCCAGCAGCTCGAAGGTCTCCAGCAGCCGGGACATGGTGGTGGACTCGCCGCCGGGCAGCACCAGGCCGTCCACGGCGGACAGCTCGGACTCGCGGCGCACGGTGACGGCGCGCGCGCCGCCCGCTTCCAGGGCGGCGATGTGCTCGCGCACGTCACCCTGCAGCGCGAGCACCCCGATCAGCGGTCGATCTGCCGACACGGTGGTGTTCCTCCTGTTCCAGACCCGATCGTCCAGGGTAGTCGGCCTGGTCGGGGCTCGGGTCAGGCGACCCCGGCCAGGCGCAGCAGGGCGGTGGTCGTCGCGGCCGCGATGACCACGACGACGAAGGGGGCCTTGCGCCACGCGAGCACCCCGCCGACCAGTACGCCCGCGGGCAGCGACCAGCCCGCGAAGGACTGGCCCTTGGTGAGCGAGCTGGTGGCGACCAGGGCGACGAGCAGCACGAGGGCACCGGTGGAAAGCAGTTCCCGCACCCGGTCGGGCATGGTGACCCGGTCGCGCAGGAGGGTGCCGCCGAGGCGGAACGCGTAGGTGCCGAGAGCCAGCACCAGGATCGGCAGGATGGTCACGCGACCACCTCCTCACGGCGGCGGGGCACGGCTACCAGTCCGACGAGGGCCAGCAGCACGGGTACGCCCGCGGGCAGGAACGGCGTGGTGGCCAGGGCGACGGCCGCGCCGAGCAGGGCGGGCCGGGCCTTGCCCGCCTCCTTGAGGGCGGGCAGGACCAGCGCCAGCATGACCGCGGGGAACACCGCGTCCAGGCCGAGCGCGTTCGGGTCGCTGACCAGCGTGCCCGCCAGCGCCCCGGCCAGCACGCCCACGTTCCAGGCCACGAACAGCGAGGCCCCGCAGGCCCAGTAGGCGGCGCGGGCCCGGACCGGGTCGCGCTGGGCCATGGCGAAGGCGACCGACTCGTCCACCAGCAGGTGGCTGCCCACCAGCCGTGCGGGCAGGCCCCGGCCGATCACGTCTCCCACGGCCAGGCCGAACGGCAGGTGTCGGGCGTTGAGCACCAGGCCGCCGAGTACTGCCGCGATCGGGTTGCCGCCGATCGCGACCACGCCGACGGCCAGGTACTGCGAGCCGCCCGCGAAGATCAGCACCGACATCACCACCGGTACCCACAGGGCCAGGCCCGCGGCCACCGCGATGGCGCCGAAGGAGGCGCCGTTGACCGCGGCGGCGACCGCGATGGCCAGTACCCCGCGCCACAGCTCGGCATCCAGTGTTCGCCAGATCGAACGCATAGTCCGATATGATGGACACCGATGGCCCGTTCGTCAACGCGAACGGATCGTTCGTCACATCGAACATCGGGTGACCACCAGGGAGCGGAAAGTGGAGCAGCGCGGAGCACTGCTGGACGTCATCGCCCGCTCGCTGCGCCGCGAGCGGGAACGAGTGGGGCTCTCGCTGAGCGAGCTGGCCAAGCGGGCCGGAGTGGCCAAGTCGACGCTCTCCCAGCTGGAGTCCGGTTCGGGCAACCCGAGCATCGAGACCCTGTGGGCGTTGAGCGTGACCCTGGGCGTGCCGTTCAGCAGACTGGTCGAGCCGCCGCGGCCGCGGGTGCAGGTGATCCGCCTCGGCGAGGGCCCGGTGGTCTACTCCGAACGCGCCGACTACTCGTGCACGCTGCTGGCCTCCAGCCCGCCGCACGCCCGCCGCGACGTCTACCTGACCAGGGGTGAGCCAGGCAGCAGGCGGGAGTCGGAGCCGCACGCGCCCGGGGTGGTCGAGCACGTGGTGCTCAGCTCGGGGCGAGCCCTGGTCGGGCTGACCGACGAGCCGGTCACGCTGGAGCCCGGCGACTACATCTGCTACCCCGGCGACCTCCCGCACGTGTTCGAGGCGCTGCTGCCGGGCACGACCGCCTGCCTGGTCTCCGAGCACGTGTGACCCCGGGGGCGCGCGGCCCCCGGGGCGCCGCGATCACCAGCCGCGCTCGGCGAGCCGGTGCGGCTCGGGCACGTCCTCCACGTTGATGCCCACCATGGCCTCGCCAAGGCCGCGGCTGACCTTGGCGATCACATCCGGGTCGTCGTGGAAGGTGGTGGCCTTGACGATGGCCTCGGCGCGCTGGGCCGGGTTGCCGGACTTGAAGATGCCGGAGCCGACGAACACGCCCTCGGCGCCCAGCTGCATCATCATCGCCGCGTCCGCCGGGGTGGCGATGCCGCCCGCGGTGAACAGCACGACCGGCAGCTTGCCGGTGCGCGCGACCTCGACGACCAGGTCGTACGGGGCCTGCAGCTCCTTGGCCGCGACGTAGAGCTCGTCCTCGGGCAGCGAGGTGAGCCGCTTGATCTCGGCGCGGATCTTGCGCATGTGCGTGGTCGCGTTGGACACGTCGCCGGTGCCCGCCTCGCCCTTGGAGCGGATCATGGCCGCGCCCTCGGTGATCCGGCGCAGGGCCTCGCCCAGGTTGGTGGCGCCGCACACGAACGGCACGGTGAACGCCCACTTGTCGATGTGGTTGGCGTAGTCGGCCGGGGTGAGCACCTCGGACTCGTCGATGTAGTCGACGCCGAGCGCCTGCAGCACCCTGGCCTCGACGAAGTGGCCGATGCGGGCCTTGGCCATGACCGGGATGGAGACCGCGGCGATGATGCCGTCGATCAGGTCCGGGTCGCTCATCCTGGCGACGCCGCCCTGCGCGCGGATGTCGGCCGGGACCCGCTCCAGCGCCATCACCGCGACCGCGCCCGCGTCCTCGGCGATCTTGGCCTGCTCGGCGTCCACCACGTCCATGATCACGCCGCCCTTGAGCATCTCGGCCATGCCGCGCTTGACCCGGGTGGTGCCGGTCTCGGGGGTGGGGGCTGCGGTCTGCTGGTCGGACACTGCGGGCGACCTTTCTCTCGGCGGTCGGCGGGTGGGGACCCGCGCGCGGCGGCGGGAAGCCGCTGACCACAGGTTACGGCCGAAATGGCCCGGTGAAGGTGGCCAATCGGGACCTATCTCGTCAGGCCACTCGGCGGTTTTGCGTCCCGCCCGGACCGACTGTCCGGCGGCCGGGGGGTAAACGGTCGGGAACGACTCGGGACTCTCGCGGGGTTGTCGAGCCACCGATATCGGTGTGAGATCGAACACACGAGTGCCGATGGGGAGCCCCGGCGGCTCCCCGACCGAGTGGAGGTGGGGCGCCATGGGGTCCAAGAACTCCGAGAACGGTCAAGCCGAGTCCGGGGTCGCGG
This sequence comes from Actinokineospora enzanensis DSM 44649, assembly GCF_000374445.1. Lineage (GTDB taxonomy): Bacteria > Actinomycetota > Actinomycetes > Mycobacteriales > Pseudonocardiaceae > Actinokineospora > Actinokineospora enzanensis. The sequence goes on along the minus strand of NZ_KB894436.1, from coordinate 7,651 downwards.
TCAGCGATCCGGGACAGGTGCGCAATGTCGTGCTGGTCGGGCCGTCCGGGTCCGGCAAGACCACGCTCGTCGAGGCGCTGCTGGCCGCCTCCGGTGTGGTCGGTCGGGCCGGGTCGGTCACCGAGGGCACCACGGTGTGCGACCACGACCCGGCCGCGGTGCGCCAGCAGCGCTCCGTCGGCCTGTCGGTCGCGCCGTTGGTGCACGACGGGGTGAAGGTGAACCTGATCGACACCCCCGGGTACGCGGACTTCGTCGGCGAGCTGCGCGCCGGGCTGCGCGCCGCCGACGCCGCGCTGTTCGTGGTCTGCGCCGCCGAGGGCGTGGACGCGACCACGACCACGCTGTGGGCCGAGTGCGCCGCCGTGGGCATGCCGCGCGCGCTGGTGATCGCCCGGCTGGACCACGCGCGCGCGGACTTCGACGCCGAGCTGGCGGCGTGCCAGGCCGCGTTCGGGGCCAACGTGCTGCCGGTCTACCTGCCCACCCCGGACGGTGCCGGGCTGCTCGGGCTGATCACGCAGCGGCGGTTCGACTACACCGACGGGCGTCCGCCGACCGTGTCCGAGGCATCGGCGGACGATCTCTCGACGATCGGCGAGGTCCGGGACCGGCTGCTGGAGGGGATCATCGCGGAGAGCGAGGACGAGACCCTGATGGACCGCTACCTGGCCGGGGAGGCGATCGAGCCGGGGACGATCATCGCCGACCTGGAGACGGCGGTGGCCAGGGGCTCGTTCCACCCGGTGTTCCCGGTGTGCGCGACGACCGGGTTGGGCCTGGACGAGCTGTTGGACGCCCTGTCGCGGGCGTTCCCGTCGCCGTTGGAGCACGCGTTGCCTGAGGTGACGGACCCGCAGGGGCGGCCGCGCGCGGCGATCACGGCCGACCCGGACGGGCCGTTGGCGGCCGAGGTCGTGCGGACCGCGGTCGACTCGTACGTCGGGCGGGTGTCACTGGTCCGGGTGTTTTCCGGGACGTTGCGGCCGGAGCGGTCGGTGCACGTGTCCGGGCACGGGTTGGCGGATCGGGGGCACGAGGACCACGACGCGGATGAGCGGGTGGCGCACATCTACTCGCCGTTGGGGTCCTCGCTGCGGGAGGTGCCCTACTGCGTGGCTGGTGATCTGTGTGCGTTGACGAAGGTGGGGTCGGCGGAGACCGGGGACACCGTGTCCGCTCCGGAGGACCCGATCCTGATGGCGCCGTGGGCGATGCCCGAGCCGTTGCTGCCGGTCGCGGTGGCCGCGAAGACCCGTAGTGATGAGGATGCGTTGGCGCGCAACCTGTCGCGGCTCGTCGCCGGGGACCCGACGTTGCGGTTGGAACGGAACGCCGAGACGCATCAGCTCGTGTTGTGGTGCATGGGCGAGGCGCACGCCGATGTGGTGCTCGACCGGTTGCGGGCCGGTGGGGCGGATGTCGAGACGGAGCCGGTGAAGGTGTCGCTGCGGGAGACGTTCGCCGGGACCGCCCGGGGACATGGGCGGCATGTGAAGCAGTCCGGTGGGCATGGGCAGTACGCGGTGTGCGATATCGAGGTGGAGCCGCTGCCGACCGGTACCGGGTTCGAGTTCGTGGACCGGGTGGTCGGCGGGTCGGTGCCGCACCAGTTCATCGGGTCGGTGGAGAAGGGGGTCCGGGCCCAGCTGGAGCGGGGGCTGCACGCCGGGCATCCGGTGGTGGATATCCGGGTGACGCTGGTGGACGGGAAGGCGCACAGTGTGGACTCGTCCGATGCCGCGTTCCAGACCGCCGGATCGTTGGCGCTGAAGGACGCCGCGGAGAAGACCAGGATCTCGTTGCTGGAGCCGGTGGACTCGATCCGGGTGCGGTTGCGGGATGAGCATCTCGGGGCCGTGCTCGGGGATCTGTCCGCTCGGCGTGGGCGGGTGTTGGGTACTTCCGCGGATTCCGCGGGGTACACGGTGGTGTTGGCGGAGGTGCCCGCTACCGCGCTGTTGCGGTACGCGATCGACTTGCGGTCGTTGACGTCGGGGGCGGGGGCGTTCAGTCGGGAGTTCGCCCGGTTCGACCCGTTGCCCGCCTCGTTGGCCACCCAGTACGCGTGATGCCGGAGGGGGTGGTCGTTGCCGCCGCCCCCTCGCCCGGTGTCAGCGGACGGCCTTGAGGGTTCCGTCCCAGGTCTGGCGTTCCGACAGCAACTCCGCGAGCTGGACCGGGTAGACGGTGTCCGCGGTGGACCGGAGGTCGTCGACGGTCCACCAGCGGTGTTCGGCGATGGTGGCCGTCTCCAGGTCGGTGAAGCCGGAGGTGTCCACGGTGGCGTCGGCGGGGAGGTGGGCCAGGAAGAACCACTCCTCGCCGTCGTAGTTGCGGCCGTCGAAGCTGAACAGCACCCGCCTGCGCCAGATGGGGCCGGTGAGGGAGTCGGCCGGGAGGTCGATGCCGGTTTCCTCGCGGAGTTCGCGGGCGGCGGCGGAACGCAGGTCCTCCCCCGGTTCCACGCCGCCGCCGACGGTGAACCAGTAGCTGTCGCCGGTGCGGGCCGGGTCGTGGCCGTGGAACAACAGCACCCGGCCCGCGGCGTCCAGCAGCACCACGCGCGCGGCCGGGCGTGGACGCGGGACGTCCTCCGACAGGTCCGGTTCGGCGATCTCCAGGTACTCCGGGCTGGGCGCCGTGCCCGCCAGCTTCAACCAGCGGACCGGACGGCGGCGGCGCAGGGCGAGGGTGTCGCGGACGGCGTCGCTGTGCACGCGGCGGGCGATGACCACCCGTTGTTCCGCGTCCACGAGTTCGGTGACCAGGGCGAGGGCCAGGTCTTGACGGTCCACGGAGGACAGTTCACGGCTCAGGTCGTTCTCGGCGGACTCCCGATCCGGCCGGGGTGCGCGTTCGGCGCGGTCGGCCAACACCCGGAGACGGTCGCCGGGGGACGGGTCGAGGACGCCGGAGACCGCGCGGGCGACGACGGCGCGGCGGGCCAGGGCGGCGTCCAGGGCGGCCCAGGCGGCGTCGGTGCGGACGTGCAGGCGGTCCAGGCGGTTGGCCGTGCCCACCAGCCAGATGCCGAAGAGGACCAGGGCGGCCATGGCCGCCAGGATCGGGTACCAGTCGCTCACGGCACCTCCCCCACCGCGCGCGGGTCCGCGGCGACGGCCTGCTCGTAGACGCGCAGGACGCGGGTGGCCACCGCCGCCCAGTCGAACATCGCCACCCGGCGGCTGCCCTCGGCGGCGAGGGTGGCGCGGCGGGACGGGTCCGTCAGTACCGAGCGCAGGCCCTCGGCCAGGGCATGCGGGTCGCCGACGGCGGTGAGGACGCCCGCGTGGCCGTCGTCCAGCACGCGGCGGAAGGCGTCCAGGTCGCTGGCCACCACGGGGGTGCCCGCGGCCATCGCCTCGGTGAGGATCATGCCGAAGCTCTCGCCGCCCAGGTTGGGCGCGCAGTACACGTCCACGCTGCCGAGCATGCGGGCCTTGGTGGGGTCGTCGACCGGGCCAAGGAGGTCGATCCGGTCGGCCAGCCGGGTGCCCATGGTGCGGCGCAGCTCGGCCTCGTCGCCCCGGCCCACCACCAGCAGCCGCAGGTCGGGCAGGTCGTCGGCCAGTTCCTGGAAGGCGCCGAGCAGGATGGGCATGCCCTTGCGGGGCTCGTCGTAGCGGCCGACGAAGCCGATCGTGCCGCCCGCGCGCGGGTAGCCGGGCAGTGGCTCGGCGTCCCGGTAGAACGGGACGTCCACGCCGTTGGGGATCTCCACCGCGTCGCCGCCGAGGTGCTCGACCTGGACCCGGCGGGCCAGCGCGGACACCGCGATGCGGGCCGTCACCTTCTCCAGGAACGGTTGCAGGACGGCCTGGAACGCGCTCAGCGTCCGTGACCGCGGGGTCGAGGTGTGGAAGGTGGCCACGATGGGGCCGTCGGCGATCATCAGGGCCAGCATGGACAGGCTGGGCGCGGTCGGCTCGTGCAGGTGCAGCACGTCGAAGTCGTGGTCGCGGATCCAGCGGCGGACCCGGGTGTAGGAGAGCGGGCCGAAGGACAGGCGGGCGACCGAGCCGTTGTACGGGATGCCAAGGGCACGGCCCGCCGGGCGGACGAAGTCGGGCACCGGGGTGTCCTCGTCGGCCGGGGCGAGCACGTCCACGTCGTGGCCCAGGGTGTGCAGGGCGCGGGCCAGGTCGAGCACGTGCGACTGGACGCCGCCGGGCACGTCGAGCGAGTACGGGCAGACGATCCCGATGCGCAGGCCCATCAGCGCCGCCCCCGGGGCGCCTCCCTGGCCGCGAGCGCGGCGCGCCGGTCCGCGGGCAGGTCGTCCAGCCACAGCTTCTGCAGCATGTGCCAGTCGGCCGGGTGCGCGGCGATGTCCGCGGCGAGGATGTCGGCCAGGGTCTGGGTGGCGGCCTGGATGCCGCGCACGCCGTCGACCTTCACCGGCGGGTGGATGCGCAGGCCCCAGCCGTCGTCGGTGAACCAGAGGCCCGCGGGCAGCAGGTGGGCGCCGGTGCGGGCGGCCAGGTAGGCGGGGCCCGCGGGCATCCGGGTCCGGTGGCCGAAGAAGGTGACCGGCCGACCCGCCGGGGTGAGGTCGCGGTCGGCGAGCAGGCAGACGATCCCGTTCTGGCGCAGCCGCTCGGCCAGCACCACGGCCGGGTTCCTGTCGCCGCCGGTGGCGGGCAGGATCTCGAAGCCGAGCGACTCGCGGTAGGCGACGAACTTCTCGTACAGGGACTCGGGTCGCAGCCGTTCGGCGACGGTGGTGAACCGCCCGTGCTCGCCGACCAGCCAGACGCCTGCCGCGTCCCAGTTGCCCGAGTGGGCCAGTGCGAGCACGACGCCGTTGCCCTCGCGCAGGGCGGCGTTGACGTACTCGTTGCCGGTCATCGCCGACTTCACTCTGGCGTGGATCTCGGTGTGGTCCATGGTGGGCAGCCGGAACGCCTCCATCCAGTACCGCGCGTAGGAGCGCAGGGACTGGCGGACCAGGTCGTCGAGCTCGGCCGGTCCGGCCTGCGGCACCACGCGGGCGAGGTTGGCGCGTAACTGGCGGGTGCCCGCACCCGCGCGGCGCGCGGCGAGGTCGGCGCCCGCGCGGAACAGTGTGGCCGCGAACGGCTCGGGCAGCGTGCGCGCCAGCCGCCAGCCCAGCCCGTAGCCGCCCGCCTGCAGGCGGTCACCCCAGCCGCTCATCGGTCCTTCCCCTCCAGTGCCTTTCCCTCCGGCGCCGTTCGCTCCGGCGCCTCGGCCACCGTGCGCGCCGAGCGCCGCACCGCGAGCAGCCGCTGCGCCACCGTGACGACCGAGCCTGCGGCCAGCAGCCACAGCGCGACCGGCACCGCGTAGTCCACGCCGAGCCCGGTCAGGCCGGTGCCGACCAGAGTGATGATCAGCCGCTCGGCCCGCTCCACCAGCCCGCCGTCGGCGTCCAGTTCGGACGCCTCGGCGCGCGCCTTCACATACGAGATCACCTGGGCCAGCACCAGGCAGACCAACGCGGCCACGGCGGTGGTCCGGTCGTGCGCGACCTCGAACAGGTACCAGGTGATGCCGCAGAACAGGGCGCCGTCGGCGAGCCGGTCGCAGGTGGCGTCGAGCACCGCGCCGTAGCGGGTGCCGCCGCCGAGCGCGCGCGCCATGGCCCCGTCGAGCAGGTCGAACATGGCGAAGCCCCACACCACGAGGGTGCCCGCGAACAGGTGCCCGGCCGGGAACAGCCACAGCGCGCCCGCGATGGCGCCCGCGGTGCCGAACAGGGTGACGGCGTTGGGCGTCAGTCCGACGCGGACGAGCGACGCGCCGATCGGATCGGTGACGCGCGAGACAGTGGCACGGGCGAAGATGTTCAGCATGGGGCTGGCGGCGCACCTAACAGCGGATTCCGGGCTGGCCCGGGCAGCCTAACCGGCGCGCGCCCGCGTGCGCCGCGCCACCCTCAGCCCAGCTCGCGGTTGCCGGGCAGGCACTTGTCCGGGTCGAGCCCGTCCAGCACGGCCACGCTGATCTGGCCGAGGACGGCGACCTGCTCGGGGGTGAGCCGGTCGAACAGCGCCTCGCGCACGGTGGTGACGTGGCCGGGGGCGGCGGCGGCCAACGCGGCGAAGCCCTCGTCGGTGAGCACGGCGATGGAGCCGCGCTTGTCGGTGGGGCACTCGCGGCGCTCGACCCAGCCCGCCTCCTCCAGCCGGGAGACCGCGTGCGAGAGCCTGCTCCGGCTCGCGCCGCGCAGGCCCGCCAGCTCGCTCATCCGCAGCGCGCGGCCGGGCGCGTGGGAGAGGACGACGAGGATCTCGTAGTAGGTGTAGGGCATCGCGGAGTCGCGCTGGAGCTGCTTGTCCAGGTGGTCGCCGAAGGCCCCGACCATGGTGATGAAGGTGCGCCAGACATCGCGCTCGGCGTCGGTGAGCCAGCGGGTGTCGTCCATGCCACCAGTCTACTGGTTGAACTCTCAACTTGCTCGGGCTATCGTCGCTGTTGAGTGTTCAACTACCCGATCGCACGGAGGCACCCCATGACGCTCGCCCAGCTCCCCGGGTTCATCGCAGGCACCTGGGACATCGACGCCGCCCACTCGGACATCGGCTTCACCGTCCGGCACATGGTCGTGAGCAAGGTCAAGGGCCGCTTCGACGGCGTCACCGGCCACCTGGTCACCACCGACGACCCCGCCCAGGCGAGCGTCGCGGTCGACATCGACCTGCGGACCATCAACACCTACAACGAGCACCGCGACAACCACCTGCGCTCGGCGGACTTCTTCGAGGTGGAGACCTACCCGGAGATGACATACCGCGCCTCCGGCGTGCGCGCGTCCGGCGACGGCTACGTACTCGACGGCGAGCTGACGCTCAAGGGCGTCACCAAGGTCGTCCCGCTGCACTTCGAGCTGAACGGCTTCGGCCCGGACCCGTACGGCGGCACCCGCGTCGGCTTCTCCGGCACGACCGAGATCAACCGCAAGGACTTCGGCGTCAACTTCGAGGGCGTGCAGAACGGCATCGCCGTGGTCGGCGACAAGATCACCGTCCACATCGAGCTGGAGGCCGTGCTCCGCGCTGGCGAATGAGCGGCAGCGGACCCGGGTCCTGACTCTCTGGCTAGACCGGCCAGGCGTCGGCGAGCAGGGTCCGGGTCTCGCCGAGGAGCTGCGGGAGCACCTTGGTGTGCCCGATGACGGGCATGAAGTTCGCGTCGCCGCCCCAGCGGGGGACGAGGTGCTGGTGCAGGTGGGCGGCGATGCCCGCGCCTGCGACGACGCCCTGGTTCATGCCGATGTTGAAGCCGTGCGGGGCGGCGACCTTGCGCGCCACGCGCATGGCCTGCTGGGTGAAGCGGGCCAGCTCGTCGGTCTCGGCCTGGGTGAGGTCGGTGTAGTCGGCCACGTGGCGGTAGGGGACGACCATGAGGTGGCCCGGGTTGTAGGGGTAGAGGTTGAGGACGGCGTAGACGGAGTCGCCTCTGGCGACGATGAGGGCATCTTCGTCGGTGAGGGCGGTGAGGCTGCAGAAGGGGCAGCCTTCGGGCTCGGTGCCTTCGGGTTTGTTCTCGCCTCGGATGTAGGCCATGCGGTGGGGGGTCCAGAGGCGCTGGAGGGTGTCGGGGATGCCTGTCCCGTCCTGGGGGACTAGCTCTGGGCCGTCGGAGGGCGGGGGTGTTGGCATGGGGTCGATCCTAGTGGCGGGGGGGG
>NZ_KB894435.1 GCF_000374445.1 Actinokineospora enzanensis DSM 44649 | reverse complement strand
GGTTAAGGCCCCCAGCTAGACCACTGGGTTGATAGGCCGGAGATGGAAGCCTTGTAAGGGGTGGAGTCGACCGGTACTAATAGGCCGAGGGCTTACAACAAACATGCTACGCATCCACTGTACGGTATCTGAGACACCGACCACGATCTGATGGTGGTTGGATTGTTTCATAGTGTTACGGCGGTCATAGCGGTGGGGAAACGCCCGGTCCCATCCCGAACCCGGAAGCTAAGCCCACCAGCGCCGATGGTACTGCACTCGTGAGGGTGTGGGAGAGTAGGACGCCGCCGGACTTTACATTCCCGAAAGGGCCTGTGGTGGGGCACGTACAACGTGCCCCAGACCACAGGCCCTTTCGGTGTCGGTAGTGTATGTCGCGGGTATCCCCGCACGCGGGAGGATCAACAGTGTCGGAGTTCGGGCGACGCGGCGGCACTGACCGCGGCGACAACGAGAGCGGCGGTCGCCGTCGCGACGGCGACCAGGACCGCGGCCACCGCGGCCAGGGCCGCGACACCCCCCGCGCCAACTCTTCGGACCGCGGCTACCGCCCCTCCCCGGACCGGGGTGGCTACCGAGCAGGCTCCGACCGCGACGGTTCCCGTTCCGGCTACCGCCCCCGCGACACCGGCGACCGCTCCCGCGATGACCGAGGCTCCCGCTCCGGCGGCTTCCGCTCGGACTCGAATCGCTCGGACTCCGATCGCGGTGGCTCCCGGTCGAGCTCCACCGGCGGCTACCGGTCCTCCGATCGTGGCGGCTCCGGCTCAGGTTCGTCCGGCGGTTACCGTTCCGGCTCCGACCGCGGTGGTTCCCGCTCGGGCTCGTCCGGCTATCGCTCTGATTCCGACCGCGGCGGTTCGCGCTCGGGCTCGTCCGGTGGGTTCCGTTCCGACTCCGACCGCGGTGGTTCGCGCTCGGGTTCGACCGGCGGCAACCGGGGTGGCTCCCGCTCGGATTCCGCGGGCGGCTACCGCTCCGATTCCGGCGGCTACCGCTCGAACTCGAACCGCTCGGACTCCGATCGCGGCGGCTTCCGCTCGCGCGACGACCGCCCGCGCGGCAAGTCCGACCGCGGCGGCGACTTCCGCGCGAACTCCGGCGGTTACAAGTCGGACTCCGACCGTGGCGGCTACCGTTCCGGCTCGACTCAGGGTCGCCGTGACGACCGCTCGGACTCGGGCCGCGGTGGCTTCCGCGACGATCGAGGAGACCGCGGCAGCTTCAGATCGGGCGGCGACTCCCGTACCCGCGACGACCGCGGCGGCTTCCGCGGGAACCGCGACGCTTCCGATCGCTCCGGGTCACGTGAAGGCCGCGGCGACTTCCGTTCTCGTGGTGACTCCGATCGCGGCAGCTTCCGTCCCCGTGACGATCGCGGCTCCGACCGCGGCGGTTTCCGCCCTCGTGACGACCGCCCCCGTGGCGATTCGGACCGCGGTGGCTTCCGCCCGCGCGATGACCGAGGCCCGCGCGGCGATTCCGATCGCGGCGGTTTCCGTCCTCGTGACGACCGTGGCCCGCGTGACTCCGGTGGCTTCCGTCCTCGTGACGACCGCCCCCGTGGCGATTCGGACCGCGGCGGTTTCCGCCCGCGCGACGATCGCGGCTCCGATCGCGGTGGTTTCCGGCCTCGCGATGACCGCTCGCGCGACGATCGCGGCGGTTTCCGTCCCCGTGACGACCGTGGCTCGCGTGACTCCGACCGAGGTGGCTTCCGCCCGCGTGACGGAGGTGGCTTCCGCTCGCGTGACGACCGCCCCCGTGGCGGCTTCCAATCCCGCGACGACCGTGGCTCCGACCGCTCGCGCGACGACCGCACTCGTGGTGGCTCCGACCGCGGCGGTTTTCGTCCCCGTGACGATCGCCCCGGTGGCGGCTCGGACCGTGGCGGTTTCCGCTCGCGTGACGGCGGCGAGCGCGGATCGTGGTCCCGCGACGCCGATCAGCAGGACGGCAAGGCCGACGCTCGGACTGACGCCCAGGCGGACGAGTTCCAGGTCGAGGACTTCCTGGCCGAGGGCAAGCAGGCCCGGTCCGAGGAAACCGCTTCCCGACCCGACGCTTCCGACCTGACCCGCTCCGCGAACTTCACCGAGGTCACCGCCACCGACCGCCGGACCACCCGCGACGACGACGCCCGTGACGGCGACGACCTTGCGCGCGACGGCCGGTCCGACCGTGGCGGCGACGCACACGGCAGGCCCGACGCCGATGACCGCGATGACGCCGACGACCGGGATGACCGGGACGGCGATGACCTCCGCCGTGGTGGTCAGGCCGAGCGCGATGGCACCGACCGTGGCGTCCGTGGGACCGATGCCCGGGACCGCGATGACCGCGACCGCGATGACCGCGACCGCGATGACCGCGACCGCGATGACCGCGACCGCGATGACCGCGACCGCGATGACCGCGACGGTGATGACGCCGGGCGCGGTGGCCGTGAACGCGGCGGGTCCGGCGGTCGGGATCGCGATGGTGACGACATCCGGTCCGGCGGCCGGGATGACCGGTACCGCCGGGACGAGCGCGGTGGCCGCGAGCGTGGTGCGGATGGCCGTGGCCGGGATGAGCGCCCCAGCCACCGGGACGAGCGTGACGACGCCGGGCGTGGTGACCGTGATCGGGATGACCGCGGCTTCCGGCGCGACGACCGCGAGGTGTCTCCCGTCGAGGGCGGCGGTCCGCGTGTGCCCGAGGGCGCCGACTACTCCGCGCTGGATGTCGAGGCGCGGGCCGGGTTGCGGAGCCTGCCCAAGTCGCTGGCCGAGCTGGTCGGCAAGCACCTGGTGGCGGCGGGCATGCTGATCGACGAGGAGCCCGAGCTGGCGCTGGCGCACGCGAGGTACGCCCGGGAGCGGGCGTCGCGGGTGGCCGTGGTGCGGGAGGCTGCCGGGCTGACCGCGTACCACGCGGGCGAGTGGTCCGAGGCGTTGTCCGAGCTGCGGGCCGTGCGCCGGATGAGCGGCGGCAACGCCCACATCGCCGTCATGGCCGACTGCGAGCGCGCCCTGGGCCGCCCGGAGCGCGCCCTCGAACTGGCCAAGGAAGCGGGCCGCGACCTGCCCACGGACGTCGCCGTCGAGCTGCGCATCGTCGCCGCGGGCGCCCGGCGCGACATGGGTCAGCTGGAGGCCGCCGTCGTCGGCCTCCAGGGCCCCGACCTGGACCCGAAGCGCCGCGACCCATGGAGCGCCCGCCTCTTCTACGCCTACGCCGACAACCTCGCCGCCGCGGGCCGCACCGAGGAATCCATCCAGTGGTTCCTGCACGCCGCCCAGGCCGACGACGACGAAGAGACCGACGCCGCCGAACGAGCCTTCGACCTCGGCGCCGACGAGTCCGAGGTCGCCGCCGCCCTCCCCGGCGAAACCCTGGAAATCGAGGACGCCCCGGCAGACGACGACTACTCCACTGTGGACACTCAAGCCGAGTCCACCGTGGAACCGTCGCCGAACTCCCCGGCAGAACCGGATTCCGCCGACACTCCGTCCACTGTCGAATCGCAGACCGAAGCGTCCACACCGGACGCAACCGATCGCCCCGATGCCTGACCGACTGCCCGGAGCCCGTACCGCCTTGCTGTCCCACCACGACAGCAAGGCGCCCCACGGCCTCCGGGCAGTCACCGTTCGGCCACTCAAGCCCGACACCACCACACCCCGGCGAGCCGTGCGCGGCGGGAGCCCCGGCAGACTCGATTGGACGGTGTGATGGCCGACCGCCTACTGGATGCCTACGACGCGCTGCTGTTCGACCTCGACGGCACCATCTACCGCGGCGGCCAGGTCATCCCCTCCGCCGTCGACGCCGTCCAAGCGGCCCGCGACAACCACACCACCATCCGCTTCGTCACCAACAACGCTTCCCGTTCCCCCAAGGAAGTGGCCACCCACCTCACGAACCTGGGCATCCACACGGACCCGGAGGAGGTCAGCACCAGCGCCCAAGCGGGCGCCGCGGTCCTGGCCGACAAGCTGCCCAAGGACACCGAGGTACTCGTCCTGGGCACCGCCGCCCTGGCCGCCGAGGTCACCGCCGTCGGCCTCACCCCGGTGCGCCGGACCGGCCCCGACACCAAGGCCGTCGTCCAGGGCCTCTCGCAGACCCTCGACTGGGCCGATCTCGCCGAAGCCGCGATCGCCATCCGCGCGGGCGCGTTCTGGGTCGCCTGCAACGTCGACCGGACCCTCCCCACCGAGCGCGGTCTCCTGCCGGGCAACGGTTCCCTCGTCCACGCCCTCAGGGTCGCCACCGACCACGAGCCCGTCGTGGCGGGGAAGCCCGCGATCCCGCTCATGGCCGAGTCCGTCAAGGCCGCGCACGCGCGCAAGCCCCTGGTCGTCGGCGACCGCCTGGACACCGACATCGAGGGTGCCGTCGCCGCCGGGATCGACTCGCTGCTCGTGCTCACCGGCGTCTCCACCGCCGCCGACCTGATCGACGCGGGCGAGCACGAGCGCCCCACCTACGTCGCCGCCGACGCGGGTGCCGTCACCCGGCCCGCGGCCGAGCTGGAGTTCGGGCCCAAGCCGGGCTGGGACCTCAGGGTCGACGGCGACCGGGTCGCGGTGCGCGGTGCAGGCGACCCGCTGGACCTGCTGCGTGCCCTGTGCGCCGTATGCTGGGCTGCCCCCGCCCGGCTCACCGTCACCGGGGAGCACGCCGCCCTGGGGGAGCTCGGACTCACCGGCTCGCGGTGAGCCCGCGCGGGCGCGCCGATCGGATAGCGTGGAGGAGTGCAGGTGGAGTTCACCCCCGTCCCCGGTCCGCCCCGGGAGCCCGCCCGGGACGAGGCGATCGCCGCGGCGGTCGCGGGTCTCGACGGGCTCGACGAGGTGCCGGTGGCCGAGCACGTGGCGCGGTTCGACGAGGTGCACGTGGCCCTGACGGCCGCGCTGGCCACCATCGACAAGGTCTGACGCGGTGCCCAGGAGGGCGCGGCTGGACGCCGAACTGGTCCGGCGGGGCCTGGCCCGGTCGCGTGAGCACGCCAGTGAGCTGATCGCGGACGGGCGGGTCACCGTGCGCGGCACCGTCGCCACCAAGCCCGCCACCGGGGTCGAGACCGACGCGCCGGTGGTGGTCCGGGAGCTGGTCGACGACCCGAACTGGGCCTCGCGCGGCGCGCACAAGGTCATCGGCGCGCTGGACGCGTTCGACGTCCCGGTCGACGGCAGGCGCTGCCTGGACGCGGGGGCCTCGACCGGCGGGTTCACCGACGTGCTGCTGCGGCGTGGCGCCCGGCAGGTGGTGGCCGCCGACGTCGGCCGCGGCCAGCTGGTGTGGCGGCTGCAGAACGATGAGCGCGTGGTCGTGCTGGACAAGACCAACGTCCGGTCGCTGACCCGCGAGGACATCGGCGGTCCCGTCGACCTCGTGGTGGCCGACCTGTCGTTCATCTCGCTGCGTCTCGTGCTGCCCGCGCTGGCTGCCTGCGCCGGTCGGGACGCCGACCTGCTGCCCATGGTCAAGCCGCAGTTCGAGGTCGGCAAGGAGCGGCTCGGCGCGGGCGGCGTGGTGCGCGACCCGGCGTTGCGGGTCGAGGTCGTCGCCCGGGTGCTCAAGGCCGCGGGCGAGCTGGGCCTGCGCGCGCACGGCGTGGTGGCCAGCCCGCTGCCCGGCCCCGCAGGCAACGTCGAGTACTTCGCCTGGCTGCGGCGGGGCGAACCCCTGCCGGACGACGAGGTGACGGCACTGGTGGAGTCCGCCGTGGAGGAGGGGCCGCGATGACCGCACCCAGGGAGATCCTGCTGGTCGTGCACACCGGCCGGGGCGCCAACCGGCGCGTCGCGGAGAAGGTGGCGAGCTGGTTCGCGGCCGCGGGCGTGCGGCTGCGGGTCCTTGAGGACGAGGCCCCGGACCTCGACCCGTCCTGCTACCGGCGGGTCGTGCCGCTGGGCCCGGACGCGGCGGCGGGCACGGAGCTGGTGTTCGTGCTCGGCGGCGACGGCACGCTGCTGCGCGCGGCCGAGCTGGCGCACCCGGTGGGAGTGCCGGTGCTGGGCGTCAACCTGGGCCGGGTCGGGTTCCTCGCCGAGGCCGAGTCGGACGCGCTGGCCGAGGCGGTCGAGCTGGTCGTGGAGCAGGGCTACCTGGTCGAGGACCGGATGACCGTGGACGTCACCGCGACCCTGGACGGGCAGGTGCTGGCCGACACGTGGGCGCTCAACGAGGCCAGCGTGGAGAAGAGCACCCGGGAGCGGATCCTGGACGTGACCATCGACGTGGACGGCCACCCGGTGTCGTCCTTCGGCTGCGACGGCGTGCTCTGCGCCACACCCACCGGGTCGACCGCGTACGCGTTCTCCGCGGGCGGGCCGATCGTGTGGCCGGACGTGCAGGCGCTGTTGGTGGTGCCGAGCAACGCGCACGCCATGTTCTCCCGGCCGCTGGTGGTGTCGCCGCGCTCGGTGGTGAGCGTGACGATCGACCCCGACGGCCAGCCCGGGGTCCTGTGCTGCGACGGCAGGCGCACCTACGAGACCCCGCCCGGCACGCACGTGGAGGTGCGCGGCGGCAGGCTGCCGCTGCGGCTGGCCCGGTTGCGTGACGATCCGTTCACCGACCGTCTTGTCGACAAGTTCGCGCTACCCGTGCACGGCTGGCGGTCGCGGTGATCCGGTGGGCGGGCGCTGACCGCTGTCGGCACCAGACGCTAGGGTGCGCCCTGTGCTAGCCGAGATGCGCATCCAGGACCTCGGCGTCATCGACGAGGCCACGTTGGAGCTCCACCGCGGCTTCACGGTGGTGACCGGGGAGACCGGTGCGGGCAAGACGATGGTCGTCACCGGGCTGCACCTGCTGTCCGGCGGCAGGGGCGAGGCGTCGCGGGTCCGCAGTGGCAAGACCAAGGCCGTGGTCGAGGGCCGGTTCGAGGGGCTGGACGGCTCCCCGGCCGCCCGGGTCGCCACCGAGGCCGGGGCCGAGCCGGAGGACGACGGGACGCTGATCGCGCTGCGCAGCGTCAGCACCGACGGCCGCTCCCGCGCGCACGTCGGCGGCCGCTCGGTGCCGGTGGGCGTGCTGTCCGACCTGGCCGAGCAGCTGATCGCGGTGCACGGGCAGAACGACCAGCTGCGGCTGATGCGCCCGGCGGAGCAGCGCGGCGTGCTCGACCGGTTCGCAGGCGCCGACGTGTCGGACGTGCTGGGCGAGTACCGGCAGGTCCGCGAGGAGTGGCTGGCGGTCGCGCACGAGCTGGCCGACCGCACCCGGCGGTCGAGGGAGCTGGCGCGCGAGGCGGAGATCCTGCGGCTGGGGCTGGAGGAGATCACCGCCGTCGACCCGCAGCCGGGCGAGGACACCGAGCTGGTCGACCAGGCCCGCAGGCTCGCCGACGCCGACCAGCTGCGCGAGGCCGCGACCGGCGCGGGCTACGCGGTGTCCGGCTCGCCGGACGGCGACCCGGACGCGCCCGGCGCGCTCGGCCTGATCGGCGAGGCACAGCGTCGGCTGGCGGCGTCCGAGGACGCGCGGCTGCGTGACCTCGAACCCCGGCTGGCCGAGGCCGCGGTGCTGCTGACGGACGTGGGCGCCGAGCTCACCGGCTATCTCGACGCGTTGGACGCCGACCCGGCCGCGCTGGAGCGGGTGCTGGCCCGCCAGGCCGAGCTGAAGTCGTTGACCCGCAAGTACGCGGCGGACGTGGACGGCGTACTGGCCTGGGCGCGCGACGCGGTCGACAAGCTCTCCGGGCTGGACACCTCCGAGGAGGCGCTCGGCGAGCTGGCCGCGCGCAAGTCCGCGCTGGCGGTCCGGCTCGCCGAGCTGGCCGCCCGGCTGAACACGGCGCGCGTGGAGGCGGCGGAGGACCTGGCGAAGGCGGTCACGGACGAGCTGGGCGGGCTGGCCATGGGGCAGTCCAGCGTGCAGATCTCGGTCCGCCCGCGGCAGGCCGAGCCCGACGACCCGTACGCGCTGGAGGTCGGCGGGCAGACCCTGCACGCCGGCCCGGACGGCGTGGACGACGTGGAGCTGCTGCTGGTCGCGCACGACGGGGCGCAGCCGCTGCCGGTGCACAAGGGCGCGTCCGGCGGTGAGCTGTCCCGGGTCATGCTGGCCATCGAGGTCGTGCTTGCCCACTCCGACCCGGTACCCACACTGGTGTTCGACGAGGTCGACGCGGGTGTCGGCGGCCGCGCGGCGGTGGAGATCGGGCGCCGACTCGCCCGGTTGGCGCGCAGCCACCAGGTGATCGTGGTGACCCACCTGGCGCAGGTGGCGGCGTTCGCGGACCGGCACCTGATCGTCGACAAGGGCATGCAGGGCGGCGTGACGCGCTCGGATGTCCGTGCGCTCAGCGATGAACAACGGGTGATCGAGCTCGCGCGCATGCTGGCGGGCATGGAATCGACGGAGACCGGCCGCGCCCACGCGGAGGAACTCCTGTCGTTGGCCGACGGCGAGAAGCACGACTGGGAACTGAGCGGCCGCCCCCGTCCGCGACGCAAGAAGCGGGGCCGCTGACCACAGCTTGATCTACACCGGTCGACGCACCGTGCTGCACTGTGCTCGGTCGGGTGAATCCTGGCCGCACTGGTCTGTTTGGACCAGTGCGGCGTGGCGAACGGACTAACCGCAGTGGTTTTGTCACCATCGGTGACATGAAGCTGCCCGGATTGCTCAGCCGCGCCCACCCACCGCAGCCCGGGGTCACCGGTATCGCCCGGGTCGACCGGCGGACCGGGGATCTGCTGCGCAGGCTCTCGCCCGGTGACATCGTCGTGCTCGACCAGCTCGATCTGGACCGCGCGACCGCCGACGCGCTGTTGCGGGCGGAGGTCGTCGGGGTGGTCAACGCGTCGCCGTCGATCTCGGGGCGGTTTCCGAACCTGGGGCCGGAGATCCTGGTGGACAACGGGATCCCGCTGATCGACGGGGTGGGGGCCGAGGCGCTGCGGGTGATCAAGGAGGGCAGCAGGCTGCGGCTGCACGAGGGCGGCGTGTACGCGGGCGACCGCGAGGTCGCCCGGGGGACCCGGCAGACGCCGGAGTCGGTGGCGGACCAGATGATCGAGGCAAAGGCGGGGATGTCCGCGCAGCTGGAGGCGTTCTCCGCCAACACCATCGAGTTCCTGCGCCGGGAGCGCACCATGATCCTCGACGGGCTGGGCGTGCCGGAGCTGCCGGTGCCGATGCGCGGCAGGCAGGTGCTGGTGGTCGCGCCGGGCAACGGGCACGCCGACGACCTGCGGGCGCTGCGGCGGTACATCGGCGAGCACCGGCCGGTGATCATCGGGGTGGAGACGGCGGCGGACACGCTGCGGCTGGCCGGGCACCGGCCGGATGTGATCGTCGGCGACCCGGACGGGATCTCCACCGAGACCCTGCGCGGCGGCGCGCAGCTCGTGCTGCCCGCGCACGGCGAGGCCCGCACGCCGGGCCTGTCGCGCGTGCAGGACCTGGGGATCCACGCGGTCCCGTTCGTCTCCTCCGGCAACTCCGAGGACCTGGCGCTGCTGCTGGCCGACACGCACGAGGCGAGCCTGGTGGTGACCGTCGGCTTCCAGGCCACGCTGCGCGAGTTCCTCGACCGCGGCCGCTCCGGCTCCAACCCGTCCACGTTCCTGACCCGGCTGCGGCTGGGCAGCAGGCTGGTGGACGGCAAGGCGGTGGCGACCCTGCACCGCAGCCGGGTGTCCGCGCTGGCGGTGACGCTGCTGGTCGCGGCGGCCGTGCTGGCGATCGTGGCGGCGGTGGCGGTGTCCGGCGTGGGCGCCGCCTACGGCGACTGGGTCACCGGTGTCGTGCGCTCCTGCTTGTCCTGGCTGAGGGGGCTGTTCGCGTGATCTCGCTGCGCTACCACATCATCACCGTCGCCGCGGTGTTCCTGGCGCTGGCCGTGGGCGTCGTGCTCGGGTCCACCACGCTGAGCCGGTCGCTGCTGTCCGGCCTCAACGACGAGAACACCGACCTCGGCCGCCAGGTCACCGAGCTGCAGGACGAGCGGACCGCGCTGGATGCCCGGCTGGACGCGGCGAACGCGTTCACCGGGGCGGTGGCGCCCGCGACCGTGCGCGGCGTGCTGGACAAGCGGACCGTCGTGCTGGTCACCACCGCCGACGCGCGCCCGGCCGACCGGGACGCGGTCCGGGCGCTGGTGGAGGCGGCGGGCGGCTCGGTCACCGGCGAGCTGCAGCTGACCGACGCGTTCGTCGACCCGTCCCGGGGCGACCAGCTCAAGGACATCGTGACCCGGCTGCTGCCCGCGGGCGTGCAGCTGCCCACCGTGTCCGACCCGGGCACGCTGGCAGGCGGGCTGCTCGGGCCGCTGCTGTTGATCAGCAAGGAGGACAACAAGCCGCAGGCCTCGCCGGAGGAGACGGCCGCCGCGCTGACCGGGCTGTCCGACGGCGGGTTCGTCAAGGCGGCGCCCGACCTGAAGCCCGCGCAGCTGGCCGTGGTGCTCACCGGCGGCGCCGCGACCGGACGCGGGGCGGGCGACCGGGCGGCGACCGTGGCCCGGTTCGCCGCCCAGGTGGACCGCTCCGGCGCGGGTACGGTGCTGGCGGGCGGCGCGGGCTCGGCGGACGGCACCGGCGCGGTGGGCGTGGTCCGCGCGGACACCGCCGCCACCTCGGTATTGTCCACTGTGGACGACGTGGACCTGCCTGCCGGTCGGGTGGCCGCGGTGCTGGCGCTGGCCGAGCAGGTGGACGGCAAGTCCGGGCAGTACGGGGCGGCGGGCAGCGCGCAGGCACCCGCGCCCGGCCCGCCGACGGGGTGAGCGGGCCGCCCGCACGGGTGACGTCGTCGCGGGTTGTCAGCGGGTCCGTCCACTAACGAGGGAAAGCGCCTCCCGGTCGGGTAAGGCCGGTCGTCGGGTAGTCATTTTCGGACGTGTCGAACCGATGTCGCCCGTGGCGGAAGTCCGTTTCCGCCTGGGAGGCAAGGGAGTTGGCCATGGGGCACAGCATCACCAGGATCAGCAGGGCCAGACTCGGCGTCGGCGCGCTCGCGGTGGTCGCCACCGCGGTGGCCGCGCTGGTCGTCGGCACCGCGCCCGCCTCGGCGCGGGCGTCGGTCGCCGGGGCCGCGTTCAACGGCTCCGCGTCGTACACCAAGGCGGGCGTGCAGGTCACCGTGGCGCCGCTCGCGCCGTGCTCGGTGGCCGGGCCGATCTCGGCCACCACCCCGGGGATCTCGGTCAACGGGGCCAAGTTCGGCAGCGGCTCGTCCAGCTGCACCACCACCGTGGTCGACCCGAACACCAGCACCACCCAGACGAAGTCCCACTCGGAGAACAGCCAGTTCGAGCTGTCCGCGCTGGTGCTGCTCGGCGGTGACCGGGTGCGCATCAACAACTACAAGGTCGACTGCGTCGCCGACGAGGACGGCACCACCGCGTCCTGGTCCATCGCCAGCACCTCCGGCCTCGGCACGTTGCCCCGGCCGGTGCCGCAGAACTACGTGCGCGAGCTGGACAACCTGATCGGCACCCCGCTCGCCACGATCACCTTCAACGAGATCAGCTTCCCCGGCGGCGAGGACGGCAGCATCGCGCTGACCCTGGCCCACGTCCGCTTCCTGCCCGCCTCCGGCATGTCGGGCGAGATCCTGGTCGGCAACACCGCCTGCGCGCCGACGCCCTGACGTCCGCACACCGGGCCCGGGGCCCCGCCGTGCCGCGCGCGACACGGCGGGGCCCCGCTGCGCCGGGGGTGGCGGGCGGCTGGTGTTAGCATGGAACCCCGTGGACCGGCGGTGTTTCCGCCGCCGACAGCGCGAATCGACCACGGGAGCCTCGTTGGTGCAGCACGCTCGGACGACCAAGCACGTCTTCGTCACCGGAGGCGTCGCCTCCTCCCTGGGCAAGGGGCTCACCGCCTCCAGCCTCGGCCAGTTGCTCACCTCCCGCGGCCTGCGGGTGACGATGCAGAAGCTCGACCCGTACCTCAACGTCGACCCGGGCACGATGAACCCGTTCCAGCACGGCGAGGTGTTCGTCACCGAGGACGGCGCCGAGACCGACCTGGACATCGGCCACTACGAGCGGTTCCTGGACCGCGAGCTGTCCGGCACGGCGAACGTGACCACCGGTCAGGTCTACTCGGCGGTCATCGCCAAGGAGCGCCGCGGCGAGTACCTGGGCGACACCGTGCAGGTCATCCCGCACATCACCGACGAGATCAAGGCCAGGATCCGGGCCATGGCCGAGCCGGACGGCACCGGCCGGGCACCGGACGTGGTGATCACCGAGGTCGGCGGCACGGTCGGCGACATCGAGTCGCTGCCGTTCCTGGAGGCCTGCCGCCAGGTCCGGCACGACGTCGGCCGGGACAACGTGTTCTTCCTGCACGTCTCGCTGGTCCCGTACCTGGCGCCGTCCGGCGAGCTGAAGACCAAGCCGACCCAGCACTCGGTGGCCGCGCTGCGCAACATCGGCATCCAGCCGGACGCCATCGTCTGCCGCGCCGACCGGGAGATCCCGGAGACGCTCAAGCGCAAGATCGCCCTGATGTGCGATGTGGACACCGAGGCCGTGGTCGCCGCCCCGGACGCCCCGTCCATCTACGACATCCCGCGGGTGCTGCACGGCGAGGGCCTGGACGCGTACGTGGTCCGCCGCCTCGGCCTGCCGTTCCGGGACGTGGACTGGAAGGTGTGGGGCAACCTGCTCGACCGGGTGCACAACCCGAAGGAGCGGGTCCGGGTCGCCCTGGTCGGCAAGTACGTCGACCTCCCGGACGCCTACCTGTCGGTCACCGAGGCGCTGCGCGCGGGCGGCTTCGCCCACCAGGCCAAGGTCGAGGTCGTCTGGGTGCCCTCCGACGACTGCGAGACCCCGGCGGGTGCCGCGGCCGCGCTGTCCGGCGTGGACGGTGTGCTGATCCCGGGCGGGTTCGGCGTGCGCGGCATCGAGGGCAAGATCGGCGCCATCACCCACGCGCGGGTCAACCGGATCCCGACCTTGGGCCTCTGCCTCGGCCTGCAGTGCATGGTGATCGAGACGGCGCGCAACCTGGCGGGCCTGGCCGACGCCAACTCGGCGGAGTTCGAGGGCGGCACCACGGCCGCGGTCATCAGCACCATGGCCGACCAGGAGGACGTCGTCGCGGGCGAACGCGACATGGGCGGCACGATGCGCCTTGGCTCCTACCCGGCGGTGCTGGCGAGCGGCTCGGTCGTCGCCTCGGTCTACGGCGAGCGCGAGGTGACCGAACGCCACCGCCACCGCTACGAGGTCAACAACGCCTTCCGCGACCGGCTGACCGCGGCGGGCGTGCGCTTCTCCGGCACCTCGCCGGACGGCCGTCTCGTGGAGTTCGTCGAACTGCCCGCCGAGACCCACCCGTTCTTCGTCGGCACCCAGGCCCATCCGGAGCTGAAGAGCCGCCCGACGCGCCCGCACCCGCTGTTCGCCGGGTTCATCCGCGCGGCCGTGGCCTATGTGCGCGCGGAGCGGCTGCCGGTGGAGCTGGACGAGCCGGTGGCGGTGGAGGCGTGAGCGGGCGGCACGAGTTCGACCTGGTGTCGTCGCGCGACATCCACGTCGGCCGGATCCTGGCCCTGCGGCTCGACCAGGTCCGGATGCCCGGGGGCGAGGTGGCCGCCCGCGAGGTCGTCGAGCACCTCGGGGCCGTCGCCGTCGTGGCGCTGGACGAGTCCGGGTCGGTGGTGTTGATCCACCAGTACCGGCATCCGGTGGGGGAGCGGTTGTGGGAGCTGCCCGCCGGGTTGATCGACCACGCGGGCGAGGACCCGGTGGCGGCTGCCCGGCGGGAGCTGGCCGAGGAGGTCGGGCTGGCCGCCGGGGAATGGTCGGTGCTGGTGGATCTGGCCGTGTCGCCCGGGTTCACCGACGAGGCCGTGCGGGTCTACCTGGCCCGGGGGCTGACCGAGGTCGAGCGGGTGCAGATGGGGGAGGAGGAGGCGGACCTGGTGATCGACCGGGTGCCGCTGTCCCGGGCGTTGGGGATGGTGCTGGGCGGGGAGATCGTGAACGCGGCGGCGGTGGCGGGGATTCTCGCCGCGTACGCGGTGGGGCAGGGGGAATCGGCGCGACCGGCGGACGCGCCATGGCCGGGACTGCCGACGGCGTTCTCCGGCCGAGGCGAATAACCGGCGAGGCGAACAACTCCGGGGCCCGACAGGTGACTCCGGCGGGGCTGGAGATCCGTCGCGCTGTTGGTGGTCGGGTGTCGGGGCAGGTCGCTAGGCTGCCGCCATGACGGGGTCGGATGTCGGCGGGGCGGTGCGCACCTACCTCGACCACCTCGCCGTGGAACGGGGAACCTCGCCCAACACCCTCGACGGCTACGCCAGGGACCTCCGCCGCTACCTCGACCACCTCGCCACCACCGCCACCACCCGGCTCCCCGAGATCACCGAACGGCACGTGGCCACCTTCCTCGCCGCACTCCGCGAGGGCGACCGGGACCACCCCCCGCTGGCCACCTCCTCGGCGGCCAGGGCGATGGTCGCCGTCCGTGGACTCCACCGCTTCGCCGTCCGCGAGGGGCTCGTGGAACACGACGTCGCCCGAGCGGTCAAACCCCCCACCCCGCCGAGGAAACTGCCCAAGGCCCTGCCCGTGGACGACGTCCTGGACCTGCTGGACACCCCGGTCGGCGACAGTCCGGGCGCGCTGCGCGACCGGGCGCTGCTGGAGGTCCTCTACTCCACCGGCGCCCGCATCTCCGAGGCCGTCGGTCTGGACCTCGACGACATCGACACCGTCGAGCGCACCGTCCTGCTCGACGGCAAGGGCGGCAAGCAGCGGCTCGTGCCGATCGGCCGTCCCGCGCTCGCCGCCGTGGACGCCTATCTCGTCCGGGCGCGGCCCGCGCTCGCGGCCAACGGGCGGGGCACGCCCGCGGTGTTCCTCAACGTGCGGGGCGGCAGGCTGTCGAGACAGAGCGCGTGGAACGTGCTGAAGGTGGCGGCCGAGCAGGCCGGGATCCGGGTTCCCGTGTCACCGCACACATTGCGGCACTCGTTCGCCACGCATCTGTTGGAGGGGGGCGCGGATGTGCGGGTGGTGCAGGAGCTGCTGGGGCACGCGTCGGTGACGACGACGCAGATCTACACGCTGGTCACGGTGACCACGCTGCGGGAGGTCTACGCCACCGCGCACCCGAGGGCGATCCGATAGCCGAACAATACTGCCGAGTCAACTGAATTAGCCTCGGCTGTCCCCTACGCTGACCGCCGGAGGTGCGCGATGGGTGAGGTGGACGAACCGGAGACCGGGCGGCTGGTGCTGGCGGAGGTGCTGCACGCCCTCAGCGACCCGACCCGGCTGGCGGTGGTCACGCAGCTCTCCGACGCCGGGGAGATGTCCTGCGGGAACCTGGCCGTGACGGTCGCCAAGTCGACGCTGTCGCAGCACCTGCGGGTGCTGCGGGAGGCCGGGGTCACGCACACCCGCCGGGACGGCAACCAGCGGTGGCTGTCGCTGCGCCGGGTCGACCTTGACCGGCGCTTCCCCGGCCTCCTCGACTCCGTGCTGGGCGCGCTGGTGCGAATAGACAGCTAGGCCGTTCGCGGCGCGCCGCGTTGGGCGCCACGCCGGGACCCGCTTACGCTGCGCCTGACAGGATCGCAGGCGACAAGGAGCCAGATCGCCATGTCGACACTTCCGCACGGGGGTGCGGTGGAGCTGAGCATCGCGCCGCGCGCCGCCGCCGACGACGACGAGGCGCCGGAGGAGGTCGGCGGGCAGGGCCCCACCGGTCGGCCCAAGCGGCACATCCCCGAGCCCGCGCTGCTGGAGCACCACGGCCCGGCCAGGGTGCTGGCCATGTGCAACCAGAAGGGCGGCGTCGGGAAGACCACGTCGACGATAAACCTGGGTGCCGCGCTGACCGAGTTCGGCCGCCGGGTGCTGCTGGTCGACTTCGACCCGCAGGGCGCGCTGTCGGTCGGCCTGGGCATCCCCGCCCACCAGCTCGACCGCACCATCTACAACGTGCTCATCGAGCGGTCCGTGGGCATCCAGGACGTGGTGATCCGCACCTGCGTGGAGAACATGGACCTGCTGCCCAGCAACATCGACCTGTCCGCGGCCGAGGTGCAGCTGGTCTCCGAGGTCGGCCGCGAGCACTCGCTGCTGCGCACCATCCGCCCCGTCCTCGACGAGTACGACTACATCCTGGTCGACTGCCAGCCCTCGCTCGGCCTGCTCACGGTGAACGCCCTGGCCGCCGCCGACGGCGTGCTGATCCCGCTGGAGTGCGAGTTCTTCAGCCTGCGCGGGGTGGCGCTGCTGATCGACACCATCGACAAGGTGCGCGACCGGCTCAACCCCAAGCTGGAGATCACCGGCATCCTGGCCACCATGTTCGACCCGCGCACCCTGCACTCCCGCGAGGTGATGGCCCGCGTCGTGGAGGCGTTCAAGGACACCGTGTTCGACACCGTCATCAACCGCACCGTCCGCTTCCCGGAGACCACGGTGGCCGGGGAGCCCATCACCACCTGGGCGCCGCGCTCGGCGGGGGCCAAGGCCTACCGCCAGCTCGCCCGCGAGGTGATCGCCCGGTGACCCGGTTGTTCGACCCGGTGCCGCAGGGCACGCCCCGGCAGAAGCACACCTCGAAGATCACCGTCTACGTCTCCGACGAGGAGCTGCTGGCCCTGGAACAGGCCCGGCTCACCCTGCGCGCGGGCTTCGGCATCGCCGTCGACCGCGGCCGCGTGGTGCGCGAGGCCGTCGCCATGGTGCTGGCCGACCTCGCCGAGCACGGCGCCGACTCGGTCCTGGTGCGCAGGCTGCGCCCGGACGGGCCGCAGTGACCGCGGTGGCCGAGTCGTCGTCGGAGGAACTGCGCGGGAGTGGCTTCACGGTTCGGTTGGCCAACTTCGAGGGCCCGTTCGACTTACTGCTGCAGCTGATCTCCCAGCACCAGATGGACGTCACCGAGGTCGCCCTGCACCAGGTGACCGACGACTTCATCGCGCACATCAAGTCCCTGGGCGACGACTGGAGCCTGGACGAGACCACCGAGTTCCTGGTCGTCGCGGCGACCCTGCTCGACCTGAAGGCGGCCCGGCTGCTGCCCGCGGGCGACGTCGAGGACGAGGACGACCTTGCCCTGCTGGAGGCGCGCGACCTGCTGTTCGCGCGGCTGCTGCAGTACCGGGCGTACAAGCAGGTCGCGGCCCTGTTCGGCGAGCTGGAGGCGGGCGCGCTGCGCCGCTACCCGCGGTCGGTGGCACTGGAGGAGCGCTACCAGCAGCTGCTGCCGGAGGTCATGCTCGGTGTCGACCCGGCCCGGTTCGCGCAGATCGCGGCGGCGGTGTTCCGGCCCAAACCGCCGCCGATGGTGTCGATCGACCACCTGCACATGGGCCGGGTGTCGGTCCGCGAGACGGCGGCGCTGCTGCGGGTGAAACTGGCCGAGATGGGCAGGGCCAGCTTCGGCGACCTGGTCGCCGACTGCGAGCACACGATCGAGATCGTCGCCCGGTTCCTGGCCCTGCTGGAGCTCTACCGGGAGGCGACCGTGCTGTTCGAACAGGCCGACCCGCTCGGCGAGCTGCACGTGGAGTGGACCGGCGGCTCGGTCGCCGACGCCGCCGCGACGACCCCGGTGGCCGACGCCGACGCCGACTACGGCTGACCCGCCGCGAACAGCGCAAACGACCCTGTGGACAGCCGGTTTGGCGGGCGCGGGCGACTCTGCGAACCTGTGCGGGCACACCACCGACGGACCTGGGACGGATCTTGCCATGAACGCTGAGGACGAGGACGCGGCGGGGAGCGCACCCTCGCCCCCCGACCCCGCCGAGTCGGCCGCTGTCGAGTCCGACGCCCCGGAACCCGGCGTGGCCGGGTCGGGTGCGGTGGCGGAGGCCGTCGTCGCCGAGGTCGTCGATGTCGAGTCGCGGGTCGCCGAGTTCGGTGTCGCCGAGTCCGGTGTCGCCGAGTCCGATGCCGTCGAGCCGGTCGCGTCGGAGTCCGGCGCGACCGAGGCGGATGCCCGGGAGCCGGGCGTGGGTGAGCCCGATGGGGGAGAGGCCGCGGAACCGGTCGCCGAGGGGGCGGGCGATGGTGCTGGGCAGGTGGGGGAGGACGAGGCCGGGGACCTGGTGGCGGCGGGGTCGTCGTTCCCCGATCTGACCGAGGACGTCGATCTCGACTCGGCGC
Organism: Actinokineospora enzanensis DSM 44649; assembly: GCF_000374445.1. GTDB lineage: Bacteria > Actinomycetota > Actinomycetes > Mycobacteriales > Pseudonocardiaceae > Actinokineospora > Actinokineospora enzanensis. Next base: position 70,010 of record NZ_KB894435.1, on the reverse strand, counting down.
TGGAGGCGTTGCTGCTGGTCGTGGACTCCCCGGCCGAGGAGGAGGTGCTCGCGGTCGCCGTCGAGCAGGAGGTCCGGCGGGTGCGCGAGGCGCTCAGGCGGATCTCCGCCCGCTACACCGAGCTGGGCAGCGGCATCGACCTGCGCCGGGTAGGCGAGGGCTGGCGGTTCTACACCCGTGACCGCTACGCCCCCGTGGTGGAGAAGCTGTTGCTCGACGGGCAGCGCGCCAAGCTGACCCGGGCCGCTTTGGAGACCCTGGCCGTCATCGCCTACCGTCAACCGGTCACCCGTTCACGGGTGGCGGCGGTGCGCGGGGTCAACGTCGACGGCGTGATCCGCACCCTGGTGGTGCGCGGCCTGATCGAGGAGACCGGTACCGACCCCGAGACCGGTGGGATCCTGTACCGGACGACCGAGTTGTTCCTGGAGCGGTTGGGGCTGGCCTCGCTGGAGGACCTGCCGCCGATCGCCCCGCTGTTGCCAGAAGTGGATGCGATTGACGATGTCAAGTAGCCCGGAGGGCGTCCGGCTGCAGAAGGTGCTCTCCACCGCGGGAGTCGCCTCGCGGCGGGCCGCCGAGGATCTGATCGACCAGGGCCGGGTGACCGTCGACGGCGAGGTCGTGCGCGAGCAGGGCAGACGCGTCGACCCGGACAGCGTGGTCATCCACGTGGACGGCGTGCGCGTGGTGGTCCGCGAGGACCGCGTGTACCTGGCGCTGAACAAGCCCGCCGGGGTGCACTCGACCATGGAGGACGACCGGGGCCGCCCGTGCGTGGGCGACTACGTGCGCGGCCGGGGCGACCGGCTCTACCACGTCGGTCGGCTCGACGCCGAGACCGAGGGCCTGCTGCTGTTCACCAACGACGGCGACCTGGCGCACCGGCTGATGCACCCGTCGTACCAGGTGCTCAAGACCTACCTGGCCGAGGTGTCCGGCCCGGTCGCCCGGGACGTGGGCAAGCGGTTGCGTGACGGCGTCACCCTGGAGGACGGCCCGGCCCGCGTCGACCGGTTCCGCATGGTCGACTCGTACGCGGGCAAGGCGCTGGTGGAGGTCGTGCTGCACGAGGGCCGCAAGCACATCGTCCGGCGGATGCTGGAGGAGGTCGGCCACCCGGTGCTCAAGCTGGTGCGCACGCAGATCGGCGAGGTGCGGCTGGGCAACCAGCGGCCGGGGTCGATGCGCGCGCTCAACCGCACCGAGGTCGGCACCCTGTACGCGGCCGTCGGCCTGTAGCGCGTGGTGCGGTGAGTGGCTGTGCGGTGGTGGGCGGTGCGGTGGCTGGTGGTCGCCGCGCTGCTCGCGGGGTGCTCGACGTCCGAACGGTTCACGCTGGGTGACCCGCCGCGCGGTGTGGATTTGCCCGAAGTGGCCGCCGTGTCCGATCTGACCTTCCCGGTGGACGCCGAGTTGCTGTCCGGTCGGTACTCGCGCTTCCAGGAGTGGCACCTTTCCGCGCGCGTGCGGGTGCGGTCGTTGTCCGACTTCCTGTCCGGCAACGGTTTGCCGGAGCCCGCGCCCGTGCAGGGCTCGTTCCGCAACCCGGCCAGCGACGCCGATCCCGACTGGCACCCGGACGCGGCCACCGCGGTCACCCCGGCCGATACGGACGTGCACCGACAGCTGCGGTTCGTCCCGGACGGTGCGTCCACTGTCGTGTATGTGCTAGTCGCCGACGTCTGATCATCGGTGCGGGCAGTATTGCGGTCATGACCGAGTGGGTTCGTCCGATCAAACGGGGCTGGGTGGTCCGCGGCGAGGTCCCCGGACCCGATGTGGACGAGTTCGCCGACGCCTACCGGGTGACCACCGCGCTGGCCCGGCCGGGCGCCGCCGACGGGACGCTGCTGGCCGTGCAGCACCCGCACCGCACCCCGGCCGCGCTGGCCGCGGGCCTCGACCTGCTGGACGCGCTGCCCGCCGCCCGCCGCACCCTGCGCGCGCTGGAACGCTCGGCGTACCGGCCGGTCGCCGACGTGATCGCGCCCTACCGGGTGGACGGCCCGGACGGGTCGGCGACCGGCATCCTGTGCATGGTCGACCCGGTCGCGGTCGGCGCGGACGGACTGTCCTGGGTCCGGCACAGCGAACAGGTCTACCCGGAGGTGGTCGCCGAACGCGCAATGGTCCTCACCGGACTCGGCTGCGCCACCAGCGCCGCCCTGCTGATCCCGGTCGCCGACGGCGAAACCCTCACCGCCACGGTCGACCAGTCCATCGCCGCCGCCGGTGCCCCCGTGGTATCCACTGTGGACACAAGCGGTCGCAGGCACAGCGTCTGGCTGCTCGGCCCCGGCCCCATCCGCGACGCCGTGCTGTCCGTCGTGTCCGCCCGCCCGCTGCTGGTCGCCGACGGCAACCACCGCGTCGCGGCCGCCGCCGCGGCCGAGCTCGGCGGCCTGCTGGCCCTGGTCACCGCGGGCCCCGGCCTCCGCGTCGGCGCGTACCACCGGGTCCTCACCGGCACCGGCCACACCGCCGACACCCTGACCACCGCTTGGCGCGCGGCAGGCCTCGACGTCCGCGACACGGTCGTCGAGCACCCGGCACCCGGGACCGTCATCGCCCGGACCGCCACCCGCACCCTGCTCGTCCCTCTCCCGCACTCCACCACGATCGACCACGCCGTCGTCGAGACACTCCTGCTGCACCAGGCCCTCGGCCTCGACCCGGAAGGCCCACACGTCCGCCCCCTCCCCGAGGGTCGCGACCCGGGCCCGGCCGTCGACGCCATCCTCCGCCTCGCCCCCGTCCCCCTCCCCGACATCCTCACCGTCCACGCCGCGGGCGGCCGGATGCCCCGCAAGAGCACCTACTTCACCCCGAAACCCCGCAGCGGCCTACTCCTCGCCGACCTCGACCGCTGACCGCCCACAAACCCGAACCTACGACTCGGGACCCCACACCACGAGCCCGAAACCCGCCCTGTGGACGAAAACCCCCACCCACCGGAAACTGTGGACAACCCCACCCACGCCCCCGAACCCCAACCATGATCAACCCCGCGACAGCCCCGCAACATAGCCCCCTCCCACCCAGGGGGGCGGGCCCCACAACAACACCGTACCGCCCGGCAAACCCTGTCAATAGGCCGGAAATCGGCCTGTGGAAAGGAAAAGCTACTCGGCGGGAACTGTGGACAACTCCGTCCCGGGCCCGGACCGCCGACCATGATCGAATCGCCGAAGCCGCGCAACGCAGCCCCCTCCCACCCAGGGGGGCGGGCCCCACAACAACACCGTACCGCCCGCCAAGCCCTGTCAATAGGCCGGAAATCGGCCTGTGGACAGGAAAAGCTACCGACGAGAAACCTGTGGACAACCCGCCCAGGGATCAGGCGGCAGCCGCACGGCGGTTGAACAACCCCATCACCGGCTCCACCACCCGAGCCGCGATCGGCCCCAGCACCGCCATCAGCAGCACATAGGCCGTCGCCAACGCCGCCAGCTGCTCGTCTACCGCCCCCGCCGTCACCGCCAACCCGGCGATCACGATCGAGAACTCCCCACGCGCCACCAACGCGGCCCCCGCCCGAGCCCGCCCCATCCGCGCCATGCCCTGCCGCCCCGCCGCGAACCAGCCCGTGGCGATCTTCGTCAGCGTCGTGATGACCGCCAACGCCACCGCGTACCCGAGCACCGGCGGGATCGAGCGCGGGTCGGTGTTCAGCCCGAACACCACGAAGAACACCGCCGCGAACAGGTCCCGCAGCGGCTCCAGCAGCTTCGTCGCGTTCTCCGCCGTCGAACCCGAGATGGCGATCCCCAGCAGGAACGCCCCCACCGCCGCCGACACCTGCAGCTGCGACGCAGCCCCCGCCACCAGCAGGGCCGCGCCCAGCACTCGCAGCAGGAAGACCTCCGGCTCCGGGCTGTCGACCACCATCGACACGTACCGCCCGAAGCGCAGGGCCACCACCAGCACCACCGTCACCGCCACCAACGCCACGCCCACCGCGGTCAAACCGCCGAGCAGGGTCGCGCCCGCCAGCAGGCCGGTGAGGATCGGCAGGTAGACCGCCATCGCCAGGTCCTCGAACACCAGGATCGACAGGATCACCGGCGTCTCCCGGTTGCCCAGCCGTCCCAGGTCGCCCAGCACCTTCGCCACGATTCCCGAGGACGAGATGTAGGTGACACCCGCCATCGCCAGCGCGCCGACCGGACCCCAGCCCAGCCACAGCGCCACCGCCGCGCCCGGGACCGCGTTCAACACCAGGTCGACCAGGCCCGCCACCCAGGACCGGCGCAGCCCCGTGACCAGCTCGGCCGCCGAGTACTCCAGGCCGAGCAGCAGCAGGAGCAGCACCACGCCGATCTCGCCCGCGATGTCGGTGAACCCCTCGATGCCTTCTAACGGCACCAGCCCCCCGGCGCCGAAGGCCAGGCCGCCGAGCAGGTAGAGCGGGATCGGGGACACGCCGATGCGCCAGGCGAGCCTGCCGAGCAGGCCGAGGCCGAAGAAGACGGCGCCGAGTTCGATGAGGGAGATGCCGGTACCGTGCAAGAGCTGACGTCCTGTCGGGTCAACCCCGGTCGAGCACGTCGGCGGCCTGGGCCAGACCGTCCGGGGTGCCGACCGTGATGAGCAGGTCACCGCCGCCCAGGGTGAAGTCCGGGCGCGGAGAGGGGTGGACGGTCCCGGCGCGCACCACGGCCACCACGGACACCGCGGTGCGCGTGCGCAGCGCGGTGTCGCCCAGCGTGCGGCCGTCGTACGGGGACCCGGGGGACAGCGGGAGCTGCCGGGTGTGCACGCCGGCGGCCTCCTCGCGCAGCTGGGCGACCAGGTGGGGGGCGCCCAGTAAGTTCGCCAGCGCGGCCGACTCCTCCACCGTCAGCGCGATGGAGGCCACGCACGCGTCGGTGTCGTCCTGCTTGGACACGATCAGGTCGACATGCCCGTCCCGGTGCGAGACCACGCCAATACGCCTGCCCGACCGGGACAGGAAGTCCTGCCGGGTGCCGATCCCCGGCAGTGGTGTCACCTCGACGTTCACCACACCACGGTAACAAGTCCGGCGACCCGCGTGTTCCGCCGACCTGTACCGACGCGGGTCAGTCCGTCGGTCGGGGGAACAGCGCGGACAGGCGCGGCAGCCGGGTGCCCAGCTCGCCGCGGTCGGCCAGGTCCCACTGCTCGTCCGCGGGCGCGGACACGGTGGGTAAGCCCAGCTCCTCCAGCCCGCACTCCTTCCCGGTGACCTCCTGGTGGGCCTCGTACGCGGCGTAGTCGAGGCTCTCCCACTCCGGCCAGTCCTGGTCGGACCACTCGCGCATCGGCCGGACGGCCAGCTCCCGCACCCGCGGCACGTCGGCCAGCGCGTCCGGCTCGGCGATCACCCGGTCGTAGGTCTCCCGGCCGAGGGTGAGCAGCCACAGCTGGAACGACCAGAACGTCTCCGGCGTGCACCAGCCCTCGTGGATCAGCCGGGCCGCGCCCCACATGGTCCAGGTGTCGGCGCGTAACCGGACCGCGGACAGCCTGCTCGCGAAGTCCGTGATCTGGGCGACCGGCAGCCGGGTCAGCTCCTCGGTGAGCCACTCGGCGCGCTCGTCGCGGTCGCCCGGTTGCTCCAGGGTGCGGCCGAGCAGCTGCCAGAACGCCTCGTCGGTCATGGGGTGATCATGGCAGCAACCACCGACAGCTCAGGTGAACAATCCGCGCGCGATGATCTCCCGTTGGACCTCGGAGGCACCCTCGTAGATGCGTGGCGCGCGGACCTCCCGGTAGAGGTGCTCCAGCAGGTGCCCACGTTCCAGGGCGCGCGCGCCGTGCACCTGGATGGCCACGTCCACGGCGAGCTGCGCGGTCTCGGTGGCGAACAGCTTGGCCATCGCGGACAGCTGACCGGTTCCGCCGTCCTGCTCGTCGTAGGCGATGGCGGCGTCGTGCACGAGCAGACGGGCTGCCTGCAGCCGGGTGGCGACGTCGGCCAGTCGGTGGGACACGCCCTGGAACGTCGACAGCGTCCGCCCGAACGCCTGCCGCGTGGTGACGTGCGCGACGGCGGCGTCCAGCGCGGCCTGCGCCATGCCCACGGCGAACGCGCCCACACTCGGCCGGAACATGTCCAGCGTCCGCATGGCGACCGCCCAGCCGCCGTCGACCTCGCCCAGCACCTGGTCACGGCCGACACGCACGCCGTCGAAGCGGAGCATGCCGATGGGATGCGGGGAGATGAGGTCGACGTGCTCGCCGTGGAGGCCGTCGGCGTCGCCGGGGACGACGAACGCGGTGATCCCGCGCGCGCCCGCGTGCGGGGTGGTGCGGGCGAAGACGGAGTAGACGTCGGCCTCGGGGGCGTTGGAGATGTAGGACTTCTCGCCGGTGAGCAGGTAACCGTCACCGTCCTCGCGGGCCTGGAGGGCGAGGTGGGCGGCATCGGATCCGGCGTCCGGCTCGGTGAGCGCGAACGCGGCGGCGGCGGTGCCGTCGGCGATCTTGGACAGCCAGGGGTTGTGCGGCTGGGTGAGCAGGATCGGGTAGGCGCCCAGGCCCTGCAGGGCGAAGGCGGTCTCGGCCTCGGTGTGGTGGCGGGCGAGGGCCTCGCGGATGAGGCAGAGGTCGAGGGCCTTGGCGCCGTGCTCGTGCCGGAAGAGGTGCGGGAGCAGGCCGTGGTCGGCCAGCGCGCGCAGGAGCGGGCGGTTGATCCGGCCGGGGGTGTGCTGGTGCGTCCTCAGTGGACCTTGGGCGAGGGATTCGGTGTGGTCGAGCAGGTGCAGGCACTCCGGTGACAGTCTCATCCACGGGTTCCTTCCCGGTAGTGCCATCCATCCACAGGCGCGTCTCTCGCTCTTGACCCGATGTCGTGGGCGGGTTACGCACGGGCTTGCGACGGCGGATTGTCCACAGGTTTCTCGTCGGTAGCCTTTCCTGTCCACAGGCCGATTTCCGGTCTATTGACAGGGCTTGGCGGGCGGTACGGTGTTGTTGTGGGGCCCGCCCCCCTGGGTGGGAGGGGGCTGCGTTGCGGGGCTGTCGCGGGGTTGATCATGGTCGGGTTGTGGGTTGTGGGTGAGGGTTGTCCACAGGTTTCTGGCGGGTAGCTCTTTTCATCCACAGGGCGGTTTCCGGGCTCTTGCCGGGGCCGGGGCGGTAGTACGGTCGTTCTTGCGGGGACTTGCCATCGTGTGACCTGGCCGGGTCTGCGGTGGTTCGTCCCGCGACGCCCTTCGGTGCCGTGGTGACCGTAGGGCCGCCAGGCCGGGACGATGCCGGGCGGGGACGAGGGGGTGGGTGGCGGGAGCAAAAGAACACAGTGGGTGGCGGGATCAAAAGAACACAGTGGGTGGCGGGAGCAAAAGAACACAGTGGGTGGCGGGATCACAAAGAACAAGGCGGCGGGATCAAACAACAGCACTGCCGACGAGTTCGATGAGGGCGGTGGTGTCGAAGAGGGCCTGGACGCCGATGAGGGCGACGGCGGGGTAGTGGCGGCCGAAGTGCTTGCGCCACAGCGGGCCCAGCTCGGTGAGGGCGGCGCGGTAGGCGGGCACGTCGGTGACGTAGATGGTCAGCGACACCAGGTGTTCCGGCCGGGCGCCCGCGGCGCGCAGGGCCGCGGTGACGTTGGCGGCGGCCTGGTCGAACTGTTCCGGCATGGTCGTGCCGACGATCGCGCCGGTGTGGTCCTGGGCGGTCTGGCCGCCCAGGTGCACCATGTGGCCGGGGGCGGCGACGACGGCGTGGGCGAAGCCGACGGGTGGGGCGAGGTCGGGGGCGGTCACGATCCGGTGCGGGGTCATCGGCCGGTCCAGACCGGGGCGCGGCCCGCCTGCCAGGCGGCGTAGAACTCGGTGTGGTCGGTGGACTTCATCAGCAGGGCCTGGGTGATGGCCTCCAGCTCGATCGCCGAGCCCAGGTCCATGTCCTGTTCGCGGGTCAGCAGGACCTTGGTGGCCGAGTAGGCCAGTGCCGGGCCGTCGGCCAGCCTGCGGGACAGCGCGGTGGTCGCGGTGTCGAGGTCGTCGACCAGCGTGCCGAGGCCGAGGTGTTCGGCGCGGGCGGCGTCGATCCGGTCGCCGAGGATCAGCAGTTCGGTGGCGCGGCCGAGGCCGATCAGCCGGGGCAGCAGGTAGGCCGAGCCCATGTCGGCGCCCGCCAGGCCGACCCGGGTGAACAGGAAGGCGAACGACGCGGTGGGCGCCAGCAGGCGGAAGTCGGCGGCCAGGGCGAGCACCGAGCCCGCGCCCGCGGCGACGCCGTTGATCGCGGCGAGTACCGGCAGCGGGCACTCGCGCAGGGCGCGGACGACGGCGCCGGTCATCCGGGTGAACTCCAGCAGCTCGGCCGGGGCCATCGCGCGCAGCTCGCCGATGATCTCCTCGACGTCGCCGCCGGAGCAGAACCCGCGACCGGAGCCGCGCAGTACCAACACCTTCGCGTCGCCCCGGTGCGGGAGTTCGGCGACGAGGTCGCGCAGGTCGGCGTAGACGGCGAAGGTGAGCGCGTTCAGCTTCTCCGGTCGGGTGAACGTCACGGTCGCCACGCCGTCGGTGACGTCGAGGTCGAAGTGGTCCCAGTGCGGGGTGATCCCCGCGGACGCGCGGAACGGGCTCATACGGCTCCTTCGGACATGGTCACCAGTGGGAGAACGCGGCTCCGGCGGCCTGTCGAGCGTCGCCGGAGCCGCAGGCCCCCGGTCACGGGAGGCCACCGCCGTCCAGCACCAGGGCCTGGCCGTTGATCGCGGCCGCCTCCGGGGCGGCCAGGAACGCCACCGCGAACGCCACCTCGGCGGGCTCCAGCAACCGGCCCAGCGGGGCCGCCGCGGCCAGCGCCGCCTCGACCTCGTCCGGTGGTTTGCCGGTGCGGTCCACGATGGCGGCGACCGACCCGGCGGTCATGTCCGTGCGAACATACGTCGGACACACGGCGTTCGCCGTTACCCCCGACCCCGCGACCTCGGCCGCCACCGCCCGGGTGAGCCCGACGGCGGCGTGCTTGGACGCGGAGTAGGCGGCGGTGTAGCGGTAACCGGCGCGTCCGGCCGTGGACGCCACGGTGACGATCCGGCCGAAGTCCCGTTCCACCATCCCGGGCAACACGGCCCGTGTGCACAGGAACGCTCCCAACGCGTTGACCTCGTGCATTTCCCGCCACTGCGCCACTGTCGTCCGCTTGAGGGGCGCAGCCGCGGACACACCCGCGCTGTTGACCAACACGTCCACCGGCCCCAGCTCCCGGAAGAACGCGGTCACCGCCGCCTCATCGGCCACGTCGAAATCCCCGCGCCCGGCGGCCACCACGTCGGCACCCCTGTCCCGGAACAACGCCACCACCGCCGCCCCTATCCCGCGCGTCCCGCCGGTGACGACCACTCGCCTGCTCACGGGGCCACCTCCAGTGCGCGCAGGGCCCGGCGGTCGAGTTTGCCGTTGGTGGTGCGGGGGAGCTCGTCGACGAAGACCACCCGTTCCGGTGTCTTGTGCGGGGACAGCCGATCCCGGACGTACTGCCGCAACGCGTCCGCATTTCCCTCGCCCGCCCGGACCACGAACGCGTACGGCCGCACCAACCCGGCGACCTCGTGTCCCACCACCGCGCACTCGACCACGTCGGGATGGCCGATCAGGCAGTGCTCGATCTCGCTCGGTGCCACCCAGATCCCGCTCACCTTCAACAGATCGTCCGCCCGTCCTCGATAGTGGAACCGTCCATCGGGATCGCGGCTCACCAGGTCACCCGTTCGCACGACGCCGCCCCCCGGGAAGGTGATCGTCGTCCGGTCCCGGTCGCCCACGTACTCCAGGGCCGCCGTGGCGCCGGTGAGTTCGAGCATGCCGGTGGTGTCGTCGGGCAGGTCCGCGCCGTCGGGGTCGACCACGCGGGCGGTGTAGCCGGGGACGAGCGTTCCCATGCTTCCCGGGCGAATCGCCCCCGGGCGGTTGGAGATGTAGATGTGGTACGCCTCCGACGACCCGATCCCCTCCACCACCTCGACCCCGAACGCCTTGTCCCACTTGCGGTGCAGCTCGGCGGGCAGCGCCTCGCCCGCCGACGTGCACAGCCGCAGGCAGCTCAGGTCCTGCGCGCCCGCGTCCGGGTGGGCGACCATCGCGGCCATCATCGTCGGCACGTTCACCAGTACCGTCGGCCGGTGCTCGGCGATCAACGAGAAGATCAGCTCGACCGTCGTGCGCCACGGGAACACCACCCCCGCCGCGCCGACGTCGAACGGGAACAGCGCGGTCAGGTCCCGCGCGTACCCGAAGAACAGCTTCGGCACCGGCAGCACCACATCCTCGCCGCTCAGCCCCAGCACATCCCGCCCGTACCACTGCGAGCTGAGCCCCGGCGTGCCTGCCAGGTGCGGGCAGGCCTTCGGCGCCCCCGTGCTACCCGTGGTGAACTTCCACAGCACCACGTCATCCGAACGGGTCTCGAAAGCGTCTAAAGTGGACGATGAGTGCCGGGCCAGCTCGTCCAGGTCGTGCTCGTCCGGATACAGGTAGATCCCCGCCGCGCCGACGACCAACACCGTCAGGTCGTCCGTCGCGGCCTCGCGTAACCGGTCCAGGGTGGTGGTGTCGGCGATGACAGCGGTTGCGCCGGTGTAGTCGAGGTAGTACGCGTAGTCCTTCGCCGTGAGGAACGTGTACACCTCGGCCGTCACCGCGCCGATCTTCTGCGCGGCGTACCAGGCGGCGACGAACTCCACTCCGTCGGACAGTGCCAACAGCACCCGGTCATGTGCGCGCACACCGACTTCCAGCAGTGCGTTGCCGATACGGTTGGTCAGCTCTGCCAGTTCTCCATATGTGACAGGACCGGCAGGGGTGAACAGGGCGGTCCGGTCCGGCCGGTTGCGGTCGAGGAAACGGGCGGCGAGGTTCAACGGCTCGTCGGGGCGCACCTTCTCTCCTCTCGTGCGGTCAGCTCACCTGGTCGTGGATGACGTCCAGTAGCAGGGCGGTGAGCGTGGCGAAGGTGGCGTGCCCCTCCTCGGCCGTGGCCTCGGCCGGGGCACCGCAGTAGGCGCGGTCCATACCCAGCGCGGTGAAGCTCGCGTGTCCGGCGGCCATCGCGGCGGGCATGTCCACCGACAGCGCGGGCAGGGCCGACATGGCCGTGGTGTCGACCAGATCAGGCCGGTCTGCCAGTACCAACGACGTCTCGTAGCGCCCCGCGTGACAGGACCCGGACCGGAACTCCTCGGTCAGCCTGCTCGCCACCGACCGCCGCACCAGGTCCAGGTAACCGGTCCGCACGCCCCGGGCCGCGAGCGTGTCGACGGCCCGGCGCAGTGTCGCGACCTGTCCCGGCTCGAAGTGGTTGTTCACGATCACCACATTCCGGAAACCCTGGGAGGCCAATGTCGAGCAGATCTCCACCACCAGCGCGTGCAGGGTGTCCGCGCCGATCCCGACCGCGCCCGCGAACCCGACACCGAACTCGGTCACCCCGTAGGGCAGCGGCGGCAGGATCAACACCCGCACGTCCGGACTGCCGGCCAGTCGTTCGGCGGCACGGGCGCACATCCCGGCGGAGATGATCGGGTCGGTCTCCAGCGGCGCGTGCGGCCCGTGCGGCTCGATCGCGCCCACCGGCAGCAGCAACACCGGCGTACGTGGCCCGGCCAGCAGCGCGGCGGCCTGGGCGGTGGTGAGTTCGGCGAAACGGTGCGTCACGGCGCCGCCTCGGCCAGGACACAGAGGTCCGCGCGCCCGGCGGCCACCACGGTGTTGATCTCGTCCAGCGTCGTCAGGTAGCCGCCGACCTGCGTCGGCACGCCCGCCTCCGCGCGCACGCGGTCCGACAGCGTGGTCAGGTAGCCGCGCCGGTACTCGGGCTGGAAGTCCGGCCGAGTGTGCCCTGCCCGCACGTGCACGAGATCGACGCCGTGCTCACGCAAGGCCCGCGCGAACGCGATGCCATCCGCCACGGTCGTCCCGCCGGGGGACCAGTCGGCCACCGTCAGCCGCACTGACAGCTTCCGTGGCCAGACAGCACGCACTGCGTCGAACACCGCCAACGGGAACGCGTGCCGGTCCCCCCACTCGTCCGTGCGGCGGTTGGTCAGCGGCGACAGGAACCCCGCCAGGAGGTTCCCGTCCGCCATATCGAGCTCCAGCACGTCCACGCCCGTCTGCGCTATCGCCGCCGCCGTGTCGCGGAACGCCTGGACAGTCCCCTCGATGCCGGTCAACTCCGTCGGCAGTTGCGCGAACGGCCCATACCGCACAGGGGAAGCAGCAACGATCGGCCAGGCCCGGTCAGCAGGCAACGGCACATCGGGCTGCTCGGTCGCGGCGCGCGCGCCCGCGTGTGTCAACCGCAATCCGAGCCGTGCCCCCGCGTCGTGCACTTTGTCCGCCAACGCGGCCCACTCGGCTTCATCGAACAACGGCGTCTCGACCGTGGAACGCCCCTGCCGAGTGGCCGCTACCGGCCCCGCCACGACAAGCCCGGTCCCCGCGCGCGCCCGATCCACGGCCGTGTCCACCGACGCCTCGGCAACCAACCGATTGGGCAGGTCGAGCGCGGCCAGCGGCGCGAACAACGGCGGCGGACCCACCGCGCCCGGAGCAGCGTTGTTCGCGAACCACGCGTCCACGCGCCGCACCAGACCCGGGTCGCGTTGCGCGAGGCCGGCGTGCGTGACCCGGCCGCTGCGCGTGAGCAGGTTGAACGAGAACTGCAACGGCGAGAACCCGGTGTAGTTCGCCGTGCGCTCGAAGTAGGCAGCACTATCGCCCGCCATGAGCTGGAACCGCTCTACCACCGGTTGCCGCTCCAGCTCGTACGCGGTCAACGCCGCGTCGAGATCCGTGTGCCGGGCCAGCGCGTCGGCCAGGGCGATCGCGTCCTCCATCGCCAGCTTCGTGCCCGAGCCGATGGAGAAGTGCGCGGTGTGCGCGGCGTCGCCCAGCAACACCAGGTTGCCCTGGTGCCAGCTCGGGCAGCGCACCAGCGGGAAGTCCAGCCACAGCGACCGGTTGGACCGCAGCCCGTGCCCGGCGAGGTCGTCGGCGAACAGCTCCTCGCAGAACGCGATGCTCTCCTCCTCCGACATCCTGTCCAGCCCCGCACGCCGCCACACCGGTTCCGCGCACTCCACGATCCACGTGCTCATGTGCTCGTCGAACGGGTAGGCGTGCGCCTGGAACAGGCCGAACTCGGTCTCCCGGAAGGCGAAGGTGAACGCGTCCAGCACCAGATCCGTCCCGAACCAGACGTACTTGCCGCCCTGCGGGACCACCTTCGCCGAGAAGTACCGCGCGCGTGTACGACTGTTCGAGCCGTCGGCGGCAACCCGCAGATCGGCCTCCGGCGGCTCATCCACCTCGGCACCGAATCGCAGCTCTGCGCCCAGTTCGGCGGCCCGCTGCTGGAGGATCGCCAGCAGGTTCCGGCGGGCGATCGCGGTGAACGAGTGGCCTCCCGCGCGGATCGTCTCGCCGCCGTGCCGGATATCCACTGTGGACCAGCGGGCCAGCGCGTCGGTGATCCGCTCGTGCGAGAGCCGGTCGGCGTCGCGCAGCTCGCCCAGGGTCTCCTCGGAGAGCACGACGCCCCAGCCGAACGTGGCGTCCGGGGCGTTGCGCTCGTACACGGTCACCTCGTGCCCCGCCTTGCGCAGCAGGATCGCGAGGTAGAGGCCGGACGGCCCGGCACCGGCGATGGCGACCCTCATGGCGCGAGCCTCGGGTCGCGGACCGGCTGAGCAGGTATTGGCTGGGCGGGGATCGGGAGCGCGCCCGGCGCGTGCGTGGAGCGGGGCGGCGCCAGGGGAGCGGAAGAGGTCAGCGCCTCGGTAAGCCTGTCCACATCGGAGAGAGAGGCCGTGGTGGGGAAGAGGATCAGGTTGTCGCAGCCTGCGTCGGCGTAACCACGTACCAGGTCGCGAACCGCGCGCACGGTGGTCAGCGCGCCTGCGGCGATCTTGTCCGCGAACGGGCCGGTGAACGCGTAGTAGTCCCGCAGGTACGCGCGGCCCTCCTCAGGTGACTCCAACGCGACATACGCCTGCCCCCACAGCTGCGGCTCACCCTGCCTGCCATGGTCCTGCCAGGCCGCACGGGCCTTGGCGGCCGCGGAGGCGAACGCGCGCGCCGGACCGCCGCCGTGCGCGTAACCGTCCGCGTGCCGGGCCATACGGGCGAACGCCGTGCCACTACCACCGCCGACCAGCAACGGGATGTCCCGACCGAACGCGGGCCCGGCCGGGCCGACCCCGGAGGCGGCCAGCTCGCCGCGCAGGTAGGCCAGCTGCCGGGACAGGGCGGCGCCGCGGGTGCGCGGGTCGACCTCGGCGGCGGCGTAGTCGTCGTGCCGGGCGCCGATGCCCAGGCCGAGTGTGCACCGCCCGCCGGACAGCGCGTGCACCGACAGTGCCTGCTTGGCCAGCATCGCCGGGGCCCGCAGCGGGCCGATCGCGATCATCGTGGCCAGGCCGACCCGGGTGGTGACGGCGGCCGCGGCGGACAGCGCGGCGAACGGGTCGACGCTGTCGTAACGCAGCCGGTCGAGCACGGCGACGGTGTCGAAGGGGCCGTCGTCGGCGCGGCGCGCCCAGTCGAGCAGGGCGGCCGCGCCGCCGGGGACGGTGTTGGGCAGGCCGAGTCCGATCCTCACCAGCGTCACACCCTCGGGCCGTGGGTTCACTGGGACGAGAAAAACGTTACGGTTGACCCGAGTGAGGTGTCAACTAAACTCACCCACGTGTTCGATCCCGCGCCGCAGGACCTCGTGCTCACCATTCTCGGCGCCCACCTGCGCCCCCGCGACCAGACCACGGTGTGGTCCGGCGGGCTGGTCGCGCTGCTCGGCGAGTTCGGCTTCACCCCGGGCGCCGCGCGCGTCGCGCTCACCCGCCTCGTCCAGCGCGACCTGCTGGAACGCGTGCGCGACGGGCGCATGGTGCACTACCGGATCACCCCGCGCGCGGCCGCCGTGCTGGCCGAGGGCGACCGGCGGATCTTCGGCCTGGGCACCCGCGACGGCCGCGCCGCGACCTGGACGGTGCTCTGGCACGCCATCCCCGAGGACCAGCGGGTCGCCCGCGCCCGGCTGGTGCGCAGGCTGCGGTTCCTCGGCTTCGGCCCGGTGCAGGACGGCACCTGGCTGGCCGCGCACGACCGGTCCGACGAGGTGGCCACGCTGCTGGCGGACCTGGGCGTGGCCGCGCACGCCGGGGTGCTCGTCGGACGGCCCGCCACCGTCCCCGACTTCGCCGACTTCGTCACCCGGGTGTGGGACCTGCCCGGTCTCGCGGCCCGCTACGGCGCGTTCGTGACCGCGTTCGCCGACCTGCCCGCCGACGCCGAACCCCCCACCGCGTTCGGCTTACGCGTGCGGCTGATGCACACCTACCGGCAGTTCGCGCTGCTCGACCCCGAACTGCCCGCGGACCTCGTGCCGCCCCCGGAGCACCGGGCCGCCGCCGTGGAACTGTTCCACAGCGCGTACCCCGCGCTCGCCGAGCCCGCCCAACGCCACTTCGACGCCGCCATGTGCCCGTGAGCGCGTCCCGTCTTGAGGAAGCGACCACCGTGACCGAACGCAACCTGGCCGATGCTCCGGCAAATACGACAGCAGCATTGACATACACCTCCTACCTCTCCCTGGACGACGTGCTCACCGCGCAGCATCCGCGTTCGGACGAGCACGACGAGCTGTTGTTCATCGTCATCCACCAGGTCTATGAACTGTGGTTCAAGCAGCTGCTGCACGAGCTGGCGCGTTTGCAGGAAGTGTTGTCCCATGGGGACACCGCGTTGGCGACGCGTACGCTGCGGCGGATTCTGACGGTGTTCAAGGTGATCGTGGCGCAGATCGACGTGCTGGAGACCATGACACCGCGCCAGTTCACGAGCTTCCGCGCGCGCCTTGACGCGTCGAGCGGGTTCCAGTCCTCGCAGTTCCGTGAGCTGGAGGCGGTTCTGGGGCGGCGGGACCGGCAGGCGTTCGCGCATTACCCGGAAGGGGGCGAGCAACGGGAGCGGATCGCCGCCGCGATGTCCCGACCGTCCCTGTTCGACTCGTTCCTGACTTACCTTGCCGCGCACGACTATCCGGTTCCGGTCGAGCTGTTGAAGCGTGATGTGGGCGAACACGCGGAGCCTTCGCCCGAGCTGCAACAGGTTCTGTTGTCGGTCTATGCCGATGATGGCGGGCCGTCCACGGTCGCGGAGTACTTGGTGGATCTCGACGAGGGTTTGCAGGAGTGGCGTTATCGGCACGTGAAGATGGTGGAGCGGACCATCGGCGGCAAGCCGGGAACGGGCGGGTCCGACGGCGCCGCGTACCTGCGGGGGACGTTGTTCAGCCCGGTGTTCCCCGACCTGTGGGCCGTGCGGAGTTCACTGTGAAGCCGGAGGAGTTGGCCGCGCAGTACACGCGGTTCCGGGTCGGTGAGCGGTTGTTGTTGACCGGGCACTCGCACCAGGCGTGGCCGGATGTGGCCCTGGAAGGGCAGATCGAGGCATTCGACGATGCCGCGCTCGCCGTGGACGACAAGTGGGGCCGGGCATTCGCCAAGGCAGGCCGGGTTCGTGCCGGGTTCGCGTCGTTGCTGGGCGAGCCGGGCGCGGATATCGCCCTGGGATCCAATACGCACGAACTCGTGGTGCGGTTTCTATCCGCTGTGGACATCACCGGCAGACCGCGATTGGTGACCACCGACGGCGAGTTCCACACATTGCGCAGACAGCTGGGTCGGCTGGCGGAGGAGTTCGTGCGGATCGTGCGGGTGCCCGCCGAGCCCGCGGACACGCTGGCCGAGCGGTTGGCGTCCGAAGTGGATGATCGGACGGCGGCGGTGCTGGTGTCGTCGGTGCTGTTCGAGACGTCCCGGATCGTGCCCGACCTGCCCGTGCTCGCCGAGGCCTGTGCGCGCACCGGGGCCGAGCTGCTGGTCGACGCCTACCACGCGCTCGGGGTCGCGCCATTCTCGATGGACGGCCTCGGCGACGCGTGGGTCGTGGGTGGCGGCTACAAATATCTGCAGCTGGGAGAGGGAAACTGCTTTCTGCGCCTGCCCCCGCACGCGCAGTCGCTTCGGCCTGTGATCACGGGCTGGTTCGCGGAATTCGACGCCCTGGCCGACGACCGCGATCCGACGCTGGTCGCCTATGGACCGGGCGGTACCCGGTTCGCCGGTTCCACCTACGACCCGACCAGCAACTACCGCGCCGCCCGGGTGCTGGATTTCTTCGTCGAGCAGGACCTGACACCGTCCCGATTGCGGGAGATCTCGTTGCGCCAAACAGGTTTGCTCGCCGACGCATTCGACGAACTCGACCTGCCCGACGAGATTCTCGCCCGTGATCGCGCTCCTCGGTCCGCTTTCGGTGGTTTCCTCTCGCTGCGGGGGCCGCGAGCCGGGGAATTCCAGCGGTCGTTGGCAGAACGGGGTGTGTTGACCGACAGTCGCGGCGAGTATCTGCGGTTCGGTCCGGCGCCCTATCTGCGGGACGATCAGCTGACGGATGCCGTGGCGGTGTTGGGAGAACTCGCGCGCTGACCGATCGGCGGGTCGTTCCGGGGCGAACTACGATCGCGGAGTGGCTGCGGAGAAGGAGGAGAGCACGCTCACGGTCGTGCTCGCCGGTTCGGTCAACCTGCTGATCGCCGTGTTGAAGCTGGTCGCGGGCCTGATCACCGGCTCGGCGGCGATGCTGTCCGAGTCGGCGCACTCGGTGGCCGACACGATCACCGAGATCCTGCTGCTGACCGCCCTGCGCGTGTCGCGCAAGCCCGCCGACCGCGCGCACCCGTTCGGCTACGGCAAGGCCCGCTACTTCTGGAGCCTGCTCGCCGCCGTCTCCATCTTCGCCTCTGGCGCGATGTTCGCCCTGTACGAGGGCGTGTCCACGATCTTCGGCGTGGCCGAGGAGCAGACCTCGCCGCTGGTGGCGTACCTGGTGCTGGCGGCCGCGTTCGCCCTGGAGTCGGTGTCCTGGACCCAGGCGCTGCGGCAGGTCCGCCGGGATGCCCGGGACCAGGGCCGGACGTTCCGGCGGCAGCTGCGCTACGGCGATGATCCGACCGCCACCACGGTGTTCTACGAGGACACCGCCGCATTGTCCGGACTGCTGATCGCGTTCGCGGGCGTCGGCCTGCACCAGCTGACCGGGTCCGCGGTGTGGGACGGCGTCGCGTCGGTGGTGATCGGCCTGCTGCTGGCCGTGGTCGCGTTCCTGCTCGGCCGCGCCAACGCGGCCCTGCTCATCGGTCGACAGGCCTCGCCCGGCCTGGTCTATGCCATCCGCGACCACCTGTCCGCCGCGCCGGAGGTCGACGCCGTCGTGGACCTGCAGACCATGCTCATCGGCACCGACAGCGTCCTCGTCTGCTCCCGCGTCGACTTCGACGATTCCCTCACGGCGGGCGAGCTGGAGCGCGTCTGCGTGCGGCTGGCAGGTGAGCTCCAGTCCGACTTCCACGACGTCACCGAGGTGTTCATCGAGCCGGTCCCCCGCTCGAACGAGGACCTCCGCGCTGCCGTACTGGACCGGTACGGCTCCCGCCCCGGGGGCTGACCCCGGAGTGCCTTTGCCGACCGCCCTGGTCCGCCCGCGCCGCCCTGCACCGCCGAGCGCGCCCGTTTGGTCGGATTCATCCGGGCTGTCCGGTCGGGGTACCCGGACGAATATCGGGGGACGGTAGTCCCGGTTTCCGGCAGCGCTCCGGTTTCCTCCGACGCCGACCGAATGAGTTCCGTCGCCTATGCCATTCGGGGCAGTCGAACCGACTTCCGCCCGCCGAAAAGAAGCACCCATTGCGGGCGCTCGTTTCGTCGTGCCAGCATTTCCGCGTCATTCCGGAGATCACCCCGACGGGTGACCCGAAGCCACACTCAACTCATTTCGGAGCCCGACAATGCGCACCGTTCCCCGCCTGGCCGCCGCCCTCGCACTCGCGGCCGCCGTCGGCACCACCCTCGCCGCCCCGGCCTCCGCCGCGCCCGCGAGAACCCCGCTGCACCCGGTCACCTTCACCACGAAACTCACCAGGACCACCGACGGCCTCACCGACATCATCTACTGCGGCGGCTACCTCACCAACCCGGCCCAGAGCAGCGGCGCCGTCCGAGTCGACGCACACGTGGAATGCACGGCCCCGGTGGACAACATCTACCTCTCGGCCGCCCTCTACCTCACCAACGGCGGCAACATCGCCGAACGCGTCGACAACTTCCCCAACGCCCAGTCGGCCGACCGGTTCGCCGTATACGGCTGCCCTGGCGTGGCACTGAGCTATTACGCGACCGGGGTGGCCGTCTTCACCAAGGCCGGTTACGGGAACTCGCCGCTCCGGCTGGTCGCGCAATCCCCGAACGTGACGGTCTCCTGCTGACGGAGATTTCCGGTTCCGGGGAATCCCCTTTCCCCGGAACCACTCCCACCCACCCCGCCACCCGCTACCCACCCCACCAAGATCATCCCCGACACGCGGCCCCTCCCACCCGGGGGCTGGCCCGCGCGTGAGCCTATCGACCCTGGTCAGGGGCCTGGAAGGGCTGCGCTCACGGCTGTGGATGAAATCGACGGCATGTGGATAACCCTCCGCCGGGCCCCGGCCCTGATGCCTGGGGCTCGACTTGTCCACAACCCCCGCGATTCATCCACAGCCCCGATGCCGGCTCTTCCGGAGCCCTGACCTGGGCGAATAGGCTCACGCGCGGGCCAGCCCCCGGGTGGGAGGGGCCGTGTGTCCGGGGATGATCTTGGTGGGTGGCCGGGGTGTGGTTGGTGGTGGCCGGGGACTGCGAGGCGGGTTGTCCACAGGTCGTCGGATTCGTCCACAGTCGGCGGCTGAGGGTTCGCCGGGCGTGGAGCCGGGTGGTTTGGTCGAAACGAGGCGGCGACCAGGCGGGCAGGGGTGATCTTGGCGGGGTGGTTGGAATGTCCATGTGGGACGGACCGGGTCAGGACGGGGTGACCAGGCCGGTGCGGTAGGCGATCACCACGGCCTGGGTGCGGTCGCGGGCTTCGATCTTGGCCAGGACGTGTTTGACGTGGGTCTTGGCCGTCGATTCGGCGATGTGCAGGGCCGTGGCGATCTCCACGTTGGACAGGCCCTCGGCGATGAGGCGCAGGACCTGGGTCTCCCGTTCGGTGAGGCGGGTGATGCGTGGGTCGTCCGCGATCTGTGGTGTGCGGCGGACGAAATGCTCGACCAGGTCCCGGGTCACGGCCGGGTCGAGGAGGGTGTCGCCGGATGCCACGGTTCGGACCGCGTCAATCAGGCGTTCCGGGGAGGCGCGTTTGAGCAGGAAACCGGCGGCGCCCGCGCGCAGGGCGCCCCACACGTAGTCGTCGTGGCGGAAGGTGGTGAGGACGAGGATCCGGGTGGTCGACAGGGTGGCGAGGCGGCGGGTGGCCTCGACGCCGTCGATGCCGGGCATGCGGACGTCCATGAGGACCACGTCGGGGTGGGTGGCGTGGGTGCGTTCGACGGCGCTGAGGCCGTCGCCGACCTCGTCGACCACCTCGATGTCGCCCGCGGTGCCCAGGACGACGCGGACGCCCGCGCGCATGAGGGCGTCGTCGTCGGCCAGCAGTACGCGGATCACCGGAGGGTCACGCGGACCTGGAATCCGCCGCCCGGGACCGGTCCGTGGGTCACCGCGCCGCCCAGGACGGCGGCGCGTTCGGCGATGCCGGTCAGGCCGCGGCCCGGCTGGTAGGCGCGCGCGCCGCGGCCGTTGTCGCGGATCTCGATCACCGTCCCGTCGGCCGAGTGCCGGACGGTGACGTGCGCCGACGTGGCGCGGCCGTGCTTGAGGGCGTTGGTCAGCGCCTCCTGCACGATCCGGTACGCCGCCAGCTCGACCGCGCCCGGCAGTTCCGGGGCGTCGATGTCCAGCGTGACGGCCATGTCCGCCTCCGCCATGCGCGCGGCCAGGCGTTCGAGGTCGGGGCCTGGGTCGTCGGGGCGGAGACCGCCGAGCACGCGGTCCAGCTCTTCCAACGCCTCGCGGCCGGTGCGCTCCACACCGGACAGCAGGGCGCGCGCCTGCTCGGGGTCGGTGTCCAGCACGAGCCTGCTCGCGCCCGCCTGCACGAGCATCACGTTGACAGTGTGCCCCACCAGGTCGTGCAACTCCCGCGCCATCCGCGCCCGCTCGTCCGCCGCGGCTGCCGCGCGAGTGAGTGCTGCCTCCACTGACTGTCGTTCCCGCGCCCGCGCGCTTGCGAAGCCGACAGCCCAGATCAGCAACCAGACGAAGACAGTGCCCACTGCGGCGGCCATCGGTACGGGCTCGCGGGCACTGAAGGCGAGTACGCCCGGTACTACGAGCGCGGGACCAACGAGCGCGCGTCGTGGAGTGGCATGCGCGCCGAGGTTGTAGAGGCCGATCAGGTTGGCGTACGGCACGAGTACGTTCGGCTCGCTCCACAGGCCCTGCGCCATCAACGCGGCCGAGCCGAGTAGGTAGCCGGCCATCGGGAGGCGCCTGCTCGCGGCCAGACCGATGGCGACGCCGACGTCGCAGGCGACCGAGCCGGGGGTGGTCGGACCGACGCTCAGGAGGGCCGTGCAGGCCACGGCGCCGAGGACGCCGTCGACCAGCCAGGAGGGTCCGACGCCCGTCACCCGGTGCCACAGCCGCTCGATCCGCACCGCGCCAGCCCACCACATGGGGCGAGTCGTCCACATCCCCCGGGGTTCGTCCACAGCCGACCGCCTTCCTCTTGCGTGACCGGGGACATGGGTCGCTGGTGCTGTCCTGGTCGAGTTGTCCACATGCTGGCGGATTCATCCACAGCCGCGTTTCGGTGTCTTCCGGAGCTCTGACCTGGTGCGATAGGCTCACGCGCGGGCCAGCCCCCGGGTGGGAGGGGCCGCGTGCCGGGGATGATCCTGGTCTGGGGTGGGTGGGTTGTGCACAGGGTGTGGAGGTTGTCCACAGGGGTGGGTTCGGGTTTGTCGGTGTGCCGGAATGGGGCGGTAGGGTCGGGTTCGAGGTCGGGGCGGGAACGGTTCTGGTGGGGGTCGGAGAGGCGCGGGTGGGCGCCGGTGGGGTACCGGCGCCCAGGTGCGTTGTCGGGTCAGGCGGGGATCGGGGTCGGGGAGCGTCGGGGGAGGGCGCGTAGCAGGCAGGCTGCGATCAGGAGCACGCCGAGGATTCCCAGGGCGGCCCAGGGCAGGGGCGGGTCGGTCCAGGGGCGGCCCGCGTAGGCCGTGGCGGTGATCGCGGTGAAGGTGGCCGCGTACCCGGTGGCGGCGGTGAGCATGGTCGTGAGGCGGGTGCGGACGGGCAGGGTGCCGTGGTCCAGCAGGATCGCGCAGGCCGCCAGCACCTGGATGCCGTGGATGCCGATCGCGTGGGCGAGTTTGGCGCTGCCCGCGGCGCCGAAGACCAGGTCTTCCGGGACGTGGCCGGTGGCGGCGACGACCGCGTCGCCCGCGGCGATGAGGTCGCGGCCGAGGTAGCCCGCGCCCGCCAGGCCGAGCAGGCCGGTGATGGTGGCGACCCGGGTGACCGGGGAGCCGCGGAACTCGCAGAGGGACCAGATCAGGAAGCCCGTGATGGCCAGGGCCACGACCATGACCGACATGCCCATGATGCTGAAGATGCCCGCGTCGAACTCCGTGCTCTCGTTGAAGTGCGACGGCACGCCGCGCCAGCGTTGCAGGGTGATCACGGTGACCTCGACGACCGAGGAGACGCCGAGCAGCACCGCGAGCACGCTGCCCCACCAGCGGCGGGGGAGGTTGCGCAGGATCCACACCGCCGACCACATCAGGGTGCCGAACGAGACGCCGAACACCACCGGTTTGCGCCAGCTGACCGAGCCGAGCCAGCTGCTGCCGTCCACGAGGAAGACCACCCCGTGCACCATCGCGGAGCCCAGCAACAACGCCCCGCACCACCACAGGAACCACTGCACCGCGCCCACCGGCCGGACCGCGGTCCACACCCATCGAAACACCGCTAACCCCCTCGTTGATGACTGTCAGGGGAAACGCTAGGTATCCGGGGCCGGGCGCTCGTCCCCCCGGCGAAGGGACCCGGTCTCCTCCCCGGGGATGAGCCGACCCCGAGGTCCACAGTGGAAGACCCGGTCGGGGGCGGTGCCCGAATTGCGCCGTTCGGCCGTAGCCGCCCCAGGGTCGCCCGCCTAGTTTGGTCCAGACCAAAGGGTCGAGTGTCGACCCGGCATCCGCGAGGGAGAACCGATGACGGCGAGAAAGTGGCGAGCGGCCGGGCTGCTCACCGGGATGGTCGTCGCCGCCGCGACCATCGCCGCGCCGCAGGCGCAGGCGCACGAGTCCCACCACGACAGGGCCAGGGTCGTCGGGTACTTCACCCAGTGGGGGATCTACGGGCGCAACTACAACGTCCGCGATCTGGTCACCAGCGGGACCGCCGCCCGGCTCACGCACCTGAACTACGCCTTCGGGTTCCTCGACGAGCAGGGCAAGTGCGTCAGCGCGGACGCCTGGGCCGACTACCAGAAGCCGTTCGCCGCCGAGCAGAGCGTGGACGGGGTCGCCGACGCGCCGGGACAGGCGCTCGCGGGCAACCTCAACCAGCTCAGGAAGCTCAAGAAGAAGTACCCGGACCTGCGCGTCTACATCTCCCTCGGCGGCTGGTCCGGCTCCAAGTACTTCTCCAACGCCGCGCTCACCCCGCAGTCGCGCGCCGACCACGTGAAGTCCTGCATCGACCAGTGGATCAAGGGCGACGTCGCCGGGCCGGGCGTGGCCGCGGGCATCTTCGACGGCATCGACCTCGACTGGGAGTGGCCGGGCAGCCCCGCCAACGACGGCAACGTCATCCGGCCGGAGGACAAGGGGAACTTCACCGAGCTGGTGAAGGAGTACCGCAAGCAGCTCGACCGGCTGCCGCGCCGCCAGCACGGCGACCTGACCGCGTTCCTGCCCGCGAACCCCAACCAGATCGACAAGGGGTTCGAGGTCTCGAAGGTCTTCCGCTACCTGACCTTCGGCACCCTGCAGGGCTACGACTACCACGGCTCGTGGGAGTCGACCACGAACGCGCAGTCCTCGCTGCGCACCCCCAAGGGCGACCCGACCCCGGCCCCCGGCTTCAGCTCCGAGACCGTGGTCGACGACTATCTCAAGCGTGGCGCCCCGCGCGACAAGCTCGTGCTCGGCGTGCCGTTCTTCGGCCGCGGCTGGACCGGCGTGACCAACGCGAACCACGGCCTGTTCCAGACCGCCACCGGCCCCGCGCCCGCCACCTACGAGGCCGGGACCGAGGACTACAAGGTGCTCAAGTCGAAGGTCGGCCAGTACAAGATCTACCGCGATGAGCGCGCCGGGCACGCCTGGCTGTTCGACGGCAGCACGTTCTGGACCTACGACGACCCGACCGAGATGCGGCGCAAGGCCCGCTACGTCAACGACCGCGACCTCGGCGGTGTGATGATCTGGTCGTTGGACGCCGACACCGCGGACGGCGAGCTGATCAAGGCACTGGCCCGCGAGCTGTCCTGTTAGGACGTTTCGGGATGACGCCGGTTCCGGGTGCTTTCCGCCAGGGACCGGCGTTTCCCGTAGTGGGAATTGGTGTGAACGGAGTCTTCTCCGCGCCCGCCCGCTGACTTACGGTTCCCCTACCCCGCAGGGAAAGGAACCCCGATGACCGTCTGCACCCCCCGGCGCCGCGCGTGAGCGGCTGGCCGGAACTGCGCTCGTCCCGGACCGTCCGCGCGGGGCACGCGCCCGGGACGGTCATCACCTGCGGGGTGACCGACACGGTCATCGCCGATGTGCCCGTGTCCGTGGTGTTCTTCTTCGACCGCGTGCTCGACGACGAGGTGCTCGCCGCGGGCCTGTCCCGCGCGCTGGCCGCCGTCCCCGCGTTCGCCGGGCGGCTGCGCACCGTCGGCGACCGGCTGGAGATCGTCTGCGACGACGCGGGCATCCCGCTGGAGACCTACGACCTGGACGACACGCTGCCCAAGGCGATCAGCCGGGTGACGCTGCCCA
Source organism: Actinokineospora enzanensis DSM 44649 (assembly GCF_000374445.1). GTDB lineage: Bacteria > Actinomycetota > Actinomycetes > Mycobacteriales > Pseudonocardiaceae > Actinokineospora > Actinokineospora enzanensis. The sequence continues at coordinate 45,089 of NZ_KB894435.1, read as the reverse complement.
ACGCCGGGTTCGTCGACCACGTCGCCTCCAACGCCGCGCGCCAGGGTGGGCTGCCGCTGTTGACCGTGCGGCTGACCAGGCTCGCCGACGGCACCTGCGCGCTGGGCTGCTCGTTCCACCACTCGGTCGGCGACCTGGCCAGCTTCATGCTGCTGGTGCGCGCCTGGTCGGCCGAGGTGGAGGGGGTGGACCGGCCGGAGATCACCACCCTGGTCGACCCGGACGCCTATCTGGACGAGTCCCTGCCCGAGACCGACTCCGGCCGTCCCGGTTTCCGCCTCCAGACCCCCGAGCAGGCCGCCCGGCTCACCGCCGAGATCGACGCCGCCCCCCGCGCCAACCGCACGGTCCAGGTGTTCTTCGGCGACGCCGAGATCGCCCGCCTGCGCGAGGAGGCGAGCACGGCCGCCTGCCGCAAGCTCTCGACCAACGACGTGCTGTGCGCGCACGTGGCCACCACCCTGCGCGGTCTGGACGGCGACACCGCCGAGAGCGCCGAGACCCGGAGCCTGGCCATGCCGGTCAACGTGCGGCGCTTCCTGGGCATCGACCCGGGCGTGGTCGGCAACCTGGTCAGCGAGATCTTCATAACCTCGCCCGCGGGCGCCGACACGGTCGCGGTGGCCACCCGGATCCGCGAGGCGGTGGAGGACTTCCCGCGCGCGCACCTGAACCTGCGCGCCAACCGGGCGTTCCTGGAGTCGATCGGGCGTGCCCGGCTGGGCGAGTGCATCCCGATCGGGTTCGACCCGGACCGCAAGACCATGACGATCACCAACTGGAGCCGGTTCGGCATCTACGACGTGGCGTTCCAGGGCGCCCGGCCGGTGTTCTTCAGTCCCACCTCGAACCTGCAGCTGCCCTGGGTGGCCTGGCTGGTGGAGGGGTTCGAGGGGCGCGGCATCCTGCTGACCGTCGCCGTCCCCGCCCGGTTGGCCAACCTGTTGCGCGGCCCCGCGGGCCGGGCGGCCCTGCACCGGTCGCGAGAGGCGGACGACCCCCTCCCCGAACTGGTGACGACGGTCCGCAAGCTGGCCTAGTGTTCGAACATGTGTTCGAACAATGTGCTAGTGTTCGAGGCGTGAAAGGGGATTCCAGGGGACGGTCCAGGGACGCCATGCCGAGGGACGCCATAGCCAGGTACTACCTGCCATGGCCCACTCCCGTCCAAGCCGCGCACAACACCGATCCCGTCGACCTGCCCGCGATCGGCCAGTGGGTCACCGCGCTCCGCCAACAGGGCCGGGTGGCCCCGGAGGTGACCTTCGCGGTCACCACGCACGGCGACACGCCCACCGGCGTGCTCGGCGACGGCTCCGGCCGGTACCCGCTGCCCGCCGACGGGTTCCTGGTCCTCGGGCATGCCGGGCTGTTCGTCGCCGACGCGCACACGTTCCACCGCCACTACTTCGACCCCTCGCCCCCCGACCGGGAGTGGGTGCACTAGCGGTTGTCACGAAGCGAACCGGTCCGCGCACTCGCGGACCGGTTCGGCCGTTCCAGGGCTCCGGGACTCCGGGGCTGCCGGATCTCAGGGCTGCTGGCTCTCGGGGCTACCGGATCAGGACTGTCGGATCTCAGGACTCCTGGGCGGCCTCGCGGGCGCGGGCCCGCCGCTTGCCCTCGTGCATCGCCTGCACGCGGGCCACCGGGATGGTCCGCCCCTCCGCCACCAGGTCCTCGGGCAGCGCCTGCGGGTCCGGCATCAGCTCCGCCCACAGGTCCCGCTCGCCCAGTGCCGCGAGCGCGGTGTGCAGGGTGAAGTCCCGGGGCGTCACGGTGGGCAGGTCGGCCCAGGGCACCGGGAACGACACCGGCGTGCCGGGCCGGATGCGCGGGCTGTACGCGGCCACGACGGTGGCGCCGTAGGCACGGGTCGAGTCGACGAACACCTTCCCGCCCCGGTCGTCCTTGATGTAGGCGGTGGTCGCCACGGACGGGTCGATCCGTTCCGCGCGGGCGGCCAGCGCGCGGGTCGCGGCGGCGACGTCGTCGTGGTCGGCGGGGGCGAGCGGCACGAGAATGTGCACTCCCTTGGCGCCGCTGGTTTTCACCGCGCCGGAAAGGCCGTCGTTCGCCAACGCCCGGCGGACCACATCGGCGGCCGCGACAACGGCGTCGAACCCGGCGCCCTCCGGCGGGTCGAGATCGAGTACCAAATGGGTCTGGTGGGCTTCGCCGAGCCGGGTCAGCGGCACGTGGTATTCGACCGCGCGCTGATTGCCGAACCAGAGCAGAGTGCGGCGGTCGTCGCACACGGCGTAGGCGATCTGCCGTTTGGAGCTTTCCGCCCACATCCGTTCGGTGCGCACCCATTCCGGCGTGTACTTGGGGACGTTCTTCTGCATGAACGGCCCTTGTCCCGGCCGGATCCGCTGCACCGACAGCGGCCGGTCGCGCAGGCCGGGCAGCATCCGCTCGCGCACCGCGTCCAGGTACTCGACCAGGTCCCGCTTGGTGGCCTCGGCGTCGTCGAACAGGGGCTGGTCGAGGTTGGTCAGCGACACTCCGTCGCGGACCTCGTCGCTGCTCACCCCGTCACTCTGCCACACGGGTGACATCCGCCATACCCGGTCGAGGCCGGTGCGCGCGCGGGTAGGGCATTCGGTCACTCGAAGGTGTTCTGGCGACAGGACATTCCTTGATCGCACAATGTACGTTCGGGAAACGGGTGCAAATTTCTTACATGATCGGGGGTTTGCCGGACGCCGCTGTCGGGTAAAGATAGCTTTTGCAGCTTTCTCTACCGCCGGGAGATGACATGCGCCGACCGACCAGCACCGTGGGTGTGCTGGACGTCGGCTGCTTCAGCGCGCATCTCCTCGTGGTCGACGCGGAACGGGGTTCCCCGCGCGACCCGGTGCATTCGCACAAGATCCGGCTGCGGCTGGACAAGAGCTACGACGATTCCGGCAGTCTCACCCGGGACGGTATCGAGGCGGTCGCAGGTGCGGTCGCCGCGATCCGCCGCCGGGCCGCCCGGGTCGGGGTGTCGCTGCCGGACGTCATCCCGTTCGCCACCTCCTCCATCCGCGACGCGGCCAACGCCGACGAGATCGTCCGCCAGGTCGCCCGCCGCACCGGCGTCACGCTGCGCCGGTTCACCGGCACCCAGGAGGCCCGGCTGGCCTACCTGGCCGCCCGCCGCTGGTTCGGCTGGTCGGCGGGCGCGCTGACGGTCCTGGACGTCGGCGGCGGCACGGTGGAGCTGGCGGCGGGCGACGCCGACCGACCGCTGGTCGCCCGCTCGCTGCCCTACGGCGCCCGCACGCTCACCGCGCTGGGCACCGACGCCGAGGGCCGCGCGGACCTGGAGCGGCTGATCCGGGCCGCGCTGCCTGCGGACGAGCTGGCCGTGCTGGTCGGCGGCCGCGCCATCGGCTGCTCGAAGGTGTTCCAGCAGCTGGCCCGGCTCGCCGACGCGCCCGCCCTGCGCGCGGCCGACCTGGACCGCTGGATCCCCCGGCTGGCCCGGCTCTCGGCCCGCCGCCGGGCCAAGCTGCCCGGCATCTCCCGGCACCGCGCCGAGCAGTCGCTGGCCGGGGCCGTGGCGGCCCGCGCGCTGATGGGCGTCACCGGCCACGACCGGGTGGAGATCAGCCCGTGGTCGACCAAGGAGGGCCTGCTGCTCACGCTGCTGGAACCCGGCCACCACGAGGCGATCGCGGGCGTCGCCTGAGCGGGGACGGCCCGACGTTTCACCCCCGGCACGCGAGGTATTACCAGCACATGAAGGAATCGCCGGTGGTCGAGGTGTGGGCCCTGACCGTGCCTGCCGAACCGGGGCACCTGCACCGCGCGCGGCACGCCCTGGCCGAGTGGCTCGTCCGGGTGGGGATCCCGGCCGACATCCGCGACGACGCGGTGTGGTCGGCGGACGAGGCGATGAGCAACGCCATCGCCAACGGTGAGCTGGGCGGCCCGGAGGCGTTGCGCGCCACCGTGTTGAGCCTGAGCGCGCACGTGGACGACGAGGTCGTCGTGGTGACCGTGGTCGACGAGAGCGGCTGGCGGGTGCCCGCGTCCGGGGTCGTGCTGGCCGGTCGGGGCATGGCGATCGTGCGGGCGCTGGCAGACCAGGTGAACCTGGCCGTGACCGATGGTCGGACGACGTTCACCGCCTGGTTCACCCGACCCTGAGACTCCGGGTCAGCGGTCCGCGAAGCGGTCCATGACCTCCTGCTTGCGCCGATGGAACTCGTCGCTGCCGGTGTGTCCGGAGTCCTCGACGACGATCAGCTCCGCGTCCGGCCAGGCCCTCGCCAGGTTCCAGGCCACCTCCACGGGCCCGCCCAGGTCGTGTCTGCCGTGCAGGATCACGCCCGGGATACCCGCGAGCCGGTGCGCCTCGCGCAGGATCTGGTCCTCTCCCAGAAACGCCGCCGCGCCCCAGTAGTGGGTCACCAGCCGGACCATCGCGCGCAGGTCGTCGCGCGGGCGGGCGCTGTAGGCGGCCGGGTCCCCGTTCGGTTCCAGGGAGATGACCGTGTCCTCCCAGGCGGTCCAGTCGTCGATCGCCTTCTCGCGCACCGCAGGGTCGGGGTCGTTCATGAGCCGCGCGTACGCGCCCGCGATGTTGTCGCCGTGGTCGCCCAGGGACTCCGGCACGCCCGCGCGGAATCGTTCCAGGGCCTCCGGGAAGAACCGGCCGACGCCGCCGGTGATCCACTCCACCTCGCGGCGGCACGTGGTGGTGGCGCCGGACAGCACGATCTCGCTGACCCGCGCCGGGTGCGCCTGCGCGTAGGCGAGCGCGAGCGTGGAACCCCAGGAGCCGCCGGACACCAGCCAGCGGTCGACACCCAGGTGCTCGCGGAGCAGCTCCATGTCGGCGATGAGGTGGTGGGTGGTGTTGTGCGCCAGATCGGTGGCCGGGTCGCTCGCGTGCGGGGTGCTGCGCCCGCAGCCGCGCTGGTCGTAGGAGATCACGCGGTAGCGCGCGGGGTCGAAGAACTCCGCGCTGCGAGGGTTGGCGCCGCTGCCGGGACCGCCGTGCACGACCAGCGCCGGTTTGCCCTGGGGATTCCCGACTTCCGACCAGTGGATCCGGTTGCCCTGGCCGACGTCGAGCATGCCTTCATTGTGGGGACTCGCATGGGTGTAGGGCATGTGGACGGTTGTATCAGTGATCGCTGAACGCGTGAACTCGTTTACGCCCGTCCGGGGTGTCGCCGAACAACCGGTCCGGTTCGGCCTCCTCGTGGTGGCGCGGACCGTGCCCGACGGGTTCGGTGCGCAGGCGGGGAACCGCGTAGGGGTGTTCGCTGGTTGTCCACGCCACCAACCGTTCCCGCACCAGACAACGCAGGTCGAACAACGTCGGCGCGTCCGCCGCGCTCATCAACGCCCGCACGCGGACCATGCCGTGCACCGCCTCGGTCACCTGCAGGACACACACCCGGCCGTCCCACAGTTCCGTGTTGTCCTCCACGATCCGCCGCAGCTCCGCGCGCATCCGGTCCACGGGCATCGCCCAGTCCACATCGAGTTCCACTGTGCCGAGTAGCGCGGCCTCGCGGCGGGTCCAGTTCTCGAACGGGTGGGACATGAACCGCGCGGTCGGGATCACCAGCCGCCGGTCGTCCCAGATGTGCACGACCAGGTAGGTGAGCGTGATGTCCTCGATCCGCCCCCACTCACCCTCCACGATGACCACGTCGTCCAACCGGATCGCGTCGCTGAACGCGATCTGCAGCCCGGCGAACACGTTGCCCAGCAGGGACTGCGCGGCCAACGCGGCGATCGCACCGATGACCCCCGCCGAGGCCAGCAGGCTGGTGCCCGCCGTGCGCGCCGCCGGGAACGTCATCAGCATCGCGGCGAACGCCAGCGCGGCGACCGCCGCCACGGTCACCCTGCGGACCAGGGTGATCTGGGTCTGCATGCGGCGCGCGTGCCGGTTGTCCCGCTCGTTCACCCGCAGCCGCGACAGCACAGTGTGCTCTACCGACACCAGAGTCCCGGCCAGCAGCCACGCGCCGGTGGCGATCAACGCCAACGACAGCAGGTGGTCGAGCGCGTGCGGCAGCACCTCCCGCACGGTCGACCACAGCACCACCGCCGCCATGAACCAGCGCAGCGGCGCGCGGGTGTGCTCCGACAGCGACGACAGCACCACCGCGCGTCTGCCCAGCCCGCGCACCGCGCGCAGGGCGAGCCGCTCGACCAGCAGGAACACCGCGTAGACCGCGAGCGCGGTCGCGGTCCGCGTCCAGGTCTCGGACACCGGGACCTCCCTCCGTCGCAGAGGGGCGTACCCGATGCGGGCCCGTGTACCGCGTGTCCGTGCGTGGGTTCACACGAGCGTGAGTCCCTCCAGCGCCAGCAGGTGGCGTTTGCGCGGCAGGCCGCCGCCGTAGCCGGTGAGCGAGCCGTCGGCGCCGATGACCCGGTGGCAGGGGATGACGATCGAGACCGGGTTGCGGCCGTTGGCCATGCCGACCGCGCGTGACCCGGTCGGGCGACCCAGCCGGTGGGCGAGCGAGCCGTAGGTGGTGGTGTGTCCCCACGGGATGGTGGTCAGTGCCGTCCACACCTCGCGCTGGAACGGTGTGCCGCGCGGCGCCAGCGGCAGGTCGAACTCGCGCAGCTCGCCCGCCAGGTAGGCGGCCAGCTGGGCCGCGACCGCGCGGAACGGGGCCGGGTCGGGCACCCAGTCGGCGCCGATGCCGGTGAAGTGCCGGTGGTCGAGGCCCATGTAGACGCCGGTCAGGGACGTGCCGTCGCCGGTCAGCAGCAGCTCGCCGATGACGGACCCGACGGTGGTGTAGCGGGTGGGACCGGGGCCGGGCTCGGCGAGCCGGACGGGGGTGGTCACTGGCTTCCTTTCGACAGATGGTTCAGACGGGCAGGATGTTGATGGGGTGGTCGCTCGTCGCCCACAGGTACTGCACGGCGTAGGCGCGCCAGGGCCGCCAGGCCGCCGCGCGGGCGGTGAGCCCGGCGGGGGTGGTGGGCAGGCCCAGGTGCTCGGCGGCGAGGCGGATGCCCAGGTCGTTGGCCAGGAACGCGTCGGGGTCGCCGAGCGCGCGCATGGCCACCGTCTCCACTGTCCACGGGCCGATGCCGGGCAGCGCGAGCAGGTCGTCGCGGGCGGCCTGCCGGTCGCCGCCGGGGGACAGGTCGATCCGGGGCAGCGCGGCGACCAGGCCGGTCAGGGTGGTGCGGCGGCTGCGCGGCAGGGCCAGCCGCTCGGGGTCCAGCTCGGCGAGCGCGGCCGTCTCCGGGAACAGGTGGGTCAGGCCGCCGCCGGGGTCGGCGACGGGCTCGCCGTGCGCCTCGACCAGCCTGCCCGCGTGCGTACGCGCGGCCTGGGTGGACACCTGCTGGCCGAGCACCGCGCGCACGGCCAGCTCCGCGCCGTCGACCGTGCGCGGCACCCGCCTGCCCGGGTTCTTGGCCACCAGCGCGGTCAGCGCCGGGTCCTGGGCCAGCAGCTCGTCCACCGCGACCGGGTCGGCGTCCAGGTCGAGCAGCCGCCTGCACCGGCTGATCGCCACCGACAGGTCCCGCAGGTCGGTCAGGGCGAGGTCGCAGCGGATGTGCTCGGGCAGCGGCCGCAGGCCCACCACGCCGTGCCCGTGCGGCAGGCGCAGGGTGCGGCGGTAGGCGCCGTCCCGCCACTCCTCGACCCCGGGCACGGCGGTGGCGGCGAGGTGGCCGAACAGGTTGTCCGGGCACAGCGGCGCCCGGAACGGCAGCCGCACGGACAGCTCGCCGATCGTCGGCCGGTCCCGGCCCGCCGAGCGTCTGCGCAGGTCGGTGGGGGAGAGGGCGAACACCTCGCGGACCGTGTCGTTGAACGTGCGGATGCTGCCGAACCCCGCGGCCATGGCCACCTCGGTCATCGGCAGCGCGCTGGTCTCGATCAGCACCCGGGCGGTCTGTGCGCGCTGGGCCCGCGCCAGGGCCAGCGGACCGGCGCCCAGCTCCGCGCGCAGCTGCCGCTCGACCTGGCGCACGCTGTAGCCCAGCCGGGCGGCCAGCGCGGGCACCCCGCCGTGGTCCACCACGCCGTCGGCGATCAGCCGCATGGCCCGGCCGACCAGGTCGGCGCGCTCGTTCCACTGCGGCGAGCCGGGCGTGGCATCCGGCCTGCACCGCTTGCACGCCCGGAAACCGGCCTGCTGCGCGGCGGCCGCGCTCGGGTAGAACCGCATGTTGTGCGGCTTGGGCGGCACCACGGGGCAGCTCGGCCTGCAGTAGATCCGGGTCGTGAGCACGGCGGTGAAGAACCAGCCGTCGAACCGCGCGTCCTTGGACTGGACGGCGCGGACGCACCGTTCGGTGTCGGAGTGCATGACGTCCAGCATCGCTCGCGCGGGCGGCCCGTACCAGCGAGAAAACGACACGATGGTCGACTCCCGGTGGGCGTCCGCTGCGAACGATGATCGCCGCGGGCCGGGAATACCCTTTCGGCCCAGTGGCATGACGCATTCCCGTCACACCCGGTCAGGCTTCGGCGGCGGTTCCCGAAATGGTTCCCGTCGTCGACCGCAATACCCGATGACAACGTGTGATCGAGGGTGTCACCGGATCGAGTACAGGGTTACGGAATGGGTAACAGGGGTCTGCCCGCCCCCGATGCGCGATGTGGTGAAGGGAGTCGCATGGACCGTGAGCGGGTTCTGCTAGCGCACCCGGGGATCCACGACGACGGCAATCCCGTCGCATTTCCGCCGTGGGGCGTGTTGTGCCTGGGTGCCGCGCTGCGCGCCGCCGGGCACGAGGTGCGCGCGCTCGACCTCAACGGCGCCGACCTCGCCGCGAGCCTGGACGCCGCGCTCGCGGACACCCGGCCCACGGTGGTCGGGCTGACCGCCAAGCAGGGCGTCGGCGCCCGCCGGTTCCGGGCCGCCGTCGACCACCTGACCGCGGTCGACCCGGACCTGCCCGTGGTCGCGGGCGGACCGCTGGTCAGCACGTTCCCCGACCCGGAAGCCCCGATCTGGCGCGGTGTGTCGGCGTTGTTCCGCGGCGACGGCGAGCAGGCGCTGGTGTCCTGGCTGGCCGCCCGCCCCCGGCCCGCCGGGCTCATCGAGGGACACGAGCCACCCGACCTGGACGAGGTCGGTGTGCCGAGCTGGTGGCCGGAGTTGTCCGACTACGTGAGTCCGGGCAGGTACTGGCCGAACATGGGCGTGCCCGGACTGCACGTCGCCTCCGCGCGTGGCTGCACTCGCCGCTGCACATTCTGCTATCTCAACGCCCAGTACCCGGGCGCGCGCTTCCGGTATGTGTCGGCGCCGAAACTGCACGTGGATCTGCACACGCTCAATGACGTCACCGGCGCACGTGGGTTCTACTTCGTAGACGATTGTTTCATCGACGCGAGACAGGTCCGGGTTCGCGACTTCTGCGCGCGCCAGATCGCCGAAGGCAGTCCATTCCGGTTCGGTTGCGACGCGCAGCTGACCGATCTGGACCGCTATCCGGACCTGCTCGCGACGATGCACCGGGCCGGGTTCCGCGCCCTCTACGTCGGCGTCGAGTCGGCCGCCGCGGCCACCCGCGGCAGGCTGGCCAAGGGGTCGCTGCGGCGGCCGCCTGCCGAGGTGCTCAACCGGGCCATGGACCTGGGGTTCGTGATCCGCGCCTCGATCGGCATCGGCTGGCCGGGGGAGGGCGCCGCGCAGGCCCGCGAGACCCTGGCGCTGATCGACGCCGTGCCCCGGCTCGCCTTCGACGCCTACCGCTACTACCCGCTGCCGCGCACGCCGCTCGGCGAGCGCGGCGCGGTCGCGGCGGGTCGCGCCCGGATGTCCGCGGCCGAGCTGAGCGCGACCGCCTTCCAGGACTACTCCGACCACAACGACGGTTACTCCGAGCTGCCGCGCCCCGAGTACGAGGCGCTGTGGTCGGAGCTGCGGGTGCGCGAGGACGCGCGCCTGGCCGCCTACTTCGCCCTGGGGCAGTGAGAGGACGCCTTGTCTGGCACCGTGTCCGCCGCACCGCGCGGGTTGCCCGCGGTCGTGCTGTCCGGAGTCCATAGTGGACCCAATCCGTCGCCGGGGCTGGGCCTGGCACGGTCGCTGAGGCTGGCGTGGCCGCGGCTGTGGCTCTCGGCGTTGGACTACTCGCCGCGCGCCACCGGCCTGAGCGCCACCGTGTTCGACCGCGTGCACATCAGACCCGGCTGGGACACCGCGGACCTGGCGGGGCTGTGCTCGGGTCTGGTGTCCATCGTGGAGTCCTCGGGGGCGGTGTTCCTGCCGGGACTGGACCTGGAGGCCGGACTGCTCGCCACCCACCACCCCGGACACCCCGCGCTGTTGCTGCCCCCCGCGGCCGCGTTCGCGCTCGTGGTCAAACCCGGGGTGGGTGCCGCGGAACTGCTCGGCCTGTCCGTGCCGGAGTACCGACGGGTCGGTGGGATCGAGGAAGCCGCGGAGTTCGCGGCCGCGCACGGCTGGCAGGTGTGGGTGAAGGGGTCGCGCTATCAGGCGGTATTCGCCACAACGCGCGTGGAGTTGTTCAACGCTCTGGGGCATATCCGCGCCACCTGGGGGGACGAGGACGTGTTGGTGCAACGGCACATCGCCGGAGTGGAGGAATCGGTGGTGTTCGCCGCGCTCGACGGTGAACTGCTGGGCGCGCGCGCCATGCGCAAGACGATGGTGACCGAGGAAGGCAAGACCTGGGCGGGAACCGTCGAACCGGTGCGGGCGGACGGACTGCGCCGCGTGACGGAGTTCGCGCGCGCCACGCGATGGACCGGCGGGGGAGAGGTCGAGATCGTGCGCGACACCCGGACCGGGGAGCGCTATCTGCTGGAGGTGAACCCGCGCTTCCCGGCATGGGTGCACGGCGCGACACTCACCGGCGCCAACCTGCCCGCCCGGCTCGTGGCCGCCGCGACCGGGATCACCCAGCAGGGCAAGGAGAAGGCGTACGCGAGCGGGTTCGTCCGGACCGTGGAGGAGATCCCGGTGACCCCGCGCACCGCCGCCGTGCTCACCGCCGCCGCCCGTGTGACACCGCCGGTGCCCGCCAGCGGGAAGCACCCGTCGGAGATGCCGGTCCTCGCCCGGCGGCTGGTCACCCCGGTCCCGCACGCGGAAACCGGCGAACCGGATGAAGAGACCGCGCGCGACGTCGCCGCCGCGCTGCCGGTCGACCCGGGCGTCTCACCCGCGCGCGTGCTGTTCCCGGGGGCGCTGCGCCGCGCGATGGACGTACTGACCGGCGTGTGCCAGGACGTCACGCACGCGACCGGCGTCCGCACCCGCTTCGCCTACTCGGTCAAGACGAACCCGGACCGGCGCGTCCTGGACACCGTGCTGCGGCGCGGCGCGCTGGTCGAGGTGATCTCCCAGTCCGAGGCCGCGTTCTGCGCGGACGCCGGGTTCCCGGCCGACCACGTGGTGCTCACCGGCCCGGCCAAGTGGTGGCGCTTCGACGGCGGCCCCACCAAGTTCGGCGCCGTGTTCTGCGACTCGCTCACCGACCTGGAGCGCACCGTCGACCTGGTCGGCCGCGGCCTGGTGCACACCGACGTGCTCGGCCTGCGGCTCGCCCCCAGCGACCTGACCTCCCGCTTCGGCGTCGACGTCACCCACCCGGTCACCTACCGGCGGGTCGCCGACGCGCTGCGTGCCGCCGCCGTGTCGCGCCTCGGCCTGCACTTCCACCACGCCGCCAGCCGCATCGGCCCCCGGGTGTGGCTGCGCGAGTTCACCGCGGCCATCACCGTCGCCGCCGACCTGTGCGCCCGCACCGACACCCGCGTGAGCTGCGTCGACCTGGGCGGCGGCTGGGTACCCGGCACCTCCCGCGCGGTGCTCGGCGGCCTGCTCGGCCGCGCCGCCCGGGTCGCGGTCCGCGAGCTGGGCCCGCTGGAGGAGATCCTGTTCGAGCCGGGGAAGTTCCTGGTGGAGCGGGCCATGGCGGTGTTCGCCACGGTCCTGGACGTGCGCGAGGACCCGTCCGGCCGGGCTGCCGTGGTGGACGCCTCGGTCGCCGAGCTGCCCGACTGGGTCACCCACCCGCACCGGGTGCTGTGGCGCCGCCGGGGCGGGTCCTGGCGGCGCCTTGGCCCCGGCGACGAGGTGATCCTGGGCAGGCTGTGCATGGAGCACGACCAGCCGCGCGAGGGCGTCGCCCTGCCCGCCGCGCTGGCCCCCGGGGACCACGTCCTGTTCCTGGACGCGGGCGCGTACGACGCGGGCATGAGCTACCGCTTCGGGGTGCGCCCGTGATCTCCCCAGCGCACCCGTCCGCTGTCACATTTACGCACCCACCCGCTGTTGTACCCACCCACCCACCTGCTGTTGTACCTACCCACCCACCTGCTGTTGTACCTACCCACCCACCTGCCCGCCTCACCACGCACCACTCCTGCCCGCCCTGCGCCGACGTCCGCTCCTGGCTGCTGGCGCACGACCGCGCCTGCGCCACCCCCGCCCGGCGGGCGGACGTCACGACCTTCGGCCTGGACTGGTTGTTCCGCTACTTCGCCTGGGGCCCCAACCCCTGGCCGCTGGCCTGGTGCGACATCCCCACCACCCGCACCCTGGACTGCGGCGTGCTCGCCTGTCTGGCCGCCGAGCTGCTCACCGAACGGGGCCTGCGCGTCGACCGCGTCCAACTGGTCGAACGCGCCGCGCCGGAGGAAACCACGCTCTGGCGCGCCCGTTGGCGCACGGCGGGATATCCGCACGACTGGATATTGTCCGACCACGAGGTCTACCACGAGGCGCTGCTGGTCCACGTCACCCCGGCCCCGGTGCTGTTCGACCCCACCGAGGCGAGCCCGGTCACCCGTCCACTGTGGATGCGCCGGGGTGAACGTTGGGAAACATGTCTTTGACACCACTGAATCGATCTGCCTGCCGTGGACGGTCCCATGTTGAGGACTTTCGCCCGTAGCCGATCCCGGCGCTCGGTCGGATCCGTCATGTCCGGCCGGGCGACCGGGGATGTCTTGCGCCATTCGGAGGTATCCCGCGCCGCACGACTTCTTCTACCGTGTCCCGCGTTCACAGGGTTCGACCCCGCAGACCGCCACCGAGCGGTACGACCGACAAGTACCAACCGGGCCGCGAGAGCGGCCTATGCCCAGACCCCTCTCGCGGCTCGGTTGGCACCGAGAGGTCCATTGTGGACACAAGCCGTCGCGGATGGTCCCGCCCGCCTTGTCGTGGACCGGTTCGGAGCAGTGCCCGGAATCCCTTCCACGCCTTTTTTCGATATTCTCCGGCCAATCGAGAACAGGGCTTCGGGGACGGATGAAAGCGTAGGCAGGCGTGCCGAGTGTCGTTTGCGTGGCGGCGGTCGGCCTGACTGTGTGTCCGCGTGGTGTGGCCCGGTGGGCCTGGGACGCGCTCTGCGTGGGGCGGTGGCGTTCGTTTATTGTCCCCCCTTTGGCTCGTGCAATGATCCACGGCCGTCACCGGCCCGGGTGAGACCGCTGGCGTCGACGGAGCGGAAGACGGTACGACTTTCCCGGGCCGCCCTCTCCGGGGCGGCGGACTTTCCCCGAGAGGTGAATCCGATGTCGCGTGTCCATATCCGGTTGACCGCCGTCGTCGCGGCCGTGGTCGCCGGGTTCGGTGTCGTGGTGCCGACCGCCAGTGCGGCGCCGGTTCGGCAAGCGTCGTTGCAGTGGGTGGCGTTCGGGGACTCCTATGCGGCGGGCGCGATCCCGGCCGCCGGGGTCGAGGTGTCCTCCGGCGGGCAGCGGGACGGGTGCGTGCGGACGGTGGGCTCGTACCCGGAGGTGTTGCGGCAGCGGTGGGAGGGCAAGTACGACCTCACCAACGTGAGCTGCGCGGGTGCCACGATCGCGAACGTGCTGGACGAGGAGCAGGTGCCGAACGGGTACAACCTGCCGTTCTTCGACGTGGTGGACCCCGACTACCCGTTCACGCCGGTGCCGCCGCAGATCAGCGCGCTGTCGGAGAGCACGAACCTGGTGACGGTGGGGATCGGCGGCAACACCTTCGGGTTCGCCGAGTTGCTGTATGCATGTTTGCAGTTGGGGGAGTGGGCGGACGAGGACGCGGACGCGCCGTGCAAGGACTACTTCACCAGCGGGGCCGACGGCGTGCCCACTGTGGACGAGCGGTTGACGCAGGTGAGTGAGCAGTTCGGCGAGCTGCTCGCGGCGATCCAGGCGAACGCGCCCGGGGCCAGGATCCTGGTGGTCGGCTACCCGAAGATCATCCCGGACGATCCGGGCACCTGCGTGCACGGCACCGACCCGGCGGCGTTGAAGAACTTCGCCACCGCGACCCGGCCGGACCTGGTGTGGCTGCGCACGGACGTGTTGGAGCGGCTCAACCTGGTGCTGGCGATGCAGGCGCAGGCGCACAGCGCGCGGTACGTCGACACCTACGCGATCAGCACCGGCCACGACGTGTGCCAGCCGGATGGCAAGAACTGGGTCGAGGGGATCACCGACCGGTCCGGCGGGTGGTCGCTGGTGCACCCGAACAGCCGAGGGCACGCCGCGATCGCGGACGCCATCCAGGCGGTCGCGGGTTCGTGACCGGCCCGGCGTCTTGACCGACGCGCGCGCCTGGCCGAATCCTGGACCCGGTCCTGGTGGTTCGGCGACAGGGGTGGTCGGGTGCGCGCGGTGGTGTTCGAGCGGTTCGGCGTGGATCCCCGGGTCGAGTCGGTGCCCGATCCGACCCCGTCGGCCAGGGGCGTGGTGATCCGGGTCGCGGCCACCGGCCTGTGCCGCAGCGACTGGCACGGCTGGATCGGCCACGACCCGGGCATCCGCCTGCCGCACGTCCCCGGCCACGAGCTGGCGGGCACGATCGCCGCGGTCGGCCCCGGCGTCACCCGCTGGCACGAGGGCGACCGGGTCACCGTCCCGTTCGTCTGCGCCTGCGGCCGGTGCGCGGCCTGCGCGGCGGGCGACCAGCAGGTGTGCGAGCGGCAGACCCAGCCCGGCTTCACCCACTGGGGCTCGTTCGCCGAGTACGTGGCGGTCGAGGACGCCGAGGTCAACCTGGTCGGCCTCACCGACGACATCTCCTTCACCACCGCCGCGGGCCTCGGCTGCCGCGTCGCCACCTCCTTCCGCGCGGTGATCGCCCAGGGCCGCGTCGCCCCCGGCGAATGGGTCGCCGTCCACGGCTGCGGCGGCGTCGGCCTCTCCGCCGTCGCGGTGGCCGTGGCGGCGGGCGCGCGCGTCGTGGCCGTGGACATCTCCCAGACCGCCCTGGACCTGGCCGCCACCCTCGGCGCCGTCTGCCTCAACCCGGTCACCACGGTCGACATCCCCACCGCCATCCACGACCTCACCGGCGGCGGCGCCCACCTGTCGCTGGACGCCCTGGGCAGCCCCGCCACCTGCGCCGCCTCGATCCTCTGCCTCCGTCGGCGCGGCAGGCACGTCCAGGTGGGCCTGCTCCCCACGGACCCACCGGTCCCGATGGCCCGCGTGATCGCCCACGAACTGGCCGTCCTCGGCAGCCACGGCATGCCCGCCCACGCCTACCCGGAACTGATGTCGATGGTCAGCGCGGGCACCCTCCGACCCGCCGACCTCATCACCCGCACCATCTCGTTGGACCAGGCGCCCTCGGCCCTGACGGCGATGGGCAACGCCCTGGGCACCGGCGTCACCATGATCACCTTGTAGCCTCGGGAGTCGTCCACGGCCCGGACCGGCACCCTCCGCTCCCTGCCCTGGGCCGGACCTCGGGGATCCCGGCCGGTTGTCCACAGGGCCGGGCGTCGTCGGCTTGTCCCGTCCCCGCGTGGCCTGGGAGAATGGAAATCCGGGGATCCCCCGAAGCCTGTCCACAGGCGGTCGAGCCATCCACAGCCGGGCCCCGCCGCTCGACAGCTACCGCGCCAGGTGCTCCGTCAGGAAAGCGATGCTCTCCGCGACCAGCGCGTCCACGTCCTCCACCCCCAGGAAGATGTGATCCGCCCCCACCACCGGCCGCAACGTCACCGACGTCCCGCTCTCCCGCAGCCGCCGCTCCAGCGCCTCGCTCTGCGCGAACCCCACCGTCGTATCCCCCGTCCCGTGCATCAGCAGAAACGGCGGCCCCACCCGATCCGCATACGTCACCGGACTCGCCGCCGCCGCCAACGCGGGCCACTCCGCGTCCGACCCGCCCACCAACTCCCGCTCCGGATTGGGCATACCAGGGTCCAACGGCCGCCCCGACGCGGCGATCAGTGCAAGGTCCGACACCCCATACCAGTCGACGACCACCGCAACACCGCTGTCGTCACCGGGCACACCTACCTCTCCCTCAAGCCGTCCAGGCCCGGTCAGTCCCACCAGCGCCGCGAGATGTCCACCGGCCGACTCCCCCCACACGCCGATCCGTGATCCGTCCACCCCCAGCAACCCGGCGAACTTCCGCACGTACCGCACCGCCGCCTTCACGTCGTGCAGCTGCGCCGGGAAGACAGCCTCCGCGCTGTGTCGGTAATCCACCGTCACCACCGCGAACCCCGCCCGCAACAGCCCCCCGAACAGTGAGTCCGCACTGACCGTCGGCGGTGGGAACCGGCGGTCCCCCTCCAGCCACGCGCCCCCGTGAATCCACACCACCACCGGAGGCGGCTCGGCAACGGCGGGCACGTGCACGTCCAGCAGCACAGGACGGTATCCGGGGTTCGCCGAGTACATGAGTCCGTCGAAGAACCGCGTGCCGTCCTCGGTCACGCGCGCGGGGGTGGGCGGCCGGTAGGGCGGTGGGGGCCAGATCAGGTCCATCGGAAGAACTCCTTGCCTCGACGGGGATCTGCCCTACAGTAGGAAGCCAACCGAGTAATCAGTAGGTTTGTTATGTTGACGTTACATTTCCCCCGCTCGATAGGGTGCCGACGTGGTTGCACGAGGGGACGCCCGGCGCGAGCGGATCATCGCGGTCGCGTTCCAGGAGTTCACCGCGTTCGGGTTCCGGGGCGCGTCGTTGGCGCGCATCGCGGACGGGGCCGGGATCACCCAGCCCGGTCTGCTCCACCACTTCCCGGGCAAGGCCGAGCTGTTGATCGCCGTGCTGCACGAGCGCGACCAACGCGACGGGCAGCGGATCGGGATAGACCTGGACGGGGTCACGCCCTGGCCCAGGCTGTTCGACGACCTGCGGGCGCTGGTCGACTTCAACTCGCGCGTGCCGGGGTTGGTGCAGCTGTTCACCGTGCTGAACGGCGAGGCGGTGACCGACGGCCACCCCGCGCGCGAGTGGGCGCGCGAGCGTTATCGGCGGCTGATAGAGCACGCGGACCGTTCGTTGCGGGCGGGTGTCGAGGCGGGCGAGCTGAAGGCCGACCTGGACACGCTCGCGTGCGCGCAGCGACTGTTCGCGGTGATGGACGGCCTGCAGCAGCAATGGCTGCTGGACCCCGACCGGGTGGACATGCCCCGGGCGTTCGGGGCGTTCCTGGCCGAGGTCGAACGGTCCGTGCGCGCCTGACCTCCCCGTTCACCGGGCCTTGCGTTCGTTGTCCACGACTTGTATACATCTGGCCTATGAGCAGTTCACGAGCGTCCGCGCAGGACCTCACCTACCAGTGGCTCAAGCAGCACATCGCCACACTGCCGCGCGACGACGGCACGTTCCTCACCGAGTCCGCGGTGGCCGAGGCGGCCGGGACCTCGCGCACCCCGGTCCGTGAGGCGCTGCTGCGCCTGGAGGCCGAGGGGTTTCTGCGGATCCTGCCCAAGAAGGGCGCGTTCGTCCCGCCCATCCCGGACGCCGAGGTGCGCGCGGTCATGGAGGCCCGCGAGCTGATCGAGGACTGGGCGGTGCGCCGGGTCGCCCCGCTCGCCGCGGACCTGCTTGACCGGCTCGACGGCCTGCTCGTCGAGCAGGAGGCGCTGGTCGGCGACCCGGTCGGGTTCATCGACCGCGACCGCGCGTTCCACCGCGCGATCGTCGGCCGTGCGGGCAACGCGGTCCTCGCAGACATCTACGAGACACTGCGCGAACGCCAGGTGCGCATGGGTCTGCGCGCGGTGTCGAACAACGCGGGCCGGTTCCGCACGGTGCTCGACGAGCACTCCGCGATCGTGGCCGCGTTGCGCACGGGGGACCCCGATCAGGCCAGTCGCGCGCTCGCCGCGCACCTCGCGGGCACGATGACCGCGCTTCGTCTGCCGGATGGGGGTGGCGCGTGAGAATCGCACTGATCCAGGTCGCCAGCCCGGCCGAGGAGACGCCCGCGCAGCGACGCGAACGGGTGGCCGCGATGGTCGCCGACGCACGCGGTGCGGACCTGGTTGTCCTGCCGGAACTGTGGGCCGTCGGCTATTTCGCCTTCGACGCGTACGAGCACGCGGCGGAGTCGCTGGAAGGGCCGACAGTCACCACCGCCCGCGAGTGGGCGCGCGCACTCAACGCGCATGTCCACCTGGGCAGCATCGTCGAGCGCGACGAGCGCGGCAGGCTCTTCAACACGGCGGTGTCAATCGCGCCGGACGGTTCCATCGCGCAGACCTACCGCAAAATCCACGTCTTCGGTTACGCCTCCCGGGAAGCACAGCTGCTCACCGCCGGGGACCGGGTCGCGGTGTCCGACACGGTCGGCCTGACCACCTGCTATGACCTGCGCTTCCCCGAGCTGTGGCGGTCGATGGTCGACCGCGGCGCGGAGACCGTCGTGGTCCCGGCCGCGTGGCCCGCCGCGCGCCGCGAACACTGGCGGCTGTTCACCTCCTGCCGCGCGGTCGAGGAGCAGGTGCTCGTCATCGCCTGCAACGCCGTCGGCACCCAGCACGGCACCGAGCTCGCGGGCACGAGCCGGATCGTGGACCCGTGGGGCACCGTGCTGGTCGAGGCGGGCACCGACGAGGGCGTCACCACCGCCGAGGTCGACCCCGCGGTCGTGGCCGCGACCCGGGCCGAGTTCCCGGTCCTGGCCGACCGCGTGCTGCCCATGCCGCTCGCGGGAGCCAGCCGATGACCCCGCTCAAGCTGCGCGTCCTGGGCACCGACGAGATGCTGACCGTCACCCCGGCCAGGCTCGTCGTCGCCGGGTACACCGCGCGCGACGAGGCCGTGGTCGCCGCGCACATCGCCGAGCTGGCCGCGATCGGCGTGCCGCCGCCCGCCACCGTGCCCGCCTTCTACGACCTCGACCCCGCCCTGCTCACCACCGACGCGGTGGCCGCGGTGTCCGGTCCGGCGACCTCCGGCGAGGTGGAGCCGGTGATCGTCCGGCACGCGGGCCGGTACTACCTGGCCGTCGGATCCGACCACACGGACCGCGAGCTGGAACGCGTCGACATCGCCGCGAGCAAGGCCGCGTGCGCGAAACCGCTGGGCGACAGCGTCGTCCACCTCGGCCCCGACCTGTCCACGGTGGAGTGGGACGGCCTGGCCGCGGACTCCAGCGTGGACGGCTGGCCCTACCAGCGCGGCTCCGTCGCCACCCTGCGCCACCCGGCCGACCTGGTCGCCAGGATGACCGCCGCGCTCGGGCCGGTCGACCGCGACCTGGTGCTGTTCTGCGGCACGTTGCCGCTGCTCACCGGCGAGTTCACGCCCGGCGCCTACTGGCGCGTGCACCTGGAGCTGCCCGCCGGTCCCGTGCTCACCCACGCCTACGAGACGAAGACGAGGAACCCATGACCCGAACCGGAGCCGACTACCTGGCCGCGCTCAAGGACGACCGCCGGGTCTTCCTGGACGGCGCGCCGGTCGGCGACATCGCGCACCACCCGGCGTTCGCGCCGGTGGCCGCGACCATCGCCGAGCTGTTCGACCGGGCCGCCGACCCCGCCGCCGGGTTCCTGCGCACGGACCCGGACACCGGCGCGACCGTCAACCGGCTGTTCGTCGCCCCGCGCAGCCGGGAAGACCTGACCGCGTTCCGCGAGTCCGCGACCGCGTGGGCCCGCCACACACACGGTTGGGTGGGACGCAGTCCCGACCACGTCGGCGCGTTCGCCGCCGCCTTCGCCGCGCACCCGGAGGCGTTCGACGAGCGATTCGCGGACAACGTCACCGCGTTCCGAGAGAGAGTCGCCCGCGACAGCCTCTACGTCTCGTACGCGATCATCCCGCCGCAGGTCTCCCGCGCGAGCACCGCGCACGACTGGGACGGCGACCTCATCCAGGTCGGCATCGCCGAGGAACGCGCCGACGGGATCGTGGTGCGCGGCGCGCAGATGCTGGCCACCGGCGGCGCGGTCGCGGACGAGATCTTCGTGTCCTGCATCAAGCCGCTCGGCCCGGAGGACACCGACTTCGCGCTCGGGTTCGTCGTCCCGGTGGGCGCCGCCGGTCTCAAGCTGTACTGCCGCCGCCCGTACGCGCCCGCCGCGACCAGCTCGTACGACTACCCGCTGACCACCCGCTACGACGAGACCGACGCGTTGCTGGTGTTCGAGGACGTGTTCATCCCGTGGGACCGCGTGTTCGTGCACCGGGACGTGGCCGGGCTGCGCAAGCAGTTCTTCGACACCGGCGCGCACGTGCTGGGCAACTGGCAGGCGCAGATCCGGTTCGCGGTCAAACTCCAGTTCCTCGCGGGCATCGCGCGCAAGGTCGCGGCGGTGAACCAGGTGGACCGGCTGCCGGGCGTGGTGGAGAAGCTGGGCGAGCTGGCGTCTCTCGCCTCACTGGTGGAGTCCGCCGTGCTCGCCGCCGAGTACACCAGCGAGCCTGACGCGCAAGGTCTATGGCGGCCCGGCGCGCGCGCCCTGTACGGGGCGATGGGGTTGCAGGCCGAGCTGTACCCGCGCGTGCTCGCGATCCTGCGCGACCTGGTCGGCGGGGGAGTGTTGCAGGTTCCGTCGAGCGTGGCGGATCTGACCAGTCCCGTCACCCGCCCCGACATCGACAGGTACGTGCAGAGCCCCGACACTCCCGCCGCCGAGCGGGTGAAGCTGTTCAAGCTCGCCTGGGACGCGGTCGGCAGCGAGTTCGCCGGACGCCACCACCAGTACGAGATGTTCTACGCGGGAGCCCCGTTCGTCGTGAAGGGCTACGCGTTCCGCAACTACGGGTTCGACGGACCCCTTGCCGAGGTCGAGGACTTCCTCGCCGGATACGGAGTGCCAGCGTGAAACCGGAACACGAGTTCTTCCCGGTCGCCGACGTCGAGTACACCGAGGCCCCGGGCGGCATCCCGGAGATCACCCAGCGGGTCCTCGCCGCCGACCCGGAGACCGGGTTCGCCACCCGCATCCTGCGCTACGCGCCCGGCGCCGATTCCAGTCCGTTGGGGGTGCAGCGGCACGACTTCTGGGAGGAGGTCTACATCCTGGAGGGGTCGTTCACCGACCTCACCCTGGGCGAGACCTTCACCCCGGGCATGTACGCCTGCCGCCCGCCGGGCATGGCGCACGGGCCGTGGCGCAGCGAGGAGGGCGTGGTCACCTTCGAGGTCCGCTACGGGCGGCAGGGGTGATCGCGACCGGTCTGGTCGACCCGGCGGCGATGCGGCGCACCATGGGCCGCTTCGCCACCGGGGTGGCCGTGGTGACCACCCGGGACCGGGACGGCGTGCCGCACGGCATGACCGTCAACTCGCTCACCTCGGTCTCGCTGGAACCACCGCTGCTGCTGGTGTGCCTGACCACGGGCGCGCGCAGCACCGACGCGATCACCGGCGCGGGCCGGTTCGTGGTCAACATCCTGTCCGCGCGCCAGGAACACCTCGCGATGCGCTTCGCCAAGCGCGGCGCCGACCACTTCGCCGGCCTGGAGGTCATCCAGGGGCATCACCGGGTGCCGGTCGTCCCGGAGGCGTTGGCGCACCTGGAATGCGAGGTGGAGCGGCATTTCGAGGCCGGTGACCACGTCGTGGTGATCGGGCACGTGCTGGCGACCTGTGAACGTCTGGGGGATCCGCTGGGGTTCCACGGCGGCCGCTTCGGCGACGTGGTCGACCGCGGGCACGAGCCCGTGTCCTGGTTCTTCTGATCCCCTCGAATACCGGTTTCGTGCTGCCGCGTGCCGCGGCGCCGTTTTCCCCGTCCCGGTGGGTTTTCCCGCCGGTTCCGTGACGCTGGGCCGATGCCCGCGCTCTCCTCCTGACCGATCGGGTGAACCGTGGCGGGATATCGCCCTGCCCTCAGGTCTCCACTTCCGGGCGCGTCTGCTCAGCAGCCCACACTTCACGACAGCGAGGTCCCCACCATGTCCGGATCCACCGCGCCGCCGGTGCTCCCGTCCCCGGAGCCGTTGACCGTCCCGATGGGCGACGGCGCCGTCCTGTCCGCCCTGCGCTACCCGGCGGGGACCGGACCGGCCCCGGTCGTCGTCCTGATCACCCCCTACCGCAAGGAGTCCATGCAGCACTTTCCGTTGCTGAACCTGATCCTGAGTACGGGCTGCCACGCGGTGGTCGCCGATGTGCGTGGGTTCGGCGGTTCCACCGGCCCCTACTACGGTGTGCTGTCCGAGCGTGAGATCACCGACGGCGTCGAACTGTTGGAGTGGATCGCGCAACAACCGTTCTGTGAGAACGGAACCGCGCTCGCGGGTGGGTCCTACTCCGGTATAAACCAGCTTCTCATCGCCGCGCGCCGCCCGAAGGGGCTGCGCTGTCTGGCACCGTGGATCGCGCCCACCGACACCTACCGCGACATGTGGAAGCGCGGCGGCATCCCGTCGCATACCGCGTGGGGCGCGCGGACACTCCTGTCGTCACAACACCGCGAGACCCGGCGCGAGGGTCTGCGGTACTTCTACCTCGGCCTGCTGGAGGAGGACCTCGACACCGCGCCCTTCCAGCAGGCCGATCTCAGCGCGATCGCCGCGCCCGCGCTGTTCCTCGGCGGCTGGACCGACTACTTCCTGCGCGGCTCCGTGCGCGGGTTCCAACAATGCGCCGCGCCGAAGCGGCTCGTGGTCGGCAACTGGAGCCACGAACCGTTCGTGCCGAAGGAACTCGGGGCGGAGCTGG
Source organism: Actinokineospora enzanensis DSM 44649 (assembly GCF_000374445.1). Classification (GTDB taxonomy): domain Bacteria; phylum Actinomycetota; class Actinomycetes; order Mycobacteriales; family Pseudonocardiaceae; genus Actinokineospora; species Actinokineospora enzanensis. The sequence goes on along the minus strand of NZ_KB894435.1, from coordinate 22,256 downwards.
CGGCCTGGTTCCGGCATTGGCTGTTCGGCGAGGGCCCGGATCCGACCCGTCCGGCGGCCAATGTGGCCCTGTCCCGGCTGGACTCCGACGAGTGGATCACGCTGCCGGGCCTGCCCGAACCCGAGTGGGCGCGGTGGTCACCGGTGCGTGAACCGGTGACCAGGCCGGTGTGCGTCGACCTCTCCTGCGCGCCGCCCGCCGGGCCGACCGACGTGTCCCTGATGGTCGACCTGTCCACCGACTCGGGCATGCGGCTGTGGGGCGAGTCGGTGACCTTCGACCTGCCGATCACCGAACCGACCCGGCTGCTGGGCCAGGTCGGGCTCACCCTGGTGTCCATAGTGGATAATCTCGTGTCCGGTGTCGACAACTGTGTCGACTTCGACCTGCACGCCCGTGTCTCGGTCGTCGACGTCGACGGGGCCGCGCGGCAGATCACCGAGGGGAGGCTGCGGGCCGCGCACCGGGCCCTCGACCTGGACCGCAGCACGGTGACCCCGGCCGGTGACGTCGCCATCCCCTGGCATCCGCACACCGCCGCCGACCCGGTACCCCCGGGCGAGCCGGTCACCCTGCACGTCGAGATCTACCCCGTGCACCTGCTCCTGCGACCGGGCGAGTCGCTGCGGCTGGGGCTCACCGCCGTGCGCGCCGACGAGTCGGCCGAGCCCGCGCGGATCACCCTGCTGCCCGACACCCTGGTTGTGCTGCCGGTCCTGGGAGCCCCCCGATGATCCGGCTGGTCGGCGGCAGGCTGCTGTGGTCGCTGCCGCTCCTGCTCGTCCTGTCCGCGCTCACCTTCGTCCTTGCCTGGCTCACCCCCGGCGACGCGGCGCGCACGATCCTGGGCACCAACACCGACCCGGTCGCGTATGCCCAGGTGCGCGCCCAGCTCGGCCTGGACCGGCCGCTGGTGGAGCAGTACTGGCACTGGCTGACCGGTCTGGTGCGCGGCGACCTGGGCACGTCGCTGTTCACCGCCCAACCGGTCACCGACATCGTCCAGGACCGCGTGGCGGTCACGCTGTCGCTGCTTGGGTTGTCCGCCTTGGTGATCGCGGTCATCGGTGCCGCCATCGGGCTGTTCGGGGCGGTGCGTGGCGGGTTCGTGGGCAGGGTGGTCGACGGGGTCTCGGTGCTGGGCATGAGCGTGCCCGCGCCGTGGCTGGGGTTGTTGTTGGTGGTCGTGTTCGCGGTGAACCTGGCGGTGTTCCCGGTGACCGGGTACGTGCCGTTCGGGGAGGCACCCGACCAGTGGGCACTGTCGCTGGTGTTGCCGGTCGTGTGTCTGTCCGTCGGAGGTATCGCTGTCATCGCCCGACAGGTCCGTGGCGCTATGGCGGACGTGCTGGGACGCCCGTACATCCGGGCTTTGCGCGCCAACGGGATGTCCACTCGGTCGGTGGTGTTCCGGCACGCGGCCAAGAACGCGGCACTACCGGTCGTCAACGTGTTCGGTGTGGTCCTGATCGGATTGCTGGGTGGATCCATCGTGGTGGAGCAGCTGTTCGCCCTGCCCGGTCTTGGACAGCTGACGGTAACCGCCACTGCCCAGCACGACCTACCGGTGCTGGAGGGCGTGGTGCTGTGCTTCACGGTCCTCGTGGTCGTGGTGAACCTGCTGACCGACCTGGTGTCCGGACGGCTCACCCCACGGACGGTGACCTCGTGAGGGTTCTGCGCGCGGTCGCGCGCCGCCCGCTCGGTGCGTTGTGCCTGGGTTGGTTGGTTCTGTTGGTGCTGGCTTGTGTGGCCGCCGATTGGTTGGCCCCCTACCCGCCGCTGGGCCAGGATCTCGCCGCCGTCTACAGCGGGCCGACCGGCGCGCACTGGTTGGGCACCGACCAGCTCGGGCGGGACGTGCTCAGCCGCGTCCTGCACGGCGGCCGCACCAGCCTGCTCGTGGTCGGGCTCGCGCTGGTCGTCCACACCGTGCTGGGCGTGCTGCTCGGACTGGTCGCGGGCTATCGGCGCGGCCTGCTCGACCGGGTCCTGAACCGGGTCAACGACCTGCTGTTGTCCGCGCCCGCCGTGGTGATCCTGCTGGTGGTGCTCGCCGTGTTCCCGCACGACGAGGCCGCCGCCATGGTCACCCTCGGCGTGTTGTCCTCGGCCGGGCTGGCCCGGGTCGTGCGGGCCTCGGCGATCCGGGTGCGGGACGAGCCGTTCGTGGCCGCCGCGACCGTCGCCGGGCTGGGTCCGGCGCGGGTGCTGGCGCGGCACGTGCTGCCCGCCGTGGCCGGGCCGGTGGTCTCGCTGGTGTCCCTGGTCGCGGGCTCGGCCCTGCTGGTGGAGGCGTCCCTGGGCTTCCTCGGCCTGGGCGTCCAGCCGCCGGAGCCGAGCTGGGGCGGGTTGATCCTGGACGCCTCGCAGGCCATCTACCGGCAGCCGTGGCTGCTGGTACCGACCGGCGGCGTGGTCGCCCTGACGGCCGTGGCGTGCGCGCTGCTCGGCGATGTCGTCCGGGCCGCGACCGACGATCGGGTCACCGGCGAGCAGCTGTCCTGGCGGCGGATGCGTACCCGCGTGGTCCCGGCAGCGCGTGAGCCGTCGGAACGTGACGCGGTGCTGTCGGTGCGTGGGCTGACTGTGCGGTTGGCCGATGGCACGGTCGTGGTCGACGGCGTCGGGTTCGACGTGGCGGCAGGGCAGGCGCTCGGGCTGGTGGGGGAGTCCGGGTGCGGTAAGACCATGGCCGTCTCCGGGGTGCTGCGGCTGCTACCACCGGGAGCGACCGTCAGCGCTACCGCCCTGTCCTTCGCCGGACAAGACCTGCTCGGGCTGAGCGAACGCGCGATGGGTGGTGTCCGAGGCAGTGGGATCGGATATATAGGCCAGGATCCGGTAGCCGGCCTGGACCCGTTGTTCACCGTCGGCGACCAGCTCGCGGAGACCGTCCGCAGACACACTCGCGCGAACCGCCGCATCACCCAGGCCCGGGTAGTGGAACTGCTGCGAGCAGTGCACCTGCCCGATCCGGCGGCGGTGATGGCGAAGTACCCGCATGAACTGTCCGGCGGCATGGCCCAACGGGTCTCGATCGCGCGTGCCCTGGCAGGTGAGCCCCGCCTGCTCATCGCCGACGAACCCACCACCGCGCTGGACGTGACCGTGCAGGCGGAGGTACTCGATCTCCTGCGGGAACTGCGCGACCGCACCGGCATGGCACTCGTCCTGGTCACCCACGACTGGGGCGTCGTCGCCGACACCTGCGACACGGCCGTGGTCATGTACGCGGGACAGGTCGTGGAGAGCACGGACGTGGAACAGGTCTTCGCCGCACCCCGCCACCCCTATACGGAAGCCCTGCTGGCGGCAAACCCCACTGCCGCCGAACCGAAAACCCGACTGCCGGTCCTACCGGGCGCGGTCCCCCCTCCCGGCCAGTGGCCCACCGGCTGCCGGTTCGCCCCCCGCTGCGCGTTCGCCACCGATGACTGCCCGAGCGGACCTGTCGAGTCCACTTCGGACGAAACTGGCGTCGTGTTCCGCTGCCTGCACCCCAGAAACCCAGTGGGAGCCCGCCGATGAGCCTGCTGGAGATCGAGAGGCTAGGGGTCCACTATCGCGACCACCAGGCGCTGATAGACGTATCGCTGCGGGTAATGCCGAACACGACCGTGGGCCTGGTAGGGGAGTCCGGCTCCGGTAAGACCACCCTGGGCAAGGCTGTGCTCGGACTGGTGCCGGTCAGTTCAGGGAGCGTGCGGCTTTCCGGGCAGGACATCACCCACCTGCGCGGTCGCGCCAGGCGGCAACTGAGCGCACAGATCCAGGTCGTCTTCCAGAACCCGTACCTGTCGTTCAACCCCGGCCGCACCATCGGACAGGCCGTGGCCGAGCCGCTCACCCGGGAACGGCCCGCCGACCTGGGGGAACGAGTCGGGGCCATGCTGGAGCGCGTCGGGCTCGACCGCTCCGCCGCCGACCGCTACCCGGCCCAGTTCTCCGGCGGACAGCTGCAACGCATCGCCATCGCCCGCGCGCTGATGCCCCGGCCGCGCCTGCTGATCTGCGACGAGGCGGTGAGCGCGTTGGACCTGTCGGTGCAGGCACACGTGCTCAACCTGCTCGCCGACCTGCAGGCCGAGCACGGCCTGTCGTACCTGTTCGTCACTCACGACCTGGCCGTCGTCCGGCACATCGCCGACGAGGTCGTCGTCCTGCGGCGCGGCCGGGTCGTCGAGTCCGGCCCGGTCGCCCAGGTCTGCGACACCCCGAACCACCCCTACACCCGCGCCCTGCTCGCGGCGGCCCCGGTGGCCGACCCGGCCGAGCAGGCCCGCCGTCGCGCGCTGCGGCGCGCCTCCCGTTCCGTCCAGGAAGGACTTGTCTCGTGAGAAGACTCGCGGTGGTGGCCATCGCGGCCGCCTTGGCCTGTGTCGTGCCCGCCTGTTCCCCGTCGTCGAAGGCGGCCGCCGACGACACGCTGGTGGTGGCGCTGCCCGCGCCGCCGGAGAGCCTGAACCCCGCCCTGAACGGTTCGGGCGGTCAGGGCATCGTCAACTGGCTCGGTTATGAACCGCTGATCCGCGCCAACTCCGATGGCAGCTTCGCACCCGCGCTGGCAACTGAGTGGGGATACGTCGGCACCGGCAATACCAGGTTCGAGATGACTATCCGGACCGGTGTGGTGTTCGCGGATGGCAGCCCGGTGGAGCCTGCGGACGTGGTGGCGACGCTCAAGTACTACCTGACCAGTCCCGGTCCGATGAAGCCGTTCCTGACCGGGATCACGAACGTGACGGCCGAGGGGCGGAAGGTCACGGTCAGCCTGTCCACGCCGAACCCGATCCTGCCGTATGTGTTCAGCCAGCTGGTGAACTGGGGCGACATCATCAGCCCGGCGGGCCGTTCGGCCCCGGACAAGCTCGCCGCCCAGACCTTCGGCGCCGGACCGTACACATTGGACACTGCGGGGACGGTGGCGGGCGACCACTACACGTTCGTGAAGAACCCGAGGTACTGGCAGCCGGAGCGGCAACGGTTCGCCAAGGTCGTGGTGCGGGTCATCCCGGACGCCAACTCGGCCACCCAGGCGCTGGTCAGCGGCCAGATCGACGTCGATCTCAACGCGACGGCGACCCTGGTGGCCCAGGCCAAGGGCGGCGGGGCGACCGTGCTGGAAGGCAACCCCGGGGTGCTCGCGCTGTATCTCATCGACCGGTCGGGTGAGGCCGCGCCCGCGATGGGTGATGTGCGGGTGCGGCAGGCGTTGAACCACGCGGTCGACCGACAGGCCATCGCGAACGCCCTGGGTGCGGGGTTCTCGCCCGCCGGGCAGATCGCGTCGGCGGGGACCGATGGTTACGACCCGGCGTTGGAGAACGTCTATCCGCACGATCCGGCGAAGGCGCGGCAGCTGCTGGCCGAGGCGGGGTATGCCAAGGGGTTCTCGTTCGAACTGGTGGACCTGTTGACGTTCGGGATGAACACGGCGTCGCAGGCGGTGTCGGCGCAGCTGGGAGAGGCGGGGGTGACTGCGAACATCCACACCGACGGCAATGACCTGAGCAAGTTCGTCGCGGACCTGACCTCGCGGAAGTTCGCGGGCGTGACGTTCCGGCTGACCACACCGCTCTACGCCAGCGCCCTGTTCAACATCACCGGCGGTGCCTCGCCGTTGAACCCGTTCCAGAGCAAGGATCCCGCCGTGGAGCAAGCGTTTGCCACCCTGGCCGCCGCACCGGCGGACCAGCAGGACGCGGCGGCGCGCGCGTTCAGCAAGGCTGTGGTGGACCGGGCCTGGTTCCTACCGGTGGCCACCGTGCAGAACTACGTGTTCGCCAAGGGCGTGGACGGGCTCGGAGCGTTCGCCCCCAACGGCGCCCTGGACGTTCTGGAGTGGCGACCGGCCAGGTGACTCAGGTGGCCTATAGGTCCGCGTCTTCCTTGAGCTTGCGCTGATGGGCCTGTTCGAGCTGGGAACTTCGCGCGAGCAGCATCAGGACGACGAACGAGAAAAGGAAGAGGACGGGGATGGCAGTGAGCACCAGCTCACCCTTGATGTTGTGCGTCGCCTCGAACGGGGCCGGGATGTCGATGTGGTCCCTTTGCAGGGACTCCGGGAGCAGCAGCGAAGTCTTGGTTTCCGCGTCGGCGTACACGTAGAGGGCTACGCCCACGAGAAGGAGGCTCATCGGGAGCATGGCCAGGTTCGTCGCCCACTTGACACCGCGTACGTACAGGACGCCGGAGGCCAGGAGGAGAATCCCGGCCAGCAGGTAGGGGATCCACAGCGTCGCGAGCGAGCAGCAGGCCGAGACGAAGATCAAGACGGCGCCCTCGGTCCTGGTGGGCAGGCGTCGTTGCCAGGCGTGGTGGTGGGCGGCGGCGGTCGCGGCCACGGCCGCCACCAGTCCCCAGTAGACGATCGACTCCCGGTGCGGGAAGTGCAGGGCGATCAGCCACAGGCCGCTCGCGACGGTGAGCAGCGATGGTGCCAGCCGGTGGTTTCGGATGAGGAGGGCGATGCCGGTGCTGCCCACGAGGCAGGCGGCGACGTAGAGCGCGATGCCGATGCCGACCCGGTCGGACGACGACCCGGCGAAGTCGGCGATGTCGTGCACGGAGAACCCGATGGCGACCAGCACCAGCACCGCCGCCGCGACCAGCCACTGGTGGTCGACCGTCTTCGGGGCCTCGGTGTCGCCGACCAGGGCAGGGGTTCCGGGTAACGCGGCCAGCTGGGGGAACAGATCCCCGTCCAGCGGGCCGGTCTGGGCGGATGTCGGGGCGGCGTGCGGGATCGTCCGGAACACCGGCCCGGTCGCCGATACCGGCTCCGGTTCGGGGGCCAGTGCGGCGGGCAGGACCGGCGCCATCGCGGCGGGTCCGGGTTCGGGCGTGGGTTCCGGGAGCGGGTCGCGGTCGGCGACGGCGAGGTGGTGGACGGCGAGGTGGTGGGCACCGAGGGCGACCGTGGTCTCCGGCTGGTCCAGGCTGATCGGCACCACGCCCAGCTCGGCCGCGATCACCTGGGCCACCAGCGGCACCCGGCTGGAGCCGCCGACCAGGAACACGCCCTTGATCCGCTGCGGGGACCGGCCCGCCGCGCGGATCGTGGCGGACAGGACGCCGACCGAGCGGCGGATCGGGTCGGCGATCAGGGACTCCAGCTCCCCACGCGTCACCATGATCTCGTCGAACGGCTCCGGCAGCGGGATCTCGGTGACCTGGTGCTGCGACAGCGCCTCCTTGGCCGCCGTCACCTCCTCCCGCAACGCCCGCTGCGCGCGGCGGTCCGCAGTGGTCTCCGGGTGGGCGATCCGCTGCCAGGCGGCCGGGTCGCGGCGGCCGAGCTGGGTGCCGATGTGGTCGAACAGGGCCTGGTCGATGTCCGCGCCGCCGAAGTCGGCCAGGCCGTCCTCGGCCAGCACCTGGAAACCGGTGGACGTCCGCTCGACCACGGCCACGTCGAACGTGCCCGAACCCAGGTCGTACACGGCCAGCGCGTCGCCGACGCCCAGCCCGGCCCGTTCGGCGGCGAAGTAGGCGGCGGCCGCGACCGGCTCCGGCACCAGCACGACCTCCGGCCAGCCTGCCCGGCGCGCGCTGTCGACGAGCACCGAGCGGCGGAACCGGCCCCAGCGCGCCGGGTGCGTGAGCCGGACAACGTCGATCGACGCGTCGCCGAGCTGCCTGCCGACCTCGCCCGCGACCCGCGCGTAGACGGCGGCGAACGCGTCCACCACGGTCACCTCGCGGTCGCCCAGCAGCAGCGTTCCGTCGTCCACGCGGCGCTTCGGCGTGCCCTCGAACCGGGCGGGATGGGTGCGGGCCCGGCGCACGGCCTCCCGGCCCACCACCAGACCGGACTCGGGTGCGGCGAACACCGCCGACGGCATGGTCACCGAGCCGTCGACCTCCACGACCCTGGGCCGCTCACCCGTGGCCGCGACCACCGCCACCGTGTTCGCCGAGCCAAGATCAACCGTCAACACTGTGCCCATTTTCTCCCGCCACCCGCCCCCTCATCCCCGCCCGGCATCGTCCCCGACCTGGCAACCGCCACACCGGCTCGACACCGGGAGCGTCGCGCAACGGACGTCAACCGCTACGACGGACTCGCGAAGTGTGGTCTAGCCGAACTCCTTGCGGACTTGGGGGAGGATTTCGGTGCCCAGGAGTTCGATGGCGGTCATGACCTTGTCGTGCGGGACGCCTGCCCAGTCCATCTGCATGGCGTAGCGGTCGGCGCCGACGAGCTTGCCCACGGTGATGATCCGGTCGGCGATCTCGTCCGGGCTGCCCGCGAAAATCGAGTTCGCGTCCTTGGTCCAGGCGTCGTACTCCGCGCGTGATGGCACTGTCCAGCCGCGAGCGCGCGCGCCGTACTTCATCGTCTCCAACCAGTACGGGTAGAAGTCCTCTTTGGCCGTCTGGGAATCCCGCCCGATCAGGCCGATCGCGCCCATCGTGACGTGCAACTCCTCGGGCGCGTGACCGCCTGCCTCGCCCGCGCGCCGGTAGAGATCGGTCAACGGCGCGAAGCGTTCGGGCTGTCCACCGATGACGGCGTAGACGACCGGGAGCCCGAGTAGGCCCGCGCGCACGGAGGACTGCGGGTTGCCGCCGGTGCCGATCGAGATCCGCAGGTGGTCCCGGTACGGGCGGGGCAGCACGTGCGCGTTCTCCAGCGGTGGACGGAAACGGCCCGACCAGGTGATCGGGTCCTCGCGGTCCAGGCGCAGCAGGAGGGCCAGCTTCTCCTCGAACAGGTCGTCGTAGTCCTCCAGGTTCGCCCCGAACAGCGGGAACGACTCGGTGAACGACCCGCGCCCGGCCAACAGCTCCGCGCGCCCCCGGCTGAGCTGGTCGAGCGTGGTGAACTGCTGGTAGAGGCGGACCGGGTCCTCGGTGCTCAACACCGTGACGGCGGTGCTGAGCGTGATCTGCGAGGTGACCGAGGCGGCGGCCGCCAGGACCGTGCCGGGGTTGGAGCTGGCGTAGTTGTCCAGGTGGTGCTCGCCAAGACCGTAGAAGGACAGCCCGACCTCGTCGGCCAGCCTGATCCGTTCCAGCGTGTTCGCCAACGCCTGTGCCACCGACAGCTGATCGCCGCTCGCCGGGTCCGGGTGCCGGTCCGCGAAGCTGTACACGCCGAGTTCCATGGTGCCTCCTGGGGAATCTGTCGACCGTCAACAAAACGGTCTTCGCCGGGATTCCCGCCGGAAATGATCAAACCGGTCACCCGCCCGACTCGCCCGTGACCCGATCACCGACAATCTGGGGGACCTGTCGAGAGGAGTCACCCATGCTGGCCCTGGTGGTGCGGTTCGAACTGCGGGACGACGCGGCGGCCGACGCCTTCGACGCACTGGTCGCCGAGACGGTCCCACGGGTCGTGGCCACCGAACCCGGCACGCTGGTCTACGCCGTGCACGAGGTCGAGAAGACCCCACTGGCCCGCGTGTTCTACGAGGTCTACGCAGACCGCGTGGCGTTCGATACACATGAGGAACAGGAACACACCCGGCGCTTCCTGCGCGAGCGAGAGCAGTACCTCACCGATGTACGAGTCGAGTTCCTGAGCGGCCCCACTGGCAAGGGCGTCTGAACAGGCCATCGCTGCTCACGGCAGCGCCTGTCTGCGGTCGGCCCGGGTCTGCGTCGGGTTATCCACAGGCAAGATCAGCTGCGCTCGCTCGGACCCTGTTTCCCCAGGTAGAATAGAAATTCGGGGGATCCCCTGCGGCTTATCCACAGTCGCGGAAACCATCCACAGCCGGGTCGAGCCGTCCGCGTGCCAGGGCCGTGTCGATGCCCCCGCAAGGCGCTGAACTGGGCCGACGAGCGCGCGACCGGCCGGAAGCGGAAGCCGTGTGTCCACTCTGGCCGGGGAGCCTGGCGGACCCACCCCCGCGTCGGGTTAAGGTGAGCCTAACTTAACCAACCAGGAGGGCCGTGCTCGTGGCGTTATCGACGCAGCCCCGTGTGCGCCGCCTGACCTGGCTGGTCCTGGCCCTCGCCGTCCTCGCCATCGTCTGCCTGCTCAGCATCGCCATCGGTTCCCGGTCCATCCCCCTCGACACCGCCTGGCGCGTCCTGACCGGCGCCCTCCCCGCCGGCGACGAGGCCACGATCATCTGGGACCGCCGCATCCCCCGGACCCTCATCGGCCTCATGGTCGGCGTGGCCCTGGGCGTCGCGGGTGCCCTGATGCAGTCGCTGACCCGCAACCCGCTGGCCGACCCGGCCCTTCTCGGCGTCGACATCGGTGCGTCGACGGCCGTTGTCGCGGCCATCGCGTTCTTCGGGATCACCGGTGTCGGCGGCTACATCTGGTTCGCGTTCCTCGGCGCCGCCGTCGCGTCCGTCGTCGTCTACGTGCTCGGGTCCACCGGCCGCGCGGTCACGCCGGAGCGCATGGTCCTGGCAGGCGCCGCGATCAGTGCCACGCTCGGTGCCTTCGTCGCCGCCACGCTCGTGCTCGATCCGGCCGCGTTCCAGCAGTTCCGGTTCTGGCAGATCGGCTCGCTCGACGGGCGTGATCTCGGTGTCGTGCTCTGGGTCCTGCCGTTCGTCCTCATCGGTCTGCTCGTCGCGGCCCTCCTGGCGAGTCCGCTCAACGCACTCGCGCTGGGTGACGAGACCGGGCGCGCGTTGGGTGTGAACCTCGGTCTTGTCCGCCTCGGCTGCGCGACAGCGATCACCCTTCTCTGCGGGGCGGCCACGGCTGCCGTGGGTCCGATCGCGTTCATCGGGTTGACCGTGCCGCACATGGCGCGCGCGCTCACCGGCCCCGACCAACGGTGGGTGCTCCCGTTCAGTGCCGTCCTGGCCCCGGTACTACTACTCGGTGCCGACGTCGTGGGGCGGGTGATCATCTCGCCGCGGGAGATGGAGGTCGGGATCATCACCGCGTTCGTGGGCGCGCCCGTGTTCATCGCGCTGTGCAGGCGGCGGAAGTTGGCTCACCTGTGACCAGGTCGGTGACCGGGACGCCCGTCCGCGCCGCCGGTGTCTCCTTCCGCGCCCACCCGCGCGGCGTGATCGTCGTGCTGGCGCTGCTGATCGCCGTCGCGGGCCTGGCCGTGCTGGCGTTGTTCACCGGCGACTTCCACCTGACCCTCGACCAGCTCGTCAACACCCTCAACGGCGAGGGCACCGGCGGTCAGGAGTACGTCGTCTACGACCTGCGCCTGCCCCGCCTGGCCGTCGCGATCCTGGTCGGTGCCGCGCTCGGCGTCAGCGGGGCGATCTTCCAGAGCCTGTCCCGCAACCCGTTGGGCAGCCCCGACCTGATCGGCTTCTCCAGCGGCTCGGCCACCGGCGCGATCCTCGTGCTGATCGTCTTCGGCGGCGGCGTCGCCCAGATCGCGCTCGGGTCGATCGTCGGCGGCATCGTCGCGGCCGTGCTCGTCTACGGGTTGGCCTACCGCACGGGTGTGCAGGGCTACCGGCTGATCCTGATCGGCATCGGCGTGACGGCCGTGCTCGGCTCGCTCAACACCTACATGCTCACCCGCGCCGGGCTGCGGCAGGCGCAGGCGGCGCAGGTGTGGCTGGTCGGCAGCCTCAACGGCCGCGGCTGGTCGGAGGTCGTGCCGATGGCGATCGCGTTGGGCGTGCTGCTGCCCGCGGCCGTCGTGCTTGGCCGGAAGCTGAACCTGCTGGAGATGGGCGACGAGACCGCCACCATGCTCGGCGTCCGGGTGGAGCCCGCCCGGTTGACGCTGGTCGTGGTGAGTGTCGCGTTGACCGCCGTGGCCACCGCCACCGCCGGGCCGATCACCTTCGTCGCGCTCGCCGCCCCACAGTTGGCCCGCAGGCTCGCGGGCTCGGCCGGTCCCGCACTACTACCCGCCGCGGCCATGGGGTCGGCGTTGTTGTTGGGCGGCGACGTGTTATCGCAACGGGTGTTCGGCCAGAACGCGCTGCCGGTGGGCGTCGCCACGGCCGCGCTCGGCGGTGTCTACCTCGCGTGGCTGCTGGCGTCCGAGTGGCGTCGGCGCTGAGCCGGTCACATTGACACTCGAACGGGCGACAAGTAAGGATTGCCTTACTTAAGTTCGGGTGGGATCGGGAGGGCTCCGGGGTGGATCTGCTGAGCGGCCTGCTGCGCCGCGAACGCCTGGTGCTCGGCGCCGGGCTGGCCGCCACCGTGGTCCAGCAGGCCGCGTTGCTCGCGCTGCCCTGGTGTGTCCAGCACGGACTCGACGAGGGCATCACGCCCGGCGACGCGGGCCGCACCGGGTTCTGGGCGGTCACCACCTGCCTGGTCGCCGCCGTCATGCTGGCCGCCGCGGTCGCGGGCAAGTGGTGGTCCAGCCTGGCCGCCAACCGGATCGCACACGCGCTGCGCGCCGACCTCGCCGCCCGCGCCGGGCTGCTCGACCGGGCCGCGATCGCCCCGTTCGGGCAGGGCGACCTGGCCATGCGGGTCACCCGGGACACCGAGATGATCACCGCCTGGGTGCAGGGGCTGACCCGCTGGGCCCGCGTCGCGGTGACGATCGCGCTGGTCCTGCCCGCCGTCGGCGCGCTCGACCCGCTGCTGCTGATCGTCCTGCTGGTCGCGATGCCGGTGTTGGGCCTGGTCAACGCGCAGTTCCCGCGCCGCTACCGCTCCGCGAACGAGCGGCTGTCGGCGGCGCACGGCGACCGCGCCGACGCCGTGGAGGACCTGCTGTCCGCGAGCGCCGCCGTGCGCGGCCTGGGCGGGGAGCGGGTGCTGGTGCGCAGGCACGACGAGGTCAGCGCCCGCGTCACCCGGCACACCCTGGGCGTCGCGCGGATCTCCGCCTGGTGGGTGTCCGCGCCGCCCGCGGTGCTGCGGCTGGCGGTCGCGGTCGGGCTCGCGGTCGGCGGCCTGGCCGCGATCGACGGCCGGATCACCGTGGGTGCGCTGGTGGCCTTCACCTCGTGGATGATCAACATGACGGTGGCCGTGACCGTCCTGGTGGACCTGCTGGTCAACCGCGGCCAGGCCCGGGTCGCGGCGGGCCGGGTCGCCGAGGTGCTGGCCGCGCGGCCGGTGGTCGCCGCGCCCGCGGACCCGCGCCCGCTGCCGGAGAGCGGGATGCTCGCCGCAGTGGGTGTTACCGCGGTCCGCGATGGTCGGACCGTGCTGGGACCGGTGGACGTGATCGCCGCGCCCGGTGAGCTGGTCGTCGTCACGGGACCCACCGGCTCCGGTAAGTCCGTCCTGGTGCGGTTGCTCTGCCGCCTGGACGATCCCGACCACGGAGAAGTCCACTTCGGCGGGATCGATCTCCGCATGGCAGACCCCACTGAGGTGTGGCGACGCATCGGCGTCGTGCCGCAACGTCCGGTAGTGCTGTCCGGCACGATCCGCGACAACATCACCCTCGACCGGGACGTGGACTTGGACCTGGTCCGTGAGGCCTGCCGCGTCGCCGCGCTCGACACCTTCGTGGAGTCCCTCCCGGACGGTTACGACACCGTCGTCGGTGAACGCGGCGAAACCCTCTCCGGCGGTCAGGTCCAACGGCTCGCGCTGGCCCGCGGACTCCTCGCCAAGCCCCCGGTCCTCGTCCTGGACGACGTCACCTCCGCCGTGGACGCCGACACCGAGGCGACGATCCTCGGCCGCCTGCGCGCCTGGTCGCCGGACACGGCCGTCGTGTTCGTCTCGCACCGGCCCGCGGTGGTCGCCGCCGCGGACCGCCTGATCCACCTGGCCGAACCGGCCACCCAGGACATGGAGACCATCCGTGGCTGAGGTCCGCGCGCTTTCGGAAGGCCCCGCCACGCACGGCGTGCTGCGCCGCTTCCGGCCGCACCTGCGCCCACACCGCCTGCGCATCGCCGCGGCTCTCGCCACCACCGCCGTCTCCACGGCCGCCGTCGTCGGGATCGCGCCGGTCATCGGGTCCGGCGTGGACGCGGTGCTGGGCAAGGACAAGAGCGGCCTGTGCACCGCCGTCATCGTCCTCATCGGACTAACCCTGGCCCGCCTTGTCCTCCTCGCCGCCGCCGAGCTCCAGCTCACGGCCGTGGGCGAGCGCGTCGTGAAACACCTGCGCGAACTGGTCGTCGATCGGCTCGCGGGCGCGCCGCTGCGGTTCCTGGAGGCGCACCGCACCGGCGACCTGCTGCGCCGCAGCACCGGCGAGGTGGCCGAGCTGGCCCAGTTCGTCCGCGCCAGCCTGCCCGACCTGCTCGGCGCGGTGATCTCGCTGAGCATGACCATCGTCGTGCTGCTGGCCTACTCCTGGCTGCTCACCCTGATCCTGCTCGTGCTCTTCGTCCCCGCCGTGGTCCTGGTCCTGCACTGGTTCGACAAGGACGCCGACGATGCGTTCGGCGACCAGGCCGCCGCGGAGGCCACCATGGCCGCGAGATTCACGGAGTTCGTCGCCGCGGGCGAGACCCTGCGGCTCGCGGGTGGGACCACCGCCCGGCTGGCCCGCTTCGGCCGTGCCAACGACGACGCCCGGCACGCGGCCAACCGGACGGTCGCGGTGCAGAACCGGCTCGAAGGCGTGACCCTGCTGGAGGGCCTGTCCACCGCGGCACTGCTCATGCTCGGCGTCTGGCTGGTCACCGCCGACCAGGTCAGCGTCGGCACGGTCGTCGTGTTCGTGCTGGCCACCCGTAACCTGTTCGAGGGCATGCTCAACCTCTCCGAGCTGCTCGCCGAGCTGCAGCTGGCCCGGGTCGGCCTCGCCCGCCTGCTCGACCTCCTCGCCGCCACCGAGAAACCCGCCGAACCGGCCGCGCGGGCCGTCCTGCCCGCCCGCGCCGAACTGTCCACTTCGGACCTCGGCTACGCCTACACGGCGGACGCCGACGTCCTGCACCGGATCTCCGTGTCGTTCGCCGAAGGTGACCGCGCGGGCCTGGTCGGCCAGACCGGATCCGGCAAGACCACTCTCGCCAAGCTGCTCAGCGGCCTCTACACGCCCGACCGCGGCGCCGTCCGCTACGGCGGCACCGACCTCGCCGACCTGGCCGATGCCGACCTGCGCGGCAGGCTCGTGCTGGTGCCGCAACAGGTCCACCTGGTCGAGGGCACCATCGCGGACAACCTCGCGCTGGCCCCCACCGACCCGACCCGCGCCGACATGGACGCCGCCGTGCGCGCGCTCGACCTGGACGACTGGGCCGCCGCGCTGCCCGACGGCCTGGACACCGCGGTCGGCAGGCGCGGCGACCGGCTCTCGGCGGGGGAGCGGCAGATCGTCGGCCTGGTGCGGGCGGCGCTGGTGGACCCGGCGGTGCTGATCCTGGACGAGGCCACCGCCGACATCGACCCGACGACCGCGGCCCGGCTGGAGCGCGCGCTGGACCGGCTGCACGCGGGCCGCACGCTGATCGTCATCGCGCACCGGGCGGCGACGATCGACCGGTTGCCCCGGGTCGTGCGGCTCGCCGAGGGAAGGGTGGTCTGATGCCGGTCGTCGAGCTGGGCGAGGTGTCGTTGTCCTACCACGACAAGGGAGCCGGTCACCCGGTCGTGATGCTCATGGGCATGGGCGGCTCCGGCCGGGTGTGGGAGCTGCACCAGCGGCCCGCGCTGCTCGCCGCCGGGTACCGGGTGGTCACCGTCGACAACCGGGGGATCCCGCCGACCTCGGACTGCGCCGACGGCATCACCGTGGCCGACATGGCCGCCGACGTCGTCGCCCTGGCCGGACACCTGGCCCTGGACCGGTTCTCCGTCGTCGGCACCTCGCTGGGCGGCCGGATCGCGATCGAGGTCGCCGCCGAACGCCCGGACCTGGTGGCCGCGTTGGTGGTCATGGCGACCCGCTCGCGGGCCGGGAAGCTGCACGAGGTGCTCGACGCGGGCGAACTGGAGTTCGCCGACGCGGGCGGCACCCTCCCGCCGCGCTACCACGCCGCGGTGACCGCGTTGCAGAACCTGTCCCCGCACACGCTCTTCGACGAGAACGCCGTCGGGGAATGGCTGGACATCCTGGAGTTCGCCACCCAGCCGCCCGGTCCGGGCGTGCGCGCCCAGATGGCCATCGGCGACGACCCCGATCTGCGGGCCGTGTGCGCCAGGGTCGCCGCGCGCTCGCTGGTGATCTCCTTCGCCGACGACCTGATCGCCCCGCCGCACCTGGTCCGGGAGCTGGCCGATTGGCTGCCCGGCGCCCGGTTCGCCGGGGTCGAGCGGACCGGCCACTTCGGATACCTGGAGCGCCCGGCCGCGGTCAACGACCTGCTCACCGGGTTTCTCGGCGAGTTGTGACCGACCCCGCACCCGGTCCGGCTGGCCCTTCTCCGGGCGTCCGAATTAGGTTAGCCTAACCAACAGTGCGACGCCCGACCCCGAGGAGCAGGACCGATGTCGACCAACCCCTTCGACGACGAGAACGGCACCTTCTACGCCCTCGTCAACGACGAAGGCCAGTACTCGCTGTGGCCGACCTTCGTCGAGGTGCCCGCGGGCTGGACGGTCGCGACCGGACCGGACACCCGCGCCGCCTGCCTCGCGCACGTCGAGGCCAACTGGACCGACATGCGCCCGCGCAGCCTCGCCGAGCGCATGGACCGCCAGGCGAGCGCCTGACCATGGGCACGCCCCGACTCGCCCGCCCCGCCCCGGCGGGCCGTGACTCGCTGCGGCCCTACCGGCTCACGGTGGCGCGCAAGCGGATCGTGACACCGCACCTGGCCCGGATCACCCTCACCGGCGCGGATCTCGCGCACTACACCGAGGTCGGTCCGGAACCGCGCTGCAAGGTGTTGCTGCCGCCCGCGCCCGGGGCCGAGGTGGTCGTGCCGGACACGGTCCCGTTCTGGGACGCGGTGCGCGCGCTGCCGGAGAGCCTGCGTCCGGTCGTGCGCACCTACACCGTCCGCGCGGCCCGGCCCGCGGACCGCGAGCTGGACATCGACTTCGTGCTGCACGGCGACAACGGCCCGGCCGCGCGCTGGGCCGCGGCCGCCCGGCCCGGCGACCCGGTGGGCGTCTACGGTTGCCTGAGCAGCTACGACCCGCCCGCCGACACCACCGGGCACCTGCTGGTCGGCGACGACACCTCGTTGCCCGCGATCGCGGGCATCACGGCCGCCCTGTCCGCCTCCGTGTCCGCGCGGGTGATCGTCGAGGTCGACGGCCCCGACGACGAACAGCCCCTGGAATCCGCCGCCGACCTCACCGTCACCTGGCTGCACCGCGCGGGTGCCGAGCCGGGTGACCCGGACCTGGTACTGGACGCGGTGCGCGCGCTGCCCGCGTTCGACCCGCGTACCTACGCCTGGGTCGCGGGCGAGTCGGCCATGGTGCAGGCCGTCCGGTCGACCCTGGTACTCGACCGAGACCTGACCAGACAGCGCGTCCACTTCAGCGGCTACTGGCGCCGCGGCAGCGCCGAGGACGACTGAACCCCGCCCCGGCGCGAGGAAACACCACCGTAGAACACGACCGGCAGGCCGATCGGCCCCCGGCGCGAGCCCGCACGTCCCCGGGGCTCCTGTGAAGGGTTGCGCACGTGCATCATCTCCCCCTGACGCCCGCCCAGCAGGCGCTGTGGTTCGCCCACCGGCTCGACGCGAGCGGCACGGCGTATCTCACCGCGGAGGCGGTGGAACTGCGCGGGGACGTGGACCTCGACACGTTCGTCCACGCACTGTCGCTTGTGGTCGCGGAGACGCCCGCGCTGGGGACGGTGTTCACTGCGGACGGTGCCGATGTGCGGCAGTCTCCCGGTGCGACAGAGGTACCGATACGGGTCATGGACCTGCGCGATTCGGACGATCCCATGGTCGCGGCGCGACAGTGGATCGACGCGGATCTCGCACAGCCGGTGGACCTGTCCGTCGGTCCACTTGCGGCGGAGGCGGTGTTCGTTCTCGGCTCGCGGCACTACCTGTGGTACCAGCGGGCGCACCACATCGTCCTTGACGGCTATGGGTTCTCGCTTGTCGCACGGCGACTGTCCGATGTCTACCGGGACCTGCGAGCCGGTGTGGACGTTCGACCGTGCCCGTTCGCGCGGTTGGCGGACTATGTGGCCGAGCAGGACGCCTACCGTTCATCCGATCGGTTCGCGGTGGACCGCTCGTGGTGGGCCGATCGTGTCGCGGATCTGCCCGACGTGGTCTCGTTGGCGCCGTCCTCCGGTGGGATTTCGGCCGGATTCCGCCGTGTGCGGGCGAGTCTGCCGGAGGTGCCGTCGTCGGATCCGTCGCTGGTGGCCGCTGCGGTGGGGCTGATGGTGCACCGGGTCGCGGGGGTCGACGAGGTGGTGCTGGGTCTGCCGATGATGGGACGGCTGGGCTCGGTGTCGGCACGGATCCCGACGACGGCGGTGAACGTGCTGCCGTTGCGAATCGCCGTGTCGCCGGGACAGTCCGTCGGTGAACTGCTGGCTGCGGTGCGCGCGGAGATCCGGGGGGTGAGTGCGCACCAGCGCTACCGGGGTGAGGATGTTCGTCGGGACGCGCATCTGCTGACCGGGCGGTTGGTGGGGCCGTGGGTGAACCTCAAGCCGTATCGGGAAGACCTGGACTTCGGTGGGCCCGAGGCGGTCGTGCACTACCTGTCGGCGGGGGCAGTGGAGGACCTGTCCTTCACGCTCTACGGCGGGCAGAACGGTGTGCCGCTGGAGATCGAGCTGGACGGTGATCCCGCGCGGTACTCGGAGGAGGAGCTCGCGGGGCACCTGCGGTCGTTCGTGACTGCGCTGACCGGGCTTCTCGCTGCCGCACCGGATACGCCGACCGGACGGTTGGGACTCGTTGACACTGTCCAGGCCGGTGTGGTCGGGACTGTGTCGACGACTCCCGCGCGCGGGTTGGTGGAACTGGTTGCCGAGCAGTGTGCTCGTACGCCGGATCGCGTGGCCGTGCAGGGAGTGACCTACCGCGAACTGGC
Organism: Actinokineospora enzanensis DSM 44649; assembly: GCF_000374445.1. GTDB lineage: Bacteria > Actinomycetota > Actinomycetes > Mycobacteriales > Pseudonocardiaceae > Actinokineospora > Actinokineospora enzanensis. The sequence goes on along the minus strand of NZ_KB894435.1, from coordinate 3,460 downwards.
GGAGCGCGTCGGCGGGCTGGCCGAGGTGTTACGAGAGAGAGGCGCCGGGCCGGAGACGGTTGTCGCGGTCGCCTTACCGCGCACGGTCGACCTTGTCGTGACGCTGTTGGCTGTCGCCGCGACCGGTGCCGCGTACCTGCCGCTCGATCCCGGCTTCCCCGCCGACCGCCTCGACTACATGCTCACCGACGCGCGGCCCGTGCTGCTGGTGACGGCACCGGGCGTGGTCAAGGTCGACGGTGTCCCGGTGCTGCACCTGGACGGTGTCGGCCGCGTGCCGCTGACGACCACGCCGGTCGATCCCGACCAGGCCGCGTACGTGCTGTACACCTCCGGGTCGACGGGCCGCCCGAAGGGCGTGGTCATCCCGTCCGGGGCGCTGGTGAACTTCCTGTTGGACATGGTCGACCGGTTCGCTCTCGCGCCGGACGACGTCCTGCTCGCGGTCACCACTGTCGGGTTCGACATCTCCGCCCTGGAGCTGTTCGTCCCACTGCTGTCCGGCGCGAGTGTGTGTCTCGTGGACGGTGACACCGCGCGCGACCCATCGTTGCTCGACACCGCGATCACCACCAGCGGCGCGACACACATGCAGGCCACACCATCACTCTGGCAGGCCCTGCTCGCCGCCCGCCCGGAGGCCGCTCGCGACCTACGCGCACTGGTCGGCGGCGAGGCACTGCCCACCGATCTCGCGGCCGATCTACTCGCGCGAACCCGTGGCGTCACGAACCTCTACGGCCCCACAGAGACCACCATCTGGTCTACCGCGCACGTCCTCACTGACGCGGACACACCTATCGGCCTCCCCATCGCCAACACGACCGTCTACGTACTCGACTCCGCCCTCCGCCCGGTTCCCGTGGGTACTGCCGGCGAGCTTTACATCGCGGGCGACGGCCTCGCGCGCGGCTACCACGCCCGACCGTCCCTCACCGCCGAACGCTTCACCGCGAACCCCTACGGCACGCCGGGTTCCCGCCTCTACCGCACCGGTGACCTCGCCCGCGTGCGCGTGGACGGGCTGCTGGAGGTACTGGGCCGGGTCGACCACCAGGTCAAGATCCGCGGCTTCCGCATCGAACTCGGCGAGATCGAGGCCGTCCTGGCCCGTCACGCGGATGTCGACCGCGCCGTCGTCATCGCCCACGGCACGTCACTGGCCGAGCAGCGCCTGGTGGCTTACGTCGTGCCTGCCATTCCCGACAACCTGACCGAGTGGGCACGCGCCGCACTACCGGACTACATGGTCCCGTCCGCTTTCGTCGCACTCGACCACATTCCGTCGACCCCCAACGGAAAGGTCGACCGCAATGCCCTCCCCGCCCCGGAACTCGTCGGCATGACCGGCGGCCGCGCCCCGCGCAACCCCCGCGAACGCGCCCTGTGCGACCTGGTCGGCGACGTCCTCGGCGCCCGAGCCCTCACCATCGATGACGACTTCTTCGCCCTGGGCGGGACCTCGCTGCTGGCCACCCGCCTCAGCGTGCGCGCCCGCGTCGAACTCGGCGTCGACCTGACGATCCGCACCATTTTCGACAACCCCACCGTCGCGGGCCTCGTCGACCACCTCACCGCCGCCGCCACGACCGACGGCCCTCGCGCGGGCGAGCGCCCCGCCCTGGTGCCACTGTCGTTCGCGCAACGGCGCCTGTGGTTCGTGCACGAACTCGACGGCCCGAACCCCACCTACAACATCCCGCTGGCCCTGACCTTCGACACCCCACCCGACACCGAGGCCCTCCGCCTGGCGGTGGCCGATGTCCTCGCCCGCCACGAAGTCCTGCGCACCACCGTGGCCACCGACCCCGACGGCTTCGCCTACCAGTCGATCCACCCGACCTCCACCTCGGACATCCCGACGTCGGTTGGGCCGGTCTTCGCGGTCGGTGGGTATGCGTCGGTGCCGGAAGCCGCACAGGCGCCGTTCGACCTGCGGGTGGATGCCCCGGTGCGGGTGCGGCTGCTCGGGAACGTGCTGGTCATCGTCCTGCACCACATCGCGGGCGACGAATGGTCCCTTGGCCCGCTCGTCTCGGACCTCGGCACCGCCTACACGGCCCGGCTGGCCGGTCGAGTCCCCGACTACGCGCCCCCCGCCCTGCAATACGCCGACTTCGCGGTGTGGCAGCGGGCTCTCCCGGAGACCGGTCTCGACTTCTGGACCGAGACCCTGCGCGGCCTGCCCGACGAGGTGACCGTCCCGACCGACCGCGCGCGTCCCAACCAGGCGACGCACCGGGGCACGACCGTGCCGCTCGAACTCCCGCCGGACCTGCACGCCACCGTCCGCGACATCGCCGCGTCGACCGGGACCAGCGTGTTCATGGTCCTGCACGCCGCCATCGCCGCCCTACTGTCCCGCACCGGCGCGGGCGACGACATCGTCCTCGGCACCCCCACCGCCGGTCGCGTCGACCCTGCCCTGGACCCGCTGGTCGGCTTCTTCGTCAACACCGTCCCGCTGCGCACCGACCTGTCCGGCACCCCGACGTTCCGCGAGCTGCTGTCCCGCGTGCGCGCCGCCGACCTCGCGGCCTTCGACCACCAGAACACGCCGTTCGACCGGCTGGTGGAAACCCTGGCACCGCGACGAACCGCCGCCCGGCACCCGCTGTTCCAGGTCCTCTTCGCCTACCACCCGGCCCTCCCCGTCCCGGACGGTTTCGCCGGGCTGACCGGCCGGGCCGAACTCGTGCACACCGACACGGCCAAGTTCGACCTGACCATCGACCTCGCCGAACGCCCCGACGGCAACGGCCTCACCGGCTTCGTCGAGTTCGCCACCGACCTCTACACCCGGCCGACGATCGACCGCCTCGCCACCCGACTGATCACCCTGCTGCGCGCCGCCACCGCCACCCCGGACACCCCGGTCGACCTCATCGACCTCCTGACCCCGGCCGAACGCCAGTCCGTCCTGTCCACCTGGCAAGGCCCCACGATCCCGCTGGCCCCGGCCACCGTCCCTTCCCTCTTCGCCACCCAGGCCGCAACGACTCCCGACGCGCTGGCCGTGGTGGTCGACGACGGCCCTTCCCTCACCTACGCCGAACTCGATTCCCGCGTCGCAACTCTCGCCGCAGAACTACACGCCCGTGGCGTCACCCCAGGCTCGATCGTCGGCGTCATGCTCGAACGCTCCGCCGCCCTCATCGTCTCCTTGCTCGCAATCCAACGTGCCGGCGCCGCCTATCTCCCTTTGGATCCCGAATACCCCGCCGACCGTCTGGCTTTCATGGTCTCCGACGCGGCCCCGGTCGTGATCATCTCCGCTCCCGGGTCCACTTGGCATGATCACCTTGTCCCGGTCGACCCGTACGGTGTCCCCAGTCATCCCGCGAATCCATCCACACCCCCCACCCCCTCCTCCGGCATGTCGCCCGGCGTGTCCCCCCTCGATCGGGGTGTTACCCCGAATCCATCCACACCCTCCTTCGCCCCCGACCGAATTTCGCCT
>NZ_KB894434.1 GCF_000374445.1 Actinokineospora enzanensis DSM 44649 | reverse complement strand
CTCGACCAGGACGGCCTGGATCGCCCGGCCATCGGACTGAGGCAGGGCGGGGGCGCCCATGTAGGCGACCACGTCAGCCAGCGTGCGCAACTCGGCAACCTGCTCGGGACCGACGGCCGGGAGTGCGGGGAAACGCTCGCCGAGAGTGCCGAGAATCTGCACACGCTTGATCGAGTCGACGCCGAGATCGGCTTCCAGGTCCATGGTCGGGTCGATCATCGACGTCGGGTAGCCGGTCTTGTCGGCCACGATCTCCACGAGAGCGGCCTGGATGGCGTCACTGGACTCGGGCCGAGCGGTCTGGATCGCCTGGTCCTCAGACCGAGGTTGCGGGGCAGCGGGAGTGCCCATGTAGGCGACCACATCGGCCAGCGTGCGCAACTCGGCAACCTGCTCCGGACCGACGGCCGGGAGTGCGGGGAAACGCTCACCCAGAGTGCCGAGGATCTGGACACGCTTGATGGAATCGACGCCCAGGTCAGCTTCCAGATCCATGGTGGGGTCGACCATCTCGGGCGGGTAGCCGGTCTTGTCGGCGACGATGCGCAGGAGGGCCGACTCGATCTCGGCCGGGGTGCTGCCCGCCTTGGTCTGGCCGTTGCCCACCGGGGAAGGCTTGGCCAGGTCGGGGGCGGTCGGCGCCTGCGAGACCGGTGGGGTCACCGGGGTTGCCGGACCAGCAGCCGGGGCAACGGCGGCCGGAGCCGGAACAGTCGCCTGGTCAGGCGTGGCAGGCGCGGGGGTGGTCAGGGCCGGTGTGGTCGGCGCTGCCGGGGTAGCCGAGATTGCCGGGGTCGCGAGGAGCGCCGGGGCGGGAGCCAGGCGGGTCGGGGAGAACTCCAGTTCGGTGAGGGCGGCAAGGATCTCGTTGACGCGGACGTGCGCCTCGCCGATCGCGATGCTCTGGTCGGTGACAGCTTCCACCGCGGCGTGCAGGCCCGCGCCGCCATCGGGGGCGGAGCGCAGGGCCGAGACGAGGCCGTCGGCGACGCGGAGTTGGCCCTCGACGTAGCGGGTGTGCAGGTCGAGGTGGCGGGCGGCGATCTCGCCGAAGCCCGCGACCAGGGGCTGTTCGACAGGCACCGACGTGGGCTCGCTTTCCACCGGGATGACTTCCGGCACGGGTTCACGCAACTCGACCTGAACAGGGGCGTGCGCCACTTCCGACGCACGATCACCGCTTGCCGCCGTCACGGACAGGCTGCCTGCTTCGGCCTGCTCGGGGGTGCGCGAGTGCGGCTCGGGGTGGGCGGGTGTGTGGGGTTCGGGCTCGCCGGTTGCCTGGTGGCGGGGGCGGGTGGATTCCACCTGGTAGTCGCCGTTCAGGGCGGTGGCGTAGGCGGCGTGACGGGTGTCCGGGACGTGGTCGCGGCCGTTGAGGGTGATCGTCATGCCCGTCGGGACGGGGCGGTGCGGCGCGGGGGCGTCGTGGCGGTTGATGTCGGTGATGGGGGCGCCGAGGACGGCCAGTTGGATCGCGGCGCGTTTGAGGGCGAGGTCGCTGTCGACCTTGGGGCCCAGGTCGATGGCGATGGTCTCGATGTCGGGCAGGGTGCGGATGGCGAGCTGGGTCAGCACGCGGCGGGGGCCGAACTCCACCAGGACCGTGCAGCCGTCGGCGTGCATGGACTGGAGGGCGGTGACGAACTCGACCGGGTTGCGCAGCTGTTCGGCCAGGACGGTGCGGTTCGCGTCCACGTCTTCGCCGTACGCGGCGTCGCGGGTGTTGGCGTAGACGGGGCCGATGGGAGCCGCGATGTCCACAGTGGACAGTGAGGCACGGAAGGCGTCCACCGCGTGGCCCACGTGGGAGGTGTGGAAGGCGGCGGCGACCGGGAGAACCTTGGCGGTGAGGCCGCGGGCATTGCAAGCCGCGACCACATCCGCGACGGCGATGGTGGCGCCGCCGACGACCACCTGGTCGGGGGCGTTGTGGTTGCACACCGTGACGTCCGGGTGCGCGGTCAGGATCTCCTCGACCGTCGCGCGGTCGGCGTCCACCGCGACCATGGCGCCCGCGTCGAAGTCCGCGGCAGGCGGGGACATGGCCAGGCCGCGGGCGCGGGCCAGCTCGAAGAAGTCACTGTCCGAAAGCGACCCGGCAGCCCACAGCGCGGTCAGCTCGCCGAAGCTGTGGCCGAGGAACCCGGCACACTCCAGACCCAGCTCACGCAGGAAGCGGAAATGGCCGACCGACAGGGCGCCGATGGCGGGCTGGGCGTACTCGGTGCGGCGCAACGCGAGCTCGCGGTCGGTGTCGGTGGTGCCGTCGAACGTGGCCGCCGGGTAGACGACCTCCGACAGCAGCGGCGACGAGCCGTCGAACACGGCGTTGGCCTCGTCGAAAGCCGTGCCAAGCAACGGGTTGTTCAGCACCGCCGACAACCCCATGTTCACGTACTGGCTGCCCTGTCCCGCGAACAGCGCGCCCACCCGCACCGACGGCAGCGCGCGCCGACGGTAGAAGATGCCCGACGGGTGCGACCACTGCTCCGCGTCCGAGCCTGCCAGCTCCGCGATGGCCTGCTCCCGCAGCTCCTCCCCCACGAAACCGATCCGCGCGTGGTCGGCCGGGATCGCACCGAGCGAGGGCTCCGCGCCGGAGCGCAGCAGGTCCAGCAGGGCGTCACGGTCGGGCGCGTGCCACAGGAACGCGTGGGCCGTGCGGTGCAGGGTTCGGGTCACCGCACGGTCCGCGCTGGCCTCTTCCAGCACGACGTGGAAGTTGGTGCCACCGAAGCCCATCGCCGAGGCCGCGGCGCGGCGGACCGGGCGGCGCGGGTCGGTGATCCACGGCCGGGTGCCGGTGTTGAGGTAGAAGGCGGCCGCGTCGAAGTCGATCGTCGTGTTGGGACGCTCCACATTGATCGTCGGCGGCAGCGTCTTGTGGTAGAGGCCCATCGCGAGCTTGATCAGGCTGGCCGCGCCCGCCGCGCCCTTGGTGTGGCCGATCTGCGATTTGACGCTGCCGATGGCGGCGAACCGCTTCTCCTCGGTGGTCGAGGACAGCAGCTCGTTGAGCGCGGTCAGCTCGGTCTTGTCGCCGACCCGGGTGCCGGTCGCGTGCGCCTCGAACAGTCCGATGGACGCGGGCGAGCAGTCCGCGTCCGCGTAGGCCCGGCGCAGGGCCACGACCTGGCCCTCGGCGCGCGGGGCGTAGATGCTCTTGAACCGGCCGTCGCTGGACGCACCGACGCCGCGGATCACCGCGTACACGCGGTCGCCGTCGCGCTCGGCGTCGGCGAGGCGCTTGAGCGCCAGCATGCCGATGCCCTCGCCGACCAGCGTGCCATCGGCCGAGTCGTCGAACGGGCGGATGCGGCCGGACTTCGACAGCGCCTGCGTCTTGGCGAAGCACATGTATCCGAACACCGAGTTCTCGGTGTCCGCGCCACCGGTGATCATCATGTCCGCGCGGCCGGAGAGCAGCTCGCCGATCGCGATGTGCACCGCGGACAGCGAGGACGCGCAGGCCGCGTCGACCGTGCAGTTCATCCCACCCAGGTCGAGCCGGTTGGCCACCCGGCCCGCGATCACGTTGCCGAGCAGGCCGGGGAACGAGTTCTCCTCCCACGGCGGGAACGCCTCCACATACCGGGCGGCGATCTCCTCCGCGTCCTGTTCGGACAGTCCACAAGAGCGGACCACCTCGCGCAGCACCGGCGTGCTCAACCGCGCCGCCAACGGGTGCGACAGCGTGGTCGGCCCGGCGACGCCCAGCACCACGCCGGTGCGCGCCGGGTCGTACCAGGTCGAGTCGACCGCGCCCGCGTCCCGCAGCAGGTCCCGCGCGACACCCAGGCTGAGCATCTGCACGACCGTGGTGACCTCCATCTGGTTGGGGGGCAGGCCCCACTCCAGCGGGCTGAACGCCACGTCCGGCACGAAACCGCCGCGGGTGCAGTAGGTCTTGTCCGGGGCGCCCGGGTCCGGGTCGTAGTAGTCCTCGACCCGCCAGCGCGAGGCGGGCACGTCCTGGGTGCAGTCGGCGGCGTCCACGATGTTCTGCCAGAAGTCGCGGTGGTCGTGGGCCATCGGGAACAGGCCCGCGACACCGACGATGGCGATCGGGGTGTCGGCCGTGCGGTGCTGCTGGTGGGAAGTCACTTGCGTCCCTTCTTGGACCACCTGGCACGGTGGTCGGGCACGGGTCTCAGCTCAGGAGGGCGGCGAAACCCGCCGCGATGGCCCGGTGTCCGGCCGGGCTCGGGTGCATGCCGTCCGGACCCCACATGGCCGGGTCCCTGGTCAGCGGGGTGTCGATCATGTCGTAGCAGCGCACGCCCAGCTCGGCGGTGAGCCGGTCCATGAACGCGTTGGCGGCGGCGAACCGCACGCGCAGGGCCCGCCGGTTCTCCTCGGTCAGGCCGGGCAGCTTGCCGGGGATGTCCGGCCAGCTGATGGTGAACACCCGCGCACCGCGCAGGCTCAGGCCGCCCAGGATGTGCCGGAGGCCGGTCTGGAACGCCTGCTCGTCGAAGGAGCCGCGGACCAGGTCGTTGCCGCCGACCGTGACCCCGTAGAGCGGCGCGTCCACGCTGATCGCGCGGGCCAGCTGGTGGTCGAGCACGTCCTGGGTGGTGGCGTTGTAGGCGCCCAGGTTGAGCACCTCGTGCGGGGCGATGCCGAGCGACTCGGCCAGCTGCGGGACCCAGCCGCGGAAGGTGCCGTCCGGCAGCGGGTCGCCGCGGCCCTCGGCGAAGCTGTCGCCGACGGTGGTCAGCCGGACCGGCATCAGACCGACCCGAGCATCTTGGCGACGTTGTCCGGGTGGAAGAAGTCCTCGCCGCGCATGGCGCCCGCGATGACGTTGTAGAAGTCCTTGGCGTAGGTCTCGTTCACCGCCAGCACCTGGAAGATCGCCGCCAGGTGCGCGGGCAGGCGCAGCTCGCCGATGGTGGCGGCGAACTCGAACGCCGAGCCGGTGCGCTCGTCGCGGACCGCGGCGTACTCGGCGACCGCCTCGTCCAGCGGCCGCTGCCCGGCCAGGCCCTGCTCGACGTGGTCGGCGAGCAGCTCGGCGTGCACCAGGGCGTCGCTGATGCCCTGGCCGGTGATCGGGTCCTTGTGGTAACCGGCGTCGCCGAGCAGCGCCCAGCCGGGGCCATGCGAGCGGCGGTAGTAGTTGTCCGGGTAGCGGATGCCGGTGAACCGCTCCTGGCGCTCACCGGAGTCGGCGACCTGCTCCGCGATGTCCGGCACGACGTCCTTGACCACCTGCAGGAAGTTGGCCTCGACATCGGTGCGGAACTCGGCCCAGCGGTCCAGCGGCTTCATGATCGCCATCAGGGTGCGGCCGCCGTTGGTCGGCCACACGCCGACCTGCTGGTCGACGCCGATGCGGCTGTGGAAGTGGGTGTCCAGGCCGGTCCAGTACGAGTAGTAGACGAACGAGGCGGCGGGGATGGTCTTGTAGATCTCCGCGCCGACCGCCTTGGCCACGAAGGACTGGCTGCCGTCGGCGCCGATGACGATCCGGGCGCGCTCCTCGGTCGGCGCCTCCGCGCCCCGGCCGCCGCGGATGCCCACGACCCGGCCGTCCTCGGTGACCAGCTCGCGCACCGTGTAGCCCTCGCGGACCTCCACGCCCGCGGCCTTGGCGGCGTCGAGCAGGATCGGGTCGAGCACGGTGCGGCGCGGGGCGTAGGTGGCGGCCACGCCGTCCAGCGGGTCGGCGAAGCCGTCGATGCGGTTGTCCAGGTAGGACACCGTCATCCGGGTGATCGCCGGGACACCGGTGGCGACCAGCGCGTCGAGCAGGCCCCAGCGCTGGAGCGCGGCCAGGCCGTACTGCTGCAGGTAGTGCGTGGACACGGTGTCGGTCGGCTGGGTGACCTTGTCGACCAGCAGCACCCGGTAGCCGCGCCGGGCCAGCAGCATGGCCACCGGCGAGCCCGCGCAGCGCGCGCCGACCACGATTGCGTCATACATCGGTTGACTCCCCGAGCTCGCGCTTTCCCCATTCCCCTAAATTTCTACTTAAGCGCTCCACACTCGGTCAACGGTCATCGCGCATCACTATCAGCCCATTTACCGGGCCTATCGAGTCCAGCCGACCGGTCTTATTCCCGTGTTGTCGAGCGCCGGTTAACCCGGTGTCCAGAATTCGGTGGCCTACTCTTCCACATGCCTCCCAAGAGCAAATTCTCCGAGGAAGTCGGCCGGGCGCAGGCGGCGCTGGCCGCGGCGGTGGGGTCGGGCGCGCCCGACTACGAGCGGATCCGACAGCTGGTCGACTCGGTGGTGCCGTTCGTCAACCACGTGGGTGTGCGGATCACCGCGCTGGGGCCGACCGAGGCCGTCGCCGAGGTCCCCGACCAGCCGAACATGCGCAACCACCTGGGCACGGTGCACGCAGGCGCGATGTTCCTGGCGGCCGAGGTGGCCTGCGCGGCGGCGTTCTCCGGGGCGGTCGCGCCGCGGATCGCGGCCGTGCAGAGCTTCGTGCTGCGGGAGAGCAAGGTGAGTTTCCTGCGGCCCGCGACCGGGCTGGTGCGAGCCACCGGGACCGTCGAATCCGCAGTCGTCGAGCGCATTGTCGGCACCCGTACAGCGGACCGGCACGAAATGACCGGAAAGGCTCTTCTGCACGACACAGCGGGCACACTGGTCGGCAAAGTCGATTTCGACTACGTGTGCTGGATGAACGCGGGCTGAACCCGCACGGGAAAGCCACCCGGTCGCGTCGGGGCGACCGGGTGGCTTTTTCGTCCGCTACCTCAGCCCGCGTAGAGGAATGTGATCTCGTCGGCGAAATCGGTCTCGACGACCGCCCGGCGCAGCCGCAGCGACGGGGTGAGATGGCCACGCGCGAGGGTGAAGTCGCCCGCGATGACGTAGAAGCGGCGGATCGACTCGGCGCGCGAGACCAGCTCGTTGGCCGCGTCCACCGCCGCCTGCACCCCGGCGGTCACGTCGCCGGGCCACTCGTCGGCCGCCGCGGTGTCGATGCTGATCAGCGCGGTCACGTACGGGCGGCCCTCGCCGACGATCATGCAGTTGGCGACCAGCGGGTGCAGCCGCAGGCGGTCCTCCAGCGGCGCGGGGGCGACGTTCTTGCCGCCGCTGGTGACGATGATCTCCTTGCGACGCCCGGTGATCCGCAGGTAGCCGTCGTCGTCCAGGGTGCCGAGGTCGCCGGTGTGCACCCACTCGGGAGCGCCATCGGGGGCCGGCCAGTAGCCGGGCGAGACGTGCGGGCCCTGAACCAGGATCTCGCCGTCGGGCGCGATCATGACGGTCGTGTCCGGGATCGGGCGGCCGACCGTGCCGAGGCGGTTGGTCGCGGGGGCGCTCATGGTGACCGTGGACGTGGTCTCGGTGAGGCCGTAGGCGCCGAGCACGGTGAGGCCGACGCCGGTGAAGAAGTCCAGAGTGGACTCGTCCAGCGAGGCACCGCCGCAGATCATATGCCGCAACCGGCCGCCGAGCAGTGCGCGCAGCCCGTCCACGGCGGGACCGGTCGGCTGCTCGCTCGCGATGCCGGTGCGGACGGCGCGGCCGTGGTCGACCAGGGTCTGCTCGGCGTCGCCGATCCGGGCACGCACAGCCTTGCGGATCTTCTCCAGCACGTAGGGCACGCCGTAGAGGAAGTTCGGCTGGAACACCGGCAGCTGCCCGACCAGCTCCCCCGCGTCGCCGACGAGGCCGGTGCGGACGCCCGCCGACAGGCAGCCGAACATCACGACCCGGCCGTAGACGTGGGCCAGCGGCAGGAACAGCAGGGTGGACGCGTTCTCGGCCTGGAACAGCTCCGGCTGCGTCGCCACCACGTTGACGGCGGCGTGCAGGATGTTGCGGTGGGTGAGCAGGCAGCCCTTGGGAGTGCCGGTCGTGCCGCTGGTGTAGACGATCGTGGCGATGTCGTCGGCGCGTACGGCCGCGCGGCGCGTCTCGATGTCCGCTGTGCCGGGGAGTTCCGCACCCAGTGTCCACACAAGACTCGGTGCCTCGATGAGGCCGTCGACCATCGGGCGGGAGCGGTCGACCACGAACATCGCGGCCGGGGTGGCGTCCCGCAGCACGTGCCGGACCTGTTCGGCCGACGCGGTCGGGTAGATCGGCACGGTCACCGCGCCGACGAGCAGCACCGCGAGATCGGCGGCCGCCCAGTCGACGCTCGTGGGACCGAGGATCGCCACCCGGTCACCGGGGCCGACACCGGCCGCGACAAGGCCACCGGCGAGCGCGCGCACCCGGTCGGCGAGTTCGCCGTAGGTGACGTCCTGCCAGTCGAGACCGGCGCGGCTGCTGAACGCCGTCCGCGTCGGATCGACGGTGGCGTAGTGGAAGAGGGCATCGGTCAGGGTGTCGTCGGCGGCGATCGGGACCAGGGGCGGCGTCTGGGCCACCGCGTGGTTCTCGTGCACGGTCACTCCGATCTGCGTGCGGGCCGGGCCTCGACCAGCGGACGGCCCGATCGTGGTCCAGGCACCGCGGGCCGGGCAACGCCCAACGGGCGAACGGTCGATAGGTCCGCGTAATCAGCCCTGCCCCGCCCGCTTGCCGCGGAACTGTGATCCGCACCGCGCCCCAGGCACTGGAGAAACGACCGCACCGGCAGGGAGTCATCGTCCCGGCGCCAGGCGGCGTGGATCACCAGGCTGGGCACCGGGTCCACGATCGGCACGGTCACCAGCCCGGCGGGCCCGGTCTGGTGCCAGCGCGGCGCGGAGGCGAACCCGACGACCTGCCTGGCATGCACGGTGACCGCGGTGGCCAGCGGGTCGTCGATCTCGGCGACCACGTCCAGTTCGGTGCCGGTGCGCCCGGCGATGGCGCGCAGCTCGTCGTACATCGCCGGGCACTGCTCGCGTCCGAACAGGACGCACGGCTGCCCGGCCAGCTCGCGGAACCCGATCTTGTCCCGGCGCGCCCACCGGTGCGTGTCGGTGACCAGCGCGACCAGGTCCACCCGGCACACCGGCACCGCGGCCAGCCCGGCCGCGGTCGGCGCGCCGAACACCAGCGCCACGTCCAGCTCGCCGTCGGCCAGCGCGCGCAGCTGCGGGCCGCTGCGCTTCTCGCCGAGGTGCACGCGCAGGTCCGGGTGCTCGGCGTGCAGGCGGGTCAGCGCGGGCGGCAGGACCAGGCGGCCCGCGGCGAAGTTGAAGCCGACGCGCAGGCTGCCCGCGCGCCCGTCGGCCACCGCGCGGGCCACCGCCACCGCGTGGTCGGCCAGCTCCAGCACCTGCCGCGCCTCGTCCAGGAACACCTCGCCCGCGGGCGTCAGGCTGACCTGGTGCGACGAGCGGGCCACCAGCTGCGCGCCGACCTCGCGTTCGAGCCGCTTGAGCTGGAGGCTGACCGAGGACTGGGCCAGGTGCAGCCTGCGCGCCGCCCGGCCGAAGTTGTGCTCCTCGGCGATGGCCAGGAACGACACCAGTTGTTGGAACTGCACGAGCGGGCCTCCGGGGGTTTACTCGCTCCTATCAGGACAGTTCGACAACGTTGTCGGGTCGTGCGTGACGCAGCTGAGGAACGCGCGCACCGCCCGGGAGGTCTCGCCCGCGCGCCACACCGCGTGCAGGTCGACGGTCGGGACGGGATCGGTGAGCGCGACCGGCACCGCGCCCAGTCCACCAGCTCGGGCGTGCTCGCCGCGCTGTGCGGAGACAAACCCCACAAGGGGTTGCGTGGCGACGATGATGGCCGTGCCGCTGGGATCGTCCACGTGCCGGTCGACGGCGAGCCGGGTGCCGGTGCGCTCGGCGGCGGCGCGGATGGCGTCGTACATGGCCGGGCTTTGCTTGCGATCGAACAGGATGCAGTGCTGGTCGGCCAGTTCGGCGAAGCGCACCCGCGCGCGGGCCGCCCACGGGTGCCGGGCACCGACCAGCGCGACGATCGGGACGCTGAGCAGGCAGCGGTGCGCGAGGTCGGTGGTCACCGCGCCACCGTGCGCGAACGCGACATCGAGGTCGCCGGAGGACAGCGCGGACAGCTGCGGGCCTGAACGGGACTCGCGCAGTTCCACTGTGACGTCCGGGAACCGTTGGTGCATACGGACCAGCGCGGCGGGCAGCACGTCCTGCCAACTGGCGAATGTGTATCCCACGCGGACGGTGCCGAACCGACCGGCGGCGGCGGCGCGCGCGGCCTCGGCGGCCCGTTCGAGCTGGCGGACGATGCCGTCGGCGTGCGCGCGCAGCACCTCGCCCGCCGGGGTCAGCCGGACCTCGTGCGAGCTGCGCGCCACCAGCACCACGCCGAGACTGCGCTCCAGGCGTTGCAGCTGTTGGCTGAGCGAGGGTTGGGTCAGGTGCACCTTGGCCGCCGCGCGGCCGAAGTGCCGCTCCTCCGCGATCGCGAGGAAGGACACCAGGTGCCTGAACTCCATCGTCCGCTCCCTCCCAGACCACAGTGAACCAGGATCGGTAACGCCCGTGCGGTGTTCGGCGAACGCTCGGTGAACCCCGCCCGCCGATTCGACGGCGGCGGCCGCGCGCCCGCCCGCGACGATCCGGATCGCTGATCACGCGATCGCGACCCGGCATCCGACACCCCGCGTTCATCCGGGGGCCACCGGCCGCTGCTCGACTCGGGCCACCTCCCGAGTCGGAAAGGCGTCCCCGATGAGCACCTCCGCGCGCATCCAGGAACTGGAGACCGTCCTGGCCCACGGCATCGAGACCGGGCAGGGCGTCGGCGTCTCGCTCGGCGTCACGCTGGAGTCGCTGGCCGAGGGGCGGGCGGTGTACTACCTGGACCCGAACCCGGCGACGATCAACGCGATGTTCGTGGTGCACGGCGGCGTGATCACCACCCTGGTGGACACCGCGATGGGCAGCGCCGTGTTCACGAAGCTCGGCGACGGGGCGCTCTACACGACGCTGGAGCTGAAGGTCAACTTCATCCGGACGGTCCGAATGGACGGCTCCCGGCTCACCTGTACGGCCACCACCATCCACGTTGGCCGAACGACCGCGACGGCTGAGGCCCGGGTGGTGGAGGCCGCCGGGAAGCTGGTCGCCCACGGGTCCTGCACGTGCCTGCTCATTCAGCCGCAGGGCTAACCCACACGGCCGCACAGCGTTACGCGCTCCGTATCGGACGGGTGGGAGCGCTACCACACGCGAAGTTCTGTCAGGTTTTAACAAACCCCAGGTGGGTCCCGATACGCCTGATCAGGCGAAGATCGTGTTTCGTGAATTCACTCGTTCGAGTGACACTCGATCGTGGCCAAAGGCTCGCGAACCGGACGGTCCAAACCGTACACATGACGGTGTCGGGGTTGTCCGGCCCCGACGGAATCCAGAATCCGAGGGAGTTCGTCATGGACGCGATTCTCAATCTGGTGACCGGCCTGATCGGTACCGTCGTCAACCTGGTCACGAGCCTGCTGGGCGGTCTCGGCGGCGGTCTCGGCTGATGAACCGGTTCGGTACCGCCGCGGGGTCGAGCGGTTACGGTCGGCGGTACCGGACCATCCGACAGGAATTGCCGAAGAATTCACCTAGGGAGCACCGTGGATCGGTCCGGTGGATCCGCGTCCTGGGTGGATATCCTTTCCGGTGATCCATCGCGCGCGGCCCCACCCCAGGTCAACCGAGGTGGGACCGCGCCGGTGGTCAGCCGGGCAGGGACGTGCAGGAGGCGATGAAACGGGTCAGCTCGGTCTGCCGGTCCGATTTCGTGTCCACCGCCCGGTCGATCACCTTGATCAAATGCTCGTACGCCTCGGTGTGGTCGTAGCGGGCCACGTCGGCGATCTTCAAAGCCCAGCGCCAGTACCCGCGCATCGTATCCGCGAGCGGCATCCGGAACCCGGCGATCACCTCGCGGATCGGTTCCACCATCGAATCCCCGTAGGCCCGGAGATAGCGACTCGTCACATCCGCCATGAAGGTGAAATGTCGCGCCTCGTCACGGGACAACCGCGTCAAGACCGTTTTCAGCGCGGGCTCGTCGACCACGTCACGCAGGTGCTGGTAGTACATCTGCGTGGCCTTCTCCTGGACCAACGCGTACGCGAAGAACTGGACCGGGTGGTCCAGCGGCAACGCGAATTCCTTACGTCCTTCTTCCGCCAATTCCGCCCACAGCGCCTCGCGCTCGGCGATGCCCGAGGCAACCTGGTAGCGGGTCAGCGCGCGGGCATGGGTGTCCTCTTCGGCGGCCCAGCGGATGGTGAAGTGGTAGAGCTCCCGGTTGTGCACGAACACCGCCGGGTCGACCTCGCCGTCCACCGGGAAGTGCTTGTGGTAAATGTCGAAGTAGCCCGGCAGGTGATCCTCGATCAGCGTGATGAACCGGACCGCCGAGACCTGCCCCTCGGTCAGCCGGTTCGCGTCCACCGCGGTCCAGTCGACCAGGGTCTCCACGTCCCAGGACCGGGCCACCGGGGACGCGGCCATGAAGCTGTCGACGGCGTCGGCCACCTCGGTGGCAGGCAGCAGGCTCATCGCGCGTTCCGGCAGACGAGGGCGTAGTGCTTGGTCGTGTAGCCCCACCCGGCGTTGGCGACCTCCAGGTAGTGGGTCAGCTTCGCGGCCAGGCCGGGCTCGTAGGACGCCAGCCGGTCGGCGGCGGTGCCGACGTTGTCGATCCACGCCTCGATGGTGCGTCGGTAGTGGTCGGTCAGGTCGTCCACGGCGATGATCGAGAACCCGGCCCGCTCGGCACCGGCGACCAGTTCGGACAGCGGGCGCATGTCCCCCCAGCCGAAGATGTCGTTGCGCACGAAGTCCGTACCGGTGCGGGAGTCGAACGCCGTGTGCGCGGCCGCGTTGCGGAAGCAGCTCTCCGACACGTACAGCCGCCCGCCCTTGCGCAGCACCGAACGGGCCTTGGCGAACACCGCGTCCAGATCGGGCATGTGCACGATGGAACCCAGCAGCGAGACCGCGTCGAACGAGCGCGCGGGCAGGTCCATCTGCTCGAAATGTCCGACTCGCGTGCGCACCAGCTCGGCGACGCCCATCTCCTCGGCGCGCCGGGCGATGTACTCGTGCTGGCGCGGCGCCGGGCTCACGCCGAGCACCTCGCAACGGAACTCGCGCGCCATGAACAGGATCAGCGAGCCCCAGCCGCAGCCGACGTCCAGCAGCCGCTCGCCGCCGGTGATGCCCAGGTGGTCCGCGACGAAGCGCAGCTTGTTCTCCTGCGCCTCGGCGAGCGGCTGGTCCGGGGTGGCGTAGAGGGCCGAGCTGTACTTGCGCAGCGGGTCAAGGAACTGGCCGAAGACCTCGGGGTCGAGGTCGTAGTGCTGGTTCGTGTCCGCGACCGTCACTTGGCACCAAGCCCCTTCATCGGAACAGCCTTCTCCGACAGTGCTTTCTCCACAACAGTGGCCACATCGGACACGGACGACACGCCGAAGACGTCCTCGTCCTCCAGCTCGATGTCGTACTCGCGCTCGATCTTGGCGATCATCCGCAGCACCTTGACCGAGTCGACGCCCTCGACCCCGCGCAGGTCGGTGTCGGCGGCCAGCTCGGCGGCCGGGATGCCGATCTCGGCGGCGGCGATGGCGGTGACGGTGGTGGTGATGTCGTTCAGCGAGGTGGTCATGGCGTGGGGCTCCTGTCGATGGAATGGCGGGCGATGGCGCTGTCGAGGAGGGCTACCTCGTCGTCGCCGAGGGTGAGTTGGTGGCGGACGTCGTCGAGGGCGAAGGGCTGGTAGACGGCGGTGACCGTGGCGCAGACGGTGCCGTCGGCGTCCAGGATGTCGGCGGAGCCGTGGAACAGCTCGTCCCCGTCCCGCAGCGAGGCGACGCAGCGGTACTCGCGGCCGACCAGCAACGGGGTCACGAACCGGGTCCGCATGGACACGGTGAACGCGGGCCTGCGTCGCGCCAGGACGATCAGGTTGCCGATGGTCTCGTCGCAGATCACGCCGACGAGACCGCCGTGCACCACGCCCGGGTAGGACTCGAACCCGCGGTCCAGGGTGAACCGCGCGCACAGGCCGTCGGGGTGGGTGTCGAAGGTCAGGCGCAGGCCCCGGTCGTTGTGCGGCGAGCAGCCGAAGCACCGGTAGTCCGGCAGCACCGACCACGGCACCCGCACGCTCACGCGGCCAGCACCTCGGCCAGCGCCCGGCGCACCTTGGCGTTGCTGCTCAGGTCCAGCCCGGTCATGCTGCCGAAGGTGCGCCGGATCTTGTCCTGCAGCACGTCCAGCTCGCCGTCGGCGGCCACCTTCTCCAGGAACAGCTCGAACCCGGTGTCGATGGTCTCGTGGTCCTCGACGCCCTCGCCGATACCGGACTTGAAGGTGCTCACCGGGTGCTTGATCTTCGCCTCGGAGCTGTAGACGTAGAGGGTCTCCAGCACCGAGGGCAGCTCCTCGGGGCGCTTGGCCAGCCGCTCGGTGGTGTAGTGGATGAACTCGCGGGCGTGCCCGGCCTCGTCCCGGCTCGCGGTCAGCAACAGTCCCTTGAGGACCGGTTCGTCGACCCAGGCGGAGACCGCGCGGTAGACGTGGTTCACGGTCAGCTCGGAGATGATGTTGGTGGCCAGCGTGGCCGACGGCGTGGTGCCCGGCGCGTAGGGCTCGCGCATGGCGTCCACCGCGCGGTCGTCCACCGACTCGCCGACGCCCGCCAGCCAGGACCGGAACGCGTAGTGGTGCTGGACCTCCTGGTAGCCCCAGACCACGGCGAAGGTGGAGAAGTCGTAGTCGTCGACGAACTCGTTGAGGAACCCGTGCACGGCGGCGATCACATTGGACTCGCCCATGGTCGCGCTCTTGGCCAGGGTGATGTACTCCGGCTTGACCAGGTCCCGGTCGATGGAGTCCACGTCGAGGTCGGCGAGCTTCCAGTGCAGGCGCTCGTAGTGGCGGAAGACGTCGTAGCTGTGCACGGGTGGCTCCTCAATCAGAAGTGCTGGCTTGCGGTTCAGGAATGTCGCTGGACGAGGTCGCGGGCGGCGAGGCGCTGGAACTTGCCGGAGCTGGTGCGCGGCAACGAGCGCGGGGCTACAAGGTGGACGGTGACGGCGGCCAGGCCCAGCTCGTTGGCGACGGCCTTGCGCAGTGCGGCGGCGAGCGCTTCGGCGTCCGCGCCCTTGCGGTTGGACTCGACGATGAGCCACATGGTCTCGGTTCCGTCCGGTGCGGACACTGCCACACATCGTCCCTTGTAGACGCCGGGGAGGTCTCGCGCGGCGGCCTCGACGTCCTGCGGGTAGAAGTTGGCGCCGCGCACGGTGATCATCTCTTTGCGCCTGCCGGTGACGAACAGTTCACCGTCGCGCCGATAGCCGAGATCCCCTGTGGGCAACCAGCCGCCGGTATGGGTCTGGACAGCAGTAGCGGCGAGGTAGCCCGCCGTCACCGGGTCACCCTGGATGTGGATCTCGCCGACCTGACCGTCCGGGAGCTCGCCGCCCGCCTCGGGGTCGACGATCCGCAGCCGCAGGCCCCGCACCGGACGGCCCACCCCGGCCACCGCGCGGGACCCGGGTGCGTCGGCTTCCACCTGGACGGCACGGCCGCCGTCGGCGAGCTTGTCCCGGTCGACGTGCTCGAACACCGGCTCACGCCCCAGCGGCGGGAACGTGACGGCCAGCGTGGCCTCGGCCATGCCGTAGACGCCGAACATGCTCTCCGGCCGGAACCCGCCCGGGGTGAAGCGGTCCAGGAACGCACGCACGGCGGGCTCTGCGATGGGCTCGGCGCCGTTGAACGCGATCCGCCAGTGCGCCATGTCCAGCTCGGCGGCCTCCGCGTCGGTGAAGGCGGCGGCGAGCTGGTCGTAGCCGAAGCTCGGCATGGCGGTGATGGTGACGCCGCTGTCCAGGAACTCGTGCAGCCAGCGGGCCGGGTCTTTGATGAACGACAGCGGCGACCACACGTACGCCGGGATGCCGATCATGACGGCGGAGAGCGTGCCGAACAGGCCCATGTCGTGAAACAGCGGCAGCCAGAAGCCGCCGCCGTCGGTCTGACCGAGCGCGATGCCTTCGCGGATGGCGAGCAGACCGGCGACGATGTTGGCGTGGGTGAGGCGCACGCCCTTGGGCAGGGCCGTGCTGCCGGAGGTGAACTGGACGATCGCCAGGTCGTCGGGGGTGACGGTGGGCAACGGGGCGTCGCCGTGGATCTCGTCGGTGTTGATGAGTTCGAGGTGCGGGACGGTCTCCTTGAGACCGTCGGCCAGCGCCGCGAATCGGTGGGACACCAGGACACGCCGCATCCCGGCGGCCTCGGAGATCGCGGCCAGCCGGGCCGGGTAGGCGCCGGCGTGGCGCATGCCCAGAG
This sequence comes from Actinokineospora enzanensis DSM 44649, assembly GCF_000374445.1. Taxonomy (GTDB): domain Bacteria; phylum Actinomycetota; class Actinomycetes; order Mycobacteriales; family Pseudonocardiaceae; genus Actinokineospora; species Actinokineospora enzanensis. The sequence goes on along the minus strand of NZ_KB894434.1, from coordinate 73,892 downwards.
GCAGCGGGAGTGGGGTGGCGGCACCGCCTGACGCGCTGACGGCGAACAACGAGCGCAGGAACTCGGGGGCGTTCGGGCACAGGATGCCGACCGGTTCGCCCCGTTCCACACCCTTCGCCACGAGGCCGGACGCCATGGCCTGGGCGGAGCCGTGCAGCTCGGCGTAGGTGACCGACTCGCGTTCCGACGGGAAGGTGGCGCGGACGTCCGGGTGCTCGGCGGCGACCCCGGCGAGGATCGTGTGCAGTGTGTCGCTCACGGTGACTCCCTTCAGCGGAACCGGACGGGCAGCGTCTCGGGGCCGCGCATGGACACGCTCGACCGGTAGCGCGGGGCCAGGTCGAGCACCTCGAAGTCCGGCGCGCGACGCAGCAGCCGTTCGAACAGGACAGTGCTTTCCAGACGGGCGAGCGGGGCGCCGAGGCAGAAGTGCGGGCCGTGGCTGAACGCGAGGTGCTTGCGGGTGCCGCCAGCCGGGTCGAACCGCCGCACGTCCAGCCGGTCCGGGTCGGTGAACACGGATTCGTCCCGGTTGCCCGAGTTGATCAGGACGACCACGCCGTCGCCGGGTGCGAAATCCTCCCCCGCGACCGTCATCGGCTTGGTCGCCGAGCGGGTCGTCAGCTGGACCGGGGGCTCGTAGCGGAGCATCTCGTGCGCGGCGTCCGCGGCGGACACACTGGGGTGCAGCTGCGCGGCCTCGTCGGCGTGGCTCCACGCGGGGATCTGCAGCACGCCCGCACAGTCCTGGTACTGGTAGCGGGTTAGCAGACGCAGGCCCAGCGGGGTGCGGTGCACCGGGCCCAGCGCGCGCAGCTCGGCGGCCGGGGCGTACGGGTCGGCCCGGCTGTCCGGGTGGAACAGCCGGGTGAGCGCCTCGCTCGCGGAATTCACGCCAGGAAGCGAATCAGCGATTCGTGGCGTCGGCATGAATTGCCCGTGAATGCGCGCCGTCGGTCGTCCTGGGCTCCCGCACGATAAGTGCTGCCGATAGCGTCATCGCGGCGGCCGATCACGAATGCCCGATCGCGCGATCGGCCGCGGGCATGGGGGTTGACCAGGCCACGATCGCACCACATGATCGCGCCAAGGCCCCGCGACCGTCCGAAGTGTTCACCGAGAGTTGACGCAGGCCCCGCTGCCGCCGACCGCCGATCGCGCGGGCCAATGACGCGATCGTTGTGCGGAATGCCCGCTTGACCCGGCCGGATATCGGTGGCGAGCATTTCCCAGGACCGGCAGGAACGAACCGAACCGGAGTTGCCGTGCACGAAGACCAGCCCACCGCGCTCACCCCGGTGCAGACGGCCGTCCTCGAATCCGTCGCCCCGCACACCCGGCACGACCCGTACCGCGCGTACGAGGTGCTGCGCGCGGCGGGGCCGTTCGTGCTCGGCCCGCTGGGCACCCAGCTGGTCCCCGGCTACCGCGAGGCCGACGAGATCATGCAGAACCCGGCGTGGAGCCACGCCGAGGAATCCGAGCTGCTGCACCCGAACAGCGATGTCGAGCTGCCCGGGTCGTTCCTGTGGATGGAGCCGCCGGACCACACCCGGCTGCGCGGCCTGGTGTCCAAGGCGTTCACCATGCGCACGGTCGAGGGCCTGCGGGCGCGCACCGAGCAGGTCGTGGCGGACCTGATGGACAAGGTGCTGGCCGAGCAGGAGGTCGACCTGCTGGAGTCGCTGGCCTACCCGCTGCCGCTGACCATGGTGTGCGAGCTGCTTGGCGTGCCCGTCGACGCGCACGAGCACGTCCGCCACATGTCCGCGGGCATCGCCCGCGGCCTGGACCCGGACGCGTTGCTGTCACCGGAGGAACTGGCCGCGCGCACGACCGCGGTGCACGACTTCACCTCGTTCTTCGGCGACCTGCTGGCCGAGCGCCGAAAGAACCCGCAGGACGACCTGATCAGCCGGTTGGTGCGCGCCGAGGCCGAGGGCGCGCGGATGTCGCCGACGGAGCTGCTGGGCACGCTGCTGATCCTGGTCGTCGCCGGACACGAGACGACGGTGAACCTGATCGGCAACGGCGTGCTGGCACTGATCCGGAACCCGGACCAGTTCGCGCTGCTGAAGTCCGACCCGGACCTGGCCGCCCCGGCCGCCGACGAGATCCTGCGCTACGACGCGCCGGTCCACCTGACCACCCGCACGGCCCGCGCCGAGATCACCGTGTCCGGCCGCACGTTCCAGCCGGGCGACGCGGTGATCGTCCTGTTCGGCTCCGCCAACCGCGACCCGCAGGCGTTCCCCGACCCCGACCGCCTGGACCTGACCCGCTACGCGGCGGGCAAGAAGACCAACCGCCACCTGTCGTTCGGGCTTGGCCTGCACTACTGCATCGGCGCCCCGCTGGCCCGGCTGGAGATGGAGATGACGCTGCGCGCCATCGCCACCCGGGTGGCCGGGTTCACACTGCATCAGGACCCGCCGCCGTACCGGCCGAACCTGGTCGTACGCGGCATGTCCGCGCTTCCCGTCCACGTCCGGCCCGAGGAGACCCGATGACCGCCTTCTGGGTGGACGACAACACCGACCCGTACCCGGGCTACGCGCGCCTGCGTGCGGAGGGCGGGCTGATCCCGCACGAGATGGACGACGTACCGGTCACCATCGCGACCCGGTATGACGAGTGCTCGGCCGTGCTCACGGGTTCCGAGTGGGGGCACGGATATTCGGCGGGTATCAGTCCTTTTCGGGACACGGTGGCCGCGATTCCCGGTTCGTTCGTGCGAATGGACCCACCGGAGCACGGGCGTCTGCGCGGGTTGGTGAACAAGGCTTTCACACCGCGAACTGTGGCGGACATGGTCCCGTTGGCACAGAACGTGGTGTCGTCTCTTATGGACGAGGCGTTGTCGGCAGGCGAGATCGACGTCCTCAATGGACTGGCGGTGCCGTTGGCGGTCGCCATGATCCCAGGGCGGTTGTTGGGCGCGCCGGTGTCGGATGGTCATCTGTTCCGGCGGTGGCAGCTCGCCATCGCGCGGGGCAGCGACCCTGACCACCTACTGAACGCGGACGCCATCGAGGCGCGAGGCGTGGCGGCACAGGAGTGCCTGACGTACTTCCACGCGCTGATCCAGGAGAAGAAGGCCCGACCGACGGACGACCTGCTCAGCGAGCTGATCGCGGTCGAGCAGGCCGGTGACCAGCTGTCCGAGCGGGAGGTGCTCGGGCTGTGCCTGCTGCTGTTGGTGGCGGGGATGGAGACGTCGATCAACCTCATCGGCAACGGCATGCTCGCCCTCCTGCGCAACCCGGACCAACTGGACCTGCTGCGCGCCCGCCCGGACCTGATGGCCTCCGCCATCGACGAGATGCTCCGCTACGACGCCCCGACCCAGTTCACCATCCGCGTCGCCCTGTCCGACACCACTGTCGGCACCCACGAGTTCAAACGCGGTGACGGGGTGGTGGTCCTGACGGCCTCTGCCAGCCGGGACGAACTCGTCTATGAGAACGCCGACTCCCTCGACATCACCCGCTACGAGGGCAACCGCCCCGCCCGCCGCCACATGGGTTTCAGCCTCGGCCTTCACTACTGCGTCGGCGCTCCCCTGGCCCGGTTGGAAGCCGAGACCGCGTTCCGCGCGTTGCTGGACCGGGCGCCGTCGTTGAGCCTGGCCACGCCGGAGGTGGAGTACCAGCCCAGCCTGATCCACCGCGGCATCCTCGCCCTGCCCGTCAAACTGGGCTGACCGGTCCGGCGCACCGGGTAGTCCGATTCTGGTATTCGCGGTGCACCATTCGGCCGTCACCGCCGGAAAGGCGCTGGCGGGAATCCGCCCGGGGTTGGTCCGAATGAGTGATGGGCAGGGCAAGAGGGACAACTCCACACGGGAATCGCGCGACGCTTGGGGGCAGGTGGTGTCGAGCCTGAGCACCCAGCTCAACCGGCTCGCCGAGCCGGAACCGGGTCCCCGCGTCCGTGAACTGTGAGGAGAACCCGTGCGAACGCATGTCAGGACCCGCGGCCGGGGAGTCGACTACACCTTCGTGGGCACCACCCCGGCGCCATGGTGGGCGGAGTTCGGCGGGCTCACGTCATTCGAGAAACCGACCCTGCTGGTCAGCTCCGACGCCACCGGCTGGCGCGTCTACGCGAGCGCGATCCCCACTGTGCGGCGGGATTCATCATCGACCCCGATCCGCCTCAGCCTGCTGCTCGCCGGAACCCACACCGATTCACTGCCCGACGGCGTCCTGCCGTTGATCCGGGGCTGGCTGGCCGATTCGACGCCGGGCGCGCCGCAACGGCTGCGCGAGTTGGTGGATGAGGAGTTCCCCGAGCCGGATGTCGAAGAGCTGATCATCAGCTCGGGGGAGCCGAACGACGCGACAGTGGACGATCGCGTCAACCGAATCCTCACCGCACTGGCCGCGAAGGACACCTCCGATCCCCCGGACCCGCCCCGACCCGGCATCTGGGTCGGCGGAATCCACGATGAATCGGCACGACGGGCCTTCGTGGACCTGTCCGCCTGCCTGCTGACCGGCCGGACCACCGGCTGGGCCGTACAGCTGACCCTGGCCGGAATCCCGGAGATCGCGGACCGCTTCGCCGACGAACCCGGCAGCACCCTCGCCCTGATCCGCGCCGACCTCCCCGAAGGACCCCGTGAACTCCGCCCAAAAGGCCCACCCTGGAGGACGCCGCCCCTCCGGGAGAAGCCTCCGGGGTCGAGTCGCGCACTGGCTCTCCTCGCACTGGCCGCAGCGGCGACCATCATCCGACACCTGACCGCCCACCCGCGGGCTCGACCCGCACCTCCCGCCTCACCCTCACCCTCGCCGAACCCGGCACCCTCACCTGGCAGGACCTCCTCGTCACCTGGCGCCCCGACCGGACGACGACCTTCGGGCACATCGGGACGGCGTACACACCCGACGGGACATCGACGGGAGAGATCAGCATCGCGCGGTTCACGACCGCTGTTCGGCTCACTTTCGATCTTCTGGTAGTGGAGGAGAAGCTGCGGACGGAGAAGACGTTCGGGTTTCCTGAGCTGGCGAAGGCGTTGACGTTGGGGATTGATCTGCATGTGGAGGGGACGGTCGGGGGGCGGGCGGTGCAGGTGCGGGTCTCGCATGCGGATCAGCAGTATCTGGCGTTTCAGTTGGGGTTGGGTGATCCGTTGGTGAGGTTGATGGGGTTGCCGATGGACGCCGTCGACCAGATCCGCAACAAACTGGCCCCGTAGGCTGCATTGAGCCCGCCATGTTGCTACCGGAAGCAGCGGACGGCTGAGAAGATCGAATCCATGTCCGCATCGACATCCGGCCACAACCCCAGTACACCGATCAGCGATCAAGCTCGCCTGCTGATCAGCTTGGCCAAACAACTCCCCCGGAACTGGCTAGCGGGAATTGCCACATCGGTAGGCGAAGTCCACCAGTCCGTACGTACAGAACTCGGCGGAGCTTCCTGCTCCACTCACCTCACCCGCCTTGCCGACGAGATTCACACAGAGCTCGACGAAGCCCGTACAGCCGTCGAGCAGCTCGCAGCCGGTATCGCCCGGCATGCCGAGCACCACCTGCGCGGATGAGCACGATCCTCGACCATGCCGCAGCCCTGCGCGCGGCGGGAGAAGCGGTTCCGGTCGACGACATGCGAACCGGAATGGCGGCCTTCGAGAACGTGGTCGTGGCTGTGCTCGACCTGTCGACCCACCCCGCGCTCGTCTCCGAGGCTCGCGAGGTGGACCGCAAGTTGACCTCGGTGCTGGTCAAGTTGATCCAGCTGCGCGAGCTGATCATCGCGGAGGCCTGCCGCCAGATCGGTCCGATGACCGGCAAGGCGACCAAGGCCCACCCGATTTCGACCGCCGCACCCCGTGGGCGGGATGGTGCGTGCTACCCCATCGAGGCCGCGTGGTGTGCGGAGCGCCTGCCTGATCGGCACGACGCTTACGGTGACCGCGACAAGACGTATGGTTACCTGCATGTCGATGGCTGGCCGGACCCGGGTTCCGATCGACACTCCGTCGTGGTCTCCGGCTACGGCAACCACTGGGCGGTGCTCGCCGAGCAAGGGCTCATCGGGGTCGGGATCCGGCGGCGCAACGCGCACTTTCTTGCCGCGCACGTCGAGGTGCAGGTGGCCGCGATGATGGTCGCGACCGGACGACAGGTCATGCGGTTGACGATCAACCATCGACCTTGCCCGGACAATGGCCCCTACCTGGGTTGTTCGTCAGCGCTTCCGCGATATCTCCCCCGTGGCTATACCTTGACCGTGTATGGAACCACTCCTGAAGGACAACCGATCACACTACGTGTGGAAGGGCAGGCATGACCAACCCTCCTCAGTCGGTCTATTCCCTGGACTCTCTCGACGGTGATCCCGCACCCGTACTCGAAGCACTGCGAAACCGAGCAGCCGATCAGGCCAGGGTGGACAGCCGCAGCGGCACTGTGTGGTGGCTCGATGACGTCAGCCCGGACCACGACAGGTGTCTCATCGTGGGAGTTCGGGGGGAGGTCGGGGTGTTGGTGTGGGATGACGAGGACACCGGCTCCTGCATCCCCGAGCACGGGCTCAACACGACCGATGTCGACTACTTCACGGTCACCGGCGACCACTACCCCCAGCAACCCGGTCGGGAAGTGCCCGTCGACCAGGTGATCGAGGCTGCCCGGGAGTTCGTCGCCACGCGGAGACGACCGAGCAACATCCGCTGGATTTCGGACACGCGGCCGCGGGGGTGACGTCCGTCCAAACCGCAACGTTCGCGGGTCAGCTCGGCGACCGGGAGTGGATGCCGGGTGTTCACCGGGTGCTACCTGGTCGGGGTTAGCCTGGCCCCGGGTAGTGGGAGGTCGGGGTATGGAGTTGCGGCATCTGGTCTCGTTCCTCGCCATTGCCGAGGAGTTGCACTTCGGGCGGGCGGCGGCGCGGTTGCATCTGGCGCAGCCGTCGCTCAGTCAGCATCTGCAGCGGTTGGAGCGGTCCGTCGGGGTCGAGCTGGTGAGTCGGAACTCGCACGAGGTGCGGTTGACGCCTGCCGGGGAGGCGTTTCGGGAGTTGGCCCGGGATGTCGTCGCGCGGGTCGACAAGGCGGCGCAGGCCGCGCGGGCGGCAGCGGCTGGGCGGGCCGGGACGATTCGGGTGGGGTACAACTTTCCGGCTGGGCAGCGGATCCTGCCGGTGACGTTGGCCGCGTTGGCCGTGAAATACCCGTTGATCGACGTGGACATGCAGGAGATGCGGACTGGCCCGCAGCTTGCCGCGCTCGACGAGGGGCGGATCGACGTCGCCATGGTCTACGGGAAGCCGACATCGGCGCGGCTGCGGCACCGGCATTTGTTACGGGTGCCGCTGGTCGCCGTGGTGGGTGTTCGGCACCGGTGGGCGGGTCGGGACAAGGTGCCGTTCGGGGAACTGGCGAACGAGTCCTGCATCCTGTTCGACCGGTCGCAGTCGGCGGCGATGTATGACGCCATCTTCTCGGCGGCGGAGCGCAGTGGGATCCGGTTGACCGTCGCCGAGGAAGTGGACGATCCCGGGGCGACGGGAATCCTCGCGTCGATCAAGCCGGTGGTCGGGTTCGCATCTGCCGCGCGTGGGATGCACTCCGGGACCGCCGGACAGACCGTGATCGTGAAACTCTACGACCCGGTGCCCACCCTCGATCTCTACGCCGTGTGGGCGGCGAATGACCACGCGCCGCTGGTGGCCGCGTTCGTCGATTGTCTTCCGCCGCCCGAGTGACGTCACTTCAGGCCGGACCGCACGAACGCGTTGACGATGTGCCGCTGGAGAACCATGTACAGCAGGAACACCGGCAGGCACGTCAACCCGGCGGTCGCCATCAGCGGGCCCCAGTCGTTGCCCTCCGTCCCCATGAAACTCCGCAGGCCGAGCTGCACCACGTCATTGCTGCGCTGCAACACCAACGCAGGCCAGAAGTACTCGTTCCACGCCGTGATCGCCAGCAGGATTCCCAACGCCGCCAGCACCGGGCGCAGGGTCGGCACGACAACCGTCCACAGAATCCCCCACGACGACCGCCCATCCATCCGCGCGGCCTCCAGCAGCTCCTTGGGGAATCCCAACAGGTGCTGGCGCAGCATCAAGACCCCCAACGCCGAGCACAGCGTCGGGACGATCACGCCCGCCAGGGTGTTGAGCAGGTCCAGCCGCGACAGCAGCACATAGTTCGGCATCATGGTGACCTGGAACGGCACCAGCCACGTACCCACGAACATCAGGTACAGCAGCTTCTGGAACCGGAACTTCCACCCCGCGAACGCGTACGCCGCGAGCAGCCCCACCAGTAACTGCCCCAACGCCGTCAGCACGGCCACGATCGTCGTGTTGATCAGCATTCGCAGGATGTCCGCCTTGGCGAACGCGTCCGCGTAGTGCTCCAGCGACAACGGCCACGGCAGCACCGACAGCGAGTACACGTCTCCCGGCGCCCGCAACGAAGTCGCGTAAAGCCAGTAGATCGGGAATACACACACGACACTGAGCACGATCAGAACCGCGTGCCCACCGACAGTGCGGAGTCGGCTGCCCTCGCCGACCGACTGTTCCACGTCCACCGCGCCCTCAGTCGTCATGATGGCTCAACCGATCCGACAGCAGCACCAGCCCGGAGGCCAGCACCACGAATCCGACGAAGAACAGGACACCCGCCGCCGCCCCGAGTCCGGCGTCGTAGCTGTGGAATCCGTAGTCCCACAACAGGTAGTAGATGTTCGTCGTGGCCCCGGCCGGACCACCCTGCGTGAGCGTGTCGATCAGTGGGAATGTCCACTGTGCCGACAGCAGCACCGTCATCAGCACCAGGAACGCCATCGTCGGCGACAACAACGGCAACGTGATCCACCGCGTCGCCTGTGCGCGCGAGGCGCCGTCGACCCCGGCCGCCGCGACGTAGTCCGGGTTGATGCCGGTCAACCCCGCCGACACGACCAGCACCGCGAAGCCGACGATGTGCCAGCCGGTGATCACGATGATGGCGATCTGCGCCGTGCCCGCCTCGTGCAGCCAGTTGACCGGCGAGCCGATCACCTTGTCCACGATGCCCGCCGACGGGTCGAGCAGCCACTGCCACACCGCCGCCCCGGCCACCGGCGCGACCAGCATCGGCGCGAACACCAGTGCCCGGTACACCGCCCCGGCGCGCCCCCGGACGCGTCGGGACAGCAGGCCGACCAGCACCGGGATGACCAGGGTGAACGGCAGCATGCCCAGGATCACCACCAGCGTCTGCCACAGTGACGCGCCCAGGTCGGGCGCGTCCAGCAGCCGCTCGTAGTTGGCGAAGCCGACCTCCCGGATGGGCGAGGTCGGCAGCAGGTTCCACGAGTGGAACGACAGCTGCACGGTCTGTGCCAACGGCCGGTAGGTCCACACCACCAGCAGGATCACCGCGGGCGTCAGGTACAGGTACGGCGGCGCGGCCCGCAGGGCGCGCCGCCACCAGACCGCGCGGGCGGGTGGCACGGCCGCCGCGGAACGCGGCCGTGCCACCCCTTCCCCAGCCGGTGACTCGACCAGGAGTCCCGCTACCACAGTCCGACAACCTCTCGGAACATCGTCAGCCGCTCCGCCTCGTCCACGTCATACACCGACGCCGCCGGGGTCACCGGCACCGCCGTCGCCACGACCTGGTCGCCGAACACGTCGATCCGGCTGAACGCCGCGTGCGCGTTGCCGCGCAGCCGTCCCGCGGGCGGCACCGGCACCACGCCGTACGCCAGCGCCGGGCCGATCCACACCGGCACCCCGCCGATCGCGCCCGCGCCCGCGTGGTGCGCGTGCCCGGTGATCACCAGCCGGGTGTCCGTGCCCTCGATCACCTCGCCGAGCCGCTCGGCGTCACGCAGCCGCAGCAGGTGCACGGTGGGCACCGGCGAGGGCAGCGGCGGGTGGTGGGCGACGAGGACCGTGCCGCGCGGGGCGGGCTCGGTCAGCACCTTGCCCAGCCACTCCAGCTGTGCCTGCCCCAGGTGCCCGTCGTGCTTGCCGGGCTCGCTGCTGTCCAGCACCACCACACGCAGACCGGACACATCGAACACCGCGTTGTAGTCCTCGGTGGACGGTTCGGTGCCGAGCAGCTCCGCGCGGAACGCGGAACGCTCGTCGTGGTTGCCCACGGCCGGGATCACCTGCGCGCCAAGCCGTTCGGCGACCGGTCGGACCGCCGCCGCGAGCCGCCGGTAGGACTCCGGCGAGCCGTTGTCGGTCAGGTCCCCGCTGAGCAGGAAAGCGTCCACTTTGGCCGCCGAGGCGAGCACCATGTCCAGGGCAGCGGCCAGGTTGGCCGAGGTGTCCACGGTGTCGTGCATCAGCTTGCCCGCGGGCATGATGTGCGTGTCGGTGAGCTGGACCAGGGTGAGGTCGGGTCGGATCCCGTGCGCTGGGTCGGTCATCGGCCGCCCTCCGGCACCAGCTTGGCGGCCGCGTCCTGGGCGGTCTTCAGCGTGCTCTGCGGGTCGGCGCCCTGGAACACCGAGTTCTCCACCGCGGACATCATGCCGTCGCGGATCTGCAGGTAGCTCGGGCCGGGGAAGGACACCCAGGGCTCCATCCGGTCCAGCTGTTCCAGGTTCGGCTTGATCAGCGGGTTCTTGTCGGCCCACGGCTTGAGCCCGGCCGGGTCCTCGACCAGCTTGGTGCGCAGCGGCAGGTAACCGATCTTGGTGGCGATGGTGGTGTAGGCCTCTTCACTGGTCAGGAACTTGATCAGCTCCCAGGCCGCGCGCTGCTTGGCCGGGTCCTTGGCGAACACGAACAGCGACGCGCCGGAGTTGGTCGGCACCACCGGCTTGCCGTCGAAGGCGGGCATGGCGGCGGACTTCAGGTTCTCCTTGAGGCCCTTGCCGAAGGTGCCCTGCAACGCGCTGGACTCCACGATCATGCCGAAGTCGCCGCGGGCGAAGCCCTCGGTGCCCTGCTGCTGGTTGCGGTTGGGCATGGCGCCGGACTTCACCATCTTCTGCATGGCGGTCACGGCCTCGACGGTCGGACCGTCCGCGAAGGACAGTGCCTTGCGGTCCTCGGAGATCACCCGGCCGCCGTTGGAACGCGCGATCGACTGGAAGCACCAGTCCTTGGAGCCCTTGGTCAGGCAGTCGACGTAGACGCCTTCCTTGCCGGTCTTGCCCTTGATGGCGAGCGCGGCCTGCTCGACCTCGGACCAGGTCTTCGGCGGCTTGGCCGGGTCGAGACCGGCCTTGGTGAACAGGTCGGCGTTGTAGTAGAGCACCGGGGTGGAGAACACGAACGGCACGCCGTAGGTCTTGCCGCCCCAGTCGCCCAGGGTGCGCGCGGTCTTGGCGAACGGGTACTTGGCGCCGTCGAAGTTCTTCTGCACCTCGTCCTTGCCGACCAGGTCGTCCAGCGGGGCGGCCTTCAGCTCGTTGATGGTGAAGTCGAGGTCGCTGAAGCCGAGCTGGGCCACGTCCGGCGGGTTCCCGGCGGCCATCTGCGCCTGGATGCTGGGAATCGTGTCGGTGGCCGGGTTGGCGCTGTTGCCCTGCGGCTTCTGCGGCGTCACCTTGATGTTCGGGTGCGCGGCGGTGAACTTGCCGATCAGCTCGTTGAAGGTGTCGGTCCAAGCACCCGCCTGGCCGAAGTTGTAGCTCTCGAAGACGATCGAGACCTGCTGGTCGGCCTTGAGCTCGGGGATGCGGCTGGTCGTGGTGTTCGAGCCTGCGGCCGGGGTCTCGCCGCCCAGGCCGCAGCCTGCCAGCGCGGTGGTCAGCGCGAGCGCCGCACCGACAGCCGCCAACAACTTTCTTCTCACCGGGAACTCCTTTGTTGGCCTCGGCTCCGCCGAGGCGGCTCGATCGCTCTCAGCCGGTCTCTTCCCGCCGCGATCTCGCGGGGGGTCAAGGGGGGAAGGGGGAGAGGGGAAGGGGTGGGAGAGGGGGAGGAAGACGGGTGTCTGGTGGTTCGGTTGCTCAGGCGGGGCTGCCGAGCGGTACTTCCGGTTCCGCCGCCGCGGGGTCCGGCGTGGGCTGCCATGCCAGCCGTCGCCCGCTGTCGGGGTCGAACAGGTGCAGGGTCTCGGGGGCGGCGGTCAGGTGTGCCGGGTCGCCCGCGCGCAGGCCGAGCGGGCGGGGGCCGCGCACGCACACCCGGGCGTCGCCGACCAGGCAGTGCGCGACCTCCTCGCTGCCCAGGTTCTCCACGGTCCGCACGACGCCGCGCAGGGCCGCGTCCTCGGGCGTGGTCAGCCGCAGGTGTTCCGGCCGCACGCCGAGGATCACCGGGCGGGCGGGCATCTCCGCCGGGATGCCCAGGTCGATGTCGAGATCGGTGGCGTGGGCGCGCAGGGTGCCGCGGGACTCGGCGGTGGCGGGCACCAGGTTCATCGGCGGGGAGCCGAGGAAGCCTGCCACGAAGGTGGACGCGGGCCGGTCGTAGACCTCCTCGGGCGTGCCGACCTGTTCCAGCTTCCCGTGGTCGAGCAGCACGATGCGGGTCGCCATGGTCATCGCCTCGACCTGGTCGTGCGTCACGTACACGACGGTGGCGCCCAGTCGCTGGTGCAGACCGGAGATCTCGGCGCGGGTGCTTGAGCGCAGCTTGGCGTCCAAGTTGGACAGTGGTTCGTCCATCAGGAACGCGCCGGGGTCGCGCACCAGCGCCCGGCCGAGCGCGACCCGCTGGCGCTGCCCGCCGGAGAGTTCCTTCGGCTTGCGGGCCAACAATTCGGTGAGGTCCAGCACGGCGGCGACCTCGTCCACCTTCGTCCGGATGGCGTCCTTGCGCAGCCGCCGGGCGCGCAACGGGAAACCGATGTTGCGGGCCACGGACAGGTGCGGGTACAGCGCGTAGCTCTGGAACACCATGGCCAGGTCGCGCTCGCGCGGCGGGGTGTGCGTGATGTCGGTGTCGTCGAGCAGCACCCGGCCGCCGGTCGGGCCCAGCAGGCCCGCGATCATCCGCAGCAGCGTGGACTTGCCGCAGCCGCTGGGGCCGAGCAGCACCAGGAACTCGCCGTCCGCGACGTCCAGCCAGACATCGTCGACGGCGGTGACCGCGCCGAACCGCCGGGTCAGGCCTTCCAGTCGAATACGGCTCACGGGTGCGCACTCCTCGGCGGACGATCGGCTCGTGGACGAACGGAAGTGCAGCAGGCATCCGTGTACGGATGATGAACCGCAAACCCCGAAAGGTCTGCACGTCCCCGCCGCACCCGCGCTGACCAGCGGCGATAGGTGCGCGTAACGCCGTGACGATCGAAAAACGCAATCGGGCGAGAGCGGCTGTTGACCGGCTGACCGGCCGAAACGCCTTATCGGGCGTTGTGGAAGATGATGCCGAGCACGTGCCTTCGTCCGGAATGGACCGCGCTGACCCCGTGCCGCATGGCCACCCGGCGATGGCCGCGGGCGCCGACCACCGGCCGGTCGCGGACCGGGAACACCAGCCCCTGCCCCAGCCCGGGACGCGCGACCATGGCGCGGGACTGCTGCCGCGGCCGGTTCTCCACGAACACGCTCTCGCCGCCGGTGAAATCCTCGTCCGGGGTGCTGAGCATGATCGCGACCTGCAACGGGAATGTCAGGTCGCCGTAGATGTCCTGGTGCAGGCAGTTGTAGCCGCCGGGGCCGTAGCGCAGCAGCAGCGGTGTCGGGCGGTGTTGCCCCTGCGCCGCGCAGGCCGCGACGAGTTCCGGCAGTGAAGTGGGGTAGGTGGGGTCGCCGAGCTTGCGGGCCCAGTCGTTGGCCAGTTCGGCGAGCGGTGGGTAGAGGGTGGCGCGCAGGTCGGCGACGATCGGCACGAGCGGGTCGGCGAAGTAGCGGTAGACGCCCTCGCCGTAGGCGTGCCGGGCCATCACGACGGTGGAGCGGAACACCTCGTCGCGCTCGAACATGCCGATCACCTCGGCGCACTGGGCCGGGGTGAGCAGCGGCGGGGTGAGCGCGAACCCGGCGGTGTCCACTCGGTCGGTGATGGCCGACCAATCCGGGTCCGGCAGGGCGGTGGCGTTGTTCGGCACGGGTCACTCCATCAGGGGAATCGCTGGGCTTCCGAGGGAACACCGCCCAGGTCCGGGCGGTTGCACCCGAGCGCGTCCGGCCCGCCCCGGCCAGAATCCGGGACATGACGCCGTCGGCCGCCGAGCTCACCCGCGAGCTGGACCCGCTGCCGCACCCGGACCGGGTGACCCGCCTGGTCGCGCTCGCCCACGAGACCGCCCCGCCCGCGCGCCGCACCCTGCTGGCCGACCTGCACGCCGGGAGCGCGTTCGGCCGGGAGCTCGGGCTGCGGCTGGCTGTCGTCGGTGGTGATCTCGACCACCTGCGGGCCTGCCTGGCCGACCCGGTGCTGCGGTGCAGCGCGGCCATCGCGCTGGTACGGCACGGCGCCGACCTGGCCGACGTGGGGATCGAGCACCTGCCCAGCGCGATTCGCCGCAAGGTGTACCTCGCGGTCCGCCGCTACCGCGACGCCGCGACCGCGGACGCGCTGATCGCCCCCGTCCGCGCGCGGTTCGGCGACGCGGAAGCCGGGCGGCTGCTGCCGTCGTGCTCGCCGGAGCTGGTCGCGGAGCTGCTGCCCGATCTCGCGCACGCCGTGCCGAACTGGTCCGCGCTGGCCGCCGCCCACCCGCACCTGGTGCTTGACCACCTCGACCGCGCGCTGGAGCAGACCCCGAAGTCGAACTGGGGCGGCCTGCCCGGTCTGCGCACCGGGCCTGCGGTCGCGGCACCGGTCGCCCCGAAACGGGTGCTGGACCTGGCCGAGCGCACGCTGGGCCGCGTCGACGTGCTGGGTCACCTGCGCGAACACCATGGCGTGCTGGGCGCGCACGACCCCGACCGGCTACTGCGCCTGCTCTTGGACCCGCGGCACGGCCGGGTCTCCGTCGACCCCTCCACCTGCCGGGCGCTGCGCGGCGCCACGGACCTCGGCTCGCTGGTGCGGGTGATCTCGCTGCGCAAGCTGCCGGTGCTGCTGCACGCGCTGGCTCCCGCCCGCAGGCACGCGGTCTTCCAGGCGGGCGTGCATGGCGTGGACGACCACCACCGGCACTGGCCCAGCACGCTGGCCGGTCTCGACCTGCTGCCGCGCGCGCACCGCATCGCCGAGGCACGGAAGCTGCTGCTGAGCCCGGTGGTCCGGGACGATCCCGCGCTGCGGCTGGCCGTCACCGCCCGCACCGACTGGACCGAGGCAGCGCCCGCGCTCGCCGCGGCGGCGGAGGCGCGGTCGGTGGCCGAGCGCGCGCAGGCCTACCGGCTGACGATCGCGGCCGCGGCGGCGACCGGGAAGGCGGAGATCCTCGGGACGGTGTTGACCGTGCTGCCCCGGGTCCCGATCGACCCCGAGGTGCATTTGACGGTGTTGGTGGGTCTGCTGACCGTGCCCGCCGCGTTGTTTCGCGACGAGGACACCGAGCTGTTGCGCGATTTCGCGACAAATGTCCTCGGTGTCGACCGGCCCGCGCCCACCGCCGTCGCCGAACTGTGCCGCCTGGCGCTGCGGCTGATCGACGCGGGTGTCCACGAGGGACGGGAACGGCTGGCCGACTGCGGGCGGTCGATCCTGCGCGCGGCCACCACGGCGCCGCTGCCGATGCCGTGGAGCGTGCTGACGTCGGACCTGCCGCCGGGCGCGGAAACGGCGTTGCTGCCGCGGGCGAACGCGGAGGTTAAGCAGGGCCGGTACGACACCGCGCTGTTCCTCGCCGACCTCCTGGGCGAACGTGCGTGGTCGCTCCCCGAACTCCAGGACGCTGTGGACAGTGGCAGGCGCAGCCCGGTCGACGGCATCGCGCTGCGCGCGCTCGGCCTGTGGCTGGCGGATCCCGCCACGCGCGGACAGCGGGTGGCGCGGGCGCTGACCGAGGACGTCTCCACGATCCTGGTGCCCAGCGTCGCCGCCGCGGTCGCCGCGTTGCGCACCGACCTGCTCGACAAGCTCCCGCACAGCCAGGTATCGGGCCGGTTCGTGTTCGGCGGCGAACCCCGCCCGCCGCGCTACCCGGACCGCTGGTTCCACCGCTGGCTGCCCCGCCAGCGCGAACGCTACGCCCGGTCACTGGCCGCCGTGGCGGGCGACCACTCGGTCCCGGTCGATGTCCGGCTGGACGCGGCGCGCGCGTTGCGCAGCGTCCCGGTGCTACGGGAACTCGTACCCCTGCCCGGTCTCGCGGATACCGGACAGTCCCAGGTGTGGATCAACCCGTCGACCCGGCCCGCGCCGGGGCAGGTCGCGATCCGCGCCCTCATCCGCTGCGCGCCGCATCTACCGCCGGACGAATTGGGCGCGGCGCTCGGCCCGCTCTGGACAAGCACCGACGCGTCGGTCGTCGTGCGCGTGGTGGCGCTCGCGGCCGCGCACCGGATCCCGGCTCTCCCCGACCGGTTGGCGGAATGCTCTCGGCTGCCCGGCCAGGACGCGGCCGTGCGACGCGCGGTGGTCACCGCGGCGGTCACCCTGTTGGACACGCCGGTGGTATGGGACCTGTTGGCCGAGGCGGCCGCCGATCCGGCGGTGGCACCGGCGATCCCGGCCGCGGCACCGGAATCGGTACCCGCGCGGCATCGGGCCCGTTACGCCGGGCTCGTCCGATCGATTCCCCCGAACGGAGCCGACAGTTGGGGCCCGTACTTCTAATGACCGCGACGGGCAACGGGACCGGCGCGGAACGCGGCGAGGGCCTACGGGTGGAGATACACCGGCGATCGGGTGAACCCTCCGCAACGGGCGAACCCGGATTGCGGTGCGACGGGTACGGGGTACCCCGTACCGTGGTCGGGAGAGCCTAGGAAAGGGGCCACGTCCATGCCGGAGCCAGTACTGGTGTCGATCGCCGCGGCCCTCGCCGCGAAAACCGTCACCTCGCTCTACGACCTGGTGAAGAAGCGGTTCGCCGACAGCCCGGACGCGGCGGCCGCGCTGGCCGCGGCGGAGGGGGCGGCCGAGGACTCGCCGCAGGTGGCGGCGCTGGCCGGGGAACTGGAGCGCACCGAACGGGAGGACCCGCGCTTCGCCGAGGAACTGCGGTCGCGGTGGTCGGTGGAATCCTCGCGCCAGGTCGCCGACCACGGCGGTGTGGTGAACCAGATCACCGGGAATGTCAGCGGCAAGGTGCTGCAGGCGCGCGACATCGAGGGCGGCGTCAGCTTCTGACCGGCCCGGGGTCGCCGTCCACCCCGGACCGCAGGCACCACGGGACCGCGGCGGGCACTCCCCCGCCGCGGTCCGTCCCGATGGCGCCTCAGCCGGAGAAGGCGGCCTTCTTCGCCTTGCCGCCGCCGTTGGTCTTCGCCTTGACGGTGTGCGCCTCCTCGAAGGCCTCCACCACGGCCGACGGGATGCGGCCGCGCTCGGAGATGTCGTGGCCGTTCTGCCGCGCCCAGTCGCGGATGGCCTTGGTCTGCTCCTTGGAGCGCGCGTCGCTCGCGGGCTTCGCCGAGGGGGCCACGTGCCGCTTCACCCGGCCGCCGGTACGCCGAGCGGCGGCCACGAACTCGGCCAACTGCTCGCGCAGGCGGGTGGCGTTCGCCTCATTCAGGTCGATCTCGTAGTTCGCGCCGTCCAGGCTGAATTCAACCGGACGGATGTCCTCGCCCGCCGACCCGTCGAGGTCGTCGTAAAGCTGGACGATGGTCTTCTGAGCCATGGGGCACCTCACTGCACACGGATGTTCCGGGAATTGAATACTTCTCCCACTGGTCCGGAACAGTACCCGTTCGGCAACGCTTCGACAAATACCGGGCGCTTCGCGGAATGACCCGCGTGTCGTCCGACACCCGTCCCGGGGAAACCGGCCTGCTCGCCCAGGGCGAATGAGGAGGCCGGTTCGCGCGAAAATCGCTAGCCGGCGCTCGATAACCGTACGCCATATGTTCGGCGAGTTCCCCGACGTCCGACGGCATTCGCCCATGCGGACCGACCGGACCGCGACCGGACCGCGCGGACGAACGCGCCGACTCGCCATTGCCCGGTCCGGCGAGCCGGGCCAGTCGCCGATCTCACCCGCTCCGCGCCAATCGGACACGGACCGAGTTCACATCCATCCGACTCGCCGCGCCGGGTAGCGCTCACCCGGGCAAGCGCTCCCGATTCCGTCACCTCGCAGGCACTTCACGTTAAACGGCAACCAATCACCCACCGCTACCGCTCGTGGGCCGCTCGCGTAGGGCATTCGCCCACCACCCGTCGCCTTCCCGCTACCGCACGCAATGCGACCCGGCGGCTTTCCCCGCCGCGCTTAACCCGGCGCGGGCCCGGTACCGGGAGTGTTTCACCGATATGACGGCGGACTTGTCACCGGACGAACAGCGCAAACCCGCTTGCCGGACCGGAGCGGCCTGCACTAGCGTCCGGGGCGTCCGCAGTCGAACGAAGAAGGGAGGTGGGACCCGTGCTCCGCATCGTCCCGCGCTCCCACCCGGGGGCGCGCTGAACTTCCCCGGAAGGACACCATGACCGATCCGGTCATCCGCCCGCTCACCGCGGGCGAGGAACACCTGTTCGACACATTTCCCGATCCCGGTCTCGTCGGCCGCCCACTGCTCGGCACCACTTACGCCGAGCTGCGCGACCGGGGCGAATACCGTCCCGAATGGACCTGGATCGCCCGGCGCGGCGACGAGGTGGTGGCCCGCGCGGCCTGGTGGGGCGCGGCCGACGACAAGGAGCCGGTCGCCCTCGACTGGCTGGATTTCACCGATCCCGACGCGGCCGCGGCCCTGCTCCGCGCGGCCCCGTTCCGCGTCGAGTACTGCCTTACCCTGCCGACAGGCTGGCGGGACACGCCTGCCGTGCTGGCCGCCGCGCAGGCCCGACTGACGGCCGCCACGACGGCGGGCATGACATTGTTGGTCGAGCGCTACCGCTACCGCTGGACGCCGGATCTGGGCCTCCCGGAGCGTCCCGGACGTCTCGTTTATCGAGAAGCGGACGATGAGGCCTTCCTGGCCGTGTTCCGCCGCCTCCTCGCGGGCACGCTGGACGCGCACGCCAGGAAGGCGGCGGCGGAATCCGGTGTGGACGCGGCCGCGCGGGAAGACCTGGACATCCTGCTGTGGATGCCCGCGCCCCGTTCCTGGTGGCGACTGGCTTATACGCCGGACGGTGACCTGGTCGGGTTGACCGTGCCGACCAGGAACCACGCCAACCCGGTCATCGGCTATATCGGAGTCGTCCCGGAACACCGCGGCCGCGGCTACGCCTACGACCTGTTGGCCGAGGCGACCCACATCCTGGTGGAGAACGGCGCCGACCGGATCGTGGCCAACACGGATGTGGACAACACGCCGATGGCGGCGACGTTCGCCAAAGCGGGCTATCCCATCACCCAGCACCGCATTGACCTGACCTGGTAGCCGTTGCCGGGCCGCTTCTCACCCGAGGAAGCGGCCCGGCGACGCGGGTCGAAAAACGAACAGCACGGGAATAGCCCGGTACGGGCGAGGCTTACCCGAGCCAGGATGGGACTGGATTCCCGCCCAGTGAGACGCTGCCCGGGGGCCGGATATGGATTAGCCCGACAATAGGGTCAGCCCGCGGTGCCGAGTGCCTGCCAGTCCAGCACCGGGGCGGCCCAGTCCCGGATCGAGGCGAGCAGGCCGAGTCGGGCGGTGCGCAGGATCGGTTCCTCGGCCATCACCAGGATCTCGTCGAAGAACGTGTCGACCGGGACGACCATCGGGCCAGCCGCCGCCACGAAGCCCGCCAGACCCTCGCCGGTCGTCTCTCGCGCGTGCGTGAAAGCCTGGTGCAGGGTGATTTCCGCGGGTTCGACGAGTACGGACGGGTCATAGGCGGCGACCGTGTCCGCCGGGACGATGCGGCGAACGCGCTGGAGCGCGGCCGTGAGCGCGGCGAACGTCGGGTCCCCGGCGTGCTCGGCGAGTCCGACCAGGGTCGCGTCGGCCACCGCCGGGGTGTCGGCCAGCAGCAGTACCGAGGCGACCCGGTCGAACGGGTGGCCCGCGTCGAGCAGCTGCTGTTCGTATCGGCGGGTCACGAACTCGGCGACATCGGCCAGTACCGCGTCGGCGACCTCGATCCCCTGCGCGCGCACTCGGTCGGCCGCGCTGGACAGTCCATAGGAGACGGTCAGGCCGCGCAGGTCGGGGAACGCGCGCAGGATCGAGACGACACCCGCGCCCGCGCGGCGGAGCGCGAAGGGGTCGGAGCTGCCGGTGGGCTTGGCGCCGACGGCGAACAGGCCCGCCAGCAGGTCGAGGCGGTCGGCGAGGGCCAGCAACGCGCCGGGCACGGTCGTGGGCACCGCGCCACCGCCGGAGCGCGGCAGCTCCATGTCGAACAGCGCGACGGCCACCGCATCCGGCTCGCCCGCGCGCCGGGCGTACTCGCGGGCCATGGTGCCCGCCAGGCTGGTCAGCTCGATGACCATCTGCGAGCCGAGGTCGAACTTGGCCAGCTCCGCCGCCCGCGCCAGCGTCGCACTGTCCTCGTCGGACAGTCCGACCCGGACGCCCAAGGCCAGTGCCACGGCGGCGATCCGGTCGGCGCGCTGGGCGACCGAGCCCAGTCGCTCCTCGAACGCGAGCTTGGCCAGACCCTCCTTCATCGCCGACGGCGGGGTCTTCAGGTCCGCACGCCAGAAGAAGCTCGCGTCCTCGTAGCGGGCGCGCAGCACGGCCTCGTTGCCCGCGCGCACCGTGTCGTGGTCGCACGCACCGTTCGCCACGGCGACGAAGTGCGGCAGCAGCCCGCCGTCGGCCCCGCGCACCGGCAGGTAGCGCTGGTGCTTGCGCATGACCGTGGTCAGGATCTCGGCGGGCAGCTCCAGGTACTTGGCGTCGAACGACCCCAGCACCGCGTCGGGCTCCTCCACCAGGTTCGTGATCTCGTCGATGAGCGCCGACTCGCCGTCGACGTCCACCACGCCGCCGACCGACGCGGCCAGTTCGCCCGCCGACGTGATGATCCGCGCGCGTCGTTCGGCCTGGTCGAGCGTGATCCCGTGGGCGGTGAGGAAGTCCGGGTACCCGTCCGCGGACGGCACCTCCACCACCGGCGACACCGCGGTCCGGTGCACCCGGGTCACGCGCGCGGACGCGAGCGCCGACACCACCACCGGCACCGCCGTCTCGCCGAGCAGTGCCAGCAGCCACCGGACGGGTCGACTGAACGACAGCCGCGGGTCGTTCCACCGCATGTTCTTGTCCGCGCGCAGCTCCGTGACGATCTCGCCGAGCAGACCGCTGAGCACCTCGACCGCGCCGCGCCCGAGGTCCACCCGGGTGATGCCGACGTACTCGACACCGTCCACATCGATGCGCCGCAGTTCGCCCGGGTCCACGCCCTGGCCGCGGGCGAACCCGGCGGCGGCCTTGGTCGGGTTGCCGTCGGCGTCGAACGCGGCCGACGCGCGCGGGCCGCGCACCGTGCGCTCCGCGTCCGGCTCCACCGGCTCGACCGCGTCCACGAGAGCGACCACCCGGCGCGGCGTGGCGAACACGCGCACCACACCGTGGCCGAGACGGGTCGCGGCGAGCTTGTCGGTCAGCGCCCGCTCGACGGCCGCGGCCGTACGGGTCACCTCGTGCGGTGGCAGCTCCTCGGTGCCGATCTCGAAGAGCAGCGTGCGCGCCATGTCCAGGGCGGGGAACTCCGTCGGCGCGGCGGCGGGCTCGGGCAACCCGGCCGTGCCCAGCGGGTGGCCAAGCTCGGCACGGCGCTCGGCCCACAGGCCCGCCACCTCGCGCGCCAGCCCGCGCATCCGCGCGAACGCCTTGGCCCGCTCGGTCGTGCTCACCGCGCCGCGCGCGTCCAGCACGTTGAAGGTGTGCGAGCACTTGAGCACGTGGACGTGCGCGGGCACCGGCAGCCGCGCGTCCAGCAGCCGCCGGGCCTCGGCGGCGTAGTCCTCGAACAGCCGCCGCTGGGTGTCCACGTCGGCGTCGTCCAGGTAGAACCGGCTCATCTCGTACTCGGCCTGGCCGAACGCCTCGCCGTAGGAGATGCCTGGTGCGTAGGCGATGTCCTTGAAGTGCGCCACGCCCTGCAGCGCCATCATGATCCGCTCGACGCCGTAGGTGATCTCCACCGAGACCGGGTCCAGGGTCTGCCCGCCCGCCTGCTGGAAGTAGGTGAACTGGGTGATCTCCAGCCCGTCCAGCCACACCTCCCAGCCGAGGCCCCAGGCGCCGAGCGCGGGCGAGGCCCAGTTGTCCTCCACGAAACGCACGTCGTGCGCGTGCACGTCGATGCCGAGCGCGGCGAGGCTGCCCAGGTAGAGCTCCTGCGGGTCGCCCGGGTCGGGCTTGAGCACCACCTGGAACTGGGTGTGGGTCTGCAGCCGGTTGGGGTTCTCGCCGTAGCGGGCGTCGTCCGGGCGGACGCTGGGCTCGACGTAGGCGACCCGCCACGGCTCGGGGCCGAGCACCCGCAGCACGGTGGCCGGGTTGAGGGTGCCCGCGCCGACCTCGGTGTTGAACGGCTGCACCACCATGGCGCCGCGTTCGGTCCAGTACCTGGTCAGGGCGAGCAGTGCGTCCTGCATGGTCAACACGGGTGACAACCTCACTCATGGCGCTCGGGGATGCACGCCGAGTCTAGGAGGCGGGCCGGGACCGCCCGGTCCGCGCCGGGTAACCCACCGGCGTGACAGGCGACTCCCGGCGACCGCCCGGTCCGTCGCCGCTTCCATCACCGGAACGAGTGAGGGAAAACAGACTTTTTCGGCCTAATTCAACTACCCAGAGTGAAGGTTGTCGCCCGAAGCAGGGAGATACCGGTTTACCGGCGGGAATTGGCAAAAACCACCCAAGTGATCGTTTAGACTGGCTCCCGTCTTCCCCGCCAGGATCCCCAGCCCGGTTTCCGCTCGACGTCACCGACATACCCACCGATATACCCTTGGAGAAACACTTCCGATGACCCCTGTCGACGCAGCCACGCGGACTCCGCTGACTGAACAGGAGCCACTGCCCACGGGGAAGACGATGGGCTCCTCGCGCTGCGAGCTCTCCCGCGTGATCTGGCGGTCCAACGAGAACATGTTCGGTTCCGGCAAGGGCACCCTGGTGCTCGAACTGGTCGACGACGTCGCCTGGGCCAGCGCCGCCCGGCACAGCGACGGGCACGCGGTGACCGTCTCGGTGGAGGACATGACCTTCTTCGCCCCGGTCTGGGCCGGGGACATCGTCACCGCGTATGCCCAGGTGGAAGGCACCGGCCGGACCTCGATGGAGATCGGCGTCCACGTCTCCGCGCGACGCTGCCACGGACCGTCCGAGCCGGAGCCGGTGGCCGAGGCGCACCTGGTGTTCGTGGCCGTCGACGACGACGGCGCGCCCCGCCCCGTCCGCCCGGTGCACCCCGAGACCGACGCCGAGTACGCCCGGCACCGGGCCGTGGCCATCCGCCGCGCGCACCGCAGAGCTCTTGCTTCCGCGCTGGCCGAGGTCGCCCTCCCCACGCCGCGATGATCGAGTCGTTGGTCCGCGCGCACCGGGTGCCCGCCCGCGCGGACGAGCAGGTGGAAATGGCGGCCGCGTTCGTCGTCGAAACGGTCAACGAGGGCGATTACACCGTTCTGGACACGTTCGCCCATCCCGATATCCGAGACCTCTCCGATATCCGGGTATTCGCCGACGGGATATCCGGGCTCCGATTCTCGGTGGCCGCCGCCCGGCGCGTCATGCCCGATATCTACGCCCGCATTCTCACCGCTCGGTGTACCGGCGCGGACACGGTGGAGACCCGCCTGGAGCTCACCGGAACCTACCTGGGCACCAACCTGGCACCCAGCCCCCGGCACGGGCGCCGCGCCACCTGGCGGCAGCACCACCTGTGGTCCTTCCGCGGCGCCAAGGCCTGCGCCCACCTTGGCTGGATAGACCGCGCGGCCCTGCGCGCCGCGCTCGGCGAGCCCTACTGAGTCCCTGGTATCCCCCGGCCGGCGCCCACCGGCCGGGGGACCAGGCGGGTCGGGGCCGTCCCTCCCGCGCGTCTTTCCCGCATACGAACGTCATTTTCAAACCGACCCTGGCACCGCAACCAGGGCCACCCGACCTGAACCGGTCGGTCCGGGCTTTTCAGCCTGCCAGCCGGTCCTCGGTCCGCCGCCGCGCCAGCGCCTGCCGGGGCGGGTGCGGCCACCTGGCCACGATGTTGACCGGCACGTCCACCCGCGGCGCGGGCTGCTCGACGCCGTTCTCCCCGGACTCCGCCGCCTCCAGCACGACGTCCCGCAGCGCCCCCGCGCGCTCCTCGACCAGGATCCGGTCGACCAACGAGGAAGCACGGCGCAGCCGCCAGCCGACCAGGGCGAGCACGAGCACCGAGCCGGTGATCCACAGCAGTGTCATGGCGATGTCGATTCTTTGCGATCCGGAGCCACCGAGGTCCTGACACGCGTGCGGTCCGGGCGTTGCCGGGTCCTCGCGGGGCACTGTTGCCTCGTCCATCGCACCGGCCCATAACGCCAGTTACAGCTCGTAGCCTAAGGCAACCGACTCACAACCGAGATTCACCCGTACGGCGTACAGCTTGAATGATCAAGTAACGATTCGTCGATCAACTTCGGGCTGCTCAGCGGATCTTCGCCGGAGTGGCGGGGTATCGAACGCCACCGGATCGATGACTCCGCGTCACGTCACCGCTACCTAGCAGAGAGTAGTCGGACTGGGCCGAGTGTGGGAACCGGACATCCCCTGGCCCGGCACCCCAACCCACCCCAGGGTGACCGCGCGGATCCGCCCTTTTTCGAAGATCAACCCGGCTAACCTCGCCCCATGGCGGTTGCCGAGCCCCCAAAACGCATCTACATCAGCCACGCTCTCAGCGGCGCGGGTGTCCTCGCATCGGTCCTGGGCACCCTGGACCGGTCCGGCTACGTGCCGATGGAGGACAGCGCGTCACTGGCCGCAGGCCTCGACGCGATGATGCGCGAATCGGACGGCGCGGTGGTGATCGTGACGCCCGGCTCCCTGCGCTCCGCCGCCACCAACCGTGAACTCACCGCGCTGCTGTCCTCGAAGGGCACCGGCTACCCGATCGTCACCCTCCTCGACGAGGACGTCACCGACGAGGCGTTGCGGGACCATGCCCTGCAATGGCGCGACCGGACCACGATCCTGCGCCACGGCGAGCTCGACGCCATGGTGGCCGTCTTCGACCAGGCCTTCGGGCGCGCCGGACCGGCGCGGCCCGTGGACTACGTCGAGCTGCGGGTGATCACACCCGACCTGCCGGTCAGCGCCATCGCGTTCGGCGAGGTGGACGGGCGACCGGTCGTGCTCATGGGGACCGATCGCGGGATCATCCACGCGCTGGACATCCACTCCCACACCACACGCGAACTCGGCAACCAGGGCAGCCCGGTGACGACGATCGCGGTGGGGCCCGACGGGGTGATCATCAGCGGCAGCCTGGACAACGTGGTCCGGCGTTGGCGGAACGGCACCGCTGAACCGCTCGCCGAGTACCCGGACACCGTCATGGCACTCTCGGCAACCGGAGAACGCGGCGCGCACGTAAGCCTCGACGGCGGGTTCGTGCGTGGTTGGTCGGACGCCGGGGACCCTTCGGCTGAAACAACTTCGACGCTGCTGGTCGGAGACATCGGGACGATGGCCGCTCTGCCAGGCCTGGTCGCCACCAGCACGGAACTGGGCGGCGTGTTCCTGTCCGGCGGACGGGAGCTCCCGGCATTCGGCGTGGCCGTGTCCGCGCTCGCGATCGCGGACGATCCCCTCTCCGTGGTGGTCGCCTACGAAGACGGCGATGTCTACCTGTGGCAGCCCGACCAGGACCAGTACATCAAGCTCGACAAACACCACGAGCCTGCGCGCGTGGCAATCGGCTCGCTGAACGGCGAGCGGATCGTGATCACGGAGGTCGGCGGGGTCATCCGGATCTGGGGGCAGGCGCGCAGCGGTCACGTCGAGTGGGTCGGGGACGCGCCAGCCGATGACGACTGGTTGCGGCGCAGGCCATTGGCGAAGGTGATCGCGGAGCGGCTCAAGCGAGTCGACGCGCAGGAACCCGGCAGCTCGCTGATGATCCACATAGATGCGCCGTGGGGTACGGGAAAGAGTACGTTGCTCAACTTCCTCCGGGCGGAGTCGACACCGGACTTCACCGTTGTCGACTTCGATGCCTGGCAGGAGGCGGGTGTCGGCCCGGCGTGGTGGGCGGTGCTGACCTCATTGCGCACGGCCATCCGCAGGCAACGCCGGTTACCCGGGCGGATCTGGTTGCGTATCAACGAATCCCTGGCCCGGCTTCGCCGCGTGGGCGCCCCCTTCGTCTTGGCGGTCACCGGGGTGATGGTCTTCATCGGCGTGATCCTGCTGGTGCTCAACGGTTTCCACGGCATGGCCGACGCGGTCAAGACCGTCATCGGCGGACTGGCCGGAGTGAGCACCCTGTTCGCGGGCGCTCTGGTGGCGAGTCGGTTCCTGTTGTGGGACTCGGCGCGTGGGGCTCGGTTGTTCGAGCAGTCCAACACCAATCCGATGCTGGAGGTGGAGCGGCACTTCACCTGGTTGATGTCCCGTTCCAAGCGCCCGGTGGTGTTCCTGGTCGACGATCTGGACCGGTGCAAGGAGACCTACATCGTCGAACTGCTGGACAAGATCCAGAACCTGATCCGCGACATCGGCCCGCCCAACATCCACTTCGTGGTCTGCGCCGACGGGGCCTGGCTGCGCACCGCCTACGAGCACGGCTACGCCACGTTCGCGAGCGCGGCGGCCCGACCGGGCGAGCCGATGGGGTACAAGTTCCTGGAGAAGTTCTTCCAGCTGCACATACCCATCCCCGCGATCGACACCGCCCGCCGCGAGACCTACCTGCGCCGCCTCCTGCACAGCTCCACCGCCCCGACCGATGTCGTTGTCACCGAGGAGGCCCGCGTCCGGGCCCGCCTGGACCGCAGCGTCACCGAGGCCCAAGTGGTCGACGCACTGCGCACGGCCAGTCCGGCCGTGCGGGATCTGGTGGCTGAACAAGCGCTCGCGCGGATGACCACGAAGACCGCGATCGCCGAGACCGAGCACAGTCTCCTGCGGTTCGCGGATCTGCTGCCGCCGAACCCTCGCGCGATGAAGCGATTCGTGAACTCCTACAGCGCGTTGCGTGCCGTCCGCACCCTGGAGGGCAACGCGGTCGCCGTCGAGGCCTTGGCGCTCTGGACGATCCTGGAGATCCGCTGGCCCGGCCTAGCCGACCACCTGCGCGACCACCCCGAGGCCATCGCGGGCGCCGAGGAAGACCTCCCGGAACGCCTGCGCCCGCTGCACACCGACCCGATTCTGCGCACCATGACCACGAGCACCCGCTACCCGTCCCTCACCCCAGCACTCATCCGCGCGTGCTGCGGCAGGTAGACCATCAGGTAGACCATGACGTACATCCGAACCGGACGAGCGTGCCGCTCGATCAACTTCCCCGGACCGCGCTCGGCAGTGTGAACTCGATCGTCTCGCGGGTCGTCTCGTGCTCCTCCACCGACACCGCCCCCAACCCGCCCAACGCGGCGACCACCTCATCCACCAACCGAGGTGGCGCGGACGCACCCGCCGTCAGCCCGACCGCACGAACCCCCATCAGCCACTGTGGACGGATCGAACCCACGTCCTCGATCAGATACGCCGGAGTCCCCTGCCGCGAAGCCAACTCCACCAGCCGCTGCGAGTTGGACGAGTTCGACGACCCCACCACCAACACCAGCTCGGTCCGATCGGCCACCCCCCGCAACGCGTTCTGCCGGTTCGTCGTCGCGTAGCAGATGTCATCCGAGCCGGGCCCGCGCAGAGCCGGAAACCGAGCGCGCAGCGCATCAATGATCGAAACGGTCTCGTCCACCGCCAGCGTCGTCTGGGTCAGATAGGACACCCGCGTCGGATCAGGCACAGCGACCGCCGAGACATCCGCCACCGACTGCACCAACCGCATATCCGGAACCTCACCCAGGGTCCCGTCCACTTCCTCGTGCCCCGCGTGCCCGATCAGGATCACCGTGTCCCCCCGCGCGGCGAACCGCCGGGCCTCCGCGTGCACCTTCGTCACCAACGGACACGTCGCGTCGATCACCCGCAACGACCGGGCATCGGCGTCCGAACGGACAGCGGGCGACACCCCATGCGCCGAGAAGACCACAGTGGACGAAGGCGGCACCTCGGCCAGCTCGTCCACGAACACCGCCCCGCGCGACTCCAGATCGGCCACCACGTGCGTGTTGTGCACGATCTGCTTGCGCACGTATACCCGTGGCTCCCTCACCAACTCCCGCTCCACAACCTGCACCGCCCGCTCCACGCCCGCGCAGAACGAACGCGGCGCGGCCAGGACGACCGTGCGCGGGCCACCCGCCGCGAGCCAGGCGCCCACAGTGGACTTGGCGGCCAAGCGAGCCTCCGTGTCGGCGACCCGGACCGAGACCGCCAGCGCCACCCCGCCGAACGTGGTCCACGTCGTCTCGGTGTCCACACCGGACAGCACGACGTCCACCGGGCCGCGCGCGGTCGGGATCCCCTGCCTGCGCAGCTCGCCATCGACCAGTGCGGCGGCTGGGCAGGCGAGCGGCGCACCGGGCAGGCCGCGCAGTTCGTCGGCGACGAGCACGGTGCCCGGCGGCGGGGTCATGGCGGTCTCCTCGGGAGTGGTCAATGGTCGCGGCGGACGGCGAGGTCGGCCAGCGCGGTCAGCT
Source organism: Actinokineospora enzanensis DSM 44649 (assembly GCF_000374445.1). Classification (GTDB taxonomy): domain Bacteria; phylum Actinomycetota; class Actinomycetes; order Mycobacteriales; family Pseudonocardiaceae; genus Actinokineospora; species Actinokineospora enzanensis. The sequence goes on along the minus strand of NZ_KB894434.1, from coordinate 45,271 downwards.
CGGCGGCGGCGCGGGGGACGGGGTGCGCGGCCAGCAGGTGCGCGCGGGCCTCGGTGAGGAGCTCGTCGGCGCGGGCGCGGGTCCAGGCGCGGCCGCCCGCGTGGTCGATCAGGTCGGCGGCGTGCACCAGGTCGGCCGCCGACAGGGTGTCGCGCCGGTAGAGCCCACGCAGCTCGTGCGCGGCGGGGGTGTCGGTGGCCATGGCGGCGACCACGGGCAGCGACTTCTTGCGGTTCTCCAGGTCGGAGTAGACCGGCTTGCCGGTGCTCACCGGGTCGCCCCAGATGCCCAGCAGGTCGTCGGTGAGCTGGAAGGCGAGGCCGAGGCGTTCGCCGAACGAACGCAGGTGGTCGACGCGGACCGGGGTGGCGCCGCCGTAATGGGCGCCGAGCGCGGTGGCGCAGCCGAGCAGCGCGCCGGTCTTGCCCTCCGCCATCCGCACGCACTCGGCCAGGCCGACCTCCGCGCGCCGCTCGAAGGCCAGATCGGCGGCCTGCCCGTCCTGCACCGCCAGCACCGCCGCGGACAGCACCCTGGCGACGACCCGGTTGTCCGGCAGGCCGCCGCCCGCGGCCAGCACGTCGAAGGCCAGGGTGAGCAGGGCGTCGCCCGCCAGGATCGCCGGGCCGAGGCCGAACACGCTCCACGCGGTCGGCCGGTGCCTGCGGGTGTGGTCGCCGTCCATCACGTCGTCGTGCAGCAGCGTGAAGTTGTGCACCAGCTCGACCGCCACCGCCGCGGGCAGCGCGTCGGCCGGTGCGGCGCCGACCGCCTCCGCGGCGAGCAGCGCGAGCGCCGGGCGGATCGCCTTGCCCGCGTCGGCCTGGACCGGCGCGCCGTGCTCGTCCCACCAGCCGAAGTGGTAGCCGGCCAGGTGCCGCATCGAGTCCGGCAGGGTGTCCACCGCCGCGCGCAGCGCCGGGTCGACCAGGACACGGGCCTGCGCCAGCACCTCGCGCGCGGAGCGGTGCTCGACCTCGGGCTCCGGGGCCTCGCGGGCGTCGGGCAGGTGGATGGAACGGCGATCGACGGACATGCCGGACCTCGTTTTCGCTGGAGTGGGCGGGCGAACGGCCCAGGACGGCGGGCGGGGACGGGGCGCGGACGGGCTCGCCACCACCGCGAGCCGCGCGCGGTGGTGGCGAGCCGGTCTCACAGTCCGATCTGGACATCCTCCAGCACGCCGAGCGCGTCCGGGACCAGCACCGCGGCGCTGTAGTAGGTGCTGACCAGGTAGGCCATCACGGCCTTGGCGTTGATCCCGGTGAACCGCACGGACAGGCCCGGCTCGTACTCGTCCGGGATGCCGGTCTGGTGCAGGCCGATCACGCCCTGGTCCGCCTCGCCGGTGCGCAGCACCAGGATGGAGGTGACATTGGTGTCGCTGATCGGGATCTTGTCGCAGGGCAGCAGCGGCACCCCGCGCCAGGAGTGCACGGTCCGGCCTGCGACCTCGGTGGTGGCCGGGTAGAGGCCGCGCTTGGTGCACTCGCGGCCGAACGCGGCGATCGCGCGCGGGTGGGCCAGGAAGAAGTTCGACCGGCGCCTGCGGGAGAGCAGCTCGTCGAGGTCGTCCGGGGTGGGCGCGCCGTCGCGGGTGTGGATGCGCTGGCGCAGGTCGGCTTGGTGCAGCAGGCCGAAGTCGCGGTTGTTGATCAGCTCGTGCTCCTGGCGCTCGCGCAGCGCCTGGATGGTGAGCCGGAGCTGCTGCTCGACCTGGTTCATCGGCTCGTTGTAGAGGTCCGCGACCCGGGTGTGGATCTTGAGCATGGTCTGCGCGACGCTCAGCTCGTACTCGCGCGGGGCCTGGTCGTAGTCGACGAACGTGCCGGGCAGCTCGTGCTCGCCCGCGTGCCCGGAGGCCAGCGCGATCTCGGCCTCGCCGTGCTTGTTGGTGGCCGCCTCGGGCTGCGCGCGCAGCCGCTCCACGTGCTGCCGCAGCGGTGGCGAGCTCTCCTGCAGGGACAGGAACTCACCGCGGGAGAGCACCATGACCGTGCACGCGGTGTTGGCGCGCGCGGTGAACTGCCAGGTGGCGCCGGACTCCAGCAGGGCGCGGTCGCCGAAGTACTCGCCGTCGGCGAGCACGGACAGCGTCGCCTCGTCGCCGAAGTGGCCCTCGGTGTGCGTGGTGACCCGGCCGTGCGCGATCAGGAACACCGCGTCGGCCTGCGCGCCCGCCCGCACGATCTCCTGGCCCGCGGTGAACTCGCGCTGCTGGAAGCGGCGGGCCAGCTCGGCCAGCGTGGCCTGGTCGTCCAGGTCGCGCAGCACGGCCAGCTCGCGCAGCTCCTGCGGCACGATGTCGATGTCGGCGCCGGTGTTGGTGAAGGTCACCCGGCCGTCGCCGAGGGTGTAGCTCATCCTGCGGTTCACCCGGTAGACCGCGCCCTTGGCCTCCACCCACGGCAGCATGCGCAGCAGCCAGCGCGGGCTGATCTCCTGCATCTGCGGGACGGACTTGGTGGTGGTGGCCAGGTTGCGGGCGGCCCTGGTGTCGAGGCTCTGCTGGGACTGCTGGGACGCTTGCCCGGCCGCGGAGTCGAGTACGTCGGTCACGCCTGATACCGCCAATCGTGTTCGTCAGGGAGGGGCACCCGCGCGCCCGGGGCGCGCGGGTGCCGTGGGGTCACAGGCCGATCTGGACGTTGTCGAGCACCGCGAGCGCGTCCGGGACCAGGATCGCGGCCGAGTAGTAGGCGCTGACGAGGTAGGAGGTGACCGCCTTCTCGTTGATGCCCATGAACCGGACGGACAGACCCGGCTCGTACTCGTCCGGGATGCCGGTCTGGTGCAGGCCGATGACGCCCTGGTTCGCCTCGCCGGTGCGCAGCAGCAGGATCGAGGTGGTGCGGGTGTCGCTGATCGGGATCTTGTTGCAGGGCAGCACCGGGATGCCGCGCCAGCTGGGCACGTGGTGGCCGTTGATGTCGACGGAGGTCGGGTAGATGCCGCGCTTGCTGCACTCGCGGCCGAACGCGGCGATGGCCTTGGGGTGGGCGAGGATGACCGACGGGTCCTTCCACACCTTGGCCAGCAGCTCGTCCAGGTCGTCCGGGGTGGGGGCGCCGCCCCGGGTGTGGATGCGCTGCCGCGGGTCGGCGTTGTGCAGCAGGCCGAACTCGCGGTTGTTGATCAGCTCGTGCTCCTGGCGCTCGCGCAGCGCCTCGATGGTCAGCCGCAGCTGCTGCTCGACCTGGTCCATCGGCTGGTTGTAGAGGTCGGCCACCCGGGTGTGCACCTTGAGCACGGTCTGCGCGACGCTCAGCTCGTACTCGCGCGGGGAGACCTCGTAGTCGACGAAGGTCTCCGGCAGGTCGACCTCGCCGGTGTGGCCCGCGGCCAGGTTGATCGGCACCTCGCCGTCGCCCTGGGTGTGCGCGCCGCTGGCCACGTACTCCTCGACGTGTGCGCGCAGCGTGGGGACGCGGTCGAGCAGGTTCTGGAAGTCGGACCGGCGCAGGGACAGCACCGTGACCGCGGTGGCGGCGCGGGCGGTGAAGTCCCAGATCCGCTCCTCCAACAGGCCCCACTGGTCGAAGTACTCGCCGTCGGCCACCACGCCGACCACGGTCTCGTCGCCGTACTGGCCCGCGGCCCGCTGCTCGACCCGGCCGTGCGCGATCACCAGGAAGCGGTCTTCGGCGTGGCCCCACTCGACGATGGTGTCGCCCGCGTTGTAGTTCTGCTGCTGGAACAGTTCGGCGAGGGCGCTGAGCGCCTCCTCGTCGTCGAAGTCGCGCAGGAAGGCCAGCTCGCGCAGGTCGCCGGAGACGACCCGGGCCTGCGCGTTCTCGCGGTCGACGGTGATCCGCCCGTCGCCGACCACGTAGTCGATGGCGATCCGGCCGTCGCCGACCACGTAACTGCGCCGCTGGTTGACCCGGTAGGTGCCGCCACCCACATGGGTCCACGGCAGTACCCGCAGCAGCCAGCGGGAGGTGATCTCCTGCATCTGCGGCACGGACTTGGTCGTGGTGGCCAGGTTCCGCGCCGCCGCGGTCGTCAGGCTCTGCTGCGACGACGCCTCGCCGTCGACGGGGCGCAGGGTCTCGGTCACGGTGCTACCGCCAATCGGTTCAGGACGGACTCGGTAAGGACTGGGTAAGGACTCGGAGGAATAGGGCAGGCAGACAGCGACGAAGCGCGGGATTAGTCGGTAAAGAACCGCATCCCGTAAAGTGTCTCGTTTTCACATTGCCGCCTGGTCCGAGACCCCGTTGCCGCTCCGCCTTGTCGACGGCGTCGAAGTTATACCCGGAATTCGTGACAGTACAGTCCCCGAATCGGTTAGTGATAACCCCGGGGGATTCGCCTGAAACGGTGATTGGATAGACCGGCTGTAGTCGCCGGATGGATCTTTCACTCGATCATGTGGCAGATTGGGCCGAATGTGACCGAGGGGCACATCGATCCCACCCACGGTGAGCACGGCACACTGCTCCGCATGAGTGGAACCCTGGTCGTCCTGGGCGGCCGTAGCGAGATCGGCCTGGAGCTGGCCCGCGCCCTCGCCCGAACCCGCACGGTCGTGCTCGCCGCACGCCGCTGCGGCGATCTCGACCAGGAGGCGGCGGCGCTCCGGGACTCGGGCGCAGGCGAGGTCGTCCGGGTCGAGTTCGACGCTGATGACCTTGACGGTCATGAAGAGGTCTTGACCGGGATCGCCCGGGACCACGGCCCGATCGGCACGGTGGTGCTCGCGTTCGGCGTCCTCGGGGACCAGGGCCTGGCGGAGAAGGACCCGTCGCACGCGGTGCAGATCGTCCACACCGATTATGTCGCCCAGGTCAGCGTGCTCACGCACGTCGCGAACCTGTTGCGGCGCCAGGGAAGCGGGGAGATCGTCGTGTTCTCCTCGGTCGCCGGGGTCCGGGTGCGGCGGGCGAACTACGTGTACGGGTCGGCCAAAGCCGGGTTGGATGGATTCGCATCAGGACTCGCGGATGCACTCGCGGACAGCGGCGTGCGGTTGTTGCTGGTGCGGCCCGGGTTCGTGATCGGGCGGATGACCTCGGGCATGACGCCCGCGCCGTTCTCCAGCACGCCGGAGCAGGTGGCCGTGGCCACCGCACGGGCATTGGCACGGGGGCGGGGCGAGGTGTGGGTTCCCGGGGTGTTGCGGGCGGTGTTCTTCGGGATGAGGTTGCTGCCTAGGGCCGTTTGGCGGCGGTTGCCGAGGTAGTTCGGCCTCGCCTGGGTGAGCGAACGTGGGAAATCACTCGGATAGAGGTACTTCGCTTACCCCCCACGGGATACGCCGACCGGACAAACCGGCTCTGTGTGCACAGTCCGAGAGGGTCAGTGGTCGTTAGTGGAAGTCAGCAGATGCCGGGGCAGGTCGATAGGGAGATCCGTCCGGCGGCTGACATTCAGCTTCCGGTAGATCCGGGTCAAATGCTGTTCCACCGTGCTGACGGTGATGTACAGCTTCCCGCCGATCTCCCGATTCGTGTGTCCCAACGCGGCCAGCACGGCCACCCGCCGCTCCGCCTCGCTCAACATGCTCATCCCCCCGACCCTTCCCTGCTCCGGCACCTCGGGCTCCCGTCCCGGGTCCAGCTCCCGGGTCAACGGCTCGGCATGGCAGGCCTTCGCCATCTGGATGGCCCGCCGGGCAACGGTCCGCGCGGTCTCCTCGTCCCCTACCGCGTGATGAGCCGCGCTCAGATCCCGCAAGGAACGCGCCAGCTCATACCGGTCCCCCGCGACATGCAACAGCTCCACAGCTTCCTGCAACATCCCCACTCGCCGGTCACTGGCCGAAACCGCGGCCATCACCCGCAGACTCGACCCACGCGTCCGAGCCACATCGGCCCCGGGCCGTGACAACTGCGCGGTGATCAACCCCCGAGCCAGCTCCCGATTCCCCAACCGCAACTGCGCCAGCGCGGCACCGGCACGCCAGGCGGCAAGACCGGGAAGATCCAGGTTCCACGCGGACATCAGTTCCCCACAACGTTGGAAGTCCGCGAGCGCCGCGTGGAGTCGGTCGGTGGCCAGGTAGTGGTTCGCCCGCGCGTTCAGATACAGCAATCCGAACTGCGTGTCGGCCATCGCGTCCGGAACAGGCGTGCGCACCAAAGCCGCCGCGCGGTCATACGCGCCCATGGCGGTCGCGGCGATGAGGGCAGTGGACAGTGGGAGTCCGATCGCGACTCCCCAGCCCGAAGGTGTGAGTTGGTCGAAGGCGGCGGTCGCGTGGTCGAGAGCGCCCGGCAGATCACCCTGGCGTAGCGCGATCTCGGCGCGGAGGGCGCCGAAGAGGGCTATCCAGGTGCGAGCAGCACAGGCACCCGACTCGACGAAGAGGGTCTCGGCCCAGTGGGCGGCTCGGTCTATCCGGTCGGTGTGGATCAGGGCGGTGAGAGCGGAGAGTTGTGCTCCCAGCGGTTGTTCACCCAGCTCGCAGTTGCGCAACACATGTTCGGCCGCAGAGGCGATCTCGCTGTGCGGGCCGCCGGTGCGGAGGAGGTGGAGCATGGCCGATGCACGGCTCCACGGGTCGGATGAATCCAGGCGTGAAGTGCCGCGTGGGGTGTGGCCGCCTACGGGGTATAGGAAGCTGAGCCACTGGGCGACCAGGTTGAACTGTCCGGAACTTGCGGGCGCGATCCGGTGAAGCGTGGTGGCCAGTTCGTCGGTGTGCCCGTACCAGAGCAGGAACTTGGCCAGGTGCGCGATGTTCTGCGGAGAGAGGCGATCGGCGGCGAGGGCTTCGCGCAGTGCCGGTAAGTGGCGCACGGCCGCAGATGGATTGCGACGCCATTCGACGCGGAGAAGTTGGGTGGTGAGGTCTGCGCGTTCGGTCTCGTCTGTGCTGAGTAGGGCGGCGAGCGAGAGGTGCTGGATCGCACTGTCCAGCCGGTCCGTGGATAAGTCCTCTTGGGCTGCGTGGTGGAGCGATTCCACTGCCCAGGGTTCGCCCGCGAGCTCGCGCGTATCGGCGGCGATCAGGTGATGGGTGATCTCGTGTGTGGGTGCGCCGTCTCGGTTGAGTAGACGGGCGGCGCGGGTGTGCAGTGTGGAGCGGTCGGCGGGGGTGATGCTGTCCAGGACCGCGAGCCGTGAGACCGCGTGGCGGAAGCGGGCGGTCTTCAGTAGACCGGCGTGTTCCAAGACCTCGATCGCTTGTGTGGCGGCCTCGTGGGGCACTTCGATCAGGTCACTCACCAGGGCAGTGGAGGCCATGCGGTCGAGCAGGGCGAGGCCACCCGCGACCCGGGCGACGGTGGGGTCCCAGCGGTGCAGGCAGGCGAGTACGGCGTGGCCGAACTCGTGGCCCACGACGGGATCCACCACGGCGCAGGCGCGCGCGGCGGCGCGGTAGTCCTCGATCAGGGCGTTGGCCAGCAGCGGGCTGCCGCCGCTCAGGGCGTGATAGGCCGAGGCAAGCGTTTGCGCCACGTCCGAGTCCAGGCGGTCCGCGAGCAGGGCGGCGATACCCGCCCGGGTGAGCGGGGCGAGCCGGAGGTGGGTGGTGCCGGGTTGGCCGGTGATCTCGGCACGGAAGGCGGACGGGGTCGCGCGGGGCAGCGTGCACTCGGTGAAGACCATCAGCAGCCGGGCGAGGCGCATGCGCCTGCGCAGGTAGAGCAGCGCCTGATGGGACTGGGGGTCGGCGAACTGGACGTCGTCGACGCCGATCACCACCGGGCTGGTGCGCGAGACCTCCAGCAGTACCGCACACACGCCGTCGAGGACGCGGGCGCCGTCCGGGCCGAGTGAGCGCGGGTCGTCGGCCGTGGTCGCGGCGAGGGCTGCCAGCGGGTGCAGCGCGTCGGCGGACGCGGCCCCGGGCAGGCACTGGCACAGCTGCCGGAGCACGCCGAACGGGACGGTCCGTTCGGCCGGGGAGCCGGTGGCGGTGAGCGGGGTCGCGCCCACGGCGGCGGCCCGGTCGGCGAACGCGTGCAGCAGGGCCGTCTTGCCCGCCGCGACGCCGCCGCCGATCAGAGCGACCTGGCCGCGGCCACGGCCGCACGCGTCCAGCAGTCCGCCGAGCGCGGCCAGTTCCTCGTGCCGCTCGACCAGCGTCATCCGTCTCGCCTTCCCCTGTGGACCTCGGCATCCCGACAGTCACACAGCCGCACAGCCGGGCCATCGAACACGCGGTGTGACCGGTGGGCGGCCTCGTTCCCCGACCCAGCGGTGAATCTAACCGGTGCGCCCACGATTGTGGAGGATTTGCCAAGTGGTGAGCGGGATGACGGACGGAGTTGATTCCGACTCACGTCCCTGATGGACCGTTCGGCCGAACATCCTGCGGCACAAGCCGCAGCGGACCCAGCTCGGCGACTTGTCGGTGATTCACCAAAAGCAGCCTCAAGAGCGTCTTAAGTGGACCCGGTTTAGGGGTTCGCTGGGGTTGTGCGACATCGGGGCAGGGGCAGCGCTCCGGAACGGACAAGACACGGACAGCGATCGTCCATCGACTGTCCACTACCGAATGTGATCACCCTCGGGCGGTGCGGCGAATCCACAGCAGGCCGAGCACCGGCAGCACGAGCGGCACGAAGCCGTAGCCCTGCCCGAAGACCGACCACACCGTGGCGTCCGGGAAAGCGGCAGGCGCCACCAGGCTGGCGGTGCCCACGGCGAGCACACCCACCAGCTCGACCGTGCACGAGATGACCGCCAAGCGCCGCGAAGTCCGGCTCCCCCGGGCAAGGCACACCGTCGCCACCACGTACACGACCGCGGCCAGCGCGGACAGCAGGTACGCCAACGGCGCGCGATCGAAATGGGTGGCCAGCTGCACCCCGGACCGCGCGCACGCGGCCAACGCGAAGACCGCGTAGACGGCGATCAGCAGCCTGCCCGGACCGGACCGGGTCGTGGTGGCGAGGTCAGCCACGGGGCACCGCCGTCCAGATCTGGTTCAGCCGCACGATCATCACCGGCACCACCAGCGCGCCGATGACCAGCACCGCCGTCCCCCACCGGGTCCGTTCGGCGAACGACCAGAACACCGCGACCGGCAGGATCAGCAGCGCGCCGAGCAGGTAGCCGCCGAACGACAGCCCGGACACGTCCCGGTCGGTGCTCGCCAGCTGCACGAACCCGATCACGGCCTGCCCCAGCAGACCCAGTTCCACCAGCACGAGCAGGCCCAGGTACGCGTACCCGTCCGGGCGGCCCGGCAGCGGCGGTCGGTCGAGGATCACCAGCACCAGCGCCCAGCAGGCCGCGCCAACGGCGACCCAGGTCAGCGTGCTGGACAAGGCGTGGATCATGGCGCCCCCGGCGGTCGGCGTGCGGTCGCCGGTGAGCCTCGCACGACGCCGTCCGACCGCCCGGACGGGGTGTGCTCAGTGGTCGCCGTCGATGTGCTTCTCGATCCGCGCCAGCACCGCGGGCACGTGCTGGGTCAGGTAGAAGTGCCCACCCGGGTAGAGCTCCAGGTCGAACCCGCCGCTGGTGTGCTCGGCCCACTTGCGGGTCTCGGCCTCGGTGGCCTTGGGGTCGCGGTCGCCCAGCAGCGCCAGGATAGGCGCGCGCACCGTCGCCCCGTCCGTGCGCCGGTACAGCTCGGCGGCCCGGTAGTCGTTGCGGATCGCGGGCAGCACGAGGCGCAGGATCTCGTCGTCGTCGAGCAGCCCGGACTCGGTGCCCTCCAGCGAGTGGATCTCGGCCAGCAGGCCGTCGTCGTCGAGCAGGTGGGTCTGCTCGTCACGCAGCGCGGACGGGGCACGGCGGCCGGACACGACCACTCCGGCCACGTCCGTGCCGCGCTCCTGCAACCGCAGGGCCAGCTCGAACGCGACGGAAGCGCCCATGCTGTGCCCGAACAGGGTCAACGGCTTGTCCAGGTACGGCCGGACCGCCTCGGCGAGCTGGTCGGCCAGCCCGGCCACGGTCGGCACGCACGGCTCCAGCCTGCGGTCCTGCCTGCCCGGGTACTGCGCGGCCACCACGTCCACGCGTGGCGCCAGTGCCTTGGACACCGGGAAGAAGTAGCTGGCCGAGCCGCCCGCGTGCGGCAGGCACAGCAGCCGGGCGGGGGCCTCCGGCGCCGGGGTGAAGCGGCGCAGCCAGAGGTCGCTGTCGGTGGTCATCTCGTGGGTCCTCCCGTGGTCTCCCTCCCCATGATCGTGCCACGGGCCCGGCCGGGAGCACCAACTGTCCACTGAGGACCGACCGGCCCGGGGTGGCCCCGGGCCGGTCAGCGGGTCACGCCCAGGGCGCGACGCGGATCTCGGCGCGGTTGCCGCGGCCCGCCAGCAGGCTGTTGACCAGCGACGTGTAGCGGCCGCAGCCGGTCAGGTCCGGCACCGTGAAGGTCCCCGTGAGGCTGCCGCCCACGGTCGGGTCGAACGCGGCACCCGAGGTCAGCGGGATGTCCACCGGCTTGCTGGTGCGGCAACCCGGGGTGTCGATCACGCGGCCGAACACGGTGATCCGGGGCACGGACACGGTCTGGTGCGTGGTCGCGGTGAACACGCCGCCGGTCAGCGCGCCGGTCGTGGGCGCGGCCTCGGTGAACTCCAGGTGCGCGGCGCCATTACGGCCACGCACGTCGGTCGGGGCGAGCGCGAGTTTCGAGGTGTGCGTGGCGGTGGCCAGGTCGAGATGGGTGTCCAGCTCGCCCTTCAACGCCACCGAGCTGCCGTTGATCCGGGCGGAGCCCGCGGTGTCGTAGTAGAAGTCGGCCTGGGTGGCCGCGGTACGGATGTGCAGCGGGTTGCTCCGCCTGCCGCCGCCGAACTGGATGCCCCTGACCCGCACCCAGTAGATCGTGTCCGGTTGTAGACCGGTGACGGTGGTGCTCAGCTTGTCCTGGCCCACCAGGACCTGGTTGGACACGTCCTCCAGCAGCACCTCGTAACCACTGGCCGGGCCCATCAGACCGGTGGACCGGTTCCAGGCCAGGCCGAGGCTGTCCGTGCCCAGCGAGGTGACCCGCAGGTCGGTCGGGGCGGGCAGGATCTCCGCGATGATCTGCTCGGTGCGGATCTCCATCCACCGGGTCAGCGGCTGCTCGGCGCGCACGCAGTCCGCGGTGAGCTGCCGCGGCCGGGTCGGCACGCCGTCGGCGCGGCGCGGGCGCAGGGTCACGTGCGTGTTGGCGATGTCGACGTAGTTCGTGCCGCCGCGGTAGGCGAAGTAGCCGGTGCCGGTGTAGCCGACCACGTTGGCGACGATGTCCTGACCCGCGATGACGGGCGTGCGGGCCAGGTCGAGGGTGATCGAGTCACGCGTGCTGAAGGTGCCGCTGATCTCCAGGTCGACGGTCACCGTGCCTTCCACGGACGCGGCGCCGAGAGCGGCGATGCCCGCGCTGGGGATGGTGGCGGTACCGGTGACCCGGCGTGCCTCGGGCGCCGGGCTGAGGTAGGCGGGGTTCTCGATGTCGGAGGTCAGGTCCAGCCGCAGCGAGCCGACCGGGGACGAACCGCACTGGCGGTCGGCGGTGGCGGCCATCGGCTGGGCACCGGCGGTCGCCGTGGACAGGGTGGTGATGGTGATGGCGGCCAACGCCGCCGCGACGATTCTCCTGGAGCGCACAGGGTGGTCCATTCACTTGGGGAATCCGGGTGCCGGAATCGTAGGAGCCGTCGATGTTTCCCGGCAATGAAACTACTCCGAAAGCAGGCCGACATTTCCACCATCGAATATGTGGCAGGCAGATAATCGCGCACGGCCGAAACGGACCGGTGAACCGGATGTCTGTGAGTTCGGTCTCCCGGCAGGCAACGGGCTGAGAGTGCGCTGAGAGCCGCCCGACGGCTTCGGTAGGGTCGGCGCCGAACGAGCGTCTCGGGGGAGGTCGCGATGGGTCTCATTCGGACCGTCGGCGGGACCGTCGGGTCCTGGCTGGCGCGCACCCGCCTGGCCCGGTTCCTGCTGCGCAGGTTCGGTACCCGGGCGCTGTCGCTGCTGCCCGAGTCGGTGCTGGTGCCGCTGCGTCGCGACGGGCTGGACCCGGTGCCCGAACTTACCCGCATCCGGGAGACCGCGCCGGTCAGCAAGCTGCCGGTGCCGTTCGGCGTGAACCTCTGGCTGGTCACCGGTTACACGGAGAGCAAGCAGGTGCTGGCCGACACCGCCTCGTTCAGCAACGACTACCGGCACCTCGGCGCGCTGGTCGGCGCCGAGGAGGTGAGCCCAGGTGGTCTCGGTTTCGCCGACCCGCCGGACCACACCCGGCTGCGCAAGCTGCTCACCCCCGAGTTCACCATGCGCAGGCTGGCCCGGCTGGCCCCGCGCATCGACGAGATCGTCACCGGCTGCCTGGACCGGATGGCCGCCGCCGATGGCCCGGTCGACCTGGTGGAGCACTTCGCGCTGCCGATCCCCTCGCTCACCATCTGCGAGCTGCTCGGCGTCCCCTACACCGACCGCGAGGACTTCCAGCGGCTCGCGGTGGCCCGCTTCGACCTGTTCGGCGGCGCGGGCGCGTCCCTCGGCGCGATCTCGGAGTCGCTGACCTACCTGCGCGGCGTGGTCGAGCAGCAGCGCAAGAACCCGGGCGACGGGCTGCTCGGCATGATCATCCGCGAGCACGGCGACGAGATCGACGACCTGGAGCTGGCAGGCCTGGCCGACGGCATCCTGACCGGCGGCTTCGAGACCACCGCCAGCATGCTCGCGCTCGGCGCGCTCATCCTGCTGCGGGACGAGCGCTCGGCCACCCTGGTGCGCGACGACGACGCCGCGATCGGCCCGTTCGTCGAGGAGCTGCTGCGCTACCTGACCGTGGTCCAGATGGCCTTCCCGCGCTTCGCCCGACACGACCTGGAGGTCGCGGGCGTCCGGATCGGCGCGGGCGACCTGGTGGTCTGCTCGCTCAGCGCGGCCGACCGGGACCCGGTGCTCGGCGCGGACATCGACCGGTTCGACCCGGTGCGCCCGCCCACCCAGCACATGGCGTTCGGGTACGGCGCGCACCGCTGCATCGGCGCGGAACTGGCCAGAATGGAGCTGCGCGCCGCCTACCCGGCGCTGGTCCGTCGTTTCCCGGGGCTGCGCCTGGCGGTGCCGGAGCAGTCGCTGGAATACCGCCAGACCTCGATCGTCTACGGCGTCGAGCGGATTCCGGTCCACCCCGGCTGACGCTATTCGCCCTGGTTACCTCACGGCATCCCCATGCCGCTCGGTTACGCTGCCCGTCCGTGGGCACACAGCGCGGTTTGTCCCGACCGCGCCATGCCCCGCGTCCCCAGCGTTGCCGAGAAAGGTCCCCCCTGCGATGTCCCTCCGCCGTCTCGCCGCCACCCTGCTCGTGGCGGGCGCCGCCGTGCTGGGCACGGCCCTGCCCGCGTACGCCCACTCGGAGCTGAAGTCCAGCACCCCCGCCGAGGGCGCCACGCTCGCCGAGCTGCCCAAGGTGATCACGCTGACGTTCAGCGAGGACGTCACCACCAAGCCGGAGGACTTCGCGGTCACCGGCGCGGGCGGCGAGCGCTGGCAGCTGGGCGCCCCGAAGGTGGAGGGCGCCGTGGTGACCATCCCGGTCCAGCCGGTCGGCCCGGCAGGCCCCTACCACCTGGAGTACCGGGTGGTCGCGGGCGACGGCGACATCACCGGCGGCGTCGTCAACTTCACCATGTCGGTCGCGGGCGCGGCCGCCCCGACCACCACAACCGAGGCCCCGGCCCCCACCTCCCAGGCCACCCAGGGCGACAACGCCCCGGCCCAGCAGCCCACCGCGGACGCCCAGCAGTCGAAGGGCGTGCCATCGTGGGTGTGGATCGTGGGCATCCTGGTGGTCGTGGTCATCGTGGTGGTCCTGGTGCTGATGCGCGGACGGCGGAGCGGCCGTAAGTCGTAACGGCGGCTACGTTCGGAACCGGTTCGGCCACGGATAGCTGAACCGGCTATGAACGACTGTCCGAAATCCGCCCGCGGGGCATCCTGACACTCATAATCTGGCGGCCTGAGCAGACTGCTGGAGGGGTGCGCGTGACCGCGATTCGGGATGCTCTGCGGGCGATCCTGGACTTCCTCGGCGCCGGGAACCTGGTGCTGGGCATCGTGCTGCTGATCGCGACCCCGTTCGTGGACCGCTTCCTGATCCGCCGCAAACGGATCAGCTACCGGGTGCACTACAACTCCAAGATCGGCCTCGGCCCGGAGAAGCTCCTCGACGACGACCCGGCCCGGCGCCTCGGCCAGCTGAGCTCGGTCAGCCGCCTGCTGGACCGGATGAGCATCGTGGTCATCCGCATCCGCAACACCGGCGGCTACGACATCGCCCCCGACGACTTCGACAAGCCGCTGACCTTCACCTTCGGCAAACGCGTCGTCTGGAACGCGCGCATCTCCGAGGCGGGTTCGGACGAGATCCGGGAGAAGCTCCGGTCCGGTCTCCGCTTCTTCCGCCACGAGGACGCGACGGAACAACCGGAAGACCGCGACAACCTGGGCGTCGTCCGGGAGAAGCTCTCCCAGCGCATGATCCGCTGGATCGGCGGCCAGCCCCCGGCCGCCAGGGAACCGGAGGCCGAACCCCGCTGGCACGGCGTCCGGCTTGAGTCACTGGCGCTGCGCCGCAACCAGAAGTTCAAGCTGGTGGTGGTGCTGGAGGAACCGGCGGACAACCCGACGGGCGAGACCAGCAAGGAGATCGTCGCCACGGGGAAGCTGGGCGACAACGGGATCATCAAGGACGAGAAGAGCCAGCGGCGCTTCACCCTGACCCGACTGACGGGCGCGCTCGCGTTGACGCTGACCACGTTCCTGGTCATCGGCCTGGTCTTCGCCTCCCCGCCAACGGATTCGTCGGTCGCCTGCGCGTCCGGGACGTTGGATCTCAAGGGCTCCAGCGTGTTCATGCCGACGATGCGCTCCATCGCGGACGACTACATGGCGGCCTGCTCGGGGGCCCGGATCATTCCGGTGCCGACCGGGAGCATCGACGGGGTTCGGGCCGTGGCCGCGCTGCCCGGGGACAAGGCGGAGTCATTGGCAGCCCTGTCGGACGGACGGCAGGGCGGCGACGCGAACGGATTGCACGCGGAGCAATTGGCGATCGTGGTCTACCACGTGGTGGTCAATTCCTCGGTGGGGGTGGACTCGATCTCCACGGACGCCCTGCAGAAAATCTACGACGGCCGCTACCAGGACTGGCAACAGATTCGCGGCGGGGACTCACTGCCGATCCGGATCGTGGGGCGGGGACAGGAGTCCGGAACCCGGGAGCTGTTCGAGAAACGGGTGCTGGGGACCGGGGAGGACGGGCTCTCGTCCAACGAGTGCCTGACCAAGGATCGGAACCCTGCTGCGCGGACCATTCGGTGCGAGCGGGACTCCAACTCCGAGGTCGTGGCCAAGATCAGCAGCATCCCGGGGGCCATCGGGTACGCGGACGCGCCCTCGGTGACCGAGGCCCGGAAGAGCAACGCGCTGAACGCGGTGAGCTTGAACGGCAAGACGTTCGACACCGGGGGCGGGGTGGCGTCGGACTATCCGTTTTGGACGGTCGAGTACCTGTACACGAAGGGGGAGGCGGGGAAGGACGGGTTGCTGGGCTCGTTCGTCACGTACCTGCACACCAACCCCAAGGCGTTGCTGCACTTGAAGGACGCGGGGTACCTGCCCTGCATCACGCCGGACCGCGCCCCACTGGAACTCTGCAACAACCGCTAGAAGCCGGCGTGCGGGGCGGCAGGCGAATACGCTATGTTGTCGCTCTCCGTGACACTCTGGAAAGCGTGGTAACCGTCGTGGCTCCTCGCCGTGGCATGACGCCTGGCCCATGGGCCCACCGCACCGCGCGCGCCGAAGCCCGACGACGAACCGGCTGAGCGGCACCCCGTCCACCACCCGGGCCGACCGGCCCGGCACCGGGAAGCCGCACGCCGTCTTCGGATCCGACCACACCACGGCAAAGGCGCGCTGTGCAACTCCTGTCAGTCAACATCGCCACCGTCCGCACCGACGCGTGGGCAGGCCGCGTGGGCCGCACCGGAATCGACAAACGCCCCGTCACGGGCCCCGTCCAGGCGACCGAAGCCGGTCTCGCCGGGGACACCATCTGCGACACCAAGCACCACGGCGGCGTGGACCGGGCGGCCTACGCCTACGCCGAGGAGGACCAGCGCTGGTGGTCGACCGAGCTGGGCCGCCCGGTCTCCCCCGGCTCCTTCGGCGAAAACCTGACCACCTCGGGACTCGACATCACCGGCGCCCGCATCGGCGAACACTGGGCGATCGGCACCGCCGTCTTCGAGGTCCGCGGACCACGCACCCCGTGCCGGGTGTTCGCGGGCTTCTGGGACGTTCCCGACCTCATCCACCGCTTCCTGGCCCGCGGCTGGCCTGGCGCCTACCTCCGCGTACTACAAGCGGGCGAGGTCACCGCGGGCGACCCGATCACCGTCATCCACCGCCCCGACCACGACATCGACCTCGGCACCGCCCTGCGCGCCCTCACCACCACACCCGACCTCCTGGCCCGCCTGCGACCGGTGGTCGACCTCCTCCCCGAGGACGCCGGGCGCAAGGTCCGCAAACGCCTGTCCCGCCTTACCGCCGGGGTATGACAACCGGCTTCACAAGGGCACCGCCGTCGACCACAGCCGCCGATACGCCTCGACGGCCTGCCGCAGATGAGCCGGATCCATGAGCAGATCCCCATGGCTGTTGTCGTTGGGTGCGATGACGTACCCGAGACCAGCACAGCGGTCCGCGCCCGCTCCCTCCGCGTCGAGCACGCCATACCACTGCTGCACTTGCTTTGAGCACCAACACGGATGGCCCCTTCGCCGCACACCACAGCGAAGGGGCCATCCGTGCATTTCGGTGTACCGAGCGCAATCCGGGCAGAGCGTTCAGCGCTCATCGCGTCAGTTCGCCGTCATGCCCTCGCCCGAGCAGGCCGCACCGCTCAGATCCCGGTGCTTCTTGATCTCGTCGCCCGAGTTCGCTGCCGCCCGCTGTCCGCAGATCGGGCACATGCCACCACCAGCCATCGTGTCCTCACCCCCTTTGCTTGGTCACGATCTTCTCCTCCTCGTTGTGGTTGTCACCCCCGGGAGGCGAGGTGTTGGTGATCATGAGGTCGATGACCACGCCGTCAGTGCAGGTGACTCGTTGAACCCGGCCCTTGTTGCCGAGATCCACCGTCTTCACCGACTCCACCCCGGGGTGCCTCCCCACCAGCTCGGCCACCAGCTCGCGCACGCGCTCGTTTCGCACAGGTCACCACCCGTTCGCGGGGATGCGGTACTCACCAGCGGGAGCGATCCCCGGTCCGGTCACCTGCATGACCTGAATCGCGGACCGCGCACCGTTGGCGTGCTCCACGGTCACCAGCACGTGGTTGTACGGCTCGCTCTCCGACCCCGGCCCCTTGCTCACGTCCGCGACCGACACGAACTCGTCATGATCGAGAGCGGTCAACTCTCGAACGAGGTGGTCGGTCAGCTCTTTGATCTTCACGCCGAGATTCTCCCACAAGCCGTTTTGGCGAGAAATAGGCACGCCCGCATCAGTGACGCGTAGTGATCCAACCAGTTCTATTTAATGGATTGGCACATATGTGCCCGCGGCTCGTTTTCCGATCCATTCTCCAATCCTGTTGCCCGAATAGCCATCGGCGAGGCCCGCAGCACGGCGACCCCGTAGCGGCCCCCAGATGCCGCGCAGGCCGGTCGCCGAGGTGCCGAGGTGGCCGAGGTGGTCTCGCGGCACCAGCCGAACACCACGGTGGAACCGTTGCCCCGAAAAACAAGGGCGTAGTACGCGAGGAGTCAGGCATCCAGCGATGGTGGAGCGGTTCGGGAGGTCACCGAGAGGCGGTTGAACGAGTTGATGATCGTGATCGCCCACACCAGCTGCGTCAACTCTTCCGCCGAGAACTCCTCGGCAGCCCTCTCATAAATCTCATCCGGCACCCGACTCTCCGCCAGCAACGTCATGGCCTCGGTGAGCTCCAACGCCGCCTCCTCCCGCTCGGAGAAGAACCCGCTCTCCTCCCAGACGGCCAGAGCGTGCACGCGACGAATCGGTTCCCCCAGGGCAGCCAGCTCTCCGGTATGCATATCGACACAGAACGCGCAGCCGTTCAGCTGTGAAGCACGGGTCCGCACCAACCCCAACAGCACCGGCGAGAGCCCAGCCGCCTGGGCCTCCTTGTCCGCCGCCACATGCAACCCGATGAGCCGCTTGTACAGCTCCGGCGCCGCCCCGGTGAACGCGATCCGTTCCACGCGATGCTCCTAAGTCCAACGACCAGTTCCGAACGTATCCTGCCCGGTATGGATCAACGCGCGTAGCGCCATCCGGCGTACCTTCCCCGTCCCGGTCCGGGGAATCTGGTCCCACGCCAGCACCACCGGATCCGACAGCGCGGGCAGATCCCCCAACGCCCGCCGCCAGGACGCCGGGTCCAGTTGCCCTGTTTCGGTCACCACCACCGGAACCGGCAACCGACCAGGAGTCCCCAGCACCACGCACTCCACGATCTGCGGGACCCGGTCCTCCAGGACATCCTCCAGCTCCACACAACTCTGCCCCGGCAACAGATCCAGCTCCCGGTCGAGCATGTGGAACGCCCCGGACCGCGTGCGCATCCCGATGTCGCCGGTGTTCCACCAGCCGTCCGTCAGCTTCGACTCCCAGCGGTCCTCCTCACCCAGGTAGTCCAGCGCGAGTGTCCCCGTACGAGCCAGGACCAGGCCGGGCGTGCCGTGCGGGACCGGGTCGAAAGTCTTGGGGTCCACCACCTTCAGCCTGGTCCGCCCCGGCGCGGGACGACCCAGGTTGCGGGTCGTGGGGTGGCGTTTCTCGCGGGCGGCAAGCGCGCGCCGGGTCAGGAAGCGGAACGTCAGCGGGCCCGTCTCGGTCTGGCCCCAGACCTGGACCCACAGCGGACGCCTGCGGGTGGCGCCCAGGAAGTCGCGGACCATCGGGGGGTGGATGGCGTCGAAGGTGCTCACGAAGAGGCGGACGTTGCGGAACGGGTGGTCCGGGCGGCGGAGGAACGGCCGCCAGCGGACGAAGGTGGACGGGAGAGCTTCCACGGTGGTCGGGGGGAAGGCCTGGAGCGTGGGCTCGGCCTGGGCCGGATCAGCCGAGTCGATGATCACGATCTCCTGGGGGCCGAGCCACAGGGCGCTCGCGGTCCACGGGATGGCGCGGCCGTGGGCGTAGGCGATGGCCGAGCAGACCGTGTCGTGTCTGCGGCAGGAGACGATCGGGAGCCGTGTCGACTCGGCGCCTGCCAGGCCGTGCATCAGGGTGTTGGTGGTGTGGACGACCAGTTTGGGGACGCCGGTGGTGCCCGAGGTGTGGTTGATGACCAGTGGCTCGTCATCGTCCCGGAAGACCGGCGGCGGGGGTTCGTGGCCGTGCAGGCGTTCCAGCGGGATGGTGTTGGGGAACCGGCCGTCCAACGTCAGTGCGTGGCGGACCACGCCGATCAGGTCGACGCCACGGGACTGGGCGGTCTCCAGCACCGCGCGGGTGGTGATCAGGAGAGTGGGCTTGAGGCGTTCCAGCATGAGGCGGAGCGCCTTGGGGGCCACCTGGTCCGACAGCAGCGCCGGGACCGCGCCGATCCGGGCGGCGGCGCAGGCCAGCAGCACGTAGTCCCAGTGGTTCGACTTGACCACCGCCACCCGATCGCCGGGGTCGACGCCCGCCGCGTAGAGCCAGCCCGCGAGGTTGCGGACGAGGGCGGCGACGGCCGGGACGTCGTAGGTGGTGCCGAAGGCGGGGGCGACGTCCAGTGGGCGGGACAGGCGGATGACCGTGGGGGTGCGACGCTCGGCCAGCTCGTCGAACAACGTGCCCAGGTCGTGCGGCTTGCTCATCGGGTCTCCCCCGGTCTGCGGCCGGTGACGGTGACCATCACCTGGGACAGCCAGCGGTGCCGGGGGTCGGCCAGGTCCGCCATCGCGTGGTCGAGCTGGGCGGCGGTGACCTCCCCGGCCGCGAGCATCGCCGGGCGCAGGTGCTCCAGCCACAGGGCGAACCAGCGGCCCTGGTCGGTGCCGCCGGTGACGACCTCGGCCCGGCCATCGGCACGCACGTCGGCCAGGCCCGCCTCGGTGGCCAGGTCGATATCGAGCAGGCCGCAGCGGGGGTGGTAGCCTGCACCGGTCATCACCGCGTAGGCGGCGCGCTTGACGTCCGGGTGCAGTACGCCCGCGGCCGTGCTGAACAGCGAGGCGGTGTCCGTGTCCTCCAGCACCAGGTGGCCGCCGGGGCGCAGCGCGGCGCACATCCGGCGGACGGCCGCCGCGCGGTCGCCCAGGTGCTGGACCACGAGCCGGGCGTGGACCACGTCGTAGCCGGTCTCCGACAGGTCGTCCGCGCCGATGTCGCCGCGCACCACCGAGACGTCCCGGTCCCGCAGCCATTCCAGCCGTGAGGTGTCCAAGTCCAGCGCGGTGACCGACGCGCCCTGCTCGACCAGCCACGCCGCGATCGAGCCACGGCCCGCGCCCACCTCCAGGCATCGGGTGCCGGGGCCGATCCCGAGCGCGGTGAGGCGGTCGATCGTGCCCGGGTCCCACAGCCGCTCGCCGAGAGCGAGCCGTTCGGCCTCGCGTTCGAAGTCGGTGCCGAAGACGTACCGGGCGCGGGACACCTCGACCATGCCGTGCATGGCGGCCCGGCCCGCGGTGTTGGCCAGCAGCACGGCCCACGGTAGTTCGGTATCGATCGCCTCAGCCACGCGCACCCGCCGGTATCTCCGAAGTGGACAGTCGCGCGGCCACCAGCTCGGCCGAGCGGATGGCGGCCTCGCTGCAGGGGCGCAGCGTGTACCAGTCGCCCGCGTACTCGACCGCCGATGGCGCGCGCTTCACGAACTCCGCGCGCGCGGCGAGCGCCCAGGCCGTCGGCATCGGCAGCCCGTGCCGGAACCGCACGACCACGGTCCCGCGCAACGCGTGCGCCAGCCCCGGCAGGTACTGCTCGGCGTGCGCGATCAGCGTCCGCGAGATCTCGTCGTCGCTCTCGTCCAGCAGATCGGTCACGACCTCCTGGCCCGCCACGAGGGTCGCCAGCCCCAGCCCGTCCGGCACCCGCCCGACGTGCTTGCGCTCGTCGCACACGATCCCGGCGAGCACCGGGTTCTCCACGGCGGGCACGGCCAGCCCGAACGCCGGGCCGAAGCCGTCCAGCGGCCGGTCGAGCTGGCAGATCACCTTGAGCATGGGCCGGAACTCGCAGCGGTGCACGAACTCCGGCGCCGCCGGGTGCAGGCAGGCGGCGACGGGCGCGGGCACCGCGAGCACGACCGTGCGCGCGGTGAGCGGTGTGTGGTCGACGACCAGCCGGGCGCCGGAGCCGGTGGTGACGACCTCGCGGATCGGCACCCCGGTGCTCACCTCACCCTGGGCCGCCAGCGCGCGGGCCACGGTGTCCATGCCGTCGCGGTAGGTGCGGAAAGTCTTGGTGGCGCCGACCGCGAGCATGTGGCTCAACAACGGCCCGGCGCTCGCCCGCTCGGTGTCCCAGCCGTAGAAGCCACCGGTCAACGGCTGGAACAGGTAGTCGTGCAGGTCCCCGTGCACCACCTCGGCCACGGTCCGCGACCCCTGCGGTGTCGACTCCGGACTGTCCGGGTCGTACGCACGTCGACGGATCGCCGTGCCCCCCAACAACTTGGCCAACTCCAGCCGCGCCCCGGCCGACAGCCCCGCCCCTACGAGCAACCCGCGCGGATCGCCCACGTGCTGGTGCGCGCGCCCCTCCCGCCAGACCGCCAGACCCGCGCCGATGAGCGGGATCTCCTCGTCGGACAGGCCCAGGTCGCGGATCAGCCGCCAGGTGGCCGGGTAGCCGGAGCTGCCGATCATCTCGGCGCCGGTGTCCATCAGGTAGCCGTCCCGGCGCAGGCTGGTCATCCGGCCACCGATGTGGTCGGCGGCCTCGAACACGTGCACCGACCGCCCCTGCGCGCGCAGCCGGTGCGCGGCCGCGAGGCCCGCGATCCCGGCCCCCACCACGGCGACGTCGAGATCGGCGCTCACGCCCCGGCCTCCACCGCGAGGACCACGTCGACCACGACCAGCGTGACGGTGGTCAGCCGGTGCGCCAGCAGACCCAGCTTGCGGGCGGCCAGCAGGTCGCCCAGCCCGACCCCGCGCCGCAGCTGCGCGACCCGCACGCCGAGCGCGGGCAGCATGGCCAGGGCGAACCACCACGGCGCGGGCCCGAGCCCGGCGGAGGTGACCACCAGCGCGATCTCGGTCACGGTCAGTGCCGCGATGAACGCCCGGTTGCCCTGCTCGGTCAGCAGCACCGCCAATGTCGGCCGACCGACGGCCGCGTCCCCGGCGGCGTCGCGGGTGTTGGAGTAGACCCCGAACAACAGCGGGCCGAGTCCGAACAGGACACCCTGCACAGCGGCGAACCCGCCGACCGCGCCGGTGGTCAGGCCCAGCCCGACGAACACCAGGCCGACGCCGAAGCCCGCCAGGAACACCTCCTGCCAGCCGTGGTAGCTGATCCGCAGCCCCCACGAGTACTGCACGGCGGAGAACAGGCAGGCGGCCGCGAGCAGGATCGTCCACAGTGGAGCGAACGGGGCGATCAGCACGGTCAGCGCCCAGAGCAGCGCGCCGGACATGGCCGCCAGGTAGCCGAACCGGACCGCCTCGGACTCGGTCAGCTCTCCGGTCAGCAGCGGCTTGCGGGCCAGCCTGCGCGCGGGCGCGTCCGGACCGTAGTTGGCCGCGTCGCTGCCGTCCCGGTAGCCGGTGACGTCGTCGAAGGCGACCGCGCCGGAGACCACGCACACCGTGCCCAGCCCGAACACCATCAGCACGCCGAACGCGCCGGGACCGAACCCGGCCAGCGCCCAGGCCAGTGGGAAGGCCAGGTAGTAGTCCCAGACGTCCAGCTTGGCGAGGCGGATGTAGGCGCCCAGCCGCGCGCGGGCGCGGGTGGCCGCGGCGGAGTCGGCCGGGGAGAGCGGCATGGTCATCGTGGTTCTCCGGGGAAGGCGCACACCGTGTCGGCGATGTGCTCGACCTCGGCGTCGGTGAGATGCGGGTAGATCGGCAGCGCGAGCGTGCGCGCGCTCGCCAGCTCCGCGTGCGGCCAGTACTGGCCGGGCCGGGCGTAGCGGGCGAAGGCGGGCTGCGCGGGCAGCGGTGCCGGGTAGTAGACGTGGCTGCCCACGCCGTGCGTGGCCAGATGCCGCTTGAGGTCGTCGCGGCGGTCGGCGAGCAGCGAGTAGACGTAGAAGCAGCGGCCGTCCCGGCCCGCGGGCGGCGGCTGGATGCCGCGCCCGGCCAGCGGGGTGAACCGCTCGGTGTAGTAGTCGGCGATCCGGGCCCGGCGCTCCAGCCGGGCGGCCAGGCCGGGCAGCCGGTGCAGCTGGTAGTCGGCGGTGATCTCGTCGAACCGGCTGTTGTGGCCGACCAGGTGGTGCACGAACCGGGCGCGCCCGTCCTGGCCGTGGTTGCGCAGCATCCGCACCGCGCGGGCGATCTCCGGGTCGTCGGTGACCACGGCGCCGCCCTCGCCGATCGTGCCGAACGTCTTGACCTGCACGAACGAGTACACGCCCGCCTCGCCCCAGCGGCCTGCGGGCACCCCTTCCAGCACCCCGCCCTGGGCCACCGCGGAGTCCTCGACCAGCCGGACGCCGTGGTGCCCGGACAGGTCGCGCAGGGTCGGCATGTCGGCCATCACCGAGAACATGTGCGCGGGCATGATCGCCGCGGTGCGCGCGGTGATCGCCTCGGCCACCTCGTACGGCTCGACCACCATCGTCCACGGGTGCACGTCGGCGAACACCGGCGTGGCGCCCACCGAGACCACCGAGGAGGCCAGCGGCGCGCAGCCGAACGCGGGCACCACGACCTCGTCGCCCGGCCCGATGTCCATGGACCGCAGCACCAGGGTGAGCGCGGTGGTGCCGCTGCCGCAGGCGATCACGTCCGCGGCGCCGACCTGCGCGGCCAGCGCCCGCTCGAACGCGGCGGTGCGCTCGCCCAGGATGAACCGCTGCTCCGCCGCGGTGCCGACGCGGCGGACGATGTCCAGAATGGTCTGTCGGTCGTCGTCGAACAGGTCTGGTGGGAAGAACGGCAGCGTCACGAGCCGCTCCCGCCGTAGAACGCGCGGATCACCGAGCACACGCGGTCGACCTGGGCCTCGGTGAGGTCCGGGTAGAGCGGCAGCGCCAGCGTTCGGGTGCACGCGGCCTCGGCGACCGAGAAGTCGCCGCGTCGGTGGCCGAGATGGCTGAAGCAGGGTTGCAGGTGCAGCGGAACCGGGTAGTAGGTCTCGGTGCCGATGCCGTGCGCGGCCAGGTACGTGGCCAGTGCGTCGCGGTGGTCGACCTCCACGACGTAGACGTAGAACACCGGCGTGGTGTCCACGTCCCGCTCGACGATCGTGGGCAGCCTGCGCACGCCGGGGCAGCCGCGCAGCCGCTCGGTGTAGGCGGCGGCGAGGGTGGCCCGGCGGGCGATGTCGGCGTCCAGACCGTCCAGCTTGGCCAGCAGGATCGCCGCCTGGATGTCGTCCATCTTGCTGTTCACGCCCGCGATCGCGGTCTCGGTGTTGATTCCAGGGAAGTGGTCGAGGGTATGCCCGAACCGGCCGTGGTGGCGCAGCGCGGCGGCGGTCTCGGCGATCCGCTCGTCGTCGGTGACCACCGCGCCCGCGTCGCCCAGCGCGCCCAGGGTCTTGGTGGGGAAGAACGACAGCACGCCGCCCGCGCCGGACAGCCCGGCGTGCAGGCCGTCCCAGCGCATGCCGATGGCCTCGGCGCTGTCCTCCACCACGGTCAACGCGTGCCGCTGCGCGAACCCGGTGACCGCGGACATGTCCGCGAGCTGGCAGAACAGGTGCACCGGCATGACCATCCTGGTGGCCGCGGTGACCTCGGCGGTGGCCGGATCCAGCGCGTACGTCACCGGGTCGACATCGGCGAACACCGGGCGACCGCCCGCCAGCACCACCGCGGAGGCGGTGGCGATGAAGCTGAACGCGGGCACCACCACCTCGTCGCCCGGCTCCAGCCCGGCCGCGCGCAGCAGCAGCACCAGCGCGTCGGTGCCGGAGTTGACGCCCACCACGTGCGCGGCGCCCAGGTAGTCGGCCAGGGCCTGCTCGAACCGGGCCACCAGCGGGCCGTGCGAGTATTTACCCCGGTCGACGACGGCGCCGATGTTGGCCGCGATCGCGGGCCAGCGCGCGGTGAACCCCGCCGCCTGGGTGAAGAACGGCACCGCCGGTCCGGGCGGGGCCGCGGGGTCCGCGACTGCCGCGGCGTGCTCCATGTTTCCCCAGCTTCCTGTTCGGCCTCGATACCGGGTGCGGGCCCCGGCTCCGGGCGCGGTCCAAACTAGGCGGTCGGCATCCGTTGCGTGGCAACGCAAACGAAAGATCACACGTACGTGTGGCCCTGCCGGGTCCGCGTTGACACGCGGACGGCACCACACCAGGGTTGGCCCGGTTCACCCGCCGCCCGAGGAGGCACGTCACCCCATGCTGGGCACGCTCGTCGTGGGACTCGGCCGCTCGGGCGCCGGGCTGCACCTGCCCGTGCTGCGTCGGCTCGGCCAGGGTGGCGGGCGGTCCTTCGGCAGGCCGCCGATCACCGTCTACGACCCGCGGCTGCGCACGGTGGAGATCACCGACCTGCTCGGCCGGGAGGCCGCGGACCTGGCGGTGGCGCACTCGCCCCGGCACGCGGCGACGCTGGTGGACCCGGCCCGGACGGTGGTGCACCTGTGCACCGGCCCGACCGCGCGGCTGCGGCCGCTGACCGAGCTGGCCGAGCTGGGGTTCCGCCGGTTCCTGGTGGAGAAGCCGCTGGCCGCCGACGAGGCCGAGCTGCGCGAGGTGCTACGGCTGCGCGAGCGGGCCGGGCTGGACCTGGTGTCGGTGGCGCAATGGCGGTGCAGCGAGCTGACCGGCCGCATCCTGGGCGTGCTGGGCGGCGGCAGGCTGGGTCAGCTGCGCTCGCTGCGATTCACCCAGACCAAGCCGCGATTCGCCCGCACGCTTGCGGGCGACGACCACCCGAGTGCGTTCGACGTCGAGCTGCCGCACTCGCTCGCGGTGGCACTGCTGGTCGCGGGCCGCGCCGAGGTCGTCGACGCCGGGTGCGCCGACATGCTGCTCGGCGACGCGGTGTTCCCCGGCATGGGCAGCGCGTGGCTGCGGCTACAGCACGCGAACGGCGCCCGGACCGAGATCCACACCGACCTGACCTCCCCGGTGCGCGAGCGCCGGATCACCGTGGAGCTGGCCAACGGCACGCTGGTGGGGCACTACCCGGTCAGCCGGACCGACGAGTACGCGCAGCTGTCCGTGCGCACCCGCGGCGGGCAGGTCGACTCGGTGTTCCGGGACGACTCGCTGACCGCGTTCCTGGCCCGCGCCTACCGACACTTCGCGGGCGAGGAGCCGATGCCGGACGAGCCGCTGGCCGGGGCGAGCGTGGTGGCGCTGATCGCGGAGGCGAAGCGGCGGGCCGGACTGCCCACCCCGGTCGGGGCAGGCCGGTGACCGTGCTGGCCGGGATCGGCGACGAGGCGGGGCCCGCGCTGGCCGACCAGGTCGCCGCGATCGCCGAGCTGGGCTGGTCGGGCATCGAGCTCCGCACGATCGACGGCACCTCGGTAGCGGAACTGTCCGAGGCGGACTTCGATCGGGTCGCGGGCACGCTGGCGGAGCTGGGGCTGCGCACGGTGTGCGTGGACTCGCGGATCGGCGACTGGTCCACGGTGATCACCGGCGACTTCGGCCGCGACTTGGCGGAGCTGCGGGTGCTGGCCGCGCGCTGCGCCCGGCTGGGCACCCGGTTCGTGCGGGTGATGTCCTACCCCAACGACGGCCTGCACGCCGACGAGTGGGAGCGCCGGACGCTGCGTCGCATGCGGGAGCTGGCACTGCGCGCCGAACAGGCGGATCTGGTGCTGCTGCACGAGAACTGCGCGGGTTGGGCGGGCGCCTACCCGGGGCGGGCGCTGCGGATGCTGGAGGAGGCGGGTACGCCCGCGCTCCGGCTCCTGTTCGACACCGGCAACGGCATCGCCTACGGATACTCGTCGTTCGACCACCTGACCACGCTCGTCGAGTACGTCGCACACGTGCACGTGAAGGACGGCCGGGCCACCCCATCTGGTCCACAATGGACTGTCCCGGGCGCGGGCGAGGCACGGGTGTCCGACTGCCTGGCCGTACTGACCGCGCACGGTTACCAGGGCGCGCTGTCGATCGAGCCGCACCTGAACCTGCGCCCGCACGAGGGCGACGCGGGCACCGGCTCCGCCGACGGCTTCACCGCCGCGGGCCGCGCCCTGGAGTCCCTGCTCACCGCCGCCCGCGACGTGTCGGACCGGTGACGTGGCCGAGCTCACCGAGTGCGACGCGGCCCTCCTGCTGCGGCTGATCGACCTGCCCACCGCGGGCCCGCTGGAGGCCAGGGGCGCGCCGCTGCTGCTGTGGGAGGCGCAGGACGAGTATGCGACGGCGGCGAAGCGGATCGGCTTCGAGGTCGTCCACCACGCACCTACCGCACTGTCCGATCTGGACCTGCCGGGCGTGCCTGCGGCCGTGCGCGCGGTGGCGGTCGAGCCGGGTTTCCTGGATTCCCAGCCGAACCTGGTGCTGCGGATCGGCCCGGCGGACGCGCCGACGGTGATGTTCAACGTCCATCTCGACACCGTCGCCGGGTACGAGCCTGGCTCGTTCGACGGGCACGTGTTCCGCGGCCGCGGCGCGGTCGACGCCAAGGGCCCGGCAGTGGCGCTGCTGGCGGGCATCCGCGACGCGATCGCCCAGGACCCGCGGGTGGGCACGGAGATCACGGTGCTGGTGCAGGCGGTGTCCGGCGAGGAGGGCGGCGCCATGGGCACGTTCGGCACGCGCCCGTTGGTGAACAAGGGTTTCACCGGCGCGCTCAACGTGTTCTGCGAACCGACCGGCCTGCGCTACCTGACCCGTGCCACCGCGTCGGCCACCGCGCGCGTGCGCGTCTCGGGCACGGGCAGCATCGACGACCGCCCGGCCGACGGCCACAACGCGACCGTCCTGCTCGGCTTCCTCGCCCAGCACCTGGCCCGGGAACTGGCCGGGAAGCGCGCGTGCATAGCCGGGCTGCACACCGGCGAGGCGCACAACCGCGTCTACGGCCGCGGCAGCCTGCTGGTCAACCTCGCCTACACCGACGACGGCGACACGCTCACCGCCGCCTTCGACGAGGCCGTCCACACCGGACTGGCCCGCTTCACCGAGACGTTCGCGGCCGGGCCCGAACTGGCCCGCACCGCCGCCGACGCCGACCGGATCACCACGGTGGACTGGCTCAAGCGCGGCCTGCCCGCGCTCACCGGCGGCGGCCCCTGGCTGGACGGCCTGATGACGGCCGCGGGGGTGCCCGCCTGGCCACCGGAGGCGCCCGCGTTCACCTGCGACGCGATCTGGCTGGCAGGCGTCCCCGGCCGGGCCGCGGCCGTGCTCGGCCCCGGGGACCTGGCCGCCAACAACGCGCACGCCGACGGCGAGTTCGTCGCCGCGGCCGAGCTGGCCGCGTTCGCCGACCAGGTGTCCCGCCTGCTGCGCGCCTTCACCGCCACACCGACGAGAACGGCACCGGAATGACCGATCTGGACCACGCCCCACCCAGCACACGGGTCCGCGTCCCGCACGACGACCTGCTCCGCTTCACCATGTCCGTGTTCACCGCGAACGGCGTGCCCGCCGAGCGGGCGCGGACGGCCGCGGCGGCGCTGTGCCACGGCGACATCACCGGCACCAGCTCGCACGGCCTGGTCAACCTGACCCGGATCTACCTGCCGCTGCTGGCCTCCGGCCGCGGCCGGGCGGACGCCGAGCCGCAGGTGCTGGCCGACCGGGGCGCCGCGGTTCTGCTGGACGGGCGCGGCGCGCTGGGGCTGTGGCTGGCCAGCGAGGCGATGGACCGGGCGGTGCGGCGGGCCGCCGACTACGGCATCGGGCTGGTGTCCGTACGCGGCGGCACGCACTTCGGCTGCGCCGGTCCGCACGCGCTGCGCGCCGTGGCGCACGGGATGATCGGCGTGGTAGCGGCCAACTGCGGACACCAGCGGATCGCCCGGCCGCCACACGGGCGGGTGCCGATGCTGGGCACGAACCCGTTGAGCGTGGCCGCCCCGGCGGGCGCGCATCCCCCGTTCCTGTTGGACATGAGCACCACATCGGTGCCCACCGGCAAGGTGCGCGCGGCCGCCCGGGAGGGCACGGACATCCCGGCGGGCTGGCTGGCCGACGACGCGGGCGAACCGGTCACCGACCCGTCCCGCTACGACGACGGCGAGGCGCACCTGACCTGGCTGGGCGCGCCCGGCGCGGGCGAGTACAAGGGTTTCGGCCTGGCGCTGATGGTGGAGGTGCTGTCCGCGCTGGTGCCCGGCGCCGGGATCGGGCCCGCCCCGGCCGCACTGGCGGTCGACCGGCGGCCGGACGACGACATCGGCTACCTGGTCCTCGCCGTCGCCCCGGCCTCGCTCCGCGAGCCGGGCACCTACCTGCGCGAGGCCGGGTCGCTGTTCGGCGCGCTGCTGGCCTGCCCGGCCGCGCTGCCCGGCGAGGAGGTGACCTACCCGGGCGTGCCGGAGGCACGGCACGCCGAGGAGTCGCGCCGGGACGGGGTGCCGCTGAGCGCGGCCCTGTACGCGGAGCTGGGGGCGGTGGCCGACCGGTTCGACCTGGAACTGCCGGAGGCGGGCTGATGCGGGTCGGCGTGATCGGGCTGGGGGTGATCTCCCGGTACTACCTGGCCGCGCTCGGCGAGAGCGGACCGCTGCGGCTCGGCGCGGTTTGCGACGTGCGCCCGGAGGCGCTGGCCCCGTACCGGGACGAGGTCCCGTGCTGGCGCGACCACCGGGACATGATCGCCGCGGGCGGCCTGGACGGCGTGGTGGTGACCGTGCCCAACGACCAGCACGCGCCGGTGTGCGTCGACCTGCTCGACGCCGGACTGCCGGTGTGCGTGGAGAAACCGCTGGCCACCCGCCTGCGCGACGGCCTCGCGCTGGCCGAGCTGGCGGCCACCCGGGGCACGGTCCTGTTCACCTCGTTCCACCGCCGCTACAACGCGCGGATCCGGGCCCTCCTGGAGGGCCTGCCGCGCGGGGTGCCGATCGAGTCGGTCCGGGTGCGCTACCTGGAGAAGATCGAGGAGCACGTCGGCGAGGACCGCTGGTACCTCGACCCGGCCCGGTGCGGCGGCGGCTGCGTCGCGGACAACGGCCCGAACGCCTTCGACCTGGTCCGCCTGCTGCTCGGCGCGCTCCAGGTGTCCGGTGTGGACATTCGAAGGGACGCGGCCGGGGTGGACCGCCGGGCGCTCGTCGCGCTGACCGCCGAGTCCGGCGCGCGGGCCACCGTGGAGCTGGACTGGGACCACCCCGGCGAGACCAAGGACGTCGAGGTCCGGCTGACCGACGGGTCGGTGTGGCGGGCGGACATGCTCGCCGGGTTCGCGGGCTTCAAACAAAGTCTCTGGCACGAGTACGCGGGCGTCCTGCGCGCGTTCACGCTGGCCGTGCACACCGGCGGCGTCGACCGCGACGGCCTCGCCGCACTGGCCATGGTGGACGCCGCCTACAGCGCGGAACGGTGGTCGGCCGCCCTGGCGGGCGACCGGCGGTGATCGAACGGTCCGAACGGTTCGGGGAGCGAACGTGATCGAGGACGGCAGCAAGCGCACGGTGTCCGGGGTGCTGGTGAAGGTGCTGGTACACCGCCGCGACGACCGGGGAATGCGCCTGGAGGAGTTCGCCAGCCGCTGCGTGCGGCAGGGCGAGGTGCACGAGCTGGTCACCACCGACCACCACCCCGGCGACCCCAGCATCGACCGCGTCGGCTTCCTCGGCTTCGCCGAGATCCGGCACGGCGGCGTGATCGACCGGGGCGACGAGGTCCGTATCGGCGGTCAGGTCGTCGGCACGGTCCTTGGCTTCGACGCCTGCCATTTCCCCAACCACTACAACATCCTGATCCGCCGCGAGACCCCGGTCACCGGCGAACAGATAGCCCTGTCCCCGGAGTCCACCGTCCAGTTCGTCCAGACGGCGGCGGTATGAGCGCGCCCGACAAAGCGGTGATCATCGGCGGCAGCATCGCGGGCCTGCTCGCCGCCCGGGTGCTGCGTGATATCGCCGCCGAGGTCGTGATCATCGAGCCGGACGCCCTACCGGACGTCCCGATCAACCGCGCGGGCATCGCCCACGGCGACCAGTTCCACGTCCTGCTGGGCCTGGGCCAGGACCTGTTGACACACTGGTTCCCCACCCTCCTGGACGACCTCGTCACCGACGGCGCGGTGCTCTGCGAAGCCGAGACCGACGGCCGGATGTTCGTGGACGGCACAGCCCGCCCGCCGGTGCGCGATCGCTTCCTCGCGTTCCACCGCCCCACCCTGGAATGGCGTCTCCGCAGAGCAGTGCTCCCCGGCGTCCGGCTGGTCCGCGACCGCGTACTCGGCCTGGACATCCACGCCGACCGGGTCACCGGCGTAGCCCTGGCCGCAGGCACCACCGAGCCCGCCGACCTGGTCATCGACGCCACCGGCCGCGCCAGCAGGCTCGGCGAGTGGCTGTCCCAATCGGACTATCCGCTCCCCCGAAAACGCCGCATCGCCCTGGACCTGGGCTACGCCACCGCTCTCTACCACCGCACCCCCGACCAACGCCTCGACGGCCTGCTGGCCGTCCACTCGCTACGCTCCCCGACCTCGGACACCCCCGGCGTCAGCTGCTGGGCGGCCCTGGGCCACGACCGCTGGATCTGCACCATCTCCGGCTACGGCCCCGACCGCCCCTCCCGCGACCAGGGCGAGTTCACCGCCCGCTGCCTCCGCGAGCCCGCGGCGGGTTTCGAGGAACTGGTCCGCACCTGCACCCCCGTCGGCCCGGTCGCCACCCACCGCTTCCCACACAGCGTCCGCCGGGACTTCCACACGGTCGAGCGTTTCCCGGCCGGGGTGGTACCCCTCGGTGACGCCGTGGCCTCCTTCAACCCGATCTACGGCCAAGGCGTCCCCTCCGCCGCCCTGCACGCCTCGGCCCTGGCCGCCTGGCTGCGCTCCGGCGAGGACGTACACGGCTACTTCCGCCGCCTCAAGGTCCTGGTGGACGCCGCCTGGCAAACCAGCGTGATCGCCGACTACAGCCTCCCCCACCTGGCCAACCGCCGCCCCCGAGGCCACCGCCTCCGCCAAGCCGTCAGCAACGCCATCGACCGCGCCGCGATGACCGACCCCCTGGTGGCCCGAAGGTTCGCAGACGTGATCAACATGCGCGCCCACCCCACCGAACTCCTCCGAACCGACATCCTCGGCCGCACCCTCCGAGACACCCTGACCAGAGCCAAGTCCCTGGTCGGCTGACCCGAATACCGCGCATCCCAGCGGGCTGTCCACGGCCGGGTCGTCCTCCCACCACGACCCGGCCGTCCACAGCCGTCCTTTCCGGACGGTCCACATACACAAGAACGCCCCGGGGCCACGGCCCCGGGGCGTCCAAGCGGCCTCAATCAGCCACCGAGCAGCGAGATGTCATGCTTGCCCTGGTGGTAGTCCCGCACCGCCGTCACGATCTCCTCAACCGACAGCGCCCCGCTGTGGTTGGCGTCCAGCTGCTGGAACGCGGAGTCGGCGGTCCCGTCGTCCACCCCGGCCGCGCGCATCCACCGCTTGAACTCCGCCTGGTTCACCTCGCCGTCCCCGTCGGTGTCGGCGATGTCCACGATGGCCTCGATGGCGGGACGCAGGTTCCGGTCGAAGCCGGGGTTGCCCGCGTCGACGATCTCCTGCTCGGTGACCCGGATGAACTCCTCCAGCGACACCGACCCGGAGTTGTCGGTGTCGGCCTTGGCCTCCAGGGTGCTCCACATGTGCGAGTAGGCCGACATGAGCGCACGTCCCTTGGGCGACGTCTCGCTCTCACCGAAGCCCTGCAGGATCCGACGAGCCTCGGTCTCGTAGTCGGACTTGTCGATCTGCCCGTCCCCGTTGTTGTCCCAGAGCTCGAATCGACGCTTCAGCCGGATGTCCTGGACGCTAGCGGTCACGGCTTACTCCTTCGGTGTGCTTGACGGATTCCGCGAAGCCTCGCGCCCCGCGATCTGGACATTAGCAATGCGGGCACCGGCAGGCGCGGATCATGCGTTCCCTTTTCGGGTACATTACCCATCACCTGTTCGAGAATACGGTGACGATCCGCCGGATATTCATCAATTATTGATATTATTCAGGTGTGTGCCAGCCGCTGGTCCAGCGCGGCGGTAACGCCGTCCCACAGCCGCAGCCGGGCGCGCAGCACCCCGGTCACCGCAGCCGCGCACTCCGTCCACTTGCCCTCGTCCGGGCCGCACAGGTCGGCCACCATCTGCAGGGCCATCGAGGTGTGCTCGCCCGCGTTCGCCTCGACGTGCCTGCGCAGGTAGGCGTGGACGAGGTCGAGGCCCGCGATGGCCTGCCCGGACAGCGTGGGCACCAGGTCGTGTCTGCCGAAGGCGAACGCGGCCGCCTGGCAGTGCACCGGCGCCCGGCCCACCAGCCGCGCGGTGGCCAGCACGAACTCCGCGGCCGGGGCGGGCACGTCCGCGTCGGCCAGCGCGTCCGGCACCGCGGCGCCCGCGCGCAGCAGGTCGAGGAAGGTGTCCACGGGCAGGGTGTCCGCGCCCGCCTCGCTCATCGCGTGCCGGTAGAGCTCGAAATGGCTGACGAACCCCTCGCCGAACTCGTCGCTCTCCTCCACCAGCACGATGTCGTTGACCAGGCGGCGGCTGATCGGCGCGCCGGTGGGCACCCACGGCACCCGCACGCAGGTCAGCTCGTTCTGCAGGCTCTTGAGCAACGACATCGCGTCCCACACCGCGAACACGTGGTGCGCCATGAACACCGCCAGCTCCGCCCGGCCCGCCACCCGCTCCCGCACCGGGTGCGCGGCCAGCGCCGCGCGGGCGGGTTCGACGGCCGCGTGGACGCTGTCGATACCGGGGTGTGACAGCGCCCAGTCGTAGCGGGTCATCTGCACCTCGCCTTTCCACCTGTCGTGCGGGGACTCTGCGGACGCTAGGGATACCGGCGGTCACGCGCCACTTATCAATGAGGTGAAAACCCATACCCGAATCGGCGACTGCGGCCCGGTACGGAAATGACCAGCATTGGTCACGTCCCCGGGTGATCGTGCGAAACGCTGGATCCATGCGAGTCACCTGCGAGTTACCGAAGGGAACGACCATGCGGTTGCACCGCCCCTTGATCGCGACCCTGTCCGCCTGCGCGCTCGCCCTGTCCGCCCAGGCGCCCGCGAGCGCGGCACCGCCCACCGGAGGCATCGATCAGGTACTGGTGTTCTCGTTCGAGTACACACCGGTCGCGGTCTTCGATCAGCCGAAGGGCTGCAACATCCTGCCCGCGGGCGCGCACGTGCTGATCAACCAGACCCAGCGCACCGTCACCATCTACGGCGACCCGGCCTGCCTGTTCCCCATCTTCCCGTTCCAGAAGGTGGCTCCCGGCAACGGAACCCACGTCAGCCCGATCGGCAGCTTCAGCATCGACAACCAGTAGCCACCGCCATCCCCACCGTGCAGGAAGGAACCACACCCGTGTCCGCAGGCCTCGTGGTGGTCGGACTCGGCTATGTCGGGCTGCCGTTGGCCAGACAGGCCACCGAGGCCGGGCTGACCGTCGTCGGCGTGGACATCGACCCGGAGGTGGTGGCCGGACTGCGCGCCGGACGCTCGCGCGTACGGGACATCACCCCGGCGGAGATCTCCGCCATGCTGGCGGCCGGTTTCACCGCCGACACCTCGTTCGACGCGGTGGCCACCGCCGACACCGTGGTGATCTGCGTGCCGACCGGGCTCGTGGACGGCGAACCGGACCTGCGCGCGGTGATGTCCGCCGGTCGCGCGGTGGCGTCCCGGCTGCGGCCGGGCAGCCTGGTGGTGCTGGAGTCCACCAGCTACCCGGGCACCACCGAGGAGGTGCTGCTGCCGCTGCTGGAGTCCACCGGCCTGGTCGCGGGCGTCGACTTCAACCTGGGCTACTCGCCGGAGCGGATCGACCCTGGCAACGGGGAGTACGTGCTGGCCAACACGCCCAAGGTGGTCAGCGGGCTGACCCCGGTGTGCGCCAAGCGGTGCGCGGCGTTCTACGAGGACCTGGTCGACTCGGTGGTGGTCGCGGCAGGCCTGCGCGAGGCGGAGATGGCCAAGCTGCTGGAGAACAGCTACCGCCTGGTCAACATCGCGCTGGTGAACGAGCTGGCCGTGTTCTGCGACCGGGTCGGCGTGGACGTGTGGGACGTGCTGCGCTGCTCGGCCACGAAACCGTTCGGGTTCCAGCCGTTCTCCCCCGGGCCGGGGGTGGGCGGGCACTGCATCCCGGTCGACCCGCGCTACCTGGCCACCCGGGCCCGCGCCGAGGGCCTGCCCTGTTCGATGATCACCACCGCCCAGGAGGTCAACGCGGGCATGCCCGGCTACGTGGTCAGCCGCGCGCGGGGCATCCTGTCCCGCGCCAGATCCGGCGGCTCCGTGTTCGGCGCCCGCGTGCTGCTGCTGGGCGTGACCTACAAGGCGAACGTCGCCGACCTGCGTCAGTCCCCCGCGTACGGCGTGGTGCGCCAACTGCGCGCGCTGGGCGTGGAAGTGTCCTACCACGACCCGCACGCGAGCCGGTTCGTCGTCGACGGCGAACCGGTGCCCCGGGCGTCCGATGTGGACCACCCGGCCGACCTGGTGGTGCTGCTGCAGGCCCACCGCGACTACGACCTCGCGCGGATCGCCGACACCGCCCGCGCGGTCCTGGATACCCGAGGCCGCATGGACGGGGAGAACGTCGAGCGGCTCTAGTCCCCCACCGAGAAGCGTCGGTGCTCGGCCGAGCACCGATGGTCAGTCAGATCTGCCGTATACCAACCGATGTTGGAGGAAACCAGTGAAGACGAAGGTCAGTTCCGCACGGGTTCGGGTCGGGCTCGCCGCCGCGGCGGTCCTGCTGCTGCCGGTCGCGGCCGCGCCGACGGCGTTCGCCCAGCCGCGGGACGGCGTGCCGCAGGTCGACGTCGAGGCGGGCACCAACCTGGACAACGACGCCACGGTCAAGGTCAACCTGAGCGGTTTCGAGGCAGGCGCCACGGTGTTCATCCGGCAATGCGCCAAGGTGGCGGAGGGCGTCTTCAACTGCGCCTCCGACGACGCCGACGAGGTGACCGTGGACGACGAGGGCACCGCCTCGGCCGACACCGAGGTGCACCGCGTGTTCGAGGCAAGCGACTCGCAGGGCGCCCCGCTCGGCGAGATCGACTGCGCCGAGGTCGAGCACGGCTGCTACGTCACCGCGGGCAACGAACACGGCGGCTCGGCGGCGGAGATCTCGTTCGCCGACGGCAGCGAGTAAAGCAGATCACCGCGAAGAGCCACCGCACTGCCTGAGCCTGCCCCGGCTCACCCGGACCGCTCCGGGTGAGCCGGGGCAGCGGCATTCCGCCCACCGCCGCCCAACGCCGCTGCAGTTCGACCCACGACAGAGTTCGACCCAGAACAGCCATGTCCACTGTGGACAATCTAGATGCCCGCGGCCGCCGCACGGGGTTGTCGGTGTTCGCCGACCGCCCAGAGGTACTGCACCGCGTACGCGCGCCACGGCCGCCAAGCCGAGGCATGCGCGGTCAGCGCGGTCGGGGTGAAGGGCAGACCCAGGGAGCGGGCCGCCGCGCGGACAGTCGGATCACCGGGCAGGAAGGCGTCCGGGTCGCCGAGCGCGCGCATGGCGATCATCTCGACCGTCCACGAGCCGAAGCCGGGTAACGCGGCCAAGCGGGCACGGGCCCGTTCCCGGTCCGCGCCGACACCCAGGTCGACCGTGCCGTTGGCGAGAGCGGTCACCAGCGCCGCCACCATGTCCCGGCGGGCGCGCGGCAGGGCGAACCGTTCCGGGTCCAGTCCGGCGAGGATGTCCGGCGTGGGGAACAGATGTGTCAGCTTGCCGGACGGGTCGTGCACCGGATCGCCGTGGTCCTGGACCAATCGGGCCGCGTGGGTGCGGGCGACCGTGGTCGACACCTGCTGTCCCAGCACCGCGCGGACCGCGAGTTCCGCGCCGTCGACCGTGCGCGGCACGCGGCGGCCGGGTTCGCGGCGGACGTGTGGGGTGAGTACCGGGTCGGCGGCGAGTAGGTCGTCCACCGCCACCGGG
Organism: Actinokineospora enzanensis DSM 44649; assembly: GCF_000374445.1. GTDB lineage: Bacteria > Actinomycetota > Actinomycetes > Mycobacteriales > Pseudonocardiaceae > Actinokineospora > Actinokineospora enzanensis. The sequence goes on along the minus strand of NZ_KB894434.1, from coordinate 8,151 downwards.
TCCGCGTCCAGGTCGAGCAGCCTCCGGCAGCGGCTGATCGCGCGGGCGAGGTCGCGCAGGTCGGTGAGGGCGAGTTGGCAGGCGATGTGGTCGGTGGTGGGGCGCAGGGTGGCGATGCCGGTGCCGTGCGGCAGCCGCAGGGTGCGGCGGTAGGCACCGTCGCGCCATTCCTCGATGCCGGGGATGGCGGTGGCCGCGAGGTGTCCGAACAAATTGTCCGGACAAAGGGGTTCACGGAACGGCAGCCGCAGTGAGATCACCCCCGGGCTGGCGACCTGACGCCCCGCGCGCAGCCGTAACTCGGTGGGTGGGAGCGCGAACACCTCGCGCACGGTGTCGTTGAAAGTGCGGATGCTGCCGAACCCGGCGGCGGCGGCGACCTCGCTCATCGGCAGCGCGGTGGTCTCGATCAGCAGTCGGGCGGTCTGCGCGCGTTGGGCCCGGGCCAGCGCCAACGGGCCCGCGCCGAACTCGGCGAGCAGCTGACGCTCGACCTGGCGGACGCTGTAGCCGAGCCGGGCGGCCAAGCCTGGTACGCCCGCGCGGTCCACCACACCGTCGGCGATCAGCCGCATCGCGCGCGCGGCGAGATCCGCGCGCTCGTTCCACTGCGGGGAGCCGGGGCTGGCATCCGGCCTGCACCGCTTGCACGCGCGATACCCGGCCTGCTGGGCCGCCGCGGCACTCGGAAAGAAAGTCATGTTCTCCGCCTTGGGCGGCATTCCGGGACAGCTTGGCCTGCAGTAGATCCGGGTCGTGCGGACCGCCGTGAAGAACCAGCCGTCGAAGCGGGCGTCCTTGGAGCGCACCGCGCGTACGCAGCGGTCGAAATCCTCATGCACCCGGACAGGATGATGGTCGGCCGTACAGCGTCATTAGCGGTAAAACGACTTGACAGTCCAGAAAGCAGTGGCGTCGGAAAACCGCCGGTGATTGTCGGTGCCCTCTGCTTCACTGCGGCCGTGACGACTTCGAACACCACCACCGGACCATCCGATCCGCACGCTACTTCCCAACAGGACCGCGCGAAGGCGTTCCACGGCCTGCACACCGGCGGCGAGGTGCTCGCCCTCGCCAACGCGTGGGACGTGGCCAGCGCGGCGATCGCGGCCGCGGCCGGGTCCCCGGCGGTGGCCACCACCAGCGCCGGGGTGGCCTGGAGCCTGGGCGCGGCCGACGGCGACGCGCTCGACCGGACACTCGCGGTCGACCTGGTCGCCCGCGTGGTGTCCGCCGTGGACGTGCCGGTGACGGCCGACATCGAGTCCGGTTTCGGCGCCACCGCCGCCGAGGTGGCCGACACGATCCGCGCCGTGCTCGCCGCGGGCGCGGTCGGCGTCAACATCGAGGACTCGCACGCCTCGGAAAACGGACCGCTGCGCGCGGTGGCCGAACAGTCCGACCGGCTCGCCGCCGCCCGCGCGGCCGCCGACGAGGCGGGCGTGGATCTCTACCTCAACGCCCGCACCGACACCTACCTGCGCGGCGTGGGCGCCGACGCGGAGGAACGGTTCGCCGAGACGGTCGCGCGCGCCACCGCGTACCTCGCCGCGGGCGCGTCCGGCATCTTCGTGCCCGGCCTGACCGACCTGGACACGCTCGGCAGGCTGGTGCGGGAGATCCCGGCGCCGGTCAACGCGATGGTGCACCCGGGCGCGCCGAGCGTGGCGGAGCTGAAGGCGGTCGGGGTGGCGCGGGCCAGCCTGGGCGCGGCCATCGCCCAGTCGGCCTACGCGCTGGCCCGGCGGGCGACCGAGGAGCTGCTGGGCGCGGGCACCTACGAGTCGGTGACCGACGCGTTGAGCTGGGTGGAGCTGAACGAGCTGTTCCCGCGCTGACCGTCCGCCTGGGACGGTCGGATCGGGGTGGACGGGGTGTCCGCGAGCGCGGCCACTCCGTCCAGGCAGCGGGCCAGCGCGTAGCCGAACAGGTCCGCGTCGGCGTGCGCGTGGTGGAAACGGCCCAGCTCGGCCAGGCCGGGCGCGTCCGTCCGCGCGCACAGTTCGTCGTGCACGATGGCAGCGCGCTCGCGCAGCCGCGGGCCGCGGTCGTTCTCCGCCGCGATCAGCAGCCACGCCTGGTCCACCAGCAGCGTGTAGGCGGGGGCGCTGTGCTCGCCGAAGCCCGATCGGCGCAGCACCCGGACGCCGCGGTCGATCAGCCCGTGCAGGCCGGGCACGAGCGCGCCGTGCACGGCCAGCCTGCGGGCCACGCCCGGGTGGTCGAGCAGCACCGGGCGGGCGCCGCGCAGCAGTTCCTCGAACCAGGGGCGCCAGGGCAGCGTCTCGGCGGGCACCGGCAGCTGGGCGACCACCCGGTCCAGCACCGCCGCGACCACGGCCTCGCGGTCGCCGACGTGGTGGTAGACCACCGCCGGGTAGGCCCCGACGGCGGCGGCGAGCTGGCGCAGGGTCCATGCCTCCAAGCCGTGCGCGCGGGTCAGCGCCAGCGCGGCCGCCACGACCCGCTCCGGGGTCACCGCCTGCTGTCCGATTCGGGGCCGTTTGCCGCCGACCGATGCATACGTGGCCATATGTGCACAGTAACGCGTGGTGACCCGCGCATGACCAGGAACCAATCGGGGTACTTCCCGCGTTGAACGGGTGAGTCCGGCAAGGACGGAAGGAGAAACCCCCGATGCCCATGCTGAAGAAACTGACCGCGCTGGCAGGCGCCGCCGCGGCGGCCGCGAAGTACGCCAGGAAGAACCCCGAGAAGGTCAACCGGATGGCCGCCAAGGCCGGTCAGTTCGTGGACCAGAAGACCAAGGGCAGGTACAACCGGCAGATCACCAGCGCGGTGCGCAAGGTGCACACCGCCACCCGGCCGAAGTAGCCCCCGGCTCCGGGGCCGCGGTGGTGCGGACCGCGGCCCCCGGTCATACCGGCGGTCCGCACGGGCCCGACCGGCTCAGACCTCGCCGACCCGCCCGTCGGCCACGACCAGCCGCCGGTCGACGGCCACCGCGTCGAGCATCCGGCGGTCGTGCGTGACCAGCAGGAGCGTGCCGGGGTAGCCCGCCAGCGCCGACTCCAGCTGTTCGATGGCGGGCAGGTCCAGGTGGTTGGTCGGCTCGTCGAGCACGAGCAGGTTCACCCCGCGCGCCTGCAACAGCGCCAACGCCGACCGGGTGCGCTCACCCGGCGACAGCGTCACCGCCGGGCGCAGCACGTGCTCCGCGGTGAGCCCGAACTTGGCCAACAATGTGCGTACCTCGCTGGTCGGCCAGTCCGCCACCTGGCGACCGAACGCGTCCAGCAACGTCTCCTCGCCGAGGAACAGCGCCCGCGCCTGGTCGACCTCGCCCACCACCACGCCCGGCCCAAGGTAGGCCTCTCCCGAAGTGGGCTCGACCCGCCCGAGCAGCACCGCGAGCAGCGTGGACTTGCCCGCGCCGTTCGCACCGGTGATCGCCACCCGGTCCGCCCAGCCGATCTCCAGGTTCACCGGGCCGAGGGTGAACGAGCCCCGGGTCACCACGGTCTCGCGCAGCGCCGCCACCACCGCGCCGGTACGCGGCGCGACGGCGATCTCCATCCGCAGCTCCCACTCCTTGCGCGGCTCCTCGACCACGTCCAACCGCTCGATCAGCCGCTCGGTCTGCCGGGCCTTGGCGGCCTGCTTCTCCGAGGTCTCGCCGCGGAAGTGCTTGACGTGCTTGTCCGGGTCGCTGGCCTTGCGCCGGGCGTTGCGCACACCCTTCTCCATCCACGCCCGTTGCGTGCGCGCCCGCGCCTCAAGACCCGCCTTGGTGTCGGCGTAGTCGTCGTACGCCTCGCGCGCGTGCCGCCTGGCCAGCTCGCGCTCCTCCAGGTACGCGGCGTAACCACCGCCGTAGAGGTGGATCTTCTGCTGCGGCAGGTCCAGCTCCAGCACGCTGGTGACCGCGCGGGTGAGGAACTCGCGGTCGTGGCTGACCAGCACGGTGCCCGCGCGCAGCCCGGACACGAACGTCTCCAGCCGGGCCAGGCCGTCCAGGTCAAGGTCGTTGGTGGGCTCGTCGAGCAGGAACACGTCGTAGCGGCTCAGCAGCAGCGAGGCCATGCCCACCCGGGCCGCCTGGCCGCCGGACAGCGTGGCCATCTCCTGGTCGAGCCGCACGCCAAGGCCCAGCTCGGCGATCGCGTCGGCGGAACGGTCCTCCAGGTCGGCGCCGCCGAGCGCGAGCCAGCGCTCCAGCGCGACCGCGTAGGTGTCGTCCGCGCCCGCCTCGCCCCGGCCCAGCGCGTCGGCGGCCGTGTCCATGGCCGCCTGCGCCTCGGTGACACCGGTGCGCCTGCCCAGGAACGCGCCGACGGTCTCGCCCGCCCGCCGCTCGGTCTCCTGCGGCAGGTAGCCGACGGTGGCCGTGGGCGGGTTGAGCCGGACCGCGCCCTCCTCGGCGGGCAGCAGGCCCGCGAGCGTGCGCAGCAGCGTGGACTTCCCCGCGCCGTTGGCGCCGACCAGGCCGATCACGTCGCCGGGGGCCACCACCAGGTCGAGGCCGGTGAACAGCACCCGGTCGCCGTGCCCGGCGGCCAGCGCCTTGGCCACCAGGGTCGCGCTCACGCCAGCTCCGCGCGCAGCGTGGCGGCCACCTGGGCGACCGCCTGCCGGGCCGCGTCGAACCTGGCCAGCTTGCGGTAGAAGCTGTGCGGCACGCCCCGGTAGCGCACGCAGGCCACCGGCACGCCCGCCTCGGCCAGCCGGTCGGCGTAGGCCTCGGCCGCGTCGCGCAGGATGTCGTACTCGGCGGTGATCACCAGCGTCGGCGGCAGGCCCATCAGATCGGCCGTGGTCGGCGCGAGGTCCGGCTGGTCGCGGTCGATCCCCGGTGGGGCGTAGGCGTTCCAGCAGTAGGCCATCTCCTCCGGGGTCAGCGCCGGACTGTCCACTTCGGTCGGCGGGTCGGCCGGGTCGAGCACCGGGTAGACCAGCACCTGGCTGCGCACCGGCACCCGGATGTCGCGCAGCCTGCGCGCGGTGACGGTGGCCAGGTGCCCGCCCGCGGAGTCGCCGACCAGGGCGAGCCGCTGCGGGTCGATGCCGCGCTCCGCGCCGTTGCGGTGCAGCCACTCGACCGCGTTGGTGATGTCGTCCAGCGCGGCCGGGAACGGGTGCTCGGGCGCCAGCCGGTAGTCGACCGAGGCGATCGCGGCGCCGGAGAGCACCGCGAGGTAGCGGCAGATGGCGTCGTGGGTCCGCACGCTGCCGCTGACGAAGCCGCCGCTGTGCAGGTAGAGGGCGACCGGCATGACCCCGGTCGGGTCGGGCAGGTAGAGCCGCACCGGGGTGCCGCTCGCGTCCACATCGGACACCTCGGCGACCGGGGTGCCCGGCCCGGCCGCGGACAGCGCGCCCGCGAGCATGTCCGCGCGCGCCGCCGCGAGCGTGTCGGCGCCGAGCGGCACCGGCGTCCCGGACTCGATCTCCGCGCGCACCTGCGGGTGCAATGGCACGGCCCACCTCCGCCGCTCAGGGTCACCGCCCCGACGGCGGCACCATGTCAATGATGTCCGACCAGGTGATCCAGTCCGGCACGGGCCTGCCGTCCGGGTCCAGCGGGCGGATCGGCAGCCGCAGGAGGTCCAGGTAGGGGTGCGGGACCGGCGCGCCAGCGACCACCCCGATGCCGACGAACCGCGGGTCGCCGCGGTCGAAGTCGACCATGTCGAAGGTGACGACCCAGCCCGGTGGCGGCCACTCGGGGGCGAGAGCGTGCATGCGCGTCCATTCCGAACCTCGGTTTCGGACATGGTCACACATCGACGGGCGGTGGTCACACGAATGTCGTAACGCTGTCCGCTGTCGGTGTCCACCGATTTCGCTCACCGTTGGTCACGCACTTGCCGCTCATTGAGTGAATAGTTCACAGAACCGACTTTCGTAGGGTGCCCGACCTGCGGGTTGTCCGCCTAGCGTCGCTACAACGGCCGACCGGCACCTCCCGACCAGACGTCACCGAACCGGGTGAGACCGGCGGACCTGCTAACCCTGCGAGCAAGGAAAGAAGGACCATCCCCATGCGCAGCAGCTCAACCCGAGCTTCTCTCGCCGCCTTAGGCATCATCGGCCTCGCCACCGGCGCGGCCGTCGCACTGACCCCCACGGCCTCGGCCGCCCCGGAGGCGCTCGTCCCGGCCCTCCAGCGCGACCTCGGCCTCACCGCCGCGCAGGTCGAACAGCGGCTCACCCAGGAGACCGCGGCCACCGCCCTGCTCCCCGCGGCGACGACCGCGGCGGGCGAGGCGTTCGGCGGCTCCTGGTTCGACCGCGGCGACCTGGTCGTCGGCGTCACCGACGCGACCCGCGCGGACGCCGTGCGGGCCACCGGCGCCCGCCCGGCCGTGGTCGCGCACAGCGCCCGCGGCCTGGACGACACCAAGGCCGCCATCGACCGGCAGGCGGCCGGGCACGCCCCGGGCGCGGTCACCGGCTGGTACGTGGACGTGCCGACCAACTCGGTCGTGCTCACCGTGACCCGCGGCGCCACCGGCGCGGACGTGCGGGCGTTCGTGGACCGGGCGAAGGCCACCGGCCCGGTCCGGGTCGCCGAGACCACCCAGGCGCCGCGCCCGCTCGCCGGCTCGATCGTCGGCGGCAACGCCTACTACATCAACGGATCGAGCCGCTGCTCCGTCGGCTTCTCGGTCGAGGGCGGGTTCGTGACCGCGGGCCACTGCGGCACGCCCGGCTCCAGCGTGACCGGCGCCGACCAGAGCGCCATGGGCACCTTCCGCGGCTCCACCTTCCCGGGCAACGACTACGCCTGGGTCGCCACCAACTCGTCGTGGACGCCGACCCCCCAGGTCAACGGCTACGGCAACGGCGACGTGACGGTCGGCGGCTCCACCGAGGCCGCGGTCGGCGCCAGCGTCTGCCGCTCCGGCTCGACCAGCGGCTGGCACTGCGGCACCATCCAGGCCAAGAACTCCACGGTCAACTACCCGCAGGGCACGGTGACCGGCCTGACCCAGACCAACGCCTGCGCCGAGCCCGGCGACTCCGGCGGCTCCTGGGTCAGTGGCGACCAGGCCCAGGGCGTGACCTCGGGCGGTTCGGGCGACTGCTCCTCCGGCGGCACCACGTTCTTCCAGCCGGTGAACCGGATCCTCTCCACGTACGGCCTGTCCTTGGTGACCGGCTAGGCCGTGTTTCAAATGTGGATCTTGGGTGTGTCGGTGTCTGAGACGGGGCGAGGTCTCCGGTAGACGGGTTAACGACCAAGAAAACCTGTCCGACCGGAGACCTCGTGGCCAGCGTAGCGGCGACGGGCCGGGGTGATCTGACCGACGCGCAGTGGGCCGTGTTGCGCCCGTTGTTGCCTGTGGGTCGTAAGCCTGGCCGTCCACCGAAGTGGAGCAAGCGTCGGTTGATCGATGGGATCCGGTGGCGGGTTCGAGTGGGTGCGCCGTGGCGGGATGTCCCGCCGGTGTATGGGCCGTGGCAGACCGTGTACGGGTTGTTCCGTCGATGGCAGCGGGCCGGGGTGTGGCGACGGATCCTGACCGCGTTGCAGGTCCGCGCCGATGCCGGCGGGCAGGTGGTGTGGGATGTCAGTGTGGACTCCACGATCTCGCGGGCGCATCATCATGCCGCCGGGGCGAGGAAAAGGGGGATCTCCAGGTCGAACCACCCGACACGATCGCCGGTGGGGTCGAGCCTCGTGACCACGCCCTGGGGCGTTCGCGGGGCGGGTGGACCACGAAGCTGCATCTGGCCTGTGAGCAGGGCCGCAAACCGTTGTCACTGCTGGTCACTGCCGGGCAGCGTGGTGACAGCCCCCGGTTCACGGCGGTGATCGAGGCGATCCGGGTGCCCAGGGCCGGTGCCGGTCGAGCCAGGACCCGCCCGGACCGTGTGCTGGCGGACAAGGCCTACTCCTCGCGGGCCAACCGGGCCTACCTGCGTCGACGCGGGATCAAGGCCACCATCGCACAACCCCGTGACCAAGCCGCCCACCGCAAGAACAAAGGCTCCCACGGCGGACGGCCACCCGCGTTCGACACCGAGATCTACAAGCAGCGCCACGCCGTGGAATGCGGCATCAACCTGCTCAAACAACACCGCGCAGTAGCTACCCGCTACGACAAACTCGCCCTGCGCTACACCGCCACCATCACCATCGCCAGCATCAACATCTGGCTCCGCCACATCTGAAACACGGCCTAG
>NZ_KB894433.1 GCF_000374445.1 Actinokineospora enzanensis DSM 44649 | reverse complement strand
CTGGTTCGCCGAATTGACCAACCGCAAACTCCGCCGCTCCACCCACCGCAGCGTCACCGAACTCGAAGCCGACGTCCGCCGCTGGATCAACGAATGGAACGCGGACCCCAAGCCCTTCGTCTGGACCAAAGCAGCCGACGACATCCTCAACACACTCGCCGCCTACTGCCAACGAATTACCGACTCAGAACACTAGCGTCTCTTTTGTGGGCCCGCCCCCTGGTGGGGCGGGGCCTGCCTGGCGACAGGATCAAGCAAGCCGAGCCGATTCGGGGGTGTCAGGAGTGGGCGGCCAGGGCGGCGGCGCCGACCAGGCCCGCCGAGTCCCCCCGGTGGGCGGTCCGGATTCGAGCCACCGGTCGGTGACCAGCACCGGTAGCGATCCGCTGGTAATGCTCACGGGCAGAGTCCAGGAACAACGGCGCCGATTCCGACACCCCACCCCCCAGGACGACCAGTTCCGGGTCATAGATGTCGGCCACCAGGGCCAGCCCCTCACCCAGCCACTTCGCCAGCTCCTGGAGGGCAAGACGGGCCACCGGATCGCCGTCGCGGGCGGCCGCGGCGACAAGGCGGCCGGTGATGCCGCCAGGGTCTCGTTTGGCCTCGCGGGCCAGGATCGTGGATTGGCCGCGATGTCTGCCCAGGAGGCCGATCGCGGTGGCGGCCAGCGCCGTGCCGCTGCAGTAGCGTTCCCAGCAACCGGCCTTGCCGCAGGAGCAACGGCGGCCGTTCGGGACGACGCGCAGGTGGCCGAGTTCGGGGGCCACACCATAGGCGCCCCGGAAGACCTCGCCGTCCAGTAGCAGGGCCGCGCCGATGCCCGTGCCCAGCGCGATCAGGAGGCCGACGTGCGCGCCGCGCAGGGCGCCGAAGCGGTGTTCGGCGACCCCGGCCGCGTTCGCGTCGTGTTCCAGCACCACCGGTAGGCCCGTGCGCGCCGTGATTCGGTCCGCGACCGGGGCGTCGCGCCAGGGCAGGTGTGGGGCGAACCGGACCGTTCGACGGTCGTCCGCGACGAACCCGGCCACGGCGAGGCCGATCGCGGTGATCGGGTGGCGGTCGCGGAGTTCGTCGACGAGGGCGCAGATCACGTCCTCCAGTTCCGTCTCCCCGACCGGTGTCGAGCCGCGGGCCGTGTCCAGGACCGTGCCCCGGTGGTCGACCACGCCCGCGCGGACGCTGGTGCCGCCGACGTCGATGCCGATCGTGGTCACCGGGGCCTGCGGCGGACCGGGATCGGTTGCACGCGGTCCGACTTCGGTGGGTCGGGGCGGAACCCGGGCATGTGCGGTTCGCCGGGCTGCCAGCGGTCGGCCAGTACCGCGCGCAGGAGGGCGATCACGTCGGCGAGGCGGTCGACGCTCTTGGCGGCGAGGTCGTTCGGTTCGCCGCGGACGAGGGCGATCAGCGCGCACAGCGGGCACGAGTCGCAGGCCGAGGTGGGGTGGTCGGTGGACACCCGGTCGAGCCATGGGGCGACGCGGTCGGCCGCTGCGGACAGGAGCAGGACCAGTTCCTCCGCGAGCCGGGTGCCCGGGTCCGCGTTCATCCGCATGCCTCCTGTTGTTCCGCTCCGGCCGCATCATGGCATTCCGCGCGGCCGCGGGCAGGACCCAGGCTCACGCGTCCGGGGTGAACCGCACGGTCAGGCCGCCCGCGTCGGCTTCCGCGTCGACCACGGCGTGCCCGCGCAGGGCGGCCGGGAGGGCGACGAGGCCGCGCACGCCGTCCACGGTGACCGCCAGGTCGTCGCCGACGCGGGTGAGGTCGAGGTCGGCGTCGTCGGTGAGCGGCAGGGTGATCGTCAACAGGTAGTCGTCGCCGTCCGATGCCAGCGACAGCAACGGTGTGGCGGGGGCGCTCTCGGCAAGCGGGTCGTCGTCTCGGTAAAGCTCGGTCGCGACCGCGAGCAGTGCCGCGGTGCCGACCGGTTCGTGGGCGAGATGTTCCACGAGCTGAACGCGCAGCGGCGTCGCGGCTTCCAGCTCCGACAGCACCGCGTCCTGTTCGGACCTCCGCGTGCGCAACCACGCAGCAGCAGGACCATGCCAGCGGCTGGCGCGCGGTATGAGCCGGTTCGCGATCAGCGCGTCCACTTGCACACCACGCAACGCCAGCGCCGTCAGCGTGCGGCGGGTCTCGGCGACGACCAGTCGTTCCGGGGTGAGCACGAGCCGGACCCCGGTCTTCTCCGCGTCGGTCAGCAGCGCGCGCAGCCCGGCCAGGTGATCGGCGAGTTTGCCCACGCCGTCGGCCACCGCGCGCACGTCGGGCACCAACCGGGCGCCGCGCAGCCGTTCGAGGTAGGTGGTCACGGCCTCGGGCAGGGCGAGCAGCCGGAGCGTCTCGGCGGTCGGCCCGCAGTCGACCACCAGCACGTCCCATGGTCCGGTCGCGGCGAGGCGGGCCACTTCGGACAGTGCGAGCACCTCGTCCACGCCCGGCAGGACGGTCAGCTCCTCGGCGTCGACCGCGTCGATGCCCAGCCCGGCGGCGACGCCGCGGAACCGGGCGCGCAGGCCCGGCCAGGCGCGGTCGACCAGGCCGCGCGCGTCGATGTGCGCGGCGTACAGCGAGGTGTCCACTTCGGCGGGTTCGGCGCCCAGAGGCACGCCGAACGCGTCGGCCAGCGAGTGCGCCGGGTCGGTGGAGACCACCAGCGACTTGCGGCCGGACGCGGCGAGCCGGGCGGCCGTCGCCGCGGCGAGGGTGGTCTTGCCCACCCCGCCCTTGCCGGTGAACAGCAGGACCCGCACCCGGCGGTCAGCCCCGCTCGACCCGGCGCTTGAGCTCCTTGAGCGCGGTGTCCATGATCATCTTCTCCGCCTTGCGCCGGAACAGGCCGATCATCGGCACCGCCAGCTGCACCGACAGGGTGTAGGTGACGGTGGTCCCGCCAGCGTCCGAGGTGAGCACGTAGCTGCCCCGCTGAGCCCGCTGCATCTGCCCCTTGACCAGCGTCCAGTCCACCCGCAGGCCGTCGTCGGCCCAGGTGTAGGCGAGCGTGTAGGAGTCCTTGAACGGGCCGCTCTCCAGCGCGAACGCCACCTGCTCGGCCCGCTCGCGCGCGTCCAGGGAGAGCACGTCGACCTTGGTGAACGCCTGGGCCCACTCGGGGTACGCCGGGAAGTCCGCGATCACCGCCATGATCCGCTCGGGCGGCGCGTCGACGACGATGGACTGGGTGGACTCGTCGGCCATGCCCGGCAGGCTACCGGGTCCGGCTCACCACCGGAGCACGTAAGGCCTGCCGGAGCGCTGGAAGTGACCCACGTTCGCGCACTCGGTCCGGCCGACCCTCGCGCGGACCGCGAGCGGCTGGTGGACATGCCCGAACACCGCCCAGCGCGGCCGGTGCGCGGTGATCGCGGCGAGCAGCGCGGTGGAGCCGAGCTCGACCCGGCGGGCGACGACGTCGTAGGTCAGTTCCGGCACGTCCGGCGGCACGTGGCTGCACAGCACGTCCACCGGCCCGAGCGCGGCGACGCCGACCGCGAGCTCCTCCTGCGTGCGCAGGTACGGGCGGAACACGGCGCCGGGTCGGCGGACCGCGCCGGACGGCAGCACCGCGCCGCCGACGAAGCCGAACCGCAGGCCGCCGATCTCGGTGGTGTCGCCGTCGAGCACCCGCACGCCATCGCCTGCGAACTCCGGCCACAGCTCGGGCAGGTCGACGTTGCCCGGGGTGGCGTAGGTGGGGGCGGTCATCGCCGCGAACAGCTCCTTGTACTGCTCGCGGACCGCCTCCTCGACCAGGTCGGCGGCGTCGTCCAGGCCCGCCCACAGCTCGCGCGCGAACGTGGCGGCGGCGTTGTGCCTGCGCTCACGGCGCAGCCGGGCGAACTCGCCGACCTGCTCGGCACCGAACACGCGGCCCATGATGCCGCCGCCGTGGTCGTGGTAGTCCACGAAGTCGATCAGGTCGCCGAGGACCACCAGGGCGTCGGCGCCCTCGCCCGCCCGAGCCAGTGCCTCGGCGTTGCCATGCACATCGGACACGACATGGACCCGCACGGAGATCACCCTACGCGTCGCCCGGGGCCGTCCCCGGGGCTCGCCCACCCTCCAGGACGGTCTTGAGGCCCAACGCCAGCTCCTTGGCGGCCAGCTGGCGGCGCACCCGCTCCCGGTTCAGCCCGCGCGGCGAGCGCGGCCCGGGGGTGTCGGCGCGCAGGAAGTAGTGCACGAGGGTGCCGTCCAGCACCGGCTCCAGCCACACCTCCATGGTGCCGACCAGGGCCCCGCGCACCGTCCAGCGCAGGCCCTGGTCGCCGCGGTCGGCGTAGACCTCCAGGTCCAGGTCCGGCCAGAACCGACGCCAGCGGCCGGGATCGGCGAACACGGCGGCGGCCGCGGCGGGCGCCACCACCACGAACGTCTCGTCCACGACGTCGATCTGCGGCATTCCGGCAGCATGTCACGGCGGTCCGGGAGCCCGCGCGGGGCGGGTCAGCGCGCCGGTCGCCGACCCGGAGGGGAGATCACTCCGAGGTCGCCGCCATCTACGCCCGCTAGTCCCTGCGTGCAGCTGATGTGACCTGTTGTGCACCGGGGCTCGGTCTGTCCGCTGGTGTGCGCGATTGTGGGTGGGCGGAGGAGGCGGGATGGATGAGCGGGAGTTGATCGGGATGATCGGGGCGGAGCTGGGGGGTGGTTTCGCGGTCGATGTCGGGGCGTTGGAGGGGTATTGCCGGGAGGCGGGGGCTCGGGGCAAGGCGGTTCGGGACGTGGGGCGGGGGCTCGCGGTGGTGGACGGGTCCGGGTTCGGGTGGGTCGGGCGGGAGTCCGGGTTCGCTGACGCCGTCAAGGAGTTCGCGGAGTCGTTGGGGCGGCGGGTGTCGGGGGCGGCCGAGAGTGTCGAGGAGCTGGGTAAGGCGGTGGGGCGGTCCGCGGAGGGGTATCGGCGGGCGGACAAGGGGAACGCGGACAAGTTCATGGGGGAACGGTGAATACGGAGAGTGTTGTCCGGCATTTCGCGGCGGACATGATCCTGCATCGGAATCGGTTGGCGGGGAAGGTCGGGGACGCGCAGGAAGCGCAACAGGCGTTCGCGGGTGTGCGGGAGAAATTGGTCGAGCAGCATGACGTGCACCGCAAGGCTGTTCAGGGGGTGGCGTGGTCGGGGCGGGACGCGGCGGGGTTCGGGCGGCAGGCCGGGAAGGTCGATCGCGGGATGATGGCCACGGCCGCGGCGGCTTCCTCGGCGGCCGGGATCGTCGCGGAGGCGGCGCGGGTGCTCGATGGTGGGCATGGGGCGGTGGTCCGATTGCTCGACGAATACAACGAGAAGGCGACCGCCGTGGTGAACGCGGGGTTGGCGGTCGGGCAACGTCCGGCGTTGGTGCGGGCGGTCGGGCAGGTGGCCGATCTGGTGCGGACGTACACGGCCGAGTCGGCGAAGCAGGTCGCTGAGGCCAAGGCGGCGCTGTCCGAGGCCGCGCACAAGTTACGGGCGTTGACCGAGCCGGTGGCAAAGCACACCGAGGCCGCGCACAAGCCTGCGGCCGGGAAGGCGCACAGCACAGGCAAGGCTGGCGAGATTACTCGGATTGCGGCGACGCAGCTTGGCTATCACGAGGGGGCGAACAATGCGAACAAGTACGGTCCGCAGGCCGCCTGGTGTTCGTCATTCGCCAGCTGGGTGTGGAAGCGGAGCGGCGTGGACATCCCGATCACCCCGTTCACCGGCAATGTCTTCCACTGGGGTCAGCGCAAAGGCCTCGCCTACCACGACCTCACCCGCGCCCGCCCCGGTGACGTGCTGCTGTTCGGTACCGGGCCGCAGAACACGTCGACGAGCAAGCACATCGGGATCGTGGAGAAGGTGCACGGCAACACGGTGACATTGATCGAGGGCAATTCCGGCCCCAACACCGACTCGGTCGTCCGCCGCCCCCACGTCCTGTCCCACAACACCTTCTACGGCGGAGTCCACCCCTCATGACCGGCCGAGCCCACGCCGACGGCGTCGAAATGACCGTGCACCCCGGCGGCGCGCTGGAATCCCTGCACCTCACCGAGTCCGCCCTCCGCCGCCCCGACCTCGCCACCACCATCCTGCGCGTCGTCGATGCCGCCACCGCCGATGCCAACCGCCGGGCCCGGCACCTCATCGGCGCTGTCCCAGCGCATCTGCTCGGACTCGATTGCCCCGAGACCACCGAGGCCACGACTCCGGAAACCTGGAGGGCGCAGTGATCAGCACCCGGCTGGACGCGCTCACCGCGACCGTCCAGGGTCCACACGGGATCGAGCTCACGGTCAACCTTGACGGCAAACCGATCGCCCTCCACCTCGGCACCGCCCAACGCCACATGTCCGCCACGGCGCTGGCCCGGGAACTCATCACCCTCACCCACCGCGCCGCCGCTCAAGCCCTCGCCGACGGCCTCGCAACCCTGGCCCCGTTCATCGACGACGACCTGCTCACGCCCTCCACAGAGGACACGAATTCGGACGACTGGCACCTCGGCAACTCATAGAGTGCACGCCATGGCAGGCAACCTGGTGATCACTCTCCGCGGCGCACTGGCCGCCCTCGCCAACCACCAGCGCACATCGCGGCATGCCCTCAATGCCTTGTTGGGCAACGCCTTCCGGTTCGCGGGTCGACCCACGACCGCGGCCATCCACGGCTGGGCGGACCGACGGGACGAGGTGACCGGCCTCATCGACGGTCTCCTCGACACCACCACCGACCTCCTCACCCGTACCAGCGGCCTCAACCGGAACGACCGCGTGGTCGCCATCCACACCACACTGCTGGCCACCCCGCTCCTCACAGGCTTGGCCGCGGGCTGCGCCGACGTCAGGATCACCGAGTCCACCGAGGCCGATGCCCTGATCCGCCACCTGTATTGCTCCGATCTACCGCACCTGGGCGCCCACCAGGGAATCGAGGAGACCGCGCAGGCTCTCCGAGCCTGGTCCGCCGAAGCACTGACCCGCACCCTCGCGGCTTTCCGCGACACCGGCCTGTCCGGACACGACTTCCCGAAGAACTTCGCCGATCAGGTACGCGAGAACTACCGGGCGAGCTACCAGAGGTTCAGCGAGTCAGTCCCGGAGTTCCGGCTCTGGTCCGGCCTGGGCACCCGATCCGACCCCGACGCCATGCTTACCCGCCACCTCACGACGTCGACGGCGATCCGGTCCCCGCTCCTGGCCGTCGGCCACCCCGACGCGGCCGAATCCCTGGTCACCAGCGTTCTCTCGGCCCGGTTCCCGGAGGGGCACATGGTCACCCGAGTACCGCTTCAGGATGTCCACGCCACGGTCGAGGAGCAGCTGCGGGACCCGCTCGACGTGACCGACGACCACTACATCTCCCGACACGTCCCCGGCACCGCACACATGGTCCTGCTCGACGACGTCGAGGACCTGTTCGCGACGATCACCACGAACCGCCCCACCTACCTCGACGAGATCGTCCTGTTCCAGGACATCGCGGCAGCCCTCAACTGCGAACTCGCGGTCGTGATCGCCACCCGCGCCCTCGAACCCAACATCCCCAGCCGATTCCCCGTGATCACGCTCGGCTAGTTGCTGAACCGGTAGACCGTCTCCCCGTCCAGTAGCTGCTGCAGCCGGTCAGCACGGTCGGCCCAGTGCCACTCGCGTTCCATCCAACGCCGCCCCGCCGCGCCCATCTCGGCCGCGCGCACCGGATCCGACAGCAGGTCCGCGATGTGGCCTGCGATCTTCGTCACCGCCCGTCCGTCCACCACGTGCCCGGTCTTCCCGTCCAGCACGGCCTCCGGCGCGCCCCCCGAGTCCCCCACGACCACCGGCAGCCCGGTCGCCGCCGCCTCCAGGAACACGATCCCGAGGGCCTCCACGTCCAGCCCACGCCCATGGGTCCGACAGGGCATCGCGAACACATCACCGGCCGCGTAGTGGGCGGGAAGTTCCTCCCACGGCACCGATCCGGTGAACACCACGTCCACTCCGGACTCACGGGCCAAAGCCTCCAGGCGCGGCCGGTAGGGACCACCGCCCACGATCAACAACGCCGCATCCGGAACGCGGCGGCGGATATGCGGCAGCGCGCGGATCAGAACGTCCTGCCCCTTACGCGGCATCAACCGGGACACACACACCACGACAGGTCGATCCCCCAGCCCGTGCCGTGCCCGGATCTCCGCGCGCGCGACCGGGTCCGGCCGGTACACCTCGGTGTCCACACCGGACGGGACCAGCTCCAGCGCCGCCGACGGCCCGAACGCCGCCGCGAACCGGCGACGGGTGTACCTGCTCACGTAGGTCACCACGTCCGCGGTGCCACCAATCCGCCGCAAAGCCTGGCGGGCGCCGGGCAGCATCGACCAGCCCACCTCGTGACCGTGCGTGCTTGCCACCACCCGCCGCGCGCCCGCCTTGCGCAGGCCGGGGCCGAGCAGGGCCAGCGGGGCCGCCGCGCCGAACCAGACCGCGTCGCAGCCTTCGGCGCGGAGGATCTCGCGGGCGCGGCGGGCGACCGACGGAACCGGCAGCATCAACGCCGTCGGATGCCGCACGACCTGGAACGACTGGGCCGCGTCGAACGCATCCGCGCCCTCCCAGGCCGGTGCGTAGACCACCAGCTCCCGGTCCGGCAGCCACCTGGCCAGGGTATGCAGGTAGGTCTGGATCCCCCCGGGGCGAGGCGGGAAGTCGTTGGTCACCAGGAGGGTCTTGCGCACCCACCCAACTTAGCCCCGGCTACCGCAGGGTCGTGCGCAGGTAGCCCTGCCATGCCTGCAAAAGGCCACGCCGGTCCATCCCGATCACCTGTCGGAGCAGGTCGTCGGTGTCGCTGGCGGAGATCGGGCCCGCGCCCGCCACCGCCCGGTACAGCGCGACCAGCCTGGCCTCGCCGAAGCGGTCGGCGACGAACCGGGCGATGGACCAGGCCTGCTGGTAGGCCAGGTCGAGGCTGCGGTCCCTGGCCCGGAACTCCCGGTCGTCGGGCAGCGCGGTGGGCGGGCCGGAGTCGCGGACGCGGCGGGCCAGGTCGGGGGCGCCCTGAGCCAGGGTGACGCCGCTGTCGCGGTAGCCGACGTAGTCGGCGAAGCCCTCCAGCAGCCACATCGGCGAGCCGTCGACGGTCTCCGCGCGGGCGGCGACGTGTGTGATCTCGTGCCGGAGCACCACCCGCAGCGACGACAGCGACAGCGCGCGGGCGCCGGTGGGGCTGAGCACGACCCGCTGCCCGGTGGCGGTGTGCCGGGCGGTGTCGACCCGGTCGGCGATCGCGACCGCCACCACCGACTCGACCGGGAAGTCCGGGCCGACCAGGGCGCGCATCTCCGGCAGGCTGTCCGGCAGGATCATCGCCACCCGCTTGGGCCAGGCGTCCCCCCACACCTCGCTGACCGCCTCGACCGACGAGTCCAGCTCGCGGACCAGCCGGTCGACCATCGGCTGGCTGCCGCGGTGGGCCAGGACCAAGCCGTGCGCGGTCGGCGTGACCACGCACGGGCCGAAGTCCCACGGCCCGCGCCAGCTGCGTCGGCCCAGGTCGTTGAGGGCGGTGTCGGAGCGCAGGTACCAGACGCCCGCGCGCTTGGCGAACAGGTAGCCCATCGGTCGGCTGGTCGGGGTCTGGTCGATGCCGCGCAGCGCGTACCGCAGGTCGACCGACGGTGCCCACAGCTCGGCGGTGGGGTCGGCGGCGGGGGCGGGCAGCGAGGCGACGTCCAGCGTGTCGTCCGCGCGCAGCCCGTAGGACCAGGTGTCCAGCGGGATGTCGCCGAGGTTGGCGAACAGCGCGCGCTGCTCGTCCAGGAAGGCCGGGTCGGCGTTCGGGTCGAGCGTGGCGGTGAACGCGGCCTCGTCCCGATCGAGCATCGCGGCGGCCCGGCGGCGCAGCAGGTCGGTGACGGCGGTGGCGCGCTGCGCGTCGGCGGTGTCGACCGACTCCGACGGCGGCGGGACCGCTCCCATCGGCTGGCCCTGGCCCGCCTGCGCGCGCGGCTGGGCCGGGGCGGCGGGTAGCGAGATGACCACTATCCCGGCCAACGCGAGGACGGCGACCGCCGCGCTCAACCACGCTCTCGCCCTGTTGGCCACCGGGGAATCCTAGGGCCGGACCGCGACAGTGGCGACCACGAGGCGACCGCACTCGCGCTGACCACCGGAAACGGGAAAGGGGCCGGGACCACGTGGTCCCGGCCCCCAGAAGATCCCGTTCGGGTCAGCCGACGATGCGGCGGGCCCCGATGTAGTCCTTGCCGCCGCCGTCGATGGTGTCGGTCTTCACCGGCACCCCGGAGGTGGAGGCGTGCACGATCCGTCCGTCGCCGATGTACATGGCGACGTGGTGGATGGAGGCGACGCTGCTGCCGTAGAAGATCAGGTCGCCGGGCTGCAGCGCGCTGCGCGAGACCGCCACGCCGTAGCCGTACTGGGACCGGCTGGAGTGCGGCAGCGAGACGCCCGCGGCCGCGTAGGCGTACATGGTCAGGCCGGAGCAGTCGAAGGTGCCCGGGCCCGCGGCGCCCCACACGTACATCTTGCCGCGCTGGGCGAGGGCGACGTCCATGGCCTTGCCTGCCGCACCGGCGGGCGCCAGGTAGACGCCGTTGTCGACGGGGCCCTTGAGGTCCGTCTTCTCCTTCGCCGAGAGCTTGCTCTCGGCATCCTTGACGTCCTTGATCTGGCCCTGCAGGTCGTCGTACTTCTTCTGCACGTCGGCGGTGAGCTTCTCGGCCGCGGCCTTGGCCTCGGTGGCGCGCCGCTGGCCGTCCTCGGCGAGCTTGCGCGAGTCGGCCGCGGTGTTCACCGCGCTGGTGTACTTCTGCAGCGCGTCCTGGTTGTCCGCGGCCAGCACGTTGAGCGCGGAGGCCCGCTCCAGGAAGTCGTCCGGGGAGGTGCCCGCGAGCAGTGCGGAGATCTTGTTGAAGCGGGCGCCCTGGTAGGAGGCGTTGGCCAGCTGGTCGACCTGGCCGCGGAACTGCTCCTCCAGCGCCATGGCCTGCTTCTCGTTGGCCGCGGCGACGGCGACGTCGTTGGTGGCCTTGTCCAGCTCGGCCTGCTTGGTCTGCAGGTCGGTGCGGGCCTTGAGCAGGTCCTCGTTCACCTGCTCGGCCTGCTGGCTGAGCTCCTGGTACCGCTTCAACGCCTCGGACGCGGTGGTCGGGGCGGGCGGGGCGGCCGGCTGCGCGAAGGCTGGGGAGGGTGAGAAGGCGACCACGGCGACCACGGCCGTCACGCTCATGGCACACCGTTTGGCACGTTTGAGTCGATGCGACGACACGGTCGCGCGTACTCCTTCGTCCGTAAGACCGCCGAGGGGCGCGCCTCGTGTGCCCGGCCACGCACGGACGCCGTACGGCGTCCGGCCGGGTTCGGCGCGAGCGGCAGTACCGCTTGCGTCCCGAGCGAGGAGCCCCACCGTGGGGGAGTTCCGGTTCAGCCCCGGGGAGGGCCGATTCGGCGGCGATCTCGCGTAGCCACCCTCGGGGTGGGCGGCTGCCTGCCGCGAGATCTCGGACAGGTTACGAAAAGTGAGCCCACGCGTCCACCGGCCCGAGCGAAAAAGGCTCACCTGTCGCCGGAAAACACCAACGGAGCAGTCCCGACTGCCCTGTGTGATGGTTGCAACAGCACTGTTCACCCGGGTGGTGAACCGCTCGGCGACCGAAGCGACCACTCATCGCGTCGCCGGTTTCACCCGGGCGTGTCGGTGCCGATCCGGCCGGTTTCGCGGCCGATCAGGCCGACTTCTCGATCGGCAGCAGCCGCAACCGCGGCACCAGACCAGCGCCCGCCAACACGTCGATGGCCTGGCGTTCCGAGTCGTCGAGCTCCACCGTCGGCGGCGCGCCGAGCAGCGCGGTGATCACGCAGTCCCGGCACGCGTCGCCCCGGACCACACAGGTGTCGCAGTCGATGATCATTGCCGCCTCCGCCACATCCGATCTTGTGCGACCGAGATTAGAAGAGGGGACCGACAATTTCGCTCAGGTGTTCGATGGTTCGCTCGAACGGATGATCAAGCGCCGATGAATTCCCAGTGCCACGGCTCCGCGCGGCCGCCGCCGGGACGCGCCCAGGGCGGATTCGACCAACCGAATCGACCGGCCGCGGCGATCATCCACGCGTATTCCGGCGAACCAGCGGTCTGCACTCCCCCGCAGAGATCCACCGCGAGCCCCCAACCGTGGTTGCTCGTGCCCGGAACCGCCGCCAGCGCCGGTTTGACCGCGTAGAGGCGAACTTGGGCGGCGAAGGTCCGATAGGAGTCGGTGATGCAGAGCGGGTGGCCGAAAGTGAACGCGAAAGCCTGGGACAACGCCTGGTAAGCCTGCGCGGCGTCGCAGCGGAGCAGGTGCGAGCCCACGCCGAGTGGACACAGCGCCGCGGACGGAATCAGCCCGTTCGGATAGCCACCCCAGGCCCCGGCGGCCTCTCCCGCCCCGCGCGGCGGGAGCTGCACGCCGCCGCAGCGCCACGGCAGGCCGCCGTCGGTCGCCTTCGGCGTCGGTTGGGGCGGGCGTCGGGCCAGGGACGGGCGGGCGATGCCCAGGGCGGTGTCCGGACCGGGCAGATCGGTGACCACGACCCCGGCCAGACGCGCGTCGGCGGCCAGCATCGTGCGCTCGTCCAGCACTATCCCGACTCCCTGCGCACCGAGCCTGGCAGGGCCGAGGAATACGACGTCTCCGGGGCGCGCGTCCGCGACAGGCGTGAGTACGGCCATCTGCTCCCCCACTGCCCCGGGGACGTCAATGCCACCTGCCGCGTAGGCCGCGCGCACCAGCCCGTCACACGAGTACGCGACCGGGCCCTCACCGCCCACACCGGGCACGTACGGCCTGCCGAGGGCGGCCACCGCGGTGTCCACGGCCTTGATCGTCTCCGCGGGGAGGATCAGGAGGCGCTCGCCGTTGACCTCGACCTGCGCAACGCCGGGCTGGGGCGTGCCGTCCGCGCTGACGATGGGCTGCATGTTCGCTGGTAATCGGGCCGGGTCGCTCAGTGCAATGGCAGGTGGCGACACGATGCCTGCTGCCGCGAGGCGGTCGGTGTAAACACGCCAGTTGGCCGCGGTCTGGGTGTTGCGCTCCCGCTGCGCCTGCTGCTGGGCGACCACGGCGGCGTTCGTGTCGTCGACCTGCCCGCGCAGCTCGGACGAGACGGCGGCGGCCCGGTTGGCCGCGTCGGCGGTGCGACGGTCGAGATCGGCCTTCCGGTCGGCGGCCGTGCGCTCGGCCGCCACCGCGGTGTTCTCTGCCTCGATTGCACCGTCTTGCCTGCTTGTCGCCTCGGATAACTGCCGGTCCTGGTCCGCGCGCGCTCGCCCGATCAGCTCGCTGCGCGCGAGGAAGTCCTCCGGTCCGGTCGCGGTGAGCACGGCCTGCATCTCACTCGGACGGGAGAGCGCGGTGTAGACGGCGGAGGTGTAGTCGTCGACCTCGGCCTGCCGCGCGGCCACGACCTCGTCCGCCGCCGCACGCTCGCCTCTGGCCTGGGCAACACGGCCGGTGGCGGCGTCGACCTCGGTCTGGGCGGCTTGGACGTGGGTGGCGAGATCGGCCAGCTCTCGCTGCACGTCGGTGGCGGTGCGTTGCAGCTCGGCCACTTTCGGGTCGGCGAACGCCTCACCCGGCCGGGGATCGGGTGGCGGCACACCGGGCCCGACCCCGGCCTCCACCTGCGGCGGATCGGTCGACTGGGCACCTGCCGCCGGGGCCGTGAGCAGGCCCGCCACCAGCACCAACGCCCCCGCCGCGCGTCCCAGCACCCGCCCGCACCCCCAGTCGACGACTCACACCGGAATGTCGGCACATGTGAACGCTTTGCCACCCGCACCCACCACTAGATCCGTCCCAGCCTGGCGAGTAGCACTGCGGAGGGCACCGGGTGCGCGCCACGGCGACGTACGGCGTCGGCGACGGCGCGGTCGGAGGTGACGACCACGACCGGTCGGCCCTCCGGCTCGGCGGTGACCAATGCCTTGATCACGTCGTCGGCCAGCACCCCGGGGTCGCTGAACAGCACGCGCACCCCGCGTGGGGCCGCGACCGGGACGGCGACCACACCAGCGCCGTCGAAGACCAGGGTGACCTCGGCGGATGTGCGGGCGGCCAGGGATGCCAGCTGTCGGACCAGGCGGTCGCGTTGGTCGGCCAGAGAGAGGTCGGGGTAGCCCGTCTTGGTGACGTTGTAGCCGTCGACGACCAGGTGCACGGCGGGCAGGGCGAGCAGGCGGTCGAGTGCGGCCGGGTCCTCCACTCGGCCGACCGTGCCCTGGGCCGTGGTCGCGCCGCGGACCATGTCGGCCGGGCGGGGGCCGCCGCCGCCCAGGGCGAGTTCGCGGCGGAGGCCGGTGACGGCGCCGTCGAGCGTGTCCACGAGCAGGGCCAGGCGCACCTCGTCGGCCTGGCGGGCCTCCCGGGCGGACTGCCGGGCGATGTCGGCGTCGGCCTCGGCGCGGGCGGCACGGTGGCGTTCCGTCTCAGCGCGGTCGCGCTCGCGGTCGCGCTGTTCGGTGAGCGCGGCCAGCGCGGTGTCGGTCTCGGCGCGTACCCGCTGCACCACGTCCTCGGCCGCGGCCGCCGCGTCCCTGGCCTCGCGAAGTCGGGCACCCTGCTCGCGCAAACGTTTGCGGAGCCGTTCCAGCTCGACCTCGCCCTCGGCGCGCACCCGGTCGACGGCCCCGGTCAGCTCGGCCAGCTGGGCCTTCGTCCGCTCCAGCTCGGACTCGGCCTTGGTCAGCTTGGTCACCGCCGAGTCCCGCTCGGCCCGCAACGAGGTGTCCGACGCGCGCCGCGACACCAGTTCCAGGTAGTGGACGGCCGACTCCTCGCCCAGCAGCACGGCCGCCGCCGCGACCGCCACCGGGTCGTCCCCGCCCAGGTCCAGCGCGGCGGGCCGGTTCTCCCGGCACCACTCGACCACGGCCGTGCGGAACGCGGGCACGTCCCGCAGCCCCGCCACGATCGCCGAGCCACCCAGCCGGGCCCGCTTGGCAGGCGCGAACCTGGCCACCGCCCGCAACGCCTGCGGCACGTCCACCTGCGGCAACGCGCCCACCGCCGCCGCCCCCAGCTCGGCAAGCCGAGCCCGGACCGGCTCCGGCAGCCCCGACCACTCCACGGCCGGACCCGAACCGTCCGATGTGGACGGCTCCGGTTCCGCCGGGTCGACGGGTACGGACGACAGCGCCATCCCTTAAGGCTAGTCGCGCCGCCCGGAACCGCAGCGGGGGAACACCCGGCCAAGTGATCCACTACCCACCACCCCCGCCCGCACACCCCCGAACCGGACAGTCCGACAGCCACACCCCACCAACACGTGATAGCCCCTCCGGGTAGACCCCTTAATGCGACCAGCCATCACAGCTATAGGTAATCCCCGGTTCGCCAGACGCGGCGTAGACCCGTTGACCTGGGCCATCGCGCTCACATGACCCGCCACACCCCCTCAGCTTCCAACAACGCCCACCAGCCAAAGAGCGCAATCCCTCGCACCCAACAACCTCCCACCCAACCGCACCATCCCCCACCAAGCCGGGAACGATGCCGGGCGGGGACGAGAGGGCGGGCGGCGGGAGGAATCCCACACTGTCGGTGCGGTGATCTAGCTTTCTGGCCGATGCGCACCGCTGATCACACCCGGCCGCCGCAGCTCGCGTTCGACGAGCTGGGGACGCCGCTGCGCGAGACCACGTTCGTGGTGTTCGACCTGGAGACCACCGGGGGCAGCGCGGATACCGACGCGATCACCGAGTTCGGCGCGGTCAAGGTTCGCGGCGGCGAGGTGGTCGGCGAGTTCGCCACCCTGGTCGACCCCGGCCGGGGCATCCCGCCGGAGATCGTCACGTTGACCGGGATCACCGACGCGATGGTGTGCGCCGCGCCCCGGCTGGAGGAGGTGCTGCCCGCGTTCCTGGAGTTCGCGGCCGGGTCCGTGCTGGTCGCCCACAACGCGGGGTTCGATGTCGGGTTCGTCAAGGCGGCGTGCAACCGGCTGGGCTATCCGTGGCCCAAACCGACGGTGGTCTGCACGGTCCGCCTGGGCAGGCGTGTCCTGTCCCGCGAGGAGGCGCCGAGCTGCCGTCTCTCCGCACTGGCGGCGCTGTTCCGGGCCACAACCACCCCGAACCACCGCGCGCTCGCGGACGCCCGTGCGACCGTGGACGTGCTGCATGGCCTGTTGGAGCGGGTCGGCTCGCTCGGGGTGCAGTCGCTGGAGGAGTTGCTCGACTACATCCCCGAGGTCACGGCCGCCCAACGACGCAAGCGCACGCTCGCCGAGGACCTGCCGAACGAGCCCGGTGTCTACCTGTTCCGCGGCCCGTCGGACGAGGTCCTCTACGTCGGCACGTCCTCCGACCTGAAGCGCCGCGTCCGCCAGTACTTCACCGCGAGCGAGACCCGACGCCGCCTGCGCGAGATGGTCGCGCTGGCCACCCGGGTGGACACGGTCACCTGCGCGCATTCGCTGGAAGCGGAAGTCCGCGAGCTGAGGCTGTTGGCGGCGCACAAGCCGATGTACAACCGTCGGTCGAAGAATCCCCGACACGCGTGGTGGGTAGTGCTAACGGACGAGCCGTTTCCTCGTTTGTCCATGGTCCGCCGCCCTCGCGAGGGCGCGCTGGGTCCGTTCCGCAGTCGGGGGCACGCGGAAGAGGCGATGAACGCGTTGCAGGACGGCGCTGGGATTCGGCCGTGTGCGTTGCGAATCCCCGCGCAGGGAGCGTCACATACGCCGTGTGCGCTGGCGGAGTTGGAACGGTGCGCGGCTCCTTGCGCGGGACGGCAGACTGTCGAGGAGTACCGGCCTGCTGTGGACGCGGTGGATGCGTTGGTGGGTGGACGTTCTCTGCTGCCGTTGGATCGGTTGGAGCGCAAGCTGACCGAACTGTCCACTGCGGAACGGTTTGAACAGGCCGGTACGGATCGCGATCGTCTGCGGACATTGATCCGAGCTCTCGATCGCGGGCAACGGTTGTCAGCGCTCGCGATGATCCCCGAACTCGTCACCGCCCGGCCGGACACGCTTGGTGGCTGGGAGTTCGCGGTGATCCGTTACGGGCGGTTGGCGTCGGCCGGGGTCGCTCGCCGGGGAGTGCAGCCGATGCCTGTCGTGGATAGCCTTGTCGCTTCGGCGGAGACGGTTCTACCCGGTGCGGGGCCGTTGATGGGGGCGCCTGCCGAGGAGGTGTCCGTGGTGCTGCGGTGGGTGGATCGGCCCGGCACTCGGATGGTCCGGTGTGCTCAGCCTTGGGCGGAACCGGTTTACGCGGCCGCTCGGTGGCGAGGTTGGGTGGAACAGGCCGATAAAGCTCGTTCTTCGATGTTGCCTCGGGATTGACCCGCCGCTTGGCGGATCATCACCACTTCTCATCGTCGCGATAAACAGCAGGCTGCTCGAAATACTCCTCGGTCTCCTGTCGGGGCGCGGCAGGTTCCTCAGCAGAAGGCTGCGGCACCCGCTGCACAACCCGTTCATTCCCACCCAACGGCACGAACGCCGTCGCCACCCCATCGGCCGCGGTCTGCCGGGCCCGAGCGGTCAACGCCAGGATCTCCGTGGCCAGCTCGTCGGCCCCACGCCCCAGCGCGGCCTCCGTCAACCGCAACCCCGTCAACGCCCCGCTGGCGGCCACGTCGACGGTCACCGCTCCATCCGCCGACTGCGAGCTGGCCGACGACGACTCGACCGCCTCCTTGAACCGCGTCGCCTTCTCCTGCAGCTCGGCAACCTGGGCCTCGAACGAGGCCAACCACTCGTCGGGCGTCTGCACAGGTCGGTCCTCTCGTAGGGGGACTACGTGGCGGGACGAGCCTACTGCCCTGATCTAGGCTGAGACCCGTACCCGGCGAAAGGACACCGATGATCACCGCGATCGTGCTGATCAGTGCCGCCACCGACGCCATCCCGGAGACGGCGCAGGCCATCGCCGACGTCGAGGGCGTGGCGGAGGTCTACTCCTGTGCCGGGGACATCGACCTGATCGCCGTGTTGCGCGTCGAGGACCACCAGGACCTGGCCCGGCTCATCCCTGGTCGGATCGCCAAGATCAACGGGGTGCTGGACACCGCCACCCACATCGCCTACCGGTCGTTCTCCCGGCGGGACACCGACACCGCGTTCGACATCGGCGAGGACTAGAACCGGCCCGCGAACAGGATCCGGGCCACCTCGGTGTCGGTCTGCTTGCCGTCGTCGTAGTCGCCCTTGCCGCGCAGGTTGTTCATGATGGACAGCGTGTAGCGCTCGCCGGGGCCGAGGAAGCCGACCGAGTTCATCACCCAGCCGCCGTCCTCTTCCGACCAGCCGTCCTTGTTGCCCGGCCGGGCGGACGGGCCCGCGCCCCACACGCCCCACTGCTGGTTGGCGGCCACGGTGCGGAGCTGGCCGAGGATGTAGTCGCGGTCGGCGGCCGGGACCTTGTCCAGCACATAGTTGACGAGCCGGTCCAGGTCGTCCGGTGTGCACTTCTGGAAGCCCCAGTACGGGTAGATCTTGCTGTAGCCCTTCTGCGGCTGCAGCGACGTCATGCCGTAGCGGGGGAACGCCGCGTTGAACGTCGTGTGATCCGTGCCGCCGTACTTCGACCACAGCGAGTCGGCGGCGTTGTCGTCGGAGCTGTGCAGCATGGCGGTGATCAGCGAGCGGTCGGCGGCGGTGAGCGTGATCGTGCCCGCGCGGTCGCGGGCCAGCATGTCGACCACCATGGCCAGTTTGATCGTGGACGCGGTCCAGGTCAGGTCGCCCGCGTGGTCGTTGCGCCACACCGCGCCGGTGGTGCGGTCGCGCACCACGATGCCGACCGTGCCGGGGCGTTGGGCCACGTAGGCCTGGGCGGCGGCGAAGCGGCGCTGGAAGTCGCAGTCGAAGCCGGACTTGGGCAGCGGGCAGTCCTCTGCCGCCTTGGTGCTCGCCGCGGTGGACGGCTTGCCGGGGGCGCTGGTCGGCGCCGCGGGCAGGCTTGGTGTGGACGTCACGCTGGGTGTCTCGGTGGGCGGCGGCGCTTCCGCGCTCTCTCCCGCCACTGCCTGGTTCTGTGCGGGCGGTGCCGGTGGCTCCGCCGGTGACCCGCAGCCCGCGAGCACCGATCCGGCGATCACCGCCAACACCGTCACGCGGCGTCCGACCCGCTCCATCACCGCGGCAGGCTATCGCGAAAACGCGTCGCCCGGCACGGGGACCCTGGAACAGGTGAAGGGCGGCACCCCCGGAACACCGGGAGTGCCGCCCTTCACCGGAAAGCTCAGTGCTTCGCGGTATCTCCAGCGGACTCGTCGGACGACCCGGACTCCAGCTGGGCGAGGTGGCCGTGTTGGGCCGCGCGGGCGCGGGCCAGGGCGGCGGTCTCCTCCGCCGGGTCCGGCGTGAGCCAGGAGCCCTGCACCGGGGCACCGGCCGAGCCGAGCTTGTTCATCTTCTTCGGCACCGGCGCGCCCTGGTACTCCAGCGGGATCGGGTGGCCGTGCTCGTCCACCGGGCCGAGCGGCTGGTGGATCTCGATGAACTCGCCGTGCGGCAGGCGCTTGATGATGCCGGTCTCCACGCCGTGCTCCAGCACCTCGCGGTCC
The DNA here is from genome assembly GCF_000374445.1 of Actinokineospora enzanensis DSM 44649. Classification (GTDB taxonomy): domain Bacteria; phylum Actinomycetota; class Actinomycetes; order Mycobacteriales; family Pseudonocardiaceae; genus Actinokineospora; species Actinokineospora enzanensis. Next base: position 82,353 of record NZ_KB894433.1, on the reverse strand, counting down.
GAGCGCTGCAGGCCCAGGCAGATGCGGTAGGTGATGTAGTAGGCGATCGGCGGCAGGATCAGCAGGCCGATACGGCCGATCCAGGTGGTCGCGTTGAGCGAGATGAAGAACTTGTCCGCGAGCACGTCGTTGGCCGCCGAGAGCAGCGACACCATGAAGTAGGTGATCGCCATGACGCCCAGGCTGGTGCGGACCGGCACGTCCCGCGGCCGTTGCAGCAGGTTGTGGTGCGCGTAGTCCTTGGTGAACTTCCGTTCGATCCAGGGATACACCGCCGCGATACCGCCGAGCAGCGGCAGACCGAGCATGAACGGGAAGAACGCCGCCGGGATCGTGTAGTCCCCGAGGTAGACCTCCCACGCGGGCCACAGCCGGATCAGACCGTCGGTCCAGCCCATGTACCAGTCGGGCACGGTGCCCGCGGAGATGTGCGCGGCGTTGAACGGCCCGAAGTTCCAGATCGGGTTGATCTGGAAGAGGCCGCCCAGCGCGGCGGTGACGCCCACGACGACCGCCATGAACGCGCCGCCCTTGACGGCGAACACCGGCATGATGCGCACGCCGACGACGTTCGTCTCCTTGCGACCGACGCCGGGGAACTGGGTGTGCTTCTGGTACCAGACCAGGGCCAAGTGGGCGCCGATGAGCGCGAGCAGGATGCCCGGGAGCAGCAGGATGTGCGCGGTGTAGAGCCGCGGCACGATGTCCTCGCCGGGGAACTCGCTGCCGAACAGCAGCCAGTGCACCCAGGTGCCCAGCACCGGGATCGACAGGATCAGGCCGGACATGATCCGCAGACCCGCGCCGGAGAGCAGGTCGTCCGGCAGCGAGTAGCCCGCGAAGCCCTCGGTGGCGCCGAGCAGGAACAGGTTGACGCCGATGACCCAGTTGACCTCGCGCGGACGGCGGAACGCGCCGGTGAAGAACACCCGGAACATGTGCGTCACGATCGAGGCCATGAACAGCAGCGCCGCCCAGTGGTGCATCTGCCGGGCGAACAGGCCGCCGCGCACGTCGAAGCTGATGGTCAGCGCCGACTCGTAGGCCCGGGACATCTCCAGTCCGCGCAGGTTGGCGAACGACCCCTGGTAGACGACCTCCTGCATGGAGGGGTCGAAGAACAGCGCCAGGTAGGTGCCGGTGAGCAGCAGCACGATGAAGCTGTACAGCGCGATCTCGCCGAGCAGGAACGACCAGTGCGTCGGGAAGACCTTGTTGAGCTGTCGGCGCAGGCCACCGGCCATGTGGTAGCGGTCATCGGCCCACTTGGCCGCCCCGCCCGCGGCGCGGCTGGCCAGGTTGTTGGGCTTGGTGGGAGTTGTGATGGCACTCATGACTTGCGCTCCCAGAAGGCGGGCCCGACCGGCTCGATGAAATCGCTCCTGGCATAAAGGTAACCCGTCTCCTCATCGACCGCGATGGGGAGCTGGGGGAGCTTGCGGGTCGCCGGACCGAAGATGGGCTTGGCGTACTCCAGCGCGTTGAACTGCGACTGGTGGCACGGGCAGAGGATCCGGTTGGTCCGCTGCTCGTACAGCGAGGTCGGGCAGCCGAGGTGGCTGCAGATCTTCGTGTACGCGTAGAGGTCGCCGAAGTTGAAGTCCTCCTGGCCAGCGGCCTTGATGACCTTGGCGGAGTCCTCCGGGCGCAGCCGGATCAGCATGACCGGGTTGTCCGAGCGCTTGAGTGCGGCGGACAGCGCCTCGTGGTCGTGCCGCTCGGACTCGCGGAACGGGAACACCGTCTCCATCGCGCCAGCGTCCAGGTCGGACGGCTTGACCAGGGCGATCTCCTCCGGGTCGCCGGTGTCCCTGCGCAGGAAGACGCGCTCCTTGGTCTGCTGCATCCAGCCGGTGTGCCAGAGCGAGTTCGGGGTGTTCGTCTGCGCCCACGGGTCGCGGACCAGGCCGCCGAGCGCGAACACGCCGACGCCAAGGCCCATGGCGCCCGCGCCGAGGCCCGCGGTGCGCTTGATCAGCGAGCGGCGGGCGATGGTGCTGCGGCTACCGGCGTCGGTCAGGTGGGCCAGGATGGTGGCCTTGTCGACCTCGGTCGAGCCGCCGTCGTGCCGCTGCTGGACGGCCACCTCGTGCGGGATGAACTTCTTCGTGTACAGCAGCGCGCCCACGCCCACGGACAGCACCGACAGGCCGAGCGTGGCGCCCAGCAGCGGCGTGTACAGCGAGTACATGAAGTACCCGTCCGTGTTGGGCGCGGTGTAGGCGGACGGCCAGAACAGGAACACGCCCGCGAAGCCGAGGCCCGCCACGGCCGCGATCAGGAACCACAGCGCGACCAGGCGCTCGGCCCGCCGCTCGGCCCGGGTGCCCTTGACCGGCCACGGGTCCGGGTACTCGATGAGCTCGACCTCGTCGAGCTGACCGCCGAGGCGGACGAGGTCCGCGCGGGACATGGCGGCGAGCTCCTCGTCGCCGGGCACGTCCGTGGGGTTGGTGGAACTCATGCTTTCGCCCCAATCCAGAGGGTCACGCCGACCAGCGCGGCGATCCCCACGATGAATGCGATCAGACCCTCGGACTGCGGCCCGAGCCCGCCGATCGGGTTGCCGCCGGGGTTGTTGTTGCCATCGGTCACCGACTTGACGTAGGCGACGATGTCCTTCTTCTCGTCCGGGGTGAGCTGCCGGTCGGAGAACTTGGGCATGTTCTGCGGGCCGGTGAGCATCGCGGCGTAGATCTCGGTCTCGGTGACCCCGTCCAGCGTCGGCGCGTACTTGCCGGAGGACAGGGCGCCACCGCGGCCGGTGAAGTTGTGGCAGGAGGCGCAGTTGAGCCGGAACAGCTCGCCGCCGCGGGCCGGGTTGTCGCCGCGCAGCTGCTCGCCCTTGGCGTCGGGCAGCTGGTTGCCGCCGCCGTGCGCCTGCACGTAGGCGCTGATGGCGTCGATCTCCTCGGGGCTCAGCTTCGGGGGCTTGCGCTCGATCTGGGCTTCCTGGCGCACCGCGGGCATCCGGCCGGTGGCGGTCTGGAAGTAGGTGGCGGCCTCGCCGACCCCGATCAGGCTGGGCCCGCGGTCCTGCACGCCCTCCAGGTTCGCGCCGTGGCAGCTGATGCAGGTGTTGTTGTAGATCTGCTCACCCTGGCGCAGCAGCGCGGAGTCGCCCTGGGCCTCGGCGACCGACGGTTCCGGCGCGAACGCCGAGTACAGGAACCCGACCGACGTCAGCGCGAAACCGAGGGCCAGCAGTCCGGCCACTCGCCTGCGCAGCTTGCCGCGGCTCCGTAGCTTCTTGATCATTTAACGGCAACCCTTGCTGTCGGTTCGGGCCCCGCGAGCGCCCCGCTCGTGGGCGTGCACGATACGGGAGGCGATCATGGGACCAGGTAGATGACCGCGAACAGGCCGATCCACACCACGTCGACGAAGTGCCAGTAGTAGGACACCACGATCGCCGAGGTCGCCTGGGCCGGGGTGAACTTGCTCAGCCTGGTGCGGATCAGCAGGAACACGAACGCGATCAGACCGCCGATGACGTGCAGGCCGTGGAAGCCGGTGGTAAGGAAGAAGACCGTCCCGAACGCCCCGGACGGGATGGTCACCCCCTCGTTGACCACCAGGTTGTAGTACTCGTACGCCTGGCCGCCGACGAAGATCGCGCCCATCACCAGCGTCAGCACGTACCAGCGCCGCAGGCCGAACACGTCGCCGCGCTCGGCGGCGAACACGCCGAGCTGGCAGGTGAACGAGGACGCGACCAGGATGATCGTGAACGGCAGCGCGTAGGGGATGTTCAGGTGGACCGGCTCCCCGTCCGCCAGCGGCGGCGGCCACACGCCCGTGGTGTTCTGCGCCTTGACGGTGAAGAACATGGCGAACAGGCCGGCGAAGAACATCAGTTCGCTGGACAACCACACGATGGTGCCGACGCTGACCATGTTCGGCCGGTTCAGCGAGTGCACACGCTGGCCAATGGAGGGCGCTGCTGCAGTCACGGGTCGCATTATGTCTTGCGGGTACCCGGCTCGCCCGGTCGGGTCGTGAGTAGACCGCGTCACAGTGATCGGCCCGGCGCGGGGTGTCCGGAAAGGCGGGGACGTGCGGTTTCTCGATCGGATCCAGGTTCGCGTTCGTACGCTGTTCACCAGGGCGCGGCCGACCGGTCCGACCGTCGACTCACCCGGGCTGGTGGTCGTGGCCGGTTCGTTCGACGACGCCGAGGCCGCCTCCGCCGCCCTCACCCGGGCGAGTGACTGGCGAGCGGCCGAGACGGCGGTGCTGCGGCACCATCTCGTACTGCCCAGGGCGCGGGTGGCGGAGGCCTCCACCTTGATCGAGCTAGACGGCTACGCGCTGCGGGAAGTCGGCGCCGGTGAAGGGGATTCGATACTCCTGCACGCGGTGCGCGCGGAGGTGGTGACCGCGCTGACCATCTCCCGGGAACGGTCCCGGATGGCCGGTCTGGCGCAGCGGCTGGACGGCACGGCGTCCGGGTGGGATGTGCTGCAGACCGACGGGCGTGAGACCGATAACATCGACCCGCCCGGCCGGGCGTGACCGCAGCGAGGACCGCGAAGGGACGCAGCATGAGCACTGCCGCACTGAAGATCCTGGTCTTCAGCCACCGTCCCGAGGTCCGGGAGACGATCATCACAGCGATCGGCCGCCGTCCGGCCGCGGACATCGGCCGGGTCGCCTTCGAGGAGGTCGGCACCATCGCCGAGGTGCTGATGTCGATGGACGCGGGCGGCGTGGACCTGGCGGTGCTGGACGGCGAGGCGCAGCCCACCGGCGGCATGGGCCTGTGCAGGCAGCTCAAGAACGAGATCACCGACTGCCCGCCGATCGTGGTGGCGGTGCGCCGCAAGGACGACCGCTGGCTGGCCACCTGGTCGCAGGCGGACGCGGTGCTGGTGCACCCGCTCGACCCGCTGACCGCCGCCGAGACCGTGGCCGACGTGCTGCGGAACAAGCGGCTGCCGTTACTGCGGGGCTGAGCATGGACCGCACCTGGAAGAGCTTGCTCAACCAGCTGATCGCCGGGAACGACCTGGACACCGCCGACACCGCGTGGGCGATGAACGAGATCATGACCGACTCGGCCACCCCGGCGCAGATCGCCGGTTTCGTGGTCGCGCTGCGCGCCAAGGGCGAGACGCCCGCGGAGATCGGCGGCCTGGCCCAGGGCATGATGGCCAACGCCCGGCTGGTCCCGTTGGACCGCGCGGAGGCGGCGGGCGCGGTGGACGTGGTGGGCACCGGCGGCGACCAGGCACACACGGTGAACATCTCCACGATGAGCGCCATCGTCGCCTCGGCGGCGGGCGCCCCGGTGGTCAAGCACGGCAACCGCGCGGCCTCGTCCAAATGCGGCACCGCGGATGTGCTGGAAGAGCTTGGTGTCGCGATCGAGCTGTCGCCGGAGGCGGTGGCCGCGTGTGTGCGCGAGGTCGGGATCGGCTTCTGCTTCGCCCCGGCCTTCCACCCGGCCCTGCGCTTCGCCGGACCGGTACGCGGCGAGCTGGGCATCCCCACGGCGTTCAACGTGCTGGGCCCGCTGACCAACCCGGCCCAGCCGGGCGCGGGCCTGGTCGGCTGTGCGAACGCCCGGATGGCGCCCACGATGGCCGAGGTCTTCGCCGCGCGCGGGACGAACGTGCTGGTGGTCCGCGGCAACGACAACCTGGACGAGATCACGACCACGACCACGACGGCGGTCTGGGTGGTCAGCGGCGGAACGGTCCGCGAGGACACCATCGACCCGTCGCGGCTGGGGATCGCCCCGGCTCGTCCGGAGGATCTGCGCGGTGGTGACGCGGCGTTCAACGCCCAGGTCGTGCGGGATTTGTTGGGCGGCAAGGCGGGCGCGGTGCGCGACGCGGTGATCCTCAACGCGGCCGGTGCGATCGCCGCGCACCGCGGGCCGACCGAGGATGTCCACGCGGACCTGGCGGCGGGCCTCGACAGGGCTGCCCAGGCCATCGACTCCGGCACCGCGGCGGACCTGTTGGCTCGCTGGGCCACTCGCTCCCGCGAACTCGCCTGACGGGCTTCCTGGGCCTGTTTACGGGCTGATCGGGTCGAGTCCTCCACTGTGGACGCGCCCGGCTCGCTGCCGCAGGCCCGACAGTCCCGGGTTTGTCGATCATCGAACAGCTTCGCCTGTGGACAACTTCTGTACCCCACACGAGTGGACTTGCCGCCGCCCCAACGCGACCACCTGCGCGAACCCGCAAACACCGCGGCCCCGCACGAAAGTCGTGCGGGGCCGCGGTGAAATCGGGGATCAGTCGGCGTTCGGCCGGGTGTGGTACTCGAACACCAGCCCGCCCACCATGATCAGGATCAGCACGATCGCGATCACCAGCAGCCACACCTGCCAGAACGCCATGGCGAAGGCGGCGATGGCGGCCGAGGCGGCCAGGCCGACCGGCCAGTAGCTACCCGGGCTGAAGAAGCCCAGCTCGCCCGCGCCGTCACTGACCTCGGCGTCCGGGTTGTCCTCCGGGCGGTGCTCCAACCGCCGGGCGACGAAGTGGAAGTAGGAGCCGACGATCAGCGAGAGACCGCCGGTGAGGATCAGGGCCACCGTGCCGACGGGCTCCTTCGCCCACAGCCCGTAGACGAGCGCGGAGAGAAAGAAGAAGCCGGTCGTGATATCGAAGAGCCTGGCTTCGACCTTCATGCTGTCCTCACATTCACCTGTCCGGGGTGGACTAGTTGGTCGCGGTGCGGGCCGTGCGGTCGGTGTTGAACGGCTTGGTGGTGACCGCAGTGGGCGTGCACAGCTCGCCGCAGTTCATCTTCGCCAGCGCCTCCGCCGTGGTGTACGGCTTGCCGGTCTTGTCGTTGACCTGCTGGCGCAGCTTGAGGAACTGGTCGAACTGCTCGCCTTCGAGCACCCGGACCTCGAAGTTCATGCCCGAGTGGTAGGTGCCGCACAGCTCGGCACAGCGGCCGACGAAGGAGCCGGTGCGGTCGATGGTGTTCTGGAAGTCGGAGTCCTGGTTGTTGCGCTCCGGGTGCGGGAACACATCCCGCTTGAACAGGAACTCCGGCACCCAGAAGGAGTGGATGACGTCCCGCGAGTGCAGGTTGTACTGGATGGTGCGGTGCGCGGGCAGCACGAGCAGCGGGATCTCGGTGGAGCTGCCGACGGTGCGGACGGGCTGGTCGCCGGGCGCCTTGGGGGTCGCCTCGGTGCCGCTCGCGTCCTTCACCGACTTGTACTCGAACTGCCAGTTCCACTGGAACGCCAGCACGTCCACGGTGACGTCCGGGTCCTTGGCCTGCGCCTGCACGTAGTTCTGGGTGGTGGCGGTGAAGTAGAACAGCACGACCACGATCACGACCGGGATGCCGGTGTAGATCCACTCCAGGAAGTGGTTGTACTGGAACTGCTTCGGCAGCTTCTCGCCGCGCTTGCGGTGCGCCAGCACCGGCCAGAGGATGAGCGCCCAGGTGATCACGCCGATGATCAGCGCGGCGACGACCGACCAGGTCCAGAACTGGCGCATCCGGTCGGCCTGCGGGGTGATGCCTTCCGGCCAGCCGAAGCGCAGGACCTCGTCGGTGGAGCAGCCGGAGGCCGCGAACACGACCAGGGCGAGAAGACCGGCGAGCTTGCTCAGCCGCGCGACCGGCGAACGGCTCCCGGCGGCCTTGGGTGTGCCCACTGCTCGACTCCTTCACGACGCGGTACTGCCACGCAACATCTGTGCTGCTCCGGGCCCTCGCGCGCGGCCGTTGGGCAGCACTCACAAGCACTCTCGGAGAGCACTGCGCAGCCTAGCCGAGCGACCGGCGCCACACCCCCCGAGGGGTGATCGGATGTCGGTCACACCCACCGCCGGGCCTCCACCAGGTCACGGCCGGGGCAACCGGAACCGGCATACTGGCGTCTTCCCCGCCAGATGTACCCCGGCTCGACACGAGAGGTGCGCGAGAAGCGTGTGCGGTCTGCTTGGCCTGGTCTGCCCTTCCGAGATGGACGCCGCCGCGGCGCGTTCGGCCGTCGGCGCCGCGATGCGCTGCCAGCGGCACCGCGGTCCCGACGAGAGCGGGACCTGGACCGGCGGTGAGGTCGTCTTCGGCTTCAACCGACTGTCCATGATCGACATCGAGCACTCCCACCAGCCGCTGCCCTGGGGCCCGCCGGAGGCACCGCAGCGCTACACGCTGTTGTTCAACGGCGAGATCTACAACTACCTGGAGCTACGCGCGGAACTGACGGAGCGCCACGGCGCCCGCTTCCACACCGACGGTGACTCCGAGACGATCGTGGCCGCGTACCACTACTGGGGCGAGGCGGCGGTCACCCGGCTGCGCGGCATGTTCGCGTTCCTGATCTGGGACTCGCAGCGCCAGACCCTGTTCGGCGCGCGCGACCCGTTCGGCATCAAGCCGCTCTTCTACGCCGCGGGCCAGGGCGGTGTGGCGTTCTCCAGCGAGAAGAAGTCGATCCTGGAGCTGGCGCCGCTGCTCGGCCTGAAGCAGGAGCTGGACCGCCGGTCGCTGCAGTACTACATGACGCTGCAGTACGTGCCCGAGCCGTCGACCCTGCACACCACGATTCACCGGATCGAGTCCGGCAGCTGCTTCACCCTGACGCCCGGTGAGGAGCCGGTCGTCAAGCGGTACTGGCAGCCCCGCTTCGCGCCGACCCCGGTCCGCGGCCCGGCCGACGCGGAAAGCCTCTACCAGCGCATCGCCGACGTCATGAGCGACTCGGTCCGCATGCACATGCGCGCGGACGTCACGGTCGGCTCGTTCCTGTCCGGCGGCATCGACTCCACCGCGATCGCGGCCCTGGCCCGCGACCACAACCCGGACCTGGTGACCTTCACCACCGGCTTCGAGCGGCAGGGCTACTCCGAGGTCGACGTGGCCGCGGAGTCGGCGGCCGCGATCGGCGTGAAGCACGTGGTCCGCACGGTGAACGCGCGCGAGATGATGGACGCGCTCCCACTGATCGTCTGGTACCTCGACGACCCGGTGGCGGACCCGGCGCTGGTCCCACTGTGGTTCATCGCGCGTGAGGCCCGGAAGCACGTGAAGGTCGTGCTGTCCGGCGAGGGCGCGGACGAGCTGTTCGGCGGGTACACGATCTATCGGGAGCCGTTGTCGTTGGCGCCGTTCGAGCGGGTGCCCGGGTCGCTGCGGAAGTTCATGGGGCGGGTGTCCACGAAGATTCCCGAGGGGACTCGCGGTAAGGACCTGTTGCGGCGCGGGTCGCTCACGTTGGAGGAGCGGTACTACGGGAACGCTCGGATCTTCCGGGATGACCAGCTGAAGTCGGTGCTGCGGACGTTCGATCCGGGAATCGGGCATCGGGACATCACCGGGCCGCACTACCGGGACTCGGTGGACTGGGATCCGGTCACCCGGATGCAGCACGTGGATCTGTACACGTGGCTGCGGGGGGACATCCTGGTCAAGGCTGACAAGATGACGATGGCGAACTCGCTGGAGCTGCGGGTGCCGTTCCTCGATCCCGAGGTGTTCCGGGTGGCGGCGCAGGTGCCGTTGGAGCAGAAGATCACCAAGGAGACCACGAAGTTCGCGTTGCGGCAGGCCATGCGGAAGGTGGTGCCCGCGCATGTGCTGAATCGGCGGAAGCTGGGGTTCCCGGTGCCGATTCGGTTGTGGTTGAAGGATGAGATGTACGAGTGGGCGCGGGATATCGTGATGCGCTCGCAGACTGATGCTCTGATCGACAAGAACGCGGTTATGCGGTTGTTGGAGGAGCACAAGGCTGGGGCGCTGGATCACAGTCGGCGGATCTGGGCGTTGTTGGTGTTCATGTTGTGGCATGGGATCTTCATTGAGCGGCGGATTACGCCGGTGGTACCGGAGCCGCATTATCCTGTGAAGCTTTGATCGGTTTTCAAGGGGCGGGGATCCTACGGATCTCCGCCCCTGCTCTTTGTGTGGATGTTGGCGCGTCGGCCAGGATTCAGGCCGACAAGCGGCCTTGTTCGGCAGGTTCCGTTGAGGTCAGCAGCTGCTCCAGGGACACGCCGACCGCACCGGCGATGGCGGCGACGGTGAAGAACGCGGGGGTGGGGACTCGGCCGCGTTCGATCTTGCGGAGGGTCTCGACCGAGATGCCTGCGGCGGCGGCGACGTCCACCATGCTGCGGTCGCCTCGGGCGGCTCGGAGCATCTCGCCCAGGAGGGCGCCTCGGGCGCGGTCGTCGGGGCTCAGTGGCTGTCGCACCATGGGACCCATGGTAGTCCGGGATAGAAATACCGGTATAGTTATCCCCATGATCGAGTTGAAGACGGCCGGTGAGCTGGACGCCATGCGGGTGGCGGGGCTGGTGGTGGCGGAGGCGCTCGCGACGGTTCGGGAGGCAGCGGGCATCGGGGTGTCGCTGCTGGAGTTGGACGAGGTGGCGAGAGGGGTGCTCGCGGCGCACGCGGCCCAGTCGTCGTTTCTTGGGTACTTGCCGGGGTTCGCGTCGACGCCCTACCCCGCTGTGCTCTGTACCTCGGTGAATGACGCGATCGTGCACGGGATCCCGGATGGGACCCGGTTGCGGGACGGGGATCTGCTCAGCATCGACTTCGCCGCGCACGTGGACGGGTGGCATGCCGACGCGGCCGTGTCGTTCGTGGTGGGGACGGCTCGGGCGGCGGATCTGGAGTTGATCGCGACCGCCGAGCGGGCCTTGGCGGCGGGGATCAAGGCGGCCGTGGTAGGGGCGCGGATGGGAGACATCGCGCACGCGGTGAGCGAGGTCGGGCGGGGAGCGGGGTACGGGATCCCGCCGGACTTCGGGGGGCACGGGATCGGGCGGGCGATGCACGAGGCGCCCGAGGTGCCGAACGAGGGGCGAGCCGGGCGGGGGCTGCGGCTCCGGCCGGGGCTCGCGATCGCGATCGAGCCGATGTTGCACCTGGGTGGGGACGACTTCGGCACCGACGCGGACGGGTGGACGCTGCGGACCGTGGACGGGTCTCGGGCCGCGCATGTCGAGCACACGATCGCGGTGACCGAGGACGGGCCTCGGGTGCTGACCGCGTTGTGATCGCCGCCGTGACCTGGGGGCACGGCGGCGATCACGCGAAGATCACCCGGGGAGCACGGCGCCGATCTCGGTGCCCGCGTCGGGGCCGAAGGCGCCCGCGATGCGGGAGACGGCGGTGGCCTTGTCGAAGGTCCACTCCTGGGGGCCGTCGACCTCCAGGACGAGGACGGCGACCATCGAGCCGAGCTGGGCGCAGCGCTCCAGCGTCAGACCATGGGCGCGCCCGGCCAGGAAGCCCGCGCGGAAGCCGTCGCCGACGCCGGTGGGGTCGACCTTGGCGGTCTCCGGGACGGCGCCGACGTGCAGCTGGGTGCCGTCCTTGGCGACGATCTCGACGCCCTTCTCGCCCAGGGTGGTGATGCGCAGGCCGACCCGGTCCATGACCTCCTGCTCGGACCAGCCGGTCTTGCGGCGCAGCAGCTCCCACTCGTAGTCGTTGCTGAACAGGTAGTCCGCGCCGGTGATGAACTCGCGGATCTGCTCGCCCTCCATGCGGGCCAGCTGCTGCGAGGGGTCGACGGCGAAGGTGTAGCCGCGCTGCCTGGACTCCTCGGCGTGCCGGAGCATGCCCTCGGGGTCGTTGGGGCTGATCAGCACCAGGTCGAAGCCGCCGACCCGGTCGGCGACCGGGGCCAGCTCGATCAGCCGGGCCTCGGCCATGGCGCCGGTGTAGAACGACGCGATCTGGCACATGTCGTCGTCGGTGGTGCACACGAAGCGGGCGGTGTTGGCGACCTCGGACACGTGCACCCCGGAGCAGTCCACGCCGTGCCGCTCCAGCCAGGAGCGGTAGTCGGCGAAGTCGGCGCCGACCGCGCCCACCAGCACCGGCGCGACACCCAGCACGCCCATGCCGTAGGCGATGTTGGCCCCGATGCCGCCACGCCGGACGATCAGGTCGTCGACGAGGAAGCTCAGCGACACGCGGTGCAGCTGTTCGGTGACGAGTTGCTCGGCGAACCTCCCGGGGAAGTGCATCAGGTGGTCGGTCGCGATGCTCCCGGTGACGGCAACGGGCACGTGGCCCTCCCTGTCTGTCCGCCCGGCGACGCCGATCGACGTCGAACGCGGGCTCGGCGCGGTCATGGCGAATCCCGCCACCCGTCCGGGTGGCGTCAGGTCACTGTTCAACACTACCGTGGGGTATGGCTGGGAAGTTCCCATTCAGCCGCTTACTGTCCGGCGAATGACCCCTGAGGAACCGGACACCCTGGACGAACTTATCGCGGACTGCGCCGACATCCCGACCGCGCTGACCGAGCGCCGCCCGGTGTTGCCCCGGCCGAGGGTAGCCGCGCGCTGGTCGGTGTCGGACAGCTGCCAGGCCCAGGTGGCCGATCTCGACGCATACGTGTGAGCACAGTCTGCCGTGAACATCGGAAAGGGGCCGCGACCTGAGTGGTCACGGCCCCTTTCCGATGTTCACGGGGCGCCGGGCGCGCCGGGCGACTCAGTGGAAGGAGTCGCCGCAGGCGCAGCTGCCGCCCGCGTTCGGGTTGTCGATCGTGAAGCCGGACTTCTCGATCGTGTCCACGAAGTCGATGGTGGCGCCCTGGACGTACGGCGCGCTCATCCGGTCGACCGCGACCTTGAGGCCGCCGAAGTCGCGGAACAGGTCGCCGTCCAGGCTGCGCTCGTCGAAGAACAGCTGGTAGCGCAGGCCCGCGCAACCACCGGGCTGGACGGCGATGCGCAGGTGCATGTCGTCGCGGCCCTCCTGTTCGAGCAGGGCCTTCGCCTTGGCAGCGGCGGCGTCGGACAGCTCCACACCGTGGGTCGCCGACTCGGCGCCCGTCTCCTGAGCGGTCGTCATCGTTCTCCCTAGGAAAGGTCCTACACAGGCTCTCGCCCGCTACAACGCCGAGCGCGCGGAGTCTGTTCCGTACCCGCCCATGGTGACACAGATGCCCGTCGGTCCGGCAGGGTGCCGCGCGCCTCACCACTGGCGGGCGACGTGTTCGGCCAGGTCGGCCAGCGTGCCCGCGGGGTCGGCCAGGGCTGTCTCGACCGAGCCTGCGTGCTCGGCCACGGCGTGCGCCTCGGCGATCCCGATCGAGGCCGCCTGTCTGCGGCCGACCGACACCTGCCCGGCCAGCACCACGCAGGGCAGGCCGCGGTCGGCGGCGGCCGCGGCGACGGCGGTGACGAGCTTGCCGCGCAGCGACTGCCAGTCGAAGCTGCCCTCGCCGGTGACGACCAGGTCGGCGCGGGCGACGGCGTCGTCCAGGCCCGTCGCGACGCGCACCACCTCTGCCCCACCGACGGTGCCCGCGCCCAGGGCGAGCAGGGCGAACCCCAGGCCGCCCGCCGCCCCGGCGCCGGGTTCGTCGCGCGGGTCGTGGCCGCACCTGGCGGCGACCTCGTCGGCCCAGGCGGTGAGCCTGCCCGCCAGCCGGTCGACGGCGGCGGGGTCGGCGCCCTTCTGCGGGCCGAACGTGGCCGCGGCGCCGTGCGGGCCGAGCAGCGGGTTGGCCACGTCCGCGGCCATGACCAGCCTGGGCAGCGGGCCCTCCAGGACATGCAGGGCGCCCCGGCCGCCGTCGGTGGTGGCCGATCCGCCCAGCCCGACGACGATGGTCGCCACGCCTGCGTCCCGGGCGGCCATGATCAGCTCGCCGACGCCCTGGGTGGTGGCGGTCTCGCAGGCCATGGTTCGCTCGTCCGGGGGAACCAGGTGCAGGCCGATGGCCTCGGCGCTCTCCAGGTAGGCGACGTCGTCGTGGACCAGCCAGCGGGCGTCCACCGGGTCGCCGAGCGGGCCGGTGACGCTGGTCAGGCGCAGGTTGCCGCCCAGCGCGGCGTGCAGGACGTCGACGAAGCCGGGACCGCCGTCGGCCAGCGGACACGTGGTCAGCCGGGCCGCAGGCGCGCCGCGCGACCAGCCCGCGGCGATGGCGTCGGCGGCCGCCGCGGCGGTCAGCGTCCCGCCGAAGCAGTCCGGGGCGATGACGACTCGCACGGGCGCAGCGTAGCGAGCCGGAGCCTTGTCCTACGCTGGTGCGTGTGAGGTTCCTTCGCCGCAACTCAGCCGACACCACCGATGAGCAGGTGGACGACGACGCCGTGACCGTTGGCGAGTCGGTGCCGAAGGGACACACCCCCGGCAAGGGCAGGCCCACCCCGAAGCGCCGGGAGGCCGAGGGGCGCAAGCGCGGCCCGGTCGCCCCGCCGCCGAAGACCACGCGCGAGGCCATGCGCCGCGCCCGGGGCAGCAAGGAGGAGCGCAAGGAGCTCTCCGCGCAGCGCCGGGAGCAGCGGGTCGAGCAGCGCCGCCGGATGGCCGAGGGCGACGACCGGTACCTGATGCCGCGCGACCGCGGCCCGGTCAAGGCGTACGTGCGCGACCTGGTCGACTCGCGGCGCAACCTGCTCGGCCTGTTCATGCCGCTGGCCATCGTGGTGTTCGTCTCGCTGCTGGCCCAGTCGCCGATGGTGCAGTACTACGCCACCCTGATCTGCCTGGTCATGCTGGTGGTGATGGTGGCCGAGGCGGTGCTCAACGGGCGCCGGATCCTGCGCAAGGTGCGGGCCAAGTTCCCCAAGGAGACCGTGCGCGGCGCGTCCATCGGCTGGTACTCGTTCGTGCGGGCCACCCAGCTGCGCAAGCTGCGCATCCCCAAGCCGCGCGTCTCCCCCGGTGACACGGTCGCCTGACGCGTTCCTTAGCGTCGCGAAGTAGATTGGCGGCATGGAGTTTCGTCGCCTCGGCCGCAGCGGCCTGAACGTCTCTGAGATCTCGTACGGCAACTGGCTCACCCACGGCTCACAGGTCGAGGAGGACGCCGCCCAGGCCTGCGTCAAGGCTGCCCTGGACGCGGGCATCACCACCTTCGACACCGCGGACGTCTACGCCAACACCGCCGCGGAGTCCGTGCTCGGCCGCGCGCTGAAGGGGCAGCGGCGCGCGGGCTACGAGCTGTTCACCAAGGTCTTCTGGCCGACCGGGCCGAAGGGGCCGAACGACCAGGGGCTCGGCCGCAAGCACATCATCGAGTCCGCCAACGCCTCGTTGCAGCGGCTGGGCACCGACTACCTGGACCTCTACCAGGCGCACCGCTACGACCGGACGGTGCCGCTGGAGGAGACCATGCTGGCGTTCGCCGACCTGGTCCGGCAGGGCAAGGTCCTCTACATCGGCGTGTCCGAGTGGACCGGCGAGCAGATCACCCGCGGCGCCGCCCTGGCCCGGGACCTGAACGTCCCGTTCATCTCGAACCAGCCGCAGTACTCGATGCTGTGGCGGGTCATCGAGGAGCAGGTGGTCCCGGCCTCGGAGCGCGAGGGCGTCTCGCAGATCGTCTGGTCGCCGATCGCCCAGGGCGTGCTGACCGGCAAGTACCAGCCGGGTGCCGCGCCGCCCGCGGGCTCCCGGGCGACCGACGAGTCCGGCGGCAAGAACATGATCTCCCGCTGGCTGCGCGACGACGTGCTGACCGCGGTGCAGGCGCTCAAGCCGCTGGCCGAGCAGGCCGGCCTCAGCCAGGCCCAGCTGGCGGTGGCGTGGGTGCTGCAGAACCCGAACGTGGCCTCGGCGATCATCGGCGCGTCCCGGCCGGAGCAGGTGCACGAGAACGTCAAGGCGGCGGGCGTGAAGCTGGAGGACGACCTGCTGGCCGCGATCGACGCCGCGCTGGCGGACGTGATCGAGCGCGACCCGCGGCAGACCATCACTCCCTGATCCGGTGAGCCCGCGGGTCGGTTCACCGACCCGCGGGCGCTCTCTCGGTCAGATTCGGCCGGTCTCGGTCGGTCTTGATCGGCTCGGTCGGCCTGGTCAGCCGCAGCAACCGCCGCCGCAGCAGCCCCCGCCCCCGCTCGCGGGTGGGGTGGAGCTGCCCGCGAGACCGGCCATGGTGAGCAGCTTGACCGTGTCCGCGTGGCCCGCCGGGCACGGCGCGGGATCACTCGCCTCGCTCATCGGCCGGTTGACGTCATAGGTGTCGCCGCATTCGCGGCAGCGGAACTCGTAGGTCGGCACGTGTCCATTGTGCGGTCAGCGGTCGTGGTCGCGGAAGCCCTGCCCGGTTTTGCGGCCGAGCCGCCCGGCCATGACCAGGTGCTCCAGCAGCGGGGCGGGCGCGTAGCCGGACTCGTGGAACTCGTCGTAGAGGGTCCGCTCGATGGCCAGGGACACGTCCAGGCCGACGACGTCGAGCAGTTCGAAAGGGCCCATGGGGAGGCCGCAGCCGACCTTCATGGCGGTGTCGATGTCGTCGGCTTCCGCGTAGTGGGCCTCCAGCATCTTCACGGCGTCGTTCAGGTAGGGGAACAGCAGCGCGTTGACGATGAAACCCGCGCGGTCGCCGCAGTGCACGGGGTGCTTGCCGAGCCGTTCGCAGAGTGCGTGCGCGGTGGCGACGGCGTCCGGTGTCGTGGCGATGGTGTCGACGATCTCGACGAGTTTCATGATCTGGGCCGGGTTGAAGAAATGCAGGCCCAGGACGTCTCCCGGGCGCGTGGTGGCGGCGGCGCATTCGATGACGGGGAGGGAGGAGGTCGTGGTGGCGAGGATGGCGCCGGGCTTGACGGCCTTGTCCAGGGCGGCGAAAACGTCCCGTTTGATCCGGAGGTCTTCGGCGACGGCCTCGATCACCAGGTCACAATCGGCCAACCCGGCGAAGTCGACCACCGGGGCGATCCTGGCGAGCGTGGCTTCTTTGTCCTCTTCGGACAGTCGATTCCTGGCCACCTGCCGTTCCAGGGACTTGCGGACCTTGTCCTTGGCAGCGCAGGCCTTGCCGGTGGTACGCGCGCGCAGGATCGTGTCGAAACCGTTGCGGGCCAGGACTTCCACGATGCCGGTGGCCATCACACCGGTACCGATGACACCCACACGGCGGATGTCACGAACCGTTCGGGCGACTTCGACCGGGGCGGGTGTGTGCGCGTCGGGGATGACGGTGGGCGAGTCGGGGCCGTCGTAGGTGTAGAAGCCGCGACCGGTCTTGCGGCCGAGGAGCCCGGCGGTGATCATCTGCTTGAGCAACGGAACCGGCGCGTGCAAACGGTTGCGGGACTGCGCGTACATCGTCTCCAGGATCTCGTACGCGGTGTCGAGCCCGATGAGGTCGAGCAGCGCGAGCGGGCCCATCGGATATCCGCAGCCGAACCGCATCGCCGCGTCGAGATCCTCACGGCTGGCATACCTCGACTCGTACATGGCCACGGCGTGGTTGAGATAGCCGAACAGCAGCGCGTTGGCGATGAACCCGGCGCGGTCGCCGATCACCACCGGTTCCTTGCCCAACTTCCGGGTGAACGCGGTCACGTCGGCGATCACCTCGGGCTCGGTCACCACCGTGCGCACCACTTCGACCAGCCGCAACACCGGCGCCGGATTGAAGAAATGCAGCCCGACGACCTTCCCCGGCCGTCCCGTGTGGACACCGATCCTGGTGACCGAGAGCGACGACGTGTTGGACGCGAGAACGACATCCGGCCGCACGATCCGATCGACCTCGGCGAACACCCGGACCTTGAGATCCAGCGACTCCGGCACTGCCTCGATCACCAGGTCCACTGGTGCGAGATCGCCTAACTCCGTGGTGTAGTCGACCCGCCTGAGCAAGTCCACCCGCGCCGCGTGGTCGAGCTTCCCCTTGACAACCGCCCTGGCAGTGGACTGCTCGACATGCCCCCGCCCACGCTCGACACCCGCCCGATCGACCTCAACCGCGACGACCCGCACCCCGTTCCGCGCCAACACCTCGACGATCCCGGCCCCCATCGTGCCCAACCCGACGACCCCGACGGTGGCGAACTCCCGACCCACGGCAACCTCCCAAGATTGCTACCTGCCGGTAACTTCTGGTCGATGATGCCATGGGTGCGGATGGGGATGAGGTGAACTGCACCACTCAATCGATCCGGCAAGATCCTCTGCGTCGCACCCGCGATCGACCACACGACAAGGCCAAGAACCGTCCCGCCATTGGTGGTACAGCAGCAGGCCAGCCCCCGCCCATCCCCCCATTGGCCGCACAGCAGGTAGGCCCCGCCCTACCAGGGGGCGGGCCGACAAGAGAGACGCTAAGCGATCTTGGGCGCTGTCAATAGCCCCGACCGCAGGCTGGGGATGAACCGCCGCCCCTGTGGACAACTCACCGTCCCGTGCACGGCTAGTTGTTGCGGGTCATGACGTTGGTGACAGCCGGCAGGGGCTGAGACGAGGGGACGGGTCTTTCGGCGGCAGGATGGAAGTGCGACCAACGCATCCGCCGAACAGAAAGACCCGTCCCGGCGGCACCGCCCGACACGCCGTGGACCCGCCGATACACGACCAACGTTCTGAGTCGCACCACTAGGAGAAGTCGCGGGCTATCAAGTTGGCTATCCGGTTCAGCGCCTCGGGAGCATCCGGGCCAGTGGCAGCTACCTGTATGCGGCCGCCGGCAGGTACACCTAGCGCGAGAAGGTTGAGAACGCTGCGGGCGTCCGCCGTTTTCCCCGCATACGTCACCGCGACGTCCGCATCGAGACCAGTGAGAGCACGGACCACCGCACTGGCCGGGCGAGCATGCAGACCCAGCTCGTTGGTGAGAACGAACTCCGTGCCGTTCAGCTCCCCATCGTCGACCTCAAGCGCGAGTGCCGACGCGGCCGCAGAGATGACATAGTCCAACGACCCACCCGCCTGCGCAGCCACAGCAGCAGCAACCGCGCCCTCCACCAACGGCGCATCAACGACAGCGGCTGTGCTCGGATCACCGAGAGTCTCGACGGCCAGGTCGGCGGTCATCTTCGCGGAACCCAGGTCGTAGAGAAGGGCGACGCCCGCGCCGCGCTGGGCGCTGGAGATCGCGGTGGTGACGGCGTCGTAGTCGGTGCCGAGGGTGCCGTCCAGGCCACCAGCGGGAACGATCACCACATCGGGGGCCATCTGCGCGGCCAGTTCGGCGACGCCCTCCGCGAGTTTCGCGCTGTGTGAGACCACGACCAGACCGACCCTCATGTGTTCGCCGCCTTCGCGAAAGCGTTCAGTAGCAACGCGGTCGAGCGGGCGCCGGGGTCCAGGTGGCCCGCGCTGCGTTCGCCCAGGTAGGACGCACGGCCCTTGCGCGCGACCAGTGGCACGGTCGAGTCGGCGCCCGCTTGGGCGGCGGCAGCGGCCGCGGTGAGGATGTCCGCGATCGTGGTGCCGGTGGCATCGGCGGCGGGCGTCAACGCGTCGACCATGGTCTTGTCGCCGGGTTCGGCCTTGCCTCGGGCGACGACACCCGACAACGCCGCGCGGAGAGCCGCCACCAACAAGTCGGCGGTCAGCTCGGAGGCGTCGCCGAGAGCGGTGGCGGCGCGCAGGAAAGCGGTGCCGTAGAGAGGGCCCGCAGCGCCGCCGACCTTGGCGATGAGAGTGGTGGCGACGAGTTTGAGGACGGCGCCTGGGGTGTCCGGTATGGACTTTTCCAGTGCGGCACGGACGAAACCGAAGCCGCGGTTGAGGTTCTCGCCATGGTCTCCGTCGCCGACGGCCTGGTCGAGGCGGACCAGTTCGTCGCGGTGGGCGGTAATTGTGTCGGCGGCGGACAGGACGGCGGCGGCCACGGACTTCGCGTCGCAGGGCATGGTCACGCGCCCCACCGGAGGGCGGGTGTGTGTACCGGGGCATCCCAGAGGCGCACGAGCTCGTCGTCGAGGCGGAGCAGGGTGAGGCTCATGCCCTGCATCTCCAGGCTGGTGACGTACGGGCCGACCAGCTTTCGCTCTACGCGAATTCCCTTGCGTGCCAAGGCTTCCTCGGCGATACCATGGGCCAAGTACAACTCCAGCAAGGGGGTGCCGCCCATCGAATTGGTGAACAACAGAATACGGTCTTCGACAGTGAAGGGCAGGTCCGACAGGATTGGGTCGAGCAGGCCCGCGACGATGCCGGTGGCGTCCGCGAGTGGTTCGCGGCGGCGGCCGGGTTCGCCGTGGATGCCGATACCCACCTCCATCTCGTCCGCGCCGAGTGTGAAGCTCGGGTCGCCCACGTGCGGCACGGTCGGCGCGGTCAACGCCATACCCATGGAGCGGGTGTTCGCCACCACCACCCGGGCCAGTCGTTCACAGACGTCCAGACCGGCGCCTTCCTCGGCCGCCGCGCCGACGATCTTCTCCACCAGCACCGTGCCGCCGACCCCGCGTCGGCCCGCGGTGTAGAGGGAGTCCTGGACCGCGACATCGTCGTCGATGACGACGGTGCGTACGTCCACGCCCTCGGCGGCGAGGAGCTCGGCGGCGGTCTCGAAGTTGAGGATGTCGCCGGTGTAGTTCTTGACCAGCAGCAGGACGCCCGCGCCACCATCTACTTGGGACACAGCGGCCTGGATCTGGTCGGGCGTCGGCGAGGTGAACACCGCCCCGGGACAGGCCGCGTCGAGCATGCCGCGGCCGACGAACCCACCGTGCAACGGCTCATGCCCGGACCCACCCCCGGACACCACGGCCACCTTGCCCGGCCGGGGCGCGTCCACCCGGACCACCACCTCCGGGTCGAACCCGACCCGGAGGAGGTCCGCGTGCGCGAGCCCCAGCCCGCGCAACGCCTCCACCACCACGTCGGCGGGCTCATTGATGATCTTCTTCATCACGCCTCCAGCGTCGGGGACCGCCTCCGTTCCTACACCCGCCCGCCCCCGAACGACCAGTACCCGTCGGGCCGGGAAGCGCTACGACTTGGGCAGGCGGGGAATGAGGGCCTTGGCGACAACCTGGGTCTTGTCGCAGGCGTCCTCGCCCGACTTCGAGTCGTACCGGCTGAAGTCGAGACTCACCACCTCGCCCCGTTCGCCGTCGCCCGGCAGGGACACGTGTGACCACTCCACCCGGCACCGCACCCCCGAGGTGTTCTCCAGCTTCTGCTGCGCGGTGACGCCGTTGCCCAGGTTGACCGGTGTCGTCTTGGCGACATCGGCGAGGTCGTCCGGCTTGGTGCCGAGCCGGAAGCCCAGGGTGAACGCCACGCCGTCGCCGTTCCAGACGCAGGTGTGCAGGCCGGAGGCACGCTGCCGGGGCGCGTCGCCGACGACTGTGGACAGGACGGTCGAGGAGAACAGGGTGCACGGGTCCTCGTCGACCAGGGTGTTCTTGGCCAGGTCGAGTTTGGGCGCGTCGCGTTTGACCCGGTCGACCGCGGATTCCAGCAGCTTCCGCGCCGGGGTGCACAGGTCCCCGGGGTCGCTGGCGCCGGACTGCACGGTGATGCCCCGGTTCGCGACGTCGTCGGTGACCGCGGTGACGAAGCACGCCGTGTGGTCGTCCAACTCGGACTGGGCCAGCGGCAGCCCACCGACCGTCTTGCCGCCCTCGGGTTTGACCGGCGTGCTCTCGCCGATGGACAGGGTCAGGTTGAGCTCCTTGCCCTGGGTGTCCTTCATGTAGTTGGAGCACTGTGAGTAGTCCCGCAGGCGGCTCTCGGCGGGCTTGCCCAGCGGGGTCAGCGCGGCGTCGTCCATCAGGCCGCACGGGTCGACGCGGCGCAGGTTCTCCCAGGCGAAGACCTCGCCGACCGGGGCGGGCGCGCCGCTGGTCGTCCCGCCCAGGCCGGACCCGGCGGGCACCGTGCTCCGCGGGGAGGTCCACTTGGCCTGGTCCACGCCGCAGCCCGCCAGCAGGGCCGCGGCCAGGCAGGCCGCCATCAGTCGTCGCGCGCGCACGGCCAAACGGTAACCACTCGGCCGGGCGCGCGGTGGCCGATCCCCGCTACTGCTCCGCCGACTCCGGCCGCTCGGGCACGGTGAGCGGTCGCAGCCGCACCCAGAGTGCGAACAGCACCGCCACGACCAGCATGCCGATGCCCATCCACAGGTTGACGTTGATCCCGCCCGCCTTGTCCAGGTCCGCCTGGGACGTGGCGGCGATGCCCATCACGGTCAGCACCAGCCCGTACACGGCGAACAGCACGGCCAGCACACCGCGCAGGTCGAACAGGCCCGCGCGCTTCGTCGGCTCGCTCATCGAGACCACCTCACCAGAACACGATGTTGAGGACCAGGGTCACCGCGAGCACGCCGCCCGCGAGCACGGCCGGTTTGCGGTACCAGCCCGCGTTCTCCCCGGTGTCGTCGTGCCGCAGCCGGTCGCGCGGGGTGAGCGACCACACCAGGCCGACCAGTTCGCTGTCCGGCTTGGGCCGGGTGGCCAGTGAGACCGCCACGCTGAGCACGATGTCCACCACGAACGCGGCGCTGGCGGCGACGAAGCTGGCGCCCTGCCCGGCCAGGTTCAGCACGTGCTGGCGGTTGAGCACGTCGACGGTGATCGCCGTGCCGGTGCCCGCGATCAGGCCGAGCCCACCGGCCAGCGGGGTCATCCGCTTCCAGAACATGCCGAGGATGAATGTGGCGAACAGCGGCGCGTTGAAGAAGCCGAACAGCGTCTGCAGGTAATCCATGATGTTGTTGAAGCTGCTGGCGATGAACGCGGTGCCGATCGCCACCAGGCAGCCGACCACCGTCACCAGCCTGCCGACCCGCAGGTAGTAGTCGTCCGGCTTGTCCTTGCGGATGTAGGCCTGCCAGATGTCGTAGGTGAACACGGTGTTGAACGAGCTGACGTTGGCGGCCATGCCCGCCATGAACGCGGCCAGCAGCCCGGTGATCGCGATGCCGAGCATGCCGTTGGGCAGCAGGTCGCGGATCAGCAGCAGGATGGCGTTGTTGTAGGTGACGCCGTTCTGCACGCCCGCCTTGGCCGCCGCCAGCTCCGGGACCAGCACGGCGGCGATCATCCCCGGGATGATGATGATCAGCGCGATGAAGGTCTTCGGGTAGGCGCCGATCAGCGGCGTGCGCCGGGCAGCGGACATGCTCTTGGCCGACATGGCCCGCTGCACCTCGGCGAAGTTCGTGGTCCAGTAGCCGAAGGAGAGCACGAACCCGAGCCCGAACACGATGCCCAGCACGGACAGCGTGGCGTTGCCGATGCCGGTGATGTTGGTGCCCGGCCACGACGACAGCTGCGCGGCAGCGCCCGCCGGGTCGGCCGCGGTGATCTTGTCGACCAGGCCCTGCCAGCCGCCGACCTTGTGCAGACCGACGAAGGTGAGCGGCAGCAGCATCGCCACGATCACGAAGAACTGCATCACCTCGTTGTAGACCGCCGCGGACAGCCCGCCCAGCGAGGTGTAGGCCAGCACGATCGCCGCGGCCACCACCACGCTCAGCCACAGCGGCCAGCCCAGCAGCAGGTTGACCACGGTGGCCAGGGCGAACAGGTTCACCCCGGCGATCAGCACCTGGGCGGCGGCGAAGCTGAGCCCGTTGACCAGGTGCGCGAACGAGCCGAACCGGCGCAGCAGGAACTCGGGCACGCTGCGGACCTTGGAGCCGTAGTAGAACGGCATCATCACCAGGCCGAGGAACACCATCGCCGGGATGGCGCCGATCCAGTAGTAGTGCATGGTCGGCAGCCCGTAGGCGGCGCCGTTGGCGGTCATCCCGAAGATCTCGACCGCGCCGAGGTTCGCGGAGATGAACGCCAGGCCGGTCACCCAGGCGGGCAGGGACCGGCCGGACAGGAAGAAGTCGAGACTGCTCGACACCGACCGGCGGGCCAGCGCGCCGATTCCCAACACCATGACGAAGTAGATGGCCAACAGGATGTAGTCGATCGGCGCCGCGTCCAACCGGAGATCGGCGCCCGCCAGAAGGTGCATGTCCTCACCCGCCGTTCACCTCGCAGTGATCACCGGCACAGCATCCACCCACGAACGGGTGGGCGCATGACGAACTCGGCCACGCGCCTCGCACGTCCCGGATGGTCACCGGGCGATCGGTGAACGTTTCGTCGCGATCCGGCGGATCGGGGGCATTGTCCGGATCGCGGCGCGGTCAGTCCGCCGGGCGCGCCCGGCCGCCCGCCGCGGCGAAGGCGAGAAAGCCGGACACGGACCGCGCGGATATGTCCATTATCTGTCCAGGATTCTTCGAATCCCGCACGGCCAGACCGCGTACGGTCCAGGTCAGCTCCACACAATTGAGCACGGTGTCGCTGCGGGTGCTTTTGCGCCAGACGGTCGCCACGGTCGACATGAATCCTCCAGGCTGGCCCGAACAAACGGCGCATCAAGTATTCCGGGCGCGCGGGCGGCATCAATCCGCCGGCCGGGTGGCGATGTTCGCGCACACCGGCGATAACGACCGTGCGGTCCGGCACGGACCGGGTACGCCGCACGACCGAGCGGGAACCCGGTGTCCACGTGATACGTTGAAGCCACATGTCGTCCCGCGATATGGCGAATCGCGGGCGGGCGTAGCGTGACACATGTCGACTCCCACTTCCCCAGCTCGGAGGCTGCCGTGGCAGACCAGCCCGACCCTGCCGTCCAGCGGTTGCGCCTCGGCGCGGCGCTGCGCAGGCTGCGGGGCGCGCGCGGCCTCACCCAGAAGCAGGCAGCCGACGCGATGGACTGGTCGCTGAGCAAGGTGATCCGGATGGAGAACGGGTCGGTGCGGTTCTCCACCTCCGATGTGCGGGCCCTGCTGAGCGAATACCGGATAATCGACGAAGACGAGGTGCGCGTTCTGGTCGCGCTGGCCAAGGACAGTCGGGGGCCGTCCTGGCAAAGCGAGTTCAAGGGCCTGATGCAACCGCATTTCTGGACATTGTTGTCGCTGGAGGGGGCGGCGACGCGAATCCGCCAGGTCAGCAACACGCTGCTGCCCGGCCTGCTGCAGACCGACGACTACGCCCGCGGCCTGCGCGCGCTCACCAACACCACCGACGACGACGCGGAACGGTTGATCAAGGCCCGGCAGCGACGCAGGCAGCTGCTGCACGGCGACCGGTCGCCCCGCTACACCGTGATCCTGGACGAGGTGGCGCTGCGCAGGCAGGTGGGCGGCCCCGGGGTGCTGGCCGACCAGCTGCGACACCTCGACGACCTGGTCACCGCGGACCGGGTGGAGATCCGGGTCGTCGAGTTCACCGCGGGCGCGCACGCGGGCCTGCGCGAGTCCTTCGCCGTCTTCGACCTCGACCAGGCGGGAGACGACACGCAACCGTCGAACACCATCGTCTTCATCGACGACCCGGTGCACAGCACGCTGGTGCGCGACGACACCGACCCCAACAAGGCGCTGATCACCGACTACATCGGCACCTTCGACGCGCTCGCCGACCTGGCCCTGCCCGCCGCGGCCAGTGCCCGGCTGGTCGCGGCCGAGCTCGCCCGGCTCACCGGCGCGTGACCCCAGGACCCGTGCATAGCCAGCTCTGATCAGGAGTCAGTGATGAGCGACCAGGCTGACACCTCGCCGCCGCGGCCCGCCGCGCCGGACGAGCGCGCACCCGCGCCCGCACCCGCGCGGACCGCGCTCCGGGAGGTCCTCGACTTCCTCCGGTGGACCATGACCACGGGCAAGCGGACGGCCCGATTAATCGTGATCGTCATCGGGATGTCCCTGCCGGTGCTAGTGGTGCGACCCAGAACGTCGACCATGTCTCGACCCGCCCACGACGTGCCTGACGGCACCGCCGAAACGACCAAGTACATCCAGTACGAGGCCGCCCCGGCGGCCCCGCCAGCCCCGCCGTGGACCCGCCGATACACGGCCGACGTTCTGAGTCGCACCACTAGCCGTCGTGGTTATTGTGGCTGTAAGCGATATTCCATGGTGGGGCTGGATGGCCGGTACCGGTGTGGCCACCGGGGGCGTGGGACTGTTGGTCAACCGGTCCGCCCGGAAGCGGAAGTCCGACATCGGCGGATGACCGCGGCGGAGTGGGGACCAACCAGTCGATGAATCGCCTGCCCGCCAGTCCGAACACGACCGCCACCACGACGCCCGCGCAAATCGGAAAAACCCAATCCCGCCACCCGAACCAGGCGTGCGCGAGCAACGCGAGCGCGACCGCGACCAATCCGGCGGTCAGGCAGTAGAAAACCGACACCACGGTTCGCACCAGATGGGCGCCCCTCATGACACCGGGCTCCAGACGGGGGCAGACACCGAAGAAGTCCTCTCCACGGATGGCCACCCGGACCGGGCGGACGGGCGAGTTCCGGGGCCCGACCCTACTGCATTCGGCCGCGTCGACGACCCGGCGCCCGGGTGATCGTCGGTCGCGCCCGGTCGATGTCGTCGGCTCTCGTCCCGCACGTGCATACGGCCACCGCCCCCGTCAGCAGGTAGTCGATCCCGGCGTCGAACACGGCCCGGATTCACACCGCACCATGGTGCCAGGTTCGCGTACACCCGACGTCCCGTTACATCCGCTGCCATATTCCCATCGAACAGCGGACCGCGCACAGGATCGGCCGAGTTCCGCCGATGGCGAACCGAATAAGTCTCACGCCAAACTGCACGTGCAAATGCACGTGCAGTGGATCTTCTCAGTCGCCCCGATGTGGTGACTGATTCCCGCTATTGTGCCCGCTGTCGCCAGAATACCAAAGCCACAGGTAAAGGTACACATTCCCGGCGCACGTCCGGAAATCGCTAGGAAACCCGGGTCAGCCGCCGGATGGGCGGGATGATGACCAGCGCGGCGGCACACGCCACGCTCGTCCCGGCGGCGACCAGGAGCAGCGGGTGCACGCCGAACAACACACTCGCCGGACCCGCGATGGCCTGGCCGAACGGCACGGCGAGGATCGAACCGGCGACCTCGTAGGCGGCGACCCGGTTCAGCCGGTCCTCGGGGATCTGGGTCTGCACGGTGGTCGACCACTGCACGCTCCAGAAGGCCCAACCGACGCCACTGATGGCGTAACCCAGGTAGATCAGCGGGACGGCCGGGACGAGCGCGGCCATCAACGGCATGAGCGGGAACAGGAACATCGCGATACCACCGCCGAACAGCGGCCGCGCGGGCCGCAGCCGGATGGCGATGAGCCCGCCGAGCACACTGCCCGCACCGAACGCGGCTTCCGCGTAACCGAACGCGGCCTTGCCATGCGCGTCGATGATCGACGACGCGCTCAGCGGGGTGAGCGGCCCCCAGACCAGGACGCCGAGGAACCACCAGATCAGGATCACCGCCCACAACCAGGACCGGGACCGGAACTCCCACCACCCCGCCCGCAGGTTCTCCCACGTCGACGCGGTGCGGTCGGTCTCGAAGCGGGGAACACGCAACAGCATCAGACACACCCCGCTCACCCCGAACGTGGCCGCGTCCACCCCGAACGCCCACGCCGCCGAGGTGGTGGCGACCAGGAACCCGGCGAGCGCGGGCCCGAGCATCGTGGCGATCCCCTGACTGACCCGCAACACCCCATTGGCCTGCTGCGGATCGGCGGCCACCTGCGGCACCAGACTGGTCAGACCGGGCTGGAACATCGCGGTCCCGATCCCGGTCAACACCGCCACCACCACGATGAACCACAACGACGGATGCCCCAGCCAGAGATACACCGCGAGCCCGGCCTGCAACACACACCGCGCCGCATCCGCGCCGATCATCTGCGGCAACGGGTGAAACCGATCCGCGAACACCCCACCGAACACCACGAACAACGCGAACGCGCCCATCCACGCGCCCATGGCGAACCCGACCCCGCTCACGCCGTAGCCGAGCCCGAGCACCCCGACCGACATCGCCACCGGCATCATCGCGTCCCCCACCATGGACACGATCCGCGCGGTGAAATACAAGCCGAAATCCGACGTCCACAACCGCGGCGACGCGGCGAGCGGCAGTGCCATGCGGGCCTCTCCATGCAGGTGGCCCGGGGTGGGCACGTACGCCCGCAGACTAGCCGCCGCCATACCGCACGAACGATCGCTTTTCGGTACGCCGACCGTCAGGATCCCGGCTCAGGGAGATCACCGCCGCCGAGCTCGACGACCACGGACTCAGCCACCATCAGGCTCCAGCCGAGTGATCCGGTCGCGCACGGCGGCCGCCCCGGGGTCACCGAGCGACTCGAACAGCTCGGCAGCCGACCGCCACGCGGTCAGCGCCGCCGACCGGTCCCCACCGGCCGCGTGGACCTCGCCCAGCTCCATCAGCACGGTCGCCACGCTGCGCTGGTCGGCGAACTCGTCGAAGATCGCCAGCGCCGCCCCGGCCGCGGCGACGGCCTCGTCGAACCGGCCGAGGTCCCGGTAGACCTGGGTGAGCGGCACGGCTCCCCACGCCCGGCTCCACCGGTCGCCGATCTCGGTGAACACCGCGACCGCCCGCTCACAGTGCTCGACTGCCTCGGTCGGCTCGCCCAGCGCGCGGAACACCTTTCCCATGCTGAGCAAGGACATGCCGGAGCCGCGGCGCAGCCCACCCGCATCGAACACCGCCAACGCCTTCCGGTAGTCCGCCATGGCCCGGTCAAGATCGCCCAGGCCCTCGTGGGCAAGGCCGAGCCCGCGGGCCGCGAACCCGATCAGCCAGAGGTGGCCGATCCGCTCGGCCAGCTCCCCGCACTCGGCATAGGCCCGCACCGCGGCGGTGAACTCGCCGAACCGCCAATGGAAATCCCCGAGGCCGAGCAGGTTGGCCGACATCCCGAGCGGCTCCGGCAGGGCGCGCGCGGCGGCGAGGCCCACCTGGTGGATGGCCTGCCAGTCGCTCCAGTAGGCACTGATCTCGAACATGCCGTCCAGCACGACCGGCAGCTTCCAAGCCAGGTCGTAGAGACCGAGGTCCATCGCCATCTCGATGGCGGCCAGCAGGGTGAACCGCTCGGCCTCGAACCAGCCGGTCGCCGCGGCGGGCGTGCCGAACTCCGGGATGGGCGTCGCAGGCCGCGGCGGCAGGGCGACCGCGTGCGAATGGGGGAAGATCACCACCCGCCCGGCGTCGGCGGCCCACAGGTACCAGGCGAGCACCCGGCGCACCGACTCCGTCCGGGCGCGCTGGGCGTCCTCTCGCTCACAGCGCTCGCGCGAGTAGGCGCGGAGCAGGTCGTGCAACTGGTAGCGGTCCGGCCCGATCTCCTGGAGCAGGTGGACGGCGACCAGACCGTGCAGCTGTTCCGCGACCTGCTCCGGCTCAAGGCCGACCAAGGCGGCGACGGAGGCAGCGGAGAACCCCGAGCCGGGATGCAGTCCGAGCGCGCGGAACGTGGCCTGTTGCCCCGAGCCGAGCGCGCGGTAGGACCAGGAGAACACCGCGCGCACGTCGGTCAGCTCGTCCTCGGCGAGGGCGAGCGCGTCCAGCCGGTCACGCTCGCCCACCAGCTGGGCGGCGAGATCGGCCATGCGCAGGTGCGGTCGATCGGCGGCCCGCTCGGCCACGATGCGCAACGCCAGCGGGAGGTGACCGCATGAGCGCGCGATGTGCCGCGCGGATTCCTCGTCCGCCTCGATCCGGTCGTCGCCGACGATCTCCGCGAGCAGTCGCACCGCGTCCTCGGGGGAGAGCACGTCCACGCTCACCCGTCTCGCTCCTTCCCTCGCCACCAGGCCGGGCATGGTGGTACGGCTGGTCACCAGCGCCAGACATCCGCTCGCCCCCGGTAACAGCCTGCGGACCTGCCGTACCGAGACGGCGTTGTCGATGACCACCAGGAGCCTGCGCTCGGCGAGCGCGGAGCGGTAGAGCGCGGCCTTCTCGTCCACCTGGCGCGGGAGCGCCTCCGGCGCGACACCGAGGGCCCGCAGGAAGACATCGAGGGCCTGTTCGTCGGTCAACGGGGTGTTCGGACCGTAGCCGCGCATGTCGATGTAGAGGTCCCCGCCGGGGAACCGGGCCCGGCACGCGTGCGCCCAGAACAGTGCGAGCGCGGTCTTCCCGGCTCCCGGTGCCCCGATGATCGCGGCAACGCCCATGGGCGCGGCGGGCGAAAGGCATTCGTCGAGCACCCGCAGTGCTTCCTCGCGGTCGACAAACCCCGCCGGCGGGCCCGGCAGCTGCCGCGGCACGGACCCGACAGCGGCGGTGCCGTGCACGTGGAACCCACCGGTCACCGAGCCCACCTGGATGGCGGTCTCGGCGTCCCCGGTGTTGGTGTTGCTCACCTCGCCGGAGTGAGCGTCCTGGTCTCGGTCCTCGGTGGGCACACCGTGCTCCGCGCCGACTCAGCTCGTCTTCGTGGTGAACAGCGGGTCGTAGCGGTCGGCGAACCGGCGGTACGGAACGGCCAGCCGCACCGCGGCGTCGCGCCACCGGTTCGCCCGCACCACGGCGGTCGCGTCATCGATGATCTCGGCGGCGCGGAACGTCCCGTCCTCCGCGTAGTCCATGTTCACCAGCAGCGACGAGTCGAACAGCCAGAACTCGGACCGGGGCAGGTCGTCCGGCCATGGTGAGTCCGGTCCCACGGCGATGATCCGCACATCCTCACCCGCGGCCACGGTGTGCTCGTAGGCCCAGGCGCATTCGAAGCGCACGTAGTCCGAGAGCGGCTCCCGAACCACGTGTACCCGGTGCATGTGCTTGCCCGCCCGCCGCGCGGGCGCCACGGTCTCGGAGATCCACGACTCGATCCCGGGAAACTCGCCCCTGGCCTCGCCCGCGCGGAACCGGGTGAACTCGTCCTTCTCGTAGCTCACCTGGTAGTGCTGCAACGCCTCCAGGCGGAACACCGTGTACCGGAAGTCGCGGAACAACCGGTTGAACTCGGGATCATCCAACGAAGTGAAAACGGCGGACACCTAGAATCCCCTACGCTCCCGATAACGGTCGGCCGCGTCCAGGACCACCTCTGCCGAAATCCGGACTGCGCCTTCACCTGGCAACACGTTCACCAATTCCGACTGTGTCGCCGAATCCACGCTGACGCCCTGTACGACCAATTCACCGGTGTCACCGAGATACACGGAGGGGCAACCATTTCCGCCCGAGTTCTGGTCTTTGCTCAGCATTGTCAGCTTCATGGGAAAGCACCACCTTTCGCACGAAATCAGGTGCGACGAAGATAAAGCCGCCCGACTATCGTACAGCGTAGCGGGAACGCCGCTCAATCCGCCGAACGATGGCGATCTCTTACCCGATCGAGCGATCGACGGAGATGTCCACCTTTTGTCCGGTAGCAGGCCAACTTATCAATAACACGGCCCCATGCCTACAACCCGGTCGACTTTTCGCGGTCCGGTGTGCAATCGGACGGCTAGAAGAGGCGGAACTCGTCGGATTCGATGCCGCGGAGGGCGTTGTAGTCGAGGGTCACGCAGCGGATGCCGCGGTCCTCGGCCAGGACGCGGGCCTGGGGTTTGATCAGCTGGGCCGCGAAGACGCCCTGGACGGGGGCGAGGAGGGGGTCGCGGTTGAGGAGTTCGAGATAGCGGGTGAGCTGTTCGACGCCGTCGATCTCGCCGCGGCGTTTGATCTCCACGGCGACGGAGGCGCCGCCCGCGTCGCGGCACATGATGTCGACCGGGCCGATGGCGGTGGGGAACTCGCGGCGGACGAGGGTGTAGCCGTCGCCGAGGGTGGTGATGTGCTCGGCGAGGAGTTCCTGGAGGTGGGCCTCGACGCCGTCCTTGACCAGGCCGGGTTCGAGGCCGAGCTCGTGCGCGGAGTCGTGCATGACCTCCGCCAGCGTGATGACCAGTTTCTCGCCCGCCTTGTTCTGCACGGTCCACACGCCCGGCTCCTCGGTGAGCCAGCACGGCGGGGTCATCCAGTTGAGCGGCTTGTACGCCCGGTCGTCGGAGTGCACCGAGAGCGAGCCGTCGGCCTTCACGAGCAGCAGGCGGTTGGCCATCGGGAGATGGGCGGTGAGCCGTCCGGCGTAGTCGACCTGACAGCGAGCGATCACTAGACGCACCCGAGCAGGCTAACGGTGCTCGAATCCGCCCACCGCCCACCCCCTCGTCCAGCGGGCACATCGCACCGACGTCCCTGGTCCGACAGCCGGTGGCGAGGGCGGGCAGGATCGGGGCGTGCAGACCATTGACTCGACCCAGGTGTACGCGAATGCGTGGATGACCGTTCGGGAGGATCGGATCAAGCGGGCCGATGGCAGTCCGGGCATCTACGGCGTGGTGGACAAGCCCGACTACGCGCTGGTCATCGCCCTCGACGGGGATCGGATGATGTTGGTCGAGCAGTACCGGTACTCGCTCGGCGAGCGCCGGTGGGAGTTCCCGCAGGGCACCGCGCCCGACCGGGCCGAGCTGGAACCCACCGAACTGGCCGCGCGTGAGCTGCGGGAGGAGACCGGGCTGCGGGCGGGCGCGGTCGTCCGCATCGGCGGCCTTGACGTCGCCCCTGGCATGTCGAGCCAGCGCGGGCACGTCTTCCTCGCCACCGACCTGGTCGAGGGCGCGGCCGAGCGCGAGCTGGAGGAGCAGGACATGCGCGCGGCCTGGTTCACCCGCGCCGAGTTCGAGGCAATGATCCGCGACGGTCGGATCACCGACGCCCAGTCCGTCGCCGCCTACACCCAGCTACTCCTTCACGAACGCGGCTAGGCGCCCCCGTGGTCCGGGGAATCAGGTCAGCCCGACTTCCTGGGCCAACACCGCGGCTTGCACCCGTGACCTCAGATCAAGTTTGGTCAACACCCGCGACACATGCGTCTTCACCGTCGCCTCCCCGATCCCCAGCCGCCGCGCGATCTGCTGGTTCGACAGCCCCTCCCCCACGCACACCAATACGTCCCGCTCGCGGTCGGTCAATTGCTCCAGCTCGGGCGGCGGCGTGCGCGGCTCGTTCTCCGCGAACGCTCGGATCAATCGGCGCGTGACGCTCGGTTCGATCACCGCGTCCCCGGCCGCCACGACGCGCACCGACTCGGTCAGTCGCGGCGCGTCCACCGACTTCAGCAGGAACCCGGACGCCCCGGCGCGCAACGCACCATAGACATAGGAGTCCATGTCGAAGGTCGTGAGCACCAGCACCGGGCACACCCCGGCGCCGACCAGCTCGCGCGTGGCCGCGATCCCGTCCATCTCCGGCATGCGGACATCCATCAGCACCACGTCCGGCTTCAGCGCGGTCGCCTTGCGCACGGCCGCCGCGCCGTCGGCGGCCTCGGCGATGACCTCGATGTCCGGGGCGCCGTCGAGGATCATCGCCAGGCCAGAGCGGATGGCGGCGTGGTCGTCGGCCAGCAGCACGCGGATCGTCACGGTTCCTCCAGGGGCAGCTCGGCGCGCACGCACCAACCGCGCGGGCACGGTCCCGCGGACAGCTTGCCGTCGATGGCCTCGGCGCGCTCGACCATGCCGATCAGGCCGATGCCTGCCGGGTTCGGCGGTCCCGCGGGCGCGTCGCTGATCACCTCGATGAGCAGGACCTCCCCCGATCGACGCAGCTCGACACCGACGTGGGCGCCCGGCGCGTGCTTGAGCGCGTTGGTCAACGCCTCCTGCACGATCCGATACGCGGACAGGTCTACCGCAGCAGGTAGTTCCGCGACATCTACCGCGTTCACCTCTACATGCACCCCCGCCGCGCGCGCCGAGTCGACCAGACGGTCCAGGTCGCGCAGGCCGGCGGGCGCCATCATTCCGTCGGGGCGGTCGGAGCGAAGCAGTCCGATCATCGCGCGCATCTCGTGCAGGGAGGCGAGGCTGTTGTCCCGGACGGACCGGAGGACCAATCGCGTGCGTTCCGGGTCGGCG
The DNA here is from genome assembly GCF_000374445.1 of Actinokineospora enzanensis DSM 44649. Lineage (GTDB taxonomy): Bacteria > Actinomycetota > Actinomycetes > Mycobacteriales > Pseudonocardiaceae > Actinokineospora > Actinokineospora enzanensis. The sequence continues at coordinate 48,929 of NZ_KB894433.1, read as the reverse complement.
TCCGGGTGCATGGTCAACAGCGCCTCGGTCTGGATGGCGATCGCGGACACATGCCCGGCGATCACGTCGTGCAGGTCGCGCGCCATGCTGGAGCGCTCGGCGTGCACGGCGGCGACCCGGTCCAGCTCGGCGATGTGGGCGAGCTGGTCGGCCCGCGCCCGCTCGGCCTCGGCGACCTCGCGCTGCTGCCGGACGTTGAGCGCCCACCACACCGGGATCACCGGCAGCGGCACCAGACCCAGCACGATCAGCAGCGACTCGCGCAGCGTGTCGCCCTCGACGACCGACACCAGCGCCATGACCGCCATGAACCCGAGGGCGACGCCCAGGATGACCCGGCTGGCCCGACGCGAGCCGTGCAGCACGGACGAGTACACGAGGTCGCCGAGGAGCAGCGCCCCCGGCAACGAGAGCCCCATGGCCAGGTCGAGCCCGCCCAGTGGCAACCCCAGCACCAATGCCAGTACCGGCCTGCGGTCCCGCAGCAGCTGCAACGCGGCCAGCGCGTAGATCACCGGCAGCCGCGCCCAGACCGGGCCGGGCAGCACGGCGTCCCGGGTGACCAGCGGGAAGTCGGTCAGGATGAGGATGGTGCCGAGAACGACGCTGAGCCCGGTATGCCACACGGGCCTGCGCCACAGCCGCCACCGGTCGTCCACCCGGCCATCACAACACACCCGCCGCCGCGCGGCGTCCGTCGAAGTGATGACCAGCCGTGCGCCATCCCGCCGACGCGTCGTGCCTGATAGGAGCGTCAGGCTGGGGTTCGTGGGGACATTCTTCGGCAATCCGATGGTCACGCTGATCGCCGCCTGCGAGATCGGTTTCTGGGTGCTGCTCGGCGGCGGCCTGCTCACGCGCTACCTGCTGAGACTGCGCCGGACCAGCACCGTGCTGCTGGCCGGGACGCCGGTGCTGGACGTGGTCCTACTGGTCGCGGCGGTGGTGGACATCGCCCGCGGCGCCGAGGCGGCGTTCGCGCACGGACTGGGGGCGACCTATCTCGGGTTCAGTGTCGCGTTCGGACCGAGCATGATCCGGAAGGCGGACGCCTGGGTGGCGCACCGGTTCGCCGACGGCCCGGAGCCGTGGCGACCGCCCAGGCGCGGGCCGGAGCGGGCGCGGCATGAGTGGCGGGAGTGGCGCAAGTGCCTGGTGGCATGTGGGATCGCCGTCGTCGTGCTGCTCACATTGTCCTTTGTGGTCGGTGAACCGGCACGCACCGAGGCGCTCTGGGCGGGTTGGCTGCCCCGGTTGGCCTGGGTGGTCGGCATCTGGTTCCTGGTAGGTCCTTTGTGGACTATTCGGGACCGGCGCAAGGTCTGAACCGGTACACCGGCGGATAACGGGCATACGCGGTACGAACACGGGCTGTGCACGACACCGCGACGCGACCCGGACACGGCACGCGTCGACCCGGTAACCGCTTGCCGACGCGGGGGTTGACAGGGGCTATTGGTCTAGTCCATTTTGAGGTGGTCTCGATCACCCTGCACCTGCACATGCCCCTTTGGAGGCAGCCATGACGTCCCACGCGAAGCGTGCGATCGTCGCCCTGCTGTCCGCCCTGACCGTGACCGCCGGTCTCGTATTGGCGTTCTCCGGCAACGCGGTGGCGGCCAACCTGGTCACCAACCCCGGCTTCGAGTCCGGCGCGCTGTCCGGCTGGACCTGCACCAGCGGCGGCAGCGTCACCAACAGTGACAAGCACGGCGGCACCTACGCCCTGACCGCCGCACCGGCGGGCTCCGACAACGCGCGCTGCTCGCAGACCGTCACCGTCAACCCCAGCTCGAAGTACACCCTGTCCGCCTGGGTCAAGGGCGCGTACGTGTACCTGGGCGCGACCGGCACCGGCACCACCGACGTCAGCACCTGGAACCCCAGCGGCGGCTCCTGGGTGCAGCTGTCCACCAGCTTCACCACCGGCGCGAACACCCGCTCGGTCACCATCTACACGCACGGCTGGTACGGCCAGCCCGCCTACCTGGCCGACGACGTGAGCCTGGACGGCCCCGGCACCCCGCCGACCACCACCACCACGACCACCATCCCGCCCAACAGCACCACCACGACCACGACGACGCCGCCGAACAGCACCACGACGACGACCACGCCGCCGGTCACCACGACGACCACCACCACGCCGCAGAACCCGGGCGGCCCGCTGCCCAAGCACGTGCTGACCGGCTACTGGCAGAACTTCTACAACGGCGCCAAGGCCCTCAAGCTGTCGCAGGTGCCCGCCACCTACGACATCATCGCGGTCGCGTTCGCCGACGCGGTGGGCGCCACCCGCGGCGCGGTGGAGTTCAACCTCGACCCCGGCCTGTCCAGCCAGCTCGGCGGCTACACCGTGGCCGACTTCAAGGCCGACATCAAGACCGTGCAGGCACGCGGCCAGAAGGTCATCATCTCGGTCGGCGGCGAGAAGGGCACCATCTGGGCCGGTGACTCGGCCTCGGCGTCCGCGTTCGCCAACAGCGTGACCACGCTGATCCGCGACTACGGCTTCGACGGCGTCGACATCGACCTGGAGAACGGCGTCAGCCCGACCTACATGGCGCAGGCGCTGCGGACGATCTACGCCAACGGCGGCAAGGTCATCACCATGGCCCCGCAGACCATCGACGGCCAGTCCACCCAGCAGCCGTACTTCCAGCTGGCGCTGGCGGTCAAGGACATCCTGACCATCTGGAACATGCAGTACTACAACTCCGGCACGATGCTGGGCTGCGACCAGGGCGTGTACTCGCAGGGCACGGTCAACTTCATGACCGCGCTGGCCTGCATCCAGCTGCAGGGCGGCCTGCGCGCCGACCAGGTCGGCCTCGGCCTGCCCGCCTCGCCGTCCGGCGCGGGCGGCGGCTACCAGAGCCCGGCCAACGTCAACGCCGCGCTGGACTGCCTGGCCAAGGGCAGCAACTGCGGTTCGTTCAAGCCCTCGACGACCTACCCGGCCATCCGGGGCGCGATGACCTGGTCGATCAACTGGGACGCCTCCAACGGGTACGCGTTCGCCAACACGGTGGCGCCGCACCTGGACACCCTGCCGTAAGGGAGGCGCCCGGTCATGGGTGGCGGGACGAGGGTATCCGCCACCCACCACCGGTCAGGTCCAACTCGAACGGCCCCGCGCACCCGGACGCGGGGCCGTTCGCTATTCCGCGCCCTGGACCCGCTTCCGCAGCTGGTCGCGGATCTCGTCCGGTGTGTAGGCCCGCCTGCGGCGTTCCGCGCGAGCGACCACCACACCCGTCGCCGCCACGCCGACCACACCCGCCAGGCCAAGGAACTTCCACAGACGTCGCACCCGGCCAGGTTAGTGTCTCCGGTCATGGCGACCATCGGGCTCGACGAGGCCGTCCACCTGACCCGCACCGGCGACCTGTGGCTGTTCCGCGGCCGCACCCCCGCCGACCGCGCGATCCAGACGCTGACCAACGCACCCGTCAACCACGTGGGCATGGCGGTGGTCCTGGACGACATGCCGCCGCTGATGTGGCACGCGGAACTGGGACGGTCGTTGCCCGACCGGTGGAGCGGCACCCACCAGCGCGGAGTACAGCTGCACGACCTGCACGACGCGGTGGTCGTCTGGGCGACCCGGTACGGCCAACGCGCGTGGCTGCGCCAACTGGCGGACCCGGTGACGCGGGAGCAGGAGGACGCCATCCTGCGCACCATCGCCCGCCTCGACGGCACCCCGTTCCCTTCCACGGCCAAACTGGCCGCACGCTGGGCCCGCGGCCGCGTTCCCCGGCTGCGCTGGCAGAAACCCCGCCCCGCCGAACTGGAGAACGCGTACTGCGCGGAGGTCGTCGCCACCACGTACGAGGCGATGGGCCTGCTGCCTGCCGGTGACCGCCCGAACGCCTACGACCCGGGCCGCTTCTGGAGCGGCGACACCCTGGACCTGCGCGGGGCCCGCCTCGGCGCGGAGATCACCGTGACGGTTCCGCCGGGGAGCGCGCCTTCCGGCCAGTAGGTCGCTACGGTCGGGGTATGGCCGACTACCAGCACATCCTGGTCACCCGCGAGGCGGACACGGTCCGGATCACGATGAACCGCCCGGACCGCCGCAACGCCCTGTCCGCCGAACACCTGGCCGAACTCCTGGCCGCGTTCTGCGTGGTCGGCACCTCGGACGCGCGGGGTATCATCCTTGCGGCCAACGGCCCGGTCTTCAGCGCGGGCCACGACTTCGCCGACGTGGCCGGACGGGACCTGCTGGGCGTGCGCGGGTTGTTGCGGCTGTGCACGGAGCTGATGCGGACCATCGAGTCGGTACCGCAGGTGGTGATCGCTCGCGTGCACGGGTTGGCTACCGCTGCCGGGTGTCAGTTGGTCGCTACGTGCGACCTGGCTGTGGCGGCTTCGTCGGCGGGATTCGCTTTGCCCGGCGGGAAGGGCGGGTGGTTCTGTCACACGCCCGCGGTGCCGGTGGCCAGGAACGTGGGCCGCAAACGTCTGATGGAACTGGCGCTGACCGGTGACGCCATCGATGCTTCGACGGCCGAAAGCTGGGGCTTGATCAACCGGGCGGTGCCTGACGCGGATCTGGACGTGGAGGTCGAGAACCTCCTGCACCGCGCGACGCGGGGCAGCGTGTCTTCCAAGGCGCTGGGCAAGCAGACCATCTACGCCCAGCTGGACCGCCCGGAATCGGACGCTTATGCGATGGCCATCGAGGTGATGACCGCCGCTTCCCAGTTGCCTGCGGCACGGGAGGGCATGGCCGCGTTCCTGGAGAAGCGCGCCCCGCAGTGGCCGGACTAGCGCTCCCGCTCCGCACCCTCCGGCCAGATCGGAGCCAGGCCGCAGACTGTCCACGATGTCCGGCACACCTCAGGCATCCGTCGACTGCCTCCGGTACTCGGTGCGAGCGGCGACCGCCCGCTCGATCAGGTTGTCCAGCCCCTCCGGGGTCAGGGTGATCGTGAGGTCGTCGCCGTCGTTGAACTCCAGATCGATGGCACCGGCGGAGACGGTGTAGGTGATCGGGCAGAAGTCGACCGTGACCGCGAGGTCGGCGGAGAACCCCTGGCCCCAGAACTTGTTCATGGCTCATCGCTCCATTGCGTTGATGCTGTTGAGGGCTGACGGGACAGCAGGAAGAGAGCCGACCACCGGACCGGGACGACTGACCCGGTGGCTGGACAGCTGCCCCGCCAGCGGGTAGACGGTACCAAGGTGCATTGCACCTTCGCATTGCACCTATCGAGTGACCTGCGTGCACACACAGGCGGTAAGGTTGCAAATACAAGTTACACACGCGGTTTGAGGAGCAGTGGGTGCCCAGCGTTCAGACACGCCGGAAGCGCAAGCTCGGCAGGTTCCTGGCCGAGCTGAGGGGCCACGCCGGGCTCAAGCCCGAGGCAGTCGCGAAGCTGCTACGTAAGACACCGTCGACCGTGTCACGGATTGAGAACGGGCACAGTCTTTGCGACTACTCGGCCCTGACCGCGATGCTCGGCTTCTACCGGGCCAACGCAGAACAACGGCGGCTCGCCGAAGATCTCTGGGAAGAGGCCAAGCAGGAAGCTCCGCCGCTCGAACACTCGACAGCGATGCCACCCCGGTATCGAGCTTTCGTGAAAGCCTGGAGCGAAGCAGCCTCAGCCAGGTCGCTGTATCTGATCGTACTTCCGGGACCGCTACAAACCTCCGATTACCGTGCGGCGATGTACCGCGCGGCGGGCAGGTTCATCGCATCGCCCATCGACGCCGAACGCGACGCCGCGTCGATGGAACACCGCAAGAAGCGGCTGAATGGGCCAAACGCGTTGCAGTTTACCGCGCTTCTCGACGAGGCCGTCATCCGTCGCACGATCGGCGGGCCCGCTGTGATGGCCGAGCAACTTCGCTACCTGCTGGCGCTCGCTGAGCGACCCAACGTGACCATACAGGCGATCCCGTTCGCCACCGGCGCTTACGGCCTGATGACCGGTGCGGTCACGATCCTCGGATTCGACGACCCGGACGACGAAGCCGACGCGGTGTACCTCGAATACCCGGATGGCGGCGAATGGGTAGAGAAACCGGACGATGTAACCAAGTTTGACGAGATGTTCGAGCACTCCCGGTCACTCGCGCTGTCAGTGGAAGAGACTGCGGCACTCATCGACAACCGGGCGAAGCGATTGGAGCAGGGACGATGAACAACCAGGTGACGTGGCGCGTCAGTTCGTTCTGCGCCCCCAACAACGATTGCATCGAGGTTGGCCGGGCACTGCAGCAGGCCCTGATCCGCGACACCAAAAACCGCGCAGGCGGCCGCCTGGCCCTCGACGCCCGGACCTTCACCACGTTCGTCCGGTCGATCAAGGAGGGCTGAATGCAGCACATCTCGTGGCGGGTCAGCACCTTTAGCGTGCCCAACAACGATTGCGTCGAGGTTGGCCAGGCACTGCAGCAGACCCTGATCCGCGACACCAAAAACCGCGTGGGCGATCGCCTGGCGTTCGACGCCCGGACCTTCGCCGCGCTCATCCGGTCGATCAAGGAGGGCTAGTTCCCATGCAGCACATCGCCTGGCGCGTTAGCAGCTTCAGCGCCCCCAACAACGACTGCGTGGAGATCGGTCACACGCGGGAGCAGACCTTGGTCCGCGACACCAAGAACCGTGCAGGCGGCCGTCTGATCCTTGACGGCCGAACCTTCACCACGTTCGTCCGGTCGGTCAAGGCCGGCTGACCCTGCCGGTTTGGGCCGCTCGATCGAGCGGCCCAAACCCTCACACCGTCGCGAAAGTGCGGCGGTAGGTCGACGGGCTGGTGCCGAACTCCACGCGCATGCGGCGGCGCAGGTTCGCCGCTGTGCCGAGGCCGCTGCGGCTCGCCACCCGGTCCACCGACAGGTCCGTCGTCTCCAGGAGCAGCTGCGCGTGGCGGAGGCGTTGCAGCAACAGCCACCGGCCAGGGGTGTCGCCGACGGCGGCGACGAAGGCTCGGTGGAAGGCCCGGGGGCTCATGGCGGCCTTCAGCGCCAGGTCGGGGACGCCGACCGGGTCGGCAAGGCGGGCCATCACCCAGTCCATTGTGGAGGCTATGTCGCCGCGGGATGGGCGGGTCGGGAGCGGGGTTTCGACGTACTGCGCCTGGCCGCCCTCGCGGATCGGGGGTGTGACGAGGTGGCGGGCCATGGTGGTGGCCAGGTGTGGGCCCAGCGAGCGGCGGACCAGATGGAGGCATAGGTCCAGGCCCGCGACGCAGCCTGCCGACGTGAGCAGACCGTCTTGCTCGGTGAACAGGACGTCGCGTTCGATCACGGCGTCCGGGCACACCTTGGCCAGGGCGTCCAGCAGGGCCCAGTGGGTGGTGGCGCGGCGGCCGGACAGCAGCCCGGCGGCGGCGAGGGTGAAGGCGCCGGAGCAGAGGGCGGCGACGGTGACGCCCGCGGCGTGGACCTCGCGGAGTGCGTGGCGTACCGAGTGGGGGACGTCGGCCAGCGGAGTCTCGCGGCCCAGGACGATGACCAGGTCGCAGCCGGTAAGGCCGGCCAGCCCGTGGGTGGGTACGACCTGCCCGGCCGGGTGCAGGGTGACCTTCCGCCGTCCGGGGCCGCACAGGCGGATCTCGAACGGGCCGACGTCCCGGCCGTCGTTCGACCACACCTCGTTGACCACGGCGAAGTCGAACATCCGGGTGTCGGGCAGCAGCAGGACGCCGATGATGCGCATGGCAGGAAAGTATCGCAACGCGCCTTTTCCGCATCTCCCCCCGCGCGCCCGGCCGCGACACGCTGGGGGCATGGCACAGACGGCATTGATCCTCATCGACGTGCAGCGCGGCTTCGACGACCCGCGTTGCGGCACGCGCAACAACCCGGACGCGGAGACCAACATCAAGACCCTGCTGGACGCGTGGCAGACGGCCGGTGAGCCGCTGGTGCTGGTCCGACACGACTCGCTGATCCCGGACTCGCCGCTGGCGCAGGGCACGCCGGGGGCCGGGTTCAAGGCGGAGCTGGACGGCGCGCGGCCCGACCTGATGTTCACCAAGCACGTCAACTCGGCGTTCCACGGTGCCGTCGACCTGCACGCGTGGCTCGGGGCACGCGGGATCTCGCGGATCGTGCTGGCGGGCATCCAGACGAACATGTGCGTGGAGACGACCGCGCGTGTCGGCGGCAACCTCGGCTACGAGGTGCACGTGCCGCTCGACGCGACCTACACCTTCGGCCTGACCGGTCCCGGCGGCGTCGAGCTGACCGCGGACGAGCTGTCCCGGGCGACCGCGGTCAACCTGCACGGCGGCGGGTTCGCCACCGTGTCGTCCACTGCGGACGTCCTCTCGCTATTGCCCTAAAGAGACAGTCCTAAACAGACAGTCCGCGAGCGACACGGATGACCTGCACGATCTCCGCCATGATCTGGGTCAGCTCGTAGTCCTTCGGGGTGAAGACCCGCGCCACGCCCCGCGCGGCGAGGGTCTTCGCGTCCTCCGGCGGGATGATGCCGCCGACCACCACCGGGATGTCGCCCGCCCCGGCCGCGCGCAGCCCGTCGACCACGGCAGGCACCGCCGCCAGGTGCGAGCCGGACAGGATCGACAAGCCGACCACGTGCACGCCCTCCTGCACCGCCGCGGCCACGATCTGCTCGGCCGTCAGCCGAATGCCCTGGTAGACGACCTCGAAGCCGGTGTCCCGCGCCCGCACCGCGATCTGCTCTGCGCCGTTGGAATGCCCGTCCAGACCGGGCTTGCCCACCAGCATCCGCAGCCGTTCGCCCAGCTCGGTCCCGGTCGACGCCACCCATTCGCGCACCTTCGCCAGCTCGGTCCCGGCCTCGCCCGCCGCGGACGCGCCCGACACGCCCGTGGGCGCCCGGTACTCGCCGAACACCTCGCGCAGGGCAGCCGCCCACTCGCCGGTGGTCACGCCCGCGCGGGCGCAGGTCATCGTGGCCCGCATGAGGTTCACGTCGGTCTTGGCCGCCGCCCGCAGCGCGTCCAGCGACTCGCCTGCCGCGGCGTCGTCCCGCCCGGCCCGCCACGCGGTGATCGCCTCGACCGCGGCCAGCTCGGCCACCGGGTCGACGGTCTCGATCGCCTTGGCGCCCTCGGCCTGCAACGGGCTGGGCTCGGTGGTGTCGAACCTGTTCACCCCGACGATCACCTCCGCGCCCGCCTCGATCCGCCTGCGCCGCTCGGCCAACGACGCGACCATCCGCGTCTTCATGTAGCCGCTCTCCACAGCCGCGACCGCGCCGCCCATCGCCTGCACGCGGTCGATCTCCGCGCGCGCGCCGGTCAGGATCTCGTCCACTTTGGACTTAATCACCGGGGAACCGTCGAAGATGTCATCGTATTCCAACAGATCCGTCTCATAGGCGAGAACCTGCTGCATCCGCAACGCCCATTGCTGGTCCCACGGCCGCGGCAGTCCCAGTGCCTCGTTCCACGCGGGAAGCTGGATCGCGCGGGCGCGTGCCTTACGGGACAACGACACCGCGAGCATTTCCAGCACGATCCGCTGCACGTTGTTCTCGGGCTGCGCCTCGGTGAGCCCGAGCGAGTTCACCTGCACGCCGTAGCGGAACCGGCGCTGCTTGGGATCGGTGATGCCGTAACGATCGCGGCAGATCTCGTCCCACAGCTCGGTGAAGGCGCGCATCTTGCACATCTCCTCGACGAACCGCACGCCCGCGTTGACGAAGAACGAGATGCGCCCGACGACCTCACCGAACGACTCAGCCGGAATCTGCCCGGAATCCCGGACTGCGTCGAGCACGGCGATGGCCGTGCACATCGAGTACGCCACTTCCTGGACCGGCGTCGCGCCGACCTCCTGGAGGTGGTAGCTGCAGATGTTGATGGGATTCCAGCGCGGCACGTTCGCCACGGCGAAGGCGACCATGTCGGTGATCAGCCGCAGGCTCGGGCCGGGCGGGAAAACGTAGGTGCCGCGGGAGAGATATTCCTTGATGATGTCGTTCTGCGTGGTGCCGGTAAGCCGCGCGACCACCTCGTGCCAGTCCGCGCCCTCCGCCTCGGCCTGCTCCTGCGCGACGGTGACATAGAGGGCGAACAGCCACATGGCGGTCGCGTTGATCGTCATCGAGGTGTTGGCGCCGCCCAGCGGGATGCCGTCGAACAGCGCGCGCATGTCGCCGACGTGGCTGACGGGCACACCGACCTTGCCGACCTCGCCGCGCGCCAGCTCGTGGTCGGGGTCGTAGCCGGTCTGGGTGGGCAGGTCGAACGCGACCGACAGGCCGGTCTGGCCCTTGGCGAGGTTGCGCCGGTACAGCTCGTTGGACTTCGCGGCGGAGGAATGGCCGGCGTAGGTGCGCATGACCCACGGGCGGTCGCGCTCACGGTCAGTGGGGTACGGCACCGGTGAACCTCCGTTAACGTCCCTTTCGAGGGAGCTTACTGGCCGGTAACAGGTTCCGCGCCCGTGGCCTCGCTCACACGGGCATGATGTGACCGTGGACCTGCCCGCCCCCTACCTGCTGCTGGTCGCCCTGCTCGTCATCGGCGTCCTGGGCCTGGTCCTGCGCTGGGCGTTCGCGACCGACGAGAAACGCGACTACGGGCTGCTCCGCGAGGTCGCCAAGGTCCCCAGCCGCACCGCCGCCCGGTTCGTCGAGGACCGCCTCCGCGGCGCGGGCATCCGAGCCACGACGGTCCCGTCCGCGGACGGCGACGGGCTGCGGATCCTGGTCTTCCCCGCCGACGAGAAAACCGCCATCGCGGCCCTGCTGGACGACTGACTCGGGCATGATCGCGCTCGTGCGGAAGAGGTGGGCGCTGCTCGCGGCCGGGCTGCTGCTGGTGCTGTTCGGCCCCATCCTGTGGATCCGCCTGAACACCGGCCCGGTCTTCCACGCCGCCGACGCTCCATCGGCCCCCGTCGCCCTCATCCTGGGCGCGGGCCTGAAGGACGACGGGACGCCCAAGCCCTATCTGGAGGCCCGGTTGGAGGCGGCGTGGGAGTTGTATCGGTCCGGGCGGGTGCGGGCGCTGCTGGTTTCCGGGGACAACGGCACGGTGCAGTACAACGAGGTCGCGGCGATGACCACGTGGTTGGTCGCGCGGGGTATTCCGGCGTCCAAGGTGGTGGCCGACTACGCCGGTTTTGACACGTACGACTCGTGTGTTCGTGCCCGCGAGATCTTCGGTGTCGATTCGGCGTTGGTCGTGACGCAGGATTTCCATGTCCGGCGCGCGGTTTTCCTGTGCCGAAACGCGGGAATCGCGGCGGTGGGGGTGGTGGCGCCGGTTCCTGGTGGGGAGGCCGGGAAGTATTGGGTGCGGGAGGTGCCTGCGGGCATCAAGGCGGTGTTCGACGCGGTGGTGCGGCCGGATCCGCATTTCCTCGGCCCGCGTGAACATGGTGTGGATGCTGCCTTGCACGGTTAAGTGCCCGCTCAGACACTGCGGAGGACAAAAAGGGCCGCCCGAGCCGGAAAGGCTCGGGCGGCCCGACAGTCAGTGCGACGGGTGGACGACGCCCGCTGAGGTGCCCGTGCGGCGGGTTCGTTCGCCGACGGCGAGGATTTGGCCGTGGTCCAGGAACTCCAGGGCGGCCGCCACGCCGATCTCGTCCTGGGGGGTGAAGGTGTGGCCGTAACCCGCCAGGCCGGGGTTGGCCGTGATGAAGGCCGGTTCGGCGGTCACCGTCGGGGTGTTGCGCTGGCTGGCACGTGGGGCGGCCAGTGCGTCGGGCAGTGATTGTTTGAAGTCGATGCGGTTGATCAGGATTTGCAGGACCGTGGTGATGATCGTGGAGCCGCCCGGGGAGCCGACCGCCAGCCACGGTTTGCCGTCGCGCAGCACGATGGTCGGGGACATGCTGGAGCGGGGGCGCTTGCCCGCGGCGGGCAGGTTCGGGTCGGGTGCCGTGCCCTGGGTCGGGGTGAAGTTGAAGTCGGTCAGTTCGTTGTTCAGCAGGAAACCGCGGCCGGGCACCACGATCCCGCTGCCGCCGAACTGTTCCAGTGTGTTCGTGTACGACACCACGTTCCCGCGCGAGTCCGCGACCACGAAGTGGTTCGTGTGGACCTCGGTGTCCGGCGCGGCGGCCACCGACGGCGGCGGCGGCATGCACGGGCCGGGCGACAGCGGGTTACCCGGGGCGACCGGCGCGGGCCGGGCACGGATCGGGTCGATGTTGCAGCCGCGAACCTCTGCGTAGGACTTCGACAGCAGGGCGTCGGTCGGGACGTTCACGAACCGGGGGTCGCCCACGTAGCGGCCGCGGTCGGCGTAGGCGAGTTTCGAGGCTTCCAGGTAGTAGTGCAGTGCCTGGGTGCGGTCGCGGTTGCCGATATCGAACTTGTCCAGGATGTTCAGCGACTCACCGACCGTGGTACCACCGCTGGAGGACGGGGCCATGCCGTAGATGTCCGCGCCGTGGTAGCTGATGTGCGTGGGTGCCTGGTCGAGTGCCCGGTACGCGCGCAGGTCGTTCACCGAGAGGGTGCCGTTGGGCGGCTTGACGGTGGCGTCCGGCGCGAGCGGCAGGTGCTGGACCGCGTCGGCCAGGTCTCGGCCGATCGGGCCGCCGTAGAAGGCGCGGGTGCCGTGGCGGGCGATCTCGCGATACGTCTTCGCCAGGTCCGGGTTGCGGAAGTTCGTGCCGACCGCCGGTGCCTGGCCGCCCGGCAGGAACAGCGCGGACGTGGAGCTGAACTGCTTGAACCTGGCCTGGTTCAGCACGATCTGGTCGTGGATCGCGGGCAACATCGGGAAACCCTGTTCCGCCACCCGGATCGCGGGCTGCAGCACGTCCGACATGTCGAACTTGCCCCACCGGTCCAACGCCCGCTGCCACGTCGCCAGGTTGCCCGGGACGCCAACGGACAGGCCGCTGGTCACCGCGTCCGCGAACGCGTACGGCTGGCCCGTGGCCGGGTTGACGAACAGGTTCTGGTCGGCCTTCGCGGGCGCGGTCTCCCGGCCGTCGAGTGTGTAGACCTTGCCGGACCTGGCGTCGTAGTACAGGAAGTAGCCGCCCGCGCCCAGGCCCGCCACATTGGGGTCGGTGACGCCGAGGGTGGCCGCGACCGCGACCGCCGCGTCGGCCGCCGTTCCGCCGCGGCGCAGCACGTCCAGGCCCGCCTGGGTGGACTCCACCGTGTCGGACACGACCGCGCCGCCGTAGCCCTGCGCCACCGGCACCTTGGGCAGCGTCGGGGAGGCAGACGCCACCGGCGGAGACAAAACTGCCGCGGTCAGGGCGACCACTGTCACACCAACTACGGAAGCCGAGCACACACCTACCTTGCGCCGAACACGCATCACGCCCTCTTCCACTCGGTCACGACCGCACTAGGTCACGACAGGTGGTCCCGTTGTACTCGGCCCGATCAGGCGCGGCGACCGCCAATCGGACCGCGTCAGCAGGCGGCGAACGGGCACGGATTGCGCCGTATGGGTGAGCGGTCAGTCACCCATAGCAGCCGAAACCGAGCGAATCCGGCAGGTGGTAACGCCTTTAAGAGGCACGCTCAGGTTCCGCGTCGACCCGGCGCACGTCGGCCCCGAGCCGTTGCATGTTCTCCACGAACTTCGGGTACCCGCGGTCGATGTGGAACACGTCCCACACCTCGGTGACCCCGTCCGCGCACAGCCCGGCCAGCACCAGGCCGACGCCCGCGCGGATGTCCGAGGCCCACACCGGCGCGCTGGACAGCCTCGGCACCCCGCGCACCACCGCGTGGTGGCCGTCGGTGCGCGCGTCCGCGCCCAGCCGGATCATCTCCTCGACGAACCGGAACCGGGCCTCGAACAGGTTCTCGGTGATCATCGAGGTGCCGTCGGCCACCGCGGTCAGCGCGATCGCGAACGGCTGCAGGTCGGTGGCGAACCCCGGGTAGGGCAGGGTCACGAAGTCGACCGCGCGCGGCCGGTCGTGCTGCACCACGCGGAACCCGTCGGCGAACGTGCCGACCTCGGCGCCCGCCATCCGCAGCTTCTCCAGCACCAGGTCCAGGTTGTGCGGGTCGACGCCCTTCACGGTGATGTCGCCGCGGGTCATCGCGGCGGCGAAGGCCCAGGTGGCACCGACGATCCGGTCGCCGACCACGCGGTGCTCGGTCGGTGCGAGCGAGCCGACGCCGTGCACGGTGAGCGTGGAGGTCCCGGCGCCCTCGATCTTGGCGCCCATCTGCTGCAGCATCACGCACAGGTCGACGATCTCCGGCTCGCGCGCGGCGTTGTCGATCACCGTGGTGCCCTCCGCCAGCACGGCGGCCATCAGGATGTTCTCGGTGGCGCCCACGCTGGGGAAGTCCAGCCAGATCTGCGCGCCGCGCAGGTTCTCCGCCTGGGCGACCACGCAGCCGTGCTCGATCTCGCTGGTCGCGCCCAGCTGTCGCAGGCCGTTCTGGTGCATGTCCAGCGGCCGGGAGCCGATCGCGTCGCCGCCGGGCAGCGCGACGACCGCCTTCTTCAGCCGACCGACCAGCGGGCCGAGCACGCACACCGAGGCGCGCAGCTTGCCCATGGACGCCGAGTCGGCGCGGTGCTCCGGCCGGGCGGGCGTGGTGATCACGACCGTGTCGCCGTCGATGTCGACCGCGCAGCCCAGGCTGCGCAGCACGTCGGCCATCAGCGGGACGTCGAGGATCTCCGGGCAGTTGGTGAGCGTGGTGGTGCCCTCGGCCAGCAGTGCCGCCGCCATCAGCTTGAGCACGCTGTTCTTGGCGCCGACGACCTCGACCTCGCCGACGAGCCGGGCCCCGCCGCGAACCTGGAAGTGCTCTGTCACGGGGGCAATGATGCCCGCCCGGTCCGGCTGTCGGGTGGCCGGGGGCACCGCCGCCGATCGCTACCCTTGGCGGCATGTCCGTGCGAATCAACCGCGTGTACACCCGGGTCGGCGACGGCGGCCTGACCGCCCTCGGCGACGGCTCCCGCGTCCCCAAGACCTCGCCCCGGCTGGCCGCCTACGCCGACGTGGACGAGGCGAACTCCGCGATCGGCGTCGCGCTGGCCCTGGGCGCGCTGCCCGATGACATCGCCGACGTGCTGCGGTCGGTGCAGAACGACCTGTTCGACGTGGGCGCCGACCTGTGCACACCGATCGTGCCGGACCCGCCCTACCCGCCGCTGCGGATCACCGAGGACTACGTGACCCGGTTGGAGGGCGCGATCGACGGGTTCAACGAGCGGGTCGGCAAGCTGACCTCGTTCATCCTGCCCGGCGGCACCCCCGGCGCGGCCTGTCTGCATGTGGCACGCACGGTGTGCAGGCGGGCGGAGCGGGGCGGCTGGGCGCTGGTGGAGGCCGAACCGGACACCACCAACGCGGTGGCGGTGAAGTACCTGAACCGGCTCTCGGACCTGCTGTTCGTGCTGTCCCGAGTGGCGAACCCGGATGGTGACGTGCTGTGGCAGCCGGGTGGCTCGAACGCTTAGCGGGTCAGGAGGCCCAGGGCAGGCGCTTGCCGGGGGGCGCGCTCTCCATCCAGGAGAGAAACCCGGTGAGCGCGTCCGGCCCCATGGCCATCTCGATCGCGGGTACCCCAGCCTGCTCGAAGCGCAGGACCCGGGAGCCGTGCGGCAGGTTGGGCTCCTCGGCGTGCTCCGGCTCGCGGCGGGAGGCGATCTCCAGGCCGTCCCGGTGCAGTACCCGGTCGGGGCCCGCGCGCAGGCTCAGCGCCCGGAACCAGGCGAACTCGTCACCCTGGTAGCGGCCGACGCCCCAGTGCCAGCCCTTGCCGGACTGGTCGACGCGGGTGCGCAGGGCGACGTGGATGCCGCCGGAGCGCAGCAGCCGGACGCGGCGGGTCACCAGCAGCAGGAGGATGACCAGGACGGCGGCGAGGAGCGCCACGACCATCAAGCTGATGTCCACTGGCCGCTCCCCTGCCGCTCAGGCCCGCGTCAGGCCGTCTGCCCGACCGCCCGGAGCCGGGCCGCGGCCCGCGTGCGCTCCTCGGTGTCGGCGTGCTGCAGGTCCGAGCGGGCCTGCGCCACGTCGATCTCGGTGGACAGCTCGGCCGACTCGGCCAGGATGCTCACCGCGTCGGCGGTGACCGAGAGGAAGCCGCCGAAGACCGCGGCGGTGACCGTCTCGCCGTCGGTGGTGCGAATCTTCACCACACCGCCCTCGACCAACTGGCCGAGCACCGGCTCATGACCGGGCAGGATGCCGATCTCGCCCTCGGTGGTCTGCGCGACGACGAAGCTGCCGGTGCCCGACCACAGGCGTCGTTCCACGGCGACCAGCTGGACCGACATCTCAGCCACGGTATCTCCTCAAGTCTCGCGGTTCCCCGCCAGTCTAATCGGAGCACTGACAACCTCCCCAGCCAGGCCGGTGTCAGTCCGGGGGAACGACCGACCGACACCGAGTCGGACACAGGGGGTGAGCGCGATCGATCCCGACAGCGAGTTCGCCGACTTCGTGGCGCACCGGTCCACGGCGCTGCTGCGTACCGCGTACCTGCTCTGCGCGGGCGACCGGGCCGCGGCCGAGGACCTGCTCCAGGACGTGCTGGAACGCGTGTACGCCCGGCGCGGGCGGGTGCGCGGCGACCTGGAGCCGTATGTCCGGTCGGCCCTGGCCAACGCCTCGGCCAACCGGTGGCGTACCCGGTCCCGCCGGGTGACCGAGACGCCGATGGACGCGGTGGCCGAGCCGGGCGTCGGCGGCCACGAGGGCGGTGTGGTCGACCGGGACGAGGTGACCAGGGCGCTGGGCACGCTGCCCGCGCGGATGCGCGCGGTGCTGGTCCTGCGCTTCTTCGACGACCTGTCCGAGGCCGACACGGCCGCGGCGCTGGGTATCTCGACCGGCACCGTCAAGAGCCAGACCGCCCGCGGCGTGGAGCGCCTGCGCGGCCTGCTGGCCGCGCCCGACCTGACGAGGGGATGAGGACTTGGAGACGACAGAGACGACAGAGCTGTCCCGCGTGCTGCGGGCGGCGACCGAGGACATCGAGCCGCGTACCGGGTTCGCCCCGGACGTGCTGCGCGGCGGGCGGCGCAGGCGGTTCCGCCGCCGTGCCGCGCTCAGCGGCACCCTGGCCGCCGTGGTGGCGGCCACCGGCATCTCGGTGAGCACCGCGCTGCGCGGCGACGCGCCCGTGGCCAGTGCGCCGAGCGACGCGTCGGGCAACGACCGGTCGATCCCGATGGTGTCCGCCGCCACCCGGGGCGACCTGGCAGGCGACCAGGCCTACCTGGGCGCGGCGGAGGCGGCGTTCCGGGCGGGGCTGCCCGCGACCGTGCCCGACGCGGCCCGGGTCGGCGCACCGCACGTCTACTGGGCGGGCACCACCCCGGCGGGCCGGGCGGCCGTGGTGGCCTGGCAGGTCACCAGCTCCGCGATCACCGGAGACGATGGCGCGCGGATCCTGGTGACCGGCGGGACGAACGGGTCGCCCGCCACGGATCTGAAGCACGTCTACGAGGAGGCGCGCGGGGTCCTGGTCGGCCTCGTGCTGGGCGACCGGCCCGCGCTGATCGGCCTCCGCGTCGCTCCCGGCGGCGACCAGGACGGCCCCGCGTTCCTCTTCGGTGAGGGCGACCGGTTCCTGCTGACCGTCAATACCCTGCCGCTCAGCATGTCGACACGGCTGTCGGTCGGCCCGGACGGCACGACCGCGCGCGGCTGGACCGGCATGACCGAGTACGACGGAGCCTGGTTCGGCACCATGGGCGGCCCGGTCGTCCCCGGCGACGTGCGGGTCGCGTATCGGCCCGGAGCCGCGGACATGCGCAACATCCATGTCACCGAGGCGAGCGGGCCTGCCGGACACCCCCGCCTGCAACGCGACTTCCCGGCACCCGCGCTGACGGGTTGGCCCACCGACGACCCGATCCGGCTGGGCGGCAGCCAGGCGAGCGAGGAGGTGGCCGGTCTCGGGCTCATCACCGAGCTGGCCCAGGCGGGTTTCACCGACCCGATCGAGCCGATGTCCATGCCGGGGTTCCGGCTGATCGCCGACGTGCCCGGCGGCGGCAGCGTGATCGCGGTCGAGTACGCACCGGACTTCGCGGGCGGTCCCCGGCTCTACCTCGGCGTGCGGGGCCTGGGGCCGGAACGGTGGCTCTTCTGCGGACCGCTCGACGCGAAGGCCGTGCTGCCGGTGTCGGTCCTGCTGCCGGACGGCAAGGGGCGGCTGGTGGCCGCACTGGGCGCGCAGCTGCGCTACCGATCCACAGTGGACGGCGCGTGGACCGACGCGGGCAAGGACGGCGCGATCCTCCCGGCCACCGCCACCCAGGTCGAGGTGACCGAGCCCGGCCAGGCACCCCAGATGGTCACCCTGCGCTGAGCCACGAAGAACGGAAAACCGGGGCCGATGTCCACAATGGACATCGGCCCCGGTCGCGTTCGGACGGCGCTTACTTCTTGGTCAGCGCCTGGTACTTGCGCTCCAGGTCGTCCAACCCACCGATGGAGAGGAACGCCTGCTCCGGCACGTGGTCGAACTCGCCCTTGGCGACCCGGTCGAAGGCCTCGATGGTGTCCGAGACCTTGACGAACGAGCCCTCCTCGCCGGTGAACTTCTGCGCGACGAAGAAGTTCTGCGAGAGGAAGCGCTCGATGCGGCGGGCCCGGTTGACCGTGACCTTGTCCTCCTCGGACAGCTCGTCCATGCCGAGAATGGCGATGATGTCCTGCAGCTCCTTGTACTTCTGCAGGATCCGCTTGACCTCCTGGGCCACCCGGTAGTGCTCGTCGCCGACCACGGCCGGGTCGAGGATGCGGGAGGACGAGGTCAGCGGGTCGACCGCCGGGTAGATGCCCTTCTGGGAGATCGGACGGGAAAGCTCCGTCGTCGCGTCCAGGTGGGCGAAGGTGGTCGCGGGCGCCGGGTCGGTGTAGTCGTCCGCGGGCACGTAGATGGCCTGCATCGAGGTGATCGAGCGGCCGCGGGTCGAGGTGATGCGCTCCTGGAGCTCACCCATCTCGTCCGCCAGGGTCGGCTGGTACCCCACGGCGGAGGGCATGCGGCCCAGCAGCGTGGAGACCTCGGAACCGGCCTGGGTGAAGCGGAAGATGTTGTCGATGAACAGCAGCACGTCCTGGTTCTGCACATCGCGGAAGTACTCCGCCATGGTCAGCGCGGACAGGGCGACCCGCATACGCGTGCCCGGCGGCTCGTCCATCTGGCCGAACACCAGCGCGGTGTCCGGGAGAACGCCCATCTCCTCCATCTCCAGGAAGAGGTCGGTGCCCTCACGGGTGCGCTCGCCGACCCCGGCGAACACCGAGGTGCCACCGAAGTTGCGGGCGATACGGGTGATCATCTCCTGGATGAGCACCGTCTTGCCGACACCGGCACCGCCGAACAGGCCGATCTTGCCGCCCTCGACGTACGGGGTGAGCAGGTCGATGACCTTGACGCCGGTCTCCAGCATCTTGGTCTTGCCCTCAAGCTGGTCGAAGGCCGGGGGGCGGCGGTGGATGCGCCAGCGCTCGGCGTCCGCGGCGTGGCCCGGCTTGTCCAGGCACTCGCCGAGGGCGTTGAACACGTGGCCCTTGACCAGGTCGCCGACCGGCACCGAGATGGCCTCGCCGGTGTCGTGCACCGGGGCGCCGCGCACCAGGCCGTCCTGGGGCGCCATCGAGATGCAGCGCACCAGGTTGTCGCCGAGGTGCTGGGCGACCTCCAGGGTGATGGTCTTCTTCAGCGACTCAAGGTCGACCTCGACCTTGAGCGCGTTGTAGAGCTCGGGCACCGAGTCGCGCGGGAACTCCACGTCGACCACGGGGCCGATCACCCGGACGACGCGACCGACCGCGGTCCTGGGTTCCTGAATGGCAGTCATTAGTCATCACTTCCTGCGGCTGCGAGTGCCTCGACGCCACCGACGATCTCGCTGATCTCCTGGGTGATCTGCGCCTGGCGGACCTGGTTGGCGACACGGGTGAAGCTCTTGACGAGCTCGTCGGCGTTGTCCGTGGCGGACTTCATCGCCGTGCGGCGGGCGGCGGACTCGGACGCGGCCGACTCCAGCAGTGCCGCGTAGATGCGGGTGTTGATGTACTTCGGGAGCAGGTTGTCCAGCAGCACGTCGGCGCTGGGCTCGAAGGCGTACGCCGAGCTGAGCGTGCCCGCGGCGGGCTTCTCCACGTACTCCAGCTCCAGCGGCGCGATCCGGGTGGCGACCGGCCGCTGGGAGAGCATCGAGCGGAACTCGGTGTAGACGATGTGCAGCTCGTCCACGCCGAGCACGCCGTCCAGACCGGGCTTGTCGTCCACGTCGTCCTCGCCGTGCAGGAACGACTGGATCATGGTCTGGCTGGCCGCCGTGGCATCCACATAGGACGGCCGCTCGGAGAACCCGGTCCAGCTGCCGCGCACCTCACGCTGGCGGAACCGGTAGTAGTTCAGCCCCTTGCGCCCGATCACCCACACGACCGGGGTCTTGCCCTGGTCCTTGAGCAGCTGGATGAGCTCCTCGGCCCGCTTGATGGCGTTGGCGTTGTAGCCGCCGCACAGCCCGCGGTCCGACGTCACCACCAGCACGCCCGCCCGCCGGTAGCGCGGACGCTCGGCGAGCAGCGGCGAGTCCAGGTTGGTCGCGGCGGTGGCCAGCGCGGTGAGCACCGAGGTGATCTCGTCCGCGTACGGCTTGGCCGCGGCCACCCGCGCCTGCGCCTTGCTGATCCGCGAGGTCGCGATCAGCTCCTGCGCCTTGAAGATCTTCTTGAACGACTGCGCGGACTTGATGCGCTGCCGGATCTCGCGAAGCTGTGCCATGGCGGACCGCCTACGCCGTCGGCGCGGGCTTGTTGACCTTGACGGTCTCCTGGCCCACCTGGTCGGCTGCGAGGGCGTCCGCGGCGGACTCGACCACGGCGCCCGGCCTGCCCGCGGCGAAGGCCTGCTTGAACGACTCCACCGCCTGCTTGAGGCGCTCGGTGTTGTCGTCGGACAGCGCCCGGGACACCCGGATCTCCTCCAGCACGCCGGAGTGGCGATGCCGCAGGTTGTCCATCAGCTCGGCCTCGAACCGGCGCACGTCGGAGACGGCGATGTCGTCGAGGTAGCCGCGGGTGCCGAGCCAGATCGAGACGACCTGCTCCTCGACCGCCACCGGGGAGTACTGGCCCTGCTTGAGCAGCTCCATCATCCGGGTGCCGCGCTCCAGCTGGGCCTTCGAGGTGGCGTCCAGGTCGGAGGCGAAGGCGGCGAACGCCTCCAGCTCGCGGTACTGGGCCAGCTCCAGGCGCAGCGTCGAGGCGACCGACTTCATCGCCTTGGTCTGCGCGGCGGTGCCGACGCGGGAGACCGAGGTACCGACGTTGACCGCCGGGCGCTGGCCGGAGTTGAACAGGTCCGACTCCAGGAAGCACTGGCCGTCGGTGATGGAGATGACGTTCGTGGGGATGTAGGCGGAGATGTCGTTCGCCTTGGTCTCGATGATCGGCAGACCGGTCATCGAGCCGCCGCCCAGGTCCTCGGACAGCTTGGCGCAACGCTCCAGCAGGCGCGAGTGCAAGTAGAAGACGTCGCCCGGGTAGGCCTCGCGGCCCGGCGGGCGGCGCAGCAGCAGCGAGATGGCGCGGTAGGCCTCCGCCTGCTTGGTCAGGTCGTCGAAGATGATCAGGACGTGCTTGCCCTGGTACATCCAGTGCTGGCCGAGCGCGGAGCCGGTGTAGGGGGCCAGCCACTTGAAGCCCGCCGAGTCGGACGCGGGGGCGGCGACGATGGTGGTGTACTCCAGCGCGCCCGCCTCCTCCAGCGCGGCCTTGACGCCCGCGATGGTGGAGCCCTTCTGGCCGACCGCGACGTAGATGCAGCGCACCTGCTGCTTCGGGTCGCCGGACTCCCAGGCCTTCTTCTGGTTGATGATGGTGTCGACGCAGACCGTGGTCTTGCCGGTCTTGCGGTCACCGATGATCAGCTGGCGCTGGCCGCGGCCGATCGGGGTCATCGAGTCGATGGCCTTGATGCCGGTCTGCAGCGGCTCGCCGACCGGCTGCCGCTGCACCACGGTCGCGGCCTGCAGCTCCAGCACGCGCTCCTGCTCGGCCGGGATCTCGCCGAGGCCGTCGATCGGCGCGCCCAGCGGGTCGATGACCCGGCCCAGGAACGCGTCGCCGACCGGCACCGAGAGGACCTTGCCGGTCCGCTTGACCTCCTGGCCCTCCTCGATCTTGTCGTAGTCGCCGAGGATGGCGACACCGATCTCGCGGGCGTCCAGGTTCAGCGCCACGCCCACGATGCCGCCGGGGAACTCCAGCAGCTCGTTGGCCATGGCCGAGGGCAGGCCCTCCACGTGGGCGATGCCGTCGCCGGTGTCGGAAACCGTTCCGACCTCTTCCCGGTTGACGTCCGGGGAGTAGCTGGAGACGTAGTTTTCGATCGCACTGCGGATCTCGTCCGACGAGATCGTCAGCTCCGCCATGTCGTTCCTGCTCTCACTTCGTTGCTCGGAAAAGTTAGGGGGTCAGCCGGCGAAGCGGCGCCGCAGGGCGTCCAGCCGTCCGGTGGTGCTGCCGTCGATGACCTCGTCGCCGACCTTGACGACCAGGCCGCCGCCCAGTCCCGGGTCGATCTCCAGGTGCAGCGCGATCGGCCGCGAGTAGATCCGCTGCAGCGCACCGGCGAGCCGGTCCTGCTGCTCGGCCGACAACGGGCCAGCGGAGATCACGTGCGCCACCGACCGCTCGCGGCGCTTGGCCGCCTCGGCCGCCAGCGCCTCCAGCCCGGCGACGACCTGGCGCCCACGCGGGTGCGCGACCAGGTTCTCCACCAGGGCGGCGGAGGTCGGGTCGACCTTGCCGCCGATCAGCTCGCGAACCAGCACGAGCTTGCCCTCGGTGGGGGCGTTGCGATCGGCAAGGACCTGCTCCAGCTCGGTCTGGTCGGCGATGATCCGCCCGAGCCGGAACAGCTCGTCCTCGACCGTGTCCAGCCTGCCCGCCCGCTCGGCGCCGACCAGCAGCGCGGTCACGGCCAGCGACTCCAGGCCGTCGAGCAGCTCGCGCGGGCTGGACCACCTGGCACCCGCCGCGGTGGTGAGCACGGTGAGCGTGCCCGCCGCGATCTTGCCGGTGAGCAGGTCGGTGACCAGCCGCTCGCGGGCGGCCGGGTCGGTGGAGGCGTCGGCCAGCGTGCGGCGCAGGCCGATCTCCCGGTCGAGCAGGCCGACCACGGCGAACAGTTCCTCGCCGATGGTCGCCGCGCTCGCTGGCGCGGCCTCCAGCACGTCGAGCAGCGTCAGCTCGACCGCCGCCAGCGCCTCACGGCTGGCGGCGTGCAGGCTGGCTGTCGCGGAGGTTGCGGTCATCGCGTTCCCCTAGCTCTTCGCGGGAGCGGAGACCGCGTCGAGCTCCGCCAGGAACCGGTCCACGGTGCCGCGCCGACGCGCCTCGTCCTCAAGCGACTCGCCGACGATCCGGCTGGCCAGCTCGACGGCGTTGCGGCCGAGCTCGGCCCGCAGCTCGGCGACGATCTGCGCGCGCTGGGCGGAGAGCTGGGCCTCGCCCTGCGCGACGATCCGCGCGGCCTCCTCCTGTGCCTGGGCGCGCAGCTCGTCCTTGATCTGCTCGGCCTCGGCGCGCGCGTCGTCACGGATGCGCGCGGACTCGGCCCGCGCCTCGGCCAGCTGCGCCTGGTACTGCTGCAGCGCGGCCTCGGCCTCCTTCTGCGCGGCCTCCGCCTTCTCGATGCCACCCTCGATCTTGGCGGTGCGCTCGGCGTAGAGCGCCTCGAACCGGGGCGTCACGAACTTGGCGAGGACGAACAACAGCAGCCCGAACGCGACCAGCCCGAGGATGACCTCGGAGATGTGCGGCATGACCGGACTCGGACCGTCACCGGCCGCGAGGTTGTGTAGCGACGACAGCACCACGGCGTCTCCCTAGGACTCGATCAGCGGATCGACCGATCAGCTGCCGGAGGCGATGAAGAAGAGGACCAGACCGATCAGGGCGAGCACCTCGGTCAGCACGAAGGTCTGGAAGCCCAGGCCGCGCAGCTTGCCCTCGGCCTCCGGCTGGCGGGCGGTGCCGCTGATGACGGCGGCGAAGATCAGACCGACACCGATACCGGGGCCGATGGCACCGAGGCCGTAGCCGATCATGGCCAGACCGTTGTTCAGGCTGGCGGGGGCGGCCTGGGCGAGAACGAGAGCAGCGCTCACTTGCGTATCCCTTTCGAACTCGTCCCGTCCCATCGGACGGGCCGGGGTTTGGTGAAACTCAGTGGTCTTCCGCGAGTGCCATGCCGATGTACATGGCGGACAGCAGCGCGAAGATGTAGGCCTGCAGCACCTGGATCAGCGCTTCCAGGAAGGTCATGGCGATGGCCATCAGGAAGGCGACCAGGGACACCGGCTTCAGCGCGCCGCTCGCCTCGGTCAGCAGGTACTCACCACCGATGGTGAACACCAGCAGGATCAGGTGACCCGCGAACATGGCCGCGAACACCCGGATGGCCAGGGTGATCGGGTCCATGAAGAACTTGAGGAAGACCTCGATCGGCGTGTACAGGAAGTACACCAGCTTCGGGATGCCGGGGGGCATCACCGACTTCTTGAGGTACTTGCCGATGCCGAACTTCCGGATGCCCACGATGTGGTAGACCGGGAAGACCACCAGGATCGATAGGGCCAGTGGGAACCCGATGTGCGAGAACGTCGGGAACTGGATGATCGGGATCAGCCCGAACACGTTGTTGACCAACGTGAAGGTGAACAGCGTGAGAATGAGCGGGATGAACGGCTTGAACTCCTTGGAGCCGATCTGCTCCCGCGCGATGCCGTTGCGGCTGAAGTCGTAGACACCCTCGGCGAGGAACTGGAACTTGCCCGGCACGATCGCGAGTTTGCGACTGGCGAGCAGGAAGAACGCGGCGATGATGACGACCGAGAGGACGATCAGCACCATCGGCTTGGTGACGTCGCCGAAGATGGGCGGAAAGTCGAAGTCCTTGGGACCTGGCGGGGTGAAGGTACCTTCTTCCGCCAGCACAAGCCTGCCCACAGGAGGGCTCCTTCCGGTTCTCCCGGCCGGCGTCGGATCCTCCGCCGGGGGAATCGTCACGATCAGGACGTAACGTACCTGACGCACATGGGGTACTCCGCAGCGGCTGCCCGCTGCCTGGATTCCCTCGATCGGGTGAGGCTCGCGTAAGCCGCCGCTGGCGTTCGTGCGCACCATATCAGCCCACATCCAAGGGCCGTACAGGCGTACTGCTTTCAGTTCTCGGTAGTGCTCGGCTCACCGTCGGGCTGTGCCGGGAGGATCAAAGTGGCGATCCTGGTCCGCTTGAACACCACCGTCTCCGCGGCCGCGTTCGCCAGCACCACCGCCAACATGGTGGTCGCCAACGCGTAGACGTGCACCCCGGGGACCGCACGCAGCAGCACGAGGGTGATCAGCAACACGAACATCTTGGCGACGAACCCGCCCAGCGCCGCGACCATGAGCATCCGCGCGTCCAGCTTCACGGTCCGGCGCATGAGCATGATGGTCGCGTACCCGGAGGCGGTGGCCACCGCGCCGCCGATCGCCGAGCTCCACAGGCCGGGGAACCCGCCCAGGATCACCCAGACGAGGAGACCGAGCACCAACGCGCCGAGCACCGGCCAGCGCGCCGCCCGGTACATCGTGTCGGCGAGCATCAGCTGCGCTTCCTCGACGCTGCTCGGGGCGGGCAGGGTGTCCAGCTCCAAGTCGGCGTCCGCCGGTGTCGCGGGCGCCGTGTCCTCGGCGTCCGACCCGGGGTCGGCGGTGCTGTGCGGGGTAGGCGTCTGCTCGCTCATCGGGACCTGAGTCTAGGGATAGCCGAGATGATCACCGCGACCAGGACACCGATACCGAACGTCCAGATCACCGCGGCCGCGTCGTAGAGGGTAAGCGCGACCGCGCCGAAGGCGAGCAGACCGGCCCACAAGTAGATCAACAGCACCGCGCGGCGCTGGGAATGGCCGATCTGCAGGAGCCGGTGGTGCAGGTGCATCTTGTCGGCGGAGAACGGGCTGACGCCGCGGGCGGTGCGCCGCACGACCGCCAGGATCAGGTCCAGCGCCGGGATGAACAGCACGGCGGCCACGATCAGCAGCGGCGAGAAGATCGCGATCGTGTCCGTGGCGCCCCACAGCGACGGGTTCGCCCTCCCGGACGCGGTGGTGCTGCCCGCGGCCAGCATGAGGCCGATCAGCATGGAACCCGAGTCGCCCATGAAGATGCGCGCAGGCTGGAAGTTGTGCGGCAGGAAGCCCAGGCAGGCGCCCGCCAGGGTGGCGCCGATCAATGCGGGCGAGTAGGTGTTCACGTCGCCGCCGGACTGTTCCAGCAGGTGCAGCGAGAACGCGCAGGTGGCCGCCGCCGCGATCAGGCCGACGCCCGCGGCCAGGCCGTCCAGGCCGTCCACGAAGTTGATCGCGTTGATCATCATCACGGCCAGCAGGATGGCCAGCAGGCTGCCCTGGTTCTGGTCCAGGATCAGCACCGAGCCGAACACGCCAGCGTCGCCGCCCCACGGCACCCACAGCACGAACCAGCGGATGCCGTAGAGGACCAGGATGCCCGCGCACATGATCTGCCCGGCCAGCTTGGTCAGCGAGTCCAGCTCGAACCGGTCGTCGAGCATGCCGATCGCGACGATGATGCCGCCGCCGATGAGCACGGCGGTCGGGTCGAACGAGTAGTCGAAGGCGCGGCGCAGCACCGGGAGCTGGTGGGCCAGCAGTATCCCGCCGCACACGCCGAGGTACATGGCCAGACCGCCCAGCCGCGGCATGGGCACCACGTGCACGTCCCGCTGGCGTGGGTAGGCGACCGCGCCGATGCGGATGGCGAACACCCGGACCGGGCCGGTGAACAGCAGCGTCAGGACGGCGGTGACCAGGGCGACCAGGAGGTACTCGCGGACCGGCAGGCCCGCGGGAGCGATATCGCTCGGAGGTGTCACGCCCGCGCGCTCCTCGCGCGGGTATGGGCGGTGGCCGAGGACGGGGTGAGCACGACGGGTCGCATCTCCTGCGTGGGTTCGGTTCGTGGACTAGCGGGCGGCGCGGATTTCCGTGCCGAGCGCCTCGCGGAGCGCGGCCATGCTCACCGCGCCCTCGCGCAGCACCAGCGGCTCGTTCCCGGTGAGGTCGACGATGGTGGACGGCACGGGGTCCCCGGACGGCCCGCCGTCGAGGTACACCTGCACCAGGTCGCCGAACTGCTCGACCGCCTCCTGGGCGTTCGACGCGGGCGGCTGCCCGGAGCGGTTCGCGCTGGACACGGCCATCGGCCCGGTCTCGCGCAGCAGCTCGATGGCCACCGGGTGCAGCGGCATCCGCAGCATGACGGTCCCGCCGGTGCGGCCGAGGTCCCAGTTCAACGACGGCGCGTGCGGCAGCACGATCGAGAGGTCTCCCGGCCAGAACGCCTGCACCAGCGTGCGCGCGGTGTGCGGCACGGACAGCACCAGGCCGTCGATGGTCGACCAGGAGCCGACCAGCACACCCACCGGCATGTCCGGGCCGCGGTTCTTGGCCGCCAGCAGCGCGGCGACCGCGGTGCTGGAGAAGGCGTCGCAGCCGATGCCGTACACGGTGTCGGTCGGGATCACCACGAGCCTGCCCGACCGGACCGCGCCCGCCGCGGCCGCCAAGCCGTCCTCGCGCGGACCGGACTCACCACAGTCGTAGACCGTCACCTATACGAGCCTAGCGGGAGCGTTGCGCGTTCCGGCACGCGCCTCTACAGAGGATCACAGCGATTCGGGCCTTCCGGTCACTCCCCCACACGGCTCAGGACGATGGCCCAAGACGAGTAAGTCCGATGGGCTGCCTGCGGTCGAGCAGCTCAACCCCCACCCGCCCCTTGCTCGCCTAGACGGCACCCGTTTTCGTGATCCGGGGGGCCAGGGAGTCGGCTCTGGTCTGCCAGGCCTGGCGACGGAAGCGGACGACGATCAGGTAGAGCAGGGCGCTGCCGAGCGCGATGCCCGCGACCACCACCGCCGGGCTGCCGGTGACCCCGCCGACGGCGACCAGGATCAGCCCGAGCGACACCGCGAGCACGGCGAGGCTGACCGCGATCCCCTCCGGCCGCCACTGCCACCGGCGGCCCGCGTCCACCTCGGCGAGCAGGCGTTCGGCGCCGCGGCGCAGTTCGGGGTCGTGCACGCCGAGGGCGAGGATGCGGTGGGCGGCGTGCTCACACACGCGCAGCTGGTACTCGCTGGTGATGACCAGGACCTCGTCGTCGGTGCTGGCACGGGTCTGGTCGCCGACCGAGCACCAGGTGCTGGCGAGGTAGTAGCGCAGCACCGGGTCGTCGGTCCCGCCGTAGCGCCGCTCCAGGTCGCGCACGGCCGCCTCGGCGTTGTCACCCGCGACCTTGAGCTGCGACAGCCCGAGCACGGCGAGCACGTTGTCGGGGTCGAGCCGGGTCGCGGTCAGGTAGTGCGCGGCCGCCGCGCGCTTGCGTCCCCGCGCGAGCAGGACGTCGCCGAGGCCCACCTGGTCGTGCGGATGGGTGCGTAAGGAAGCGGCATGCTCGAACCCGGCGGCCGCCTCGTCCAGCCGCCCGGCGAGCAACGCGGCACGCCCGGCCGCGAAGAACTCCCTGGCCGCGGTCGGGCCGTCGCCGTCGTCGGTCATCGCCAAGCGCCACTTGGCGGTGACGTCCTGCCATGTCCGAAGCATTGGATCACCCAGGTCCGCACGCTACCCTCGGTACGCCATACCGACCGGACCGGCCGAGGAGTAGCCACGACCAGCCGCTCGCCCCAGGTGTTCCCCCGGCGCCAGCTCACCTCCCGCTGGCTGGCGTCGTCCCTGGTCGTCGCCTATGCCGCGGTGAGCGCGGCGGTCGGCACGGTGCTGTTGCTGGCGCCCAAGGAAGCCGATCCGCAGGCCCGCCCGGCCCCCACCTACGTCTACGAGGACCCGCCCGCGCCGAGCATCGGGTCCGCCCCGAGCACCAGCCCGCACCCGTCCAGGGTGGCCATGCCCGCGGTCCCGGAGGGGTACCAGCGGGTCGCCGGACCCGGCGGTCTCATCACGACGATCCCGGCGGGATGGACCGTGAAGCGCTCGTCCGGCCCCGGCGCGATGCAGGCCACCGACCCGGCCGACCCGAACCGGTACGTCCGCTACGGCGGCGCCGCCATGCCCGCGGCGGGCCTGGTGGAGTCGCACGTGGAGTACGAGCGGACCTACGCGTCCGCGCACCCGAACTTCACCCGGCAGAGCCTGGGGACGACGACGTACCACGGGGTGCAGGCACTGGATTGGGAGTTCGAACACGACTCCCCGGCCGGACGGCGGCACGCCCACTCGATGTATTGGCGAATCGACGGCGTCGAGTATTTCGTCTACGCCAGCTCCACCGTGGACAGCTGGCCGGAAACCGAGACCATCTACCAGACCATGATCGACAACGCCACGCCGTAGCCATCCCTTGGCCACCTACGGTCAGCCACGTTCGATCGCCCGCAGAACTGGTTCTCGGCGCGCTGTGGTGTCTGCCCCATCCGAAACGTCTTACTTGCAGACGACACTCGGGAGAGGCTGACGACATGGAGTGGACCGCCCTGGCGACGATCGCAGGGAGCACCTTCGTTGGTGCGATGATCCCAGTCGAACCTTCACACATCTGCCAACGAATCGCCAAGGTGTCAACGAACGTCGTGCGACAAGTCGGCTGGATTCTCGTGTGGATCACCCTGCCGCCAAGCCACCGACTGGTCGAGTTCGATGGAACAAGGACCATCAGAGAGGTTGCCAAGGGCGCACACAAGGCGAAGGGACGCCATGAGTGAACCCAAGGGCGTCAGGTTCGCCCGACAGGACAGGGTGTGACGATCCGAACATGTGCCCATCATCTGATTGGGATCGGGTCGAGCGGCTGTACCAGCGAAACAAGCGCAGGATTCTAGGGACGCTAGTCATCATGCTCGAATCCCAACAGGACGCCCAAGACGCCCTACAGGACTCGCTCATCAAGGCCGCCAAATCAATCGACCGAATACGACAGTCGGAATCGACGGACTCGTGGTTCGTAAAGATCGCAATGAACAGCGCACTGGACCGGATCCGCAAGCGATCCAGAACATGCATGATACCCAGCGGATCATTCGATGATCTGGCGACGCAACACAGGGCTGCGGTCTCGCCCGGCACCACGCCCGAGAATGCGGCCCTGCTAAGCGAAGCTATCGGCTTCTTGTCGAGCCTTCCCGAAAAACATCGCCTAGCCTACCTAATGCGGCACTTCCTTGGTCTGCCCCCATCTGACATCGCCGACATCCTCGACTGCGAGAGCAAGCACGTATCAACCTATATCAATCGAGCGCAACGCGCGGTGGAAAGATACTTCGAGGACAGCGGGCGGTAGGTATCCCAGTCTGCTCGACGAAAGGAGAGAAGAGCATGAGCAGCAAGAACGCCGATGAACCACAGCCGCACAAATTGCCAAGCGCCCTCGAAAGGCTCCGTAGCGCGGTCGCCAACTGGCCGGTTGATACTGTATGGGAGAAAGACGCACTGACGTTAGCGCAAGCCTCGTCGGAACCAGCGCCGCCCACACCGAATTCCGATGATCGACACCTGCCTGAAGCAGTGACCGAGCACCCTCTCAGGGTGTTCATTTGCTACGCCCATGAATCCGCCGAGCACCTCGGGAACGTTAGCAAGTTCGCCGAGATCCTGCAGGCCAACACGGACCTTACCGTCCACTTCGACCAGTGGGCAACCGGAGTGCGGCAAAACTGGGAAACTTGGTCCGTGACACAGATGAATCAGGCAGACTTCGTTCTTTTCATCGCATCACCGGCGCACACCGAGCGGGTGCGCAAAATCGGCCCACCGGGCATGCTGCATAGCAGCAGATTCGAGTCCGCCGTGCTACAAAAAAGCATCGAGAGCAAGCAGGCATCGGCAACCCCAGGAATTCTGTCCGTTATTCTACCTAATAGCGGCCCAAGCGAGATTCCCGCCTTTTGCGTGACACATTCAAATACCATATATGAGATCGACAGGATTACACCTAAAGGCATCGGAGAGATTCTCGCCGCTCTTATGGGCAACTCCAACGCCACACCGGCCCATACTCGATCCTTGACCGCGTCACTGGAGCCGGTACGCAAAAGCTACGATATCCGATTCACCACCGCAGACATCAGAGGGCTACGCCACAAGAACAGCATCGCATGTCGCCCCGGTCTCTTCGCCAGCTCACCGACCGGAAATATCGAATACGCACTCAACCGAAGCTATCGCAGGTTCGAATCCGTTATTGGAATCCATGATATCGCATCGAGCGGCGACCAGTCGGGCATCTTTCAGGTTTTTCTGGACAACACGCCGCAAGTCAAGCACATTGTACGAGCAGGCATGCCGGTCTGGATCCGGCACGATGTAACGGATGTACACCACCTGAAGTTGATAGCCTGGAGCCCAGAGACTCCCGGAGATCACATGGAGACAGGGGGGAGAACTCCAGAGCTGACATGGGGGAGCCCGACACTGATCGAATGACCGCCCAATCGTTCAGATCATCCGGCGCGTCGGGCGGTGGCGAACCTGGGTCGTCCGGCCAGGTCGGCGTGATCCTCCACAGTAGACAGAACCCGGCGCGCCGCGAGCAGGGCCGGGACGGATTCCCCATGTGTGTCATCGTGTTCGATGGCCACCGCGCCGCCGGGACGAAGCAGTCGAGCGGCGGCCGAGATGACGGCGCGGATCACGACGAGGCCGTCGGCGCCCGAGAACACGGCGTGGAACGGGTCGTGGTCGGCCACCTCCGGTGGCACCTCGGTCCCTTCCGGCACATAAGGCGGATTGCAGACCACCAAATCCACCCGCGCTTCCAGCTCCACCCCGAAATCCGGCCGGGTCACATCGGCCGAGTGCAGCAGGATGGGCGTATCCCCCGCCGCCGCGCAGGCATCGGCATTCCGCCGGGCCCATGCCAATGCCGAGGAATCGAAGTCCACCGCGTGCACGACCGCGTCCGGCCGCGCATTGGCGATCGCCAGGGCCAATGCGCCGGAACCGGTGCACAGATCGACCACGACAGGGTTCGAAACCCCATTCAGGGCCGTCAGCCCCCAGGCGAACAACAGCTCGGTCTCCGGCCGGGGCACGAACACCCCCGGCCCGACCGACACGGTCACGCCCCCCATGACGGCCGTCCCGATCAGGTGCTGCAACGGCTCCCGGCGCGCGCGGCGGGTCACCAGCTTGCCGATGGCGTCGACCACCGGCGGGTCCACCAGCGGCACCATCGGCAGCTTGCCCCGCGACACCCCGAGCACGTGCGCGGCCAACAGCTCCGCGTCGACGCGGGGTGAGTCCACACCGGCGGCGGTGAGGACGCGTTCGGCTTCCAGGATGGCCAAGCGGAGAGGCTGCCTGCTCATGGGCACCACTTAACCCGCGGAACCGGCCAGCCGCTCGGTGCGGTCCGCCTCCGCCAGGGCGTCGAGGACCGCGTCGAGGTCGCCGTCGAGCACCGCCTCCAGGTTGTGCGCCTTGTAGCCGACCCGGTGGTCGGAGATGCGGTTCTCCGGGAAGTTGTACGTCCGGACCCGCTCGGACCGGTCGACGGTGCGCACCTGGCTGCGGCGGGCGTCGGAGGCCTGCTTGGCCGCCTCCTCCTCCGCGGCGGCGACCAGCCTGGCCCGCAGCACCTGCATGGCGCGGGCCTTGTTCTGCAGCTGGGAGCGCTCGTTCTGGCAGGAGACCACGATGCCGGTGGGCAGGTGGGTGATGCGGACCGCCGAGTCCGTCGTGTTCACGCTCTGGCCGCCCTTGCCCGACGAGCGGTACACGTCGATGCGCAGGTCCTTGTCCGGGATCTCCTCGATATCGGCTGTGTCCTCCACCTCCGGCACGACCAGCACCCCGGCCGCCGAGGTGTGGATGCGGCCCTGCGACTCGGTCACCGGGACGCGCTGGACGCGGTGCACGCCGCCCTCGAACTTCAGCCGGGACCAGACGCCGTCGGGGTCGGTGCCCTTGCTCTTGATGGCGACCGTGACGTCCTTGTAGCCGCCCAGGTCGGACTCGGTGCCGTCGAGCACCTCGGCCTTCCAGCCGTGCCGCTCCGCGTAGCGCAGGTACATGCGCAGCAGGTCACCCGCGAACAGGGCCGACTCCTCGCCGCCCTCGCCGGACTTGACCTCCATCAGCACGTCCGCGCCGTCGTGCGGGTCGCGCGGGAGCAGCAGCTCGGTCAGCTTGGTCTCCAGCCGCGGGATGCGGGACGCCAGCTCGTCGGCCTCCGCGGCGAACGCGGCGTCCTCGCCTGCCAGCTCGCGCGCCGCCTCCAGGTCGTTGCGCACGGACTCCAGCTCGCGGGCGGCCTTCACCACCGGCGTCAGCTGGGCGTAGCGACGGCCCAGCTTGCGGGCGCGGTCCTGGTCGGCGTGCACGCTCGGATCGGCGAGCGCGACCTCCAGCTCGGCGTACTCGGCGAGCTGTTCGGCGAGCGAGGTCGATTCCACGGGATCCCCTGGGGACTTGGGCGGGAGGGTGGGTCAAAAGGCTAGGCGGGAGGGGCGGGTCAAAGACAGAGCGGGCCTGGGCGGGACATGCGAACGGCGCCCGCCCCGAATGACCCGGGCGGGCGCCGTCTGCGGAGCTACTTCGCGGTCTTGGTCCGCTTGCCGTAGCGGGCCTCGAAGCGCGCGACCCGGCCGCCGGTGTCGAGGATCTTCTGCTTGCCGGTGTAGAACGGGTGGCAGGCGGAGCAGACCTCGACGAAGATGCTGCCGGAAGTCTTGGTGCTGCGAGTGGTGAAGGTGTTGCCGCAGCCGCACGTCACGCTGGTGGTGACGTACTCGGGGTGAATGCCGTTCTTCACGGAACTGGTCGCCTCTCCTCTGGTGGCCGCCGGGTCCCCGAAACAGATCAGGGTGAACCGGAGCCGGACTCGACCTGACAGTGTGCCAGACGGGCTGGCGTGAGCTGCAACGCGGGGCGCGACCGGGCTATTCCCCGAACCCGAACGGCCGCACCCGACCGTTCACCGACCGGGAACGACCTCCGACCGCGGGTGCGTGGCCGCTCACCGAACGTAGTCTGCCGCGCCGTCGAGATGTCCGCAGACTGGACGGCGTGCGCCGCGCCGAGGGCTACCCGCTGCCGGTGTCGGTCTGGCTGGCCGCGCCGGTGCTGTTCACCGCCGCCGTGCTCGGCCTGACCGCGCTGGGCGGGCTGCTGCTGGCCGCGTCCTGGCAGGTCACGCTGTGCGTCGGGCAGTTCGGCGCGGCCGCCGCGGTGACCGCGGGACTGGTGCCGAAGGTGGGCTGGCCGTCCGGCTGGCTGCGCGCCGCGCTGGCGCTGCCGTACCCGGTGGCCTGGTTCGCGGCCGGGCTGCTGGTGGGCCCGGTGGCCGTGCCGACGTCCTGGGCGCTCACCGTCGGTGTCCCGGTGGCGGTGCTGCTGGCGGTGGCCGGAACGACCGAGTCCCCGCGGGCCCGGTGGGGCGCGCGGGGACTCGGTGGGTCGAACCCGACGACCGACTAGTCGTCGTTCCCGGCAGGCGTGGTCTTGGCGACCTGCATCAGGAACTCGATGTTGGTGCGGGACTTGCGCAGCCGGTCGAGCAGCAGCTCGATGGCGGCCTGGCTGTCGAGCGCGTGCAGCACCCGGCGGAGCTTGACGGTGATCGCCATCTCGTCCGGCGAGAGCAGCAGCTCCTCCTTGCGGGTACCGGACGGGTCGACGTCCACCGCGGGGAAGATCCGCTTGTCGGCGATCTTGCGGTCCAGCTTGAGCTCGGCGTTGCCGGTGCCCTTGAACTCCTCGAAGATCACCGTGTCACCGGCCGACCCGGTCTCCACCAGCGCGGTGGCGAAGATGGTCAGCGAGCCGCCACCCTCGATGTTGCGTGCCGCGCCGAGGAACCGCTTGGGCGGGAACAGCGCCGTGGAGTCGACACCACCGGACAGGATGCGTCCGGAGGCCGGGGCCGCGAGGTTGTACGCGCGGCCCAGGCGGGTGATCGAGTCCAGCAGCACGACCACGTCGTGGCCCATCTCCACCAGGCGCTTGGCGCGCTCGATGGACAGCTCGGCGACCGTGGTGTGGTCGCCCGGCGGGCGGTCGAAGGTGGAGGCGATGACCTCGCCCTTCACCGACCGCTGCATGTCGGTGACCTCTTCCGGGCGCTCGTCGACGAGCACCACCATGAGGTAGACCTCGGGGTTGTTGGTGGTGATCGCGTTCGCGATCGCCTGCAGCACCGAGGTCTTGCCCGCCTTGGGCGGGGACACGATGAGCGCGCGCTGCCCCTTGCCAACCGGCATCACCAGGTCGATGACGCGAGTGGTGAGGATGTGCGACTCGGTCTCCAGGCGCAGCCGCTCGTTCGGGTAGAGCGGCGTCAGCTTGGTGAACTCGGGGCGGTTGCGCGCCGCGTCCGGCTCCAGGCCGTTGATCGTCTCCACCCGGACCAGCGGGTTGAACTTCTGCCGCTGCTGCTCGCCCTCGCGCGGCTGGCGCACCAGGCCGGTGATCGCGTCGCCGCGGCGCAGGCCGTACTTGCGGACCAGCGACAGCGACACGTACACGTCGTTCGGGCCCGCCAGGTAGCCGGAGGTGCGCACGAAGGCGTAGTTCTCCAGCACGTCGAGCACACCGGCGACGGGCAGCAGGACGTCGTCCTCGCGCACCTCGGTGTCGTTCTGGCCGGTGCCGCCCTCGGTGCGGCCGCCGCGCCTGCGGCGGTCGCGGAACCGGCGACCGCGGCGGCCGCCGCGCTCGTCGTCGTCATCGTCGTCGTCCGGCCCGGCGGAGCGGTTGTTCTCCTGCTGGCGCACCTGCTGCCGGTTGTCGTGCCGGTCCTGCCGGTCGCCCCGGTCACCGCGATCCTGACGGTCGCCCCGGTCTCCCCGGTCGCCACGGTCCTGGCGATCGCCGCGGTCACCCCGGTCCTGGCGGTCACCCCGGTCGCCACGGTCTCCCCGGTCCTGCCGGTCGCCGCGGTCGCCCCGGTCCGGGCGGTCGCCGCGGTCACGCCTGCGGTCGCCCCGGTCCGGCCGGTCGCCGCGGTCACGCCGGTCGTTCTGGCGGTCGTCGGAGCGGGCCGGGCGCGTGCCCTCGGCGGGCTGCTCGGTGGCCGGTGCCGTCGGCGCGGAGGATGCGGACGTGGGTGCCGCCCCGGTCGGCGCGCTGGTCGCGGCCGGTGTCGAGGTTCCCGCGGACCCAGCGGATCCGACGGACCCGGTGGTCGCGGCCTCGGGGCTGCCCGCGGGCCGGGCCGCGCGACGACGCCTGCCGTCCCGGCCGCCCTGCGGTGCCTCCGCCTCCGGCTCGGCGGCCGTCTCGGCCGCGGCCTTGGGCGCGCGCTCGCGCTTGGGGCGCGCGGGGGCGTCGGTGCCGTTGAGCGGCAGCTGCTGCGCGGTGGCCCCGCCCGAGCCACCGCCCTGCCGCTGCTTGATGGCCTCGATCAGGTCGCCCTTGCGCATCCCCGTGGTGCCGGTGATCCCCAGCTCACCCGCGAGCTGGCGCAGTTCGGCCAGGACCATGCCGGACAGGCCCGCACGGCGCCGCGGGGCGCCGCCGTTCGCCGCGGCCTTGGCGGCGGGCGCGTCGGCCTCGCCGCTCAGTAGATCGGTATTGCTCACACATGTCCTTCCTGACCGGTCCCCGCCTCCTACGTGGACCAGCGGACCGCCGTCCGTCGGAATGCGAGACGGCGTATCTGCGTTCCCTGTGCGCACCGCGGCGCCCGCCGGGCCGCGAGGCGGGCCGGCCGGACGACGAGATCGCCGACAGGGAGCATCTGGTCACCACGGTCATCGGGTACCTGGGAGCGCCGACTCGGACCTTGGCTAGGACTGAGCCGATACCCCGGCAGATGATGCGACCCGGAAAGAGTTCCCCGGGAACGACACCGGGCGCCCGTGCGCGCGGTGACTGAACGCCCCCGAGGGTAGACGGCAGTCACTCAAGGTGCAACAACCGGCTCACAGCGCGTCGCCCCGGTTTCCCGGCGTGGCGCGGTGATCTGAGTCACTCGGGTGCCCCGAATGGCAGAACGTCCGCGTCACGACCGGTATTCCCGTTCAGTCGAGCGGGTCTACCCGTACCCCCGGTCGGTCCACCGCGATCGGCCGCACAGTGAAGCCGGTGAGGTCGACCGGGGTAGCCGAGACCGGGTCCGCGCCGGTCGCCGCGAGGGCGAGCACGGTGGGTCCGGCCCCGGAGATCGCGGCCGCGATGCCGTGCGCGCGCAGCTCCCGGACCACCCGCAGCGACTCCGGCCACGCCTTCTCCCGGTAGTCCTGGTGCAGTGTGTCCGCGGTGGCGGGCAGCAGCAGGTCCGGGCGCTCGGCGATGGCGTGCACGGCCAGCGCGGCCCGCCCGGCGGCGAACGCGGCGTCCCCGTGCGGCACGACCGCGGGCAGCAACCCCCTGGTCACGTGGGTCGCGGACTGCTCGCCCGGGATGATCGCGACCGGCCGCAGGTCGGCGTGCGGCTCCACCCGCGCGGCCCGGAACCGGTCGCCGTCCAGCCACGCGATGACCGCGCCGCCGAGCAGGCTCGCGGCGACGTTGTCCGCGTGCCCCTCGAACTCGGCGGCCAGGTGCAGCGCGTCGTCGAGCGCCGAACCGGTCAGCGCGACGCCCGCGAGCCCGTACCCGGCCGCGATCCCGGCGACGATCGCGGCCGCCGACGAGCCGAGGCCGCGCGCGTGTGGGATGGCGTTGGCGCAGGTCAGTTCCAGCCCGCCGGGGTCGTGGCCGAGCCGCTCGCAGGCCGCCCGCAGGGCACGCACGACCAGGTGCGTGCCGTCCAGCGGCACCTCGCCCGCGCCCTCGCCGGTGACCCGCACGGTCAGCCCGGACGGCGCGCGCCGCACCTCAAGCACGTCGTGCAGCGCCAACGCCAAGCCGAGCGCGTCGAACCCCGCGCCGAGGTTCGCCGAGGAGGCGGGCACGCGTACCCGGACGCCCCCGCTCACCGCAGCTGCAGGGCCGAGATGACCGCCCCGGCGTCCACCGGCACCGGTTCGACCTCGACCACCTCGCGCAGCGCGGTGTCCGGGTCCTTGAGGCCGTGCCCGGTGACCGTGCAGACGACCACGGACCCGCGCGGCAGCCGCCCGTCCGCCGCCGTGTCCAGCAGGCCCGCGATGCTCGCCGCCGAGCCCGGCTCGACGAAGACCCCCTCGCGCACGGGCAGCAGCCGGTAGGCGTCCAGGATCTGCTCGTCGGTGACCGCGGCGATCAGGCCGCCGGACTCGTCGCGCGCGGTGACCGCGCCGGTCCAGGAAGCCGGGCTGCCCACCCGGATCGCGGTGGCGATGGTCTCCGGGTTCGCGACCGGCTCGCCCAGCACGATCGGCGCCGCGCCCGCGGCCTGGAAGCCGAACATGCGCGGGGTCCGCTCGATCAGGCCGTCGGCGAGGTAGTCGTTGTAGCCGCGCCAGTACGCGGTGATGTTGCCCGCGTTGCCGACCGGCAGGCAGTGGATATCCGGCGCCCGGCCGAGCACGTCGCAGATCTCCCAGGCGGCCGTCTTCTGCCCGACCAGCCGCACCGGGTTGACCGAGTTGACCAGGCCGATCGGGTACTCCGCCGCGGTCTTCTGGGCCAGTTCCAGGCAGTCGTCGAAGTTCCCGTCGATCTGCAGGATCCGCGCGCCGTAGGCGACCGCCTGGGCCAGCTTGCCGAGCGCGATCTTGCCGCGCGGCACCAGGACCGCGGAGGTGAGCCCGGCGCGCGCGGCGTAGGCGGACGCGGAGGCGGAGGTGTTGCCGGTGGAGGCGCAGATGACCGCCTCCAGGCCGTTGGCCCGCGCGTGCGTCATCGCCACGGTCATGCCGCGGTCCTTGAAGGACCCGGTGGGGTTGTGGCCCTCGACCTTCAGGTACACCGTGCAGCCGGTGACCTCGGACAGGTACGGGGCCGGGAGCAGCGGCGTGTTGCCCTCGCCCAGGGTGATCACCTCGGCGCCGTCGGGCACCGCGATCCGCTCCCGGTAGGCCTGGATGATGCCCGGCCAGCCCGGCCGCACCTCGGTGGGGATGGTCATGAATCCTCGCCTTCGACCCGCATGACGCTGACCACCTCGTGCACGAACTGCAGCCCGGCCAGCTTGTCCACAGTGGACCGCAAGGCGGCGTCCGGCGCCGAGTGGGTGACGATCACCAGGCTGGCATCGGTGGCGCGCCCTTCCTGGCGCACGGCAGCGATGCTGACCTCGTGCTGGGCGAACTCGGCGGCGACCGCCGCCAGCACACCCGCGCGGTCCGCGACGTCCAGGCTGATGTGGTACCTGGTCGAGGCCTGCGCGATCGGGCGCACCGCCAGGTCGGCGTACGCCGACTCGCGCGGCCCGCGCCCGCCGACGACCCGGTTGCGGGCGACCGCGACCAGGTCGCCGAGCACGGCGCTGGCGGTGGGTGCACCGCCCGCTCCCTGCCCGTAGAACATCAGCTGCCCGGCGGCCTCCGCCTCCACGAAGACCGCGTTGAACGCGCCGTTCACCCCGGCCAGCGGGTGCGTGCGCGGGATCATCGCCGGGTGCACCCGGACCGCGACGGCCTCGGTGGCCGCGCCGGTGTCCGGGTCGGTCCCGCGCACCCGCTCGCAGATGGCCAGCAGCTTGATGGTGCGGCCGAGCACGCGGGCGGCGGCGATGTCCGCCGAGGTCACCTGGGAGATGCCCTCGCGGTGCACGTCACCGGCGGTGACCCGGGTGTGGAAGGCCAGCGAGGCGAGGATGGCGGCCTTGGAGGCGGCGTCGAAGCCGTCCACGTCCGCGGTCGGGTCGGCCTCCGCGTAGCCCAGCCGGGACGCCTCGTCCAGCGTCTCGGCGTAGCCCGCGCCGGTCTCGTCCATCGCGGAGAGGATGAAGTTGGTGGTGCCGTTGACGATCCCCATCACCCGGGTGATGCGGTCGCCTGCCAGCGACTCGCGCAGCGGCCGCACCAGCGGGATCGCGCCCGCCACCGCGGCCTCGAAGTACAGGTCGGCGCCGGTGCGGTCGGCGGCCTCGAACAGCTCGCCTGCGTGCTCGGCCAGCAGCGCCTTGTTCGCGGTGACCACGGACTTGCCCGCGTTCAGCGCGGCCAGCAGCCAACCCCTGGTCGGCTCGATGCCGCCGATGACCTCCACCACCACGTCCACGTCGTCGCGCGCGACGAGGCCCGCGGCGTCGGTGGTGAGCAGCTCGGCGGGCACCTGGCGGTGCTTGTTCGGCCTGCGCACGGCGATGCCCGCCAGCTCCAGCGGGGCGCCGACCCGCGCGGTCAGCTCGTCGGCCTGGTCGGTGAGCAGCCGGACGATCTCGGTGCCGACCGTCCCGCAGCCGAGCAGGGCCACACGGATCGGTTTAGCAGTCACGCTCGCCGCCGAGGTCAAAGGGTCTCCAGTCTCAACAGGTCGTCCACGGTCTCCCGACGCAGCAGCGGCCGAGCGACGCCTTCGCGCACCGCCACCACCGCGGGCCGGGGGAGCCGGTTGTAGTTGCTCGCCATCGAGTAGCAGTACGCGCCCGTCGCGGCCACCGCCAGCAGGTCACCGGGAGCAAGGTTGTCGGGAAGCCAGCAGTCTCGCACCACAACGTCACCGGACTCACAGTGTTTGCCCACCACGCGGGACAGCACGGCCTCGGTGCCGCGCTCCCCCTCGCCGCTGGACCGGGACACCAGGCGCACGTCGTAGACGGCGTCGTAGAGGGCGGTGCGGATGTTGTCGCTCATGCCGCCGTCGACGCTGACGTAGCGGCGGCCGGTGCCGTGCCCGAGCGAGACGTCCTTGGTCGTGCCCACCTCGTAGAGGGTGACCGTGCCCGGCCCGACGATGGCCCGGCCCGGCTCCACCGCGAGCCGCGGCAGCGGCAGCCCGGCCTGCTCGCACTCCTTGGTGATGATCGCGCGCAGCTGCTCGGCCAGCCAGGACGGCGGCGGCGGGTCGTCCTGGGCGGTGTAGGCGATGCCCAGGCCGCCGCCCAGGTCGACGGTGGTCACCGCGGCCAGCGCGGCCGCGCCGTGCTCGGCGTGCAGTTCGGCCAGCAGGCCGATGACCCGGTGCGCGGCGACCTCGAAGCCGTCCGCGTCGAAGATCTGCGAGCCGATGTGGCTGTGCAGGCCGACCAGCCGCAGCCCGCCCGCCTTGAGCACCCGCCTGGCCGCCTCCGCGGCGGCCCCGCCCGCCAGCGAGAAGCCGAACTTCTGGTCCTCGTGCGCGGTGGCGATGAACTCGTGCGTGTGCGCCTCGACGCCCACGGTGACCCGGACCAGCACGTCGGCCACCCGGTCCCGCTCCCTGGCCAGGTGGTCCAGCCGGGCGATCTCCAGGAACGAGTCGACCACGATGGTGCCGACGCCCGCGTCCAGCGCCTCGGCCAGCTCGGCGGTGGACTTGTTGTTGCCGTGCAAGGTGATCCGCTCGGGCGGGAAGTCCGCGCGCAGCGCGACGGCCAGCTCGCCGCCGCTGCACACGTCGATGCTGAGCCCCTCGTCGGCCACCCAGCGGGCGATCTCCACGGACAGGAACGCCTTGGACGCGTAGTGCACCAGCGCCGGGTCGCCGAACGCGGCCGCGTGCTCCCGGCATCTGGCCCGGAAGTCGTCCTCGTCCACCACGAACAGCGGCGTGCCGTACGTCTCGGCCAGCTCGCGGACATCCACGCCCGCGATCCGGACGGCGCCGTCGTCGCCGCGCGCGGTGTTGCGCGGCCAGACCGCGGCCACCAGCTCGTCGAGCGCGGCCGGACTGGTCGGCCGCTCGTTGGCGGGGTTGCTGGGCGGCAGGACTTCCGCGTGCCGCGGGCCAGCCGGGTGTGCCCTCATCGATCCCTACATTCGTTCCGGTGCGGTGACGCCGAGCAGCCCCAGCCCGCTGGCCAGGACCCGGCGGGTGGCGACGCACAGCGCGACGCGCGCGTGGTGCCGTGGGGTGGGTTCCTCGTCGCCGCTCGGCAGGACGCGGCAGGTGTGGGTGAACCGGTGGAACGCCTCGGCGACGTCCTCGACGGCCCTGGTGAGCGCGCGCGGGTCGGCCACGGGGGCGAAGTCGCGCAGGGCCCGCACGAGGTCGAGCTCACGCGGGTGGTCCAGCAGTTCAGTACCGTCCTGTTGGGACAGTGTGATGCCGAGGTCGTTCGCGTTGCGCGCCAAGGAGAACGCGCGCGAGTGTGCGTACTGGACGTTGTAGACCGGGTTGCGGTCCACATGTCGCCCCCAGACCTCCGTGTCCACTGTGGACTTTCCGGAGAGGACGGCGTAGCGGGCCGCGTCGGCACCGACCAGCTCGACCAGCCCGGCCATCGTGACCGTGCCGTGCGTGCGCGTGCGGACACGCTCGGGCAGCTCCCGGTCGACCGGCCCGCCCGGCTCGTGGATCGACCGCAATACCTCGCCCACCGAGGAATTCACCAGGCGGAGGTTGACAAATCCCGGCCCGGCCACCTCGGCGACGACCTCATCGGACACCGCCAACTCGGCGGCGACCCAGGCCGCCACCTCGCGGGCGTCCACACCGACCGGCCCGGCCAACCGCAACGCCACCGAGGTCGCGTAGTCACCCTGCCCCGCGCGTCGCGCCGGGCGCACGTCCACCTCGTCCGGGACCACCGCCGGGTCCAGGCCACGTGTGCCCAACGCCCGCACGGCGGCGGAGCGCACGAGGTCGGCGAGGGCGGCGGGGGTCACCAGGTAAGTCTAGGTAGGTGGGTCCTCAGCGCCCGGTCGGGTCCATACACTCACCCGCATGATTCGCAACGCGCGGCACCTGGCGCTCGGCGCCGCCTGCCTGCTCCTCGCCGGGTGCGGGACCACCCAGACGGGTGCCCCGGTCGGGGCGGACCAGCGGACCGCACCGAGCTCCGCCGCGCGGTCCGGCCCGACCGACGCCACCGAGCCCGCGCAGGCCCCGCCGGTGAAGGACGCGACGACCGACATCGACGGCGTGCTGTCGATCCAGTACCGGCCGGGCATACACGTGCCACCGGACCGCCGCGTCGCCTACGACCACCTACCGCCGTTGGGCGGCGCGCACGACGACGTCTGGGCCGCGTGCAACGGCGTGGTCTACCCGAAGGCGGTGCGCACCGAGAACCTCGTGCACTCGCTGGAGCACGGCGCGGTGTGGATCTCCTACAACCCCGACGAGGTGAAGGGCGCCGAT
Source organism: Actinokineospora enzanensis DSM 44649 (assembly GCF_000374445.1). GTDB lineage: Bacteria > Actinomycetota > Actinomycetes > Mycobacteriales > Pseudonocardiaceae > Actinokineospora > Actinokineospora enzanensis. Next base: position 5,913 of record NZ_KB894433.1, on the reverse strand, counting down.
CTCGCCACGCTCGTCAAGAAGATCGACGGCAAGCCCTATTCGGTGATGTCGCCGTTCCCGGGGCAGCGCAAGCCGATCTCGGTGCAGTCGTGGGGCAAGCAGCTCCAGGTCGACCAGGTGACCGACCCGCGGATCGACAAGTTCATCGCCGCCACCCGGGCCAACCCGTACCTGACCCCGGAGCCGGGCGCCTCCTGCGACCCGAACCCCACCAAGTTCGACCAGGACGACCCGCCGCCGTTCGACCCGAGCGACCCCGGGCCGGACGGGGTGCCGGTGAACGCTCATTCGTGATCCGCACACACCCGCCGATCGGGTGTGGTAACGGCCGCCGGGCCGGTGGTTGACGCCCAGCAGACACCCGTTCCCTAGACTTGGCGTCCGCACCCACCAGGTGCGGCTCGCCGGTCGTGCGCCGATCGGGGATGTCACGCGAGCGCGCAGGTCCGAGGGACGGCATGGCCAGCGGAACGACGAAGAAGAAGGGCCCCAAGGGCGGCGGCAAGAACAGCGCGGTGAAGGCCGCGCGGTCGTCCGTGGTCACCAAGAAGGGCCCGCCCTGGGGGCTGATCGCGGGCATCACCGTGGTCGTGCTGGTCGCCGCGGGGGTGTTCACCTACTCGTTCATGCAGGTGAGCGCGGCCCGCAAGTACACCGTGTCCGACGACAACAAAGACCCGTCGGTGAACATCCCCGGCGTCGTCCGGGTCACCTACACCGGTGGCCAGCACGTCGACTCCACCCAGCGCGTCGCCTACGACCAGACCCCGCCCTTCGGCGGCCCGCACGACGGCGTCTGGGCCGACTGCACCGGCGTCGTCTACCCGGTGGCCGTGCGCAACGAGAACATGGTGCACACCCTGGAGCACGGCACGGTCTGGATCGCCTACAACCCGGACAAGGTGCAGGGCACGGCGCTGGACAAGCTCAAGGACAAGGTCACCGGCACCCCGTACATGGTGATGTCGCCCTACCCTGGCCTGGACCAGCCGATCTCGCTGCAGTCCTGGGGCCACCAGCTCAAGCTGGCCAACCCCGAGGACGAGCGCATCGACCAGTTCATCAAGTCGCTGCGCGCGAACAACTACCAGACCCCGGAGCCGGGCGGCCGCTGCGACAGCAACCAGACCGGCTTCGACTCGTCGAACCCGCCGCCGTTCGTGGCCGAGAAGCCCGGCCCGGACGCGGTCACCATGGACGGCAAGAACATCAAGACGGCCGAGTCCGCGCCCGCCATGACCCCGTCCGCGGGTGCCCCGGCGCCGACCGCCACCGCCCCCGCGACTACGGCACCGGTCCCCACCTCCGCCGCGAAGCCCTCGCAGTAGAAGGTGAGCCATGACTGAGCCCGAGGAGCACGACACCCCACTCGACGATGCCCCCGCCCGGCCGGGCGCGGGCCGCTCGACCCTGGTCTACGTGGTCGCGGCAGTCGTCGTGCTCCTCGTCGGCGCCGCCGCGGGCATGCTGATCACCCTCGCCTCGGTCGGCAACGGTGACGAGACCCCCAGCGCGGACTCGATCGACGTCGGCTTCTGCCAGGACATGCGCGTGCACCACCTGCAGGCCATCACCATGGCGGGCCTGGCCAGGGACCGCAGCGACGACGCCGAGGTCCGCCAGCTGGCCTTCGACATCGAGTCCACCCAGCTCGACCAGAGTGGCCAGTTCAGCGCCTGGCTCACCGCATGGGGCCAGCCCAACCTGCCCCCCGCCGACCAGCCGCACATGCGCTGGATGGCCGCCGCCCACTCGCACGGCATGGCCGAGGGCGGCGTGGAGCTGATGCCGGGCATGGCCACCAACTCCGAACTGGCCAAGCTGCGCGGCCTGCAGGGCAAGGAGTTCAACGTCTACTTCCTGCAGCTCATGCTCCGCCACCACCAGGGCGGCCTGGAAATGGCCTCCTACGCGGCCGAACACGCGCGGGTGGACTACGTGCGCAACCTGGCGCAGAAGATCCAACAGGGCCAGACCGCCGAGGTCACCCTGCTGACCAAGATGCTCACCACCCGCGGCGGCCAGCCCTTGCCTTCCTGACGGACCGTCGAGCAAGGTGGTGGCCGTGGTTGCGAATGTGGTCGTCGTGGGTGCCGGGGTGTACGGGGCCGCCACCGCGTGGTCCCTCGCGCGCCGGGGTGCGCAGGTCACCGTCGTGGAGGCGGGTGAGCCCGGCAGCGGGACGTCGGCGGCCACGTTCTCGTGGATCAATGCGAACGGGAAACAGCCGCGGGCATATCACCGGCTGAATGTGGCGGGCATGGCCGCGCACCGGAAGCTCGCCGCCGAGGTCCCCGACAACGACTGGTACCACGAGACCGGCAACCTGGAGTGGGCCACCGACGACGACGCGCGCGCCCGGCTGCGGGCCAGGGTCGCCGAGCTCCAGGAGTGGGGCTACGACGTCGACTGGCTCAACAGAGCAGACGCGCGCGCCCGCGAACCCGGACTTGATCCGGCGGCCCTGCCCGAGACCGAGATCGCGTACTACCCGCGGGAAGGCTGGCTGCGCCCCGACCGCCTGATCCCGTACCTGCTCTCCACCAACCTGGACCTGGTCGTCGGCGACGCCGTGGCCGCCATCCGGGTCACCGGCGGCGAGGTCCGCTCGATACGCCTGGCATCGGGCCGCGAGCTGCCCGCGGACGCGGTCGTGGACTGCGCGGGCCCGCGGGCGGCCCAGATCGCCGACCTGGTCGGGTTGACGCTGCCGATGCGCAACACGCGCGGCCTGATGGTGCGCACCGCGCCGACGCCCGTGCCGGTCCGGCACGTGATCCACTCACCCGCGCTCAACCTCCGCCCGAACGGCGACGGCAGACTGATCCTGCGCTCCCTGGCCACCGACGCCGCCGCGTACGAGCCCGGCACCGAGGAACGCGCGGCCAACGACCTGCTCACCGCCGCCCGCGCGCTCTACCCCGAACTCGACGCCGCCACGGTGACCGACACCCGCGTCGGCGAACGCGCCATCCCGGGCGACAACCTGCCGCTGCTGGGCCGCGCAGCCAAGATCCCGAACTTCCACTTCGCCGTGTCCCACAGCGGTGCGACCCTGTGTCTGCACGGCGCCGACCTGGTGGCCGCGGAGATCATGGGCGAGGACCGGGACGTCGAACTGGCCCCATTCCGCTTCGAACGCTTCTGACCTCCGGAACAGCAGGCAATACCCGTCGCCGAGCGATCCTGACCTGCCAGGACAGCGGGCCGCCGCCGACACTTGGGCGCCACAGCCCGCTGCGGTCCCGACCTACCAGGACAGCTGCCGGCACTTCGACGCCGCCTCACGATGCTCCACCTGAAGCGTGGCGTGCTCGATGCCGTAGTCGCTACTCAGCAGTTCCCGCGCCGCGTCCAAGACCGCGCCTTGGTCCGCCCGCTCTGCCATCGTCAAGTGCGCGGACGCGACCTCCATACCCGAGGTCAACGTCCACACGTGCAGGTCGTGCACCTCGGCCACCCCGGTCACGCCACCCAACCGCGCTGCCATCTCGGTGACGTCGACCCGTTCGGGCGCGTGCTGGAACAGGATCCGCAGCGCCCGCCGGGCCAGCGACCAGGTGCGCGGCAGCACCCACAGACCGATGGCGACGCCGATCGCCGGGTCGGCCCAGCGCCAGCCGGTTGTCAGCGTGATCAAGGCGCTGACCAGCACGCCGACCGAGCCGATCAGGTCGGCGACGACCTCCAGGTAGGCGCCGCGCACGTTCAGGCTCTCCTCGGCGCCGTCACGCAGCAGCAGGAACGACACGATGTTGGCGGCCAGACCAGCGGCGGCGGCCAGCAGCACCGGCAGCCCGGCGACCTCCGGCGGGTCGGTGAACCGCTGGACAGCCTCGGTCACGACATAGGCCGCGACGCCGAACAGCAACACGGCGTTGGCGAGCGCGGCGAGGACCTCGGCGCGGTAGAGGCCGAACGTACGGCCGGGCTTGCTGCGCGCCCGGCGGGCCACCACGATCGCGGCCAGCGCGAGGCCGACGCCGACGACGTCGGTGAGCATGTGCGCGGCGTCGGAGATCAACGCCAGCGAGGAGGTGGCGAAGCCGACCGCGAACTCCACCACCATGATGGCGGCGGCGATGCCGAAGGCGGCCCAGAGCCGTCCGGCCAGACGCCCGGAAGCGCTGGCATGCCCATGGCCGTGCCCGTGTCCGTGTCCCACGCGTTCCTCCCTTCGGACGCCCCGGGCCAACGTATAGTCACATGCGCATAAGTACAACCCGGTGTGACCCGATCGGTCCGCGTGGCCACTCGAACGAGGGATCATCGACGCCGACGACCAGGGTCGCCGTCCGTGACCTGGTAAACGGGAAGCGTGGTCACTTCATCGCGCGGGTCGGCGCCGGGGGGCGCGCGGCCGGTCACCGCCCTGGCCCTGGTGCTGTTGACGCTCGCGGCCGCGGCCGCCCAGGCGTCCGGCCCGGTGCCGGAGTCCTCAGCCGAACCGGCCGCCCCCACCGCCATCGCACCTCAGCACACCCCGGCCGACCGCGTCGGCGCGGTCACCACGGAGTCACTGCGCCTGGCGCCCGCGCTCGGCCCGATCACCCAGGTACCCGCGCCCGCGCCGGTGGCCAGGGTGGAACCCGCCGCGAAGTCCCCGATCACCTCCACCGGCATCCCCCGCAACATGCTCACCGCGTACCAACACGCGGAACACACCGTCCGCGCGAGCTGCCACCTGCGCTGGTACCATCTCGCCGCCATCGGCCGCGTCGAATCCGGCCACGCCCGCGGCGGCCAGGCCACCGCGAACGGCGACACGTCCCCGCACATCCTGGGCCCGGTCCTCTCCGGCGCCGACGGCTTCGCCGCCATCCCGGACACCGACCACGGCACCCTCGACGACGACCCGGTCTGGGACCGCGCCGTCGGCCCCATGCAGTTCATCCCGTCGACCTGGCACAAGTACGCCGCCGACGGCAACGGCGACGGCATCACCGACCCGCACAACATCAACGACGCGACCGTCGCCGCCGCTCACTACCTCTGCTCCGGCGGCCTCGACCTCGACAAACCCGACGACCTGGGCGCCGCCCTGTTCCGCTACAACAACTCGGCCGACTACGTGGTCACGGTGACCACATGGATGACTGCCTACTCCGGCGGCGCCACCCCGATCCCCCCGGTACCCCCGGCCGACCCCGCACTGGCCCAGCCCGCCCCACCCCCCGCACCCGAGCCCGCGACGGAAGCCACCCCCACCCCGGACCCGACCCCGGAACCCACCACCGAACCGTCCCCCTCGACCGACCCCTCAGCCGTGTCGACCCCCACGACCTCGACCGACGCAACCACCACATCCGCCCCCGCACCTTCCGAGCCCGCGGCCGAGTCCGCCCCATCGGACAAGCCGGTCCGCACTCATCACCACCAGTCGGTATGCGAGGCGATCGCGGACAAGCTGGACGAGGAAGGCATCCCCCACGCCCCCTGCCCAGCCACCAAGACCGACGCCGCCCCAGCTACCTCCAGCACGCCCCCACCAGCCCCACCACAGCCCTGAACCAAGCCACTTTCCAGCCGCACCCCAAGGCAGACCCCCAGCCGCCCGCACCCAACATGCCCCTCCCGCAACTCTCCACAGCGACCACACCACAAAGCAAGCCCCACCCCACCAGGGGGCAGGGGGTCGGCAAAGTCGGTTGCCCGGTGTATGGGTCGGGCACGGTCTCGTTGATCATGTGATTGCTGATGTCGCATGATCGTTGGAGAGCCGTGCCCGTGGTGGAATCCTGCCTGATGCCTGCTGCGTTCGATCGTCTGGCCCTGGGTGTGGTGCCGGGGCGGGGTGTGGAGTGGGTGGCTGACCTGCGGGATTATCTGGCTCGGGTGCCTGATCCGCGGGATCGGCGGGGTGTGCGGTATCCGGTGGGGTCGTTGCTGGCGTTGGCCGCGGCGGCGGTGTTG
>NZ_KB894432.1 GCF_000374445.1 Actinokineospora enzanensis DSM 44649 | reverse complement strand
GGGTGATCAGGGCGGGCGGGCGGGAGGGGTGATCAGGGCGGGTGGGCGGGAGGGGTGATCAGAGCGGGCGGGCGATCAGAGCGGGCGGTGGGCCCCGGCGGGTGCCGGGACCCACCGGGGGATCAGACCGCCTTGGCGATGACCACGCGCGGGGAGCCGGGAACCGGGCGGGTCTCCACCCAGCTCCAGCCGGTGGCCTCCAGCCAGCCCTTGACCTCGTCCTCGGGGTACACCACGGTGCCGTCGATGACCAGGTACTCGCCCGCGAGCACCGGGTCGAGCCGACGGCCGTCGGCGGCGTCCAGCAGGAAGTCGAGCACCAGCAGCGTGGCGCCCTGGTCCACGACCTTGCGGGCCGCGGCCATGATCTTCTTGTTCTCCTCCGGGGTGAACCGGTGCAGCACGTGCTCCAGCAGCACCGAGTCGTAGTGGCCGGGCACGTCCGAGGTCAGCGGGTCGGCCTCGTGGAACTCGACGAAGTCGCCGAAGCCCTCGGGCGCGCCCTGCTTGGCCATGCCCAGCATCATGTCGGTGCTGACGAAGGCGCCGCGCAGCTTGGGGTTGCGCTTGTGCGCCTCGTCCAGGAACGCGGTGGACAGGCCCGCGAGGTCCAGCAGGTTCTCGTGCGCGGTGAAGTCGTAGACCGCGGCGAGCTGCTGGGCGTGCAGGGTGTTGTAGGTCTGCACGCCGTTCATGAACGCGCCCATCCGCTCGCCGCTCATGTCGAACGGCTGCGGCTCGGCGGTGCGCATGGAGTCGGTGTAGCCGAGCCAGTGCGGGTAGCTCATGGTGTCCCAGAAGGCCAGCCACGGGCGCAGGTCCAGGCCCGCGCCGCCCGCCAGGTAGGCGCCGGTGGCCTCGGTGTTGGTGTAGCGGCCGTCGGCGTAGGTGAGCAGGCCGAGGCCGACCATCGCGTCCGCGAGGATCCGCGCGGAGCGCTCCGGCACACCGGCCTTCTCGGCGATGCCTGCCGAGGTCTGCGCGCCGTCGGCGAGGGCGGCGAAGACGCCGAGCTCGCTGGCGGCGAAGAACTGCTTCGCGGCCATGAAGCTGGACGCGACGGCCGCGAGCGGGCTCGGGTCGACGGGGTTGGTGGTCATCCGGAGATCTCCTCAACATCTAGAGCGGGGTCGACGACTGCCTTGATCGCGGCCATGGACGCCATGTCCTTGATGGCCTGGTCCGCGCCGGCCAGGCCGACGGGCTCGCCGAACATGGCGTCCCACTCGAACCGGTCCCGGAACGCGTCCAGGAACCGGAGCGAGCGGTCCAGATCGGACACATCGCCGTTCAGGGAACCGATGACCTGGATCTCGCGACTCATCACGACATCCATCGGCACCGGCAAGGCTTGCGGGCCCGCCAGGCCCACCACCACGTGCTTACCACGCAAGCCGCACATCAGCACGCCCTCGCGGTTGGCCGAGGGCGAGCCCGCGAAGTCGAACACCAGGTCCGCCCCACGGGCCTCGGTCAGTTCCTCCACCCGGGCGACCCGCTCGTCGGCGTCCGCGACCTCCTCCACGGAGATGGTCACGTCCGCTCCGAAACGGTCCGCGATCGCCAACCGGTTGTCGGGTGCGCCGATGGTGATGACGCGCCCGGCACCGGAAGCCTTGGCCACCGCGGTGCCGACCAGTCCCAGCGGGCCGGAACCCTGGATCACGACCGTCGACTCAGGACGGACGCCGCCCGCGTTGCCGAACGCGCGCAACACGGTTTTGACCGCGCATCCTGCGGACGCGGCCCAGGTGTCTGGCATGTCGTCGGGCACGACCAGGCGGTGCGCACCCGGCGGCAGGTAGGTGTACTGGGAGAGACCGCCGATGACGAACGGCCATTTGTCCGCTCGCTGGGAGAAACCATAACCGCGATTCGCGCACATGACGGGCTCGCGGAGCACAGTGCAGGCGTAACAATGGCCACATACCGACTCCGACCAGACGAGCCGGGTGCCGATCGCAACCGGGCGGCCCAGCGCGTCCCGCTCCGCGTGCTGGCCGAGCGCGACGACCTCGCCCACCATCTCGTGGCCCAGCACCAGGGGCAGGCCGACGAAGGGCATGATGCCCGACCACAGGTGCGCGTCGGTGCCGCACAGCGTGGTCCTGGTGACGCGCACCAGCGCCGAGCCCGCGGGGAGGTCCGCGGGCAGCGGCAGCTCCTCGATCTCCAGCGGGGCGCCGAACTCGCGCAGCACCGCGGCCATTGTGGTGCGTGGCCTCATGCGGATTCCTTCCTGGTGAAGGCAAGTACGTGCCGTCGGGCGTCGGCGGCGTGGTCGGGCCGGTCCGCGACGGCGCCGCGGCGGGCGAACCCGTCGGCGTCCGGGCTCCGGTCCCGGTGGCGGGTCACCCCCGCGGTGTTACCCGATCCGGCGAACTTCCGCGCAGGCAGGCGGTACGGCTCGTGCGCGCCACGCGCATCGGGCAGGATGGCCACGCTCGCCCCGGCGCCCCGCTCAGGCACCGTGTGGGCGTGGAACCCCGTCCCGTCCGCCGAACGCGGGCGGATGACGCTCGTGTCCGTCTCCCCCTGCGGGGCAGGCGGGCGGCGGCGCTCCGCGTGGCACATGTCGTTCTCCAGTCGGTTCGTCCCGGTGGCGCGGGCGCGCCGCCGGTTCCGGCCTGGACTGTCCGAGGCGGACAGTCCAGGCCGGACGGAGATCAGGCGGGCTCGTCCCAGCGGTCCCCGCGCCGCGTCCAGACGAGCACGACGAGGATGACCACGAACGGCAGCACGCCCCGGTACTGCTGTAGATCCTGGATGCTGCTGGCCACGCCCTGCAGCACGCCGAGGGCGAGACCACCGATCAGGGTGACCGTGAAGCTGCGGAACCCGCCGATGAGCACGGCCGCCAGCGCGGGCGTGATCAGCGCGGCCTGCGAGCCGAAGTCGCTGGCCAGCTGCGGGGCGATGATCATGATGGCGAGTGCGCTGGCCGCGCCTGCCACCGCCCAGACGATCATGGACAACCGGGGCACCCGGACGCCGATGAGCTCGGCGGTGGTCGGGCGCTCCGACTGGGCCCGCAGCAACAGGCCCACCCGGGTCCGGCGGAGCAGCAGCGTCGGGGCGGTGGCGAACACGATCGCCAGGATCATGGTGACGATGGCGGTCCAGGTGACCACCACGCCGCCCAGGGTGAACGCGGGCGAGTCGAACGGGCTGGGGAAGCGGTGCGGGTGCTGCGCCCCGAACAGGCGCAGCCCCACCGCCACCAGCCCGGTGTAGATCGCGATCGTGACCGCGGCCTTGACCCCTTCCCCGGACTCGGAGAACCAGCGGACCATGATCGCGCCCAGTCCGCAGTGCAGCAACGCGCCGACCGCCATGCCCGCGGGCACCGCCAGCACCAGCGGCAGGCCCGCCTCGTACAGCACGACCATGGCGAACGCGCCGAACGCGCCGACGGCGGCCTGGGCGAAGTTGACCACCGACACCAGTCGGTAGGTCAACAGCGTGGACAGGCCCATCAGGGCGTACGCCCCGCCGGTGACCAGTCCGGCGATAGCCGCGGACAGTTGGAGCACGAGATCCTCCGGATCAGCAGGAAGAGGTCAAGGGGTGGGTCAGGAGGCGGTCGGCACCGTGATGAAGTCGCCGTTCGGGACCCACTGGCTGTCCTTGAGCTCGACCATCTTGGACGCCTGGTTGGGCGCGTGCCGGTCGCCGGGACCGAACACGAACGGGGTGCCGACCATCGGGTTGCTGATCGGCTGCATGTTCTTCAGTGCCTCGTTGACCGAGTCGCGGGTGATGTCGCCCTTGATGGTCTTGAGCACCTCGACCATGAACACCGCGGACAGGTAGCCGCCCTGCGAGAACGCGGTGGCGGGCGCGCCCGCCCGGTTCACCGCGTCCTTCCAGCCCCGGTTGGCGTCACTGTCCGAGGTGAACGGTTCGAACTCCGAGCCAGCGTAGATCTTCAGGCCGAGGCCGCCGACGGCCTTCGCCACGCTCTCGGTGTAGGCCGGGGCCAGCAGCAGGAAGTCCACATCGGTCATGCCCTGCGTCTGCGCGGCCTTGAGGAACGGCACGACCAGCTGCTCGCTCGGGTTGAACATCACCGCGTCGCACCCGGCCTGCTTGGCCTTGAGCAGGTACGGCGTCGGGTCGCCGCTCTGCTGCACGGTCGTGTCGCTGAGCACCAGCTGCTTCTTGGTGATCTTCGACCACTGGTCCAGCGAGGCGTTGACCGCCTCCTCCGAGCCGGGCAGCACCACGGTGAAGTTGCAGAGCTTGTTGTCCTTGAGCGTCTCCGAGGCGAACAGCAGCTCGGCGGTGATCAGGGTGAACGGGCCGACGTTGACCGGCGCCACGTTCGGGCTCTGGAAGCACTTCGGGGTGGCCGCCACGGCCATGATCGAGCTGATCTTCTTCTGCCGGTAGAACGCGTCGTTGACGTCGCAGTCGGTGAAGCTGGCCGACCCCGTCATCGCGACCACGTCCGCGTCGGACAGCTCGCGCGCCACCTGGGCGGTGCGCTGCGGGTTGCCCGCGTCGTCCTTGACGATGTACTCGATCTTCTTGCCGTTGATGCCGCCCCGCTCGTTGACGTCGTCGAAGACGCGCTTGGCGGTCTTGACGACCTCATCGGTGATGAAGCTGCCGGTCAGCCCGGCGATGGCGCCGATCTTGATCGTGTCGCTGTTCTTCGAGCCACACCCCGATATCGCCGAGGTGGTGAGGACGGCGGCCATGAGCACGCCGCCGATCCTGTGAAGCGCTCGCATTGGTTCTCCTGATCCGTGTGGGGCGGGAAGTGCAGAGGAGGAGGGATGACAGGGGGAGGAGAGAAACGCAGTGATCAGTGCGTGGCGTCACCCAGGTAGGCGGCGATGACCGACGGGTCGGACAGGACCTGCTCCGGCGGACCGGAGGCGATGACCCGACCGAAGTCCAGGACCACCACTTGGTCGCAGGTGGCGCGCACGAGCTCGATATCGTGCTCCACCAGCAACAACGAGGTGTCGAAGCGTTCCGGGATCTCGATCAGGCGCTGCACCAGCAGGCGGGTCTCGTCGCTGGAGTGGCCCGCGGCGGGCTCGTCCAGCATCAGCACCGGCGGCCGTCCCGCGGCCAGACCGGCCACTTCGAGCAACCGCCGGGTGGCCACGTCAACGGCCTCCATAGGGGTATCGGCGGGAGGGCAGGCGAACAGCGCCAGCTGCTCGTCGATCTCCCGGTTGGTCAAGGTCTTACCGGCGGCGACCTGCAGGAACATGCCGACGGAGATGGAGGTGGGCACGCGCAGCTGCTGGAACGAGCGGCGCACGCCCGCACGGGCCCGGTGGTGCGCGGCCAGGCTGTCGATGCGCTTGCCGTTGAGCAGCACGCGCCCGGAGTACTTGTGCGCGAACCCGGTGACCGCGTTGATCAGGGTGGACTTGCCCGCCCCGTTCGGGCCCACCAGGCCGACCACATGCCCGCGCGGCACGACCAGGCTCACGTCGTCGACCGCGACCAGGTTGCCGAACTGCACGCGCAGGTCGCGCACCTCCAGCGCGGGCGCGCCCTTGCCGAGGATCCGGGTGGGACGCCTCGGCCCGAACACCGACACCGGCGGCGGGGTGAGCGGCGCGACCGGGTTCCGCGCCGCGCGCTTGCGGCGGCGCTGGGTGCGCATCAGGTCGGTCTGGCTCATGCCCATCCGCAGCACCTGGATGGCGCCGATGCCGAACAGCAGCGAGGCCAGGTCCTGCGGGATGCCGACCCAGTCCATCAGCACCGGCACGAACGCGCCCATGATGCCGCCCGCGATGGCGCCCTCGGGGTTGTTGGTGCCGACGAACAGGGCGATGGCGAACATGGCCACCGAGGCGAACGAGGAGAAGTTGCCCGCGGTCACGATGCCCAGCTGGCCCGCCATCAGGCCGCCGCCGATGCCCGCCACGAACGCGCTGAGCGCGAACGCGGCCAGCTTGCCCCTGGTGACGCTGATGCCGTGCGCGGCAGCGGCCCGCTCCGAGTGCCGGATCTCCACCAGCGCGCCGCCGAGCCTGCTGCGGTCGAGGAAGTACAGGCCGACGAAGATGACCGCGGCGACGATCGAGGTGAAGACGAAGTACAGCTCGTCGGTGTCGAACAGCTCCGGCCGCTGCACCAGCTGGTAGGTCTCCTGGCCGGGGTAGTTCAGGCCGCCGAAGACCACGTCCAGCGCGATGGCGAAGGCGAAGGTGGCCACCGCCAGGTTGACCCCGCGCAGGCGCAGCGCCGGGAGGCCGATCAGCAGGCCTGCCACGACCGCGGCCAGGCCGCCGAGCAGCAGCCACACGTACAGGCCGCCGGGGACCTCGTTGACATTGGCCCAGCCCACCACCCAGGCGCCGATGGCGGCGAAGGACAGCTGGCACAGCGAGATCACGCCCGCCCGGCCGGTGATCAGGCCGTAGCTCTGCATGAAGACGATCGAGATGCCCGCGCTGGTGAGGTTGAACAGCGTCGAGCTGTCCGACACCGAGGACAGCACCAGGACCGCGACCGCGGCGACGACCAGGGTGATCGGCAGCGGCTTGCCCAACGGACCCGCGGCGGCCAGGAACCCGCCCTGCGGCCGGGACTTACGCACAGTGTCCACTTTCTCCAGACTCCAGTCGCGGTCAGTGGCGGGTGTCGCCGAGGTAGAGGGCGCGCAGCAGCGCCTCGTTGGCCATCAGGGCGCGGCCGTCGCCCGCGTAGACCATCTCGCCCCTGGCCATCACGTAGGCGCGGTCGGAGATGCCCAGCGCGAGGGTGGCGAACTGCTCCACCAGCAGCACGCCCACGCCGTTGTTGGCCAGCTGGCGCACCGCCCGCGCCAGCCGCTCCACCACGATCGGCGCCAGGCCGAGCGACATCTCGTCGATCAGCAGCACCCGCGGCCTGCCCAGCAGCGCCCGGCCGACCACCAGCATCTGCTGCTCGCCGCCGGAGAGCAGGCCCGCCGGGGCGGAGATCTGCTTGCGCAGCTCGGGGAACAGGTCCAGCACCTCGTCGATGGACCCCTCCGGCCCGCAGGCGGCGAGCAGGTTGTCCTCAGTGGACATATCACGGAATACCGTGCGGTTCTGTTCGACGTGCGCGAGGCCCGCGCGCGCCCGGCGCCAGGCGCGCAGCTTCTCGATCCGCGCGCCGCCGAGGCGGATCGCGCCGCGCGAGATCGGGATGGCCCCCGACACCCCTTCCAGCAGGGTCGTCTTGCCCGCGCCGTTGGCGCCGAGCAGGACGGTCACCTCGCCCTCGGCGACCGAGACCGTCGCACCGCGGACGATCGGCAGACCCGATCGCTCGACGGAGACGTCCTCAATGGACAGAACACTCACAGGGAAGCACCATCCTTGGCAAACGGGGGGTGGCGGTGTGGCGAACAGCCTGCGCCTGTGCGGTGGGCCACGGTGTCCGTAGAAATACCGAAATACCGCGGGATCGGTGGACATCGGGGCCCGGTCGTGCGAATGCACGCGAGACGATCACCGGTCAATGTCTAGGACGGGTCACGTTCTCGTCGCTATTCCGCCAGTTTTGTCGCCGACCGGTGGTGCTGCTTTAAGGAAAAGCTTCACCGGGAAGCGACGATACCCGTTCCCCGGACATAGCTGAATACACAACCATTGCCATCCGCGAGCCCGGCGCGGTCAGCTGGGGTTTCCCCGGACGACACGGCCCGGACACCCGCCGATCGGACCGGCCCGACCCCGGACACGCCGAACGCCCCCGCGCCCCGGGGTGGACCCGGGGCACGGGGGCGCTGATCGTCTACTTCCTTAGCCTCGGCCGCGGTTCCCCCTACGGCACCGGCGACCTGGCGGTGGTGCGGCTGCCAGGTCGGGGACGATGCCGGGCGGGGACGAGCGAGTGGGCGGCGGGAGGAATCGAACTCAGTGGTTGCAGGTGCACTGGCCCGGAGGGCAATGCGAGCAGGACTTGGCGCCGTCCGGGAGGTCGAGGGCCGGGTTGCGGTCGCAGAAACCGTGCGGGCGGAGCATGAAGCCGCTGTAGTCCACCGGCATGACCGGCCAGTCCTCCGGCCGCGGCACATGCGTCGGGCCGAAAACGTGCCAGAGCACGATGTCCTCGTCCTCGATCTTGCGGTCGGCCTTGGTCCACTCCGGCAGGCCGGAGCCGCCCGGGTGCTGGTTCGGGAAGTTGCCAGCCGGGTAGAGCTGCTCGTCGTCGTGCTTGGTGACCCAGAGGTGCTTGGTGGCGAACGCCGCGCGGGCGGACACGGTGGCCTCCGGCTGTGCCATCAGCGTCGGGCCGACATGCGGCATGAGCTGGTAGGCGCGCGGCTTGCCGAGCCGGTTCACGCTGTCGCCGCTGCGCACGATCCAGCTGCGTGCCCGACTGGCGTCGGCCAGCCGCTGGGCCTCGGACTCCTTGGTGAGCGGGGTGGTCGTGGTGGTGAAGGCGTTGCCGTACGGGTTGTCCTGGCCCATCGGGATGCCGACCACGTCGACCTCGTCGACGGTGTTGTGCTCGCCCGCGACCTCCATGTCCAGCCGGGCGCAGAACAGGTGCTGGTGCACCGGCGCCATCAGGCCGGGGGCGATCTCGGCGGCGTACGGCGAGGTGCTGCCCGGCTCGGCCGAGCCGCAGAACACGATGCCGGTCGCCTTGGCCTCCAGCTGGATCGATCCGTCCAGGTAGAAGTACCAGAAGAAGCCGTAGTCGTAGTTGCCGATGGTGGCGAAGAAGGAGACCACCAGGCGGCGGGAGCGGCGGACCTCGGTGGCGCCGGTCAGGATGTTCGTGTGCTTCCAGAGGATGCCGTAATCCTCCTCGTGCATGCAGATCGCCTGCGGGATCGTCACCGCGTTCGCGTGGTCGTCGGCGACGACGGCGTCGAAGTAATGGATGACGCCGAGACAGTCGCAGCCCAGCTTCAGCGAGTTCGAGTTCTTTCCGAGCAGGTATTCGCCCGCGTCGAAGTAGCTGATCCAGTAACGCCACGGGGCCGGGTCGCCATAGGGGACCACCATTTCCGCCATGGACGCGCGGTTCGCCACCGACAGGTATTCGCCGGGCTTCTCGGCGAACTCGATGCGGTGCAGCGTGAGGCCCTCGCGGGCGTTGAAACCGACCCGGAAACGCCAGTTCTCCCAGGTGACCTCGTTGCCGTCGACGGCGAAGCTGACGCCTTCCGGCTGGGTGATCTCGATCGGCTTGAGCGTGGTCCTGGCCGGGCCGACGTGCTCGGCGTCGAAGTTGCCGTGCTCGGCGGGCACCGGGACATCGCCGACATCGTCGACCGAGATGACCTCACCGGTGATCAGGTCGACCTTGGCCAGCAGGCCTTCGACCGGGTGCGCCCACGGGCTGTCCTCCTCGTGATCGCGCAGGAAGGTCAACGCGCGGAGAACGCGGCGGTTCTTCTCCTCCGGGTAGTCGAAGAAACCCGGGGACAACGGCGCCACGAAAGCCAATTCGAAGTTCTCGACACCGCGGCGGCGGAGCGCGTTCTGCCAACGCTCGTCGGCGCGCACCAAGTCGGCGCTGCGGTCGTACTCCTCCAGCAGCACGGCGGGCTGCCCGGCGCCCGCCGCCAGCTCGCGCCAGTCGGCCACCTCCTCGGCGACCAGGTCGACCACGGCCTCGGCGGCCACGCCGGTGGCGATGTCGAGCACGACGGCGATCACCCGCCTGCTGAAGGCCACGCCCTCGGTGAACGCACGCACCTCCGCCTTGGGCGGCTCCAGCAGCAGCACGCTGGGGAAGCGGGTGCTCTCCCCGACGTGCCCGGCGGCTACCAGGACCGCGCGGGCGCGCGCGATCTCCTCGCCGGTCAGCGGGTCGAGGGGATGCCGGACCTGGGGTGTCGTCGCCGTCATGTGCGCGAGTATCCGCTATCCGGACCGGGTCCGGTCTTGCCAACGACCGCACAGCGGTTGACCCGCAGGGAACGGGCCCACCACACGCGTGCGTGGAAGGATGCGGCATCGCGGGCCGGTACGTCTACACCCGGTCGCGCCCGCGCCCACTCACAGCGGCGGCCCGCCACTCGATCGGGTGTACCGGGCCAGCGGGGTGGTCATCGGGCGTGCGCCGAACCGCCTGGCCCGTCCACACAGGTCGGTGACCGTCGTCGGCCTGCCGGTGCGCTCCCAGAGGTGGGTCTCGACCAGGGCGATGGCGCGCGGGCGGGCGTACCGGGCCGCGGGGCCCGCGCCGAAAATCCCCCCATCGGGGAACCTGGACGCGAGGGTCGCCAGCTGGGCGCGGGCGTCGGGGGCGGGGGTGACGCCTGGATCGATGAGGAAGGTGTATTCGGTCGCCTGCCGTCCGACCTCGCGGACACCGTCGGCACGGGCCCAGGCGTCGGGCGGGCCGAGCCTGCCCGCGAGTCTCGTGGCGACGAGGACGGTGAGGAAGGCCGGGAGATGCGGCCAGATCTCGGGGTGAATTGCGAACCGCATATTGCTGGTACGAGTGGCGGCCGGGGAATCGTCCAGGGCGGCGTTCCCGGTGCGCCAGCGTCGGACCACCCGGATCAGTTCGCGGCCCTCGGGGAGCACGAGGAGAAAGGTGCCGTCGGTGAGGACGTGCCGCTCGTCGCGGGTGAACCGGGTCCGCACGTAGGCGTCGTCGGCGACGATCGGCGGGAATTCCGGGCAGCGGGCGCGGGCGGGGGCGTTGAGGGCGTAGCAGCCCGCGCCGATGACGTCGTCCGCGATCCCGGGCAGGCGGGTCCACACCTGGGCGTAGCCGCGGGCGAGCGGGCCGCGGGGGCGGATGAGCAGGGGGCGCGGGGCGGCCAGGCGGGGAGTCGGCACGTCCAGGGCGGTCGCCAGGGCGCGGGTGGTGCCTGGGGTGAGGACGGTGTCGGCGTCGAGGAAGACCACGGAACCGTCGCGACACTCCCCCAGCCCACGGTTGAGCGCGGCGGCCTTGCCGTCTCCGGGGGTCTCGACGACGGTGGCCCCGGCCGCCGCGGCCCGCTCGGCGGTGTCGTCGGCACAGCCGTTGGCGACCACGATGACGCGGACACCCGTCAGGCCGTCGGCGAGGACCGACCGGACACAGGCGCCCACCAGCGCACCCTCGTTCCGCGCGGGAACGACCACGTCGAGGCTCATCGGGACCAGCGGCCGGTGACGGCGGCGATCGCGTGGATGGTGAGGAAGACGGCGCCCGCGGCGGGGCTGCGCAGCAGCGTGGGGATGACGCCGCGGTGGCGGGAGTGGGTGTCGCCGTGGGTGAGGTCCAGGGTGTCGAGCTCGGTGTTGCCGCGCTGGTAGCGCAGGCGGGCCCGGACGAGCTCGCGGGGGCCGTTCGGGACGATGACCTCGTAGGTGGCGGTCGGCACGACGGCGCGTTCCTCTGGGGCGAAGTGCCAGCGCACCCACTTGTCGTCGGAGCGGACGCGGGTCCAGGTCTCCCAGCGGGCGCGACCGGCGGCGGAGACGGCATAGGCGCCCATGGTGGCCGGGGACTGGCGGACGTACGGGAGGGTGCGCCAGGTGCGGTAGTACGCGCGGGAGATGACGCTGCGGGTGGCGACGCGGACGGCGGGCACGGCGAAGTGGGTGCCCGCGCCGGGGGCGAGGGCGGCCGCGAGGGCGGCGAGGGCGTTCGGGGAGAGGACGGCGTCCTGGTCGAGGTAGAGGCGCGGACCGGGCGGGAGAAGGGCCTCGGCGGCCTCGATGGCGGGGACGCGGCCGGGCGGGGTCTCCAGCACCACGCAGCGGGCGCCGGTGGCGCGCAGGGTCGGGGCCAGGGCGTGCGCCGCCCGGAGGGTCTCGGGGAGACCGTCGTTGACCGCGAGAACGACGTGGAGCTCGGCGTCGGTCTGTTGCGCGGCAAGGGATTCCACGCTCCGGTGCAGCACGTCCGCGCCCCGGTACACCGGGATCACCACGCCGAACGGTCTTCGCACGCGCATGCGGGCCGGGGTCAGGTCGGAGTGGCGGCGGGCGAGCTCGGCGCCGGACATGGCCATGTTCGGTGGTCGGTCGGCGCCGCCGGGGAGATCACGGCGGGAGATCCGGCGCAGGTTCGGGGTGACACCGAGACCCTCGGCCATGCGCAGCAGGATGTCGCGCGGGGTCAGCACTTCCGGGCCCGCGACATGGATGAGGCCGCGCACCCGCCGCTCCCCCAGGCCCACGACAATCCTTGCGGCGTCCGGAAACGAGACCGGGGTGCGGAACTCGTCCGAGCACACCGGGATCTCCTCGCCCGCGTGCAGCCGGTCCACGACCCGCGTCCACGTGGTCTGCCTGGGGCACAGCGGGGTCCCGTACAGCAACGAGAACCGGGCGACCAGTCCCACGCCGAGCACGGCCCGCTCCCCCGCCAGCTTCGTCCACGCGTACGCGGACCGCTCGGACGGCCGATCCGTCTCCCGGTAGCGGCGGTGGGCGGTGCCGGGCCAGATGAAATCGCTTGACGGGTAGAGCAACCAGGCGTCCTCGTCCCGCGCGTGCGCGGCCAGCTGCCGGGTGACCTCGGTGTTGAGCACCCAGCCCGCGCCCGGGTCCGCCGCCACCGCGGCGGGCGCGGAGACGGCCGCCAGATGGACGATGTGGGTGGGCCGATAGCGCCGCAACAACGCGCCCAGGTCATCCGCGCGCCGTAGATCCAACCCGACCACGTCGGCGTGCCCCGCGCGGCAGGCCCGCCTGCCGACCCCGAGCACCGGGACGCCCTGTCGCGTCAGCAGGTCCGTCACATGCCCACCGAGCTGACCGCACGCCCCGGTCACCAACCACCGCGTTCCCCCACCGGACAATGCCTCTCCCCGAGTTCGCGCCTGCCCGGAAGATCGTCTCGGACCGGCCGGTCGATACTCCGCCAAACGGGTCGATCCGGCCGCGTCCCACGGTGTGGTCGACGGCTTCCCATCGAGTGGGCACGATGGTTCGGGAACAGGCGAACACCCCCGGTTATTCCGCCCTTCTCACATCGCGGACCCCGCCCCGCCCGGGGGTAGCGTCGGCGCAGCAGCGGAGAACTGGAGGGATCCCATGCCAACCCCACTGTCCATTCTGGACTTAGCACCGGTGCTCTCCGGCCGCACCAACGCACAGGCCCTGCGGTCGACCATCGACCTCGCGCAACGCGCCGAACAGTTCGGCTACCACCGCTACTGGGTGGCCGAGCACCACTTCGCCCCGGGCGTCGCGGCCGCCGCGCCCGCCGTCCTGACCGCGCTGATCGCCTCGGCGACCACGCGCATCCGCGTGGGCTCGGGGGCCGTGCTGCTGGGGTACTACGCGCCACTGTCCGTCGCCGAGCAGTTCGGCACCATCGCGCACGTGCACCCGGGGCGGGTCGACCTGGGGCTCGGGCGGTCGGGGCTGGTCCGGGGGCGCGATCTGGCCAAGCGGTTCAACTCCGCCGGGGCCCCGGTCTCGACCGGGCGGGTGGTGGACGGGCTGGTGATCCCGGGCAAGCCGAAGGCCGCGCTGGACCGGGCGGAGGTACTCGCCCGGATGGAGGCGTCGCAGACGTTGTTGGGGGCCCGGGACGACGCGGGGGCGTACATCGACCAGGTGCGGCAGATCCTGGACTTCCTGGGTGACGGGCATTCGTACGCGGGACAGGAGTTCCGGGCGCCCGCCGCGACGGGGGCCGATGCCGAGGTGTGGGTGCTGGGGTCCAGCGCCGGGGAGAGCGCTCGGGCGGCCGGGGCCCTGGGGTTGCCGTTCACGGCGAACTATCACGTGAGTCCGTCGTCGGTGTTGGAGGCGGTGGCGGGGTATCGGGAGGCGTTCGTGCCCTCCGCCCGGCTGGCTCGGCCTTACGTGATGGTGTCGGCGGATGTCGTGGTGGCCGAGGACTCGGCCACCGCTCGCGAGCTGGCCCGGCCGTACGGGCGGTGGGTGTTGAGCATCCGCAGTGGGGATGGGGCGATTCCGTTTCCTTCCTCGGCGGAAGCGGATGCGTTCGCGTGGACGGACGAGTTGCGGTCGTTGGTGGCCGATCGGGTGGAGACGCAGTTCGTGGGGTCGGCGGCGGAGGTCGTGGCGAGGTTGCGGGTCCTGCGGGATGTGACGGGGGCCGACGAGCTGATGGTCACCACCATCGTGCACGGCGAGGAGGAGCGGGTCCGGTCGTTCGAGTTGCTTGCCAAGGAATGGGGCTGACGGACGCACAGGCCGCCGGGCACAAGAAAACCCGGGGTGTCGCGAACTTGGGGGTAGGTTCGCGACACCCCGGGGCCACCGGCGCTCAGAGGGGAATGAGCGTCAGGCGGCATCCACCATGGCGTGTGACCCCACCCCGTGCACGACCAACGCGGTGGCATTGTCGACTCCGCCGACTCCGCCGACCCTGCCGACCCCGACGGCCGCGTTGACCAACGCGGCCGCGGGCTCCGAGGCTCCCCGCAGTATCGCCCCGATGCGGGGCAACCCCACTCCCCGATAAACCCCGTCCGTCATCAACAACAGCCCACCGGGCTGGTAGGTGTCGACCTCCCCCACCTCATGCAAGGTCCGGACGCTGGACGTGACCACGTGCGACAACCGAGGTGCCACGGCCACCCCGCGATCCGCGAAGTACTGCCCCACGGTGTGGTCCTTCGTCAGCTGCCACACCTCCACCCCGTTCCACGCATAGGCTCGCGCGTCCCCCACCCAGGCCACCCGGTACCCCGACCCGGTCGCCTCGGCGACCACGAGCACACAGTCCCCGCCCGCCTCGGCCAGCACCGCCGCCCGCGCCGCCGCGATCGACGCCCGGGGTCCGCCGGCGGCCCGCACCGCCGCGGCCGCCGCCACCCGGGCCGCGCGGGCGGCGATCGGCGTGTCCCCGATCCCGTCCGCCAGCGCGAACACCAGCCGCCCGTCCGCGGTGCGGTAGGACGCCGCCGCGTCCGCGTTGTAGTGCCGACCGCCCTGGTCGCCCGCCACCTGCCACGCCTGCTCCACCCGTCCCACCTCCCGCTCGAACCGACATACCCCGAGAATCGGCCCGAATCCTGTGGGAACCCTGTGCGTCCACTGACCGCACGCTATGAAAAATCAGACCGGGGCCCCGCTTAGCGGCAACTCGACCCGGAACGTGGTGCCGCCGTCGGAGGCGGGGATCAACAGGATGCCGCCGCCGTGGCGTTCGGCGATGGCGCGGGCCAGGGTGAGGCCGAGGCCGGAGCCGATCAGCGGGTCTCCGTCGGTCGTCGCGCTCTCGCCGCGGGGCATGGTGGTGAACAGGCGGCCCGCCTCGACGGTCAGCGGGCTCTCGTCCGTCACCTCCAGGGTCCAGCGGGTGTCATCGGTCCTGGAGCGGACGCGGACCGAACCGGACGGGGGCGAGCTGCCGATCGCGGAGGCGATCACGTGGTGGACCATGCGGGCCAACAGGTCCCGGTCGCCGGTCAGGACCGTGCCGCGGGGGGCCGGGCGGTGCAGGACCACCACCGACCGCGTGGCGGCGTGGCTGGCGAGCGAGGCGATCTGTTCGACCACCAACGGTTCCATCTTGGTCTGGATCCGGCTCAGGCCGAGGCTGTGGGACTCCAGTCCGGCCAGGAACAGCAACGTCTCGACCAGTGTCGCCAGCCGGTTCACGTTGCGCTGCACCGCCTGCCCCAGGACCCGGTCGCCCGCGCCGTCGGCGAGCATCGGGGTCAGGGAGGTCAATGTGGTCAGTGGGGTGCGCAGCTCGTGCGAGACCGTGGCGATGAACTCGGTCTTCAGGTTCGCGAGACGGGACAGCTCCTCGTTGCGCCGCACCAACGCGCGTTTCAGCTCCACCTGTGCCGTGACGTCCCGCAGCACCCACAACTGTCCCAGTCGGACCTCCCCCACCCGGACCGGGACGAAGTCCACCTCCACCACGCGGTCCGGGCCCAGGGCGATCTCCGCGCCGCGGACCGGTGTGCCCTCGATCATGCAGCGGGCACCGAACGCGTCGATCTCGGCGTAGTGCGACTCCGGCATGCCGCGCAGGGTGCGCAGCTCCTCCCAGGCCATCCCGGTCAGCTCGGCGGGCGGCTTCCGCAGCTCCAGCAGGGTCACCGCGGTCATGTTGGAGATCAGCATGACCCGATCGGCGTCCTGCAGCAGCACGCCGACCTCCAGCGAGTCGACCAGGAACTTCAGCTGGGTCGTGGTGACCCGCAGCGAGGTCTCGGTGTCGTGCAGCTCGGTGACGTCCCGGCCGTAGGTGATCAGGCCGCCGATCACCGGGTCGGCGACGCGGTCGAACAGGTCGATGTCCATCACCATCCAGCCGCCGTCCGGGCGGCGGACGCGCGCGGTGTAGCGGGCGCAGCCGCCCGGGTCGCGGGCGTGCAGGGTGGACATCAGCTCGGTCAGCGGGTCCTGGTCGGCCGGGTGCACCATGGCCGCCACCGCCCACGTCGAGGTCTCGTCGTAGTGCACCGGGGTGCCGTCCGGCCAGCGCACCATGTTGCTCCAGCGCAGCCGCCCGCTCGGCGAGAACAGCGCGATGAAGCTGGGCATCTGGGCGATGACCGCGTCCCGGAAGTCGACCACCCCGCCGTCGCAGCCCGCCGCGTCCAGGGTGGCCGCCACGGTGTCCAACAGCGGCGCCAGCCGCGGGTCCGGCGTGCCGTCGCACCGCACCGACACCGCCCCGCCCGCCGTCAGCGAGACCGCGGCGGTGGCCCCGGGAAGCGGCTCGCCGACGCCCGCGTCCAGCACTCCGGGCAGGTTCCGCAGCAGCGCGACCGCGGCGTCCACGGCCCGGCCGGACCGGTCGGCCCAGCCGATGGCGCGCACCGCGGCCGCGCAGTCCCACGGGGACCGCGCCGGGGTGTCGGGCATGTGTCCTCCTCGTCGTGATCCAGTGTGTCCGGCCGACACACCCGGACCCCGGCAGGCACAACCGTTCCGCACCGGATTCGCTACCACCGGCCACCCGATGTGGTGAAAAAGGTCCGCAGTGGACCAGATCGGCCCGCGCGCTCGGGACACGCTCGTAGTGTGGCGCCGGGGACGCCCGATACCGCCAGTGGAGTGAACCATGTCGTCGGACCAGGCAGGCCAGCGCGCGAGACCCGCGCTCGCGGGTCTGTTCGACGAGGCCACCCGGCTGCTGGCCAAGGACGAGCCGGAACAGGTCGCCACCCTCCTCGACGAGGCGGCCCGAGGCAACCTGGGCGCCGAGGACAGCGCGGTGCTGCGCTCGGTCATCGCGCTGGTGCGCGCGTTCCACGAACGCGATGTGGACGAGGTGCCGCTGCCCCGCGACGGGGTGCGCCCGATCGCCGACCGCTCGCTGGTGCTCACCGTGACCCCGGCCGGTTCCATGGTCGCCGCGCCGGAGGCGGTGCGCGACGTGCTCGGCTACCCGCCGGGCACCATGGACGTCAACCACATGCGCGAGCTGGTGCACCCGATGGACCTTGAGCCGCTGCGCTCGGCGTTCCGGCAGACCATGGCCGCGCCCGGCACCCAGGTGGAGCTGGACACCCGGATCAGGCACGCGGACGGCCGCTGGGTCGTGCTGGCCACCACGATGATCAACCTGCTGGAGGCGACCGGGATCAACGCGGTCGTCGTGCACGCGCGCAACGTCACCGAGCGGCGCGCGGCCGAGCGGGCGCTGGCGGTGGAGCGGGCCCGGCTGCGCGAGCTGGTGCTGCACCTGGCGGGCGGCGTGGTGGTCGACGACGGCCGCCAGGTGATCCTGGACAACCCGTCGTTCGCCCGGATCTTCGAGCCGGACCGGGAGCTGACCGGCACCCCGGTGCCGGACCTGGTCGAGCTGATCGCGGCCGAGTGCGAGGAGCCGACGTTGTCCTGGGACCTGCTGGAGCGGCTGGTGCGCTCGGCCCGGCCGCACCGGGGCGTGCGGCTGGCGCTGGCGGGCGGGCGGATCGTCACCTGCGACGTGGTGCCGCTGCGCGCGGCCGAGGCGGTCGGCACGCTCTGGTACTTCCGGGACATCACCCGGGAGTCGGTGGCGCGCACCGAGCTGGAGGAGACCAACCGGTCGCTGGAGGAGGCGGCCGCGCTCAAGGGCCGGTTCGTCGCGACCGTCTCGCACGAGCTGCGCACCCCGCTGACCGCCGTGCTTGCCTTCGGCGAGATGCTCGCGGACAGCTCGGAGCCGCTGACCAAGCACCAGGCCGCGCACCTTGAGGTGATCAACCGCAACGCCGCCCGGCTGCTGCGGCTGGTGGACGACCTGCTGCTGCTGTCCCGACTGGAGACCAACCAGCTGTCCATGTCGTTCACCGAGGTGGACGTGGCCGACCTGGTGCTCAAGACGACCGAGAACCACTCCCCGCTCGGTGCCAGGGAGCGGGTCGAGGTGACCGCCGACGTGCGTACCGGCCCGCACATCCAGGGCGACCCGGCGCGGCTGGGCCAGGTGCTGGACAACGTGCTGGCCAACGCGCTCAAGTTCACGCAGGCGGGCGGCTCGGTGCGAGTGTCGGCGATCCCGGACGAGACGGCCTGGACGGTGGCCGTCAGCGACACCGGCATCGGCGTGCCTGCCGAGGACCTGCCGAAGGTGTTCGAGGCGTTCAGCCGGGGGTCCAACGCGGGCGAGGCGGGGATCCCCGGCAGCGGGCTCGGACTGTCCATCTGCAAGGAGATCGTGGCCGTGCACCAGGGCTCGATGACCATCGAGAGCACCGAGGACGTGGGTACGACGGTCCGCATCACCCTGCCGTTGACCAAGCCCGGCGCACTGCCGGCCGCACTGCCGGGGGCACGCGCATGAGCACCGTGTTGGTCGTCGAGGACGAGCCGGACATCGCGCTGGCGCTGCGGGTGATCCTGGAGCGGGCCGGGCACGAGGTGATGGTCGCCCCGGACGGGCGGCAGGGGCTGCGCGCGCTGCACGAGACCAAGCCGACGCTGGTGCTGCTGGACATCGGCCTGCCGGTGATCGACGGCTGGATGGTGCTGGAGCGGATCCGGGACGTCAGCGACGTGCCGGTGCTGCTGCTGACCGCGCACGGCATGGAGGCGGACAAGGTGCGCGGCCTGCGCGGCGGCGCCGACGACTACCTGACCAAGCCGTTCTCCACCAGCGAGCTGCTGGCCAGGATCGAGGCGATCCTGCGGCGCACCGAGCAGACCGGCGGCACCAGCCAGTCCGATGTCTACGACGACGGCGTGGTGCGGATGGACCACCGGTCCCGCCGGGTCTACGTCAACGGGGTGGAGGCCGAGGTCAACGCCACCGAGTACCGGCTGCTGTCGACGTTCGTGCAGCACCGGGGCGCGGTGCTCTCGCCCCGGCAGCTGCTGAACCTGGTGTGGAACGACCCCACCGGGATCGGCGCCGACCGGGTCAAGTTCGCGGTGCTGCGGCTGCGGCGCAAGCTGGGCTGGTCGGCGGACGACTCGCCGATCCGGGCGGCGCGCGGCATGGGCTACCGGTACGACGTGCCCAAGTCCTGAGCGGCCGAATCGATCACCCAGGGTGATGCGGACACATCGGTCAAATCGACCGAGATCCGCGCGCACTCGACCCGTCGGCGTTTCCTCCGATTGCGCCGACCGGCGTAAACATAGGGGCCCGGGTGTAGGCAGAGGGTTAATACACTCAATTGACACGCGGCCGCGAATAAGCTGCCGAGACTGTTTAATTCCCATTTTCCCGATCCGCCCTCCGGGCGCCCCGCGCGCCGCCTTTCGGGTGCTACGCTCCGCGCTTTCGCGGCCCGGACGGCGCCGGGCCGGTTGCCGGTGCACGCGACCGGGAGGGGCCATGGCTGGCGACGCGACCCGGGATCCGACCCGCTGGCCCGAGTTCGGCCGCCGGATGCGGCAGTGGCGCAGGCGGGCCGGGCTCACCCAGGCCCAGCTGGGCACCCGCGTCGGCTACCACCACAGCCTGATCTCCAAGCTGGAGAGCGGGGTCCGGGTGCCGCCCGCCGGGCTGGTCAAGGCGCTGGACGCGCTGCTCGGCGCGGACGGCGAGCTGGTCGAGCTGTGCCGGGAGCCCGCCCGCGAGCCGGACCCGCCGCTGCGCACGCTGTTGTCCGTCCTACCCGGCGCGACCGGCGGCGTCGCGCCCCTGGCGGTGCGGTCGTGGCCGGAGACGCTGCCGGTGACCGATGTCGGCTGTCCGCTGCACGGCCCGGCGGGCTGCGAGGTGCCCGACCTGGCCACCACCCGGGACCTGTTGGCGCTGGTCGGCGACTCGCGCACGGCACCGCGCGGGCTGGAGCCGGACCTCACGCACGCGCTGGCCGCGCTGCGCGCCGAGTACGCCAGGCTGGGCCTGGAGTCCCGGTCGGCGGCGATCCTGCCCGGGGTGGAGTGGCTGCTGCACACGCTGAGCAGACTGGGCGACGCGGGCGAGCCCAGCCCCGCCCACCTGCGGCTGGCCGCGCACTTCGCGGCGATCGCGGGCAGGCTGCGGATGCACCGCGGCCAGCACGCGCTGGGCATGGCCTGGTTCGGGCACGGCCTGGCCCGCGCCGACCTGACCGGGGACGTCGGCGCGCGGGTGCGGCTGCTGGCCGAGGTGAGCACGCTGGCCCGGCTGGAGGACGACGCCGACACCGCGCTGGCCTGCGGTCGGGCCATGGCCGCCGCCGACCAGGACCGGGTGTGGACGCGGGCGCTGGCCGACCTGGCGCTGGCCCGCGGGCACGCGCTGGTCGGCGCGGGCGCCGAGTGCCTGCGGCACCTGGACGCGGCCGAGGCCGGGCTGGCCCGGTTCGGCGAGCTGGACCACCGGGAGGCCCCCTGGCTGGCCGGTGACCTGGGCAGACTGCGGCTGGACGCGGCCGCAGGCGGGGCCCTGCGGGACCTGGCCGCGCACACCGGCGACCGGGCAGCGGCCCGGCGGGCGACCCGCGTGACCGAGGAGGCGGTGGGCCTGGTGCCCGAGCCGATGCGGCCCGCGCGGCTGTTGCTGCTGGTACGGCTGGCCGACGCGCACGCCTGCGCGGGCGAGCCGGACGCGGCGGTGGCGGTGGTGGCGCCGGTGGCCGAGGAGGCCGCGGCCGCGGGCCGCTCGACGATCACCGCGGAGCTGGCCAAGCTGCGTGCCCGGCTGACCCGCGACTGGGGCGACGCGCGGGCGGTGCGGGTGCTCGCCGAGCGGGTCGGCGGCCATAGCCGCACCCCATAACGAATAGTGCGTCCGAAAATCGAACAACGGCACCGGCGCGCATTACCTGGACGGACGGTCGAATTGCCGTCCACCGTCCGGTACGCCGGAATTTGCCGGATGTTGACAATCGGGCGTTCCCACTATGGAATCCATTGACTGTCACATGGCCATATCTGAATGCTTCGCTGCGCTCGGTGACGTCCGCGTCCCACTCCGGTGCACTGCCCACGAGGCGGGCCCGGTCGTCCCGCGCACCACCCTGCCCACAAGGAGCATTCGATGAAGCGCAGAACGATGACGGCCGGGGTCGCCCTGGCCGTCTTCGCCGGGACGGCGGTCGCGTTGACCACCAGCCCGGTGTTCGCCAGCCAGGAGCAGCAACCACCGGCGGCAAACCCGCAGGCCCTGGCCCTGGCCGCGGCCGACCTGGCCGCCAACAGCGGCATGGACGCGCTGGCCAAGGGCCCGGACGAGGCCTACTCGCGCGACCTGGTCACGCCCTGGGTCAACGACCTCTACTCGGTCAGCTACCAGCGCAGCTACCGCGGCCTGCCCGTGGTCGGCGGCGACGCCACCGTGCTGGCCGACGGCAAGGGCCAGGTCAAGGTCATCCACGCCGCGACCAAGGCGAAGGTGGCCGTCCCCTCCACCAACGCCCGGGTCACCAAGGCCGCCGCCGAGCAGACCTCGCGCGCCGAGCAGGGCAAGACCGCCAAGGTCGAGTCCGGCCGCCTGGTGGTCAAGGTCGTCAACGACTCGCCCAAGCTGGCCTGGGAGCACCTGCTCATCGGCAACACCAAGGACGGCGGGCCCAGCCACCTGACCGTCTGGGTGGACGCGAACACCGGCGCCGTGCTGGACAAGGTCGAGGACGCCGCGCACGGCACCCTCAACAGCGAGTGGAACGGCCAGGTGCAGATCAGCACCTCCCAGTCCGGCAGCACCTACCGGACCGTGGACACCACCCGGCCGGGCCTGCAGTGCTCCGACTACTCCGGCGGCCAGGTCTTCTCCAAGTCCACGGACACCTGGGGCACGGGCAGCGGTTCCAGCAAGGAGACCGGCTGCGGCGACCTGCTCTACGCGGCGCAGCAAGAGTGGGACATGCTCAAGAACTGGCTGGGCCGCAACGGTCACGACGGCAACGGCCGCAGCTGGCCCGGCAAGGTGGGCCTCGACCAGCTCAACGCGTACTGGGACGGCTCGACGATCACCATCGGCCACAACTCGGCCAACAAGTGGATCGCGTCCATGGACGTCGTCGGCCACGAGTACGGCCACGGCCTCGACCAGAACACCCCCGGCGGCACCTCCACGGAGGCGGGCCTGGGTGAGGGCACCGGCGACATCTTCGGCGCGCTGACCGAGGCGTACGCCAACAACTCCAAGGACACCCCCGACTACACCGTCGGCGAGGCCATCAACCTCCAGGGGTCCGGCCCGATCCGCAACATGTACAACCCGTCGCTGGTCAGCAACGACCCGAACTGCTACAGCTCCTCGATCCCCAACACCGAGGTGCACAAGGCAGCGGGCCCGATCAACCACTGGTTCTACCTGCTGGCCGAGGGCTCGGCCCCCGGCGGCGGCAAGCCGAACAGCCCCACCTGCAACAACTCCACGGTGACCGGCGTCGGCATCCAGAACGCGGGCAAGGTCTTCTACGGCGCCATGCTGCTCAAGACCAGCGGCATGACCTACAAGAAGTACCGCGTCGCGACCCTGGCCGCGGCCAAGAGCCTGGACGCGACCTGCAACCTGTTCAACAAGACCAAGGCGGCGTGGGACGCGATCACCCTGCCCGCGCAGACCGGTGAGACCACCTGCACCTCGCAGCCGGGCAACGACTACTCCATCGGTCTGAACCCGTCCTCGGGCTCGGTCAAGGTCGGCACCTCCGGCTCGTTCCAGGTGAGCACCCAGACCACCTCGGGCTCGGCGCAGAACGTCACCCTGTCCGCGACCGGCGCACCGTCCGGCGTGACCGTGTCGTTCAACCCGGCCTCGGTGCAGACCGGCGGCACGTCGGCGGCGACCGTCCAGGTCGGCGCGAACGTGGCCACCGGCGCGTACACGATCACCGTCAACGCCGCGGGCTCGGTCAACCACTCCGCGACCTACCAGCTCAACGTCACCCGTGACGACAACCCGCCGGACAACACGGTCCCGAACATCGACCCGACGGCGGTCCAGGCGCACCTGACCCAGCTCAACTCCATCGCCTCGCAGAACGGCGGCAACCGCCGCGCGGGCAGCGCGGGCTACACCGCGTCGGTGGCGTACGTGAAGGGCAAGCTGCAGGCGGCGGGCTACACCGTCTCCGAGCAGGTCTGCACCGGCTGCACCTACCGCTCCAACAACCTGATCGCCGACTGGCCCGGCGGCGACGCCAACCAGACGATCATGTTCGGCGCGCACCTGGACAGCGTGGCCGCGGGCCCGGGTATCAACGACAACGGCTCCGGCTCGGCGACCATCCTTGAGGTGGCGCTGCAGCTCGCCGCGAAGAACCCGACCATGGCCAAGCACGTCCGGTTCGGCTGGTGGACCGACGAGGAGCAGGGCCTCAACGGCTCGAAGTTCTACGTCGGCCAGCTCAGCGCGGCGGCCAAGGCGCAGATCAAGGCGTACTACAACTTCGACATGGTGGCCTCGAAGAACGCGGGCTACTTCATCAACAACATCAACACCGCCGCGGCCGCCCCGATGAAGGAGTACTGGACCAGCCTGAGCCTGGCTCCCGAGGAGAACGTCGAGGGCGCGGGCCGCTCCGACGACTACTCGTTCCAGAACGCGGGCATCCCGTCCTCGGGCTACGCCACCGGCGCCTCGGCCCGCAAGACCTCGGCCCAGGCCCAGAAGTGGGGCGGCACGGCCAACGCCGCGTACGACTCCTGCTACCACTCGGCCTGCGACACCACCAGCAACATCAACGCCACGGCCCTGGACCGCAGTGCCGACGGTGTCGCCTACACGATCTGGAAGCTGGCCGTCACCAACACCCCGCCGCCGGTCAACGACTTCGCGGTGACGGTGAACCCGGGCTCGGCGACCGTCCAGGCCGGACAGTCGACCACCACCCAGGTGTCGACCCAGACGACCTCGGGCTCGGCGCAGAACATCACCCTGTCGGCCGTCGGCGCCCCCACGGGCGTGACGGTGTCGTTCAACCCGTCGTCGGTCCAGACCGGCTCGGGCTCGACCGCCACCATCTCGGTCGGCGCGACCACGCAGTCCGGCACCTACCCGATCACCATCTCGGGTGTCGGCTCGGCCACCCGGTCGGCGACCTTCACGCTGACCGTCAGCGGCACCCCCGGCGGCTGCACCGGTTCCGACGTGATCCAGAACGGCGGGTTCGAGAACGGGACCTCGCCGTGGACCACCACCTCCGGTGTGATCGACAGCCAGGCCCAGGAAGCACCGCACGCGGGCAACTACAAGGCATGGCTGAACGGGTGGGGTAGCACTCGTACGGACAGCGCGGCGCAGACGGTCAGCATCCCGGCAGGCTGCTCCAACTCGACGCTGACGTACTGGCTGCACATCACGACCGCCGAGACCGAGGCGGTCGCGTACGACAAGCTGACCGTGACCGTGAACGGGACCTCGGTCGCCAGCTACTCGAACACCGACGCCAACGGTGGGTACGAGCAGGTGTCGATCAACGTGGGTCAGTTCGCGGGGCAGTCGGTGACGATCAAGTTCAATGGTGTGGAGGACGCGAGCCTGCAGACCAGCTTCTTGATCGACGATGTCGCACTGCAGACCAAGTGACTCTTGGGCTGAGCTGAGCTAGTCGGCGGGGTGGGGCACTTCGGTGCTCCACCCCGCTGCTTTGTGCGTGGGGGTTTCCGGCCCGAGCCTGGATCTGATCGGGCCCCACTCCGACATGGAAACTCCCGGCCGTCGGGGGTGGCGCGACGGCCGGGAGTGGATCGGGGGACCTTCCCGTTGGGGTGTCCGCCCGGAGACTCGGCAGCGTGACCGGCGGCCTGAGCGGTTCGACTCCAAAGAGTGACCGATGCCGCCCCGCGCTATACGGAGCGTGTCAGGCGACGTGGACTGCCGGGCGGCGGACCGGGTCGGATTCCGCCGAGCGGAGGATCTCGCGGGTCACCGGCGCGGTGTCGCCCTGGCCGAGGATCAGGTACCTGAACAGGTGGGTGATGGGGTTGCCCTCGGACCATTCGAAATAGCAGTGCGGGCGGACGCCGGTCGCGTCGCGGAGGGCCAGGAGGATGGCGGCTATGGCGTTGGGGGCGGCGGGGCTGTCGGCGCGCAGGATTCGGTGGCCTTCGACCTCCACGCCTCTGACTCGCAGGACGTCGCTGAACTCGGAGGGGTCGATGACGTCGATTTCGAGGAAGATGATGTCCGCCGTGCCGGGGACCGGGTTCAGGCCGCGCTGTTCGGATTCCTTGTCCGCGTACTCGGCCTCGTCACCGGCTTGGCGCTTGTTGGCGATGAGGTTGAGTTTGCCGTCGAACTCCAGGGACTCCGTGATGAACCTGCGGGCCTCCTCGTCGAACTCGATGCGTTCGGCCCGCAGTTCCGTGGTGCGGGTGACGCGGGAGACCAGGGAGATGACTATCACGCTCGCGACGAAGATGAGCGAGATGGCGATGCCGTCGGGCTTCTCGATGACGTTGGCGACCAGTGCGTAGACGAGCACCAGCGTCAGCACGGTGAAGCCGATCGCGGAGGCGCGGTGTCTCCGCCGGATCGCCGAGATCATCACCGCGAAGGCGCCGGAGACCATCATGGCCAGGATGCCGGTGGCGTAGGCGCCCGCCTGGGCGTTGACGTCCGCCTTGAACGCGATGGTGATGAGGACGCAGACCGCCGTGTAGACCAGGACGACCGGACGGACGGCCCGGCCCCATTCCGGGGCCATGCCGTAGCTGGGCAGGTAGCGGGGGACGATGTTGATGAGCCCGGCCATCGCCGACGCGCCTGCGAACCAGAGGATCAGGATGCTGCTGACGTCGTAGACGGTGCCGAAGGCCTCGCCCAGCTTCTCGTGGGCCAGGTAGGCCAGGGCGCGGCCGTTGGCCTCGCCGCCGGGGGCGAACTTCTCCTTGGGGATCAGCACCGTGGTGATCAGGCTGGTGGCGACCAGGTACACGGACATGATCAGGGCGGCGGTGGTGAGCAGCTTGCGGGTGTTGCGGACCCGGGAGGCCAGACGCTCCTTCGGGTCCTTGCCGGTGGCCGAGATCAGCGGCATCATGCTGACCCCGGTCTCGAAGCCGGACAGGCCCAGCACCAGCAACGGGAACGCCAGGATGGCCGGGCCCGCGATGCCGGTGAGCCCGCCCGAGTTGGTCAGCGCGTCGACCCAGTCGCCGAACTGGGCGCCGTGGGTGAACAGCTGGACCAGGCCCACGACCACGATGACGGCGTTGAGGGCCAGGAAGACGGCGACCAGCGGGATGGCCACGCCCACCGCCTCGCTGAAGCCCAGGAGGAACACGCCGCCCAGGATCAGCAGCAGGACCACCGTGACGATGACCTCGCGGCCGTGCAGGAACGACGGGAAGAACGGGTTCTCGACCATGTGCACGGTGGCGTCGGCCGCCGACAGGGTGATGGTGATGATCCAGGACGTGGCCACGAAGCCCAGCAGGACCAGCACGAAGATCTTGCCGCGCCAGAACGGCAGCAGCTTCTCCAGCATGGCCACCGAGCCCTGGCCGTTGGGGCTCTCGTGCGCCACCCGGCGGTACATCGGGAGCATGCCGAACAACGTGAGCGCCACGATCAGCAGCGTGGCCACCGGGGAGAGCACTCCCGCCGCGGTCACCGCGATGGCGGGCAAATAGGACAAAGTGGAGAAGTAGTCCACGCCGGTGAGGCACATGACCTTCCACCAGGACTGCGGTTCCCCGTGCTCCTCGTCGCTGGCCCGGCCCACCGGGTGCACCCGGTGTTCCATCAGCCAGCGGTTCAGCCTGCCCCGTGGGGGTCCGCCCTGGGTGGGGGACTCCACAGTGGCCGGAACGACGTACTCGGAAGTGCTCATGCCCGCCCCTCGACCGCGCGCCTCGACATCGCGAAGCATGCCCTATCCGGGTCCGCCGGGCGGGTGATCCACGCGGGGACACACCGCCCGGCGGGCGCGGGGTGGCTCACACCGGCGGCGGCGGTTCCGGCTCCCCGGCCGGGGGCCTACGGCGCAGGGCGTCGCTGAGCAGCGCCGCGCCGGAGTCGGCGGAGCGGGCCGCCTGCTCGTTGGCGCGGCGCAGCTCGCGGTAGACCTCGTCGCGGTGGACGGCGACGGAGCGGGGGGCCTGGATGCCGACCCGCACCACGTCGCCGCGGATGTCCAACACGGTCACGGTGACCTCGTCCCCGATGCGCACGCTCTCACCGGTCCGGCGGGTCAGCACCAGCACGTGATCTCTCCTCCCCCGCGGGGTTCAGGCGGGCAGCAGCCGGGCGCGAATAGGCAGATCCTCCTCCAGGATGACCTGGACCGCGCGCCGAGTGGACTGGTCGACGATGATCGGCGCGAGCAGGTTGGCCGTCGCGTCGGCCACGGTGCCCGCGGCGGTCACCACGAGCAGCACCAGCAGGTCGGTCGGTTCGGTGGTGCCGAGCTGCTCCAGCACCTGGGCGCCGACCTGCGGGGCGTAGTCGGGGAAGAACGGCGCGGGCGGCACGACCAGGAACCGCAGCTCCGGGTCGGTCACCGAGCGCAGGGTGTAGAGCGGGCCGTCCTCGGTCACCGAGACCAGCACGAACTCGCGATGGTTCGGGAAGCCCGGGATGGGCACGCTGAACTCGATGGTGGGCAGCGGCCGCTCGTCGGTCACGGTCGTCACGGGGCTGGTCGTCACGCCTCCTCGGGCCAGGGTCGCGGTCATCGCAGGAAGTCCAGCAGGGAGGGCTGCACGATCCGGGCCGTGGCCGCCAAGGCGGCGTTGTAGCCCGCGGTCTGCGTCTGCAGATCGATCACCGCCTTGGCCATGTCGACGTCCTCGATGTTGGTCAGGCGCGAGTTCAGCGCCACCGTCTGGGTGTCCGCCGCGTCCTGCGCGGTCTCCAGCTGCGAGTATCGGGTACCCACGGAGGCGATCTCGGTGTTGACACGCGACATCGCCGCGTCCAGCTGGGTGAGACCACCCGACAGGGTGGAGGGGTCGCCGGTGAGCGCGGTGGTGATGCTCTTCAGTACGTCGAAGACGTTGCCGCTGCCGGTGCCGAACACGTCCGCGGACACGTCAACGCGCACCTGGTTGCTGTCGCCGACGCGGCGCAGCACCTGGCCGGAGTCGCCCTGGTAGACGCCGTTGCTGTCGAACGCGCGCTGCACGTCGGCGGTGCCGCCGAAGACCGGGCGGTCCAGGTAGGTGGTGTTCGCGACCGCGATCAGGTTGTCCCGGATGGAGTTGAGCTCGGTGGCGATGCCCGCCCGCGCGTTGGGGTCGTTGACCGCGGGCTGCGACATGCCCTGCAGGGTCAGGTCGCGGGCGCGCTGCAGCAGGTCGGTCGTGGTGTCCAGGGCGTTCTCGGCGGTGCCCAGCCGGGACAGGCCGTCGGTGGCGCTGCGGTTGTAGCGCTCGCGCGCGGCGATGTCGCTGCGCACCTGCATGGCCGACACCACGCCGGTCGGCGAGTCGGACGGCTTGCCGATCTGCTTGCCGGTGGTGATCTGCTCGCGCAGCCGGTCCAGGTTGTTGGAGCTGTTGCGCAGCCCCGCCAGCACCCGGGTCTGGGTCGACTGCTCGGTGACACGGAAACCCGACATGGACTACGCCCCCATCCGGTTGATCAGCGTGTCCAACATGGAGTCGACCGCGGTCATCAGCTTCGCGGCGGCCTCGTAGGAACGCTGGTAGGAGATCATCGAGGTGAGTTCCTCGTCCAGGTTGACCCCGGACGCGGCGGAGCGGGCGGCGTCGACCTGGGTGGTGATGCCGTCCTGGGTGTTCGCGGCGGACTCGGCGGCGCGCACCTTCATGCCGATGTCGGCCACGTTGGTCTGGTAGATCGTGTCGGCGGTGCCGGTGGTGCCCAGCCGGGCCATGGCGTCGGCGTTGGCGCCGTTATAGGCCTGGGTCTTGTCGCCGGAGGCGGCGATGGCGAACGGGTCGGTGGTGGCGACCGCGACGCCCATGGCGGTGCTGCCGGACAGCAGCGGTCCACCCGCGACACCGGTGGTGGTGAAACCGGCGGCGTTGGCGGTGTTCACCTGGTTCACCAGGGCGGCGGCCACCTTGTCGAAGCCGGTCAGCTGTCCGGGAAGGACAGTGGTGAGCGCGTTGGTGATGGCGCCTGCGGTGCCGGACACGCCGGTGGTGGCGGAGTCGGTGTCCACCCACTTGAGACCGGCCGTGTCACCCGACTGGGCGGCGGTGATGGACGCTCCGCCCGCGACCTTGAGCGCTCGCGCGGTGGTT
The DNA here is from genome assembly GCF_000374445.1 of Actinokineospora enzanensis DSM 44649. GTDB lineage: Bacteria > Actinomycetota > Actinomycetes > Mycobacteriales > Pseudonocardiaceae > Actinokineospora > Actinokineospora enzanensis. The sequence continues at coordinate 79,572 of NZ_KB894432.1, read as the reverse complement.
CCACTGACCAGGTTCGACCCGCCGAGTGACATCGTGTACGAACCGTCGGCGGCCTGGGACAGCTGCGCGCCGGTCTGCTCGACCAGCTTCATGGCCACCACGTCGCGCTGGTCGGACAGCTCGTTGTAGCTGACGCCAGCGGACTTCGCGCGGATGACCGCGCCGTTGAGGTCGGCCAGCTGGCTCGCCGCGGAGTTGATGTCGTTGACGGTGCTGACCAGCTCGGTGCGCCGGTTGTCGTACTGGCCGGACAGCTCCGAGGCGGAGGAGTTCAACGCGGAGGCCACCGACTGGGCGCGGGTGAGCAGCTGGGTGCGGGCGGCCGGGTCCTTGGGGTTGTCGGCGACGTCGGCGAAGCCCGCCCACATGTTGTTCAGCTGGGCCTGCAGGCCGCTGGTGCCCGGCTCGTTGTACACGCGCTCGGCGTCGACCATGACCTCGTGCGTGGTCGTGGTGGTGGCCTGGCGCTCGTGCTCGTAGCGGGTGCGGGCCTCGATGTAGGCGTCCTTGAGCCGGTTCACCGAGGTGACCTGCACACCGCCGCCGGTCTCCCCGATCGGCTTGTTCGCCCACAGCGCGGGCACCGACGAGCCACCGATCGAGGTGGTCTCCAGCCGCTGCCTGGTGTAGCCCTCGGTGCCCGCGTTCGCGATGTTCTGACCGGCCAGCTCCAGGCCCTGGCGCTGCACGCGCAGCGCGGTCAGCGCGGTGTTGATCCCGTTGAATCCCATGGTTACAGCGCCTCATCCACCAGTCGGGCACCGACCGGGGCGGGAGCGGTGCTCCCGTCGGCGCGGTACATGCCGTCGGCGCCACCGCCGCCGCGCACCACGCGCAGCGCCTCGGCCACCGCGCGCCGACCGGAGGTCAGCAGGTCGCGGTTGGCCTCCACGGCGGCCTCGATCTCCGCGGACAGTGTGGACAGTGCCGTGCGGTGCTCGCCGAACACCGACTTCCACGGCTCGTCCAGCGCGTCGGTCAGCGCGGACAGGCTCGGGCCTGGCGGGAGGCCAAGGCCCTCGGCCAGCTCGTCCACCGCCGCGGCGCGCAGCAACTCGGTGTTCTGGATACGCTCAAGCATCAGCTCCACCTCGTAGGTGGCCGACCCCAGCCAGCGGGTGCGGCCCGCGGACAGCAGCAGGCTCTCCACCTCAAGCTTGAACAGCAGCAGCGACAGCAGCTCGCGCTGCCGCCACAGGATCGCCGAGGTCTCCACGGGGTTCATGCGCTGTGCCTCCGGTAGGCAGGTCCGACGGGGTCTCACCCGTGCCTATCGGCGCCCAGGTCACGGGCCTGAGGAAACCCGCGCAACCACTTGCGACGGTCGCACCCGAGACGCACCCGTCGAGCACTTGGGACACACCTCTCGCCCATCACATTTGTCCATAACAGCAAGGGCGGACCACCAACCGCCCGGATGTCCCAGATGGACGAGCGGCGGAGGAAGCGACAATGTCCGAGAACCCCGGCACCACCCGCACCACGGACACCGACACGCTGATCGCGGCGAACCTGCCCCTGGTCGGCCACGTTGTGCGCGAGATGCTGGCTCGGGTTCCCGCCCACGTGCGGCGCGACGAGCTGTTCTCCGCGGGCTCCGAGGCGCTGGTCGCCGCGGCCCGCTCCTACGACGCCGAGCGCGGCGTGCCGTTCCCCGCCTACGCCGCCGTCCGCGTCCGCGGCGCGCTGCTCGACGAGCTGCGCGGCCAGGACTGGGCCAGCCGCTCGGTGCGCGGCAAGGTCCGCAAGCTGGAGACCGCCCGGGACGCCTTCGTCGCCCAGCACGGCCGGGTCCCCTCGGACGCCGAGCTGGCCGAGGTGCTCGAACTGGACGTGCGCGCCGTGGTCGCCATCCGCGACGACGTGCAGCGCTCCTTCGTGGTGAGCCTGCAGTCGGTCGTCTCGGACGGCCCGGACGCCGCCGAGATGGTCGTGCCGGACGAGCGCGGCACCCCCGAGGACCTCATCCTGGAGCGCGAGCGGGTCGGCTACCTGCGCGACGCGGTCGACGTGCTGCCGGACCGGCTGCGCGTGGTCGTCGAGGAGTACTACTTCAACAACCGGCCGATGGCCGAGATCGCGGAGCGGCTCGGGGTCACCGAGTCCCGCGTGTCCCAGCTGCGCGCGGAGGCCACCGGCCTGCTGCGCGAGGGCATCAACGCCCAGCTCGACCCGGAGCGGATGGCCGCCGCGGACAAGCCCGAGGGCTGTGCCGCGCGCCGTCGCGCCTCCTACTACGCGGCGGTGGCCGCGCAGGGCTCCCTGCGCACCCGCCTGTCCAAGACCACGTCCTACGGCGTGCCGGTCGACCTGTCGGCCTGACCGAACCGGCCTGAAAAGGCCCGTTCGTGCTGTCGAAGCACCACCGCTCGAAAATCTCGGAATAAATCTTCCCCGCGGGGCTCAGATAGCTCCAAAGGTGGCCGAACTACTCGGTGCCTGCCCACGGAAGGGCGGGAGAGGGACTCTACTCAAGGAGGAATTACAATGAGTCTGCGTATCAATTCCAACATCGCGGCCATGAACGCCTACCGCAACCTGTCGGTCAACGACAAGCAGATGTCGAGCTCGCTGGAGAAGCTCTCGTCTGGCCTGCGGATCAACCGGGCAGCCGATGACGCTGCCGGCATGTCGATCGCTCAGGGTCTCCAGGCCCAGATCGGCGGCCTCAAGGTCGCGACCCGCAACGCCCAGGACGGCGTCAACGTCGTTCAGACCGCCGACGGCGCGCTGAACGAGTCGGCCGAGATCCTGCAGCGCATGCGTGACCTGTCCGTGCAGGCCGCCAACGGCGGTTCGCAGGACACCAACGCCCAGGCGGCGGCTCAGACCGAGTTCGGCCAGCTGCAGTCCGAGCTGGACCGGATCGCGAAGACCACCTCCTTCGGTGGCCAGAAGCTGCTGGCCGTCGGCACCGCGGGCGGTACCGCTTACACCGGCTCCTTCCAGGTCGGCGCCAACAACACCACCGACGACCGCATCAACGTCGCGCTCGACGCGTCGGTGTTCGGCACTGCCGGTACCAAGGCCAACAACACCCTGTCGGGTACCTTCGACGCGACCCTCGACACCAAGACCATCACCGCCTCCATCGGTGGTAACGGTGCCACGGTCACGCTGAACAGCCCGGCGAGCCTGGACGACGTCGTCAACCAGCTCAACAACAACAGCAACTTCAGCGCCACGTTCGTCGCCAGCAAGTCCGGCACGGACCTGAAGATCTCGTCCAAGGTCGCCCAGACCGAGACCATCACGGTCAGCTCCTCGGCCGCTGGTCTGACCGCGGGCACGGCGGTTCCCGGTTCCACCGGTTCCACCGCCACCGGCTTCGACTCCGCCGGCCTCGGCGTGGGCGCTGGTGTGTCGCTGAGCAACACCACCAACGCCCGCAACGCGATCGACGCGGTCGACAACGCCATCAAGAGCCTGTCCACTGCTCGCGCCCAGCTGGGTGCGTACCAGAACCGGTTCGAGCACACCATCAACAACATCAACGTCCAGGTGGAGAACCTGTCCGCGTCGAAGTCGGCCATCACCGACACCGACATGGCCCAGGAAATGGTCAAGTTCACCCGGTCGCAGATCCTGTCCCAGGCGGGCACCGCGATGCTCGCCCAGGCGAACCAGGCTCCGCAGTCGGTTCTGCAGCTGCTGCGTGGCTGAGTAAACACGAAGGCCCGGGTACTGATCAGCCAGATCAGTACCCGGGCTTTTCTCATCTTCCGGCCCATCCGGCCGATGTACCGGTTGCCCACGGATAGACGGAGAAGTAAGGCACTCACATGACAAGCAGCGTCGACGGTCTCGTCACCGGGTTGGACACCACCAGCATCATCAACCAGTTGATGACGCTGGAGGCCGCACCCCAGACGCGGCTCAAGACCAAGGTGAGCGAGCAGCAGACGCTGACCAGTGCCTACCAGGCCATCAACGCCAAGGTGCTGGCGGTGGGGAACGCGGTCAAGGACCTGCAGACCGCCACCACCTGGACCGCGGTCAAGGCCACCGCCTCCTCGTCCAGCGTCTCGGTCGCCACCTCCTCCACCGCGCTCAGCGGCACCGCCACCTTCGACGTCTCGTCCCTGGCCACCACGCACGTGCTGACCTCCGCGGTGCCCGCCAACGGCACGCCCGCGACCGGCAGCTCCCTCGACATCGTCTTCGCCGACAAGACCGTCAACGTCAACGTCACCACCAACACCGCCCAGGGTGTCGCCGACGCCATCAACGGCGCCAACGCCGGGGTCCGGGCCAGCGTGCTGACCACCACCAACGGGCAGGTACTGCAGTTCTCCGCGACCGGCACCGGCGCGGCGAAGTCCTTCAGCATCAACGGGTTGGCCAACTCGACCTCCGTCATGACGCAGGGCGCGGACGGGGTCATCACCGTCGGCAACCCGAACGCGGGCGGGTTCAAGATCACCAGCGCGGACAACACCTACACCGGCCTCATCCCCGGCGTGACCGTCACCGCCAACAAGGTGGACACCGGGATCACCGTGTCCACCAGCCCCGACTCGTCCAAGGCGACCAGCGCGATGCAGGCTCTGGTCTCCGCGGTCAACTCGGCACTGTCCACGATCGACGCGGCGTCCGCGTACAACCCGACCACGAAGACCTCGGCACCGCTGGCGGGCAACACGCTGGTGCGCAGCCTGCGCGACCAGCTGCTCGGCGCGGTCTCCAAGGGCACCGACGGGGGCACCAGCTTCGCCGCCAACGGTGTGTCGCTGGACCGCAACGGCCAGGTGAAGTTCGACGCGACCGCGTTCCAGAACTCCCTGGCCGCCGATCCGACCGGCACCAAGGCCGCGCTGTCGACCACGCTCGGCGGCCGCTTCTCGACCATTTCCGACGACACGACCAACAGCACCACCGGCAAGCTGACTCTGGTCATCCAGAACGGCAACACCTACGTGCGCAGGCTCACCGACCAGATCAGCGACTGGGACGACCGGCTCGCGGCGAAGAAGGTGGCGCTGCAGCGCCAGTACACCAACCTGGAAACCGCACTCGGCAAGCTGAAGGACCAGTCGAGCTGGTTGTCCGGTCAGCTGTCCAGCCTGAGCGCCTGACGAGGAGTCTGAATGTCGTCCCCCGCGTTGCGCCAGCGGTACCTGGCGGACTCCGTGACCACCGCGACCCCCGGTCGCCTGCTCGTGATGCTCTACGACCGGCTCTGCCTGGACCTGTCCCGCGGCGCGGAAGCGCTCGACTCGGGCGACCGGGAGACCGCGTCGGAGATGCTGCTGCACGCCCAGGACATCATCCTGGAGCTGCAGAGCTCCCTGAAGCCGGACGAGTGGGCGGGCGGCGCCGAGCTGGCGGGCCTGTACTCGTACCTGCTCACCCAGCTGATGCGGGCCAACGTCCGCAAGGACGCCGGTGCCGCGCGCGCGTGCCTGACCCTGGTCGAGCCGCTGCGCGACGCCTGGCGCGAGGCCGTGGAGGGGCTACCCGCGACGAACGGGCAGACGTGAGCGAGAACGCGGCCCGCTGGCACGAGGCCTGGGCCGCGGCTCTCGACCGGCTGGAGGCCGATGTGGACTCCGCCGAGGCGCTGCTCAACGACGAGCACATGCTGCGCGACCTGCCCGCGCACGACCCGTGGCACCCACCCCCCGGGCTGGGCCCGCTGCCGCTGGACCTGCGACCGCGCGCGGACGCGGTGCTGCGCAGGCAGCTGGACGTGGCCGCGCGCATGGCCACGGCCATGACCAGCGCCGCCAAGCACTCCCTGGTGCTGGGCAAGATGGGCGACGACGCCCGCGAGCCCGCCCGACCGAGCTATGTGGACGTCGCCCTGTAACAGACACCAGACCCGAGAGACATACGGCGGTACGGATAACCATCCGTACCGCCGTTTTCGTATTCCGGGAACGGCACAACCCGAACACACCCGACATCGCCTTCAACCGTCAACCGACACCCCCGATATTAGTCCTGTGTGGATCTAGCGATGATCGTCCGAAGCAGTCGGGCATGATCCCGGTTCGTCCACGCTGAGCTGCTGGAAGAGCACCCGAGTCGTACCCGGAACGCACCCGTTTCGGAGAGCGCGGCCACAGACAATTCCATCAGCTCAAGCCAGACTAGGACGAAGCAACGCGTGAGCACGGAACGCTCACCACCACCCGCCACGGATCGGCGACCACCCGGCAAGCAAAAGGAGCTCCGGCTGTGTTCGACGATCTCGCCTCGCAGGCCATCCGCGCCTCGCTCGACGGCCTGGCCATGCGCCAGCGGGTTCAGGCGAACAACATCGCCAACATCGAGACCCCCGGCTTCAAGGCCAAGCGCGTGGAGTTCGAGTCCGCGCTGAGCCAGGCGATCGCCGACGGCGACGGGACCGGCGTGCACGCCACGGTGTCCACCTCCCCGCTGGCGGCCCGGCAGGACGGCAACAACGTCAACCTCGACGAGGAGACGCTCGGCTCGACCGAGACCAACCTCCGCTACCAGACGATGCTGCGCGCGATGGACGACCGGTTCGGCCTCGTGAGCACCGTGCTGAAGGGTGTGCGCTGACCATGTTCAACATCATCGACACCGCCGCGAGCGGCGCCTCGGTCCACCGCAAGTGGCTGGACGCGGTCTCCGACAACATGGCCAACATCAACGACGCCACCTCGACCAGCGGCCCGGCCTTCCAGGAGCGGTTCGTGGTGGCCAAGGAACTGCCCGGCCACAACGGTTCGGTCGTCACCGAGGTCAAGTCCGGCGACGCGCAGGGCCGCACCGTCTACGAGCCCACCAACCCGCTGGCCGACGCCCAGGGCTACGTGCGCTACCCGGACATCAACCTCTCCGACCAGATGGGCTACCTGATCATGGCCCAGCGCGGCTACCAGGCCAACCTCGCCGTCGTCGACCGGGCCACCTCGGCCTACCAGGCGGCCCTACAGCTCGGGAAGAACGCGTGAGCAGCCCAATCAGCGCGGTGACCGCCGCCATCGCCCCGCCCGCCGTCGCCGCCCCCATCACCGTCGACGATGCCGCCACCACCGCCGCCTCCGCTGCCAACGGAACCAACTTCGGCCAGCTGATCGGCAAGGCGCTGGAGAGCAACCAGGCCGTCCAGGACCGGGCAAGCGACCTCGCCATCAAGGCGGCCACCGGCTCCGAGATCGACGTGCACAACTACCTCGCGGCGGCCACCGAGGCCTCGCTGACCACCCAGCTGACCGTCCAGGTGCGTAACAAGGCGATCGACGCCTTCAACGAGATCATGAGGCTGCAGGCATGAATCAGGACCGCATCATGGCGCTGGTGCGCCGGATCGGCAACGGTTTCAAGGCTTTCACCGTGGGCCAGAAGATCGTGGTCGTCGGCGGCGTGCTGGTCGTCGCGATCGGGATCTGGGTCTACATGACCTTCGTCAACACCACCAACTACTCGCCGCTGTTCACCAACCTCGCGGCCAAGGACGCCTCGTCCATCGTGGACAAGCTGACCGCGCAGGGCGTGGCCTACCAGCTCGCCGACGGCGGCACCACCGTCGAGGTGCCCGCCGACCAGCTCTACTCGCTGCGGCTGACGATGGCCGCCGCGGGCCTGCCCGCCTCCGAGGACACCGGCTACTCGCTGCTGGACCAGCAGGGCGTGACCACCTCGGAGTTCATGCAGCAGGTCACCTACCAGCGGGCGCTGGAGGGCGAGCTGACCAAGACCATCAAGTCCATCGACGGCGTCACCGGCGCCTCGGTGCACCTGGCCATCCCCACCAAGGACGTCTTCTCCGACGACACCAGCAAGCCGACCGCGTCGGTGATGGTGTCCACCGGGGCGGGCAAGAAGCTCTCCGCCGAGCAGGTCCAGACGATCGTGCACCTGGTCGCCTCCGGCGTCGAGGGCATGGACCCCAACGACGTCACCGTGGCGGGCTCGGACGGCACCGTCCTGGCCACCGCCGGACAGGCCGCCAGCGGCTCCACCAGCACCCAGCAGCAGGAGACCGCCGCCTACGAGGCGCGCGTGAGCAGCTCGCTGCAGTCCCTGCTCTCCCAGGTGGTCGGCGCGAACCACGCGGTCGTCAAGGTGACCGCGGACCTGGACTTCGACACCGCCACCACCAAGACCCAGACCTACACCAAGTCCGACGCCCCGGCGCTGTCGGAGAGCACCACCAGCGAGAAGTACTCCGGCACCGGCGCGGGCGCGGCGGGCAGCAGCAACGGCGGCGTCCTCGGCCAGACCAACGGCACCGACGGCAACGGCTCCACGCTGACCAACGACACGTCGAGCACCAGCGGCACGTCGAGCACCGACAGCAATGGCTCCTACTCGCAGGACAAGGCCGTCCGGGACAACGCGGTCAACAGCGTCATCGAGACCCGGCAGAACGCCCCCGGCCAGGTCCGCAAGCTCGGTGTGGCGGTGCTGCTGGACAAGACCACCGCGGCCAACGCCGACCTCGCCCAGATCAAGGAGCTGGCGGCCTCGGCCGTCGGCCTGAACACCACCCGCGGCGACACCCTCGCGGTCAGCGCGATGGCCTTCGACCAGACCGCCGCGAACGCCAACGCCCAGGCGCTGGCCGACCAGCAGGTCACCGACCAGAAGTCCGAGCAGTTCACCATGATCAAGCAGGCCGCCGCGGCCGGTGCCGTGCTGCTCCTGCTGCTGATCACCTGGCTGGCCACCCGCGGCAGGCGCAAGCGGGCCAGGGTCCTGCAGGCCGCCGAGATGCAGCGGCTGGACGAGATCAAGATCGAGCTGGAGCGCACCAGGGCCGCCGCACTGGAGAACGCCGAGGAGAAGGCCCGGCTGGAGGCAGCCGCGAGCGGTGACCTCGCCGCCATCGGCGCGGGCACCGGCGGCGACCCGAACCCGCAGGAGCGCAAGCTCAAGGAGATCGAGGCGCTGGTGGACGAGCAGCCCGACGAGGTCGCTCGACTGCTCCGCGGCTGGCTCGCGACGAAGGGCGCGTGAACGACATGACCGAGTTGACCGAGGGTTCGGACGGCCTGCGCAAGGCCGCGGTGCTGCTGCTGCAGATGGGCAAGGACGGGTCCGCCAAGGTGCTCTCCAAGCTGCGCGAGGCCGAGGTCGAGGCGCTCTCCGCGGAGGTCGCCCGGCTCGGCGCGGTGGAGGCCACCTACACCAACCAGGTGCTCGACGAGTTCCACGCGATGGCCAAGGCCCGCAAGCACGTCGCGCACGGCGGCATGGACTACGCCCGCGAGCTGCTGATCGAGACGCTCGGCCACGACCGCGCTGACGAGATCGTGGACCGCATCGGCGCCACCCTGGTGGACGTGCCGTTCCGGTTCCTGCAGCGGGCCGACCCGCGCCAGGTGCTCTCGTTCCTGCAGGAGGAGCACCCGCAGACCGTCGCGCTGGTGCTCGCGCACATGCCTGCCAACCTGGCCTCGGCCGTCCTGTCCGGACTGGCGCCGGACCGGCAGAGCGATGTGGCGCTGCGGGTGGCCACCATGGGCCGCACCTCCCCGGAGGTCGTGCGCAAGCTGGAGAACCTGTTGGAGCGCAAGCTGTCCTCGCTGCTGCAGCCGAGCGACGTGTCCACGATCGGCGGCGTCGGTCCGCTGGTGGACATCATCAACCGGTCCGACCGGGCCACCGAGCGGTCCATCCTGGACGGTCTGGCCAAGCGCTCGCCGGAGCTGGCCGACGAGATCCGCTCGCAGATGTTCATGTTCGAGGACCTGGTCGGCATCGACGACAAGTCGCTGCAGCTGGTGCTGCGCAACGTGTCCGGCTCCGACCTGGCCACCGCGCTCAAGGGCGTGCGCGACGACGTGCGCGAGAAGGTGCTGCGCAACCTGTCCGAGCGCGCGGCGGAGAACCTGGCCGAGGAGATCGAGGTGCTCGGCGCGGTTCGGCTGCGGGTCGTGGAAGAGGCCCAGGCGAAGATCATCGGCGAGATCCGCTCGCTGGAGGAGTCCGGTCAGATCGTGCTGCGTCGAGGAGACGATGATGAGTTTGTCGCCTGAGCACGTGGGATCCGTCCTGCGCGGCGACTCCGCGGCCGTCCCGTTCCGGGTCGGCGTGGCGCTGAGCGAGCAGACCGGCACCCGGGCAGGCGCGCACGCCGAGGGCTACGCCACCGGCTGGGCGCAGGGCATGCGCGAGGCGCGCACCGCCACCGCGGCCGCCCGGCTGCGGGCCCAGGCCGAGCTCGACCGACTGGTGGCGCTGCGCGCCGCGCAGGCCGACGCCGCGCTCACCGCGGTCGACACCGCCGCCCGGCAGGTGCAGGCCACCTCGGTACGACGCACCGAGGAGCTGGCGGGCGAGGTGCTCGCCGCCGCCGTGCACCTCGCGGAGGCCATGCTCGGCGCGCAGCTCACCGCCGCGGTGACCGAGAGCGCCCGGCACGGCCTGACCCGCGCCATCGCCGACCTGCCCGCCACCGCCGCGGTGGTGGTCCGGGTCAACCCGCTCGACCACGCCGAGCTGGTCGCCGAGGGCGACCCGGCCCCCGGCCGCACGGTGACCCTGGTCGCCGACCCGGCCATCGCGCGCGGTGACGCCATCGCGCAGACCGCGGTGACCACCGTGGACGCCACCCTCGCCAACGCCGTCGCCCGGATCCGAGCGGAGCTTGCCGCATGAGCACGATGCTGGACGAACAGCTGGCCGCGCTGCTGCCGGTCGCCCGCCCCCGCCGCACCGGCTCGGTGGTCGGCGTCGTGGGCCTGGCCGTCACCGTCGCGGGCATCGCCGCCCGGATCGGCGACCTGGTCAGCATCGGCCCGGCGGACGAGCCGCTGCTGGCCGAGGTCGTGGCCCTGGACCACGAGAAGGTCATCTGCCTGCCGCTTGGCCCGCTTGGCGGGGTCGGCATCGGCAGCCCGGTGGTCAACACCGACAGCCCGCTGCGCATCGCGGTCGGCGCGGAGCTGCGCGGCCGGGTGCTCGACGGCCTGGGCAGGCCGATGGACGGCGGCCCGGCGCTGACCGGGCTGACCAGGGTGTCGGTGGACATGGCGCCGCCGTCGGCGATGGAGCGCTCGCTGATCAGCGAGCCGCTGCAGCTGGGCGTGCGCGCCCTGGACACCATGGTGCCCTGCGGCCACGGCCAGCGCATCGGCATCTTCGCCGGGTCCGGCGTCGGCAAGTCCAGCCTGCTGTCCATGATCACCCGCGGCACCCAGGCGGAGATCACCGTGATCGCGCTGATCGGCGAGCGCGGCCGCGAGGTGCGCGAGTTCCTGGAGAACGACCTCGGCCCGGAGGGCCTGGCCCGCTCGGTGGTCGTGGTGGCCACCTCCGACCAGCCGCCGCTGGTGCGGCTGCGCGCCGGTTTCGTGGCCACCCGGATCGCCGAGTTCTACCGCGACCAGGGCAAGAACGTGCTGCTGATGATGGACAGCCTGACCCGCATCGCGATGGCGCAGCGCGAGGTCGGCCTGTCCGCAGGCGAGCCCCCGGCCACCCGCGGCTTCCCGCCGTCGGTGTTCGCGCTGCTGCCCACCCTGCTTGAGCGCGCCGGGCCCGCCCCGGTCGGCGGCATCACCGGGCTGTACACGGTGCTGGTGGAGGGCGACGACCACAACGAGCCGATCGCCGACGCCGCCCGGTCCATCCTGGACGGTCACATCGTGCTGGACCGCAGGCTGGCCACCGCGGGGCACTTCCCCAGCATCGAGGTGCTGGAGTCGGTGTCCCGGGTCACCGGCGCGATCACCACCCCCGAGCAGCGCGGCGACGCCACCACCCTGCGCAGGCTGCTGGCCGCGCAGCGGGACGTGCGCGAGCTGGTGGAGATCGGCGCCTACGTGCCGGGCACCAACCCGGACGCCGACCTGGCGCTGGAGCTCAAGCCGCGGATCAACGACTTCCTGCGGCAGCGCATCGACGAGCAGGTGCCCGCCGCCGAGGCGTGGCAGGACCTGGCCGCGCTGCTGCACGCGGGCGGGGGCGTGGCATGACCATCCGTTCCCGGCTGGCCTCGGTGCTGCGCGCCCGCAAGGCCCAGGAGGACATCGCCCGCGGCGAGGTCGCGCGCGCCAACGCCCGGCTCGCCGACGCGGGCGAGCTGACCGTCGAGCGGGCGGGCGCGATGGAGCGCTGGGCCGTGCCGCGCAACGGCGACGCCGCGGGCTACCTGGCCGCGGTCGCCGCGGGCCGGGCGCTGGCCTCCGCGCTGTACGAGGCGCGGACCCAGGAGGACGCCGCGCGCGAGATCAGCGAGACCGAGGTGGACAAGCTGCGCGAGGCGGCCCGCCGCCGCCGCAGCGTGGAGAAGCTCGTCGAGCGCGGTGTCGAGGAACGCAGGGTTAAAGATCTTGCCGCCGAGCAGCGGGCTGCCGATGAAGTGGGCAGCCGACGACGGGGAGACGACCGATGAACGGCATCGACGCGATCATGGCCCGAATGGCCCAGATCGACGCCATGTTGCCCACCCGCCAGACCACCACCACCCAGGCCGCCGAGTCCGGGTCGGACTTCGCCTCCGCGCTCTCCAGCGCGATGGGCGGCGGCTCGACCGGCGCCGACGTCGTCGCCGACGCGAAGAAGTACCTCGGTGTGCCCTATGTCTGGGGCGGCACCAACCCGGCCACCGGCCTGGACTGCTCCGGCCTGGTCAAGCAGGTCTACTCGGACCTGGGCATCGACCTGCCCCGGGTGAGCCGCGACCAGGCCAAGGCGGGCACCGCGGTGGCCTCGCTGGACCAGGCGAAGCCGGGCGACCTGCTGGCCTTCGGCTCGCCGGTGCACCACATCGCCATCTACATCGGCGACGGCAAGATGATCCACGCGCCGGAGCCGGGCCAGAACGTCAAGATCTCCAGCGTCTACGAGACCCCGACCGCGATCCGGCGCGTCATCCCGGACACCGCGTCGTCGACCTCGTTCGACAACGTCACCAGCCTGAGCGGCTATGCCTCGGCCATCGGCGGCGGCACCTCGGGTGCCTCGGGCGCGTCGGCGTACTCGTCGATGTTCGCGCAGGCGACCGCGAAGTACGGGCTGCCCAACGGGTTGCTGTCCGCGGTGGCCCAGGCCGAGTCCGGCTACAACCCCAAGGCCGTCAGCGGCGCGGGCGCGCAGGGCCTGATGCAGCTGATGCCGTCCACCGCGTCCTCGCTCGGCGTCAACGCGCTCGACCCGGCCCAGGCCATCGACGGCGCCGCCCGGCTGCTGAAGAGCAACCTCGACCAGTTCGGCTCGGTCCCGCTGGCGCTGGCCGCCTACAACGCCGGTCCGGGCGCGGTCCGCAAGTACGACGGCGTGCCGCCGTACGCGGAGACCCAGAACTACGTCCGCAAGATCATGGCCAACCTCACCGCGGGAGCGGCTGCATGACCATCCCCGGCTTCACCCTGACCTCCGCCGCGGCGGCCGCCGCCAAGGGCGCGGGCACCGCGCCGGGCGCGCCCACCGCGCCGGGCGGCAAGCGGCCGGTCACCGCGGTCGGCACGAGCGGCGACGACGCCGGTTCGTCCGACAACCCGGGCGCGGACCGCGCCGACGCCGACGCGACCCCGAACTTCGCGGCCCTGCTCCAGGCATTGGCCGCCATCCAGGTCCCCCCGCTGCCCACTCCCCCGCAGCCCCAGCCCGGCGTGTCCACCGCCCCGGGCGTCTCGGCGCAGGGTGCGCGCACCGCGGGCGCGCTCGGCGCCATCGGCGCCCTCGGTGGCATCGCTGCCACCACAGCCATCACAGGCACCGCAGCCACCGCAGCCACCGCCACCATCTCCACCACCGCCGCCCCGGCCGGTGCTCCGGCCGCGGGCGCGACCGCGACGGTCATGGCACTGCCGGGTGCCTGGCAGCCGACCGGTGTCGCCAAGGGCCCGGTCACCTCGCAGGCCGCACAGGCCGCTGTGTCCACCGGCGGCGCCCCGGTGACCACACCGGACACCCCCGGCGCCGCGACGATCACGCCCCAGCAGGCCGCTGCCGCCCTCGCGGACGCTCCCGCGACCATCGGCAACCCGGTGGCCGCCCAGGCCGTCAGCGGCGCGACCAGCGCCCCGAACAGCGTTGTCAACCCGGTTGCAACCGATGTGGCGAGCGCCACGGGCAGGAACTCCGCCGGTATTCCGGAGGTCTCGCGCGCGGCTGCCGACAACCAGTTCGTGGACAACGGGACCACCGCCGCGGCACTGCCCGCGAACACCGCGAACACCGCGCCCTCGGGCCTCGGTGCCGCCTCCGCCGCCCCCGGCGCGGGGGCCGCCACGTCGCCCTCGGCGACCGCCCTGCCGACCCAGCCGACCCAGACCGTGACCGCGCAGCCGACGATCCCGGCGCCCGCGCTCCCGGCCGACACCGCGACTACCGCGACTTCTGCGGCTTCCGCGGCCGTGACCGGCCAGACCGATGGCACCGCCGTGGCGCAGGCGCTCGGCCAGACTGCCGCGCAGACCGGGCCCGCGAAGGCCGAGTCCGCCAAGGGCACCCAGGACGCCACCGCGACCGCCGACGCCGCCGCTGTGTCGGGCACCGCCCGGACCGGTGTCGCGCACGGCAAGGGAACCGCCGAGAAGGGCGACCGCGACCAGGACTCCCAGCAGTCCGGCCCGGCCACCACCACGCTCGCGCCGGTCACCGCCCAGAGCACCGACGCCGTCACGAACCCGGGGGCCCAGTCCCCCGTCGTCGCCGACGGCAACCAGACTACAACCGCCGCGCCCGCTCTGTCTACAGTGGACTTGACGGTGCGGCCGCAGGCGGTCGACGCGCCCGGCCAGGCACCGGCGCCGCAGCAGAGCGCGCCGACCCAGAACGCGCACCGGCTGGCCACCGAGCTCACGCCGCTGCGCGGGCACAACGGCGACCACACGATCACCGTGCACCTGCACCCGGTCGACCTCGGCCCGGTCGTGGTCACCGCGCGGATCTCCGGCGGCGACATCCGCCTGGACCTGGGCAGCGCCACCGCGGCGGGCCGCGAGGCCATCCGCGCGGCACTGCCGGAGCTGCGCGCCGAGCTGGAGAGCGCCGGGTACTCCTCGTGCGTGCTCAGCGACGGTGCGAGCGCCCACGCCGACCAGCAGTCCCAGCAGTCGCAGCGCGCCCAGTGGGACCGGTGGACCGCCGACGCGGTCCGCGCGGACGCGCCCGCCATGCCGGACATCCCGGTCGCCATCCCGACCCGCTCGCCCGCCGCGGGCGTCCTGGACCTACACGCCTGAGCCCGCACCAAGGAGACCCATGACCACCCCCATCTCGGGCAGCACGTCGAACTACGCGACCCAGAACACCACCGCCACGAACACCGCGGCGAACACGAAGTCCTCGGCCGCGAACCCGCTCTCCGCCCTGGACCCCCAGGCGTTCCTCAAGCTGTTGGTGGCCCAGCTCAAGTACCAGGACCCGAACAACCCCGCGGACCCCACGACGTTCATGTCGCAGACCGCGACGCTGACCCAGGTGCAGAAGCTCACCGACCTGTCCGACTCGCAGACCAGCATGCTGACCTCCACGCTGAGCGCGCAGGCGAGCGGCCTGGTCGGCAAGACGGTCACCTACAAGGCCACCGCCACCGGCACCGAGGTGCTCTCCGGCACGGTCACCGGCGCCACCTTCGGCCCCAGCCCGACCGTCCGCATCGGAAACACGGACGTCCCGCTTTCCCTTGTGACCGGCCAGAAGCCTGTGTAGTCCTTACCCGCCACCCGCCCCCACTTCCCCACCCGGCATCGTCCCCGACCTGACGAGCGCACAGTCGCCAAGGTGCCAAGAGCGTCGCGGACACCCGCCGGGCCGACCAGACCCCACCCAGCAAAACAAGCTTGCCCAACACCCCCAGAGAAGAAGGCAGATCACCTATGTTGCGTTCCCTGTTCGCGGGCATCTCCGGTCTCCGCAGCCACCAGACCATGATGGACGTCACCGGCAACAACATCGCCAACGTCAACACCAGTGGTTTCAAGAGCTCGGCGGTCGTGTTCGAGGACGCGCTCAGCCAGAGCATCCGCACCGCCGCCGCGGCGGGCGCGAACACCGCAGCACAGAACCCCGCGCAGGTCGGCCTCGGCGTGAAGACCGCGGGCACGAGCGTCAACTTCACCCAGGGCAACAGCCAGCTGACCAACCGGACCGGCGACATGCTGATCCAGGGCGAGGGCTTCTTCATCATCGACAACGCGGGCCAGCAGGCCTACACCCGCGCGGGCTCCATGGCCTCCGACTCCGCTGGCCGCCTCACCTCCGCCGACGGCGGTCTGGTGCAGGGCTGGATGGGCACCAACGGCGTGATCGACCAGACCCAGCCGACCGGCGCGCTGACCATCGACTCCACCAAGTACGCCAGCTACTCGCTGTCCCCGGACGGCACCCTGGTGGGCATCCTGGCCTCCGACGGCTCGCAGCAGAACATCGGCCGTATCGCGATCGCCAAGTTCTCCAACGTCACCGGCCTGGAGAAGGTCGGCGGCTCGCTCTACCGGGCCACCGCCAACTCCGGCGCCGCGCAGGTCAACGCGCCCGGCTCGAACGGCATGGGCGTGCTGGTCTCCGGCGCGCTGGAGATGTCCAACGTGGACCTCGCGCAGGAGCTGACCAACCTGATCATCGCCCAGCGCGGCTTCCAGGCCAACTCCAAGATCATCAGCACCTCGGACGAGCTGCTGCAGGACCTGATGAACCTCAAGCGGTGACGACGGCGGCGGGCGGTTCACCTCAACAGGATGAGCCGCCTGCCGATGTTGTGGCCACGGCGGGCCCACGGACGGGCTCGCTCGGCACCCCCAAGGACGGACGCTGTGATACTTCTGAACCGGCTCAACGGCCAGCCCTTCGCCCTCAACCCCGACCTGCTGGAGCGCGCGGAGTCCACCCCGGACACCGTCATCACCCTGGTCAACGGCGCGAAGTACGTTGTCGCGCAGTCGCTGGACGAGCTGGCCGCGCTGGTCTCCCAGCACCGCGCGGTGATCCTCGGCCAGGCCCAGGCGCACGAGGCCCCGGAGATCGGGCCCCGGTCGCTGCCCGCGGCCCACCCGCACAAGACCGAGAACGACACCGACGCAACGCTGTTGCACCTACCCGAGAGGGGGCGATGATGGATCCGGCAAGCCTGGCAGGCATGGGCCTCGCCCTGGTCGCCATCTTCGTCTCCATGATCATGGAGGGCGGCGACCCGGCCTCCATCTTCCTGCTCCCGCCGATCATCCTGGTCATCTTCGGCACCCTGGGCGCCGCCATGGCAGGCGGCATGCTCAAGGACACCATCGGCATCGTCGGGCTGATCAAGCGCGCGGCGCTGACCAAGCCCATCGACGGCGCGCAGATCATCGACGTGGTCGTGCGGCTGGCCGACCGGGCCCGCCGCGAGGGCCTGCTGGCGCTGGAGGACGAGGCCAAGAAGGTCGACGACCCGTTCCTGCGCAAGGGCCTGGAGCTGGCCATCGACGGCACCGACTCGGACGAGGTCCGGGAGATCCTCGAAGGCGAGATCGACACCAAGCGCAAGGTGGACAAGGCGGGCGCCAAGATCTTCACCGACATGGGCGGTTTCGCGCCGACCATCGGCATCATCGGCACCGTGCTCGGTCTGGTGCACGTGCTGGAGAACCTGTCCGACCCCAGCTCGCTCGGTCACCTGATCGCGGGCGCGTTCGTCGCCACCCTGTTCGGTGTGCTGACCGCGAACGTGATCTGGCTGCCGATGGCCAACCGGCTCAAGCGGATCAGCGAGCTGGAGTGCGAGCAGATGCAGCTCGCCCTGGAGGGCGTGCTGGCCATCCAGGCCGGGTCCAACCCGCGCCTGGTCGCGCGCAAGCTGCGCAGCCTGGTCCCGCCTGCCGCCGAGGGCAAGGCAGCCTGATGAGCGGCGGCGGTAGGCGAAAGCACCGCGGCGGAGGTCATGACGAGGAGCACGAGAACCACGAACGGTGGCTGCTCACCTACTCGGACATGATCACGCTGCTGATGGTGCTGTTCATCGTCATGTTCGCGATGTCCACGGTGGACGCGAAGAAGTTCGACCAGCTCAAGGAGAGTCTCGCCGGGGCGTTCGGCGGGAGCACCACGCTGGTCAGCGGCGGTGCCTCGGGCAGCCCGGACACCTCGGGCGCGAGCCCGGACAAGATCGACCTGCGGTCCGCGGCAGGCGGCGAGGGCCCGACCATCTCGACGCTGACGCAGACCGAGGCGCAGAAGGCGGTCGCCGACGCCGAGCGGGCCAAGTCCTCGGAGAACCTGAAGAAGGCCGAGGCCGAGGTCGCCAAGCTGCGCGAGATCCAGAAGCAGATGCTGGAGCTGCTGGAGAAGGCGGGCCTGACCGACAGCGTGCAGTTCACCATCGACGAGCGCGGCCTGGTGGTCACCATCATCACCAGCTCGGTCGTGTTCGGCGGCGACAGCGCGGCGCTGCTGCCGCAGGGCAAGGAGGTGCTCGACGCGATCGAGCCCTCGCTGCTGCAGCTGCCCAACCACCTGGAGGTGGGCGGGCACACCAACCAGCTGCCGGTGCCCACCAAGAACTACCCCAGCTCCTGGGAGCTGTCCACGGCCCGTGCCTCGGCCGTGGTCCGCTACCTGCTGGACAAGGGCGTGCCCGCCGGTCGGATGACCGCGGCCGGGTACGCCGACACCAAACCGCTGTACCCGCCAAGCGACCCCCTCTCGGTGACCCGCAACCGCCGGGTCGAGGTGGTCGTGCTGTCCGACCAGCCTGCCGACGTGCGGGCACTGCTGCCCGTCGCGGCGGCCGAGAAGTGATCCGGAGGGAGGAACCATGAGCAAGACCGAGAAGACCGAGAAGGACAAGAAGGACGGCGCCGAGCCGGGCAAGAAGTCGAAGAAGAAGCTCCTGCTGATCGTGGGGCTTGTGGTACTGCTCGCCGGCGGCGGCGGCGCGTACTTCTTCCTCTTCAGGGACTCGACCCCGGCCCCGCCGGAGCCGGGCAAGGTGGTGGCCCTCGACGCGATCACCGTGAACCTGACCGACGGGCACTACCTGAAGCTCAAGCTGGCGCTGCAGGCGACCATCGACGCGGCCGAGACCCCGGACGGGAGCAAGGCGCTGGACCTGGCGGTGACCCAGTTCAGCAACCAGACCGTGGCGACCTTGTCCAGCAACGACAACCGCGAGACCCAGAAGAGTGAACTCAAGGAGAAGGTGGTCAAGGCGTACGACGAGGAAGTGATGGACATCTACTTCACCGAGTTCGTCATGCAGTAACCCGATCGGCCGACCCTGGCCGTATCAAGCTCAAGAACCCGGCGGTCCGGCCGATGACAGCGGCGTGCAGACTCCGCAGTCATCGCCGGGTCGCCGTTCCGGCGGCGCGAAGACGGGTGGGCTGGTCACCGACGGCCGTCCGTTGTCCAGCTACGACTTCCTGCGCCCGGCCAAGCTGCCGCGCGAGCACCTGCGCACGCTGCAGCTGGCCTATGAGACGTTCGCGCACCGGGTCGCCATCCTGCTGACCTCGAACATGCGCGTGGTCTGCCGGGTCGCGGTGGCCACGGTGGACCAGGTGTCCACCGACGAGTACCTGGCCCGCGAGACCGAACCGGTCGTGGTGGCCCCGCTGCGGCTGGACCCGCTGCCCGGCATCGCCATGCTGGAGCTGCCCCAGGCCACCGCGCTGACCTGCATCGACCACATCCTCGGCGGGCCGGGCGGGGCGCAGACCCCGCGCCAGCTGACCGACCTGGAGATCCCGCTGATCCGCGACCTCCTCGGCGACATGCTGGCCGAGCTGAAGGTCGGGCTGGCCGAGTTCGTCCGGGTCGACCCCATCCTGGGCACCCTGGAGTACAACCCGCAGCTGGTGCAGGTCGGCGGCCCGGCCGACGTGCTGGTCACCACCGGGTTCGAGCTGACCGTCGGCGAGTCCGCCAGCTCCTTCACCCTCACCGTGCCGCTGCAGTCCGTGCTGCCCTCGCTGCAGGCGCACAGCCAGCACGCCGAGACCACCGCGGGCGAGCGCGCCGCCCAGCAGGCCGCGCGCGACCTGCTCACCGAGGGTCTGCGCGAGGTCCCGATCGAGATCGCGGTGCGCTTCGCGCCCGCCCGGCTGCGCTCGAACGAGCTGTTCGACCTGCGCCCCGGCGACCTGCTCTCGCTCGGGCACCCGGTCGAACGGCCACTGGACATCACCACCGCGAGCCGGGTGTTCGGCCACGCGGTGGCCACCAAGCACGGGGCCCGGCTGGCCTGCCAGGTCGTTTCCGCCAACAAGGAGGAGTTCCAGGCATGAGCACCCCCACCGACCCGGCGGCCGCGCTGCGGTCCGCGGCCGAGGCCGCCCTCGCCGTGCTGCCGGTCAGCGAGACGCTGGCCGTCGGCGCCGCGGGCACCGACCCCGCGGCGGCGAGCTTCCCGGGCGCGGCGGTCTGCGCGGACCTGAGCGGGCAGACCGGCGGCACGCTGGCGGTGCTGGTGAACCAGGAGCTGGTGGACGCGTTGCGCGGCAGCCCGCTCGGCGAGCTGGACCTGGGCGCGGCGGTGGCGCCCGCGCTGGAGGCGGCGGCCAAGGTGCTCGGCTCGGTCGCCGGGCCGGGCAGGCAGCTGGGCACCGACGAGGCGCTCGGCGCGCTGTCCGGCAACGGGGGCGTGCTGGTCGTGCCGCTGACCGCGAACGGGGCCACGCACGCCGCGGTGGTGCTGGCGGGCGGCAGGTCCGCCGCGGCCGCCCGGCCCGTCGCGCAGCCCAACGCCGGGCGCGGCGCCACCTCGGCGCTTGACCTGCTGCACGGGGTCGAGATGGAGGTCACCGTCGAGCTCGGCCGGACCAGGATGACCGTGCGCGAGCTGCTCTCGCTCGGCCCCGGCTCGGTGATCGAGCTGGACCGGGCCGCGGGCAGCCCGGCGGACGTGCTGGTCAACGGTCGGCTGATCGCCCGCGGCGAGATCGTGGTGATCGACGAGAACTTCGGGATCCGGATCACCGAGATCCTGGCGGGCGCCGCGGCGGACGCGATCTGATGGACGCGATCCTGCGGGTGACCATCGCGCTCGTGCTGGTGCTGGCCGCGCTGTGGCTGGCCGCCCGGCTGGCCCGCAGGCCGCTGCGCCGCCGCAGCGGCGCGCTGGACGTGCTGGCGCGCACCCAGCTCTCCCGCGGCGCGGCGGTGGCCGTGGTGAAGGTGGACGAGACCGCGCTGGTGCTCGGGGTGACCGACCAGGGCGTGACGCTGCTGCACAAGGCCGACGCGGACGTGTTCGACACGGCCGAGGAGCCCGCCCGCACGTCGCTGGTGGTCAAGTCGGAGCGGGCCAAGGGGCAGCACGAGCGCACCACGGACCCCGGCGGCCCCGGCGGCCCGGACGACGACCCGCCGGGCCCGCTGGCCGGGTCGGCGCTGTCGCCGAGCACCTGGAAGAAGGCGCTGGACGCGCTGCGCGAGCGGTCGGTCCGCCGATGAGCCGGACGCTGCCGACCAGGGAGGGCTTCCCCGGCGCGCCGCTGTCGCCGGTGTTCCTGCCGACGCAGCGGTCGGTGGCGTCGATGCTGGCCGCGCCGCGCCCGGTCGAGCTGTCCGCGCCCAAACCCGAACCGGTGTCCCCCAAGGGAATGACACGGTCGCGGAAGGTCAGTGTCATCGCCCTGCTCATCACCCTGATCGGGCTGCTCGGCGCGGTCGGGTCGGCAGGCGCGCACCCCGAGGTGACCGCCGCGACCACGCGCGTCGCCTCCGCCACCCAGCCGTTGTCCTTCACGCAACCGTTGTCCGTCACACAGCCGGTGTCCGCCGCGCAGCCGACCGGGCCGACCGGGCCCACCGAGCCCAGCGGCGGCACCAGCGTCACCGTGGGCATCCCGGGCAAGCCGAGCGAGTCCATCACCATCCTGCTGCTGCTCACGGTGCTGTCGGTGGCGCCGTCGCTGCTGCTGATGACCACCAGCTTCACCAAGATCTTCGTTGTGCTCAGCATCACACGCAATGCCCTTGGATTGACCAACGTGCCGCCGAACCAGGTGATGGCAGGCCTGGCGTTGTTCCTGAGCCTGTTCGTCATGGGCCCGGTGGTCAGCGAGGTGAACACCCAAGGTGTACAGCCCTACATCAACGGTCAGAAGTCCCAGTCGCAGGCGTTTAACGACGGCATGAAGCCGCTGCGGGAGTTCATGCTCAAGCAGACCCGCCCCGAGGAGATCGCCCTGTTCACGAAAGTGGCGGGCGACCAGAAACCGGCCAACCCGCAGGACGTGCCCACCGGCACCCTGATCCCGGCCTTCATGCTCTCCGAGCTCAGAGCCGCGATGCTCATCGGGTTCGTGCTGTTCATCCCGTTCCTGGTCATCGACATGGTCGTCTCGGCGTCGCTGATGTCGCTGGGCATGATGATGCTTCCCCCGGTGACCGTCGCGCTGCCGTTCAAACTCCTGCTCTTCGTGCTCGCCAACGGCTGGGGCCTGATCATCACCGCCCTGGTCGGCACCTACAAGTAAGGGACCCGCGTGAACGACACCACCATCATCGACCTGGGCGTGCAGGCCATGCTGATCACCGGCAAGCTGGCCGCCCCGATCCTGCTCACCGCACTGGTCGTCGGCTTCGGCATCTCGCTGTTCCAGTCGGTCACCCAGATCCAGGAGGTGACGCTGTCGTTCGTGCCCAAGGCGATCGGCGTCGCGGTCGCGCTGCTGGCCTGCGGCAGCTGGATGGTGCACGAGATCGTCAGCTTCACCGGCACGCTCTACGAGAAGATCCCGTCCCTGCTGGGAGGCTGATGCCGGGTGGACGCCCAGCTCGCGCCAGGCACGCTGGTGGCCCTGCTCCTGGGGGTCACCAGGGCGGCGGCGTGGCTGATGATCTGCCCCCCGTTCAACGGCCGGGCCATCCCGATGACCATCAAGGGCCTGCTGGCGGTCACCATGGTGCTGCCGATCGTGCCCAACCTGGCCGCGAAGGCCCCCTCCACGGACACCTGGGTGCTGGCCTTCGCCGTGCTGGAACAGGTCATCGTCGGCGCCGGGCTCGGCCTGCTGACCGCGATCATCTTCGCCGGGGTGCAGGCGGCAGGCGACCTGATCGACGTGTTCGGCGGGTTCTCCATGGCGTTCGCGTTCGACCCGATGTCCTTCGCGGGCAACAACTCGGTGATCGGCCGCTTCTACGGCCTGGCGGCCACCGCGCTGCTGTTCGCCACCGACGCCCACCAGCTGATCATCCGCGGCTTCACGCTGTCCTACGAGGCGATCCCCATCAACGGCGTGCTGAACCTGGGGGCGCTGGGCACGCTGCTGACCTCGGGCCTTGGCAGGCTGTTCCTGGCCGCGGTGCTGATCGCCGGGCCGATGATCGTGGTGCTGTTCTGCGCCGACATCGGCCTCGGCCTGCTCAACCGGATCGCACCCGCGCTGAACCCGTTTTCCATGGCCTACCCGGCCAAAATCGCTTTGACGCTGGTGATGGTCGGCATGGCGGTGACCCTGCTGCCGCAGGCCGTGCACAGCATCGCCGAGGACGCCACGAACGCCGTACTGAAAGCGATCGGTCGATGATCGGAGCGAAGCGGTTGGACGGGAGCACTCGCGTTGGCGGGTAACAAGGACGCGACAGAGAAGCCCACAGCCAAGCGGCTGAAGGAGGCGCGGTCCGAGGGACAGACCGCGCGCACCCCGGAGCTGGGTGCCTGGGCCGCCGTGCTGGTGGCCACCTGGCTGATCCCGGGGGTGCTCGGGGACCTGTTCGACAGCAGCACCGGGCTGTTGCGCCGGATCGCCCGGTTCATCGAGAAGCCCGACCCGGCCGACGCGTTCACCCTGCTGGGCGACGCGGTGAAGGCCGGGGCGATGGCGGTGGCGCCGCTGCTCGGCGCGACCCTGCTGGCCGTGCTGGCCGCGGCGGGCGCGCAGGGCGGCCTGCGCCCGGCGATGAAGCTGCTGAAGCCGAAGTTCACCCGGCTCAACCCGCTCAAGGGCCTGAAGCGGATGTTCGGGCCGCAGTCGATCTGGGAGCTGGTCAAGACCCTGCTCAAGACCACGATCCTGGGCCTGGTGCTGTACTTGGCGGTGAAGAACCTGGTGCCCACCATCATGGGCTCCGGGTCGATGCCGCTGGAGTCGCTGGTCGACACCACGCAGAGCACCGTGCTGAGCCTGATCCGGCTGGCCGCCGCGGCCGGTCTGGCGATGGCGGGAGCCGACTTCATCGTGGCCAAGCGCCGGGTCGGCAAGGAGCTGCGGATGACCAAGCAGCAGGTCAAGGACGAGCACAAGAACACCGAGGGCGACCCCCAGGTCAAGGGCCAGATCCGGGCCAGGCAGCTGGCCATGGGCCGGAACCGGATGATGGCCGACATCGCCACCGCCGACGTGGTGATGGCCAACCCGACGCACGTGGCCGTGGCGCTGCGCTACGACCCGGCCAAGGGCGCGCCCCGGGTGGTGGCCAAGGGCGCAGGCGAGATCGCGGCCAAGATCCGGGAGAAGGCCACCGAGCACCGGGTGCCGATCGTGCGGGACGTGCCGCTGGCGCGTGCCCTCTACAGCGCCTGCGAGGTCGGGCAGGAGATCCCGGTGGACCTGTTCGCACCGGTCGCGCACGTGCTGGCGTTCCTGCACCGGCTGCGCGCCAAGGGCAGCGCGGCGGGCACGCACAACATGCCGCGCGGCGCGGCGGCGATGGCCGCCTGAGACCATCGCGGTCCGGGTCCGTGGCATCGCGCCCGCCACGGACCCGGACCGCGGTGCCGATCGGTCAGGCGCTCGGCTCCGGCCTGGGCACGCGGACGCCCTCGCCCGGCCCGGGGCCGGTGAGCAGCAGACCGAGGCAGTAGCTGCCGGGGATGGCGCGGCGGGTCACGAAGCAGTGCACCGAACCGGCCGGGATGAGCAGCGCGCCCGGGGCTTCCAGGGTGTGCGTCTCGCCGTCCAGCCGGACCTCGATCTCGGCACCGCCGGGCTCGGGCGAGAGCAGCAGGTAGATCTCCGGCACCTCGTGCGTGTGCGGGGCCGCGACCGGCTTGTCCACCAGGTTGCTGATCTCCGCGCCCGCCAGCTCCACCGGCAGGCCGCCGAGCATGTCGGTGGTGAGGAAGAACGGCGTTGGCGCGTGGTGGCCCTCGATCTGCTTGAACACCGGCAGGTCGCGCTGCACGGACAGCGGCCTCGGGGTGGTCGTGCCTTCGGTCGACATCGGGCTCCTCACGCGGGCCGCAGGTGGTAGACGAAACTGTACGGGGGCAGGTCGATCATCCGGCGGTCGGCGATCAGCCAGCCCGCCTGGTCGAACGCGGCGTGCCACTCGTCGAGGGTGGGCACGAACTGGCCCATCGCGGCGTGCACCAGCTCGAAGCCCAGGGTGAACATCGGGAAGTCGGCGTCCAGGCCGGTCGAGCGGCAGGTGTCGCCGAGCACCAGCGACCGCGCGTTCGGGAACACCTCGCGCAGGCCGCGCAGGGTGCGCACGCACTGGTCCATCGGCCAGAAGTCGTGGCCCATCATGAAGCAGGTCACCAGGTCCACCGCGGCGTACTCGGGCCGGGCGGACAGCGCGAGCGCGTCGTCCAGGTGCAGGGTGACGCGGTCGCCAAGACCCTCGGCGTCGACCGCCTCACGGGCCACCGACAGCGCCCCCTTGGCGATGTCGATGCCGATCCCGCGCGCGTGCGGGCGACCGGCGAGCATGCCGAGCACCCGGTCGCCGCTGCCGCAGCCGAGGTCGGCTGCGGTGTCGAAGTCCAAGCCCGCGAGCAGGTCGTGGAACGGCGGGTCGAAGAAGTTCCGGGCGATGTCCCGGCAGGCCACGCTGATCGCGCGCGAGTCGCGGCGCAATGCGGCGTCGTCGCGGCGGTCGTTGTGCGCGAGCGCGGGCAGGTTCGCGGTGAGCAGCTCACCGCAACCGCGCACCAGCCAGTGGAAGAAACCCTTGGTGCGGAAGGCGTCGGCGAACCCGGGTCCGGGCTCGGCGTGGCCGCGGCCGTCCAGCACGACGATCCGGCGCGCGGCCAGAGCGCGCACGACCGCCAGCAGGGTGGGCGCGTGCAGGTCGTGGTCGACGGCGAACTTCTCCACGCTGACCGGGCCGTCGACGTGCAGCCGGTCGAGCAGGCCGACCTCCCACGCGGCACTGAGCGCGGCGGTGGCGAGCGCGGAGTTGAAGGTCTCGGTGACCGGGTTGTGCGCGGGCATTTCCTTGGCGGGCACGGTTTTGGCGGGACCGGTTTCGGCGGACAGGGTGTCGGGGGACGGGGCGAGCATCGGTGTGTCGATCATGTTCGGTGGCGCTCCTGTGGTCGAACGGGGTGCGGGACGTTCGGCGTTGCGCGGTCAGCGATCGGCCAGGCTGGCTCCCTCCTGCGCCGGGAGCCGCGGCCCGGTCCGTCCTGATAGGACGGTCAGGGCGGCGAGCACGCCCACCGCCGCGCACACCGGCCAGAACCCGGTGCCCAGCACGGAGTAGAGGGCGATCCCCAGACCGGGCGACGCGACCATGGCCACCGACCAGGCGCCCTCCAACGCGGACAGGTAGCGGGCACGCATCGCGGCGGGCGCCACCTCGACGACGTAGGAGGTGCTGCGGGGCATGAACACCACCTCGCCCGCGGTGGACACGGCGACCGCGAGCAGCAGCGGGCCGAACCCGGTGGCCACGGTGTCCAGGCCGAACCCGAGCCCGGTCAGCGCGAACCCGACGGCGAGCGCGGTACCGGACCGCCAGGGCGCGGTGGCGGCGGCGAGCGGGACGCTGAGCAGCACGACGAGGAGCCCGTTGGCCCCGACGAGCAGCCCGAACTCCTGGGATGTGCGGCCGATGTCGCGGGTGAACAGGGCGAAGGTGGACTGGTACTGGATCAGCAGGAACATGGCGAGGAACGAGCCGACGAGGAAGAGCAGGAACCGCCGGTCGCGGACGATGAGCGGGAAGGCGTTGCCGTGGTGCTGTCCGGCGGCCGCCGCAGGTTTGTCCGAGGGGACGCCGAAGAGGACCAGGGCGGCGTAACCGAGGCAGCAGAACGCGGCGATGACGAAGACCGTCGGAGAGTCACCACCGCCGAGCAAGCCCGCCACCATGGGGCCGACCGCGAATCCCACGTTCGTGAAAAGCCGATACCCGACGTAAGCGCCGACCCGGCGCTCGGGTTCGACCAGATCGGCCACCAACGCGTTCGCGGCAGGCCGGTACATCTCCGCCGTGAGCCCGGTGAGCAGGGCGAGCGCGACAGCGGTCGAGTAGTCGCGCACGCCGCCCAGGGCGAGGAACCCGATCGCGGCCGGTATCGCCGATCCGGCGATCACCCATTGGCGTGGCCACCGGTCGGCGAGGTAGCCACCGAGCAGGCTCGCCCCGACCCCGCCGACCCCGTACGCGGTGAGCACCACCCCGGCGCCCAGGCCGACGGCGTGCATGCGCAGGGCGAGGAACACGACGGCGGAGTTCCCGAACCGGTTCACCAGCGACGCGAGGTACAGCGTCCACACCGGACGCGGCAGCCCGCTGAGCGAGCCTCCGTCCACCCCCGGCTACCGGGCGACCAGCGGACCGGGGACCAGCGGATACTCCCCCACCGACCAGTCGAAGGCCGCCTCGGCGTGCAGCTTCGTGGTCGGCAGCAGGGGAATGGACACCCGGTCGGCGACCAGGTCCGCGCGCACCAGCAGCTCGATCTCGGTACACCCCAGCACGACACCCTGCGCGCCCCGCCGCGCCAACCGCTCGATGATCTCGACATAGGCGGCGCGGGAGCCCTCCAGGAACCGACCGCGGACGAGCTCGTCGAAGATGACCCGGTCGATCAGCACCCGGTCGTCGTAATCGGGCGTGAGCACCTCGAAGCCCTGTTCGACCAATCGGCCGGTGTAGAAATCCTCTTCCATCGTGTACCGGGTCCCGATCAACCCGACCCGCGCGATCCCCAGCTCCCGCGCCGCCCGCGCGGTGACGTCCACGATGTCGAGCAGCGGGATACCCACCCCCTCGGCCATCTGCCGAACCCAGAAGTGGCTGGTATTACTGCAAATGACCAGAAGCTCGGCCCCGGCCCGCTCCAACCCGCGCGCCCCGGCCAGCATGATCTCCCCGATCTCGGCCCGCCGCCCGGCCCGCACCAGCTTCTCGATCTCCCCGAAGTCGAGCGACTGTAAGAGACAGCGACCGGAATGACATCCCCCGAGTCTTCGCCGCCCGGCCTCGTTGAAAACCCGGTAGTACTCAAGCGAGGATTCCCAGCTCAAACCACCGAGCAAGCCGACGATCCGCACAGCGCGATCTCCTGTTTCCCTATTGGTCGCCCGAGACTCACCGAATCACGGGTGTCGAGGTGCGCCCAGAGACAAGCACTGCCACTCGACCCCAGGCAAGCCACGACGACCGGCTTCACCCACCCGGCCCATAACAGCACGGCCACCCCGGTGAATTACCATTTCCCAGTATCACGTCCGGTATCGGAATCACCGTGACGCATCTCCCAACCGGTCGAACTATCCCACATACCGAACACGCAAGTTGCCCATCGCAACCACAGTTCTCACTCGGCACACCCACCGGAAACACTCCGGCTCCCACCCCGAAATCCAGAAAACAAAAGCGGCCCCGACCGCCCAGCCGCACCCACTCCGCTTTACCACTGCCGCACCGCCGAAAGACAGACCCCGCCCCACCAGGGGGCGGGCCTACTAGAGGGAAGCTACGCGATCATGAATGCTGTCAATATCCCCCAACAGTGAACTGTGGACAAACCACGCACCCTGTGGATAGACCGCAACGAGCACTCAGCCGCGGTCATCCGGCCGATCCGTGCGCACCGCCCCCGCCTGGATGAGCTCCGCCACCGCAGCCTGGCTGCGATTGCCGCTGTAGCGCTGGAACGCGGCGCGCGGGATGGCC
Organism: Actinokineospora enzanensis DSM 44649; assembly: GCF_000374445.1. Classification (GTDB taxonomy): domain Bacteria; phylum Actinomycetota; class Actinomycetes; order Mycobacteriales; family Pseudonocardiaceae; genus Actinokineospora; species Actinokineospora enzanensis. The sequence goes on along the minus strand of NZ_KB894432.1, from coordinate 50,865 downwards.
AGCAGCAGCCCCGCGACCGGCACGGCGATCAGGAAGTGGATCAGCGCGTCGGTGGGGTCGAGCCGGTTCGCCACGAAGGCCGCGTACAGCGACGGGATGCTCATCAGCAGGGCGAGGGCGAGGGTGGAGAAACGGAACACGGGCAGTCCTCCGTGGATCGGGCGGGTCAGGAGCCGCGGCGGGCGGGGGTCGGCGGGACGCCGTCGATGGTCAGGATGGGGAGGCCTAGTTCGCGGACGGAGTCGGGGTCGGTGCTGGCGGTGGTGCCGTAGACGGCCAGTGCGTCGACACCGCCGAGGTCGGCAAGGTGCCTGCGCAGGTCAGCGGTTTTGCGCGTGGCGTCCACCACCGCCACCACGTGGTTGGCGCCGAGCGCCTTGGCGACCGCGCCCGCCCAGCGGCCGCCGTCAGGGTCCTCGACCGCGGCGTCGATGGCCACGACCGAGGGCACCGGGCTGCGGCGCAGGTCGCGCGCCAGGTCGGCGGCGTGCTCGGGGCCCAGGATGCGGCCGCGGCCGATCTGGTCCGGGCCCGCCACCTGCACGGCCCCGGCGCCGAGGCGCATCCTGGCGCAGATCCACTCGGCCGCCGTGGTCGCCTGCTGCACCGACCCGGCCACCACGATGACCTTGCCCGGCATGGCGACCAGCAGGTCCTTCGGGATCGGCGTGTCCCACCGACGCCGCGGCCGCGGCGTCGGGTCGTTCACCAGTCGCGGCTCGTCCGCGGTCGGCCAAGCGGGGCCCATGTCGACATCAACGGACTCGTCCTCCTCCAGCAGCGCGTGCCGCGCCGGGCTCGACGGCAGCCGGGGCGCGACGAGCAGGTCGTCGTAGTCCACCCGTTCGTGCTCCTCGGGCGCGTCGACCGGACGCGCGGTGAACATACGCGGCCCACCCTGCCCCGACGGCCGCCGCACGGACGGGAACTCAGCAGGCTCGACTTCCTCACCGGGCGGGACGACAGCCGAACGCTCCCACTGCTCGTCCCCCCACAGCTCATCGACACTGGGCAGACCGGGATGCGCGGCCCCCATACCCGCGAACCGCTGATCCACAGCAGGCTCGGCCCCAGCCCACGCCCCCGCCGCTCCCGGCCCACCGGCGAACCCGGCCCCGGCTGCGTAGTCGACGGCCGAACCACCACGGCCGGTCACACCGGACCCGCCCGCGTCGTACCCGCCGGAGGAACCGACATAGTCACCCGCATCCCCGGCCATACCCGACTCATGGCCTGCGGAACCGCGCTCGTACCCGACATCGGCCGACCCCACACCGCCGCCGAGGCCCCGGTCCGCCGCCCCCGGCCCACCGGCGAACTCCGGCCCGCCCCGAGCAGCCGAGCCGTTCTCGTAGCCGACCTCCGTGTAGCCCATTCCGCCCCCGAATCCGTTTCCAGCCCCGGCAAACTCCGAGCCACCCCGACCGGCGGCACCACTCGCATAGCCGACATCGGCGGAACCCACGCCACCGTCGGGTCCCCGCCCGGCACCGGCGAACCCGGCACCGAGACCAGCACCGAAGCCCCGCCCGGTCCCAGTCCCCCCGGCGAACTCCTGACCACCCCGACCGGCCGCACCGGTCTCGAAGCCGACCCCGGCAGCACCCGCACCATTGGTGAAACCGCGCCCAGCCCCGCCTGCCCCAGGCCTGCTAGCGAACTCCTGCCCCCGACCCGCCGAACCGTTCGCAAAGCCCACATCTTCGGAACCCGCGCCATTGAAACCACGCCCAGGGCCGGAACCACGACCGGCACCGCCGACCTCAGGTCCCCCACTGAACTCGTCGCGTCCGGCCGAGGCACCCGCGTAGCCGACGTCGCGACCGGCGGCCTGCTCCTCGGCGACCTCGTCGATCGGCCGGAACGCGTCCGCCATGGTCCGGCCGGTCACCGGCGCGGCCCCGCTGCCGAAGCCTGCCCCCGAGCCTGCTCCAGCGGTGCCGGTTTCCTGGTGGGGACCGGCTGGTTCGGGGCGGGTGCGCAGGCTGGCGGCACCGGCCCGCGCGCGCAAGGCAGCGGCGCGGGCGGCGTCGGGATCCGGCGCATCGATCTCGGGTTCGGCGGGGCGCATGCTCGCCGCACCGGCACGCGCGCGCAAAGCGGCGGCGCGGACGGCATCGGGGTCCTCGGGTTCCGCGACCTCGGGCGCGGCAGCCGCGCGCGCACGCAGCGCGGCCGCGCGGATGGCGTCCGGGTCCGGCGACTCGGCGTGCAGGTCCACTTCGGACTCATACGGCAGGGTCGGCGCCGCGGCCGCCGGGTTCAGCCCCGCCGAGCCTGCCCGGGCGCGCAGCGCGGCGACCGGGTCGCTCTCCGAGCCGCCGAAGCGCGGGACGACCGGGCCGATCTCGTCGGGTGCGACCTCGGTGGGCTTGGCGATGCCCGCCGCCGCCCGCGCGGCCGCACCGGCCGCAGTGGCCGCGACCTCCGCGCCGTTGGCCGCGTCTCCCCCGGCAGCGGCGAAGAACGACGCGAACGGGTCACGGGACCTGGGTTCCTCGATGGGCTCGTCCCCGCCGCGCGGCTCCGGGACGCGGTCGGTCACGTCCGCGCCGTCCTTCTTGTCGGCCAGCTGCAACAGGTCGGACACCGAGAGGACCTGGGCGGAGGGCACCGCCGGGTCCCCCGGCTCCGGGACCTCTATCCCGATCTCGAACCACTGCTTGGAGAAGAACCCCGCCACGCCGCCCTTGCGCAGGCGGTCGGCGGAGACGATGCGGGCGTCCGAGCCGTGTTCGGTGCGAACACGGTCCAGGAGCGCTTCCAGATCAGGTCCCTCAAGCAGCAATCGAGTAGCCACTGTTCACCACTCCGACGGTCTCGATCCGGTGGGTGCCACCGGACAGCTCGGAATACGACAGCACGGCCAGCCGCGGCACGGCGGCGTGCACCAGGCGGTAGAGGGGGGTGCGCAGGCGGGGCGCACAGGCGAGCACCGCGGCGTAGCCCTGCGCCTCGGCGCGACCGGCCAGGCCTGCGACCTCGCCGACCAGGGCCTCCAGCACGTGCGGGTCGATGGCCAGCCGGTCGCCCGCGTCGGTGACCCGCACGCTCTCCAGCAGCGCCTGCTCGACCCGCGGGTCCATGGTGATCACCGACAGCACGCCGTCGATGGCCAGCCGGGCGGCGATGGCCGGGCCGAGCGCGGCGCGGGCCGCCTCGACCAGCCGGTCGATGTCGGCGCCCGCCTTGGCGGCCGGGGACAGCGCCTCGTAGATGCCGACCAGGTCGCGGATCGGCACGCCCTCATCGAGCAGCCGGTGCAGCACGCGCTGGATCTCGCCGAGGCTCATCAGGGCCGGGGTCAGCTCCTCGACCACCACCGGGTGGGTGCGGCGGACCACGTCGGTCAGCTGGCGCACGTTCTCCCGGCCCAGCAGTCGGCCCGCGTGCGTGCGGGCGACCTCGGCGAGGTGGGTGACCAGCACCGACGCGCGGTCGACCACGGTGGCGCCGAGCGCCTCGGCCTGGTGGCGCAGCTCGGCGGGCACCCACTTGCCCTCCAGGCCGAACACCGGCTCGGTGCCCGCGCGGCCGGGCAGTGAGTCCAGGCCGTCGCCGATGGCCAGCACGGTGCCGGGCGGGGCGAAGCCGCGGGCGACGTCCGCGCCGTTGATCCGGATGACGTAGGAGGACAGCGGCAGGTCCAGGTCGTCGCGGGTGCGCACGGGCGGCATCACCACGCCCAGCTCCAGCGCGATCTTGCGGCGCAGTGCCCGGACCCGGTCCAGCAGGTCGCCGCCCGCGGCGTCCACCAGATCCACCAGGTCGGTGGCCAGGGCCAGCTCCAGCGGGTCGACGCGCATCTCGGCGATCAGGGTCTCGGTGGCGTCCGGCGCGGGCGCCTGCTCGGACTCGGCGGCGATCTCCTCGGGCACCTCGGCCTTGGGCTTGCGGCTGGACACGATCAGCAGGCCGCCGCCGACGAGCAGGAACGGGATCATCGGCATGGCGGGCATCAGCGACAGCGCGAGCAGGGCGGCGCCGCCGATCTTCATCGCCTTGCGGTTGGCGGTGAACTGGCTGGTCACCATGCTGCCCATGTCCTGCTCGCCCGCCGCGCGGGTGACGATGAGGCCGGTGGCGACGGACAGCAGCAGGGCGGGGATCTGGGAGACCAGGCCGTCGCCGACGGTCAGCAGCGAGTACGAGTTCATCGCCTCGCTCGCGGACATGCCCTTCTGGATGAGGCCGACCGAGAAGCCGCCGATGAGGTTGATCAGGGTGATGACCACCGCGGCGATCGCGTCGCCCTTGACGAACTTGGACGCACCGTCCATGGCGCCGTAGAAGTCGGCCTCCGCGGTGACCTCGGCGCGCCGCTTGCGCGCCTCCGGCTCGTCGATCAGGCCCGCGTTCAGGTCGGCGTCGATCGCCATCTGCTTGCCGGGCATGGCGTCCAGGGTGAAGCGGGCGCCGACCTCGGCGACCCGGCCCGCGCCGTTGGTGATGACCGCGAACTGGATGACGATGAGGATGAAGAAGACGACGAGGCCGACGACCAGCGAGCCGCCGACGACCGCATGGCCGAAGGCGCCGATGACCGCCCCGGCGTCGCCGTCGAGGAGCACGAGTCGGGTCGCGCTGATGTTCAGCGCGAGCCGGAAGAGCGTGGCGAGCAGCAGCACCGAGGGGAAGACGGAGAACTCCAGCGGCTTGCGCACCTGCATGCTGATCAGCACGATCAGCAGCGCCAGACCGATGTTCATCACGATGAACATGTCCAGCATGAAGGTCGGCATCGGCACGACCATCAGTACGATGATCATGATGACGCCCGCGGGTACCGCGAACTGGCTCAGTCGCCTCGAACTCATCGTCCATCCCGGATAGTCCGGTGGCCGGCCGATCCCTGGCCTCGCGCTGCCTTCCTGGCGTCTCGCTCCCTCCTTGTCGGCAGGCAATCAGGATTGCTGAGGACTTGACCCCGCACTACTGCCCGGAACCGAAAAAGACCCGATCGTGGAGCCCTCATCCCCTGATCCGGGGATGAGGCCCACGCTCAGTTGGGCAGTGGCCCGACCCCCTGGGTCGGGCCACTACAACGCGGCCACGATCGACATCGTGCCCTTGCCGTACCCCGCGATCTCGACCGTCAGGTCCAGCCTGCTGCCCAGCGCGGCCAGGTGCGACCGGACGTCGCCGGGCACGTCGGCCACCGGGGTGTGCAGCTTGTGGAACCGCACGTGCGGTCCACCCTCCTGGTGGAACAGTCCGGAAAGGATGTTGCACACCTCGCCGAGGTTGTCCTTGAGCAGTGGGCTCAGCTCGCCGTCCTCCACGCAGGCGGCCGCACCGCCCGGCGGCACCAGACCGACCGAGGCGGCGGCGTTGGCCGCCAGCGGCAGGTCGAAGCCGATGACCCCGTGCAGCGTCATCCCGGTGCCTCGGACATAGACCGCCACGGCCGGGGCGTCCGCCGAGGGCGGATCGGTGATGTTGACCGTGACGTCACGGCCGAGCAGGTCGGACAGGACGTCGCGGACTTGTTTCGGAACCGGCAGCGTCTCCGTCATGACCTCACCCCAGGATGTCGCCGAGCCGCTCGCGGAAGGTCTCCGCGGTGAACGGCTTGCTGATAAGGAAAAGTGCGCCGCCCTCTTCTGCCTTCGTGCGCATCTCGTCGGAGCACTCCGAGGTGACGAACGCGAAGGGGACGGTGTTGCCGCTGGCGCGCAGAGCGTGCAGCAGCTCGATGCCGCTCATGTTCGGCATGTTCCAGTCGGACAGTACAAGGTCCGGATTCTCCTCCGCCACAGAGGTCTGGGCGGCGGCTCCGTCCGGGGCCTCGACGATGTCGTGGTCCTCGAACCCGGCCTGACGCAGGGTACGGATCACGATCTGGCGCATGACCCTGCTGTCGTCGGCCACCAGGATCTTCATGCGGACACCTCCTGGTGGTTCGACCCGCTGAGCAGGGTGAGGACGTAGGGTTCGCCGCGCCAGCTCACGACGGTCCGGGAGACCTCGACGGTCCCGGGCCAGCGCTCGTGCTCGGTGGCGGAGACGCGGGGCAGCGACAGTTGGGAAGGGGACGGCAGCACGCTCTTGACGTTACCGCCGAGGACGTTGGCAAGCTCGCCGAGCGCGTCGCCGATGTCGTCCTGGCTGACCTCGTCGACCTCCATCGCGAACAGCACGGACGCGACGTCGCGGGACGCCTTGTGCGAGCACGACACGATCAGGTGACCTTCGTAGGCACCGACCATCGCGACCGAGGCCGCCAGGTCCATGTGCGCGCCCTTGTCCTCGGCGGCGAACACGGCCTCGTCCTCGCCGCTGTTCAGGAACGCCGACCAGACCTGCTCGGCGATCATGTCGAGGTCGACCTCAACAGTGGTAGCAACATCGTTCGTCATCAGAGGACCCCCACCGGGACCAGGCCGAGTAGGGCCAGCTTGTCAATGATTCCGTCACGGGTGAACGGCTTGATAACGTACTCGTGCGCACCGGCGGCGAGCGCCCGCACGATCTGTCCGTGCTCGCTTTCGGTGGTCACCATCATCAGTGTCATCTGGCGCAGTTCGGAGAGCTTGCGCGCCTCCACCACGAACTCCAGTCCCGTCATCACGGGCATGTTCCAGTCGACCAGCGCCAGGTCGGGCACGCGACCATCGCTCTGGAGCAAGTCCAGCGCCTCCCGGCCGTTGCCCGCCTCCAGAACCTCGAACCCGAGGTCGGCCAACAGGCCGCGGAGAATCTTGCGCATGGCCCGGGAATCGTCGATCACAATCCCTAGCACTGCGTCACCTCTTTCACCAGTTGGCGTTCACGGGCAGGCGCCCGATAGATGGCGGTCCGGCCCACCGGCACCCGCTCGAACACGGAGTCGATGCCCACAGTGGACTCTGCCGCGCCGAGCAGGAGCCAACCACCGGGGTTGAGCACCTGACGGATGCGGTCGAGCACCGCGCGCTTGGTCTCCGGCTCGAAGTAGATGAGCACGTTGCGCAGGAACACCACGTCGAACTTCTGCATCGGCGGCAGCGTCGCGCAGAGGTTGACCCGCTGGAACGACAGGTTCTGCCGGATCCGCGGGATCACCTCCCACTCCGCTCCAGCGCGCTGGAAGTAGGTCACCAGGTCGGTCGCCGGGAGTCCCCGGTTGATCTCCAACTGGTTGAACCTGCCCGCGCGCGAACGCCGCAGCATCTCCTCGGACAGGTCGCTACCCATGATCTGGTAGCTGCGCCCGATCGGGAGGGCCTTCTCCAGGGTGATGGCGATGCTGTACGGCTCCTGGCCGCTGGAGCACGCCGCCGACCAGATCCGCACCGGACCGGTCGAGTTGGACAGTACGTCGGGCAGGATCACATCCTGCAGCGCGGCGTACGGCTCCCGGTCCCGGAACCAGGATGTCTCGTTGATGGTCAGGGCCTCGACCACCTGCGTGCGCAGGGAGGCCGAGCCCGTCCGAAGCGCGTTGGCCAACGCGCCCACCGTGGGGTGCCCGGTGTTCTTGGCCACTGGCTTGAGCTTGGACTCGACCAGGTATTCCTTGCCGGGGCGCAGCACCATGCCGGCCTCCCGGTAGACCAGGTCGGCCACGAACGCGAACAGCGCCGGGGTCATTTCCACCGCGCCACCTCCCTTCCAGTTGCGGTCGCCTTCGCTTGCAGGCGGGCGACGATGTTCTCCGCGATCTGTCCGAGCGGCAGTACCGCGTCGGCCAAGCCCGCGCTGACGACAGCCCCGGGCATCCCCCAGACCACGGAACTTGCCTGGTCCTGGGCGAGCACCCCGGCCCCGAGGGCGGCGAGGCCCTGGGTGCCGAGCTTTCCGTCCTGGCCCATGCCGGTGAGCATGACGACCAGGGATCCCGCGCCGTAGACGCGCGCCGCGGAGCGGAACAACACGTCCACCGCCGGTCTGCAGTGGTTCTCCATGGGGCCGTCGTGCAACCGGATCCGGGCACCGCCCGGGGCCTTGACGACCTCCATGTGCCGCCCGCCCGGTGCGATGTAGACACTGCCGGGCCGCAGCGGATCGCCCTCCGTCGCCTCGACCACGCGCAGGGCGCTCTCCTGGTCGATGCGGCGGGCGAGCATGGTGGTGAACACAGGGGGCATGTGCTGCGCCACCAGGATCGGTACCGGCAGGGTCGCCGGCAACTTGGTCAGCACCGTGCGCAGGGCCTCCGGACCGCCCGTGGACGATCCGATGAACACGGCCTGCACCGGTGGCCTCGGCCCCGCTGCCTTCTTCGCCGCGTCCGGGGGACGCGGCGGCGGCGGGGCGTAGACCGGTTTGCCGCACAGCGCGTGGATGCGCGGCAGCAGCTGCTCGCGCACCTCGTTGACGGCCTTGTTGACGCTGCCCGCGTTGGCGGGCTTGGTGACGTAGTCCGTGGCCCCCGCGGCGAGCGCGGCGACCGTGGCCTCGGCACCGTCACTGGTCAACGTGGAGAACATGATGACCGGCAACTTGGGGTTGGTCTTGCGGATCTCGCGGACCGTCTCGACGCCGTTGAGCACGGGCATCTCCACGTCCAGCGTGACCACGTCGGGTTTGAGCTGGGCTATCTTCGCCAGCGCGATCTTGCCGTCCGGGGCCGTGCCGATGACGCGGACCTTCGGATCGGCGGAGAGCACGTCCGTGACGAGCCGGCGGATCACCACCGAGTCGTCCACCACCAGCACCGTGATCACAGTGGGCCCTCCGAGATCGCGGCGGAGGCACCTGACCTCCGCGACAACTGCTGCATCGGCCGGGTCCACGCGGTCCTGAGCGCTCGTCAGGGGGAGTTCTCAGCCGGTTCACGGTTTTTCGGTGCCGAACGGTTGTCGCATCGGTTCGATCCGGTAGTCGGCGCCGGGGCGCCGGAACCAAGGGGTTCCGGTCGAAAAAGCCCAGGGCCCGCGCGGTTTCGCGCGGGCCCTGGGGGAAGTGTGGGAGCGAGTTGTCGGCGTCACATCGTCGTGCGCGCCGCAACCTCGCAGGGGTACAACGGGGACCTGAAGATGGGTCTGGCTTCCAGCCGAACGGGTGACCCGGACGGGACTTTCAGGCGTCGGCGAGCCAGTCGGGGCCGAACGCGGTGAGGGCGGGGATGAGGAGTTCCTGCGCGGACTCGGAGTCGACGAGGTCGCGGACCATCAGCGCCTGCGCGGCGCCGCTGAGCACGTTCCACACGCCGCTGGCCCGGTCGTCCACCGAGATGCCCGCGGTGTCCACGGCCCGCACCAGCATCAGCTGTGCCGCGGCGGCGGCCCGGACCCGTCCGGCCAGGTGCACGCCCCAGGCGGCCGAGTGCATCGCGGCCGACCAGCTGACCTGGCCCGCGCGCATCCGCTCCGCGGACGCCCCCAGGGCGCGCACCTCGGCGGGGTGGGCGGAGCGGACCCGGTCGAGCAGCCGGTGCACCGGCTGGGTCGCGGGCCCGAGGTCCACTGTGGTCTTCGCCAGGTGCCGACGGGCGGAGAGCCAGGCGGCGGCGAGCACCCGACGGTCGGTGTCGGTCAGCGACTCGCGCAGGTAGGTCGCGCAGACCGCGTCGGTGACCATGGCGACCGCGTCCTCGGGGGCGTCGGCGGGCGGGGTGTCGACGGTGGCGTCATCGCGGTCCGGCACCAGGATGTCGGTGCGCAGGCAGTGCAGCAGTGCGGCGAGCGTCCCGATGGGAGCGCGTTGCAGCAGGCTGACCGCGGACGGGCCCGCGAGGTCGCGGACGGACGGCTTCTCGGTGGCCGCGCGCAGGGCGTGCGAGCGGGCGAGGGCCAGGGCGGGGGTTTGCGGGGCGGCGTGCCGGGCAAGCCCTTCGACACCGGCTCTGGTCTGGGCCAGCAACGTCAGCAGAATGTCCGCCGTTGCAGGCCCGCCCTCCAAGCGGGTGAGATCGAACCCCAGAACGGGGGCACTGACGAGGCTGTACATCTGAGCAGTATGCACCTCTCGATTACCGAAAGAGTACATATCAGCCGATAATACTACTCAGAGCGACGGCGCCGTCCCTGGGGGGTGAGGAACGGCGCCGCCCGGTTTCTGCCCTCTGTCCAGCTCGGACTGTCCACATGCGAGCATACTGTGATCAATGAGGACCGTGTGGGTGACCCGGGATTAATCAGGTTGTGAAGCGGTTGACCTGCTCCTGTAGTTCAGCCGAAAGATGGGTCAGCGCGCCCATCGCCTGGTCCGACTCGCCGATCGCCGAGGTCGCGCTGGTGGCCCCGTCGGCCACGCCCGCGATGCTCGCTGCGATCTCGGACACACCCGCCGCGGCCTCGCCCACGTTCCGGTTCATCTCGGCGGTGGTGGCGGTCTGCTCCTCCACCGCGGAGGCGATGGTGAGCTGGAAGTCGTTGATCCGGCCGATGATCTCGGAGATCTCGTCGATGGCGTGCACGGCGTTCGTGGTGTCCGCCTGGATCATCTCGACCCGGCGGGAGATGTCCTCGGTCGCCTTCGCCGTCTCCTGGGCGAGATCCTTGACCTCGTTGGCCACCACGGCGAAGCCCTTGCCCGCGTCGCCCGCCCGAGCCGCCTCGATGGTGGCGTTCAACGCCAGCAGGTTGGTCTGCTCGGCGATCGAGGTGATGACCTTGACCACGTTGCCGATCTCCATCGACGACTCGCCCAGCTTGGCGACGGTGCCGTTGGTGGTGGCCGCGACGGACACGGCCTGGCCGGCGACGTCCGCGGCCTCGTTGGCCGACTGCGCGATCTCCTTGATCGAGGCGGACATCTCGTCCGCGCCGGTGGCCACGGTCTGCACGTTGCGCGCGACCTGCTCGGCCGCGGCGGCGACCACACCGGCCTGGCTGCTGGTCTCGTCGGTGGCCCGGCCGACCTTGCCCGCGATCCCGGTCATCTCGTGCGTGGCGCCCTCCAACGAGTCGATCCCCCTGGCCATCGCGGTGACCGTGTCGTGCATGCTCGCGGTGGCCTTGTTCAGCGACGTCGCCATCCGGCCGACCTCGTCGGCGGAGCGGACATCGACCTGGCGGGTCAGGTTCCCGTCGGCCACCGACTCCAGCACGCTGGACACCGCGCCGATCGAGCGGGTGATGCCGCGGATGGTGACCCAGCCCAGCAGCAGCGCCAGCAGCAGGCCCGCGCCCAGCGAGGTCAGCATCGTCCAGCGCGCGGTGTCGCTGGCGGAGGCGGCGTCCGCCACGCCCCCGGCCACGTCGGTCAGCTCGATCTGCTGGAGCTGGGCCAGACCGTTGCCCATGTCGTTCATGACCGCCTGGCCCGCGCCGTTGAACAGCACCAGCGCCTGCTCGGACTGCCCGGCGGTGGCCAGCGGGAAGACCTGGTCGTCGAGCACCGAGGACAGCTTGTCCAGGTTGCCCAGGATGCCGGCGAGCACGTCCTTGGCGTTCTGGCTCGCGGTCGGGTCGGCGGCGAGCGTGCCCTGGAAGCCCACCAGGGACTTGCGCAGGTCGGCGATCGCCGAGGTGGTGCCCTGGACCTCGGTCTGGACCCGGCTCGCGTCACTGGTGATGAAGGAGCTGAGCAGGAACGAGGTCGCGGTGATGGCCTGGCTGTTGAAGTTGCTGATCTCCCCGACGGCGGCGGCGTTGCGGCCGATCCTGGCCGAGGTCTGCGCCCCGTCGTGGGTCATGATCATGCCCTGCACGCCGACGCCGATGGCCACCACCGCGGGCAGCGCGATGGCGGCGAAGATCTTGGTGGCCAGCGAGCGGTCGGCGAGGAACCGGCCGAGGCCGCCCCGGCGCGCGTCGGGGGTGGTCGAGTCAGACATCGCGTCCGGTTGCCCTTCGCAGGTGCCGCGTCGTCGCGGCGAGGAGAGGTATGGCAAGGGGAACAGCACGGGTGCGGTCCGGGGCCGTCCCCGGCGGCGAGATGCCGCCGGGGACAGTCGATACCCGGACCGGTAGGGGTGTCAGGCGGCCTCGCCGCGTACCGCCGCCCGCGCGTCCAGCGCGAGCATCAGGCGGTCCGCCAGCGGGTACGCCGCGGTGATCAGCTCGCGGGCCGGACCGCTGAGGGTGTCCGGCACCGGCTCGGCGGCGGTGTCGTCGAGCTCCACCACGTCGCCGATGCGGTCCACCAGCAGGCTCACCGACTCCTCGTCGGTGCGCACGATGACGTTCATCGCCGGACCGGCGCGGTCCACCCGCGGCTCGCCGAGGCGGACCCGCAGGTCCAGCGCGGCGATGACCTGGCCGCGCAGGTTGAACAGGCCGCCGACGTGCCCGGGGGCCAGCGGCACCGGGGTGTACTCGCTGAACGCGAGCACCTCCTGCACCTCGCCCACCTCCAGCCCGAAGAGTTGGCCCGCCACCTCGAAGGTGGCGTATCGGTAGGTGCTCACGACGCCTCCACCAGGTAGTCGGGGGTCTCGTACTCGGGCAGGTCGAAGTCCGGGTCGGCGGCCATGATCGCCCGCCGCATGTCCAGCAGCTCGGTGACCTTGTCGTCGATCACGGTCGAGCCGGACAGCCCGTCGCCGTCGGCCGGGCCGTGCGGCGCGGTGTCGTCGACGATGTCCAGGATGCCGTCCACCGCCAGCGCGACCGAGTGGCCGCCGGAGGAGTAGACGACCGCCGGGACGGTGTCGGAGACGTCCTCCGACCAGGAGCCGAGCAGCCCGGACAGGCGCAGCAGCGGCAGGATCGCACCCCGGTACTGGACGACCTCGCGGCTGCCGACCCGTTCGATGGCCGTGACCGGGAACTCCTCCAGGCGGGTGACCATGCTGAGCGGGATGGCGACCCGGCGGTCGCTGACCCGGGTGACCAGCAGCCGGTCGCGGGACTCGCCGCGCAGCGCGGCGGCGGCCTCGGCCAGCGCGGCGGCGGCCGCGGCGGCGCGCTCGGCCGAGCCGAGGTGCGCGTTGCGGGCCAGCGCCAGCACGTCCAGGATCAGCGACACGCGGCCGTCGCCCAGGATCGTGGCACCGGCGTAGCAGCCGACGTCCTTGAGGTGGCTGGCCAGTGGCTTGACCACGACCTCCTCGGTGGTCAGCACGCGGTCGACGACCAGGCCGAACTCGTGGCCCTCGCCGTTGAGCACCGCGATGTAGATGGCCTCGCCGTTCTCCTCGGGACGCTCGGCGGGACCGCCCAGGGCCTCGTTGAGCCGGACCAGCGGCAGCAGCCTGCCGCGCAGGCGGCAGACCGGGGCGCCGGAGACGTACTCGATGCGCGCCGAGGTCTGCCCCTCGACCGAGACCAGCTCGCGGACCGACATCTGCGGCAGCACGTAGCGCTCGCCGCCGCTCTCCACGATCAGCGCCTGCACGATGGCCAGGGTGAGCGGGATGGTCAACCGCCAGGTGGTGCCCTTGCCGACCACCGAGCGCAGGTCGACCGCGCCGCCGATGGCCTCCAGGTTGGTGCGCACCACGTCCATGCCGACACCGCGGCCGGACACGTTGCTGACCTTGGCCGCGGTGGAGAAACCGGGGCGGAACACCAGGCGCAGCACGTCGTCCGGGTCCATGGCGGCGACCTGGGTCTCGGTGAGCAGGCCGCGCTTGACCGCGGTGGCGCCGATCAGCTTCGGGTCCACGCCCTTGCCGTCGTCGGCGACCTCGACCACCACGTGGCCGTGCTCGTGGTAGGCGCGCAGGGTCAGCGTGCCCTCGGCGGGCTTGCCCGCCTTGACCCGGTCCTCCGGTGCCTCCAGGCCGTGGTCCACCGCGTTGCGCACGAGGTGGGTCAGCGGGTCCTTGACCGCCTCAAGCAGGCTGCGGTCCAGCTCGGTCTCGGCACCCTCCAGCTCCAGCCGGACCTGACGGCCCAGCGAGTTGCTCAGGTCGCGGACGACCCGGGGCAGCTTGGACCACAGGTGGCTGATGGGCTGCATGCGGGTCTTCATGACCCCTTCCTGCAGCTCGCTGGTGATGATGTTGAGTCGCTGCGCGGCCCGGCTGAGGGTGTGGTCGCCGTTGTGCTCGGTGGCCCGCACCATCTGGTTGCGGGTCAGCACGAGCTCGCCGACCAGGCGCATCAGCTTGTCCAGCAGCTCCACGTCCACGCGCACGGAGGTGTCCGCGACGCCGCGACGGCTGGCGGGCTCCTCCATCGGGGCCGCGTCGGCGGTCTTGGCGGCGTCGGCGGTCGGCGCGGCGGCCGGGGTGTCGACGGCGGCGGGCGCGTCGGCGACCGGCTCGGCGGGGGTCTCGGCGGGCGCGGACGCCTCGGACTTCGCGGGCTCGGTCTCGGACTTGCTCTCGGCCTTGGCGGCGCTGTCGGCGGCGGGCAGCGGGGCGGGGGCACCCTCGCCGGTGATGCACGCCTCGACCTCGACGATGACGGACCGGATGTCCATCTCGCCCTCTTGGCCGTCCCGCTCGATCTGCGCGAGCAGCGCGCGCACGATGTCGACGACGCGCAGCAGCACGTCGGCGCCCCGACGGTCCAGGACCTGCGCACCATCGCGCAGGCGGGCCAGCAGCGACTCACCCGCGTGGGTGACCTGCTCCAGCTTGGCGAACGCCAGGAACCCCGAGGTCCCCTTGATGGTGTGAATGGTCCGGAACACGCTCGCGAGTCGGTCGCGAGCGGTCGGGTCGCGTTCTAGCGCGACGAGGTCTTGGTCCAACTGGTCGAGGTTCTCGTAGCTCTCGACCAGGAATTCCTGGACCACATCATCGAAGTCTTCCACGCTCCACCACGCTTCCAGGTCCGGTGTCGCCCGCTGTCATCGGCGACGTCCCGGAGGGCCTGAGCATTTGCGTGAGGATTTCTGGGTGCACGACCAGGTGAACGTCGGTGCATCAATGCACCTTTTCATGGCGACTCAGATCACGGTGATGGTGAGCACGAGCGCCCCCGGCGTGGGGAGGTCGAGAGTACGGGACGCGGGGTGCAGTTCGGCCGCCAAGTGAGCCGTGCCTCTTCCCCGGTCCGGGCGGGGTGGGCGGACGGGGCGGACGTGAATGCCACCGGTACCGGCAGCGCTGCACGCGTGAACACGGAACTCCAGGGCCGACGACCGTCGCCGGACCTTCCCGGCCGAGGGTGAACCCGCGCGGATCAACGCCGGACGTGAAATGGGTGAGCGGCACAGTGCCGCCCACCCGTGTTCCTCGCCGTGCTTGATCCCTGCTGTGCTTGATCCCTGCTGTGCTTGATCCCTGCTGTGCTTGATCCCTGCTGTGCTTGATCCCGCTGTTCGCGGCTACGCGACCACCTGCACCACGTCACCCGGGGCCAGACCGTCGTAGAACGTCCTGGCCGCCTCCTTCGACAGGTGCACGCACCCGTGCGACTTGACCTTCAGGCTGCCCTGGTGGAAGGCCACCCCGGAGGTCGTGAAGAACACCGAGTACGGCATCGGGCCGTTGAAGGCCCGGCTGTAGTGGTCGATGTCCCGGTAGGTGACGTGGAAGGTGCCGGTCGGGGTGGCGTACCCCTTGCGGCCGGTGGTGATGGGCACCGGGCCGTAGGTCACCGCCCCGCCGTCCATCAGCCACGCCGCGTTGCCGCCCAACGAGACGCAGGCCCGCGCCTCCGGACCGCACGGTGGTCCCGCCGCACCGGCCGCCGGGGCGGCGAGCACGCCCGCCACACCCAACCCGACCATCGCGGCGGCCACCCCGGCCGCCCGGCCGAACACGGCCCTCGATCCCGTCCTGCGCAGCGATCCCATGGTCGACCTCCCATCCGCCCGCGAACCGGGCTCGTGTTTGGTGCTGCCTCGGGTATCCCGGACATACCCGGGTGTTCGTGCGCCCAATCCCACCCACATGTGCGAGTGCCGGAATCCGGCCGACTGACCCGGATAGCCGCGCGGACGCGGAATTCACGGAAACGCGAACAACGCCCACGATCCGGGAGTCGGTCGGATTCGCTGCGGATTCGAGTGCCGGGCGGGAGACTGCCCGGCATGAAACGTGAGGCGGACGCGCATTCATCCGATGATCTGCCCGGCGGCCTGCGCGGGCTGCTGACCCGGCTGGTGATCGACCTGGGCGCGGCGCTGTACCCGCACCCGGACTTCCTCCGCCCGCCGTCACCGCCGGGGACACAGCGGAGAAGGACACAGCAGACAGGGACACCACCGTGCCACGGGCACCCCGAGCGCGTCGGCGTGCCGCTGACCAGGGCCGAACGGGCGTTCTTCGGCCAAGTGGACCGGCGTACCGGTTAGGGTCGTGCCGCCACCGGGCAATTCCCGGTATCGGGATTCCCTAGGAGGCGGTCATGCCCCACCCCACTCCCCAGGACGGCCTCGTCCATTCCTATCTGTTCCTGCGCCGCGCGATCGGCGTGCTCGGTCTCGGGCTGCCGGTACTGCTCGTGGTCGGCAACCTCGTCGCGGGCGACGGCCTGCGCGACTCGATCAGCGGTTACTACCACAGCTCGGTGCGCGACCTGCTGGTCGGCGTGATGTGCGCGATCGGCGTGTTCCTGTTGTCCTACCGCGGTTACGACCGGGTCGACGACGTCGTGGCGAACATCGCGGCGGTGGCGGCGATCGGGCTGGCGCTGTTCCCGGTGTCGCCGCAGCACCCGGTCGGCGACGACAGCGTGATCGGGATCGTGCACCTGAGCTTCGCCGGGATCTTCTTCCTGTCCCTGGCCTTCTTCAGCATCGTGCTGTTCCGTCGCGGCGACGACCCGCGGCCCTCGCCGCGCAAGGCCGCGCGCGACCGCGTGTACCTGACGTGCGGCGTGGTGATGCTGGTGTGCCTGGTGCTGATGCCGCTGTCGGGGTGGGTGCTCGACCCGTGGCTGCACGCGATGCGGCCGGTGCTGTGGCTGGAGACGGTGGCGGTGCTGGCCTTCGGCGTGTCCTGGCTGACCAAGGGCGAGACCATCCTGGGCGACCACGGGCGGGTGCTCCGGCTGTCCACGGAGGACGCTGCGGTGACCGCGTAGCGACTCGGGCCCGCCGCCCCGGCCGGGTGGCCGGGGCGGCGGGCTCGGTGGCGGACCCGTGGCAGGCGGGCGCAGGCACCGTCCTGCCTGCGAGCGCCTGCCGCGAGCACCGGGGGCGGGTCCGGGAGGATTCGCCCCCGGCGGCCTGCTACCGCGTCGCGTGCGAGGGCGGCGGTAGCGCGTGCGTGGCCGTCATGAGCCGGTTATGAGCCGGTCTGCTGGCGGATCCAGCTCACGTTGGCCGCGATCCCGGTGTAGAGGGTGGTGGTGGCGCACTCGCCACCGTTGTCGCCGGGGCCGTGGGTCTCGCCCACCAGCGTCCAGTTGCCGCGGCTGCCGACGACGGCCGGGCCGCCCGAGTCGCCGTGGCAGGCCGAGTGGGCCCGGTCGCCGGAGACGCACAGGTCGGTCGAGGTACCGCCGCCCGCGCGGCAGCGGCTGCTGGCCAGGATGGTCAGGTCGATCTCCTGGAGGTTCTGCGGCGTGCTGCAGGACGGCCAGCTCGTGCAGCCCCAGCCGAGCAGCCGCACGGAGCCGCCCGCGGCGGGCTGGCTGGTGGCCAGCGCGACGGGCTTCATCCGGGAGGCGGTGGTGGTGTGCATGAGGGTCAGGTCGGTGCCCGGCTTGGTGATCCGCCGGTCGATCCGCAGCACCTCACCACCGGAGCTCTTGTTGGTCGAGCCGACCCGGCCGGAGGAGGCGGACCCGCAGTGGTTCGCGGTGACGATCCACTGCGGGGCGACCAGGCTGCCACCGCAGCCGTTGTTCACCGAGACCATCCACGAGTACGTCTCGGTGGCACCGTGCCCACCGATGATCGCGGGCTGGGCCTCGCCTGCCTCGGCGGACGCACCCCCGACGACCACGGACAGCACCACGGCGCCGACCCCGAGCAGGGCCGCGAGAAATCTGCGCATAAGAGTCTTCCAATCGGCGGACCAGCCGCCATGCAGGGTGACGTGGACATATGGCAGTTACCGCTGCGAAATGAGCAGGCCGTGGAGACAAACGGCGCCACTCGATTTCGCTCATCGAATATGCACTGATTCGTGATCAGGAAGCAAGCCCGGACATACCAGGTTCTGGGACGATTTTTGCCAGTTAACCGACATCATTGGCGCTTATTGCCGCGCCTTATGCCCTTACTCGACGAATCCGAAAGGTCCGTTTTGTCGAATACCCGACCAAAGCCGGTCCGAGAATTCGGACCGTCCGATCCGGATTGTCCGCAGTGGACTCAACGGGACTCTCGCACGGCCAGCGCGGCGGCCGGGGCGAGTGGCAACGACGGGAACGCCGCCGCCTGGTAAGCATGGTAACTATCGGGTTTACCTGCCCATACGGTGCTCGTCGGCCGCCCGTCCTTGGCCAGCTCGTGCCGCCAGCCGCCGTGCTCGACATCGATGTGGTGCTCGCGCGCGTAGGCCCAGAACCGCTCGTACCAGTCGGCATACCCGGCCTCGCCGGTGCGCCGGGCGAGCGCGGCGGCGGCCAGGATCGCCTCGGCCACCACCCAGTGCATCCGTTCCCGGACGACCGGCCGGTCCGACCAGTCCAGCGTGTAGACGAACCCCGGGAACCCGTCGACGCCCCAACCGCGGCGGACCGCGGAGTCGAACAACGCGCGCGCGTCGGAAAGCAGCCAGCCCGGTGTCCGTTTATCGAACGCGGCCTCCAGGTGCAGCAGCAATCGCGCCCATTCCAGCCAGTGCCCGACCGTCCCGCCATAGGGCCGGAACGGGTCCCGCGGAATATCACGGTGATACCCGTGGTCCGGCCGCCAGTCCGGGGTGAAGTGCTCCGGCACCCGCCAGTCCTCGGCCGCCGCGATCTCGTGCACCACCCGTCGCGCGAGCCCAAGCGCCCGGTCGTGCCAGACCCGGTCACCGGTGACATCGCCCGCGGCCAGGAACGCCTCGACGAAGTGCATGGTGGAGTTGGCGCCCCGGTAGTCCTCGGTCGCCGTCCAGGCGCGGTCCCAGCTCTCCAGCGGCATGGCCCCGTCCCAGAACCGCTCCTCGATCACCGCGAGGGCGTCGGTCAGCAGCTCGGCCCCACCCGGCCTGCCCGCGGCGGCGGCACCGGCGGCGGCGAGGACGACGAAGGCGTGGTCGTAGGCGGCCTTGCGATCGTCGACGACGGAGACGAACCAGCCGCCGTGCTCGTGGTCGCGCAACGGCCCGGTCAGCGCGGCTATCCCGTGATCCACCCGGGCGGGCGCCCGCGGGTCCCCCAGCCCGGCCTCCAACGCGAAGATGTGCGTCATCCGCGCGGTGATCCAGGTGGCGAGCGGCTCGTCCGTCCGGTCCCCGTCGTCGCTCAACCAGCGAAACCCGCCTGCCGGATCGAGCGATCGCGCGGCGAACCGGGCCAGCTCGCGTCGATGCCCGACCAGCCACTCCTCGGACGGCACGTCACAACCTCCAGCGGTCGGGCCTCTCCCACCCATTCTGGCCTGATCCGCCGCCGCCCTGATCCGCCCGTCCCACTCGCACACCCTGTGGACAACTCCGCGCACACCACTGGCGACACTCAGTAACGTCAACCCGCGGGTCCCCGCGAATTCCCGTCCGGCGCCTTCCCGGCGAGGGCGCTTCGAAACCCCACGTCCGGGTCGCACCGGGGGCGGCAGGCAGAATGGTGGACCGAACGGCTGGGCACCAGGCGAGACGGATAGGCGGGCATGCGGGTGGAGCAGGGCGAGCTGCGGGGTGTCGTCGCGCTGGACGGGCCCTCGGGCACCGGGAAGTCCACCGTGGCGCGGCGGCTCGCGGCGGCGCTCGGCGCGGCCTATCTGGACACCGGGGCGATGTACCGGGCGATGACGTTGGCGGTGCTGCGGGCCGGGGTGGACCCCGGGGACGCGGCCGCGGTGCTGCGCTGCGCGGAAGCGGCCGAGCTGACGATCGGCACCGACCCGGACGCCCCGGACGTGCGGCTGGCCGGGGAGGACGTGGCCGCGGAGATCCGGGGCGGGCCGGTGACGCAGGCGGTGTCCGCGGTCTCGGCGGTGGCGCAGGTGCGCGAGCGGCTGGTGTCGCACCAGCGGCGGATCATCGGCGCGGCCCGGGTCGCGCGCGGCGGGATCGTGGTCGAGGGGCGCGACATCGGCACCGTGGTGGCGCCGGACGCCGGGCTCAAGGTCTACCTGACCGCCTCCGCCGACGCCCGCTCCGCGCGCCGGACGGCCCAGGACGGTGCCGCCGGTCGGGAGTCCTCTGTGGACGCGACGCGCGCGGACGTGGAGCGGCGGGACCGGTTGGACTCCACCAGGGCCGCCTCGCCGCTGCGGCCCGCGGTGGACGCGGTCGAGGTGGACACCACCGACCTGGACGTGGCAGGCGTGCTGGACC
Source organism: Actinokineospora enzanensis DSM 44649 (assembly GCF_000374445.1). Taxonomy (GTDB): domain Bacteria; phylum Actinomycetota; class Actinomycetes; order Mycobacteriales; family Pseudonocardiaceae; genus Actinokineospora; species Actinokineospora enzanensis. Next base: position 30,719 of record NZ_KB894432.1, on the reverse strand, counting down.
GGCTGCTGGACCTGGTCCGGGAGCGCGGCCTCGACCACGCGGCGGCCGCGAGATGACCCAGCTGCCCCCCGGCGCCCTGCCGTGGCTGCACGACGTGGGCAGGTTCATCGGGCGTGTGGGGTTCCGACCGGCGTTCCGGCTGCGCGTGCGCGGCCGCGAGCGGGTGCCGCGCACCGGGCCGGTGGTGCTGGTCGCCAACCACAGCTCCATGGTGGAGCCGCAGATCATCTTCGGTCTGCTGCCGCGCCGCTCGGTGTTCCTGGTGAAGGCCGAGCTGTTCGGCGGGATCGCCGGGTGGGGGCTGCGGGCCATCGGGCAGGTCCCGGTGCGCCGCGGCGAGGTCGACCGGGCGCCGCTGACCACCGCGGTGGCGGTGCTGCGCGACGGCGGCCTGGTCGGCGTGTTCCCGGAGGGCACCAGGGGCAGCGGCGACGTGGCCGCGGCCGAGCAGGGCGCGGCCTGGCTGGTGCGGTCGTCGGGGGCGGTGGTGCTGCCGGTGGCCAGCCGCGGCACCCGCAGGCCCGCGGACCGGCGCAGGCGGTTCCGGCCGGTGGTCGACGTGCTGGTCGGCGAGCCGTACCCGCTCGTCGTCGGCAAGGGCCGCGCCGGGCTGGCCGAGGCCACCGAACAGATCCGGGTCCGGCTGGCGGACCTGGTACGAGAACTCGACGCGGCGCGCGGCGTCGCGCCGGACGCGCGGGCGAGCGAGCCCGCCGGGGAGAGCGGAAGTCATGACTGAGCTGGACGGGACGCTCGACGGGACCTGGTCCGACGAGGCCGAGTGGGCCGCGATCGACGAGTCGTTCGCCGACGCAGGCGACGACGCGGCGGTGCCGCAGCCGGTGCTGGCCATCGTGGGCAGGCCGAACGTGGGCAAGTCCACGCTGGTCAACCGTATTCTCGGGCGCCGCGAGGCGGTGGTGCAGGACATCCCCGGGGTGACCAGGGACCGGGTCGCCTACGACGCGCTGTGGAACGGCCGCCGGTTCACCGTGCTGGACACCGGCGGCTGGGAACCGGGCCTGGAGGGCCTGCCCGCCGCGATCGCCGCGCAGGCCGAGTACGCGATGACGCACGCGGACGCGGTGATCGTCGTGGTGGACGCCACGGTCGGCGCCACCGCAACCGACGAGGCGGTGGCCAGGGTGCTGCGCCGGTCGAAGCAGCCGGTGATCCTGGTGGCCAACAAGGTCGACGACGACCGGCTGCTGGCCGACACGGCCGCGCTGTGGTCGCTGGGCCTCGGCGAGCCGTTCCCGGTGAGCGCGCTGCACGGGCGCAACTCCGGCGACCTGCTGGACGCGATCCTGGCCGCGCTGCCGGAGACGCCCCGGGAGAGCTTCGGCGCGCGCGGCGGCCCGCGCCGGGTGGCGCTGGTGGGCAAGCCGAACGTGGGCAAGTCCAGCCTGCTCAACCGGCTCACCGGGGAGGAGCGCGCGGTCGTCGACTCGGTCGCGGGCACCACCGTCGACCCGGTCGACTCGCTGGTGGAGCTGGACGAGCAGGTGTGGCGGTTCGTGGACACCGCGGGCCTGCGCAAGCGGGTCAACTTCGCCAGCGGCACCGAATACTACGCGTCGCTGCGCACCAAGGCGGCCATCGAGTCGGCCGAGGTGGCCATCGTGCTGCTGGACGCGGCCGAGCCGATCGCCGAGCAGGACCTGCGGGTGCTGTCCATGGTGGTGGACGCGGGCCGGGCCTGCGTGCTGGCCTTCAACAAGTGGGACCTGGTCGACGAGGACCGCCGCCACCAGCTCGAACGCGAGCTGGAGCGTGGCCTGGTGCGGGTGCCGTGGGCGGAACGGGTCAACGTCTCGGCGCTGACCGGGCGCGCGGTGCGCAAGCTGGCGCCCGCGCTGCGGACCGCGCTGGACTCGTGGGACCAGCGGGTGCCGACCGGACAGCTGAACTCGTGGCTGTCGGACCTGGTCGCCGCGACGCCGCCGCCGGTGCGCGGGGGCAAGCAGCCCAAGATCCTGTTCGCCACCCAGGCACAGACTCGGCCGCCCACATTCGTGCTGTTCACCAGCGGTTTCCTGGAGGCGGGCTACCGGCGATTCGTGGAGCGCAAGCTGCGCGAGCGGTTCGGGTTCACCGGGAGTCCGGTGCGGATCTCGGTCCGGGTGCGGGAGAAGAAGCAGCGGAAGTCCTGAGCCGGAAGAAGCCGCGGCCGAAGGCGACCAGCAGGTAGATCGCCATCGGCACGCCCGTGCCCCAGGTCGCGATCGCGGCCAGGGAGCGGGCGCTCGCCAGGTCGTCCGGCGAGACCTCGCCGGACGGGTCGTAGTCGAGGGTGACCACGGCGGGGAGCGGCTCGGCGGCGGCGTAGTCGGTGGGCCCGGCGCCCGCGCAGGCGAGCCGGTGGTGGTAGACCGGCTGGGTGCCGCCGTCGTCGTCGGGCTCGTCCGGGCCGCGGGCGGTGTCGAGCACCTCGCACTCGGTCGTCTGGGCGCGGTGCAGCAGCAGCCAGGCGGGGGTGCCCATCACGGCGCTGAACACGACCGCGTAGACGAGGGCGAACCCGCAGATCCAGGCCGCGCCCTCGCTGGGCTCACCCGCCGTACCGTTTTCGGTGGCGCGCACGAGCATGGTGGACACCGCGCGCACCGAGAACGCGCCGCTCACCAGGACGAGCGGGATGCCCAGGACGAACACCAGCCAGTCCCACCAGCCGAGATCGGCCTGGATGGCGAGCAGCGTCACCGTCGACGCCAGCGCCAGGGTGAGCGCGGGCAGCACCAGCGCGACCAGCAGGACCCGTCCGATTCTCACCACGCCGCCATGATCCCGCACCACCGCGACCGGGCAGGCGGGCGCCCCCGTCAGTCCACTGAGGACTAACGACGGGTCGTGGTCGTGCCGCCGACGTGCGGGGCCTTCACCCGCGGCGCGTGCTTGCAGGCCGTGCCGGTGAGCACGACCGCGACGAGCACGAGTCCGACCGAGATCCGACGGTAGAGCACGGCATACCCCCTGTGCGACAAGCGAACGGACACCGGCGGTCCCTCCCGTTCCCACCGGCGCGCCGGACCGTACCACCCCCATCCGACATCCGTGGCCGGTTCGGGAAAGTCACCGTCAGTCGACTGTGGACACCGGATTTCGACACCGCGGCGGCGCGGTGGTCCAGGAACTGGGAATTCACGAACAGCGCCGGTCGGGGCGGATTCCCGGTTATCCGAAGTGTGGATGTCATCACCCAGCATGGTCTAGACCATAATCGCCCGCGGGAACCACACTCGGGCGAATGACACGCAGAATCGCCGTTCTCGTCACCGCGCTCGTGGCCGTGACGGGACTGACGTCGTTCTCCGCGAACGCCGCGCCGGATACCGCGGGCGCGGCGTCGACCATGGGGTTTCCCGGTGAGCTCAAGCTCCCCGACGGGTTCCGGCCGGAGGGGATCGCGATCGGTCGCGCGCCGGTCGCGTACTTCGGGTCGCTCGCCGACGGGCGGATCCAGCAGGTCGACCTGCGCACCGGGAAGGGCGCCCAGCTGAGCCCGGCCGTCGGCGGGCCGTCGATCGGGATGAAGGTGGACCCGGCACGGAACCGGCTGTACGTCGCGGGCGGCTCCGAGCTGCGCGCGATCGACCTGCGCGACGGGAAGGTGCTCGGCCGCTGGCCGGTCCCCGGGCCCGGCGCGTTCGTCAACGACGTGGTCGTCGCGCGGGACGGGGTCTACTTCAGCGACTCCTACAAGCCCACCCTCTACAAGCTGGCGATCGGCCGGGACGGCTCGCTGCCCAAGGACGCGCAGGCCATCGCGTTGAGCGGGGAGTGGGAGCAGGTCCCGAACTCGTTCAACGGCAACGGCATCCTCACCACACCGGACGAGCAGGCGCTGGTCCTGGGCAACTCCTCGACCGGCAAGCTGTACCGGGTCGACCCGGCGACCGGCGCGGCCAAGGTCGTCGACCTGGGCGGCACCACCATCCCGGGCAACGACGGGGAGCTGCGGGTCGGCCGGGACGTCTACATCATGGAGAACGGCCGCAACACCATCGCCAAGGTGGAGCTGAGCCAGGACGGCACCAAGGGCTCGCTGCAACGCAGGCTGTTCGACGCGCATTTCGACATCGCCACCGCGGTCGCCGTCTTCGGCGACAGCCTCTACGCGGTCAACGCCCGCTTCAGCACCCCGCCGACCCCGACCACCCCCTACACCGCCGTCGCCGTACCCCGGTTCTAGCGCACCTCTGATCAGGCGGGTCTGATCCACAGGTCCCGGGCGCTCGCCACGAGCACCCGGCCGTCGCGCAGGGTCGTGACGACGCTCGCAGGCTGGTCGCCGCAGCCGAGTTGTTCGCGCTGCCAGCCCGTCGGCGTCCGCGACCACACCACCGAGCAGTACTCCGTGTTCTTCCCCGGCTCGTACGGCTGGTAGACCCGGCCGAGCAGGACCGGCCGACCGGCGTGGTCGACGGTCGCGGCGATGATGCCGCCCGCCCCCATCGGGCCGGTGTCCGCCACCGTCCAGTTCCCGGGCGTGCCGGTGACCACCACCGGCACGTTCGGGGCGCGGCCGTCGTGCGCCGCGCCGTAGAGCAGCCAGCCGTCCGGCGTCGGGAGCGCGCCGTAGAGGTTGGTGTCCCTGGGCAGCGCGGGCGTCCGGTCGAAGCGCCAGGTCTCGCCGCCGTCGTCGGAGGCCCACACCTCGCCCTCGGGCAACGCGGTGAACCCGGTGGCCACGATCCGGTCGCCCGCGGCACCCGCCCGATAGGGGCCGCCGCTCCCTTCCGGTTGGACGCCACTGCGGGGCAGCCGCACGAGACGCGCCGTCGCGCCCTCGTCCGCGGACAGCCAGGCGACCGGATTGCCGGGGTAACCGCCGAACGCGACCAGGTTCCGCGTCGCGCGGACCAGTGCGACCGCCTTCGGCTTCTCCACACCGGTCAACTCGGCCAGCCGGGTGACCTGTCCGTCCGGCCCGAGGCGGACGAACGTGTCCGCGGCCCCGGTGACCGCCTCGCCGGGGCCCGCCACCGCGGGCACGTCACCGATGCCGTTGCCGGACCCGCCGCGTGCCTGGGCCTCGTCGCCGCCGGTCGCGCCCGCGGCCGGGAACAGGTCGAGACGGGTGCAGTCCGGGGTGCCGAGCCAGTTCGCGCCGACCGTGCGGTAGCCGTCGTTGCGGGTACCGAGCCCGATGACGCAGTCGCCCACCGGCACCAGCCGCTTGACGCCGACGTTCTCCGGCGCCCACCCGCCGCCCGGGCCGACATGGCCCGGGTACGGCGCGAAGGCGCCCGCCGATTCCTGATCCTGGCCGCACGCGGTCAGGGCGGCGGCCAGCATCAGTGCCGACAACCCGAGCCCGCGCACTCCCCCGGTGGTTCGCATGCGGCACAGCTTGGCACCCCGGGGCCACGCGCCATGGCCGAACCCCGCTATACCCGGGCGACTCGCCGGCGACCATACGGAATTGAGGTGAATCCGGTGAACTGCCCGGAACCACTGTGTTGACACTCCGCGGACATCACCGGGCCGACAAGAAGAGCGCGTGACAAACACCGGACAATTGTCCGGTGTCGGCAACCAGCGAGTTACGGCAAACACTCATCGGGTCCCGGCTCTACCGTGCGAGACATTGACCTCGGGAATATTCACTCAAACAGACCAGCAGCGACACCGTTTGTCCGAACAAGCCACAGGTCCAATCGTTCGGACGGTGAAGACAAGTCCACACGGGATGTCCTACGGAGACCCTCCCGAGACCTACCGTGTCAACGGGGCTTTGCACCGGGTACCGTTCGGCGCAGCACTCGAACCGCTGGCCGTCAAGACGAATACCATCCCCGCAACGAGGAAGATCGCGCGTGCATTATGTTGGCCGGGGGCCGCGACTGGCATCGCGACCCCCGGGGCGCCGTTCCCGCGAGCAGCGGTGATACGGCGCGGTGGGATAATCTATTAGGAGGAATAATCCCGTTGGAGATCGTAGATCCGCACAACGAGGTGCCGCCACCGCGACAACCGGTCACGCGGTCACCTGATCCGGTCGTTCTGCCGCCGACCGCACGGGAACCGGGCTCGGCGGTGTGGTGCGTGGTGCTCTTCCGCGGCCCGATGACGGCCGGGCGCCACCGCGCGAGCCCGCGCGGACGCCGACCCGCCGCCCGCGTGGTGCTCACTGTGCTGGCGTTGGCACTCCTGGCCGCGGGCGCGTGGCTGCTCGCCTCGGTGCTCGCGCCGGTCTGGCTGGCGCGCCTGACCGCCAGTGTCGGCGGGCTCGCGCTGGCCTGCGCGCTGCTCGCGCCCGCGGTCGCCACCCCGGCACCGCCGCCCACGCCCGTCCCGCCACCGGAGCGGCCGTGGCCCACGGTCGTCCCGCTGCCCCGACGGCCGGACGAGGCTCAGCTGTCACGCCCGGCGTGGCGGGCGGCCGGGTTGCCCCGCGAGCGCAGGGTGATCCCCGCCGCCAGCAGCGTGTCGCGCACCTTGGCGTAGGAGAGGCCGGTCTGCTCGGCCAGCTGCCGCAGGCTCCGCCCGCCGTCGTAGAGCTCGACGAGATCGGTGGGCCGCAACGCGGACGAGGCCTGCCGCGGCGCCGGGGCGGCGTCCTGCTGCTCCAGCAGCCTGCGCACCACCCGCCGGTCGATGCCGCTCTCCTCGGACAGCGCCTGCATCGACGCGCCGCGCCGGTAGCGTTCGGCCAACACCTCCGCCAGCCGCTGCTGGGAAATTCCCAGACAGGCGGGCCAGGCGGGGGCGACCACGTTGGCCTCCTCCAGTAATCGGCGCACCAGGCCGGGTGACCGGCCGGTCGTCGCCGCCAGTCCCGGGATCGTCTCGCCCGCGCCGAAGGCGCCCGCGAGCTCCCGGGCCAACCTGGCCCGTCGTTCTCCGCGTAAAGGGGTGGGACCCGGGCTCACCAGGCCTCACCGGGCCCGGGTCTGCCGCGGCGGAGTCCGACAACCCCCGGCGCCACGCCGGAGATCTGAGGTATGTATGCCCCACCACGTGGGTTCGGCACAGGGAAGGGCGGGAACGGCGGCGATGTCACCACGCCAGGCGGATGTTCATCCATCGGCGGTGCGTGCTCCGAATCCGATTCGTAGTGCGGTGCTGGACGGAAGGGTAATAATCACACTAGCGATGTCCACGACCGCTCGGGGGTTCCCATGCGCAACCGTGTTCCGCCCCTCACCCCGCCCGCGACACCCTGGCGGCGTTCGTCCCGTTGTGGCCCCAACGGGGGCAACTGCGTGGAAGTGCGCGTGGCCGGGTCGGCCGTCGGCGTCCGCGACAGCAAGCGACCGGACGCGCGCGCCCTGGTGTTCGCACCGGACCGCTGGGCGGGCTTCGTGTCCGTTCTCCGCGCGTAGCGGCGGGTTTCGCGTGCTCACCGGCATCCGGCGGTGCCGGTGAGCACCGAGCGCAAGCGGCTGGGCAAGCTGATCCGGGCCGCCCGGCAGGCCAACGGGATGAACCAGGCCACCCTCGCCGAGCACCTCGGGTGCAGCCAGCCCAAGATCCACAAGATCGAGGCGCAGACCACGAAGATCGTGGACGACGACCTTGAGGGGATCATCCGGGTGCTGGCCGTGCCTGCGGACTCGGCCGCGGAGATGCGGGAGCTGCACCGGATCGCGCGGGAGACCGTCCGGTCCGGCCCCCAGGTGGCGGAATGGTTCACCCAGTACAAGGAAGCCGAGCGCCGGGCGAGCCGATTGTGCGCGTGGCACGGGGAGTCCATCCCCGGGCCGCTGCAGGGCGAACCCTACGTGCTCAAGATGTTCCTGCCGCGCAACGGCAGGAGCGACGAGGAGAACTTGGAGGCGCTGATCACCGCCCGCCGCGAGCGCGGCGCCGCGGTGGCCGACAACCCGGGCGGCAGCTACCGCTACGTGCTCAGCGAGGCCGCGGTGTGGCGGACGATCGGGTTCGGCCGCACCGTCGCGCTGGACGCGGTGGAGCACATGCTGCGGTTCCTGGCGGACAACCCGCACACGGAGGTGCGCGTGCTGCTCTACCACCAGGCCGGTTCGGTGCCCGCCACCGACTTCACCGTCATGGACGGCCCGGACGACGACTCGTTCGTCTACGTCGAGGGCGCCGACGAGGCCACCTACCTGAACAAGCCCGACCAGATCTCCCGGTACCGCACCTGGTTCGACGAGATCTGGGCGACCGCGCTGGACGGGGTCCAGACCATCGAGTGGCTACGGCGAGTCCGCGAGGCACGCCGGGATGCCACCTGAAGGTCGGATACCCGCGACCGGCCCGGCCGGCTATCCTGTCCGTCGATCTTGAAACCGGCGAGGAGCGGACCGTGAGCGAGGAAGACCCGTACCAGTCGCGCCCGGTGGACCTGGAACGCCCCAGCGTGGCCCGCGTCTACGACTACCTGCTCGGCGGCGACGCGAACTGGGCGGTGGACCGCGAGTTCGCCGACCGCGTCCTGGTCCGGATCCCGTTGCTGCGCTCGATCGCCCGCGCCAACCGCCAGTTCCTCCGCCGCGCCGTCCGCCACCTGGTGGGCCTGGGCGTCCGCCAGTTCGTGGACATCGGCTCCGGCGTGCCCACGATGGGCAACACCCACCAGATAGCCGAGTCGGCCGCCCCCGTCGGCACCCGCGTGGTGTACGTGGACAACGACCCGGTGGCGGTCGCGCAGTCCCGGGTACTACTGGAGAACTCCGGCGACCCGACCCGGCACACGGTGGTGACCGCGGACCTGCGCGACCCGGACAAGCTGTGGGCGGAGATCGCCGACACCGGCGTGATCGACCTGGACAAGCCGATCGCCCTGCTGATCATCGCGGTCCTGCACGTCCACCAACCGGACCCGCGCACCGGCGAGGACATCGGGCCGATCTCGGTGGCGCGCTACCGGGACCTGTTGCCGGGCGGGTCGTACCTGGCGCTGTCGCACCTGACGGACCAGGGGGTGCCGGAGGAGCTGGGCGACAAGCTGGGGACGTTGAAGGACTTCTACGACCAGTCCGGCAACAACGTGATCTGGCGCAACCACGCGGACATCACGGCCCTGTTCGGCGATTTCGCCTTGGTGGAGCCGGGTCTGACGTGGACGCCGTCCTGGCACCCGGAACACGTGCTGCCGGACGAGAAGGACGACGAGTTCGACACCCCCGCCCACTCGACGATCCTCGCGGGCATCGGCCACAAGGCAGGCTGACCCACGCCACGGACCTGACGGCGGCCGCGGGCGAACCCACGACCGCCGCCGGTCGGCACTCCTGCTACCGGGCCCGAGGCGCCGGTGGTGCGCTAGGCCGCCGCTCGGTGCGCCCCGAGGTCGGACAGGGCGCGGGCGGTGGTGGTGACCGCGGCGCAGGTGCGGGCGCCGTGGGTGAGGGCCTGGTCGTGGTCGGCCCGGGAGAAGTCGGCCAGGGCGTCGGCGAGCAGGAACGGTCGGATGTCAAGGGCGAACGCGTCGCCCGCGGTGGTCAGACAGCCCACGTGCGCGTAGACACCGGTGATCAGGAGTTGGTCGCGGTGCCACGTGGCGAGGCGGTCGGCGAGGTCGCTGCGGTGGAAGGCGCTGTAGCGCCACTTGGTCAGGACCACGTCGGCCGGGCCCGGGGTGAGCGCGTCGATGATCCGACGGTCGGCGGGCGCGGTGGTCATGCCCGGTCCCCAGAAGTCGTTCAGCAGGCCGCGTTGGGCCGGGTCCATGCCGCCCGGCTGCGCGGTGTAGACCACCGGGATGCCGAGGGCGATCGCGGCGGCGCGGAGCCGGACCAGGTTGCGTACCAACGTGCTGCGCGGTTCCCGGTCCGCGTCGAACGGTGCGACGAAGTAGCGCTGCATGTCGTGCACCAACAGCACGGCGCGCCGGGGGTCGGGCCGCCAGGACACCCGGCCTGCGGGCAGGTCGGCCTCGACCGGCATCGGGTACGGGTCTATCGGCTGTATGGCCATTGTGGACACTCCTCAGGCGCCGAGCGCGGCGCCGCCGTCGACGCACAGGTCGTGCAGGGTGATGTGGCCCGCGCGGTCCGACACCAGGAACAGCACGGCGTCCGCGATGTGTCCGGGCTGGGCGATCCGACCGAGCGGGATGCCCGACCGGTAAGCCTCAAGCGAACCGGCGACGACCAGCCGCGGCCCGCTCTCATCCGTCCACATGGAACGCTGCATGGCGGTGTCGGTCGAGCCAGGGGACACGATGTTGCACCGGATCCCGTGCTCGGCCAGCTCCAGGCCGAGACACTTGGTGAACATGGTCGAGGCGGCCTTGGACGCGGCGTACGCGGCCATGTGCATGCGCGGCACCCCGGACGCGTTGGACGCGACGGTGACGATCGCGCCGGTCCCGCGCGCGACCATGCGCCGGGCGACGGCGCGCGAGACGTGGAAGACGCCGCTGGTGTTGACGTCGAACACGGTCTTCCAGTCGGTGTCGGCGAACTCGACCACCGGCCCCATCCGCAGCACACCGGCGACGTTGACCAGGATGTCCAGCGCCCCCAGCTCGCGCTCGGCCTGCTCGACGACGGCGTCCACGGCGGCGCTGTCCCGCACGTCCGCCGGGTACGCCCGGACGGCGTCCTCGTCGCGCGCCAACGCCTTGAGGCCGTCCACATTGGAATCGACGGCCGCGACCGCGGCCCCGTTGGCGGCCAACGCGCGCGCGACCGCCGCCCCGATCCCCTGCGCCGCCCCGGTGACCAGCGCGACCTTTCCCCCTAAACCGAGGTCCTGCATTACCCCTCCTCATTCGGTTTCCTACTGCCGTCCCCCATCGGGGTCGCAACCCCGCCATGCCATCCGCGGTTCTGGGACTCGTTCGCCTTCATGCCTGGCGGCGCAACGACTCCGACGCGGAAGCAACTTCGTCGACCACCGACCCGGCCGACTCACCCACAACAGTCCATCCACACCTCTTCCGCACCCCTGGACTACGGCGACTCAACGCGACTCAGTGGTCAGCTCCGCGGCGTCGTGGCCGAAGAGCCAGGAGCGGGCGCGCAGGGACCATTCGCCGCGCATGCGGGTGTCCCGGGTGGGGAGATGGGTGGGGTCTGCGACGTGGTGTTCTCGTTCGTTGTCGCGGATGAACTCGTAGACGCGTTCGGTGCGCAGGCGACGGACCGCCTCGTACTTGCGTATGGCCTCCGGGACTCCGCGCGCGGGCACGCCTCTCAGGTGGGCGGCGAGGGAGATGGCGTCCTCGATGCCCTGGGCCGCGCCCTGCGCGCCGAAGGGCAGCATGGGGTGGGCGGCGTCGCCGATGAGGGTGGTGCGTTCGCTGCTCCAGCGGGTGACCGGGGGGCGGTCGTGCAGGGCCCAGCGGGTCACCTCGGTCGGCGCGGCGAGCAGGGCCAGCACGGTGGGGTGCCAGTCGGGGTAGGCGGCCAGGAGGTCCGGCACGGAGCCGCGGGCGGACCAGGACTCGACGCGCCAGTCGTCGGCCGGGGCGCTGGCGGCGATGCTGAGGCGGGTGCCGCCGGAGACCGGGTAGCAGACGCAGTGTCTGCCGGGGCCCATCCAGATGCGGACGCGCGGTGGACCCGCCAGGGCCGGGACCGCGTCGGCGGGCACCAGCGCTCGGAACACGCTCTGCCCGGAGAACCTGGGCTCGTCGTCGACCAGCTGCGAACGGACCACCGAGCGGATGCCGTCCGCGCCGACGACCAGGTCCGCGGTGGCCGTGGAGCCGTCGTCGAACTTCAGCTCCACCTCGTCGCGCTGTTCGACGACGCCCACGCAGCGGCGGCCAAGGTGCAGGATGCCCTCGGGCAATAGTTCGAGCAATGCCTGGTGCAAGTCCGCGCGATGCACCGTGTAGTACGGCGCGCCATACTCCGTGACACACCGAGCACCCAGCTCGGTACGCGCCACCAACCGGTCCCCCTGCCAATCGCGCACCTCGATCGCGTCCGGGCGGACCGCCACCTGGTCGAGGCGACGGCCCAGGCCCAGGCGCAGTAACGGGCGGGTGCCGTTGGGCGAGAGCTGGATTCCCGCACCGATCTCGCGCAGGTGCCCGGTCTGCTCGAACACGTGGCAGCGCAACCCGTTGGCGCGCAGCGCGGCGGCGATCGTGAGCCCCGCGATGCCCGCGCCCACCACGGCGACGCGCAATGGTTCCCTCATCTGGTCCTCCGAGTGTCGCTGCTGGTCAGTGGTAGAGCAGGGCCTTGCCCCAGTCCTCGTCGGCGCCGAACAGGCTGCGCGGCTTGACCACGTCGTGCACCGCGGTCAGCACCCGCTCGGGCACCAACGTCCCCGGTTCGACACCCTCGACCGCGGCGCGGACCCCGTATTCGACGTGGATCGCGGCGGTGAGCGCGGCGGTCGCGGCGGCGCGGTGCCCGGCGGCGACCTCGATCTGCACGCGCAGCCGGTCGCGTTCGGCGCGGGCACGCCAGAACAGCACGCCGAACGACGCGGGCAGGCCGAACACCAGCTCCTCCAGCCTGTTCTGAGTGATCTTCGCGGAGCCCACCGAGTGACCGAAGGCGGCACGTCCGAATACCCGGACCGTGGGCAGGTGCCAACCGCAGGGGCAATCCGCGTAGCTGACCTCGACGTCGTCCGCCAGGTCGTAGCGGAGCAAGGGCATGGCCTCCCGGTACAACGGGGTCACGACCAGTCGGCCGATGCCCTCGCGCACGAGGTCGCCGGTGTCCGGCCGGTACACCTCGAAGATCGCCCGGTCGGCCCACAGGTGCAGGCGGCCGTGCGGGCACTCCCCCGCCAGGCTGCCGGTCTCGGTGGAGCCGTACTCCTCGATCACCGGCACGCCCCAGATCTCGCTGATCCGCGCGCGGCGGGCGGGGCTGAGCGGCTCGCCGCCGACGAACAACGCGCGCAGGGCCGGGAAGTCGCGGCCGGGCTCGTGCCCGGCGGCGCGCGCGGCGGCGGCCCAGATCAACGTCTCGGTGGGCATCGACCAGGTCAGCGTGACACCCAGGTCGTGCAGCACGCGCACGACCCGCGAGTACGGCATGGCCAGCGAGCGGTTGTCGCCGGGCACCACGGTAGCGCCGCGCAGCCGGGCGGCGGCCTGGGCCAGGTGACCGGTGATCATGAGCGCATACGGGGTGCGGACCAGGAACACGTCCGCTGGCGTGATGCCGATCCACTTGCGGGCGTACCGCTCGGCCAGGTCGGTCCAGTCCCGCTCGGTGTAATACGAGGGCGTCGGCGAGCCCGCCGTGCCGCTCGACTCGTGATAGGTGGCCAGGTCCGCCCGGTCCACCGCGAGCATGCCGAACGGGTAGTTGTCCCGCAGGTCCTGCTTGGTGGTCGGGGCCAGCGACTCGAACTCCGCGCGGGTGCTCGGGTGCGTGGCGCCGAGCCGGGCCCGGTAGAACGGCGAGCGGGCCGCCCATCGGAGCAGCTCGGGCAGCTGCCGGTCCTGCAGGTCGGATAATTCGTCGGTGCTGGCCCACTGCCCGATCTGCGGCAGCGCCGCACGGGTCAGTTCGAGGGTCATGGCAAATCCTCTCCGAGCAATCGGGTGGCGTTGTGCCAGGCGATCCGTTCCCAGGTGTCGGCGGCGAGGTCGAGCGCGGCGTACTTGGCCAGCTCGACCGACGGGTGCTGCAACGGGTGCTCGGCGGCGAACAGCAGCCGGTCCGGGCCGAGCCGTTCCAGCGCGACCCGCACCGTGAAACCGAACGCGCCGGACGTCTCCACCAGCACGTTGGGGCTCGCCGCGACCAGGTCGACCGCGTAGGTGTCGATCAGCCCCACGCCGAGGTGGCCGAGCACGAAGGTGACCTCGCGGTGTGCCCGCGCCAGCGCGACCAGGTCGGCCACGCCCGCGCCCGGCCGCGACAGGCAGACGGTGTAGACGGGGTGCCGGTGCACGCGCGCCACCTCCACGAGCGCGTGCACCCGCGAGTCGTTGAGCGGGACGCCGTGGACGGCGGGCGAGATCTCCACGGCCCGGAACTCCGCCGCGCGCGTCGTGTAGTGCTCGATCCCCCGGTGCGGGTTGGCGAAGAAGTACGGCACCAACCGCCCTCCGGCGGCCGAGCACGCGGCGAGCACGGCGTCGTTGTCGGCGTCGTCGGTGACGTGTCCGCCGACGACGAGCAGGCGCGACAGCGCGTCCAGCCCGACCACCCCGCCCGCCGCCACCCCGGCACGGCCGATCCCGCAGGCGTCCATGGTGGACAGCAGGTCGTCGGCCGCGCCGGGCCGGGGCGCGAGCCGGGCGTGGAAATCCAGTACCGGCCGCACGGTGCTCACTTCTCCAGGCAGAACTCGTCGATCGGGTAGCCGACGTGCCGGTCGGCGGTGGGCAGGTAGCCGAGCACCACGTCGCCGGGCTTGAGCTCGGTGCTGTTGAGCACCGAGCCACCCGGGCCGAGCACCCGCACGTGCCAGTCGTCCTGCAGGATCAGGTTGACGGTGCGCCCGTCGTCGGCGACCGCGTCGATGGACAGCAGCGGCCGGGACTCGATCTTCACCCGGCCCACGGTGACCAGCCGGGTCTGCCCCTTGACGTCCACCGCCAGCACCTTGCCGCCGGTGGTGAGCTCGCTGAGGTAGTTGGTGCGGCCCTCGCCGGAGACGGTGTAGGAGTGGATGGCGCCCGCGTTGACCCGGAACGGGCGGGTGGGCATGTAGGGCAGCGGGTGCGTCTCGCTGACGCACAGGATCATGCCCTTGGAGTGCGAGCCGACCAGGATGCCCTCGTCCTCGCGGAAGTGCGAGCAGGTGTCCACACAGGCCCGTTCGCCCATGCCGACGTGCGTGGTCCCGGTGACCCGCAGCTCGACCAGGTCCAGAGTGGACGGACGGGCCAGCGCGGCGGCCTTGAGCGCGGTGGCGTCGCCGACCTTGGCAGGCGCCATCAGCACACCGTCCGAGCCGTGCTCCAGCACGCCGAACACGATCTCGGCCTCCGCCACGTCGGCCACCGCGGTGATGATGCTGCCGGTGGCGCCGTCGGCGGCGGCCAGCACGATCTCCAGCGGGATCTTGGTGGGGTCGCGGAACAGCAGCAGGCTCCACCGCTCGTCCCGGGCGGCCACGCAGGCCTCGTCCAGGGTGGGCCGGTCGGTGATCTCCACGAACCGGCCGAACTCCACGCCCGGGTTGGCCGCGGCCGCCTCGGCGACGCCCGCGGTGCCCGGCCGGGTGACCACGACGTCCACATCGGACAGATCGGCGGGCACCGCCGCGCCGGTGTTCGGGAACAGGACCTTCTTGACCGTGGGCGGTAACCCGACCAGGTCCGCCGGGTCCGCCGCGACGATCCCGTCCACGCGCTGGTGCAGTGCCTCCTCCAGGACGGCCTGCTTGCCGGTGGTGATCGCGCGCACGTCGATCCAGCACAGTTTCACGCCAAGTCTCCTTGTCTCGGTTGGGAAAACGGTTCGCCGAAGTTCAGCTGGCCGTGGTGACGACCGGTTCGAGCCGACCGCGCTCGGCCGCGGAGTGCACCAGCCGGGCGATCCGGCGGGCCAGCCCGCCCGGGTCGGCGGCCTCGAAGATGTTGCGGCCCATGGCCACCCCGCTGGCCCCGCCGCGCATCGCCTCGTCCACGTAGGCCAGCACCTCGGCGTCGGTGGCCATCCGCGCGCCGCCCGCCACGATCAGCGGGATCGGGCAGCTGGCCACCACGTCGGCCATCTCCGCCGCGGTGCCGACGAACGGGGTCTTGACGATGTCGGCGCCCAGGTCGGCGGCCAACGTGGCGGCGTGCGCGACCAGCTCCGGATCGCGCGGGTTGGCGATGCGCGGGCCGCGCGGGTACATCATGGCCAGCAGCGGCACGTTCCAGCGGTCGCACACCTCGGCCACCGAGGCCAGGTCGCGGATCTGCCCGCGCTCGTCGGCCGAGCCGAGGTTGACGTGCACGCTGACCGCGTCCGCGCCCATCCGCAGCGCCTCGTCCACACCGCTGACCAGGTACTTCGCGTCCGGGTCCGGCGCGTGCACGGTGCTCGCGCTGAGGTGGATGATCAGCGACATGGCGGTGAAACGGGTGTGCCGGACGTGTCGGACGCTGCCCTTGTGCAGCACGATCGCGTCCACGCCGGTGCCCGCGAGACCGCCGACGAGCGCGTCCAGCGCGCCGGTGCCGCGCAGCGGGCCATCACTGATCGAGTGGTCCAGCGGCACCACCAGCAGCCCCTGGCCACCGTGCCGGTAGAGCCTGCGCAGCCTTAATTCGCGGGCGAAATGGTTGACGGACATGCGGATCCCCCCTCAACTGCCCGCCGACATGGCCAGGTCGGCCACCGGCTCGGCGGACTCGGTCTGTTCCAGGCCGAACTCCCGGTGCAGCAGCACCACCGAGTCGGCCACGTTCCCCTCGTGCACGGTCACCGAGGCACGCAGCTGGGAGGTGGACACCCAGCTGGTCGCGATGCCCGCGCGGGCCAGCGCGGCGGCCATCCTGGCCACGTACTCGGGGCGGTTGAGCAGCCCCATCCCGATCAGCGACACCTTGCCCACGGCGGTGTCCACCCGCACCTGGCCGCCGTGCGCCCCCGCCGCGGCCTCCAGGGCGGCGCGCACCTCGGGCACGTCGCTGCGCCGGATGGTGAAGCCCATCCGGAACTCGTCCTCGTCCGGCCCGGACCTGGCCACCAGGTCCACCGGCACGCAGTGCCGGGCCAGGATGTCCAGTACCTCCGCGGCCAGGTCGGTCCCGCCGCGGGACCGCACCAGCACGCGGGCGACATCGGTGTCGTGGGTGACGGCGACTACCGCACCGGTGGTTTCCAGCATCGGATTACTCCCCCGTGGAGCGACAATGGTTCCCGATTGATCCCCGACTGATGCGCGGACGTGCACCGGCACGCCCGCCATGGCGGCCAGCTCGACCGACCGGGAATGCAGTACCCGGGCACCCGCGAAGGCCATTTCCGCCATCACGTCCGGGCGGACGAACGGAATTTTTCGCGCGGTCGGCACAATTCTCGGATCGGCGGTGTAGATACCGTCGACATCGGTGTAGATCTCGCAGTCGCGGGCGCCGATCGCGGCCGCCAGCGCGACCGCCGTGGTGTCCGAGCCACCGCGACCCAGCGTGACGACGTCATCGGCGTCATCGACGTCGTCGGCACCGTAGGTGCCGACGGTGCCCTGGAACCCGGCGACCACGGCGACCGAGCCGCCTGCCAGGACCCGTTCGAGCCGGGTGGTGTCTATCTCGTCGATGCGGCCCGCGCCGTGACGGCCCGCGACCCGGATTCCCGCCTGCCTGCCGGTCAGCGACACCGCCGGGACGCCGAGCCCGCGCAGGCCGATGGCCAGCAGCGCCGCGCTGGCGCACTCGCCGGTGGCCAGCAGCTGGTCGAGCTCGCGGGCGTCCGGGGCGGTGCCGAGCGCGGCCGCCTCGCCGATCAGCGCGTCCGTGGTGTCGCCCCGGGCGGAGACGACGACCACGGTGGGCCTGCCGCCGGTGTGCGCGGCGGCGACCCGCCGGGCGACCCCGCGCACCCGGTCGAGTGTGGACAGCGAGCTGCCCCCGTATTTCTGCACCAGAACGTCGGTGACCATCCGAAGCCCCATCCCCATCATCGGTTGATCCGGACGAGCCGGAGTCCGCCTCGTGAAGCGATGCGGCAAGGCTGCTTGACGGGTGAACGGGGGACATCACCCGTTCACGCCATCTTGCGCACGCCAGGCCGGATGGCGGATCGTCGTGCGCCGATCGGGTGACACCATCGGGTGGTCCACCGACCGTCCAACCCGGACCGGAAGGAGCAACCGGACGGATTCCCCGGGTCGGCCGTGCATTTCGAGGACGACTCGTGAGTAAAAGAACACGGGCACCGGGAAACCGCGTAGGGCATTAACGCGGGACAGGATCCCGTGGAAGCGTGATACCGGCGCGGGCAACGGTCGGCAGGATCGTCACATCGGAATTCCGACGGGGGACGAGGAGCCTGCCGGTGAGAGAACAATCGCGTGAGCGAAACCCGGCCGGGGGCCGGGTGCTGGTGGTCGGCGCCGGTCCGGTCGGCTGCGTGGTCGCGCTGGAGCTGGCCCGGCACGGGGTGCCCAGCGTGGTCGTGGACCGGTCGACGGCGCCGCCGGTGTTCCCGAAGATGGACTTCATCAACGGCCGCAGCATGGAGCTGCTGCGCCGGTTCGGCCTGGTCGACCAAGTCCGCGCGGGCGGGGTGGACGGCGGACACGGCGCCGACTTCCACTGGACCACCGGCCTGGCCGAGCCGCCGGTCGCGGTCTGGTCGTACCCGTCGCCGCGCGAGCTGGCCGCGCGGGCGGCGGGCGTGCGCGACGGGTCCGCGCCGGTCGAGGTGTACCAGCGGATCCAGGGCACGGTACTGGAGGAGACACTGCGCCGGGCGGTCCGCGCGCACCCGCTGGTCGAGGTGCGCGAGGGCTGGACATTCACCGGGCTGTTCGAGGACGTCGGCGGCATCACCGCCACACTGCTGTGCGCGGAGACCGCGTCCCGGCACACGCTGCGGGCCCGGTTCCTGGTCGGCTGCGACGGCGCGAGCAGCGTGGTGCGCGGTTGCCTCGACATCCCGCTGGTGTCCTCGGGTCAGGGCAGCAGCCGCTGCTCGGTGTACTTCCGCTCGTCCGACCCGGTGCTCCGGGCACACGGCCGGGCCTTCGTCACGATCGGCAGCCGCGGCCTGACCCTGGTGTCCCGGGACGAGGGCGCGGTGTGGACCGCGTCGTTCCAGGTGCCCGAGGACGAGCCGTTCGCGGGCGACCCGATGGCGGTCGTGCGGGACAAGCTGGGCGTGGACTTCGCCGTGGACGAGGTGCTCAGCGTCGGGCAGTGGCGCGGCGCGCTCGCGGTGGCCGCCCGGTACCGGCGCGGGTCGGTGTTCCTGGCAGGCGACTCGGCGCACCAGTTCTACCCGTTCGGCGGGCACGGCGCGAACACCGGCATCGCCGACGGCGTCGACCTGGGCTGGAAGCTGGCCGCGGTGGTCAACGGCTGGGGCGGGCCGCGGCTGCTGGACTCCTACGAGGCCGAGCGCCGCCCGGTGGCGCTGTTCAACCGGGAGATGTCGGCCGACCTGCTGGAGGTGTGGCGCCGCTACACCCGGCTGGCCGCCGACGGCGCGACCCGCGAGCAGCTCGGCGGCCTGCTCGCCCGCGAGGCGTCCCAGGTGGACAACCCGGGTGTCCACTTCGGATACCGGTACGCCTGCTCGCCGGTGGTGGCGCACGAGGACGGCCCGGCGCCCGCCTGGCACTGGGACCGGATCACGCCCACACCCTGGCCGGGCGGGCGCGCGCCCGCGGTGCCGCTGCCGGACGGGACGGCGCTGTTCGACCGGTTCGGGACCGGGCTGACGCTGGTCGACCTGACCGGCCGCGACCTGGGCGCGGACCTGGCCAAGCGGGCCGCCGGGATGGGCGTGCCGGTGGACCACCTGGTGGTGGACGACCCGGACGTGCGCGCGGTGTGGGGGCACGGGCTGGTGCTGGTCCGCCCGGACCAGCACGTGGCGTGGCGGGGTGAGGGTGTGCCCGCCGACTGGGACGCGGTGCTGGAGCTGGTGTGCGGCCGGTGACCCGGCCGCCGGTGGAGGGGGAGGACGATGACGGACCTTGGCGCGCTGCTGGCCGACCCGCCCGCGGCGTTCGCGCTGTTGTACCGAGCCGGGCACGAGACGGTGGACGTGCTGGTCGGCACGGAGTCCACTGTGGATCTCCTGGCGGACCTGCCGCTGGCCGACGACGCGGCGAGCGGGGTGCCCCGGCAGGAGCTGCTCGCGCTGATCCCGTTCCGGCAGATCACCGAGCGCGGGTTCGACTGCCGCGACGACGGCGCGCCGATCCTGGCGCTGAGCGTGCGCGAGCAGTCCTGCGCCGGGCTCGCGGACGTGCTGCGACTGATCCCGGACATGCCGGTCGAGCTGGCGAACGCCGGGTTCGCCACGGATGACCCGACCTACGCGGACATCGTGCGCGGAGTGCTCGCCGACGAGATCGGCCGGGGCGCGGGGGCGAACTTCGTGATCCGCCGGGATTTCACCGCGGAGCTCCCGGACTTCTCCCCCGCCGCCGCGCTCGCGGTGTTCGCCCGGTTGCTCCGCGGCGAGAGCGGGGCGCACTGGGTGTTCCTGGTGCGGCTGGGGTCTCGGATGTTCCTGGGGGCGAGCCCGGAGCGGCATGTCAGCCTGGAGTCCGGGGTGGCGGTCATGAACCCGATCAGTGGGACCTACCGGTACCCGGGCGGGCGCCCGGAGCTGGACGGGGTGTTGGAGTTCCTGGCCGACCGCAAGGAAGCGGACGAGCTGTCGATGGTGGTCGACGAGGAACTGAAGATGATGGCGCGGGTCTGCCCCGAGGGCGGGCGCGCGCATGGGCCGTACCTGAAGGAGATGGCCCGGGTGGCGCACACCGAGTACCTCATCGAGGGCAAGTGCGCGGCAGACGTTCGGGAACTCCTACGGGAGACCATGTTCGCCCCGACCGTGACCGGCAGTCCGTTGGAGAACGCGTGTCGGGTCATCGCCCGGCACGAGCCGACAGGCCGCGGCTACTACAGCGGGGTCGCGGCGCTGATCGGCCGGGACGCCACCGGCGAGCGCACGCTGGACTCGGCGATCCTGATCCGCACCGCCGACATCGACCGCGGGCGGCTGCGCATCGGCCTGGGCGCGACCCTGGTCCGCGGCTCGCGCCCGGAGTCGGAGGCCGCGGAGACGGCGGCCAAGGCGGAGGGGCTGCTGGCCGCGTTCCGGGGTGGGCTGGCCCCGCGACCGGCCCACGCGGTGGCTCCGGTGGGCGCGCGCCCCGAGGTCCGGACGGCGTTGGCGGAGCGGAACACCACACTGGCGCGGTTCTGGCTCACGAACACCGCGACCACGCCCGTGCTGCGCGGCACGCGAGGGGTGATCGTGGACGCGGAGGACACGTTCACCGCCATGCTGGCCCACCAGCTGACCGCGCTGGGCGCGGAGGTCGAGGTGCGGCCGTACCGCGACCCGGGCGACCTGGACCACGCCGGGTTCGTCGTGGTCGGCCCCGGCCCGGGTGATCCCGGGGACGGGCAGGACCCGAAGATCGCCGCGCTGCGCCGGATCGTGCGTCACGCGCTGATCGCCCGGACCCCGATGCTCGCGGTGTGCCTGGGACACCAGGTGCTCTCCTCGGTGTTGGGGCTGTCGGTGCGTCGGAGAACCGTGCCCAACCAGGGCACGCAACGCGAGATCGATCTGTTCGGCCGACGGGAGTCCGTCGGCTTCTACAACAGCTTCACGGCTGTGTGCCCGGACCCGGCGTTCCCGACCAGGGACGGCCCGGTGGCGGTGAGCCGGGACGAGCGGACCGGGCAGGTGCACGCGCTGCGCGGCCCGGGGTTCGCCTCGGTGCAGTTCCACCCCGAGTCGGTGCTGACCCGCGACGGCCCGGCGATCCTCGGCGACCTGCTGGGGACCGCGCTCGGCACGACCACCCGCGGACGACGGAGGACGACGTGACCGCAGTTTCCTTACCGAGGACCCGGGCGCCGCGCGCGGCACGGGACTTCCTCGTGACCCACCTGCTCGACCCCGACCGCGGCGGCGCGCACGCCGCCACCGACCCCACCGGCGCCCGCCCGCTGGGCACCGAGCGCCGCCTGGTCGACCAGGCGAGCGCGGTGCTGGCCGTGGCCGCCCACCCAGGGCTGACCGCCGAGTTGGCGACCGCCGCCGCCGGCCTGGACGCGCTGGCCGACCGGCACGGCCACGCGGGCTTCCTGGAGGTCACCGACCGCGGCTGGACCCCGCACGGCGCCCAGCGCCTGCGCACCACCCGCTACCAGGTGCACGCCGCGACGGCGCTGCTGGTCCGCGCGCACCGCCAGGACGACGACCGGCTGCGCGCCCGCGCGGTGGACCTGCTCAACCGCTGCCTGAGCACCACCCGCGACGGCGTGTTCCCCACCGCGCTCACCGCGGACTGGCGGGACGCGGCCGTGCCCACCCCGTCCCGGCAGGCCACCGTCGCGGCGATCCGCGCGCTGGCCACCGCCGACATGCTCGGCGAGTCCGATGTGGACATCGACCCGCTGCCCGCGCTCACCCGCGAACTCACCGCGGCCGCGCGCCGGGCCATGGCCGGACCGGCGCCCGGCACCGTGCTCGCGGCGGAGGCGCTGACCCGGTGCGGCCCGCTGGCCCGGGTGGCGCTGGCCCTGGCGCACGCCGGGCGGCTGCTGGGCACCAGCGGTCACCTGGGCACCGCGTCGGCGCTGCTGGAGTTCGCGGCCACCCGCCTGCACGACCCGGTGCACGGCGGGTTCTGGGACCGGCCCGCGATCACCGGACCGGGCTACCACCCGTACCGCACCCAGCGGACCGCCGACGCGATCGACCTGCTGCAGGCATGCTCGGCCCTGCGCGCCACCGGCGGCACCGATCACGGCGTGTCGGTCCTCGCCAGGACCGCACTCGTGGCACTGGCCGACCACCAGCACGGCGGCTTCCACTCGGGCCTGGAACACATCGAGGGCGCGCCGGTCCTGTTGCGCCACAAATCGACCCACGTGCACGCCGCTCTCGCGCGGGTGCCCGACGAGGAGTTCGACCGATGAGCGGAGCACTGGCCACCGCCGCCACCTGGGCGGCCGCGCCCGCCGCGCAACAACCGCTGTGGCGGGCCCATCCCGCCTACGCCGACGCGCGCCGAACGCTGGAGCGAGCAGACCCGTTGATCGACCCAGCCGACCTCGAAGCATTGCGTGAGGCATTGGCGCGGGTGGCCACGGGTCAGGCTCGGGTCATCCAGGCAGGCGATTGCGCCGAGAGCTTCTACGAATGCACCGCCGAGCACGTCGGCGCCCGACTCGACGTGGTCGACGCCCTGGCCGATCGACTGCACGAGCGCACGGACGTCCCGGTGCTGCGGATCGGCCGGTTGGGCGGCCAGTTCGCCAAGCCCCGGTCCAAGCCCACGGAGCGACACGGGGACCGGACCATCCAGTCCTTCCGCGGGCACCTGGTGAACTCCGAGGTGCCCACCCGGGCGGCGCGCCAGCACGACCCGCGCCGCATGCTCTGGGCCTACGAGGCGGCAGGCCGGGTGCTGGACGTGCTGAACCGGCGTCGGACCGGCCACTGGGGACCCTGGTCGAGCCACGAGGCACTGGTCCTCGACTACGAGTCCGCCCTGCTGCGGGACGGCGACACCGGCCCCTACCTCGCCTCGACGCACCTGCCGTGGATCGGCGAGCGCACCCGGCAGCCCGACCACGCGCACGTGCGGCTGCTGGCGTCCGTGCGCAACCCGGTCGGGTGCAAGGTCGGACCGACCGCGCCGCCGGAGGAGGTCGTGCGGCTGTGCGGGCTGCTCGACCCCGACCGCGAGCCGGGACGCCTGGTGCTGATCTCGCGCATGGGCCGGGACCGGGTCGAGGACGCGCTGCCGTGCATCGTGTCCGCGGTGCGCCGGGCCGGGCACCCGGTGGTGTGGCTGTGCGATCCCATGCACGGCAACACGATCACCACCTCGACAGGCGTCAAGACCCGGCACCTCGACGCCCTGGTCGCGGAGGCCGCCGCGTTCCACCGGGTGCTGGCGCGCCAGGGCGTGCCCGCGGGCGGGCTGCACCTGGAGACCGCGGGCGATGACGTGACCGAGTGCCTCGGCGGCCCGGTCGGGTCCGAGGCCGACCTGGCCACCCGGTACACCTCGCTCTGCGACCCGCGATTGACCCGGGCCCAGGGCATCGAGCTCATCGACCGCTGCCTCTGACCAAGTCCGGGGCAATTCCGCAAAAACACCCCCCAGAGACACCGAGGGGCCCGACCGAACGACTCGGTCGGGCCCCTCGGTGTCCCGGGCTCAGCCGCCGTAGTGCTCGGCGGCGACCTTCTCCGCCCGCCGCACGTCCGCCACCGTCAGCTGCGGCGCGGGCTCCCCGAGCTGCGCGGGTCGACCGATGTCGATGAAGAACCGCTCCATGCCGCCCGGCGTGTAGATGCGGATCATGCGCGCGGTGGTGTCCCCCGCGTTCTTCCAGATGTGCTCGGTGCCGCGCGGCACGAACACGAAGTCGCCCGGCCCGATGGTGAAGTGCTTGCCGCCCGCCCACACGTCGAACCGCCCCTCCAGCACGTAGAACGACTCGTCGGCGTCGGCGTGCTGGTGCGGCGGCGGCCCGTTGTGCGCGGGGACCACGGTGTCCACCACGGCCAGCGACCCGCGGGTGTTGTCCCCGGTCGCCACGAACGTGTAGGTCGACATCTGCGGGCCCGCCCCGTCGACCAGGTCGACCGGGGGCTCCTCCGGCACCCACAGCGCGATGCCCTCACCCGCGCGCACCAGCAGGACCTCGGACTGCCCGGGTGGACTTGTCGGCTCGGGACAGGTCGTCGGCTCGGTATAGGTCGTCGGCTCGGTAAAGGTCACAGCGACACCTCCGGCAGAGATCGGAAGACTGAACCTCTCCAGCTTTGGCCGGCGGGCCCCGCCGCGTCGTCCCGGCTTTGCGGGATGTTGCGCGCCCGCCCGCGGCCCGCCGCGCCGCCGGAACCGGCGCGCCCGCCGCCGATGATCCCTTGAACACGGGATGTGGCCGACCCCGCACCGCCGGAAACATCGACATCGACACCGAGCCCCACCGCCGGACGACGCGCGGTGCGGGCCCCGACGGTTAGGGAGCAGCTGGATGAGTACTACCCAGGTGGATCCGGCCGCCACGGCCGCGACCACGCGCAGTCCGTGGCGGGTGTTCGGCCTGCTCGCGGTGGTCCAGTTCATGGTGGTCCTGGACGCGGGCATCGTGTACGTGGCACTGCCGTCCATCCAGCGCCAGATGGGCTTCAGCCCGGCCGGGCTGGTCTGGGTGATGGACGCCTACATGCTCGCCTTCGGCGGGTTCATGCTGGTCGGCGGCCGGGCCGCGGACCTGCTCGGGCGCCGCCGGGTGCTGCTGGCCGGGCTGGCGCTGTTCGCGCTGGCGTCGCTGGCCTGCGGGCTGTCCACCCAGCCGTGGCAGCTGGTGGCCGCGCGCGCCGCGCAGGGCCTTGGCGCGGCGATCATCTCGCCCGCGGCGATGGCGCTGGTCACCGACATCTTCCCGGAGGGCCCGGCGCGCTACAAGGCGCTGGGGATGTTCGGCGGGATCGGCGGCGTCGCGGGCGCCACCGGCACCCTGTTCGGCGGGCTGCTGACCTCGATCGGCTGGCAGTGGACGTTCCTGATCAACGTGCCGGTGATCCTGGTCGTGCTGGCCATCGGGGTCCGGGCGCTGCCCACCGGCGCGCCGCACGCCACCGGCGGGGTCGACGTGCTCGGCGCGGCGGCGGGCGTTGGCGGCCTGTGCGTGCTGCTGTTCTCGGTCCTGCGCTTCGGCACCGAGGGCGCGAGCACCTCGACACTGCTGGCCCTGGCCGTCGCGGTCGTGCTGCTGGGCGCGTTCGTGGCGCGACAGCTGCGGGCGAGGTCGCCGCTCATGCCCCGGATGCTGTTCCGGCTGCGCAACGTGGTGCTGGGCAACCTGGCCAACACCGCCGTCGGCGCGCTGATGTTCGGCACCTTCCTGGTGGCCACGCTGAACGTGCAGCTGGCCAGGGAGCTGAGCCCGCTGCAGGCGGCGTTCGCGATCATCCCGGTCAGCGTCGCGCTGTTCCTTGGCTCGCAGGTCACCATCCGCGCCTTCGGCAGGCTCAACCCGGTCGACGCGCTGGCCGCAGGCCTGGTGCTGCAGGCGCTGGCACTGGCGCTGTGGGCGGCCGTGCTCGACCCGGCCGACGGCATCGTGCTCTCGTTCGTGGTCCCCGGCGTGCTGTGGGGCTTCGGCCTCGGCGCGGCCATCGTCGCCGCCTTCGTGGTGTGCACCAGCGGACTGCGCGGCGAGGTGGCGGGCGCGGCGTCCGGCCTGGTCAGCACGTCGCTGCAGGTGGGCGGCGCGATCGGGGTGGCGGTGCTGGGCGCGGTCGCGAACACCCGCACCGGCGCGCTGGCCGCGGGCGGCGCGACCCGGCCGGAGGCGCTGTCCGGCGGGCACGCGGTGGCCCTGTGGGTGACCGTCGGCATCGCCGCGGTGGCCGTGCCGGTCGTCGTCTGGCTGCGCCGCACCTGGCAGCCCCCGGCGCCGCACCACTGAGCCACATCACGCGAACACGCCATGTTCGCCCCCGGATTCCCAGAGAAGAAGAATCGAAAGGAACACACCGTGACCACCCTGGAGAACCTCACCGAGCACCTGGTGCTGGAACGCTCCGCGCAGGACCTCCTGTTCCGCGAGGCGCGCACGGCCAACGCGTTCACCGACGAACCGGTCACCGACGAGCAGGTCCAGGCCATCTACGACCTGGTCAAGTGGGCGCCGACCTCGTTCAACCAGCAGCCGCTGCGGGTCAAGCTGATCCGCTCCGAGGGCGCCCGCGCCCGGCTGGTCGAGCACATGTGGGACAACAACAAGCAGAAGACGGCCTCGGCGCCGCTGGTGGCGGTCCTCGCCGCGGACGACGACTTCCACGAGAACCTGCCGACCCAGTTCCCGTTCTTCCCCGAGGCGAAGGACGCGTTCTTCGGCGACCCGACGGTGCGCGCCGAGTCGGCGACGCTGAACACCGCCCTGCAGGTCGCCTACTTCATCCTGGGCGTCCGGGCGGCAGGCCTGGCGGCCGGGCCGATGTCCGGCTTCGACGCGGAGAAGGTCGCCGCCGAGTTCTTCCCGGGTGGCAAGCACCGCGCGCTGGTCGTGGTGAACATCGGCAGGCCGGGCGAGAACGCCTGGTGGGGCAGGCTGCCCCGGCTGGAGTACGACGAGGTCTTCAGCACCGAGTGACCCGACGGGATCGGCGGCGCGGGGACCGACCCCGCGCCGCCGATTTCTCTTTCGTGCCAGTCGGATCAGGTACGCGCTATCGGCGGATCCTGCTCCATCACCCATCGGGTCAACGAGACCCGGCTGGACATCCCGAGCTTGGCGAAGATGTGCCGCAGATGACTGTCCACGGTGTGTCGCGACAGGAACAGCTCGGCCGCGACCTCCCGGTTGGTCTTGCCCCGGGCCACCATGTGCGCCACCCGCAGCTCCGACTGGGTCAGCGGTGTCCCGTTGTTGCCCGCCGAGCGGGCCGCGTCCGGTTTCGACCGGCGGCGGACACCCAGCTCGGCCAGCGACCGCTGCACCCGGTCCAGGTCGAAGCGGGCCGTGGCGGTGGTGTAGGTCGTGGCCGCCTCCTCCAGCAGCGACACCGCCGCCTTCCGGTCCCCCGCCGCGTGTTCGGCCAGCCCCGCGTCCTCCACCGCCAGCGCACGGGCCAGCACCCGCGGGCTGTCCTCGTACTCCGCGACCGCCGCGCGCAACGCGTCCAGATCGCCCCGGAGCAGACCCCTGGCATGCGCCGCGGCACCCGCCAGCGACGAGATGCCCTGGTTGCCCTCGGCCAGCTCGGCCAACGCGGCCGCCACGACCTCGGCCTTGTCCCGGGCACCGGTGCGCAGGGCCAGCCGCACCAGCTGCGGGCCCGCGCCCGGGTCCTGGGTCAGCACCAGCAGCCGGTCCGGCAGCGCGGTGAACAAAGTGGACAGTGTCTCCATCGCGGCCTGCGGCTGCCCGCCCGCGTCCTGGTAGAGCGCGAGCCGCCAGGACAGGTCCTCCAGCCGGGAGCCGACGCCGTCCAGGGTGAGCCGCTGGGCGCGGTCGAGGTAGCCGCCCGCCGCGACCAGGTCGCCCCGGCGGACCGCCAGGTGCGCGAGGGTGCCGAGCAGCGGCACGCTCAGCGCCATCGCGGTGAGCTGGTCGGCGATCCGGACCCCCGCCTCGGCCTCGGCCTTGGCGTCCTCCAGCATGCCCTTCGCCGCCCACAGCTCGGCCTGGTAGTAGTGCCAGAGCGGCTGCGACCAGGCGGTGCCCAGCTGTTCGGCCTCCCGGCGGCCCACCTCGTACACCGCGGCGGCCTCGGTGAACCGGTCGGCGGCGGAGAGCGCGTGGCCGAGCCAGAGCCGCGGGTGGCGGTGCCGGGCCTCGCCGCCGACCTCGTCCGCGGTCTGCACCGCCTCGTGCGCGCGCTCGACCGAGGCACCGATATCCCCGCGCACCAGCTCGATGATGCTCTGCGCGGCGGTCGCGTGCACCAACGCGGCATGCGCCTCGGCTGTACGCGCGCAGACCACGGCGTCCGCGGCCGCGCGCGAGGCGTCGCGCACGTCGCCGGTGTTGACCAGGGCGTGCGCGCGGGTGGCGTAGGCGTGCGCGCGGACCTCGGCGGGCGTGCCGCGGATGTCGAGCACGCGGCCGGTGTACTCGACCACGGCCGCGTCCTGCCCGGCGTGCTTCAACGCCTCCGCCAGGCCCATCAGCAGCGCCGACTCGGTGGCCGAGTCCATGCCGGTGCGCAGCGCGGTCTCGCCGAGGTCGCGGGCCTCGGCGAGCCTGCCGACGTTGGCCAGCAGCCGGACCGCGTCGGCGACCAGGCCGGGCCGGGTCACGTCGTCGGTGTCGAGCAGGCCGAGCGTGCGGGTGATCAGGTCGGCCGCCGTGCCGGGCGCGGTCGGCGCCACCCTGGCCACCGCCTGCTGCACGACCGTGACCGCCTGCCGGTTGCCGCGCGGTCCACACCGCACCAGGTGCTCGGCGATCTCCATCGGCGAGCGGCCCTCGGCCTCCAGCACCGCCGCCGCCTCGCGGTGCAGCACCTGGCGGACCGGACCGGGCAGGTTGTTGTAGACCGCCTCGCGGATCAGGTCGTGCCGGAACGCCAGATCGGTGCCGCAGTCGACCAGCACGTCCAGCCGGATCGCCTCGTCGGTGGCGGTCACCAGGTCGATGGGACGGCGACCGAGCAGCCGCGCGGCCTCGTGCACGGTGAACGGTCTACCCAGGACACTCCCGGCCTCCAGCAGCCTGCGCACGTCCTCGCCAAGGCCGCGCAGCCGGTACTCCACCGAGGTGAGGAAGCTGGGCGGCAGGTCCCGCACGACCGCGGTGGCGGTGTCGCCGCTGACCAGGATCTGGCCGCGGTCGCGCAGGGACACCAGCACCTCCTCGATCAGGAACGGGTTGCCGCCGCTGCGACCCGCGAGCGCGAGCACCGTCGGGTCGGGACGGGCACCCAGGACGTGGGCGCAGATGTCGGCCACCGCGCCGTCGTCCAATGGACCGAGGACGACGCGCGAGCACCCCGACTCGATCAGTCGGTGCACCACGTCCTGTCCGGTGGTGCGGGCGGGCATCGGACGTCGGGCCAACAACCAGACGACCGGCGAGCTCGACAGCGACGGCACCAGCAGCCGCAGCGCCAGCGCGGTCAGCTCGTCGGCCCATTGCATGTCGTCCACGACGATCAGCAGCGCGCGGCCGGTGACGTACTTCTGCACCAGCTCGTCGAGCCGGTCAACCAACCAGAACCGGCCCGCCGCCGGGTCACCCAACTGGGCGATGTCGGCCAACACGGGCGGGTCGCTGCTCTTGAGCGCGGTCAACAGCGCGGTGAGCGGGGCGACGTTGTCCAGTTCGGTCGCCCGGCCCGCGGCCACCGCCATGCCCAGCGCCGCGGCCTCCGCGCAGGCGGCCGCGAGCAGCCTGCTCTTGCCGATGCCCGCGGGGCCCTCCAGCACCACACAGGCCCCGGTCCCGTCGGCCGCGGCGGCGAGCACCCGGCTCAGCTCGGCGCGTTCGGCACCCCGACCGACCAGCGGTGTCGAGTTCGGTCCCACGTGGCCACCCCCCTGTACCAATGTCGGGCCTGCGTGCGCCCGCCTGGACCCGAGTTATCGAACCGTGACCAACGAGCCGGGGCAGCCTATCGGCGCCGCACCAGTGTCGCACCCGGATAGCCGGAAATACCCCCGGCGCGCGGTTCACGGGGGGTGAGAACCGCGCGCCCGGGGTCCGTTTCCCGCGCAGGCACAGGGAGTTTCGCTGGGACACCCGACGCGGGGGTGGGATCGTCCGCCCCTGGGAGGTATTCCCGACCATCGGGGGAATGGCGGGAATTCCGATCAGAGCGAATCGATCAGTTTGTGCGCCCAGGCCGGGTCATAGTCGTCCAGCCGGGGGAAACCGAGCGGCGGACGATTCGTCCAGTGGTATACGACACCCGGGTTGTGCTCGGCGTACCCGTTGGCGGCGAACAGGTGCGGGCTGCCCTGCACCGAGGGCCCCTGGGCGATCCTCCAGTCCCGGTACACCTCGGCCCGGCCCGCGCCACGCGCGATCGCCTCGGCCAGCGCCTCGGAGTTCACCGAGGGGCATTCCTTCGCGACGTCCAGGATCACCGACGGGATGCTCACACAACGCTGGTCGGTGTAGAAAGCCTTGCGCAGCGCGGCATCCAGCTCGTCACTCGCCACCAGCCCACCCACCTCGGCCGACTTCGCCGCCTGCACGGCCTCCATCGCGGGCAGCATGGTGACCGGGTACGTCGACTCGGCCGCCGCCCACAGCCGCCAGCCCACCTCCGGGCGGTGCCCGGCGATGGTGACGATCTCCGCGTCCAGGATGTGCTTGGGGGTGGGCATCTCGTTGAACAGCTCCAACGGGAACACGCGGTGGTCGATCAGTACCGTCTCGGCGCGCTCGGTGGCGACGGTGCGGAGGGTGTGCAGGGCGAGGGTGGCCCAGGGGCAGCCCAGGTCGGACCACACGGTGACCGTGCGGGCGGCTGGGTTGACGGTCTCGTCCGAACTCAAGGTGCTCTCCTAGTGTCCTGGGCTCTGGTCCCATGATCTCCCCGTCTCGCGGGGGACGCATCACGTCTTTGCGGGATGTATTGGCCTGCTGTGTTTGTTGGCTCGGCTTCGCCTCGCGGCGGGATCGCCTTCAGCCGGTCTCTTCCCACCCGATCCCACTCGGCCCTGGGGGCCTCCTGGGATCGGGTGGGAAGAGACCGGCGCGATCCCGC
>NZ_KB894431.1 GCF_000374445.1 Actinokineospora enzanensis DSM 44649 | reverse complement strand
CACCGCCCAAGAGACCGCGATCGCCCGCTACATCCGCTGGACCAACAAACACGCCACACCCAAACAACACTTCGCGGTCAACTCCAAGATCCGCAGACCTGATTACCTACCCAACATTGCTTGATGCGGCACTAGCTGGTGCTCATCGGTCTTGGCCGAGCATCATGTGAGCCGGTCGGAAGCGCCCAGCGGCGACCACCTGGACCTCACTACGGGCGTGCCAATACTCGGTGGGTGGGAGAGTGTGCGCGACGATTGCTCCCGAACACCGGAGGGCCCATGTCGGCACGCAACGAGTCTCTCGACGAACTCAGGGTGAAGTTGGCTTTTGGTTCGCCGGTTCGTGAGGGTGTCGAACTGGTCCGCGCGCAGGGGCGGGGCGCGATCGTTGTCCTCGGGTGTGGTTCCTGCCATGAATCGATGTTCGGCAACGGTGTCGTCACGGACCAGCCCGTCACCAGCGAGGTGATCCTGCGTGCGACGAGTGGTGACGGCGCACTGGTCGTGAACGCGGACTGGAGCCGAGTCGTTCGTACGCACACCAGGCTGGAGCCGGACCCGACGCCGTCGTCGGCTGGTGGAACCAGACATGCCACAGCCGAGCGGTTCGCGGCTCAGTCCGGCCACCCGGTCATAGTGGTGAGTGAGGAGCAGCGGGCCATAACGCTGTTCATCGGTGGCCGTGGTCACCGCCTCCGTGAACGCGTCGAATTGCGCGGCGAGATCGACGACCGGATGAACCTCGTCCGGACCCTGGGAACCAATCGCGATACGTCGGATCATGACACCGTCACTACAACGCTGCGGGAACTCAGCGGACTCCTCGACGAACTGGGTGAATCGGGGCGAACGCTTCGGACCGAATGCCAGATACTGATGTCGCGGGTCGACAAGGCCTGGCCGGGCACCGACCTGACACCTGCCGCCCCGGTCATCAAAGGCGTGAGCAACCAGATGGCCGGTTTCGCGCAGACGGTGGTACAGGCGGGAACGATCACGTCGCTGATACTGCCGTCCCCGGCACCGACTCAACCGACGCCTCGACAGCTCCCTTTCACCGTTCGGGAGCTGGTGAATCAGGCCGTTGCCCTCAGGCGCCTCACCGAGATGGCCGACGCGGACATACCCGAGGTGCACTGCGTGGTCGGCACACCCGGTGTCGGGAAGACTGCGGTCGTCGTGCACTGGGCCACCGTGCACGAGGACCGCTTCCCCGACG
Source organism: Actinokineospora enzanensis DSM 44649 (assembly GCF_000374445.1). GTDB lineage: Bacteria > Actinomycetota > Actinomycetes > Mycobacteriales > Pseudonocardiaceae > Actinokineospora > Actinokineospora enzanensis. The sequence goes on along the minus strand of NZ_KB894431.1, from coordinate 113,270 downwards.
GTGTCCTCTTCGCGGAATTGCGCGGATACCATCCAACTGCGCGTACAGCGGAGCCGGACGAGGTCATCGACGGATTCCTGTCCGCTCTCGGCATGTCGGCGCTGGTGACGGGGAACTCCCTGCAGAGCAGGGTCGCGCTGTACCGCTCGGTCATGCACGATCGCCGGATGCTCGTCGTGCTGGATGACGCGAAGGACGCCGAGCAGGTTCGGCTCCTGCTGCCCAGCGGCCGCAACGCGGTCGTCGTGACCAGTCGCACGAGGTTGCGCGGACTGGTCAGCCGGGAGGGGGCAAAGGTCATCGACCTCGACCCGCTGCCGTCGCACGAGGCCATGATCCTGCTGGGGCAGGAGGCCGATCCCGATGTCGCCGACCTGGCCCGGTTATGCGGACATCTGCCGCTCGCGCTGCGGATCGCGAGGCAACGGCTGGCAAGCGGCGAGTACGCCGACGTCGCGGCGTTCATCGCCGAACTACGCGCGGACAACGCATTGAACCTGTTCGACGATGAAGATCCAGCGGCCGCGTTACGCCCGGTCTTCATCGCTTCTTACCGTCACCTCACCGACTAGCAGGCGCTCACGTTCCGCTTCCTCGGACTGTTCGCGGGGAGCACCATATGCGCGGAGGCAGCAGGGGTGCTGTCCGGTCTGGGTACGGCCAAGGCTCGCAAGGCGTTGGCCGGGCTGCACCAGGTCAGCCTCGTCGAACTCGTGGGCCCCGGCCGGTACCGCGCGCACGACATGCTGCGGCTCTTCGCCATCGAGCGGATCAGCACGGAGGAGTCGGGCGACACCCGGACCGCCGCGGTCCGTGCGGTGATCACGTGGTACCTGGCAAGCGCCGCCAACGCTGACCGGCTGTTCGATGTGAAGCACCCCGAGATCTTGGGGATCGCTGGTCCCGGTATGGAGTTCTCCGACGCGACGGCCGCGATGGACTGGCTGCACGCGGAGCGGACCAACTTGGTCGCTTGCGTGCACCAGGCGGCAGAGTGGAGTCTGCACGACCTGGCTTGGCGCCTGGCAGCGACGCTGTTCGAGTACTTCTACCGCACGAAGATGTGGTCGGACTGGATCGGTACCCACACCACCGGTCTGGCTTCCGCGCGCACCGAGAGGGATCGCCACGGCGTCGCGACGATGCTGTCCAGGCTCGGTGTCGCCCACCGTGAGCGGTACGAGCACGAACTCGCCGAAGATTGCTTCCGGGAAGCGCTGTCGACCTGGGAGGAACTGAAGTATGCCGTCGGTGTCGCGTGGGTCGCGGGCCGCTACGCACAGGCTTGTCGGGAACGCGGTCGGCTCGACGAGGCCGCCGTGCTGTGCCTGCGCGGGCTCCACGTGGCCGAGCAGACGGCCGACCGTCAGGAACAGGGCGTCATCCACAACAACCTCAGCGGCATCTACCGCGACGCGGGCCACTTGGACGAGGCGCTGGAGCACTCCACACGGGCTCTCACCGCCTTCACCGAGGTCGGCTACCACCGCGGTATGGCCTGGGCCAGGACCAACGCCGCCAACATCCACCGCGACGCGGGCAGACTGGACATCGCCTTGGAGCTGTACCAGCAGGCCTACAACCAACGCGTGGATCTGGGCGACCAGTACGGCCAAGCCCTGACCCTCAGCGACATGGGCTACGCGCAATGCCTGGCGGGTGCCGTCGAGACCGGCGTCGCGACCATGCGTACCGCCCTCGACCTGTTCCCCGAGGATGACCCGATCACCCGACGACTCCGCGCTCGACTCACCGAGTTCACCGACACGATCGGGTAATCCGGCCACACCTCCACGCGCAGGATGCGTGACATGCGACAAGGACATTCTGCACCCGTGGTCCGCATCGACCGGCTAGCGTGATGCCCCGTCTGTGGACCAAAGCCCAGCCGGCGCGGACGGAGCTTCGATGGCCGACCACCCTGAGCAGTTGCCCCCCGTTCTGGCCTTCGGTCAGCAACTTCGGAAGGGACTTGAACGCGTCCGGGGAAGCGGTAGGGGGACCGCGGTGGTGCTGGGCTGCGAGCACTGCCACGAGGAGTTGCTCGACGGGGGCATGCCCATCGAGCTGAACGTCACCTCCGCCTTGATCCACGACGGGTCGCAGCAGCACGGGGCGATGATCCTCAACACCGCTTTGGACCGGGTGATCCGGATGCGGACCATGCTGCGCCCTTCTCGGAGCGCCCTGCTCACCGACGGCGGTACCAGACATCTCAACAGCAAGCGGTTCGCCGCGGAGACACGCCATCCGGTTGTTGTCGTCAGCGCGGAACGCGAAGAGATCACCCTCTTCCTCGGGGATGACGAGTACGAGCTCCGCACGTACGAAGAGTTGATCAGACGCACCGGGTGGTACCTGTCGGCGCTGCGCGAACTCGACAGCGATCTCACGGAACGGTCATCCGAGCTGGCACGGGTGCGAGCCGGTCTGGAGGCACATCTGACCGAGCTCGGCAGGGAAGCCGACGTTTTTCGCTTCCAGCGAACGGCGATCATGGAGTCACTGGCCAAGCGGCGGCTTTCACTCGCCGTCGCGGATGTGCGGGCGATCGACCTGCGGCCGCTCTCCGTGGTCCACGGTGACACCGGGCACCCATCAACCGCCATCGTCGACCGCGAAGACTACGTGCGGGACCTCCGAGATCTGGTTGTGAACGGCCCTTGGGGTGTGTCCGTGCTGCGCGGCACGCGGGGCATCGGCAAAACGCGCATCGCGGACGAGACGCTGGAGAAGCTACGGAACGACGGGGTGCGGGTGGCTCGACACCGCGCGGATGCCACGAACCGGCTGGACGTCGCCACGTTCATCGACTACGTGGAGGGTGGCCCAGACCCGTCGCGCGACTCCGGCAGATCCTCGCTCGTGCGGCTGGAAACCGCGTTAGGGCGGATTGTCGCACCGGTGGTGGTCATGATCGACTCGGCGGACCACCTGCTCGACCCGAGGACGAATCATCTCATGGACCCGCAGTTGGACGAGGCGTTGGAGATGATAGCCGACACATCGGAACACCTGCTGACCGTGCTGCTGGTCACCCAGGCCGACCCGGTCTCGCCCAGCGGTGGCACGTGGTCTGCACCGGGGCGGCAAATCACCGTCGACCAATTGTCCCAAGAGCACTTCCGCGACTACCTCCGAACCCTGGAACCCGCCGGGCGCTGGGACCTCGACCGGCTCACAGCGGAAAACTGGGCAGCCCTGCACAAACGGTGGCAAGGCAATCCTCGGCTCGGTGAGCTGGCCCACGCCGTGGTGGTCGTTGCCGACAGTAGGTTCGACCCGGTCACCTTGGCCGACCACCTGAGCCGATTCAAAGCGAGCAACGTGCTCACCGAGCTCATGCACCTCTTGGTCGAGAGCGTGACAACGTCGCAACGCGCGGTACTGCGGGCTTTGGCGGCCTTTGGCACAGCGGTACCGTCGAGCCTGGTTGTCAATCTGGTCGAGAGCGCGACAGCCGCCGAGGTCGAGGAGGCGTTGTCCACCCTGGCGCGCCACCGGATCATCTACCGCGTGGCAGGCGATCACTACTCATTGCCGGAGGAGGACGCCGTCCTGGTCCTGCGGCACAAGGACCAGCCACCAGCGTCGACCATGTATCTCCGCGCGGCGATGTTGCTCAAGTCGCAGTTCGTCGCAGTTCCCCGCAATGTGCACGAACTCCGGGCACATTTCGCCGCGTTGGAGGCACGACTCCTGGCTGATGCTCCGAGTTCCGCGTACGAGGTGGTGGAATCGATCAACGGGGTTGTTCGCGAATGGAACGCCGAACACCTGTTGTTGGACAGTCGGGAGCGGTTGCGAGCGGCGTTGGATGACCACCACCTGCGCAAGGCGAACCTGAATGCGCTGGGTATCATCCATCTTTCCGCGCAGCGGTACCAGGAAGCATCAGACTGCCTTCGGGAAGCGCAGGGCATGGCACTGGAGGCCAATGACGGCCTCAGCGTGGCCAAGATCTACAACAACCTCGGCACGCTGGAATGGGAGTGTCACGACATGACGATGGCACTCACCTACTACGAGATGGGCCGTGAGGGCGCTGAGGAGTGCCAGAGCTTGTCGACGCAACTGGAAGCCTTGGAAGGCATCGCCAGCTGTCATCGCCGCCTCGGCAGGTATGACCTGGCCCTGCATGCCGCCGAGAAGATCACCGATATCCGAGAGCGGCCGGGGTTCCCGGAAACAGATGGCTCGCCGATGTTCTTGTCGAACACCGTTTCCGCTGCCCTCCGGCTTGCTCGTTGGCACAGCGAACTCGGGAACTCCGAACGAGCCGGGCATTTCCTGAATATGGCCGAAACCGATGCGAGGCGACATCCGCTCGGCCTGTTGCGAGCGGCGACACTCGACGGCCGGGCCGAGGTCCAACTGTACCTCGATGATCCGGAATCGGCGAAAGTATCCGCGAACATGGCCATCGACCTGGCACTGGATCAAAGGGATCCGGTCGTGTTGGCGCAGGCCCGGACCACCCTCTGCTTCGTGTACCTGACGATGGGCCAACCCTCCGCTGCCAGGAGGGAGATAGGGCTGGTTTGGCCCTCCCAGCGTAGGCACCAGGCACTCATGGTGTTGGCCCTCCGAGCGTTGACCGCCCATCTGACCGGCGATACCCGCGAAGCAAGGACCCAGTTCGAAGCGTTGCGCGATGAGTCGGCAGGCCGGGTGAAACACAACGGCGACGACTTCGCCGCCTGGCTGCTTCTCGGCTACGCGCTGTGCGGTCTGAACTTCACCGCCCCTGACGACATCTCCGCTGCTCTCGTAGCCTTCCAGGCCGGGCTCCGGCCGGACATTCCTGCCCTGCCCGGTTTTCTAGGGCGACTGCGGTACATGATCGAACAACTTGGCCACCCCGAGGCACTCAAACCCGCGCTCGACATGTTGTGACAGGTCAGAACCAGTCGGACTCTCGCGCCAGCATGATCGCCTCGATCCTGGTGCGCACCCCCATCCGTCGGTAAACCCCGCGTAGCAAGCGGAACATAGCCCGTTCGGAATACCCGGCCGCGCTCGCCAACCGGCCGACCGTCACTCCCGCCGCCAACTGACGCAGCCATGCCACTTCTTCCGTCGACACCGGTCGGACCGTGTCCGAGCGATCGCCCGCCACCAATTCGGCGGCCACGGCGGCGGGCATCACAGCTTGGCCCTCGATCGTCCCCACCACAGCCCGACGCAGCACTTCCCCGGTCGCGGCCCTCGGCACCACCGACCGTGCCCCCAAGCGCAGCGCCCGCACCCCTGCCGTCGTCCCACCGTCGAGCACCGCAATGACGACATGCGCACCCGCCAACGCACACAACCGCCGAAGTACGTCCCAGTCATGCTCGACGAGCAAGGTCAGCAGTACGACCACATCGCCGGGTTGGCGCACCCACGCCAGCGGGTCGGCGTGTGTCTCCACGGGATGACCGGCAGCGGCCAGGACCGCGGCCACTCCCCGCCGATACAGGGGCAACGGGTCGACGACGAGGATCGGAGCGACCACGGTGACGCAGCGTTCCTTCCCGGCGGCCATCCGGCGACCGCACCGACAGATCATCGTCCCTGACCGCCGCGGCGGGTGCGGACACGCCAACCATGTCAGTGCCCTGCCACCAGACCTGTCATGGACCCGCGTGTGTCCGCGTTCCTAGCGTCGACGGGTGAGGTGATGCCCATGAATTACGATGACGACACCGGCCGACGCACATACTCCGAGATCCACAGTGCCGACCGTCCACCGGATCCGCCAAGCAGCGTGCGCGCGGTCGATCCGGCGGTGCGGAACTTGTTCATCGACCACATGCACCGCCACCCCGACTGGAGTGCGGCGGAAATCTGTGACCACTTGCGGGTTGAGCACCAAGCCCAGGCGCTCAACCACTCGACCGCACACGCGATCTTCACTCAGCACGGCAAGCTTCGACGTTAGACGGCCTCTTTCTGACGCGACCGCAGAACAGGCAGCCTCGCCCGAATCGAGCGAGGCTGCCTACTACTGTCGTTTCTACCGATCGGCAGCAGGCTCCGGAACAACGTCGGGCAGGCGCACGGCTCGCCAACGTGGCGGCACGATTCACCAGGACCGTCAACGGCGACGCGGATGTGGCCATCGAGCGGGAGCGCCTCGGTCGGATCATCGCCGACTCGGCCAACGGACGCCCGACGTGGCTTCCAGCCCGACCCACCGCGAGAAGAATCTTGAAAGTGTCCGAGACGATGTCGAAACCGGGTAGGCCCGTTCGACGCCCCCATCGGTGACCGCGTTCCCGCTCGGTGAAAGTCAGCGAAAGAATGACCTGACCGGCTTGAGCTCACACTTCTCGGCCCCGTCCATTGCCGTGCTCCGGTCGCGCTCGTCTTCCCAGACGTCCACCTCGGCCAAGCCACGCGTGTAGGACTCCAGATCCGACGTGCCCATCACGTGGAAGGGAGCATGTGCAGCCGCGGCGAACTCCTCGGCGAGGACTGAGTGGGTTCGCAGGTACCCGTTCCGATGCTCGACCCAGCCACCGTCCTTGTGGTCGAGTCGCTCACGGACAGGTGTCGGGTGGTCCGCTTGACGCCGAAAACCGCCTTGTTGATCGACTGGCCGAACCTGTCGGCTTCCTCGTGCACGTCACGCAAGATGGCCGACGATATTGTCATGGAATTGTCCAGCACCTCGACCTGGACCTGGTTGGGCACCCACAACCTCGACCGGATGGCCTGAAGCGCCGCCAGCAACTCGCCGCGAGGCTCCTTTGGCGACCGGTATAAACCGAGGTAGACACAGGAGTCTGCGACGAACACGGCGGCGTCGAGGTCATCTCGCAGCCCGCGCCAGTCCGGAAGCAACAACGGACTGCGAGGCAACGCCGACGGGTTCTGCACGACACCTCCGAAGACAGGTTGACGACGATCGACCGAATCCTGTACGCCGCACCGGCGCCAGGAGGGGTACCCTGCCGGGTGTTCCGGGGAAACGATCCGAGCCGGACACTATCAGGGGGTGCAACCTGGAACCCGAGGAATCCACCGCAGGGCGTGTCGCGTTGTCGGCGGTGGCCACCGATGGCGAGGCAAATATTCACCAGCAAGGCCGAACGATCGGTGAACTTCCCGGTCGGATGCGAGTCGTGGCCTATTTGGACAACGGTGACGCGGCTTTCTATCGGCTCGTGCTGGACGTACTCCTCGAAGAAGAGTCGAGGCTCGGCCTGCATCTTCCGACTGCCGAGATCGCGAGTCGTGTACTCGACAAGCTGGCGGGCCACACCCAGCGCGACGATCTACCGCCGGTGGAGCGGCTGCTTGGCAACCTCCACGAGTGGGGAAACGTGGATCGCATTCACAACACCCACCGTAAAGGGTCATACCAGGAGTACCTCAAAAAAGACTACCTGTTCCAGCTGACCCCCGCAGGCGCCCAGGTGCACCGCGCTCTCACCGCGATCGACCAGGAACTCGGCGCCGCGGGCGCGCTCCAGTCGTCGATGCTGCCGGAGGTGTTGAGCTCGCTGAATTTGCTGGTTACGCAGCTTGGCCAGGCTCCCGACGGGCACGGCCGCGAAAGGGCGCGGAAGACAGCCGTCTACGGGACGGTCCAGCGAGTCTTCAACGGATTCACCCAGCTCTCGGAGAATGCCAAGCTCTTCGTACAGGGGTTGAACCGGGCCTTGGAGCCCGGCACCGATCTCGACGACGAGATCTTCCTCGCCTACAAGGATGTTGTCGTCCTCTACCTGCGTACGTTCGTGATGGCATTGCTGCAGTACGCCGCGCCCATCACCCAGGCGATCGAGGACGCCGAGGCAGGCGGAATCGTGCTGCTGTTCCCGGAACTGGCCAGACTGGAAGCGACACCCGTCCTCGGGATGTCCATTGTCGAGGTGGTCGAGCAGGACACGCGGTTGCTCGACGAGCAGTGGCGCGGACTCCGGAGTTGGTTCTTCGGGGAGCACGATCGCCCACCTGTGGCGCAAACCCTGCAGGATCGTTCGGCGGAAGCGGTCAACCACATCGTGGCCATCGTGCGGCGCCGCAACGATCGCCGCTTCCGCAAGGTCAACCGCGCCGCCGACCTGCTCACCCTGGCCACCTGGTTCTCCGGAACCTCGGATCCGGTGGATCGCGCCATGATGTGGCGCGCCGCGTTCGGCATGTATTCCGCGCGCCACATCGGCGCCGCGCACTCACGGGAGAGCGATCTGGACGCGCGCCCCAAGACCAGCTGGTGGGATGGACCGGCAGCGCCTGTCGAGCCCAGGCTGCGTAAGCACGGTCCCAAGGCCACCACCGGGCGTCCCGCAGGCGTGGGCGACCCGAAGGCCGCGAAGCGAAAGTTGGCCGCCCGCCGCGCTGGGGAACAGGCTGTCGTGGACGCGGCGGTCGCGCTGTTCGTACGGCAGTCACCGGTACGGATGTCCGCGTTGCCATGCTTGGCTGACAACGAACTGGATCTGCTCCTCGGCTGCCTCAACGTCGTGCTCGCAGCCCGACCCGATGCCCACGGCCTGCGCCGGGGACGGACCGGGGACGGCCGGTTGGACATCGTCCTGCGCCGCGGGAGTTCCCGACGAGGGGCCACCGTCCGTACGCAGCGAGGTGATCTCGCGATGGAGGACTTCGAGCTGACCGTGATCGATCGCAGTCAGGGGATCCGATGACCGCGGACGAGGATCTGGATGACATGCGGCGCGCCGCGCGGATGCTGCTCACCCGCCCGCTGCTGAGAGCGGGTGGTGAAGCAGCCGATATCGCCGCGGCGGTCCGCAGGCCCGAGTTGCGGACCAGACTCCAGCAGTGGTTCGACCACAACCTGGGCTGGGAGCTCGTCGTCGACCGCGATGTCATCCGATTGAACAAGGTTCCCACTCGGACGCGGTGCGGCGAACACGACGCGCCGACACAACGAACCTGTGTGTTGTACTGCCTCATTCTGGCGGCGTTGGAGGAATGCGGCGACCAAGTCGTGATCAGCGAGATCGCCGAGATGGTCGGAGCGTTGGCGAGCACCCGGCCGGAGATCAATTCGTTCGATTCCGATGTCTTCAGCGATCGGCGTGATCTGGTCCGCGCGTTGCGGTTACTGGTCGACCAGGGGGTGCTCGTGCATACCCGGGATGCCGCATCCACCGAGAAGGACGAACGGGCCTACGAGAAGGCCGAGGGCAACGCGATCTACGACGTGGATCATCGGGCGGCGGCGCTGATCCTGGCGTGCCCGGTTCCACCGACCAAGGCGGGCACGCCCACGGGCATGACCGCGCAACCGCTGCCCGACACGGCCAGCGGCCACAACCGCCGCCGCCGTCACGGCATCATGCGGCGTCTCGTCGACGAGCCCGTGCTGTACGTGCACGAGTTGACCGACGACGAGCTGACCTACTACCAGTCACAGCGGCACGCGCTGGTCCGTGAGGTCGAGCAGGTGCTGGACGTGCGAGTGGAGATCCGCGCCGAGGGCGCTGCGGTGATCGACGAGGAACTCACCGACCTCCGCTTCCCTGCCGAACGCACCCCGCAGTTCGCCGCTCTGCTGCTGGCCGGCGCTTTGGCCGCCGAACCGGGAGTCGGGACGGACTCCGCCGCGGTGATCGCCAGGTACAGGCTGGAGGAACTCGCGAGCTGGCTGGCGGGCGAGGTAGCGGGCCGGGTCAAGACGATCGAAGGAGGTGTCGTGACTCCCGAGTCCGTACTCGGCGCCGCGTTGACCGTGCTCTATGCGCTGCGACTGGTCGAACCGGCAGGAGACGGGGTGCGGGCATTGCCCGCGCTCGGCAGATTCCGCCCCTCGGCCGACACACCGATGCCCCCTGTGTCCGGTGGACGACTGCTCGATGACCTCGCCGCACCGGACAGCCCTGAAGGAACGGAGTCATGACCGACACGCCGATCACGAGTATCGATGCGGCCTTGGCCGCGCTCCTGGAAGGCGACCTCCCCAAGCCGAACCGTCGACGTTTCCAGCCGTTGCGGATGGGACTGATCGGCATTTGGCAGTACGACGAACAGGAGTTCTTCTTCCACGACGGCAGAATGGTGTTGCGAGGTCGCAACGGCAGCGGCAAGACCAAGGTGCTGGAGGTGACCAGTCCCTTCCTGTTCGATGCCAACTTGACCGCCCGCCGACTCGACCCGTTCGGCACCGCGGCGAGGTCGATGCGAGACAACCTGCTCTACGGTGATCGAAGGCACCAGATCGGGTACGTCTGGTGCGAGTACGGCAGGCTCTGCGCGAACGGGGACACGGAGTTCATCACGATCGGCGCCGGGATGCGCGCCCAGGCCACCAAGAGTGGCGCCCCGGACGCGTGGTACTTCCTCACCGAGAAGCGAGTCGGCCTGGATCTCCGGCTCTACGACAGCGGGCGAAGGCCTGCCAACGAACGGGACCTGGTCGAGCGAGTCGGCAGGAATGCCGTGTTCCAGACCGCGGACGCCTACCGCCGAGAGGTCGGGAGGCGTCTGTTCGGTCTGACCGCCGAGCGGTTCCGATCGCTGGTCGAGCTGCTCATCACGCTCCGCAGGCCCAAACTCAGCGAGAACTTCGGTGTCGACCGACTGACCGGCATTCTGAGCGACGGCCTCCCGCCGGTCGATCACATCCTGGTCGACGAACTGGCCCGCGGGTTCGACGAACTGGCCCGGGAACAGGAAGACCTGCAGTCTCTGATCACCGCAGGCGAGGAGATCGATCGCTTCCTCACCGCGTACCGCACGTATGCCCGCCGCATGGTCCGGTTCGTCGCCGCGAAGGTCCGCGGTGCCGTCACCCGCTACGACGACGTCACGAAACAGGGCAGGAAGGCCGCGGAGGCTTTGGCCGAGGCTCGACAGACGGTCACCGACCTGGGCGCGCGAGCCGAGGAACTCGGGTTGGACCGCGCCCGGTACGTCGCCACGATCAGGGCTCTGGAGCAGCGTCCCGAGGTGGAACAGCACGCCGAGCTGCTGGCGATGGAGAAGCAGGCGGCGGCCGCGCGCAGGCAGGCCGGTATCGCACGAGACCGGTTGACCGAGGCCGAACGCGAACTCGAAGGAATCGAACAAGAACGCGCCGATTGTCAGGGCGACCTCGACAGCGCGATCGAGGAACTGCACGAGGCGGTGTCACGCGCGGCGGAACAAGCGACCTCCAGTGGACTCCGCATCGAGCACGACCTGCAGGTCGAGCGGCTGGGCACCGACCCGAAGTCGGTCCGGGTGCTGCTGCAGACCGTGATCGACGCGAGGAAGTCGGCCATCCGGCACGCCCGGGAACTGCGTCGGGCGGTGGAGAAGGCCCAGGGCGATTTCGATCGCGCCCAGGCCACCCGGGACGACCTCGCCGCCCGACGTGACGAGTCGGCGGAGGAGGTCACCCGGCGGCAGGGTGAGTTGGCCGCGGCGGTCGAGGTTGTGAGCACAGCTGTGGCGTCCTGGCTGGAGGACTGTCGAGAGCACCTGTGGAACGATCTGGACCTCGCCTCGCTGCTCGACGCCGTGGCCCGCGCGGGCGAGCCGGGAGCACCGTCACTGCTCACCGCCGTGCGGTCCCGTTCCAACCAGACGGAACTCGCCTTGCTGTCCGCCAGGGCAGCCGTGGAGGCGGATCATGTCGCCGCGCGGCGACACCGTGACCAATTGGGTGAGGAACGGGATCGGCTGATGGCCGAGCGCGAGTTGCCGCCGCCACCACCGTTGGTGATGAGGCGAGACCGCGCCGGGGACACTCTTCCCGGGGCGCCCCTGTGGAGCCTGGTGGACTTCGTCGACGGCACGCCACAACCGGTTCAGGACCAGGTCGAGGCCGCGTTGCTCGGAGCCGGACTGTTGGACGCCTGGGTGACTCCGAGTGGAGCGGCCCTTCGACCCGATACGCTGGACACCTTCTTCCGACCGACCACTCCCACCGAACACACCTCCCTGGTCGGGGTGCTTCGACCGGCAGGTGACAGCGAAGTCCCTACCGACGTGGTCGTGAGCCTCCTGGAGAGCATCGAGTTCGCTGCTGCAGCCGATCTCGCGGGGCCTGGAACCTGGGTCAGCGCAGACGGCGGCTGGTCCATCGGTCCCTTGACGGGTAGGACCGAGGGAGGACGGGCGAGCTATATCGGCGCGAACGCGCGAGCAGAGTCCAGACGGCGCGCCCTGGCTCATCTCGACCAACTCCTGACAGAGACACAGGGCAAGATCGAGTCGCTGCACGGAATGATCTCGGCATTCGACGACAGGCTCGAACGCCTGCGTGCCGAACGTGATGGCTGCCCCGCCGACGACCAGGTCCGCGAGTGGCGGTTGGCCGTCGATGTCACGCTGCGTGAGGCCGGCCGATTGACCGTGGAACTCGGCCAGTCGGAGAAGCGCTTGCGGGCCAGGCAGGTCGTGCTGGCAACCGCCACCGGGCAGCTCACCACCTACGCGAGCGAGCACTCGCTCGGGACATCCGCCGAAGCACTGGAGACAGCAGGCAACGCGCTCGGCGCGTACCGTGAATCCGTGGTCGACATGACCGCGGTCGGCGAACGTGCGATGATCAGGCGGACCGCACTGGCCTCGGCACTGGGACGGGTGGAACGGCAACGTGACAGGCACGAGGCGGCCGAGCAGGAACACCGGGCTCTGACGACAGAGGCGGCTGAACTCACGGCCGAGTTCGAGTCCCGCAACGAGCTGATCGGCGCGGAAATCGGGCAAGTCATGGCCGAGCTGAGTCGGGCGAAGGGCAAGTTGGCGGCGACCGACAAGGAGATCGAGGGCGTCCGACAGGACAATCAGCAGGCCGCGGAACGGCTTGGGGTGGCCCGCGGTCGCCTGGAACTGATCGAATCGGATCGCCGGGCTCGTGCCGTGGACCGGTCGGCCGCCGTCGATGAATACGACAAGCTCCGCCACCACGGTTTCCTCGAACTCGCCCAACTGTTCGGACAGCGGGCCGACGAACCGGCGACCCTCACCCAGAGCGTCGACGACGCGCGAAGGGCCGAGGACGCCCTGCGCGGTGAGGACCTGTCCGAGAAAAGTCGCAACGCGGGACGGAATCTGGTCGACGAGCGGTTCCGCGATCTGCAGATGCGGATCCAAGGACCGGACTGGCGCCCATGGGGCGACAACGACGGTGATCTCTTCGTGGTGCGGGTGACCCACAACGGCGTCGAGGAAACCGTCCCCGGGCTTCGAGCGATCATCGAGGCCGAGGTCGACACCCGCCGCGGCTACCTCGACGACCGCGAGCGCGAGCTGTTCGCCGACGTGCTGCTGGGGCGGATGGGCGAACACCTCCGCCAGTGCCGGGTCGAGGCGATGAGCCTCTGCGATCGCATGAACGACCTGTTGAGGGACTCGACCACGGCCTCCGGCCTGCAGATGAAACTGGTGTGGGAGGCCGACCCGGAGGCCGGGACCGACGTCAACCGGGCCATCAACCTGCTCGACACGCGGTCCGCCAGGTTTCTCGACGACGAGTCGAGGAATCAATTGGTCGGCTTCCTTGCCGATCGCGTGCGCAAGGCACGGGAAGGTGATCTCGTGGGCGACTGGCGGGTGCATCTGCGTGAGGCGTTGGATTATCGCAAGTGGTCACGCTTCACGTTGGAGGTCCGCAAAGGCCTGGGCGACAGGTGGTCTGCTCTCAACGATGCAACTCACCAACAAGGATCGGGCGGGGAGAAGGCGGTCATGCTGCAGCTCCCGTTGTTCGTCGCCGCTGCGGCACACTACAAGGCTGCTGCGGCGACCGCACCCCGCCCGGTCTACCTCGACGAGGCATTCGCGGGCATCGACGCGGAAATGCGGGGCAACTGCATGCGCCTACTCACCGATCTCGACCTCGATTTCGTCCTGGCCAGCCATGATGAATGGGGTTTCCATCGTGAGGTGCCCGGCCTGGTGACCTATAGCCTGTACCGCGATCCATCGGTTCCGGGGGTGCTCACCACACCCTTCATCTGGGACGGCGAGACCAGCCACCGACTCGACGACCCTGCGCTGGTGGCCGACGAACCCGAGGCGGACGGAGGCACGCTGTTCGATGATTGAGCTCGATCCGGTGTTGCGTGACTGGGCGGACAAGCCCGGTCCGACAGCATTCCTGCGCACGCTCCATCACAAGTTGGTACGCGGAGGCGGTACGGCACGCCCGCTGTTCCTGGACCAACCGTTGACCGAGGATGAGCGGCGGGAGCTGGTCGAACTCTTCGGACTCGCTGCGGTGCGGGCTCACCGGATCGATCTTCGGCGGGCCGAGCAGTCGCTTCGGGCCAGCCGATACTCGATGAGTCTCCAGGATCTCGTGGAAGGAGTGTTCGGGTCGGTCGTGACACAGTCCGAGCGCAAGCGTGCGAAGGACGAGCAGAACAGACTGCGTGTTCAGCGGCAGCGAACCGAACTTCTGGACATCATGCGTCCCGTGCGGCAGTTGGCCCACGAGTACCGGTTGCTGGACGAGTTGCCACCCGGCTCGACAAGTAAAGTCCCGCCGGATTCCATGACCCGTGCCGGGGCGTGGAGCACATACGAGACCGCCATCCGGGCAGCGGCTACGTGGTGGCCCCGGCATGAAGCCGGGGAGCGCACGACCAAGCACGGATTGGCCGTGTCGGCCCTGGGTGGCGCCAAACGATGGACCGATCAAGGCGAGCTCGCCTTCCAGAACCTGGTCTGCCTGCCGTTCGACCAGGCAGTCGAAGTACCCGACACCGAGATCCGGCTACGCGGGCCACTGATATGGCGACTTGACGACGTCATCGTCGATGCTCGTACGGCCAACCCCTGGGTCAGTATTCCCGCCCACGCCGCGCTGCGTCTCGGAAGGCTCGAAGGTGACGCCGACGGGATCCTGTTGATCGAGAACCAGGAGAACTTCAACCAGGTCTGCATACACACCGACAGTCCACAAGAGTGGCTCTGTGTCTGGATCAAGGGGTTCGCCTCCGACGGCCTCGTCGAGTTCGTGCGGGAGTTCTCGCATCTACCCGTCTCCGCCTGGTGTGACCTCGATCCCAGCGGAATAGAGATCGTTCAGGACATCATGAAGCGCGCCGAGTGTGAGGTGTTCCCGGTGGGTATGACTCCCGAACTCTGGGAAGTCGCGGCGAAACGCCACGACGAACCCGACGTTCGCGAGGAATGGCGGAAGCGAGCGGAAAGCCTGGCCAAGGAAGGTCCGCCGAGCCTGCGTCCACTGGCGGCCCGGATCGCGGTGACCGGGCACCGGGTGGAACAGGAGGCCCTTGAAGTCTACGACCGGGTCATGCCGGTCCTCGCCGACCAGCTTCGTGACATCGTCAAAATCTGTGGTGAGGAATCGTTCACTCGATAGTACGGACTTGATCTTCAGCTTGGTGGCCGACCTGCCGATCCGGACCGTTCAGCACGGCCAGGGCTGCGGCGCGTGCACCCGGGATGTCGAGCATGCGGGCTGCGTACTGTGCGATCAGGAGTTCCGGCCCCAGCCAGTCGTCGTACTTGCCCAGCTTGGGTTCGAGCACCGTGCTCGCGAGACCGAGCGCGTCGACGTCGGCGGCGGCGACGCGGTGCAGCAGGTCGAGCACGGTGTCCACCCGGGTGCCGGGCACGGTGATGGCGACGCGCCCGGCGTCGGCTTGCATGCCGTCGGCGCGGAGCATGGCGGCCAGCGTGGCCAGTTGCCTGTCCCCCACCCAGGGCAGGATGAAGGCGTCCGCGCCGTCCTGGACGACACCCGCTCGCGCCAGTCCGGACCGTTCGTAGGTGCGGCGGGCGAGGTCGAGCAGGCGGAGCGCGGCCGGGTCCGAATAGGCCGGATCGCCGTCGCCGCCGAGGATGTCGCGCATTCGTCGGCGCACACGGGTGTGCACTCGGTACCCGCCCGTGCCGGAGAGGACGGCGTTACCGGCACGCGACGGTGCCAACTCGATGATCTTCTCGGTGTCGTGCAGCCCAAGCACACGCCAGCGGCGGCCCGCGAAGGTGAGGGGCATGTCGGGGAAGATCGGGAAGTCCACTGGCATCGTGCCCAGGGTCTGGCCGTGCGCGACGAGTCGGTACTCCTCGGGGCTGTGGAACGCCGCGTAAAAAGTGTAGTGGTTGACGGTCTGCTCACCGCGATCGCCGAGCAGCAGTGTGCCGTCGGCGATCTGGGTGATCACCTCGTGCTCGCCCAGGTCCCGCAGCAACTGCAGAAAAGCGGAGGTCGGGACCTCGTGGAACGGGCCACCCCGACCGCACAGCACTCGGTACGCCTGGCTCGCGGACACCCCGCCGTACTGGGCGATCGTCGAGAGCAGTTGCTGGACGAGGGTGCTCAGGTGGACCGCGCCCGGTTCCGGCGGTTCGCACCAGGACTCGAACAGCAGGTCGATCACCGCGCACGTCTGGACGAGGTCGGGGTGCAGGCGGTCGACGAGCGGGGTGCGCGAGTCCGGTTCGCGTTCCTCGACGTAGGCGCGCAGGATCGCGGGCTGCCCGGCACGGCGGCCGGAGCGTCCCAACCGCTGCCGCAGCGACGCCACCGTGCTCGGTGGGCCGAGCTGGGCTACCTGGGCGATCTCGCCGATGTCGATCCCCATCTCCAGGGTGGTCGTGCACACCGCGGTGGTCGGGCGAGTGATGTCGCGCAGCATCGCCTCGACGTCTTCGCGTAGTTCCTTGGCGAGGTTGCCGTGGTGCGGGTGGAACTCGTTGGGCAGGCCCGCTTTCTCGCTGAGTCTGGCGAGCTCGACGCTGTACTCCTCCACCGCCGAGCGCGAGTTGGCGAACGCCAGGTTGGTACCGCCGCGCAGCCGGGCGTGCAGGTGTGCCGCGATCTGTTTCTTGGCAGGGCTGATGATCGCCCCGCCCGGATCGGGTCTGCCGTCGGTGTAGGCGCGTACCTGGACCCGGATCTCCTGCCCGCCATCTCCCGGCGCGTTGACCAAGGCGAGCGGATAGCTGTCACCCGGCCGCAGCTGCCGTGCGGCGAGGCTCATGTCGCCGAAGGTCGCCGACAGCCCGACCCTCGGTACCTGGCGCCGGATCGTGGTGTCGAGGCGGTGCAGGAGGGACACCAGTTGCACGCCCCGGTCGCTGCCGATGAAGGAGTGCAGCTCGTCGACGACCACGAAGCGCAACGCGGCGAACAGCTTGGCCATCTTGGTGCCGCGCAGGACGAACATCCCCTCCAGGGATTCCGGTGTGGTCAGCAGGATCCCGTTGGGCGCTTTGAGCAGCGCGGCCTTCCTGGATCCGGCGACGTCGCCGTGCCAGCGGTGCACGGGGACGTCGAGGCTCTCGCAGAGCCCTTCCACCCGGCGGAACTGGTCGTTGATGAGCGCCTTCAACGGGCTGAGGTAGAGCACGTCGACCCCGCCGCCACCGGGTTCGGCGACCAGGCTCGAACAGATCGGCAGGAACGCGGCCTCGGTCTTGCCCGCGGCCGTGGAGGCGCCGATCAGCACGTCCCGGTCGGCGGGCAGGACGACGGGGATGGCGGCGTTCTGCACCGGGTGCAGGTCCGTCCACCCCTTCAGGTACACCCAGCGCTGCACGGCCGGGTGCAACAGCGGGAAGCTGGACTCGGTCATCGACTAGAGCCGGAATGCGGCCAGCTCGTCGCCGTCGTCGGTGGCGTGCGGCTGCCCGACCGCCGTGTCGTCGTTCGGCAGCGGCTCCAGGTCGGTGTTGGTCTCGGTCTCGACCCGCACCGCGCCGATCAGCTGTCGCCAGTCGGTCCCCGGGTTCTGCTCCAGGATGGCGAGCAGGTTGACGAACTCCTTGATGGTGTTGCGCGGCGTGCGGAAGTAGGCGTCACCGATGCGCTGCGAACAGTGCTGCATGAACTCGGACAACGCCTCGTCCGGCACGAGGTGGGCGGCGGGGTCGCCGGAGGCGAAGACGGTGCGCAACCGTTCCAACAGGACGTACATGTCCTCGGCGGTCAGGTTGGCCAACCGCAGCACCGGTCCGGAGTGGTCGACGAGGCCGCCGACGGCGAAGGTGTTCTCCGCGAGCCTGCTGCGCAGCGCCTCGTAGCTGTAGAGGCCGCGCCGGGTGTCCATGAGCATCTCGGGAGTGCCGCCGAAACACACACCGAGACCTTCGACGTTGCCCTGCAGGCAGTCGTTGACGATGCGCAGGACCTGCTCGTAGTTGGACTTGCGCGCGCCGGTGTGCGCCAACTTGTAGAGGTTGACCATCTCGTCCAGGCACAGCAGCAGACCGCCGTAGCCCGCGAGGCGGACGAACCGCGCCATGAGCTTGAGCTGGTCGTACACGCTCGCGTCGTCGACGATGGTCCGCACGCCCAAGGCGGCGCGGGCGTCGGACTTCGTGGTGTACTCCCCGCGCAGCCAGCGGATCGCGGCGTGCTTGAGCGTCTCGTCGCCGGTGTCGTGCGCGCGCCAGTAGGCGCCGATGACCTGGGCGAAGTCATAGCCGCCGACGCCCTCGGAGAGCGTGTCCAGCCGCCGGGCGATGACCACGCGCGGCGCCACGCCCTCGGCGGTCGCGTCCTTCACCGCGGAGGTCACGAACCGCTCGACCACGCTCGCGAGCGCGTTGCCGTCGGGGCTCGACCTGGTGGCGAGGTTGCGCATCAGCTCGGCGTAGAGCGAGCGGGCCTGACCGCCGCCTGCGTGCAGGCGCCGGTCCGGCGTGAGGTCGGCCGCGGCGGTGACCAGCTTGTGCTCGGCGGCGATGGAGCGGACCAGGTTGAGGAAGAAGGTCTTGCCCGCCCCGTACTCGCCGATGACGAAGCGGACCGCAGCACCGCCGTCGGCGACCCTGGCCACGTCGGCCGTCATCGCGGCGATCTCGGCCGCACGGCCGACCTGGATGTGCTGGAACCCGCCGCGGGGCACCACGCCGGTGCGCAGTGCCGAGATGATCGCGTCCCGGTCGCGGGGCCGCAGGCGGGTCGTGGAGCTGGTCATGAGCGCATGTCCTCCGCTACGTCTTCGTTGATCGTGATCGGGTCGGTGCCCTCCCACACGGGATCGCCCACGGTGTCGAACGCGGCCTCGTTGACCGTGTCCAGGGCACCGTCGAGCAGCAGGCCCACCTCGGTCGCGAGGTCTTCCAGATCGGCGCGAGCCCACTGCGGCCGCCCGACCAGCCGTCGCAGGAACTCCGTGTGCTCGGCGTCCAGTCCGGCGAGCTGGGCCGCCGGAACGGGTGGCGGCGGGGCAGGCTCGTCATCGGTGAAGATCTGCGCGAGCTGTTCGGCGACCCGTTGGGACTCCGCGCGTTTGCGCGCCAGCAGTTCGAGGTCGAGACCGACACCGGACGTGGCCGGTCGTGCGGCCTCGGCCGGGATCGGCACCCGCTGGGCGGGCGTACCCGCGACGCGGAGGGCGATCGGTTCATCGCCGCGCGTGGTGGCCCTGCCGTGGATCCGGCCGTAGACGTCGGCCGAGTCCAGTCCGAGAAAGGCGTAGAGGCGTTCCAGCGTGCGAACCTCGTGCACGCTCACGTCCCCGTCAGCCGCGGCGATGTCGGTGAGCAGACCCGCGACCGCGGTCCGGTCGGGCTGCGGCACCGCGGCGAGCCGCCGCTTGAGCACCGCCTGGGTCGGCGGGTTCGCCAACACGAGGGCGACGTGGGCGTCGAGCCTGCGCAGTTCGTCCTCGGTCAGGTCGAGCGTGGTGACGGCGTAGTCGCGGATGGCCTGCCGCTCGGGCTCGGTGACCGTGCCGTCCGCGATCGCCACCGCCGCACCCAGGTTCACCGCCACCTGCGCCAGCGAGTAGTCCGGGCTGGGGGTCGCGACGTGCTCCCGGCCGCGCCGGAACAGGACGACGGATCCGTTCGGCGCGGGCGTGCCGCCACCGAACCGCACATCCGGTTCGATCCCGATGCCCCGCTTCTCCAGCAGCCGGGCGACGAGCACTGCGTCGGCCTTGGCGAGCTTGGCCGCCGCTCCCGGCCAGTGGGCGACCAGGTCAGCGGTGGGGACGACGGCGTCGGGCGCGTCGGCGAGCCTGGCCGTCGCCCACGCCCACACCGCGTCGGTCTCCGGGCTGGGGGGCGGCGTGAGGTCGTCGGGCAACAGCGCGAGGGCGGCGGGCGACCCGTGCCTGTCGGGGTAGCGCCCGAGGTAGCGGCTGTAGGCGTCCAGCGCGTCGGTCGCCTTCTCGGCGAGGTCGCGCAGCTTCTCGATCGGCGCGGTGAGACCGGCGACGTCCGGGAGACCGCTGTCGACGACGGTGACGGTGCCGATGGTGGAACTGGCCGCGTGGTAGGTCGTCTTGATGGTGGTCTTGTTGCGCTTGAGGCGCAGGCCCGCGCCGTACTCACGCTGGTAGAGGTGCGCGAACATCGCCCGGAACTCGTCCGGGCACCGGATCGCCGGGGTGCGCGGATAGGTGTTCGGGTGGCCGCGGTACCAGGCGAACGCCCAGTCGACCGGGATGGGCACGCCGCGGGCGATGTGCTGGCCGAGCCCGATGCGAAGATCGGCGGGCAGCTCGTAGGTGTGCTCGGCAGGCGGCTCGGGTGGATGCTTGCCGACCCAGTCGAGCACCGGATCTGCCATGACCTCAAGCAACCTGGTCGCATAACCCGCGAACGATTTGTTGCGCGAGTACATATCCAGCAGCCTGCGCACCTCGTCGAGCAACGCGACGCGTTCTTCCGCGGAAGACCGGTCGGACTCCAGGAGGAGACGGCGCTCGATACCGTAGAAGTAGAGGAAGACGTAACCGATGTAGGCCTTCGGATCCCGCCGCCCACCGGCCAACCACGCGAGATACGCGGCCCGCGCCTGGGGCGAGATGTCCGAGTACGACGGCCAGTAGCCCATCGACTCGCCTGCCCGGTCCGGACGCCGGTGGTCCACCCGCAGGCTGGGGTCGATCAAGGCGGGATCGGGGATGCCGCGCGGTGTGGTGAGCGTGGTGCCGACGTAGAGCATCCCGCCTGCCAAGGGCTGTCCCTGCACGGTGACGTCGGTTCCGGGCGGGACCCACACTTGCTCGGAAGACCGGGACTTGGCCGCTGCGGCGGGCCGGGGCTTGGCGGCGGGCTCGGGTGCGCGTCGGACCGGGGCTTGCCCAGGTACAGGAGCTACTCGGTTCGCGGGCACACCGTGTGGGGAAGGGGTAGGTGCGACGGGCCGCGTCGGCGTGGAGTGCCCCGCTGGTGGGATCGCTTGGGTGGTCTCGCCTGCCGGTGGCAGACCGAGGCGATGCCGGAGCTCGGCGGCCGTCCGGTGTTCTCTCGGCTGTGTGGACCGCACCTGGGTGGGTGGTGGGGTACGAACCCGAGTGGGTGGTGGGGTACGAACCCGAGTGGGCGGTGGGGTGCGGACCGGGGATCGGGTCGCCGGTGGCCGTGCCTTGCCCGCAGCCGGGCGACCGGGCCCACGGACCACAGTGACCAAACCCCAGATGACCAGGCCGATGATGACCAAGCCGACAACAAAATCCACCGAAGACGTGCCTCTCACTTCGCCTGGCGCGGCCACCCGCACCGTGCCTCTTCCGTGCGGACATCGCCCCAGGCGGTTGATCAGTTACCGACGTCGGCGACCGGTATCCGGGTGGCCTTCGCGCTGCCCAGCCGCTCGCACGCCGCTACTGCCGCTAGGCGTGGCCAGCTCGCGATGCGGGGTGAACATGATCTGCGGTCCAGGCGGACCCTGGCCTTGGAGCATCGGCGCATGTGCGGCGCCACCGGCCTGTGCGGCGTCCAGTCGTTGGCCGCCCGACGTCAGGTGCGTCGGCTGACCCACCGCAGGCCGCCGCCACCCGGCCGGGAACCATCCAGTCAGTCCCCCGCCCGGCCGGTGTCGTACGCCCACATCGCGATCTCGACCCTGTTTCGGGCGCCGAGTTTGCTCAGCAGGCTGGCGACGTGGGTCTTGGCGGTCGTCAAGCCGATGAACAGCTCGGCGGCGATCTCGGCGTTCGTGCGGCCGCCTGCGACCAGCGTCAGTACCTCCTCCTCGCGTTCGGTGAGCGGCTCGATCGGTTGGATCCGTCGGCTCGACGGTTCCCTGGCGGCGAGGGTGGCCAGCAGCCGCCGGGTGACGTTCGGCGCGATCAGGGCGTCGCCGACGGCGGCGGCGTGGACGGCCTGGACGAGCAGCGCCTGCCCGGCGTCCTTGAGCAGGAAGCCCCGGGCGCCTGCCCGGAGCGCACCGTGGACGTACTCGTCGAGGTCGAACGTCGTGATCACCACTACCGCGATCGGGTCCGGGACGCCCCGTCCCGCGAGGAGCTTGGTCACCTCGATGCCGTCGAGACCGGGCATCTGGATGTCGACCAGGCACACGTCGGGGCGGAGCCGGTGCGCCAGCTCGACGGCAGTGTGGCCATCGGCGGCCTGGCCGACGACTTCGATGTCGGGCTGCGCGTCGAGGATCATCGACAGGCCGGTGCGCACCAGGTCCTGGTCGTCGGCCACCAGCACGCGCACCGTCATCGGTGTACCCCTGTCGGCAGTTCGGCGTCGACCGTCCACCCGCCCTCGGGTGCGGGCCCGGCGCGCAGCGTGCCGCCGAGCAGCTGCACGCGCTCGGTCATGCCCAGCAGCCCGAAGCCGTGGTTCACCGGCCGTGCCGGGTCGATCCGTCCGTCGTCGGTCACGCGTAGTCGCAGCCTTCCCGCGCCCTCTACCAGGCGGATCTCCACGCGCGAGGCGTCGCGCGCGTGGCGCAGGGCGTTGGTCAGTGCCTCTTGCGCCAGCCGGTAGACCGCCGCGTCGACCTGGGGCGGAAGTTCGTCCAGGTCAGATGGCAACTTTACGTCGATCATCGGGACCGGGGCGCGTCGGGCGAGGGACACCAGGTCGGCGACGCCGGGCTGGGGGGCGTACTGCGCGGGCGCCGCGTCGCGCAGCACCCGGACCATCGCCCGCATCTCCGTAAGCGTCCGGGAGGCTTCCCCTTCGATGGCCGCCAGCGCCTGGAGCGCCGCTTCAGGTCGCTGCCCGGCCATCGCCCGGCCCGCCTGCGCCTGCACGGCGATCGCCGAGACGTGGTGGGCGACGATGTCGTGCAGTTCGCGTGCGAGACCGACCCGCTCCTGGCCGCGGCTCTGCTCCAAGGCCCGGCGCCAGCTCTCGCCGCGGTAGCGCGACGCCGCTCCGCCCGCCGCCGCCGACGCCAGGACGGCGAATCCGCCGATGGCGTCCGGCGGCCCGATGTGGTCGGCGACGGTACCGATTCCCGCGGCCACCGCCACCACCGCCAGCCCGGTCACGATCTCACGCCCCGAGCCCCAGCGGACCAGCGTGTAGACGAGCACCAGGATGTAGATCATCGTGTCGAGGCCCACGTTGGGGGCCCCGCCCAGCAGGCTCGCCAGCCCCAACGCCATCGCGGTGCCGAAGGCCACCACGACACAGGCCAACGGGTGGGTACGCCGCCACAGCAGCACCGGCGCGAGTCCGACCGCCACGATCGTCGCCACCGGCCGCCAGGCGACGTCGTCGCGGAGGACTCCTTCGAGCAGCGCCGCCACGATCGACACCCCGACCAGCAGCCAGTCGCGCCACACCCGTTCGGGCGCGTCCACGGCACGGGGCTCGGTCCACAGCGAGCGCAGGGCATTGGTGGTCACCCACCCAGCCTAGAGACCGCCGGGGCGTCGGGGACCGACCGAAAGAACGAGACGCCGCCTCTCCCAACGGATGAGGCGGGTCCGGCCTCGACGCCGATGTGCCCACCGCCGGGCTCGGCGATCGTTGACCCACCGGTCCTCGCCACGACAACGGAGCCTGCGATGAGTACACGTCAACCCGCCACGACCACCCTGGAAGACCCGCGGATCCCGGTGAAGGCCAAGCTGGCCGCGGCGTGGGCGGGCGTCATGTTCTTCTACGCCTATGTGGACATCATCGCCTTCTTCAGGCCCGGCGTCGTCGCCAACATCGAGGCAGGCCGCGTCTGGGAGTTCGACGTCAGCCAGACGTTGTTGACCACCTTCGTCGCGCTCATGGCGATCCCGATCTTCATGATCGTGCTGTCGATGACGCTGCCCGCCCGGGCGAACCGCATCACGAACCTCGTAGTCGCCTCGGTACAGGTCCCCTACGCGGCGTTGAACGCGGTGGGCGAATCCTGGACGTACTTCTACGGCCTCGGTGTCGCACTGGAAGTGATCCTGCTCGCCTTCATCGTGCGGTGCGCCTGGACTTGGCCCCGCACCGCGGCATCGGCGACCAGCCCGGACCGTGAAACCGTTCGCGCCCAGCAGTGAGCGTGAACTGCCGGGAGGCCCCGCACGGCGGAAAGTCCGGCGACACTTGAAGTTTAGCAACCATGACACCCCAATCCCGCGCCCTGCCAACGAAACAACGGCACGCTGCCCCGTGCCCAGCGTCTCGTGTTGCCGAAACCGTACGCTCCGGGCTGGGCTCAGCCGTATCGTTCGACGAGTGCGTTGCCGATCGAGGCCAGGTGGTCCCGCACACCCGGAGGGCCGGTCACCTCGATCCATTCGACCAGCCCGGCGAGTTCACCGGCGAGCATGTACTCATTGTGGCCGCGGATCACGACCTCGACGCGGCCGTCGGTCGCGGAGCCGCCCACCTCCAGTCGATCGCCGAGTGCCATCCGGAGTATGTCCATCCCGTGGGGCGCGCAGGCCGCCTGGATCTCCAGCGGCGTTCGTTTGCGGTCGATCTCGTCGGCGATCTCGCGCCAGCTCCGGGCAAGGTCGAAGTCCTTGGGGCGGTCCACGGGATCGTCGGTCGGTTCGGCGGACGACACGCGGTCGATCCGGAAGGTCCGCCTGCCTGCCTCGGTGTTGGCGACGAGGTACCACGACGGGCCTTTGGCGACGATGCCCAGCGGGTGGACGGTTCGCTCGGTTTCGGCGCCTTCGCGGTCGAGGTAGCCGAGCCGCACCTGGACGCCGCGGATCACCGCGTCCTGGAGTTCGTCGAGGAAGCGAGGCGGTCGGCGCTCGATCCGGCTCGACCCCCATCGTTGCGGGTCGGTGACCAACGACGATGCCGCTGCCTCGGCCTGCCCCCGGAAGGGCTCCGGCAGGGCGTGGACGAGTTTGCGCAACGCTGCTTTCAGGGCGGGTGTCGCGGCCGAGGCCGGGCCTGCGAGCAGGAACAGTGCGCGGGCCTCGCTCGCGGTCAACCCGGACAGGTCGGTGCGGGCGCCGCCCACGAGTCGCCAGCCGCCGCCTCGGCCCTGCGTGGAGTACACGGGCACCCCGGCCGTGACCAGGGCGTCGAGGTCGCGGCGGGCAGTGCGCTCGGAGACCTCCAACTCGCGGGCGACCTCCGCGGCTGTTACGTGTTCGCGCCGTTGCAGCATGAGGAGAATGGCCACCAGCCTGTCGGTTCGCACGCCGACAACACTGGCACAGAAACCGGTCATGAGCTGACCGGTTTGGTCGGCAGGATGGCGACATGACTCACCGACAGGCCCCACTGCGCCGCGGCCGTGGCGTCCCTCGGCCCGTCGGGGGTGCACCGACATCAGCTCCGGCAACCTTCGTCGCCTGATCAACCGAAAAGATCGAGAGGACATGCGTTGAACCCCACAGACTTTCCCGAGCCCACTCTTGTTTCAGTCAACGGTGTGGAACTCGAAGTCTTCGAAGCGGGCAATCCGGGAAAACCCATTGTGCTGTGCCACGGCTGGCCGGAGCACGCCTTCTCCTGGCGCCACCAGATGCCCGTCCTCGCCACAGCGGGCTATCATGTCATCGTCCCGAACCAGCGGGGTTACGGCAACTCGTCCCGTCCGACCGAGGTGACGGACTACGACATCGAACACCTGTCGGGTGACCTCGTCGCACTCCTCGATCACTACGGGTACGAAGACGCCACCTTCGTCGGCCACGACTGGGGTGCGTTCGTCGTCTGGGGACTGACCCTGTTGCACCCCGACCGGGTGAACAAGGTGATCAACCTGAGCCTGCCTTACCAGGAACGCGGAGAAAGGCCGTGGATCGAGCTCATGGAGGACATGCTCGGCGGCGACTTCTACTTCGTCCACTTCAATCGACAGCCGGGCGTCGCGGATGCCGTATTCGATGACAACACATTCCAGTTCCTCCGGAACATGTACCGGAAGAACGTCTCCCCCACGGAGCCCGAGCCGGGCATGGCGCTGATCAACCTCGCCAGGGCGGAAACACCGCTCGGCGAGCCCATCATGAGCGACAGCGAACTGGGCGTCTTCGTCTCCGCTTTCGAATCATCGGGTTTCACGGGCGGTATCAACTGGTACCGGAACCTCGACCGCAACTGGCGGCTGCTGGCGGACGTGAACCCGATCATCCAGCAGCCCACACTCATGATCTATGGCGAGCGGGATACGATCGCGAGATCCGAGAAACTGGCAGAGTTCGTGCCCAATGCGGAGGTGGTCACTCTGGATTGCGGTCACTGGATCCAGCAGGAAAAGCCGGACGAGACAAACCAAGCGATCTCACAATGGCTGAAAAATCAGGATGCCAGGTAGTGGTGCGACTCAGAACGTCGGCCGTGTATCGGCGGGTCCACGGCGTGGCCTGCGGTGCCACCGGACGGCCTCGTACTGGATGTACTTGGTCGTTTCGGCGGTGTCGTCGGGCGCGTCGTGGGCGAGGTCGAGACCGGAGGTGTTCCGCCGCGGTGAAACCGCCACTCGGTGCGAACTCCGAGCGCAGCCGCGCCCGCGGCAGGTCGCAGGCACCAGTCCCGATGCGATGGTGATGGCGCTGCCCGCGCAGGAGTTGAGGCTGACGCCGAACAGCGGCAGGTCGACCAGGCGCGGGTTCGCCAGGAAGACGCTCTCGAACCCCTGGGAGATCTGCCAGTCGAACCGCCCGCGGCTCGCTGCCGTCGGGCACCGCGCTCGTGGTCTCCTCGATCGCCGTCGCGGCGAGTGACCACACCGGAACCAGCCGTCTTGCGGACGGTGCGCAGACCTTCCTCCAGCAGCCGGTCCCGGTTCTCGACGGTGAACCACGGCGCGTCCGCGACGGGCACGGCCTCGCCAGGGTGTGCCCGGGCTCAAGCAGGAACACGTCATCGCGTTCGTCGATCAACCCGTGCGCGGTCAGCCGCCTGCCCAGTTCGAGCGCGGCCCGCGTCCGCGACGGCCGGGGGCGGGCCGGGCCGGGGGCGCCCGGACACCTGGAACGCAGCGCACTGACGGATTCGGTCATCACGCCTCCGCCACCCAGCAATGCCTGCTCGATCCGAAAGCCCGAACGGTGCGAAGGGCCGGTTTCCACCAATGGATCTGGCCGCTCGCCGTCGCGTGTCGTAGAGTGTTCGTCAACAGATGTAGACCTATCGGCACCCTAGGACGCGCTGTGGCGGGAAGCCCGACCGGCTGCCTCGACCGACAGGGCGGACGGACCGGGACGCCCCTGTCCTGACGTCCCTGCTCGGGAGCAAGTATGCGCGCGCCATCGCACAGGAAATGCGCGCGAGTCGCGCCCGGCACCCTGCCGAGCGGATCGAGCGGGCCGCAGTGGCACGCACGGCCGCACCTGGCCGAACAGCTGACGGGCAACCGGGACACAAAAGGACGTGATGGGAATGGGTCGGCATGCTCCGGGAGCGGTCGAGACCTACCGTCCGCCGACCCGGCGTGACCTGAGCGGCCCCGGTCCGTTCCTGTTCTGGCTGGTCCGCTCGCAGCGGTCGCGCATCGCCGCCGGGATGGCGCTGGGCAGCACGTGGATGGTCAGCCTGGCGCTGCCGCCGTTCGTGCTGTCCCAGGCCATCGACCACGGGCTCATCCCCGGCGACCGACCGGCCCTGCTCCGGTGGGCGGGCGCGCTGCTGGTCTCCTCCGTGCTCATCGCGGTCCTGGCCATCTCCCGGCACCGCACGATGAGCCGGATCAGGATGGACGCGTCGTTCCGGACCGTGCGGGCGACCGTGCGGCACTCGACCCGGCTCGGCTCGACCCTGGCCAAGCGGCTCAACAGCGGCGAGGTGGCCGCGATCGGCATCGGCGACGTCCAGACGGTCGCGCAGGCGATGACGGTCACCGGGCCCGGGTTCGGCGCGGTGGTCGCGTACGCGTGCATCGCGGTGATCATGTTCGACATCTCCGTGCTGCTCGCGATCGTCGTGCTGGCGGGCGTCCCGCTCCTGGCCGTCTGCATCGGCCCGCTGCTGCGCCGGATCGAGCAGACCACCACCGGCTACCGCCGACTGCAGGGGCGGCTGACCGGCCGCCTCGTCGACGTGCTCGGCGGGCTGCGGGTGCTCAACGGCCTCGGCGGCAAGGACGCGCATCTCGACCGCTACCGGAAGCAGTCCCGGGAGCTGGTCGAGAAGGGGTTCCAGGTCGGGAACCCGGCCAGCTGGGTGGTGGCGCTCGCCACCGGCCTCCCCGCGCTGTTCCTCGCGGTCGTCGTCTGGATCGCCGCGCGCATGGCCGCGGGCGGGGAGATCTCGATCGGCGACCTGGTCGCCGTCTACGGGTACGTGGCGGTGCTGGTCGTCCCGGTCGCCGCCCTCATCGAAGGCGGCGGGGACATCGCCCGAGCCGTGGTCGCCGCCCGCCAGGTGACCGGTCTGCTCAGGATGGAGCCGGAGTACCGCGACGCCGACCCCGTCCGGCACACCGGCCCGGCGGGCCAGGCCCGCCTCGTCGAACCGGCCTCCGGTGTGGTGATCGAGCCGGGGTCGTTCACCGCGATCGTCAGCGCCCGGCCCGCCGACGCTATCGCGGTGGTGGAGCGCCTCGGGCGCTTCCGGGACACCGACGCGACCTGGGGGGATGTCCGGGTGGACGAGATCGCCGTCGACGTGCTGCGCCGACGCGTCCTGGTCGCCGACAACGACGCCGACTTCTTCGCGGGCACCGTCCGCGGCGCGGTCGCGGGCCGCCGGGAACCGGACGACACCGCGATCCGGAAGGCGCTGCACGACTCCGTGGCCGACGACATCGTCGACGCGCTGCCCCACGGGCTGGAGTCCGCGGTGGTGTCCGGGGCCACGACCCTCTCGGGTGGACAGAAGCAGCGGATGCGGATGGCACGGGCCCTCTACGCCGAACCGGACGTGCTGCTCGCCGTCGAGCCGACGTCCGCTGTGGACGCGCACACCGAGGCCGCCATGGCCGAACGCCTCGCCGCCGCGCGACGCGGTCGGACGACGGTGGTGACCACGACGTCGCCGCTGGTGCTCGACATCGCGGATCGGGTCGTCCTGCTCGTGGACGGGGCGGTCGCCCAGGTCGGCACGCACCATGACCTGCTGGCGTCCTCTCCGGACTATCGCGAGGTCGTCCTGCGCACCCGGCAAGCGGAAGAGGACGAGGTGATGGGCCGATGAGCGGCGAGGTCACCCTGCCGATCGCGTCGACCAGGCAGGTCGGCGCGGCGGCCTGGGCCGAGGTCAAGGCCGCCAGGGGCACCGTGGTCACCATGCTCGTGCTCAACGCGCTGGCCGCGGGCGCGGCCCTGGTCAGCCCGTGGCTGCTGGGCCGGATCATCGACGCGGTGCAGGGGGGCGCGGGGCCCGACCTGTTCGAGACGATCGACCTGCCCGCCTTCCTGATCGTCGTGTTCACCGTCGTCCAGACGGTGCTCGTGCGCTGGGCGCTCGCGGTCGGCTACCGCTTCGGCGAGCGGGCCGCCTGCAACATCCGGGAACGCTTCCTGCAGCGGGTGCTGTCCGTGCCCGCCACCGTCGTGGACCGCGTGCCGGTCGGCGACTTCGCGGTGCGCGGCACCACCGACGCGGCGATGGTCGCCAACTCGCTGCGCCGCGCCATCCCCGAGGTGCTGATCGCGACGGTCCAGGCGCTGTTCCTGATCGCCGCGGTGCTCATCGTCGACCCGCTCCTCGGCCTGTGCGGGCTGGCCTCGCTGGTCGGGGTCGGGGTCGCGCTGCGCTGGTACCTGCGTCGCGCCCGTCCCGCCTACCTGCACGAGGCGGCCACCGGGGCCCGGCTGGCCGACGTGATCACCAGCACGGCGAAGGGCGCGCGCACCGTGGAGGCGCTCGGCCTGCACGACGAACGGGCCAGCACGACCGACGACGCGATCACCGCGGCCCGCGGTGCCCGGCTGCGGACCCTCGGGCTGCGCACCGTGCTGTTCCCGTCCCTCGACATCTCGTACATGCTGCCGGTGGTCGCGGTGCTGCTGATCGGCGCCGCACTCGTCGACGGCGACGTGGTCAGCCTCGGCGCGGTCATCGCCGCGACCGTCTACCTGCGACAGCTCATCGGTCCCATCGACACCCTGACGCTGTGGGTGGAGCAGATCCAGGGCGCGGTGGCCTCCTACGCCCGGGTGGAGGGGGTCGAGGAGGTCACGGGAGTCGCCGCGGCGGCCACCACGACCACCGTGCGGGACGACAAGATCGTCGTCGACGACGTGCGCTTCGCCTACGACAGCGGCCGGGACGTCCTCCACGGCGTCGCCCTCACCGTGCGGCCGGGGGAACGGCTCGCGATCGTGGGTACCTCCGGCGCCGGGAAGTCGACTCTCGGGCGGCTCCTCGCAGGCGTGGACCGGCCCCGGGCAGGCACGGTCACCGTCGGCGGCGTGCCCGTCGCCGAGCTGTCCCCGGACCGCCTCCGCGAACAGGTGGTGCTGGTGACCCAGGACCACCACGTGTTCGAGGAATCCCTTCGGGACAACCTCCTCCTGGTCCTGCCCACGGCCACCGACGCCGAACTGGAGCAGGCGATGCGTGCCGTGGGTGCCGGTTGGGTCGACGACCTGCCGGAGGGACTGGACACGATCCTCGGCACGCAGGTCAAGCTCGACGGCGCGCAGGCGCAACAGCTCTCGCTCGCCCGGGTGGTGCTCGCGAACCCGCACACCGTCATCCTCGACGAGGCGACGGCACTGCTGGACCCGACGACCGCGCGGGCCACCGAGCGCTCCCTGGCCGCGGTACTGGAGAACCGCACGGTGATCGCCATCGCACACCGACTGCAGACCGCGCACGACGCGGACCGCGTGGCCGTGCTGGAAGAGGGCAGGCTCATCGAACTGGGCTCACACGAGGAGCTGGTCGCGGCCGGTGGCGTCTACAGCCGCCTGTGGCGCTCCTGGCACGGCGACTGAACGCTCCGATTCCGCGGATACGAAAGAGCCCCTCGGGCCGCTCAGGGTAGCGGCCCGAGGGGCTCTTTTGTGGTCGTTTCACGGGACTGACGACCCTGTTCAGCCATCGACGGACAAAACGACGCTATCGGGATGATTGGTGCTGTTCTGTCGTGAACAGTGGATAATGGACACGACCGCATGCCGAAATCTCGTCCCTGACCGGGGTGTACGGGTTTGTGCGGGAAACAGGACTCCACCGCGTGTCCGGCAGCATCCTTCTCCTGTCACCCCCGTGCCGATTCGGGCCGGGTGGCTGTCGATGGGGGACGGCAACAGGTCGACTCCCGTACGTGGACCAGGAGATCGGGAATGAACAAGAATCGCACCATGATCGTCGCGGCCGGATTGCTCGCGCTGGCCGCCGTCGCGGGTGCCGCGGGCAACGCCAGTGCGGCGACCCACGACACGAACATCCCGGGCGGGGACTACCTCGAAGCCAGGCTCCAGACGCAGGGTGGCTGGTCCGGTGTGGGTACGTCGTGCATCACCGTGCAGTCGGACGTGATCCTCTACGGGAACAACCCGTTCTACGCGCAGAGCATCAAGAACGAGACGACGCTCGACGCGTACGGTTTCCAACCCACCCTCTCCTGGCGTGGCATCACCCGGAGGGGCGGCAACGTCAGCGTCAGTCTGACGGACTCGTACACCAACGGCTATGACTGGCGCTCCACCATGGGCGGCGCCGCGTGCATCAACGTGACCACGCCGTACATCACCGGCGTCACGAAGGGTTCGGCATACGTTCCGTCCCAGGGCGGCTGGTACTACTCCAACGCAGGCATGAACTGACACGCCACGAGGGGGTGCCGCCGGAAAGGCGGCACCCCCTCGTCCTGAACCACAGGGAGGGATCTCGACCATGCCATCAAGAATCCGAAATGGGGCGGCGGCCCTTGTTGGAGTCCTTCTCCTGGCCGGTTGTTCCTCGGCCAAGGCGCCACCGGAGGCCTCGCCGCTCGCCGATCTCGTAGGTGGCAACGGGCTCTATGTCTCCGCGGAGACATTCGCGACCGTGCGCTCCGCCGTCAGCGTCTCCGACACGGTGTACGACGATCTGACGCTCAAGCTGGCGGGCAGTCCCGTTCCCGCGCCGTGGCGGACCTCGACAGGAGCCGCCGCCCTGGACGACTTCGCTCGTCAGCATCCCGTCTGGGGGCAATGGTTCATCGCGATGGCCGAGCAGGCCGCCGGTGCGTCGTCCGGTCGGCTCGACGCGCGGTCGGTGCTGCCGATGTTCCGCGAAGCGGGGTACTTTTCCGAGCCGGGGGAGAATTCGGCCGACGCGGCGGGAGAGGTCGCCGAGACGCAGGCCGCCTTGCAGGTGCTCGCGGGCTCAGGATTGCACCTGCCCGATCACGACGCGGAGCTGGTCGACCAGTGGCTGGTGACGCAGGCAAGCCGGATCCGGTACCCGGTCCAGGCATGCACCCTCGCCAAGGCGTTCACCTCCCTGGCGACACCCGCACCGCCCGGCATCGCCGCGTACGCGAACGACTGGATGGCCGCGCACGCGACCACCGGGCTGAACGAGGTCACGGCACTCTCCGACACCTATGGCGCCGTCTGCGCGGGCACACCGTCGGACGAGACCAGAAAGCAGCTGACCGTCGCATTGACACCATACGTCGACCGGCCCGGTCAAAGCACGTCACTGCAGCGGTTCCAGCTGGCACAGACGTGGCTGGCACTGGGCAATGACGCGAGCAGGCTGACGGCCTTGGCGGCCATCGCACGGTCCGATCTGGGCGACCGTGGTCTCGCAGGCGGCAAATCCACCCTGGCCGGTGGGCTGCTCCCCACCTACTTCGCGACGAAGATCGAGCGGCGGTCGGGCCATGGCACCGACCCCGCGGTCGAGACCGCGGTATCCCAGGCGTCGGTGGACCCGGCCACGGACCCGGTCGACTACCTCGCCGCGACCGCGACACTCTGCGAGATCCGGGCGTGCCACCTGGATCAGACGGCTGTCGACAAGGCCGTCTCCGCACTGCCGCGACACATCGACGAGCACGATGTCCAGACCTACGTCGACTCGGCCGGGATCCTGGGTTCGCTGCGGATGAGATACCCCGAGGTCACCATCGGCGATTTCGACAAGGGCACGGAAACGGGATTCTTCGGTCTGCTGCTGCTCGCCAGGGCAGGCTCGGAGGCCGCCGACAGGCAGTTGAGCACGGCCGAGATCACCGCCGCCTGGCGTGCCCACGGCGATTCATGGGACCTCCGCGAGATCAATGCCATGGTTCTCCTGTTGCAGTCACGGCATTCGCTCGACCCCGGGATGTCGGACGCGGTACGCGATCGGTACGACCGCTCACGTGGATGCGCCGGTCTGGATGTGCTGTACGCGACCGACGCGGGCACGGACTCCGGCTGTGATCTCTCGGCGACGCTGGACGCCATCGAGGCTGTCGGATATCTCCCTCACGGCACCTGATCCGGCGTTCGTGCCGCCAGGGGGACGGGTACACCCAAGTGTGCCTCGACCCTCTCCGCGTCGGGCACGCCGATCCGGACGTAGCAGTCGTGCGCGATCCGGAGCTGGCTCGCGCCCCGCGCCCGGTGTCCCTCGGTGCACAACGCCACCCCCAGGCCCTCGCGGGCGCGCGCGAGCCAGTACGGATCGCCGACCTTCCTGGCGAGCCCGAGTGCCCGCCGATGGTGGTCGAGCGCGGACGAGGTGTCCCCGAGTGCCGCCAGGACCTCGCCGAGCCCGATGAGCGCGGCGCACTCGCCCGCGGGCGTGTCGACCTCGCGGGCGGTCGCCAGCGCCTTGCGCAGATGCTCCGACGCGCGGCCGTGGTCGCGTTGCCGCCGATACAGGTCGCCGAGCGCCAGCAGGCTGTTGCACATGTTCGGCTGGTTGAGGTGCTGGCCGCGGATCTCCAGCGACCGCAGCAGGTCGGCCAGTGCCCGGTCGTCGTCCCCCTGCGCGAGCCGCACCCGGCCCCGGACCTCCAGCGCGTCGGACTCGGAGGCGGGCAGGCCGTGTGCCTGGGCGAGCTCAAGCGCCCGGTCCAGGTGCTCGGCCGCTCCCGCGTGGTCCCCGGTCCGTTCGCCGACGATGCCGAGCCAGGTGAGCGCCTGGACCTGGGGGTTGGGATAACCGTGGTCCTGGTGCACGGCGAGTGCCCTGAGCAGATAGTCGTGCGCTGTGCCGTACCGGCCGAGATGGAACGAGGCGATGCCCAGGTTCCCCAGGGTGTTGCCGACGCCGAGCATGCGGCCGAGCGACTGCCACACGGCCAGCGCCTCGTCGAAGTACCGGACCGCCCGCGCGTACCGGCACATCAGCACGTTGACGTTGCCCAGCCCCTCCAGGATGGCGGCCCGGTCGCCCGGGTCCTCGCACAGGGTCCGGGCCTGCTCGAACACGGCGAGTGCCTCCCTCCCCAGGCCGAGGCGTTCGTAGGCCAGGCCGCAGAAGCGCAGCGCGTTGGTCAGCCCCCTGCGGTCCCCGCTCGCTCGCGTGACCGTGACGGCGAGCGTGTGCAGCTCCAGCGCGTCGCGGTGGTGGCCGTGGTCGTGCAGGAAGCGCCAGGTGATGTGCGAGAGCTGGCTCACGTGCGCGGCGAGGCCGCAGGATTCCGCGCGCGCGGCGACGGCCAGCAGGTTGGGTCGTTCGGCCTGCAGCCAGCCGAGCGCGTCGGCGCGGCCCGCGAACTCCTGCGCCTCGGTGTCCGGCGGCGTGACGCGGGGCCGCCGCTCCCGCGTCGCGGGCTCGATCAGGTCCATGGCCACCGCGGCCGTGTACCGGTAGTGGTCGAACAGCCGGGTCAGGGCATCGAGATCCGGGTGTCCGCCCGACTCCTCGGCGGCAAGCTCCCTGGCATACGTCCGCAACAGGTCGTGGAACGCGTACCGGCCCGGGGTGTTCTGTTGCAGGAGATGCTCGTCCTGCAACTGCTCCAGCATCTCCCGCGCGGCGCCGACGCCGACACCGGCCAGCGCGGCCGCCGCCTGCGCGGTGAAGTCGCCGCCGGGGAACATGCCGACCGCGAGGAAGACCCGCCGCAGCGGTTCCGGCAATTCGGCCATGGAGAGGTCGAAAACCGCGCGCACGGAGCGTCGGCCGATGCTCGCGGAGACCACGCCTGCGTCGCCGATGCGTTCGGCGAAGTCGGCCAACCGCCACGCGGGCCGGGAACGCAGCCGGGACGCCGCCAACGAGACCGCCAACGGCAGGTAACCGCAGGCTTCGACGATCCGGTCGGCGGCGGCGGGCTCGGCGGCCACCCGGTCGGCGCCCGCGATCCTGGCCAGGAGGTCGAGCGCGTCCGACGGGTCGAACACGTCCAGCGGGTGGAACGAGGCCCCTTCGAGCGCGGCCAGGGTGCGCCTGCTGGTGATCAGGACCAGACAGGTGGGACTCGCCGGGATCAGGTCGCGCACCTGCCGGTCGTCCGTCGCGTTGTCCAGCAGGATCAGGGCGTTCTTGCCTGCCATGCGGTCGCGGAACATCGCCGCCCGCTGGTCCAGCCCGTCCGGGACCCGCTGCGCGGCCACGCCCAGCTGCCGCAGGAAGCCGTCCAGCACCGCGCCGGGGTCGGCGGGCGACTGCTCCTCGGCGAAGCCGCGCAGGTCCACGTACAGCTGCACGTCCGCGTACCGTCCGGCGCGCACCAGCTCGTGTGCGACGTGCACGGCCAGCCGGGTCTTGCCGACCCCGGCCATGCCCTCGATCGCCGAGACCACCACGGTGCGGGGCCTGTCCTCGACGACCGCCGCCATCAGCCGCGCGAGCTCCCGCGTCCGCCCGGTGAACGTCGCCAGGTCGGCGGGCAGCTGGCGGAACACGCCGACGGGACCGCCGGTCCTGGCGTCGGCGTGCGCGGCGATACAGGCGGACCGCCACCGGTCGACCGCCGCCTCGTCCAGTCCGAGCGCCCGGACGATCGCGACGACCAGGTCGATGTCCAGCCGCCTGCGTCCGGGTTTGAAGGCGTCCACCAACGTCGACGGCGACACCACCTGGGCGGGCCGCAGCAGGGGACCCACCCGGCCTGCGAGGCTCCGGTACGACGGTTGCCCCGCCCAGGTGCGCAGCTCCCCCAACAGTGCGATGAACTCGGCCAGATCGACGGCTCGGTCAGGACTCGGAGCCGTGTCCCCGGATACGCCAACACCAGCGCCCCCCACATGCCACCCCCGCAGCTTGTAGCCGACGACGAGTGTATGAGCTGTGCCGTCTCGTGGGGGGCGGGTTGGGCAACCGGACCGCGGAACGGTCCGCGCGCCCGTCATGTCCCGGCCTGCTGCCACCAGTCCCGAGCGGGTCGCGCTACCGGCTGGTGGCGGGTGTGCCAGCCGCCTGCCGCTTGGTCCTGGCCGCGGTCAGCCTGTGTTGCAAGCGGTGCGTCGACGCCGAGATTCCGATGGCCGCCACCAGGGCCGCGCCGCTCGCGATGCTCTGCCAGAAGGTGGTGACACCCAGCAGTACCAAGGAGTTCGTCAGCAGGCCCATGAACAGGACACCGACCACGACGCCGAACATGCTGCCCTCGCCGCCGGTCAGGGCCACTCCGCCGAGCAGGACGGCGGCGAGCACGGAGAGTTCGAAGCCGGTCCCCAGTTGGCCGGGCGGGGCCGAGTTCAGCCGGGCCACCGTGATCACCCCGGCCAGTCCGGCGGCCGCCCCGGAGAGGGTGAACAGCCAGAACGGGATGGCGCGGGTCTGCACACCGGAGAGGAAGGCCGCCTCGCGGTTGACGCCGACGGCGAACACGTGTCGTCCCGTGGGGGTCAGGGTGAGGAACACGCCCGCCGCGATGACGATGACGGCGGCGATGAGCACGGGGATCGGGATCCCATTGACCGCGCCCACACCGAGCGTGGTGAAGGAGGTGCCGAACCCGGAAGGGGCATACGGCGAGAGCAACTGCGCGAAACCGCGCACCGCGGTCAATGTGCCCAATGTGACGATGAACGGGGACAGGCCCAGCCACGCCGTGAGCAGACCGTTGACCGCGCCCACCAGCGCGCCCACCGCGATGGCCACGAGGACCGCGGCAGGCGTGCCTGCGCCGTCGCGCAGCAGCATCCCCGCGACGACGCCGCCGAGCGCGAGCGTGGAGCCGACGGACAGGTCGATGTAGCCGGCGATGACGATCATCGCGCAGGGCACCGCGGCGATGGCGATGATGGCGACGTCCAGCAGCACACCGCGCAGGTTCTGCCAGTTCAGCTGCGCCCCGGTGGCGATCTGCACCAGCACCACCATGGCGATGAGCAGGACCAGCAGCGGGTTGCGGACCAGGAAGTCGACCGCCCTCGTGGCGACCGGCCTGGCGAAGGGCCTACCGGAAACGGGCTTGCCGGAAACGGGCTTGGTGAAGGAAACCCCGGTCATCGGGCCGCCGCCTTCCGTGGGTCTTGGTGGATCAGGTTCAACAGCGTCTCCTCGTCGAGGTCCGCGGCGTGGTGCGAGCCGAGCAGGCGGCCGCCGCGCATGACGACCACGCGGTGGGCGAGGGCGAGCGCCTCCTCCGGTTCGTTCGTGGCGAAGAGCACCGCCAGTCCGGTGTCCTCCGCCAGGACCCTGAGCACGCCGTAGATCTCCGTCCGGGCGCCGACGTCGACCCCCTGCGTCGGGTCGTCCAGCAGCAGGACCCGGGCGGGCGCGGCGCCGTTGGCCCAGCGGGCGATCAGCAGCTTCTGCTGGTTGCCCCCGGAGAAGCGGTCGGTGGGCAGGCCGCGGTCCAGTGGCCGCAGGCTCATCCGCGCGCCGATCTCGGCGAAGACCTCGCGCTCGCGGGCGAAGGAGCGCATCGGTCCGCGGCGCAGCGCCGACATCGCCCGGATCAGCACGTTCTCCCCCGCGGGCAGGGTCCCGAACAGGCCCTGCCTGGCCCGGTCGGCGGGGACGAAGGCGATACCGCCGCGCAACGCCGCCCGCGGCGACGAGACCTCGACCGCCGCGCCGTCGACCTCCACCCGACCGGAGACCGGGCGTCGGGCGCCCGCCACGTGCTCCAGCAGCCGGGTGCGACCGGAGCCCACCAGACCGTAGAGGCAGACGATCTCCCCCGGCGACACCCGCAGCGACTGGGGCTCGGGTCCGCCGACGTCCAGGCGGTCGACGCGCAGCCGCGGCACGGTGTCCTGGCCCGCCGCCCGCGGTGCCGAGGTGGTCCGCGTCATCGGCGCGCCGGAGATCGCGGTGACCAGGTCGTCCTTGGTGAACCCGCGCTCGCCGGAGGCCCAGGCGACGCGGCCGTCGCGCAGCACCGTGGCGCGGTCGGCCAGCCGCATGACCTCGCCGAGCAGGTGCGTCACGTAGAGGATCGCGATTCCCTGGTCGCGCAGCCGCGGCACCAGCGCGGCGAGCCTGCGCGACTCCTCCGGCGACAGCGACGCCGTCGGCTCGTCGAGGATGAGCAGCCGAGCGTCCCGCAGCAGGGCCTTGGCGATCTCCACCTGTTGGCGCCGGCCGATCGGCAGCTCGTCCACGCGGGTGTCCGGGTCGACGTCGAAACCGACGCGCGCCAGCGCCTCCTCGGTCCGGCGGCGCTGTTCGGCGCGGCGCACGAGACCCCGGCGCGTCAGCTCGTTGCCGAGGAAGACGTTCTCCGCGACGGAGAGCGTGCCGATCAGGCTCAGATGCTGGTAGATCACCGCGACACCGTGGCGGATCGCGTCGGCCGGGGTCAGCGACGGCACCGTGGTGCCGTCGAGGTCGATCCGGCCGCCGCTCGGCTGGGTTCCCCCGCCGAGACACTTGATGAGTGTGGACTTGCCCGCGCCGTTGTGGCCGAGCAGGGCGTGGACCTGTCCGGAGTGGATCGTCAGGTCCACTTTGTCCAGTGCCAGGGTGGCCCCGTAGCGCTTCGAGATCCCGCTGAGCGTGACGGTCATGGTCCTACTCCGAGCCTGCCTTGATCCACTCGTCCAGGTCGGGGGATTCCTTGGTGATCAGGTACACCGGGGCGTTGTAGTCCTTGACCGAGGCGTTGCCCTCGCCGAGCCCGACGGGCACGTCCACCACGGCCTTCGCCATCTCCCGCGGCTTGACCGAGAC
This sequence comes from Actinokineospora enzanensis DSM 44649, assembly GCF_000374445.1. Lineage (GTDB taxonomy): Bacteria > Actinomycetota > Actinomycetes > Mycobacteriales > Pseudonocardiaceae > Actinokineospora > Actinokineospora enzanensis. Next base: position 74,303 of record NZ_KB894431.1, on the reverse strand, counting down.
CAGCCCGCGAACCATCTTCCCGTCCTTCATGGACTGCAGCAGCGGCGTGTTGCCGTCCAGCCCCCCGACGTAGGTGTCGGGGTCGTCGTCGGGCCTGCCCGCCGCGACCAGCCCCTGGTAGGCACCCTGCGCGGCGTCGCCGACCGCGGCGAGCACGACGTCGATGTCGGGGTGCTTGGCCAGCACCGTGCTGGTCATGGACAGCCCTTGCTCCGGGGTGATCGCCTGCTGCTGGTCGACGATCGTGGCCTCCGGCGCGTACTTCTTCAGACCGTCGACGATGCCCTGCGTGCGCTCCTTGCCGATCTGGTTCGATTCGTCCTTGAGCACGAGGACCTTGGCCTTGCCGTGCAAGGTCCGGCTGATCCACCCGCCCGCCGACTCGGCGAGCATGTCGCCTGCCTTGGTGAAGCTGAACTGGATCGAGGCGTCCTGCCCGGGGATGTCGCCGCCGTAGCTGATGAAGTACTTCCCGTTGTCCCGGTACTGACGCACGATGGACCCGACGGCGTTCGGGTCCATCGCGAAGGAGATGACCGCGTCCACGTCCTTGCGGGTGGCGTAGGTGGTCAGGTTGGAGATCTGCCGGTTCAGGTCCATGTTGTCGTTGGTGAACTCGATCTCGATCCCCCGGGCCGCGGCTTCCTCCTTCGTGTACCTCGACATGGTCGTGTAGATGGGGAGAGCCGTGTACGGGAAGTCGAAAACGATCTTCTTGACCGGGTGCGCGGGCGCGCTCGCGGCAGGCGCACCGCTCTCGCTGCCGGTGGACACCGTGCAGGCGCTCAAGGTCAGGGCCGCGACGGCGGGGATGGCGAGGAGTGCCCCGAGGGGAAGGCGCGCTCTCATTGTCTCTCCGAACTGTTGCCGGGGTGGGGTGGGTGATGCGGGGTGGGAGGGCGGGTGAGGTGACGTGGGGCGGGAGGGCGGGTGATGTGATGCGGGATGGGAGGGCGGGATCAGGGGGCGGCTTCGTAGACCCGGGTCCCCGCGAAGTGGGTGGCAAGGACCCGCGTCGACGCGAGTTCGGTCGCGTCCACCGTGAAGGGGTCGCGGTCCAGGAAGACGAAGTCGGCCGACTGCCCGACACGCAGCCTGCCGGTGACCTCCCCGAGCCCCATCGCGTCGGCGGCGCGACCGCTGACCGCGGCGATCGCCTCCTCGCGGGTGATCGCGTGGTTCGCGCCCAGGGTGCCCGGGAACCGGCCGGTGGGGTCCTGCCTGGTGACCAGGCCGTGCACGGCGTGCCAGGGGTTCGGCGACTCGGACACCGGCCAGTCGCTGCCGACGGCCAGGTGCGTCCCCAGGTCCAGCAGCTCGCGGTTGGGCTGCAACCCGGCGAACACCTCGGCGGGCAGCACCGACTCCAGCGCCTGGGGGATGACGCCGGGGAACCAGATGTACGGGGAGATCTCCGCGATGACGTCGAGCGCGGCGAGGCGGGGGCGGTCCGGCGTGGTGATGAACTGGCCGTGCGCGATCTGGACGGGCACCCGCGAACCCTCGCCACGCACCCGTTCGACGGCATCGAGGACCGCACGCACCGCGGCGTCGCCCGCGCAGTGGATCTTGACGCCGACGCCGTGCCGCTCGGCGGTGCGCAGCCAGCCTTCGAGCTGTTCCGGTGGCAGCAGTACGGAGCCGAAGTGCTCGTGGCTGCCGACGTACGACTCCAGGAACGCGGCCGTGCGCGTCGGCGGGACCCCGTCTAGGAAGATCTTCGTCCAGGTGGGACGGTGATGGTCCGAGGCGAACGGCGGTGCCTGCTCCAGAAGCGGCTCGCCGAAGGGCTCGGTGCCGCGGATGGTGTCGTTGACGAGCATGCTGGAGACCACCCAGGCGTGCAGCCGCCCTTCGTCGTCCAGCTTCCGCAGTCCGCGCAGCATCTCCAGGGTGGACGCGGCATCCTGGAACGCGGTGACACCGTGCTGGGCCAGCAGTTCGATCCCCCGCTCGCTACAGCGCGCGAAGTACTCGTCGTCCGGCAGCCCGCCCGCGATCCTGGCGCGCTCGATCGGGGCGCCCGCTCGCTCCAGCAACAACCCCGTCAGCTTCCCGTCCGCGTCCCGGATGAACCGCCCGCCCCGCGGGTCGACCTGCGCGTCGAAGAGTCCGGCCAGGTCCATGGCCGCCGAGTTGGCCCAGGTGTTGTGGCGCGAGTCGTCCACGAGAAGCACCGGACGATCACCGGTCGCCGCGTCGAGCAGCCGCAGCGGACCGCCGGTCGCGAGCTCGTCGGCGAGGCCCGATCCCCAGGCGCCACCGACCACCCACTCCCCCGCGGGCAGCTGCGCCGCGTAGGCGCGCACGTCCTCGACGATCTCCTCGATGCTCGCGGTCGGCGCGAACGAGAGGCGGAACAGGTCTTCCTCACCGGCGAGCGAGTGGTGGTTGTGGGCGTCGACCAGGCCGGGGAGCACGACGCCGTCCCGGTGCTCGACCAGCTCCGCGCCCGGGGTCGCGGACAGCACATCGGCCAGGGTTCCGATCGCGGTGATCGTGCCGTCCGCCACGGCCATCGCCTGAGCGGTCGGTCGCTGCTCGTCGAGCGTGTACAGGGTTCCCGTCACGATGTACCGATCGGGCAAGGATGTGGTCATCGACTTTCCTTTGCTTCGTAACGGAAGCGCCCGCCGACCATGGTCGCCAGCACGCCGATCTCCTTGATGCTGTCCGGGGAAACCGCGAGCGGGTCGTCGTCGAGCACGACGAGGTCGGCGAGCCTGCCCGGCACCAACGTGCCTTTCCGGTGCTCCTCGTGCACCGCGTAGGCGGAACCGAAGGTGTAGGCCCGGAGTGCCTGGGCCGGGGTCAGGGCTTCCGCCGGTCCGATGGGGACACCGCTCGCGGTGCGCCTGTTCACCATGTCGTGCAGGGACAGCAGCGGCTCTCCGGGAACCACCGGCGCGTCGGTGGAACCGGGTAGCTCGACACCGGCGTCGACGAAACTGCGCATGCGGTAGGCCTGTTCCGCGCGTTCCGGGCCGAGAGCGGAGCGGATTCCGTCGCCGATCTCGGAGAGGAAACGCCCCTGCGGAACCGGGATATGTCCACTCGCGACGATCCGGCGCACCTGCGCTTCGGACGAGACCGCCACGTGTTCCAGCCGGTGCCGCGCGTCCGGTCGAGGCAGGTGCCGCTGGCCTTCCTCGTACGCGTCCAGCACCAGGTCCAGCGCGCGGTCGCCGACGACGTGGGTGGCGATCTGCCACCCGTTCACGTGGGCCGTGACCAGCAGATCCCGCAGCTCCTGGTCGCCCCAGCGGAGGAAGCCCGCGTTGCCCGGACTGTCGTGGTAGTCGTGACACATGGCGCCGGTGCGCCCGATCATGGAGCCGTCGCTCATGATCTTCACCGGCCCCAGCCGCAGCCACTCGTCGCCGAAACCGCTGCGGATGCCCAGGTCGATCCCCCATCCCTCACCTGTCCCGATATCACCGATCCCGTGCAACGCGTCGATGTACGGCATGAGGGTCAGCCGGGTGTGCAGGAGACCGCGCTCGCGGGCGGTCTGGTACGCGCGGACGTCCGCCGGGGAGTTGCCGATGGCGGTGCCCGCCACGCCGGGTTCGCTCACGCTGGTGATGCCGTGCCGCAGGCACCACGCGGAGGCCGCGGCGAGGCCGTCGACGAGGTCGTCCTGGGCGACCGGGCGCAGCACGTGCGTGACCAGGTCCATCGCCTGCTCCAGCAGCAGGCCGTCGAAGTCCCCGGCGGCGTCCCTGCCGAGCCTGCCCCCGGACGGCGGCGTGAGCGCGGCCGGGTCCGGGTGACCGGCCCGGCGCAGCGCCTCGGTGTTGACCACCGCCATGTGGTGGGAGGCGTGCAGCAGGTACACGGGACGGCCGCCCGCGATCGCGTCGAGGACCCGCAGTCGGGGGTGGTGGCCCCCGAGCTTGTTCTGGTCGTAGCCGCGCGCGAGGACCCAGGCCCCGGCGGGCTGCCGGGCGGCGAACTCCCTCACCACCCGGTAGAGGTCGTCCAGGGTCGGTGCCGCGGCCGGGGTCACGTCGAGCTGGACCATCTCCAGGCCCACCGAGGAGAAGTGGAAATGCGCGTCGTTGAACCCGGGTACGACGCACTTCCCGCCCAGGTCGATCCGCTCGTTCGCCTGGACACCGTCGAGCTCGCCGTCCAGGCCGACGACCCGGCCGTGGTGGATCCCGACCCGCTCGGCGTGCGGACGGTCCGGGTCGACGGTGCGGACCCTGGCGTTCTCCAGAACAGTGTCTATGCGCATGGTCGTCTTTCGGGAAAAAGGGCCGGAACTGCACCTGGCGGTTCAGCAGGCGCCCATCTTGCGACGAGTTGGGCCATGCCACACAATGCTCGTTATGCACCGGACCCATGCCTGCGAGGCATGATCTCCATGGAACTACGCGTGGTGAAGTACTTTCTGGCCATCGTCGAGGAAGGTTCCGTGACACGCGGCGCCGCCCAGGCCCGGATATCCCAACCGGCCGTATCGCGCCAGATCGCCGCGCTCGAACGGGAGCTGGGCACGCCGCTGTTCGAACGCGGGAAAGGCGCGGTGAGCCTGACACACGCGGGCCGGAGATTCCTCCCCCTGGCCGAGGACCTCGTCCGGCGCGAGGCCGACGCCCGCAAGGCGGTCAACCCGACGGACATCCAACAGCTGAGGCTGGTCATAGTCACCCAGACACCGAGCCCCACCAGGGCGATCGGCCCCTTCACCGCACAACACGGGGCGAGCCTCCCGCTGGTCGACACCATCGAGTGCCGCCCGGCGGAGGTCTACGACACGCTGCGCGCCGAGTCCGCCGACCTGGCCGTCGCCACGGTCGCGCCACCGAGCGGCCTGGTCTCGAAAAGGCTGTGCGACATCGGGCTCACGGTGCAGGTGGTCCGCGGCCACGCGCTCGACGGACGGGACTCCGTGGAGGTCCGGGAACTGGTCCACCACCACCCGCTGATCCTGATGGACCGGGGTTTCTCGGCCCGCACCGCCTTCGACGAGGCCGTCGCCCGCAGTGACGCCCAGGTCACCGACCCCATCGTGCTGCGCTCGACAGTGCTGGCCCAGGCCCACGCCGCGTCCGGCCGCGGCGCGGCGGTACTGACCGACGCGCCGACCGCGGGCATGCACGCGGCCAGACTGACGGTCGACGGCGCGCAGGTCCGGCTGACCCTGTACGGAGCCTGGGAACGGACACACTTCGCCGCCGACGCGATCGAGCACTGGGTCGACCGGTTCACCACGTGGTTGTCCCACCTGCCGGATGTCGAAGAACTCAGGAACTCCCCGCGCACCTGAGAAAGAATGCCCACCGCACGTGCTTCTTTCCTTACCGCACAACGGTGACCGTGCGAGCCCACGGACCTCACGCCGGTTGGATGAGGCGGCTTTCGTAGGCGAAGATCACGGCCTGGATCCGGTCGCGGAGTTCGAGTTTGTGCAGGATTCGGCCCAGGTGGGACTTCACGGTCGCCTCCGCGAGGCCCAGGCCTGCGGCGATCTCGGCGTTGGACAGGCCGGAGCCCACCTGGACGAGCACCTCGCGCTCACGGGCGCTGAGCCTGCTCAGCCGCTCGTCGCGAGCGCGGGCGGCGGCGTCGGGGATGTGTGGGCGGAACTTCTCCAGCAGGCGGCGGGTGATGCGCGGGGAGACCACCGCGTTGCCCTCGGCCACGGTGCGGATCGCGGTGAGCAGTTCCTCGGGTCTGGCGTTCTTCAGCAGGAAGCCCGAGGCCCCGGCCTTGAGCCCGGCGAAGGCGTACTCGTCCAGGTCGAAGGTGGTGACGATCAGGACCCTGGTCTGCGGGCAGGTCCGGACGATCTGCCGGGTCGCCTCGATCCCGTCGGTTCCGGGCATGCGGACGTCCATCAGGACGACGTCGGGGCGCAGGTCGGCGGCCAGGCGGACGGCGGCGGCGCCGTCCTCGGCCTCGCCGACCGGGGTCAGGTCCGGCTGGGCCGCCAGGACCATACCGAACGCCATCCGCAGCAGTGCCTCGTCGTCGGCGATCAGGACGCGGATCGTCATGTGGACGGGCCCGCGCCGAAGAGGAGGCGGGTGTGGACTCCCCAGCCGCCGCCGGGAAGCGGTCCGGCCAGCACCGTCCCCCCGTAGTCCGCCGAACGTTCACGCATGCCGGTGATGCCGTGCCCGGAGTGGGTGACGAGGGCGGTCGGCGGGCCGGTGTCCGTGACCTCGACCGTGACGGTCTCGGCCGCGCACTCGATCCGGACCTTCGCGTGGGTGCCGGTGGGTGTGTGCTTGAGGGTGTTGGTCAAGGCTTCCTGCACCAGGCGGTAGACGGTCAGTTGCGCGGTCGCGGGTATGTGCGTGTGGCCGCCGTCGATGTCGAGGTCGGTCGGGAGCCCGGCAGCGCACATCTGACCCGCGAGGGCCGCCAGTTGCGCGATGCCGGGCAACGGGTGGCGCGCCGCGTCCGGTTCGTCGGTGCGCAGCACACCGAGTGAGCGCCGCATGTCGGCCAGTGCCTGTCTGCCCGTCTCGGCGACCTGGAGCATCGCGGTGGTGGCCTTGTCCGGCGCCCGGTGCTGCGCGTAGACGGCGGCGTCGGTGAGCGCGACCATGACGGACAGGTTGTGGGTGACGATGTCGTGCATCTCCCTGGTGATCCGGGCTCTCTCCTCGGCGACGGCCCGTTCACGCACGGCTTCCAGGTAGGCACGGGTGGTCCGGTCGTTCACCCCGAGGACGGCCGCGGCGACGACCATCGCGGTGACCGCGGCGAGCGGGGTCAGGAACGCGCCATCCGTCGCCCAGCGCAGGCAGGCGAGGACGGCCCCGATCTCCACGATGACGACCGCGACGACCGTGACGCGCCTGCCCGAGTTCGCGGCCACCGTGTAGAGCGCCACCAGCAGGGCGATGTCCGCGGGCAGCTGGACGTCCACCAGCCACTGCACGACGGCCGCGGCCACCACCGCGCCGAACACCGTGAGCGGGGCCCGGCGCCGCCACACCAGCGGCAGCGCGAGAGCGGTGGTGAGCGCGACGGCCACCGGCAACTCCGCGGGTGTCCACATGGTCAGGACGTTCAGCAGGAGGAGCGCGGGCAGCAGCGAGTCCCCCACCGCCTGCGGCAGCCGGGACGTCCAGTGCCGCTCGGTCATCACAGGACGATGGTAGGTCGACGGCCCGCCGCGCGCATGAGCCCGACGTCTGACGGTGGCGAGCCGGATTGCGACCACGGTAGGAGTCCCGATACGTCCCGTGGTCGTAGTCCGGCCGCCGATCCGGGGTGCTCGACTGCCACCGGGGACGGCAGCGGGAGCACGTCCGGGGAGCGATGTGGGCGCGCGGGTCCGGCACCGAATATGGCCTGGTGACCGACATCATCACGGGACTGAACCTGTCCCCACTGGAAATCCTGACGTTGCTCGGCGCTGTGGCGCTGGTAGTGGCGCGCTGGCTGCCCGCCGCTGCCCGACCACGCGTCACCATCGTGGCGGGGGCGGTGTTCCTGCTGTCCGCGATCCTGCTCTGCGTGACGGGGATCCGTTGGCAGCTGCTGCCGGTGCTGGCGGCTGCGGCCCTCGCGGCGCCGTTCGCCATCTCCCCGCTGGTGCGCGACCGGGCTCGGCGGGCCCGCTGGTGGCTGGCGTTGCCGGGTTCGGTGGCCTGCGTCTGCCTGATCACCACGGCCCCCGTGGCGGCGTGGGCTTTCCCCGTCCCCGTCTTCCCGGAGCCCTCCGGCGACTTCGCGGTCGGTACCCGCGTGCTGCAGTGGACAGACCCGGACCGCCCCGAGACCTTCACCGACGACCCACAGGACCGCCGCACGGTCGTGGCCCAGCTCTGGTACCCCGCGCGCAACAGCCCGGCGGACGCCCCGCGCGCCCAGTACCTCGGACGCACCGAGGACGAAGCACGCACCGTCTCCGCGGCACTCGCGGGCGGCGTCGGCCTGCCGGGTTTCCTGTTCGACGGCGTTCCGCGCGCCCGTACCCACTCGATTCCCGACGCCCCGGTGGCGGCCGACGGAGGACGGTTCCCGATCGTGCTGTTCTCGCCGGGGTCCAGCGGAGTGCGCACCCAGAACACCGCGTGGGCGGAGGAACTCGCCAGTCACGGCTACGTGGTCGCCGCGCTCGACCACCCGTACGACTCCGCCGCCGTCGTCCTCGCCGACGGCCGCACGATCACCACCGCGACCGTCTCCACCGGCGACCGCGACAAGGACGACAGGCTGGCCGACGACTGGACGGCCATCCGGGCCGCCGACCTCCGCTTCGCACTGACCCGATTGGCGGGTCTCGACCGAGGTGACGGCGCTGACCCGCTCGCCGGACGCCTGGACACCGACCGGGTCGCCGCGACCGGTCACTCCATGGGCGGCGCCGCCGCACTGCAGGCGGCCCGGCAGGACCACCGGTTCGACGCCGTCATCGACCTGGACGGCTACCCTCGCGGCGCCCTGTCCCCCGACCTCGGCCTGCCGATGCTCGCGCTCACCCAGGCCGTCACCCCGGACACCGATCCGCGCTACATGCCGCTGCTCACCCAGGTGCTCGCACGCGGCACGGCGACGAGCTACCGACTCACCATCCCCGGCGCCGCGCACCTCACCTTCACGGACGCTCCCCTGTACCTGCCGCCGGTGTCCTCCATTGTCGGTTCGCTGGGCCGCACCGAAAGCCCGCGCGTCACCGCCGGTGCCAGTCTCGCGTTCCTGGATTCCGTTCTGCGCCACGGATCCGGTGACCTGGCGGGCACTCTGTCGACCTACGGCGAACTCAGCGTGTTCCACTCCGGCAACGGCCGCTGACTCAGTCTGTCGCCATTTGCCCGGCGGATCTTCCATCTCGCCGAGCACGGTCAAGGGGCACGACCGGACAGCGGAGGTTCGCCGCGCCTCGGGACCGTGGTGCTCACGGTCCCGGGGCGAGAAGCTTTCCGCCTCACCGAACGTCTGCGCAACGACCACACGGGCTTCGGCGCATCACGTACGTCTGCAACGGATCCCGCACGCCCCCAGCAGACAGGTTCGGATCACCGTCGAACTCCCGTCCCCCGGTGACCGGATCGGCCCCGCGACCCACGCGTCGGACCAGAGCTGGAGCGGTGGCCGAGCGGGCGGGTTGGTGCGATTCCGGTGGCATGAGGATCTTCATCGCACGTCACTCCCGTCAACAGGCGGAATCGGTGGCAGGCGGTCAGTCCCGGCCGTCCGCACGGACAACGCCGCGTTCGACCATACCTGCGACCAAGCGACGCCCGGCCTCGGGCGGCTCTCCGCGCTCCACGGACGCGTGGACGCCATGACGACGCATGTCCTGACCGACAGGGGTGAGATTGCCTGCTGTGGTCAAGGTCGCCGAGCTGCCCGGGTGCGGACGATGATCTGGACCTTCTGGTAGGCCGGGTTGTCGATCTGGTGGTCCAGCACCGCCTGATCCTCACCGACCGAGACGATGTCGGCCACCTGCGCCCTGCGGACGCCTTGGCCGATGAGCAGGCCCAGTACCGTCGCGCACCGGCGACGGGACAGACGTTCGTTGTAGCCTTCCATCCCCGGTCGGCCCTGACTGCTGGCGAAGCCCCGCAGGATGATCTCGTCGACGCCGTCCACGATGCGGCTGCGAAACTCGATCTGATCATCCTGGTCAGGCAGGAACCGGCCCTGGGCGAGGCGGATCACGACCGCGGGGTCCAGGACCTCCGCCCGGTCCTTGGCGAAGTAGACCTCCTCCATGTGTCGGATCGGCACCCGCAGCCTGGACCGGATGACCAGGGAGAAGGTGAAGAATCCGTCCCCGGACGCCGCCCCCGGGCTCGTGACGGTCCTCGACTGCGAGGTCGACGAGCTGCTTGCGGTACTGCTCTCGCTGGTCGATGTCTGTGACGCGGTCCCGGTGACGGAGCCGCTCTGCTGCGAGCCGAGCTTGCCACCGGCCGCGGCGACCTCCTCGGAGGTCGAACCTCCGACGGTCGTGGCCGTCGTCCCGGTCGTCGCCGTGCCGGTCCGGCCGCCGGTCTCGGTGCCGGAGGTCGTCCCGCTCGCCGTCTGCACCTGGTCGGGGTCGCGATGCCAGCGGAACCCGAAACGCAGGGTGGCCACGTCGTGGTCACCGGCGATCGACCGCTCCACCACCGGCGGATCGACGGTCGTCCGATGCTGTGGGAGCGTGAACATCAGACCGCCCGACGGCGGTGACAGCGACAGTCGCCCGTCGTCGGCCACCTGGAAGGTGATCGCCTGGCCGCCGCCCGCGGCAACTCCCCCGCCATGGGCGGTCCAGTAGCCCGATGAGACTCCCATCGAGATCACGCCGTTGCGTACCCCGGGCGCGACGTCCATCTCCCCTGGCTGGTCGGACAGGTCGAGTGCGGTTTCGTGGCCGGTCATCCATGCCCACGGCGCGAACCACACCTGGGCGCCCGCTTCTCCCGGCTCGTTCAACTGTGGCACCGGGATGTTCCTCGCCCGCTGGACGATGACCGCCGCGCCGCGGTCACCCGCATTCGCGGTTACGAGCGAGGTCGCCGCCCGGTTGCCCGCACTGCGCTGCAGGCGTACCACACCCGCGGTCGTGAGCGGCCCTCGCCCGTCATCGTGGGTGGTCTTCGGCGCGGCCTTCGGGTCGTGATGGTCGTGGGCGGGGCCGCACTCCGTGATCTCGTGGGCAGGCATGGTGATTCCTCCTCGGTGTCGCGACCGTGTTACCGGAGTGGGCACGAACGGAGAGGAGCCCGCCGGTCGGACATCCGGCTGACTCTGGTTGCCTGAACGCGCAACGCCGGGGACATGTGGTTCCGCGGCGACGCGCCTACACCACGCTTCTCCTGGAGGCCGTCCGGCACCAGGGGAAGTTCGGCTGCCGCCGAACGGGCGACAGGCTATCGTCAGTCGCGATCGAGAGGAGCTGACGACCAAGGTGGCGCGTCTTCATGTTGGCTGCGCGATGTGGACCCACAAGACGTGGCCTGGGCGGTTCCTGCCGTCGTCGCTGCCTGCCAAGGAGCGGCTGCGGGCCTACGCGGGCTGGTGCAACGCGGTCGAGGGCAACACCACCTTCTACGCGACCCCCGCACGGAAGACCGTCGAAACCTGGGCGCAGCAGACCGATCCCGACTTCCGGTTCGTGGTCAAGCTGCCCAAGGTCGTCACGCACGAGCGCCGGTTGGTCGGTGTCGAGCGCGAGATGCGGGCGTTCCTGGACGCGATCGAACCCCTCGGTGACCGGGCGGTCCTGTGGACCCAGCTGCCCGGCTCGTTCGGCCCCTCGGACGTCGACGCCCTCGGCCGCTTCCTGCGCAGGTTGCCCGCCGACCGCAGGCGGGCCGTGGAGGTGCGGCACCCCGGTTTCTTCTCCGAGGCGGGCTCGACGTCGACGCTGGAGGCTGTACTCGCGCACGCGGATGCCGAGTGGGTGCCGTTCGACACCACGGTCTTCTTCCAAAGCCCGCCGACCAGCGAGGCCGAGCAGGACGCCTGGGTCAAGAAGCCCCGGCTACCGCGGCGGACGCGGGCGTTGACCGACCATCCGATCGTCCGGTATCTGGGTCGGGACTCGGTCGAGGATACGGTCGAGGGGTGGCGGCCGTGGACCGCGGTGGTCGCCGAGTGGCTGCGCGAGGGCCGGTCGCCGACCATCTTCCTGCACACTCCCGACAACGACGACGCGCCCGCGCTCGCCCGCCGGTTCCACGATGACGTGCGGGCGCTCGTGCCCGACCTCGACGCACTGCCCGAGCCGGACCCGGTCGAGCCCGCGACCCTGTTCTGAGCGGTGTCTCGGCTGCTCGGCCGACGGCCGGATGCTCCATTCGATCCATCCGCAGTGGGCATGGGCGACCTCTCCGTCCAATCCGGGAATCTACAGTGGATTCGCCCGGGTGCGCCTAACGTCCCATGAGCAGCGTCCGACCGGCCCGCAACAGGCGTGGAACCATTGGTACGGCAGGGTGACGGGCATTCCGGACACCCGCCGCCGCATGTGATCGTTCGCTCATCCGATCTCGAAAAGGGGAGTCGATGAGGAAATCAGCAGCATCGGCCGCGGCCGTGCTCGCCGCGGCGGCCGTGGTCGTCGGAGCGGGCACGGCGAGCGCGGGCATCTGGGGCACCGGCTACGAGGGCCCCTGGACGGCACAAGCACCGTGCGACAGCTTCTCCGACGCCGTCAACGACCCGCCCTACTACTACAGCTACGACTGCTCCTACTACGCGTCCGACCCGCAGGGGATCAACCGCGGGGCCGGTTGGTACTACTGGTTCCGCCAGGACATCCGCTAGTAGCGTGTCGCTGCTGGACCGGAGGTCCACACGGCTGGGCCGTGTGGACCTTCCCGCGGCGCATGCGCGGTCCGAGATCGGGCTCAGTTCGTAGCGTTGGCCGTGCCGCGTGTGCCGAGCGGGGTGATCAGTAGCGCGGTGACGAGGAAGACCGTCGCCAACACACCCCAGCCGAGCATGCCCTGCGCGCCGGCCAGCCAGGCGAACAGTGCCGGACCGAACATCATGCTCAGGTCGAAGCCGGTGTTGAAGAATCCTTGGTACTGCCCGAGCGACTCCTCCGGCGCCAATGCGTAGACGAGCCCCCACGAGCCCGCCGTGTAGCAGACCTCGCCCGCCACGATGACCAACGCCAGCAGCACGACGACACCGACCGCCAGAGGTATACCGGACACCGCTCCCATCACAGGGAACAGCGCTGCCGCGACAGCGAACAGCAAGCCGCCACGCCGCCCGGCGCGCACCGAGGAGTGCATGTCGTTCACGCGGCGGGATGCGGGGATCTGGAGAATCGTGATTCCGACGGTGTAGCTGACCACGGCGACCGACACGATCCACAGTGGAGCGTGCATCCGGGTGGAGACCCACAATGGCAGAGCGATGGTGAGCATGAATTCGGAGAGCGTCAGGACGCCGTTCACGATGGTGAGCGCGGTGAATCTGACGTCCTTGAAGACCACGAGACGGGACCGTCCAGCGTGCTCCGGCCTTGTCGCCTTTTGCGCCTGCTCCGCCGACTCGGCCGACGTCGACAGCCAGACCAACAGACCTGCCACGACGAAGGTGAGTGCCTCGGCCGCGAACCCGAACCGGAAAGCAGGCCTGGAGCCGTCGGCCAGGACGAGTGCACCCAAGCCCAAGCCGATCAGCATGGTGGAGTTGCTCAGGGACTTGACGACCGCGCGATACCGGATCCGGCGCTCCTTGGGCACCGAACGCCCGATCAGTGCGCCGATCACCGCAGCACTCCCCCGGCCACAGATCGTGAGCACACTCAGCAAGATCAGAGCCAACCAGCCCGGAGCGACGATGACGGTCGCGGTGGCCGCACACATCGACCACACCAGGATGGCGTACAGCCGGTGACCGTCGACCCGGTCCGCCAACATGCCCATCACCGGCCCGGAAGCGATGCCGAGCAGCGCCGCGACACTCATCCCGGCACCGTAGGCGACCGGACTCAGTCCGAGATGTCGGATGCAGTACAGGGCGAGTAGCGAATACGACAGTCCCGTGCCCAGAAACAGCACCGCCATGGCCGCCGCCAGCATGCGTTCTCCACGGCCGTGCAACTCATCCACGATTCTCGACAAGCGATCCCCCAGCGTGTCGTGATCATTTCGAGTTCATCCTGGCCGACCCGAGCACCGACCGGACACGGTCCAATGGTCCTCTACGACGCCACCCGCAAAGGCTCCGCGGGCACGCGACGGGCCAGTCGGAGGGTGGCCAGTCCGGCGAGCAGGACGACGATCCCGAGCAGGAGCCAGCCCCACGGGCGCACGGTCAGTACGAGCACGGTGAGCCCGGCCGGACCGACCACCCGTTCCGCCGTCGTGCTCAGGCTGAACGTCGCCAGATACTGCGAACGGCTGTGGTCCGGTGCCAGGTCCATCGAGATCTGCCAGGACGACGCGGCCTGCCACATCTCCGCCACCGTCAGCAGCAGGGCCCCGCCCAGCACCACGATCACCGCGTAGGTGGCGACCGACAGCCAGGAGGCGGCGAGGAACAGCACGCACGCGGCCGCCAGCAGCACCGCGGCGGCGAAGGCCGCCCGCCCGGCCGCGCTGATCGTGGTGATGCGTCTGGTGGCCGGGAACTGCAGCAGTGACACGATGATCGTGTTGACGATCAGCGGGGTGGCGGCGAACCCGGGCGGGATCGTCGGGTTGGCCAGGATCCACAGTGGCAGCAACACGTTCAGTGTCGTGACGTGCAGGCTCAGCACGGTGTTGAGCGCGGTGAACGCGAGGTAGCGCCGGTCCTTGAACGCCCACTCGCGCCTGGTTCGCACGGCTCCGACCGCGTCCGGGGCGGATCGCACCCGGGTCAGCATGCCCGCGCAGATCACGTAGAACAGGGCCACCATGGCGATCGCCGAGTAGTACACCGGGCGACTGTTCGCCGTGATCGCGAACCCGGCGACCAGCCCGCCCGAGGCGTACCCGATGTTGCGCACCGACCTGATCACGGCCAGCAGCCCGATCCGACGGTCCTGGTCGGCCACGTCGGCCACCACGGCCTGGCCGATGGCGCCCGCGGTCCGGTCGGCGATCGCGGTGAACACCACCACGATGATGAAGGTGGTGAACGTGCCCGCCAGTGCGTAACAGGAGTATCCGACCGCCCGCCACAGGTTCAGGCAGATCAGTGTGCGGCGCGCGCCGAACCGGTCGCCGAGCAGTCCCATCGGGATGGTGAGCACGAACCCGACCAGCCCGGCCACCGACAGGCCGAGCGCGTACTGGGCCGCCTCCAGACTGCCCATACGGGTGAAGAACGCCGCGCCGATCGCCAGGAAGAGACCGGACCCCAACGAGTCAGCCAGGCAGCTGAACACCAGGATGCGCTCCGAACGGCTGCTCGCGCGCAGCGAGTCCGCCGAGCGCCGCACCGCACCGGTCAGCTTCTCAGTCAGCATCGGACTCACCGACCACGAACCGCACCGCGCGCACGGCCTGCTGCGCGGTGGCCAGCGCCTCCTCGGCGGTGTCGCCGACAGCCCAGACCCAGGCGGGGCGCGCGCTGGAGGAGGTGATGCCGGACAGGAAGTCCCCCGCGCTCTTGCGAACCGTCACCTCGCGCACACCGGGCCGGTCCCGGGCCTCCTGCTCGCCGCACACCTCGGTGATCTTGCCGGTGGTGTCCGGTGTGGCGTACCAGATCGCCGCGTACCGACCCGTCGCGGCCTTGTCCACCTGGCCGCGCAGGTCCTCCAGCGCGGGCAGGCCGAGGGACTGCCGCGCCAGCGCGGGCACGATGTCCACCTCGCGGGCGCCTGCCAGCAGGTACGGGATGCGGTCGCCGCCCTGCCGCAGGTGCGTCTCGACGATGTGCACCCCGTCCTCGGTGGCGATGACCTCGGTGTGCGTGACGCCGTGGCGGATCCCCAGCGCGGTCAGCGCGGCGACGACCGCCGCGCCGATCCGCTCCGCGCGTTGCTCGCTCACCGGCGCGGGCAGCACGTGTCCCAGTTCCACAAAGGTGCCGGGAAGCAAATACTTCTTGGTGATGCACAGGGGAAGGTGCTCGCCGTCCTCGCTGAAGCTCTCGACGCTGAACTCCTCGCCCACGTGGAACTTCTCCACCATCACCTTGCTGCCGCCCAGTTCCACCGCCCCCGAGCGCGCCCGGTCCAGACACGCTGCGATGTCCTCGGCGCGGTCGAGGCGTACCACGCCGTGGCTGCCGACCCCGTCGACGGGCTTGCAGATCAGCGGGTAGCCCACGCGCTCGGCGAAGGCCACGATCTGCTCCGGCGTCGGCGAGTCCAGGTAGCCGGTGCGGTCGACCCCGTGCTCGGCGAGGCGTTCGCGCATCAGGCGCTTGTCGTCGACCGCCCGCACCGTGTCCGGCGGGTGCCAGGGCAGGCCGAGCGCGGCCGCGATCGCGGCGGCGGCCTCCTGGCCGGTCTCGTTGAAGCAGACGATGCCGTCGACCGGCTCCCGCTCGTGGATGAACCGCCCGACCGCCACCCACTCCGCGAGCGGCGTGCCCTCGGGGAGCACGAACACCCTGCGGTGTTCCTCGGTCTTCGGGTGCTTGCGCGCGTCGGCGGGCAGGCACAGCACCGAGGTGCGCAGCTCGGTGCGCAGTGTGCGGGCGAACTCGATGATCTCGCGCTCGTCGCCGAGCACCAGCAGGTGCATCGGACCGTCTGGCATGGACTGCACTGGTGATCCAATCTGTCCGGGCGCTACCCGATCTCCACGGTGCGCTGGAACCAGTCCACTGCGCCGTCCAACGACTTCTCCACCTCGACCCGGGTGGAACCGGCTGCCAACAGGAACGCGATCTTGTCCATGCTGTTGCGCGGCGCGGCCAGCCGGGTCCCCACCTCGGCGCCGGGCCGGTAGTCGACGATCCCGGCCGTCGGGCACTCGGCCGGAATGCTCATCAGCATTCCGGGTCGCGGCGGGACGAGCGCCAGCCCGGCCTGTTCGATCGGGACCGGGTCGAATTCCGGTGGCGAATTGTCCGCGAGCGCTCGTACGTACACCTCGGGCAGCGTGATGCCGAACCCGCGCCGCAACATCCACTCGATCATTCCGCCGCCCATTCTGCAGGCGATCTCGTTGAACACCAGGCCATGCCGTTCACTGTGGAACACCTCGGCGTGGAACATGGAGATCTCCGGCGTGGGCAGCACGGCGAGAGCGCGACCGGTCAACTCGCGCAATGGTCCCAGAAGCGGGTCGTCGGGATCCAGCAGGGCGCTGCGCAGGGCCGTCCCGCCGAGCAGGTCCAGGCAGGAGGTCGTGCCCTGTGAGGACGGCCACATCAGCCGCACCTCGCCACGCACGGTGATCCCATCCACGTGGAACAGCTCGTGCTCAAGGTAGGACTCCACAAGCAACTGGGCGCCGTCGTCCGTGCCCAGTTCACGGGTCTCCGCGACATAGCCGAGCAGCTCGGTCTCGTCACGCAGCACGTGCACGCCCTCGGAACCACCGCCACGGCGCGGTTTCACCACCACCGGGTAGCCGTGTCGGTCGATGAAACCGAGCACATCCGCGAGGTGTGCGACAGGGGCGAAAGGCACCAACGGAATACCTGCCGCACCGAGAAGTTCCTTCATCCACAACTTGTCCCGGAACGCCCGCGCGCCTGCCACGTCCTGGCCGGGCACGCCGAACAGCTCGCGCAGCCGAGCCGCCCGAAGCAGGTCGAATTCGGACAGCGAGATGACCCGGTCGAAGCCGAACCGCTCGTGCAGGCGCAGCGCCGCCAGCTCCACCGCCGGGTTGAAGTGGAAGTCGTCCAGCACGGTGGTGTGCTCGTAGCCTGCCAGCTGCGCGGGGTCCGACACCGCGTCGGCCGCGGTGATCAGCACCGCCCGGTTGTCCTCGCCGAGCCAGGCCGGAAAGTGCCGGTCGGCCAGCGGCGTGCGGTTGAGCACCAGGTACCTCATCGCACCTCCACCCGGATCTCGCGGCGCAGTTCGGCACAGACCTCGTCGAGATCGTCCATACCGGCGGCGGAGAACACCACGTGCCCGTGCGCGCCGGACAGCTGCGGGGCGATCAGGATACGGTCCCCGACCCCGTGGTAGAGCGCGATCTCGCTGACCCGCGGGTCCTGCTCGTAGCGCTCGACGCCGTGGAACCGCGCCAGCTCCCCGGCCCGCTCGGCGTAGATCCGGTAGAAACCGGTCGGCGTCGGCGAGTCCCGCACGGTCAGATCGGTGTCCCGGCCGGTGGCCAGGTCCAGCAGCACCGTGACCATGTCCACACCGGTGCTCCGCAGCACCGACTGGTAGACCGCCGCCCCACCGAGCCTGGCCGCCGTCTCCAGGATCACCGCGCGGCCCGCCGCAGTGACCCGGAACTCGGTGTGCGTGGCGCCGATACCGATCCCCAGCGCGGAGTTGGCGGCGGCGGTGGCCTCGCCGATCCGCCGCACGAGCTCGGCGGGCAGCCTGCTCGGCGTGCTGAAGTAGACCTCGTAGAAGAACGGTCCTTCCATGGGCAACGGCTTGTCGTGCACCGCGAGTACCTCGGTCCGTCCCGCGCGCACCACGGACTCGACGCTGATCTCGCTGCCCGGAATGTACTCCTCAAGCAGGATTGCCCGGTCGTATCGCTCCGCCGTGCGCTCGTACAGCGGGTCGTGGCTGAACCCGTCCCAGGCGCCGCGGCGGATCGCGTCGAAGTGCTCGGCCAGCTCGGCGTCGCCGTCGACCCGGCGCACGTACTTGCTCCCCGCGCCGATCAACGGTTTGAGGATCAGCGGGTATCCGACGCGGGTCGCCACCTCGCGTGCCTGCGCCAGGCTCGCGGCCAGCTCGAACCGCGGCTGGTCCAGCCCGACCGCGGCGAAGGCCGACCGCATCGCGAACTTGTCCCTGGCCAGGTAGGCCGCCCGTTCGTCGACACAGGGCAGTCCCAGCTCGGCGGCCACGGCCGCGGCGGCGGGCACGCTCTGCTCGACGAACGTCAGCACCCCGCGCACCGGCTCGCGCTCCTGCGCGGCCAGCGCGCGTACCGCGGTCAGCGTCTGCTCGATGCTCGTGGTGTCGGCGGACACCACACGGTCGGCGAAGTCGACCTCCCAGGTCGGGTCCTTCATCACGATCAGCAGCCGCTCGCCGTGCGCGCGGCAGTAGTCCCGCACCCGCGTCACGTGCGGACGGCGGCTCGGGTTCGTGGTGTGCAGCAGTACGACACTCATTACGTTCCGTGGTTCCTTCGACGTCGAGAGCGGCTCGCCGCTAGCCCGTTCGGAAAAACGTCTAGCCCGCTCGGAGTAAACGGAGACCCGCCTTGGGGGCGGACGAACGCCCGCGCCGCCCTTTCAAAGGACCGTAGTGCGGTCCAGGCAACACGATGGCCTTTGCATGACCCCTCGACTGCGAGCCTCCGGACTCAAGCCTCTGGACAAAGACCGCGTTCACCGGCAAACTGCATGCTAGCCTAGCACTCAGGGGGAGGGTAGGCTTTCAATACATCAAAGCAGCGACTCGGCTGCGCGAGACCCGACGGGCCCGAACCCGCCGGGTCAACCTTTCGCGTTCATTTTCAGTGCGATCTGGGGAGGATTGCCCTACTATGTCCGAGCGTAAAATCGTCATTGGCGACCGCATCGTCGACGATTACTCCGATGCATATGTGATCGCCGAGATCGGGCACAACCACGAGGGCGAGCTGGCGCGCGCCGAGGAGCTCTTCCACATGGCCGCCAAGGCCGGCGCCAGCGCGGTCAAGCTGCAGAAACGCAGCAACCGGACACTGTTCACCCGGCACATGTTCGACGAGCCCTACGTGGGCCGCAACAGCTTCGGCCCCACCTACGGCAAGCACCGGGAAACACTTGAGTTCGGCCGCGCGGAGTACGTCCACCTGACCGGCCTGGCCGCCGAGCTGGGCATCGACTTCTTTTCCACCGCATTCGACAGGGACAGCGTCGACTTCCTCGTCGATCTCGACGTCCCGGCGATCAAAATGGCGTCCGGTGATCTCACGAACACGCCGCTGCTCACCTATGCGGCGGCCGCCGGTAAACCATTGATCGTGAGCACCGGCGGCGCCGACATGGATGATGTCCGGCGCGCCGTCGACACCATTCTCCCGATCAATCGACAGCTCGCGCTTCTCCAGTGCACGGCCGTCTACCCGGCCACCCCGGAACAGCTCAACCTGTCGGTCATCGACACATTCCGCCGCGAGTTCGACGGCGTCGTCGCGGGTTTCTCGGCACACGACCTGGAGGTCGAGTCCAGCTGGGTCGCCTACGCGCTCGGCGCCAGGGTGGTGGAGAAGCACGTCACACTGGACCGGGCCCGGCCCGGCAGCGACCACCACTTCTCGCTGGAGGCACAGCATCTCAGCGCGCTGGTGGACGGCCTGGCCCGCACCCGGCTCAGCCTGGGCTCGCCGGTCAAGCGGCACCTGACCGAGGAGCTGCCCGCGATGCGCAAGATGGCCAAGAAGCTCGTGGCGGCCCGGGACCTGCCCGCCGGGCACGTGCTCACCGAGGCCGACGTGGCGATCAAGTCCCCGGGTGACGGTCTGCGCCCGCACCTGCTGCCGCAGGTGCTCGGCCGCCCGCTGGTGGCCGCGCTGGCCGCCGACGCGGACATCCGGCTCGACGGTCTCGGCTGATGCGGATCAGTCTGGACGGCCGGGTCGCCGTGGTGACCGGGGTGCTGGGGCGCCTCGGTCCGGTGTGGACCGAGGCGCTGCTTGGCGCGGGCGCCGAGGTGGTCGGCATCGACCTGGCCGAGGAGATCCCCGCCGCGCTCGGCGAGGTGCTCGGCGAGCACGACGCGACCCGGTTCCACCTGCTGCGGGCCGACGTCACCGACCGGGCGAGCGTGCGCGCGGCACTGGCCGAGTGCCTCGGCCGGGTCGGCGCACCCGCCGTTCTGGTCAACAACGCGGGCATCGACTCGCCCCCGTCGGCCACCGGTGGCAGCTGGCGCTTCGACGACATCCCGGACGAGGTCTCCGGAGCGGTGCTGGAGGTCAACGCGCTGGGCACGCTGCGGATGTGCCAGGTGTTCGGCGCGGAGATGGCCCGCCGGGGCACCGGGTCGGTCATCAACATCGGCTCGCTCTACGCGGGCATGGCGCCGGACCCCCGGCTGTACGAGCACCTCCCGGTGGACCCGCCGTTCCTCAAGCCGCCCGCCTACGGCATGTCCAAGGCCGGGGTGGCCGCGCTGACCAGGTACCTGGCCGCCCTGTGGGGCCCGCTCGGGCTGCGCGTGAACACGCTGTCCCCCGGCGGGGTCCTCGGCGGTCAGGACGAGCGATTCCGCGCCAAGTTCACCGACCGGGTGCCGCTGCGGCGGATGGCGCTGCCCGCCGACCTGACCGGCCCGCTGCTGTTCCTCGCCTCGGACCTGAGCAGCTACGTCACCGGCACCGAGCTGATGGTCGACGGTGGCTATGTCTGCTGGTGAGCCCGCGACTTCCCGTGGAGACACAATGACTCTCTCCCCCGGCGGCACCGTCCGGCTGGGCTTCGTGCCGACGACGGCGTTCGCGCCGATCCTGGCGCTGCCCGACCGGCACGACCGGTGCCGCGCGTTCGCCGACGCCGTGCGCGTCAACACCCTCTACAGCGTGATGCGAGCCGGGTCCGGGCACATCGGCTCCAGCTTCAGCGCCGCCGACATCGTGTCCTGGCTGCTGCTGGAGGGACTGGACGAGCCGTTCGCCCCGGACGGCGACATCTACTTCTCCTCCAAGGGGCACGACGCGCCCAGCCTCTACGCCGCGCTGATCGCGCTCGGACAGCTGCCCGAGGCGGACCTGCACCGGCTGCGCAGGCTGGGCGGCCTGCCGGGGCACCCGGACGTGCGCACCCCGCACATGCACGCCAACACCGGTTCGCTTGGCATGGGGATCTCCCGTGCCAAGGGTTTCGTGCTGGGCGACCGGCTCACCGGGCGACGGCGGCGGGTCGTCCTGCTCACCGGGGACGGGGAGCTGCAGGAGGGCCAGAACTGGGAGGCGCTGGCCGGGGCGGTGCACCGGGAGATGGGCGAGCTCACCGTGGTCGTCGACCACAACAAGCTCCAGTCCGACACCTGGGTCCGGGACGTCAGTGATCTCGGCGACCTGGAGGCGAAGTTCCGCGCCTTCGGCTGGGCGGTGCTGCGCTGCGACGGCAACTCGGCGCCGGAGTTCGCAGCCGCCTTCGCCCGCCGCGAGCGGGAGTTCGGCGCCCGGCCCGCGGTGATCATCGCGGACACGGTGAAGGGCGCCGGGGCGACGGTGTTCGCGGCGACCTCGATGCCCGAGGGCGAGTGGATGTACCGCTTCCACAGCGGCGCACCGGATGTCGGGTCGTACCGCGAAGCGCACGAGGAGCTGGTGGCCTCGGTGAACGCGATCCTGCGCAGGCACGGCGCGGATCCGGTACGGCTGTCGGTGGTCGAGCACACGCCGGGTGCCCGGCCGTCGGGGCCGCGGCTGCCCGAGGTGTACGGGCGGGCGCTGACCGAGCGGGCCGCCGTCGACGAGCGGATCGTCGCGCTGGACGCGGATCTCGTCCTGGACACCGGGTTGATCCCGTTCAAGGAGCAACTCCCGGACCGCTTCGTGGAATGCGGGATCGCCGAGCAGGACATGGTGTCCATGGCGGGCGGTATGGCCGCGCGCGGACTCATACCGTTCGCGCACTCGTTCTCCTGCTTCCTGCACGCACGGCCCAACGAGCAGATGTACACCAACGCGACCGAGGACCGGAAAGTCGTCTACGTTGGCTCGCTGGCGGGCCTGCTCCCGGCCGCGCCAGGTCACTCGCACCAGGCGGTCCGCGACGTCAGCGCGGTCGGCGCGATCCCCGGCCTGGTCGTGCTCGAACCGGTCAACAGCGCGGAGACCGTGGCCGCCGTGGAGTTCTGCGCCGACTCGCCGCACAGTGTCTACCTGCGACTGGTCAGCACGCCGGTCCCGGAAGCGGCCGAGGCGCTGCCGGTCGGGCCGCTCGTGCTCGGCCGGGGTCGGGTCGTGCGCCAGGGCGGCCGGACCGTGGCGATCGGCTCGGGCCCGGTGGTGATCCCCCAGCTGCTGCACGCGGCCGAGCTGCTGGACACCGACCTGACCGTGGTCAACCTGCCCTGGCTCAACCGGGTCGACGCCGAGTGGCTGGCCCGGCTGGTCGCCGAGGCGGATCATCTTGTCGTGGTGGAGAACCACTACACCCGCGGCGGGCAGGCCGACCTGGTCGCCCGCTGCCTGCTGGAATCCGGGTTGCCGCGACTGCCCACGTTCAGCGGGCTCGGCCTGACCGAACTGCCCGCCTGTGGGGCACCGGACGAGGTGCTCGACGCACACGGCCTGAGTGCCGCCGCGCTCGCCGCGCACATCACGCAACGATCACCGAGGAGATGACCATGGACACCGTGTACAACGACTTCGTGCGCCCGCCGCAGGAGGTCGTGGACGGCTTCCGGGCACTGCTGCCCGAGTACAGCCCGAGCTGCATGGTCACCGACGCGCAGCGCAGGCACGGCGCGATCGGTGGCATGCAGGTGGTCCGGCGCGAACAGCGGGTGGCCGGGCCCGCGCTGACGATCAACCTGTCGATCGACGACTGGGTGAACACGCTGCCGATCCTGGCCCGCGCGCAGGAGGGCGACGTCGTGGTGATGGCCTGTCACGGAGTGGCCACCACCGCGATGTGGGGCGGGCTCACCGCGACCGTCTCGCACACGTTCGGCATCGCCGGGGCGCTGGTGGACGGCGCGGTGCGCGATGTCGACGAGATCCGGGACATCGGCTTCCCGGTCTGGTACCGCACTGTCGTCCCCCGCCAGTCCCCGGGTGCCGTGCACGACCGCGTCGAGCCGGTGCAGGTGAACGTGCCGGTGTCCTTCGGCGGTCAGCTGATCAACCCGGGCGACATCGTGGTGGCCGACGAGAACGGCATCGCCGTGGTGCCCCGGCAGTCGGCCGAGCAGGTGCTGGCCGCCGCCCGCGAGGTGTGCGACCGGGAGAACGCGATCCGGGACCGGATCAAGGCGGGCGCCACGGCGGCCGACCTGCGCGCCGAGTTCGGGAACCTCTGATGCGCCTGTACATCACCGGCGCCGACGGCAGTCTCGGCACGGCACTGCTCGACCGGTTGCGGCGGGACGAACGCACGGCGGACTGGCCGGTGCTCGGGGTGTCCGTCGCCGACTTCGACATCGCCGACGAGACGGCGGTCGCCGAGTCCATCGACGCCTTCCGGCCGGACCTCGTGCTGCATCTGGCCGCCGTCTCGATCGTGGCCGCCTGCCAGACCGACCCGGAGCTGGCGTTACGGGTCAACGTGGCCGGGGTGCACCAGGTCGCCGAGGGGTGCCTGCGGCACGGCAGTGGGCTGGTCTACATCTCCAGCGACTACGTGTTCGACGGGGTGGACGCGCCCGCGGACGGGTACCGCGAGACCGACGTGCCCAACCCGCTCAGCGTCTACGGGCTGACCAAGCTGGCCGGTGAGCAGATCGCCGCGACCGTGCCTGCGCATCTGGTGCTGCGCACCTCCTGGCTGTTCGGCGGGGCCGCGGAGAACAACGACGACGTCCTGGCCACCATCCGGCAGGCCGAGCGCGGCGAGCGGCAGCCGTTGATCGAGGACCAGCTCAGCAGGCCCACCTACACCGTCGATCTGGCCCGGGCGATCATCGAGCTGATCACCATGGCGCCGATGCCGACCGGCACCGTGCACGTGGCCAACGAGGGTCGGGCCAGCCGTTACGAGCTCGGCGTGCACGCGCTGCGGGTCTACGACGCGAGGTTGGACGCCGACCATCCGCCGGTGCCGGTCGCGTTCGCGGACACCGTGTTCGTCGGCGGACGGCCCAAGGTGTCCGCGCTGAACACCGACCGGCTGGCCGCGCTGGGACTCACCATGCCCAGCTGGCAGGACGCCGTGGCCAGACACTGCGTGGAGCTGCGCCGAGCCGGGCAGCCGGAGGAGAGGGTCGGATGAGCGGTCGGAACACGGCCTGGCGCAACTGGGCGGGCTCGGCTCGCTGCGTGCCGCAGGAGCTGGTCGTGGTGCGGGACGAGGAGGACATCGTCCGCGCGGTGCAACGGGCGGCCGCCGCCGGGCACACCGTGCGTACTGCGGGCACCGGCCACTCCTTCAACCCGATCGTCACCACCGACGGTGTCCTGCTGGACCTCACCGGCTATAGCGGGATCGTGTCGGTGGACCGGCACACGCCCGCGGTGACCGTGCGGGCGGGCACCTCGCTGCGGCGGCTCAACCTGGAGCTGGAGAAGGTGGGGCTGGCACTGTCCAACATGGGCACGCTGGACGAGCAGACGATCGGGGGCGCGCTGTCCACCGGGAACCACGGCAGCGGCATCACGCACCCGCCGTTCACCGGGCAGCTGCTGGGACTTCGGCTGGTCACCGCCGACGGCACGATCCGTGAGTGCGCCGCGGACTCGGACCCCGAACTGTTCCTCGCGGCGGGGACCGCGCTGGGCGCACTGGGCGTCCTGTCCACGGTGACCCTGCGGTGCGTGCCGAGGTTCAAGCTGCGGGTGGTCAGCGGCAGCGAGCCGCTGGCCGCCATCCTGGCGGACGCGCCTGCCTGGGCGAGCCGCTCGGACCACGCCACCTTCAGCCTCAAGGCGTGGAGCGGGCCGAACGCGTCCACGTTGAAGCTGGACCGCACCGACGACCCGGTGTCCGCCGACGCCACCCGGCGCCGGTACGGCAACACCCTGGGCGAGGTGCGCTGCACCCTGGCCGGGCTCGCCGGGCGGGTGGACCAGCGCGCGGTGCGCGGACTGATGACCGCGCGGCTGCCGTTCGCCGTGGACCGCCCGCCGCACTACGTGGACCGCAGCTTCGACGCGTTCACGTTCCCGCAGCCGGTGAAGTTCCTGTCCCTGGAGTACGCGCTGCCGGTGACCGAGCTGGCCGAGGCGGTTCCCGCCGTGCAGCGGGACGTCACGCGGTTCGGTCGGCAGACTCCCTACTCGGTCACGGTTCGCTTCGCGGCCGCCGACGACTTCCTGCTCAGCCTGGCGCACGGGCGCACCACCGGGTTCGTCAACATCACCGTGCCGCGGACGGTCGGCTATACCGAGCTGCTGCGCACGTTCGAGGCGGTGCTGCGGGAACACCAGGGCCGACCGCACTGGGGCAAGGCGCACACCGCCACCTGGGACGTGATCGCCGACCGGTACCCCGGCTGGCAGCGGTTCCAGGCGGTGCGCGCCGAACTGGACCCGCGGGGCATGTTCACCAGCGACTACCTACGCCGGGTGCTGGGCGGGTGAGCCAGGTCCGGGCGCTGTTGCTGGACTTCGACGGCCTGGTCTGCGACACCGAACGGGCCGCCAGGGCCTCCTGGGCCGAGGTGTACCGACGGCACGGGCACGAACTCTCGGACGAGGTATGGCAGGCGATGGCGGGCAGGCCGAGCGGCGAGTACATCGCCGCGGCGCACCTCGGTGGGCTGATCGGCCGCGAGCTCACCGCCGACGAGCTGCGGGACCGCCGTCACCGCAAGGCGGAACTGTGTGCCGCCGAACCGCCGCGCCCCGGCGTGCTCCGCCTGCTGGAGTGGGCCGACGCCCGGGGTATGCCCGCCGTGATCGTCTCCAGCTCGGGCGCGGACTGGGTGGGCCCGCACCTGTCCCGGCTCGGCATTCGCGGCCGCTTCGCCGAGCTGGTCACCGGTGATCTCGTGCCGGTGCACAAGCCCGCGCCCGACCTGTACCTGTACGCGCTGGACCGCCTCGGCCTCGCCGCGACGGCCGCACTGGCCTTCGAGGACTCCCCGACCGGGGTCGCGGCGGCGAAGGCGGCCGGGCTGCGCTGCGTGGCCGTGCCCAACTCGGTCGGCTCGGCGACCGATCTCGGTGCCGCGGACGTGGTCCTGGAAAGTCTGGACAGCTACCTTTCTGAGGTGAACCCGATATGACCGGTCCGATGTCCATCATGGACTCACTCGTCCGTTCCGACGTGCGCCGCCCGGAGTGGTTGTGGCGCAGTGGGAAGCTCGTGCCGTGGCAGGACGCGTTGGTCCACGTCAACGCGGTCGGCCACGCCTCGGTGGCCGCGGTGTTCGAGGGGATCAAGGCCTACCTGTCCCACGACGGCGAGACCCTGCTGCTGTTCCGGCTCGACGAGCACCTCAAGCGGCTGTACGACTCGGCCCGCATCGCCCGGCTCACCTTGCCGCACGACCAGGGGGAACTGCGCGAGGCCGTACTGGAGGTGCTGCGTGTCAACAACTACCGTCAGGACGTCTACCTGCGCCCCTGGGCGTTCCCGGCCGGGATCATCCAGGAGCAGATGGTGCCCGCGGGCGTCGAGTGCGAGGTCGTGGTGGACAGCTGGCAGTTCACCAGCGGGCTGGGCACCGAGCGCGGGTGTCGGGCCGCGGTCAGTTCCTGGGCACGCATCAGCGAGGCCGCCATGCCGCCCCGGGTCAAGGCGTTCTCCAACTACCACAACGGCAGGCTGGCCATGATCGAGGCCAGGGAGAACGGCCACGACTGGCCCATCCTGCTCAACGACCGCGGCAAGGTCAGCGAGGGCCCCGGCGCCTGCCTGGCCCTCGTCCGCGACGGTGTGGTGGCCACGCCGTCGTTGACCAGCGGAATCCTGGACAGCCTCACCAGGGACACCTCGATCCGGCTGCTCACCGAACTCGGATACCCGGTACAGGAGCGCGAGGTGGACCGCAGTGAGCTGTACCTCGCCGACGAGATATTCTTCATGGGCACCGGCTGGGAGATCCTCCCGGTGACCACAGTGGACGGTCTCCGGGTCGGCGACGGGACAGCGGGACCGATCACCCGACAGCTCGACGCGGCCTACGAGTCGGTGGTGCGCGGCCGCTCGTCGGAACATCCCGAATGGCTCACCCCGGTGACCGGATGAGTGGCTGCGTCAGAGTTCCTGCAGGCACAGCACATAGGATTCGGCGGGGGCGGGTCTGCGGCTTATCTCTATCCCGTTTCGGGTGGTCACGTAGTACTTCGTCACGATGAAGGTGTGCGTGTAGCCGCGCACTTTCCGGCAGGCCGAGTCGAGGGTCGTGCCCGCGAACCGCTGTTTGACGCGGAACATTCCGCGCGCGCAGGGCGCGGGGATCATATCCGGGTCGGTGTCGGTTCCGGTCTGTTGCAGGCATGTTCCGACGGTGGCGGAGTCCTGCGGGTCGACGGGCACGGTGTCGATGGGCGGGGCGTACTCCGTGGTGATAGGCGCTGTGGTGATGGGCTCTGTGGTGATAGGCGCTGTGGTGATGGGCTCGGTCGTGGTGGGCGCCGTGGTCGTCGTCGTTTCGAGGGTTGTCGTGGGCGCGACGGGTTCCGAGGAGGCAGCGGGCGGTAGCGACTCGTCGTGTCCCGAGAACGCCGTCCGGACGACGATGACGGACGCCAGGACCACCACCACGACCGCCGCGACGACCAACCATGGTCGGCGGGTCCGGGCAGGCGCGGCGTGGTGGACTCGGAAGTGCACCACGCCGCCGTCCTGCATGGTGACCCGGATCAGCGTGCCGTCGACGGCTTGTGCCGGTACGCGCATCGTGATCTGTCGCGCCGGTCGCCCCTCGCCCGCAGGCACGGTGACGACCCGGACTATGTCGTGACCGACCTCGGCGGCGGTCAGTTCGAACAGCAGAGGGTGGTCGGCGGATCCGTCCGGTTGCACTGTGTTCGGCCTCGCCTTCGCCAGGGGTGTCGCGAAAGTGGTAGCACGATGCGCTCTACTGCGGGCCGGGATTCGCGCGAGATGTCTAAAAACTGTCCAGCGATTGACACAGGGCTATCGCATATCTTTCGCGGTGAGCGGTGTTGCGTCACCCCTCCGACGCTCCGAACCGGGGCCTGTTCGATCGCATCAATATCCACATGACCAATGAGTTCCCATGGATACATTGGATGCTCCGCCGGAAACTTCCGCGATGATCGGATCCGCGGTTGACTCTCTCCTGGCATTTCTGCTCCGGGAGCCGCATCCGCAAACGCTGACGGCCCGCCGGACGCGTCACCTGCCGAGGTGCAGTTTGCGCACGTAGGCGGCTATGACGCGCACCTGCTTGCGCTCGTCGGCGTCCAGCGACGCGTATCCCTCCATCGCCTTCTTGGCCACCAGCGCCAAGGTCCCGCCCGCGACCGGCAGCCCGATGCCCGGGAGCAGGGTCGCCGCCAGCGTGGCCGCGCCCAACCCGACCGAGACGATCGCGCCGATCTCCCCGCCGACCCTGGCCAGCGACACCAACGCCTGCCGCACGTCCCGCGCGGTCACACTGCGCGACAGTCGTTCTATCTCGTCATCGACATCCTTTGCCCAAGCCATGGCGCACACCCCTTTCGTCGAGGAATTGTCGTCGAGGGAGCTATCGGAGGTCCCACCCACTACATCGAGTGAGCTCCGGGCTTGACTCTCCGACAAACGGGTGAATTCTCGCCAAGAACCCACTCGATGGAATCCTGGGCGGAAAGATTCCTTGCGGCGGGCTCGGCGGAATACCGCGTGCACCGAAATGAGGCGGACTCAGCCCGGCTTTCGTTGTGGCCGGGGCAGGCGGGTGGCGGCCAAGGCGGCCAGGACACTTGCGGCGAGTACCCACCAGAAGGTGTCGGCGAATGCCGCTGGGGAGTCGGGGCCGTGGACGGTCAGCCGGGATTGCAGGATGACGGCCAGGGCCGCGGTGCCCACGGATCCGCCGAGGGTGTTGAGCAGGCTGAGGGCCCCGGCCGCGCGCGGGAGTTGGGCGGCGGCGACGGCGCGGTAGGCGAGGGTCATGATCGGGGCGCCGATCATCGCCGCGCCCAGGCCGCGCACCAGCAGGGATACCGCGATGGCGGCGTCGGGGATGTCGTGGTCCAGTTGGGTGAACACGGCCGTGCCCAGGGCGACCAGGACGATTCCGGTCAGCACCAGGGTTCGGGGCGCGACGCGGTGCACGACCCGGCTGACCCACACCGAACCGAGGGCGGCGCCGATGCCTTGGGGGGCGAGCAGGAGACCGGTCTCCCACGCCGTCTGGCCTGCCGCGCGCTGTAGGTAGAGCGGGAGCAGGAACATCGTGCCGAAGACCGAGGCGCCCAGGACCACCAGGGCCATCGCCGCCACGCCGAACGGGGGGCGGGTGAACAGGCGCGGGTCGATCAGGGGGACGCCCGCCATGCGCAGACCGTGCACGACGAAGGCCACGAGCATCGACGCGCCCACGACGATCGCGGTGACGCTGAGCGGGACCGAGCCCGCGTGGCTCAAGCCGGTCAGGCCGTAGACGAGTACGGCCAGGCCGGGTGAGAGCAGGGCGGCGCCGCGCAGGTCGAAGGGGGTGCGGTGGTCGGCTCGGGCGCCTGCGGGGACGCATCGGCGTACCAGCAGCAGGGCGACGGCGCCGATGGGGATGTTGACGCAGAACAGCCAGGGCCAGGAGGCGACGCCGAGGATGGCCCCGCCTGCGAGGGGGCCCAGGACCGGGGACAGCAGGGGGACCACGGAGACCACGCTGATCACCCGGCCGATGCGATCCGGGCCCGCGGCACGGGCGAGCAGGGCCTGTCCCAGGGGTGGCAGCAGCCCTCCCGCCGCGCCTTGCAGCACCCGGAAGGCGATGAGGCTGGGCAGCGACCATGCCAGCGCGCAGAGCAGCGACGCCAACAGGAACACCGCGATCGCCGCCGCCCACGCACGCCTGCCGCCGACGCGGTCGGCCAGCCAGCCGGATGCCGGGACGGCGGCGACGACGGCGAGCAGGTAGGCGGTGCTGACCCAGTGGATGTCCGTGACCGAGACGGCGAATCGGTCGACGAGGACGTCCAGGGCCACCGAGACGATGGTGCTGTCGAGAGTGGCCATGAACGTGCCGAGCACCAGGACGAACGCGGCCCGCCACAGGGCCCGGTCGACGGTGGGGCGCGCCGCGTCGGTGCTCACGTGCTCTCCTTCGGCAGGCGGTCCACGTCGTCATCGAGCAGAACCGGTCGGTCGAAGGACGAAAACGCGCCCAGCCAACGCTTATCGGTACTCACGTGAACTCCCCCAACAGCCGGTCCACGTCCTCGTCGAGCAAGGCAGGCAGCACACGCAGGGCGTGCATGAGATCGGTGGCGATGGCGTCGACCTCGTCGGGAGAGAAGACCCCGGCCTGGGGTGAGAGAACGCCCGTCCAGCCGTCGTCGGTGGGGACGACGGTGAGGGTGAGTGGGTGGTGGGTGCGTTCGCGGAAGCGGGTTTCGGTGACGATGAGGCCGGGAGCGGGTTCGCGCAGGCGGTTGGGGTCGACTGGGTAGTTCTCGAATACCAGGAGGGTGTCGAACAGGCGCTCGCGGCCGGTGAGGGTGGTGAGTTCGGGGATGCCGATGTGCTGGTGTTCGACCATCGACTGCTGACGCGACTGCGTGTCCGCCAGTGCCTCGGCGACGGTTCCGTCGAGGCGAGCGCGGACCGGGACGGTGTTGGCCAGCAGGCCGAGGATGTCCTCCACTCCCGCCACCTCGGGGGTCCGGCAGGCGACCATGGTGCCGAAGGTGACGTCGCGACGGCCGGAGCGTGCGGCGAGAACCGTTGCCCAGGCGCCCTGGAGCATGGTGTTGGGGGTGAGACCGCGATCGGCGCCTGCGGTGGCGAGGGCGGCGACGGTCGGGGTGGGCACGGTGAACAGGACCGGGTCGGCTGCGGTGACGGTGGCGTGCCTGCCGTGCAGCAGGTGGTCGCCCTCAGGTAGATCGGCCAGTTCGGATTGCCAGGCTCGCAGGTCGGCGGCGTGGTCGTGGGCGGCCAGCCATCGGGTGTAGTGGGCGAACGGGGTGGGGTCGGGTAGTTCGGTTCCGCTGTAGAGGGCGAACAGCTCGGTCAGGATCCGTGGGGCCGACCAGCCGTCGGACAGCAGGTGGTGGCTGGTCAGGACGAGGTCGTGGCGGCCGGGTCCGCGCCGCAGCACGGTGAGACGGAAGAGCGGTCCGGTGGCAAGGTCGAACGGTTCGGCCAGGTCCTCGGCCAGCACCCGGTCCCGGTCGGCATCGTCGACCTCCAGCACGCTGAAACCGGGCCAGGGGCGAGCGGGAATGACCTGGACGGCGTGGCCGGGTGGGAACACGGCGCCGAGGTTGGGGTGGCGGGTCAGCAGGAGCGTGCCTGCGGTGTGGAGGGCCGTCGGGTCGAGGTCGCCGTCGAGGGTGAAGACGGCCTGGACCGTGTAGGGGTCGCTGCCTGTGCGGGCCTGGTCGAGCATGAGTTCCTGTAGCGGTGTCAACGGGAGGAGGTCGCCGTTGGGCACGTCGGCGGTGAGTTCGGTGAGTTCGTGGGCGAAGTGGTCGCCCAGCTCCGCGATCTCCGAGGGGGTGAACAGGGCGGCGGGCCAGGTGATGCGGACGCCCAGTTCGTCGTCACGCAGGAGGGCGTTCACCATGAGGGCTTGCGGCAGCGGCAGGTCCTCGCCACCGGAGCCGAGTGGGTCGGCGTCCGGTGGGGGCTGCCAGGCGGTTTCCTCGCCGGGGGCGGCGGGGAAGCGGCCGAGGTAGTTCCAGCCGACCTCGGGTGGGCGTACCAGGTCGCCGCCCAGGATTCCGTGGCCGAGGCCGTCGCCTGCGGCGCGGAGGTGTTCGCGGACGGCGCGTAGGGCGGGTGCGGTGCCTGCGGGTGGGGTGATCCGGGCCGGGTGCACGGCGGTGAACCAGCCCACCGTTTGCGATAGGTCCACCGGGCCGGAGAAGTCCGGGCGGTGTGCCGGGCGGCCGTGGCCCTCCAGCGCGACGAGCAGGTCGGGTGTCGTGCCGCGCCAGGCCGCGACCGCGCGGGCGAGCGCGGTGAGCAGGACGGTGTCGGGGGTGGTGCGGTACGCGGCGGGCAGGGTGGTGATCGCGGCGCGGGTGGTGGCCGGGTCGATCCGGACGTGGTGGTGGCGGGCGGTGGCCGCGATGTCCCGAACCGGGTCGAGCGCGGGCAGCGAGGAGGGCGGGGCGGCGGCGACACGGTGCCAGTGCGGGCGTTCGCTCTGCCGCGCGGGTACGGCGTCGCGCAGGGCCTTCGCCCAGCCCAGCAGGGACATGCCGTGGCGGGGCAGGGTGGCGCCCGCGTGGGCCTGGGCGATGTCGTCGAGCAGGACGCGCCAGGACACGGCGTCGACCACGAGGTGGTGGGCGATGAGGACGAGCCTGCCGAGACGGGACGGCCCCGCGTCGATCCACACCGCGCGCAGAAGTGGCCCGGTGCGCGGATCCATCGCGGCGCGGGCACGGGTGATGTGCTCCAGGGCTTGCACGTCCGGATCATTGGTGGCGGTCACCACGGTGAGTACGTCCGCGCCGGTCACGGCACCCGCTTCGGGAACGCGCAACACCGGACCCGCTTCGGGGTCACGCGACGTCGGTTCGTCGATCAGGTGGGCGCGCACTGCGTCGTGGCGGGTGAGGATGGCGTCGAGGACTCCGTGCCACGTCGCGGCGTCGCTTGGGGGTACGCATATCCGGACCCACTGGCAGAAGGAGTTCGCGGGGCCGCGCCGCAGTAGGTCGTGCATGATCGGGGTGAGGGGGATGTCGCCGACGGCGGGAATGTCCTCTGTGGACACAACAGCTCCGCAGCGGGCCGCGATTCCGGCGATCGTGCCGCCCTCGAAGACGTCGCGGGCGGTGAGAGTGAGGCCCGCGCGGCGAGCCCGGGAGACCACCCGGAGGGAGACGATGCTGTCGCCCCCGATGTCCAGGAAGGAGTGGTCCAGGTGGACGTTGCCGAGTATCTCGCGGAATACCGTGAGCAGCGTGGCCTCGGCCGGGGTGGACGGTTCCCGGGCCTCGGTCGCGGTGTGCAGGACGGGG
Organism: Actinokineospora enzanensis DSM 44649; assembly: GCF_000374445.1. GTDB lineage: Bacteria > Actinomycetota > Actinomycetes > Mycobacteriales > Pseudonocardiaceae > Actinokineospora > Actinokineospora enzanensis. The sequence goes on along the minus strand of NZ_KB894431.1, from coordinate 41,097 downwards.
TCGGGTAGGGCGTCGCGGTCGAGTTTGCCGGTGGGGCCCAGGGGCAACCGGTCGACGGTCACGAAAGTCGTGGGCACCATGTGGTCGGGAAGATCGGCGGCCAGGTGTGCGCGCAGTGCGGCCGGGTCGGGAGCGGTGCCGTCGGGCAGGACGTAGCCGATCAGTCTGGAGTCACGGACGATCACGGCGCAGGCGCGTACGGCCGGATGCCTGCCCAACACGGTCTCGATCTCGGCGAGTTCGATGCGGAACCCGCGCACCTTGACCTGATGGTCGGTCCGGCCGAGAAACACCAGCTGACCGTCCGGCCGCCAGCGCACCAGGTCGCCGGTGCGGTACATGCGCTCGCCCGCCGGGCCGAAGGGGTCGGCGACGAACCGTTCGGCGGTCAGTGCGGCGCGGTTGACATAACCCCGGGCCAGTTTGGGGCCTGCCAGGTACAGCTCGCCCGCCACGCCGACGCCGACCGGGAGCAGGCCCGCGTCGAGGACGTAGGCGCGCACCTGCGGGTCGGGGCGGCCGATCGGCAGCGGGCCCGGGTCGTCCGGTCGGTAGTGCCAGGTGACGGAATTGATGGTGACCTCGGTGGGCCCGTAGGCGTTGAACAGCGCGCGGCGGTCGCCCCAGCGGTGGGCGAGTTCGGGGTCGAGCCGCTCGGCGCCGATCATGACGAGCACGTCGCGGGCGATCGCGCTGTCGTCGGGGATCGCCGCGACGAACGAGGGCAGCAGGTTCACCCCGGTCACCCGGTGCTCGACGATGTAGTCCAGCAGCTCGTCGCCGGGCACCCGCGCCTCCTCGGGCGCGATGACCGAGGTGCCGCCGGACAGCAGTGGCAGCATGAACTGCCAGAAGGCGACATCGAAGCTGGTCGAGGCGAAGTGCAGGTAGCGCTCGCGCTCGCCGATGCCGACGATGTCCTCCTGCAGGGTGACCAGGCTGGGCAGGCCGCGATGCGGGATGGCGACGCCCTTGGGCCTGCCCGTGGTGCCGGAGGTGTAGATGACGTAGGCGATCGAGTCGTCGGTGATGTCCGGTCGGGACTCGGTCGGGTCGATATCCCAAGTGGACGGTCCGAACGCGACTGGGTCGACCACCGGGACCGCGACCGGGATGGCGGGCCTGCCGGTGGCGATCACCGCGGTGGGGGCGATGTCGTCGATCATGAACCGGAGGCGGTCGACCGGGTAGGTCGGGTCCATCGGGACGTGCACCGCGCCCGCCTTGAGCACACCGAACAGTGCCACCACCAGCTCGACGTCCCGGTCGAGCAGCACCGCCACCGGGTCCTGCGGACGCACGCCCTGCGCGCGTAGGGCGTGGGCGAGGCGGTTGGCGCGGCGGTCGAGTTCGGCGTAGGACAGGCTGCGGTCACGGCACACGACCGCCTCCGCGTCAGGCGTCTCGCACACCCAGCGCCCGAACTCCGCGAGGCAGCCGCCGACCTGCCTGCTCGGCTCGGGTCCCTCCCCCAGCGCCAGCATCGCCCGGTGCTCGGTGGCGTCGAGCGCGCGTAGCCGGGCGACGGGGCGGTCCGGGTCGGTGATGATCTCGTCGAGCAGTGTGCGCAGCCAGTGGCCGTAGCGCCGCACGGTGTCCTCGTCGAAGGCGCGCGGCTGGTAGCCGAGGCCGACGACGATCTCCGCCCCGGGGATCACGATCACGGTCAGCGGGTAGTGCGTCGCGTCGATGATGTCCACGCCCACCAGGTCGAGGCCGGGGGCGAGCGGGGTGCGACTCCGGTCGGAGAGCGGGAAGTTCTCCATCACCAGCATGGTGTCGAACAGCTCGCCCAGCCCCGCCGCGCGCTGCACGTCCGGCAGGCCGACGTGGTGATGCTCGACCAGGGCGGCGCTCTCGGCCTGCACCCGCGCGAGGACGGCGGCGGCCGTCTCGGCCACTCCGGCGCGCACGCGGACCGGGATGGTGTTGCCGAGTTGGCCGATCACGCGGTCGACACCGTCGAGTTCGGCGGGCCTGCCGGAGACGGGACAGCCGAACACCACGTCGTTGCGCCCGGTCAGCCTGCCGAGCAGCACTCCCCACGCGGTCTGGAACACGGTCGTGGCGGTCACGCCCTGCGCGCGGGCGAACGCGCGCAGCCGCTCGCTGAACTCCGTGCCCAGGTTGACGGTCACCCGCTCCGGACGCTCCACTGTGGACGCCACGGCGGCCGGGGCGAGTCGGGTGCCCCCGTCGAGACCGGCCAACGCGACACGCCAGGCATCGAGCCCGGCGGCGTGGTCGCGGCTCGCCAGCAGGCGGTGGTAGTCGGTCAGGGACGGGCCGGTCGGTGCGGCGGGTCCGCCGCCGAGTTCGGCATAGGTGGCCAGCAGGGTGCGGCCGACCAGCGGCATCGACCAGCCGTCGAGCAGCGCGTGATGGTTGGTGATGACCAGGCGGTGCTCGTCGGGGCCGAGCGTGCACAGCAGGAAGCGCACCAGCGGCGGGACGGCGGTGTCGAATGGCCGTTCCAGGTCGACGCGGCAGTGCTCGGCCACCAGCCGGGCGCGCTCGTCGGGAGTGTGTCCGGACAGGTCGACCCGCCGCCAGTCGAGAGTGACCTCTGTCGGGACGACCTGGACGACCTCGCCGCCCGTGGTGGTGTGCAGGTGGACGCGCAGCGCGGGATGCCTGCGCAGCAGCTCGCCGGTCGCCGCGCGCATCCGGTCGTGGTCGAGGGCGCCGCGCAGCAGGGTGACCGCCTGCACGACGTAGACGTCGGTGTCCTGGTCGCCGCGCAGCTGGGTGTGGAAGGCCAAGCCGACCTGCAGGGACGTGGCGGGCAGGACGTCGAGCACCCGGCCGCGCCGCTCCAGCTCGTCGATGGCGTCCTGGTCGAGGTCGACCAGCGGCAGGTCGGACGGGGTGAGACCGCCGCCGTCCCGGCCCAGACGTTCGGCGTGCGCGGCGAGGGCGGCGAGCGCCTCGTCCCAGGCGAGCCGCAGGCAGGCGAGCGCGTGCGGGCCGAGGACCAGTCCGGCGGCGGTCCATTCGACGGCGATGCGCGGCTCGGTGCCCGCGCGGACGAAGCAGTTGAGCGCGAGTACCTGTTCCAGCGCCTTGGCCGGGGGCTCGATCACGGCGAACGGGTCGTCGTCGGGCAGCCGCCACCCGCCATCGGTCGCCGGGGCGAACCGGCCCAGGTAGTTGAGCAGCACGTCCGGTGGCGGGATCGCGGCGAAGTCCGCACGGGTCTCGGGATCGAGGTGGCGCAGGACGCCGTACCCGATGCCGTTGTCGGGAACCGCGCGCTTGGCCTCCTTGACCGCACGCACCAACCGACCTGCGGCAGCGCCACCGGCGAGGGCGTCGGCCAGGTCGGCGGGCGTGCGCACGGCGTCGGCGGGCAGGCGCAGGGGGTGCTCGGCGGTGAACCAGCCGACGGTGCGGGCGAGGTCGAGCCCGGCTTGATCCCGACCGTGCCCTTCCACGGTGACGGTCACCGTGTCGCGTTCGTCGCCGCGCCACAGCCGCAGGGCAAGAACGAGCGCGGCCAGAAGCACCTCATCGGAACCCGCGCGGTAGGCGGTGGTCAGTCCGGTAAGGACGGCTGCGCTCGCCTCGGGCGAGGCGACGGTGGTGGTGCGGTGGGCGGTGGCCGTGGTGTCGACGGACTGGTCCAACGGCCGAGCACCGAGCCGGAAATCGTCGCGGGAGGCGCGCCAGTGGTCGATCTCGGCCCGGCGGGCGCCGGTGGCGCCCTGCTCGGCAAGCCGGAGCGCGTGTCGGCGCCAGGAGGTACCGACCGGCAGGAGCGGCGAGCCTGCGCAGGCGGCTTGCAGGTCGGGAACCAGGACCCGCCACGACACACCGTCCACAGCGAGATGGTGGACCACGATCACGACCTCGTCCGGGGCGTCCGACGGCGTGCGCAGCACGGCGACCCGCACGACCTCGCCCGCAGCCGGGTCGAGCGCGGCGGCCAACGCTTTCGCCACCGCGCCCGGATCGTCCCCTGTGGACTCGACGACCCGGTGTGCCGAGGGCCCGGAGACCACGACCAGCTCGCCGGAGGGCGACACCCGCAGGCGCAGGGCGTCATGGTGGTCGACCAGCGCGCGGACGCCACGGGTGAGGTCCGCGAGGGTCAGGGATCCGTTGACGCGCAACGTGGTCCACTGCGCGTAGCCCGCGATCGAGGCGTGATCGGGGTGCGGTTCGAGCAGGGCGCGCACGATGGGTGGCGCGGGCACCGGCCCGGTGGGCTCGTCGACCACCACCGCCTGCACCTCGACGAGATCACGCCCGGCGGCGGCCAGCGCGGCGAAGCTGCCACGGCCGAGTAGGTCACGGGGGCGCAGGTCCAGACCGTGCGCGCGCAGCCTGCTGCTGACGCTGATCGCGGTGATGCTGTCGCCGCCGACCGCGAAGAAGTCGTCGTCCGGGCCGACCCGCTGCACCCCGACCACCTCGGCGACGGCGGCGCAGAGCAGTCGTTCCCGTTCCGTGGTCGGGGCCCGGCCGCCCCCGGCGGCTCGGGGGGCGGGCAGGGCGGCGCGGTCGAGCTTTCCGTTGGTGGTCATGGGAAGCGCGTCGAGCACGACCACGGCCGTGGGCACCAGGTGGTCCGGCACCCCCTCCGCCAACGCCGCGCGGACCTCGTCCGGGTCGAGCGCGGTGGTCCGCGCGGCGGGCACGACATAGCCCACGAGACGGGCCGTGCCGGTGTCGGTACGCACGGCGGCCGCCGCAGCGCCCACTCCGGGCAGCGCGCCCAGCGCGGCCTCGACCTCGCCGAGTTCGACCCGGTGGCCGCGTACCTTGACCTGCCCGTCGCGACGGCCCAGGTACGCCAGACCTCGGCCCGGCACCCACCGGGCCAGGTCCCCGGTGCGGTACATCCGATCACCGGTGGCGCCGAACGGGTCGGCGACGAATCGCTCGGCGGTGGCGCCCGGTCGGTCCAGGTAGCCGCGCGCCAGGTGCGGGCCTGCCAGGTACAGTTCTCCGACGCTGCCCGGCGGCACCACGCGCAGCGCGTTGTCCAGCAGGTAGACGCGGGTCCCGGGGACCGGGAACCCGATCACCGGCTCACCGCCGTCGATCCGGGCACCTACACTGTCCACAGTGGCCTCTGTCGGGCCGTAGAGGTTGCGGGCGGCGACACCGGATTCCGCTATCCGGCGCCACATCGCGGGCGGCGCGGCCTCCCCGCCGAGAATGAGCAACGTCGGTCGGCGGGAGCTGTCGAGCAGGCCCGAGTCCAGCAGCGGGGCGGCCATCGACGGCGTGGTGTCGACCACGTCGATGGCGTCTCGCCCGAACGCGGCGAGCAACGCGGTCGCGTCGCGTGCGGTCTCGGCGTCGTAGAGGTGCAGTTCGTGCCCGCACAGCAACCACACCAGCTGGTCGAGCGCGGAGTCGAAGGCGAACGAGTACGTGTGCGCGGCACGCAGCCGCCGCCCGGCCGCCCGCGCGGCCCCGGCCACCGTGGTGGACCGATGGTGGTGCACGAGCGAGGCCAGGCCGCCGACGCGCCCCAGCACGCCCTTGGGGGTGCCGGTGGAGCCGGAGGTGAAGATGACGTAGGCGAGGTGATCAGGGTGCCGGGGCGCCGAAAGTTCCTCGGCGGACAGTGGAAGATCGGGCAACCCGGCCAGTTCCGCGCGTACCTCCGGCGCGTCGAGTATCAGGTGCGGCACCTCCGGCGGCACGGCGTCCACAGTGGACGACTCGGCCAGCACGAGCACGGCGCCCGCCTCGGTGATCGTCGCGCGCAGTCGTGGTGCCGGGTGCTCGACGTCGAGCGGGAGGAAGGCGGCGCCCGCGTCGAGCACCGCCAGCAGGGCGACGACGAGATCGGTCGACCGGGTCAGCGGCAGCGCGACCACCTCGTCCGCGCCGACACCACGCGCCCGCAGGGCACGGGCCAGTCGACGCACCCGGGCGACCAGCTCCGCGATGGTCAGACGCTCCGCCCCGCACACCAGCGCCGTCTGTCCACGGTGGTCCAAGGCAAGATCCGCCAGCAGGCCGGGCACATCGCGCGGCGCGCCCGGCGCGGCCTTCGTGCACCACGCGTCGAGCAGGGCCGCGCGGTCCTCGGGCGCGACCAGGTCGACCCGGCCGATCGCGGGTGTGTCCGGGCCCGTCAGGCCGTGCAGCAGCGCGAGCAACGAGTCCAGCCTGCGATCGACCCCGGCCTGGTCGTGGGTGCGGGCGTCGACCTCGAAGCCCAGCAACAACCCGCCATCCGCGGTCGGCAGGACGCTCAGCCCCATGTCCTCCGGCGGCCCGCCCGCGACGTTGCGCATGGTCCCGGCCGACCCGGCGAAGTCGAGCGCGAGGTCGAACGCCTTGAGGTTCACGCCCCGCCCGTGCAGCAGCGCGCCCGCGCCGGGCACGGCCAGGTCACGGGGCAGGTCCTCGCCGCGATAGCGCTGGTGCGCGCGCATCTCGCGCATCGCCACGGCAACCCGCGCGGTCACCTCGGCCAGGCCGTCACCGCCGGACACCGCGACCCGCAGGGGCAGCACGTTGACCGCCATGGCCGGGGTGCGCAGCGCGGAACCGAACCGGCACATCAACGGCAGCGCGAACACCACGTCGTCGCGGCCCAGCACCCGGTGCAGGAACGTGGCATAGCAGGCGATGAGCGCCTCACCCCAGGTCGCGCCCACGCTCTCGGCGATCTCGCCCAGCCGTGCGAGGTCGCTCGCGGGCAACACGGCGCGAGCGGTGACCGTGTGTTCGGGAAGGCCGGTCCCGCCCACGACGTCGTCCAGGTCCGGTAGCGGGGTGAACCGCTCGCGCCAGTACGCCCGGTCCTTCTCGGCCCGTTCACCGGCGAGGTAGTCGCGGTCGGCGGCGACCACATCGGCGAACCGCCCGAACGGCGACGGAGCGGGCGGGTTCCCCTGCACCAGGGCCGTGTAGTGGGCGGCGGTGCGGCGGGCCAGCATGGCGGCGGTGTAGCCGTCGAACACCAGGTGGTGGCCCAGCTGCGTGAACCACACCTCCCGGTCGGTCAGGCGCAACACCTTGTGCGAGAACAACGGCCGGTCCACCATCTCCCGACACGCCTCGGCGACCCGGCGGCGTTCCCGGTCGACGAACGCGTGCGCGGCGGCTATCGGGTCCGGCGCGCCGCGCAGGTCGACCACCTCCGGCAGCGGCACCGGCTCGGCGGACAGCACCTGACGCGGCCCGTCCGCGGTGGCGAACACCCGCAGCCGCAGGCTGTCCGCCTCCTCGGTGGTCGCGCGGATCGCCGCGCGCAGCGCCTCGACGTCCACCGGCTCGCCGCCGCCGATCTCCAGCACGTCGCCGACGACGTAGTACGGCGAGTCCGGCTCCAGGCGCTGCGCGTCCCAGATGCCGCGCTGGGCGCGGGTCAGCTCCCAGGTGATCCCGGGCGCGGCCGACTCGGACTCGGTCCCGGGGTGGGCGTGGGCTGTGCTCAACGCGTGCTCCTGGTCGGTGTCGGGGTGGTCAGCGGGCGGGGACGACCATCGGCGTGCCGGTCACCGGGTCGGGCACCACCACGCAGGGCAGCTCGAAGACCTTGGTGATCAGGGCGGCGTCGACGACCCGCGACGGCGGGCCCTCGGCCACCACCTGCCCGTCGCGCATGGCCACGACGTGGTCGGCGTAGCGGCAGGCCTGGTTGATGTCGTGCAGCACCGCGATCACGGTGCGGCCCTGGTCGCGCAGGCCTGCCAGCAGCTCCAGCAGCTGGTACTGGTGGGCGATGTCGAGGAACGACGTCGGCTCGTCGAGCAGCAGGTGCGTGGTGCGCTGCGCGAGCACCAGCGCGATCCACACCCGTTGCCGCTGCCCGCCGGACAGTTCGTGCACCGGCCGGTCGGCGAGATCGGCCACACCCGCCGCGGTCATCGCCTCGGCGACGCAGTGCTCGTCCTCGTCCGACCAGGTCGACAGCAGCGACTGGTACGGGAAGCGACCGCGTGCGACCAGCGCGCGCACCCGCACGTCCTCGGGGGCGATCGGTTCCTGCGGCAGGAAACCCAGCGCGCGCGCCAGTTCCTTGTTCGGGTAGGACCGCACGTCCCGACCGTCGAGCAGGACCACACCCGCGCTGGGGCGCAGCAGCCGGACGAACGCGCGCAGCAGCGTCGACTTGCCGCACGCGTTCGGGCCGACCACGGCGGTGAACGCGCCGTCGGGCACGTCCACCGACAGCCGGGTGGAGACCACCCGGTCGTCGTAGCGCAGGGTAAGGTCCCGCGCGGACAGGCGGGCGCTCACGTGCGCCCGACCTTCCTGGCCAGCAGCCAGATCAGGTAGATGCCGCCGACGACGGTGCTGACCACGCCCGCGGGCAGCGAGACCGGCGCGAGCAGCACCTGGGCGAGCAGGTCGGTGGCCAGCAACAGGACCGCGCCGGTCAGCGCGGCCGGGAGCACCGGCACGCCCGGCGCGGCGACCAGCCGTCTGCCGATCTGCGGGGCGGCCAGGGCGATGAACGCGATCGGCCCGGCCACCGCGGTGACCGTGGCCGTGCAGCCCACGCCGATGAACACCAGCTGCAACCGCAGCCGGTCCAGCCCGACGCCGGTGGCGATCGCGACCTCCCGGCCCAGGTCGGCCTGCTGCGCGGACCGCGCCCGGGACGCCAGCAGGGCCAGCAGGACGCCGATGACGGCGAACGGGACGCCCACGTCGTCCCAGCCGATCCCGTTGAGCGAGCCCGCGCTCCAGCCGACGGCGGCGATGGCGATCTCCAGGTCGGCGCGCAGCACGATCCAGGAGTTGACCGCGGTCAGCATGGCGTTGACCGCGATGCCGACCACCACCAGCCGCAGCCCGAACACGCCGCCGGAGCGGGAGAGCAGGTAGACCACGGCCGCCGCCACCAGACCACCCAGCACGGCACCGGTGACCAGCTGGCCGGACGTGCCGGACAGCACGGTGAGCGCGACCAGCGCGCCGGTGTAGGCGCCCGCGTCGAGGCCGATGACCTCCGGGCTGCCCAGCGGGTTGCGGGTGAGGCCCTGGAAGATCGCCCCGGCCGCGCCGAGCGCGGCGCCGAAGACCGCGGCGGCGAGCACCCGGGGCAGGCGCCACTGGCGGATCACCACGGCGGACTCGCCGTGGCCGCCGGTCAGCGCGGCGAACACCTTGGCCGGGCTCGCCCAGACGGCACCGTGGCACAGGCCCAGCAGGATCAGACCGGCGATCACGACCAGCGCGACGACGGTGACGACGAGGGTGCGGCGCTCGACGCGGACCGAGAAACGGCCGCGGCGCAGGACGACGGCGGTCACAGCGGCGCCGCCCCGTACCGGCGGACGGCCCAGATGAGCACCGGCGCGCCGAGGAACGCGGTCACGAAGGCCACCGGAACCTCGCCGGTCGGCAGCAGCACCCGCGACCCGACGTCGGACACCAGCAGCAGGATCGGACCCAGCACGGCGGCGTAGGCGACCAGCCACGGCACCGAGCCGCCCGCCACCCGGCGGGCCAGGTGCGGCACGATCAGGCCGACGAACAGGATCGGCCCGGCGATCGCGGTCGCCGCCCCGGCCAGCACGGTGATCAGCACCAGCGCGCCCGCCCGGATCGCGACCACGTTCGCGCCCAGGCTGCGCGCGACCGTCTCGCCGAGCGCGACGGCGTCCAGCTGCCTGCTCAGCAGCACGGCACCCACCAGCGCCAGGCCGATGGCCAGCAACGGCAGCAGCATCGGCGACTGCTCCCGCCCGGCCAGCGAGCCCACCGCCCAGAACCGGTACGCGTCGAAGACGTCCGGCAGCAACAGCCGCGTCCCCAGCGACACACCGGACAGCACCGCGCTCAGCGCCACCCCGGTGAGCACCAGCCGCAGCGGTGAACCCCGGCCAACCGCGTGCACGATCACGGTCGCCAGCACCGAACCGGCCACCGCCAGCATCAGCTCCCCCGCGCCCGTGGCGGTCAGCCCGGCCGCGGACCCGAGGGTGATGGCGAACCCGGCGCCGGTGGTGACGCCGAGGATTCCCGGCTCGGCCAACGGGTTGCGCGAGATCGTCTGCACCAGTACGCCCGCCACGCCCAGCGCGGCGCCCACCCCGACGGCGAGCAACGCGCGGGGCGCGCGGATGTGGCGCACCACCGCGTCGTCACCGGTGCCCGTCGGGGCGAACAACGCGCGCAGCACGGCCGCGGGGGCGATGGCGTGCGCACCGACGCCGACGCTGACCACCGCCACCGCGGCCAGCACGACCAGCGCCACGACGAGCCACGCCCGGCGCGTCCCCGATCGGGGACGCGCGGGCGCGGCGTGGACGGTGGTCACGAGGTCAGCAGCGGGGCGAGCGCCTGGTCGGCCGCGTCGGCGGTGGCCATGGCCGAGCCGTAGGTCGCGGCCTCGGTGTAGCGCAGCGGATAGATCTTGCCTGCCTTGACCGCGGGCAGCCCCTTCCACAGCTCCGAGTCCAGCACGTACCGCACGCCCTTGGGGACGGAGCCGTCGGCGCTGACCGTGTAGGTGATCACGTCGGCCGCGGCGAAGGCGGACGGCAGCTCCTCGATCGAGGGGTACTCGCTGACCGCCTTGGAGCCGGTGCCCTTCACCTTGACCTCGCCGTAGTAGTTCGCGCCCAGGTCCTGGGCGACGTTGGTGCCCCAGGAGCCGTTGAACTCGCGCTGGAAGTTGCCGTTGGCGACCTCGCCGTACGCGCCCAGGTGCGCGAACTTGAGCTTGGGCAGGACCCCGGCGTACTTGGCGGCCAGCTGCTTCGTCTTGTCCACGTAGGCGGCACGGACGGTGTCGAAGGTGGCCAGCGCGCCCGCCGCGTCGGCCTGCTTGCGGGAGAGGTCCCGCCACGCCGACGGGAGCGAGGGGCCCAGCGCGACGACCGGGGCGATCGCCCGCAGCCGGTCGAGGTCGATGTCGGCGAGCACCGGCTTGGGCACACCGATCACGATCAGGTCGGGCTCGGCCTGGGCGATCGCCTCGTAGTTGGTCTCCGCGGCGGACTCGCCTGCCACCTTGGCCAGCCTGTCGTAGGCGGCGCGGTCCTTGGCGGACATCATCGGCAGCCCCCGCTGCCAGGTGGAGATCCCGACCAGCGGCGCGCCCGCCTCCAGCAGGGCCGGGACGGCGTACCCGGTGGCGACGACGCGTTTCGGCGCGACCGGGATGGTGATGTCGCCGTTGTCGGCGGTGAAGACCCGGGTGGCCCCCGAGGGCGCGGCGGGCTCGGCGGCACCGGAGTCGCACCCCGCGACCAGGCCGACGATGAGCACGAGCGCACCCGTGACGCGGGCGAGTGTGGGAACTGGCATTGACTTCCTCAGCAGGTTGATCGTGGAGCCGGGGTGGTGGCGGCAATCAGCGGGGTGTGGTGGGTGGGGAATCAGCGGGGTGTGGTGGGTGGGGAATCAGCGGGGTGTGGTGGGTGGGGAATCAGCACTGTGTGGTGGGAGTGCAGTCAGCCGGGGGTCTTGGGCCGGGTGTGGTGGGGTCTGTGAGGCTTAGTCGTGGTCGTCGTCGAAGTCGGCGACGCCACGCTTCCAGTAGCCGGTGATGTCGTGGTCGGCCTTGTCCAGGCCCAGCTCGTCCCGGACCCAGCGGCGCAACGGTTTGATCGCGCCCGCCTCGCCCGCGACCCACACGTAGACCCGCTCGCCCTCGGGGACACGGACCTCCCGGACCGCGCGGTCGAGCAGCCCGGGGTCACCGGGCTCGGCGCCGTCGTGGTGCAGCCAGCACACCTCGATGCCCTCGGGCGCGTGCAGGTCGATGTGCTCGCCCGCGTCGGCGACCTCGATGAACGCCCAGCCACGCGCGGTACGGGGCAGTTCCTCCAGCCAGCGGGCGATGGCGGGCAACGCGGTCAGGTCTCCCGCGAGCAGGTAGCGGTCGTAGTTGTGCGGGACGATCAACCCGCCGGGCGGGCCCGCCACGTGCACGACCGTGCCGGGTTCGACGGTGCGCGCCCACTCGCTGCCCAGTCCGCCCGGGTGCAGGGCGATGTCCAGGTCGAGCTCGCCGGTGGCCGGGTCGTAGCGGCGCACCGTGTACTCGCGGGAGGTCGGCGACGGCTTGGGCCAGCGCAGCATGTCGCCGTTCGGCTCGGGCAGGCGCAGGCCGCCGTCCTGGTCCGGGAACAGCACCTTGACGTGCTCGTCCGGCGCGTGCGCCTCGAACCCGTCGGTCCCCGGGCCGCCCAGGGTGACCCGCAGCAGGCCGGACCCGACCATGGTCGTGCGCAGCACCGTCGCGGCACGCACCCGGATCGGGTAGCCGACCTTCTCCGCCGACGTGCCCGCGCGGACCTCGGCGATCCGCTCGCGGTGGCGGTGCCGGTGGTCGACCCGGTTCACGCGTCCGCCCCGCCGACGAGCCGGGTCCAGCGGTCCAGCCGGGGTTCCTCGGCCAGGTCGGCGAACTCGACCGCGGGCGCGCCCGCCGCCCGCCAGCGCTCGACCAGGGCCATGGTGCGCACGGAGTCCAGGCCAAGGTCGAGCAGGTCGGCGTCCGGGGTCACCTCGGCCGGTGCGCAGCCGAGCACCTCGGCGATGTCCGCCCGCAGGCGGTCGCCGGTCAGGGCGCCGTCCGGCTCGGGGGCGCTCATCGCCGGACCCCCGCCGCGAACGGCGCAGACAGCTCGGTCAGCGTGTCGGCGGTGGTGATCACGGCGCCGCAGCACTGCGCGACGTACTCGCAGGCCCGGTCGTGGTGCGCGCGGGAGAAGTCGGCCACGGCGTCGGCGACCAGGAACGGCCGCACGTCGCGCATGAACGCCTCCACCGCGGTGGCCTGGCAGCCGATGTGCGCGTAGACGCCGGTGATCAGCAGCTGGTCGCGGCCCGCGGCGGCGAGCCGCTCGATCAGCGAGGTGCGCTGGAACGCGCTGTAGCGCCACTTGGTCAGCACGGTGTCACCGGGCCGCGCGGCGAGCTCGGTGACGATGTCGGCGGCGCGCGGGTCGCGGTCGATGACCGCGCCGATGCCCTGGCCCCAGAACTCGGTGAGCAGGCCGCGGTCCTCGGCGGCCTGCCTGCCCGGCTGGGCGGTGTAGATCACCGGGATCTTCGCCTCGCGCGCCGCGTCGAGCAGGACGGCGATGTTGGCGAGCATCCGCGGGATGGGCGCGCCCGCGAAGGGGGCGAGGAAGTAGCGCTGGGTGTCGTGCACCAGCAGCGCCGCCCGCGCCGGGTCGGGCCGCCAGTCGACCCGGCCCGCGGGCAGCTCGGCCGCCGTGGGCAGCGGGTAGTCATCGATCCTGGGCAACGGCACGGGTCACGCCTCCCTCACGAGGGCGGCCAGTGCCGCCCGCAGTTCACGTTTGCTGGTCTTGCCGACACCGGTCACCGGGAACGCCGCGACGACCTGCACCAGGTCGGGCACCTTGAACGCGGCGACCCCGCGCTCGCGGACGAACCGGCGCAACGCGGGCGCGGTGGGCGCGGCGCCCGCGACCGGCACGACGTAGGCGCAGGTGCGCTCGCCCAGGTACGCGTCCGGCACGGCGACGACGGCGGCGTCGAGCACGTCGGGGTGCGCCATCAGGTGGTCCTCGACCTCCTCGGCGGCGACCTTCTCCCCGCCCCGGTTGATCTGCTCCTTGGCCCGGCCGACGACCTCCAGGTGCCCGGTCGGGCCGCGCCGCACGAGGTCCCCGGTGCGGTAGAAGCCGTCCGGGGTGAACGCGTGGGCGTTGTGCTCGGCCGCCCGGTAGTAGCCGCGGATCGTGTACGGGCCGCGGGTCAGCAGCGCGCCGGTCTCCCCCGCCTGCACGAGGTCGTCGGAGGCCGCCGCCGGGTCGTCCGGGTCGACCACGCGGACCTCGTCGTCCGGCGAGATCGGGCGGCCCTGGGTGCCCAGCACCAGCTCGTCCGGGTCGTCGAGGCGGGTGTAGCAGACCAGCCCCTCGGCCATGCCGAACACCTGCTGCAGCCGCACGCCCAGCGCGGGTCCGATCCGTTCGGCCAGCTCGCGGCCGCACTTGGCGCCGCCGACGAGCAGGACGTCCAAAGTGGACAGGTCATGCTCGGTGCGCGCGGCCGCCTGCACCCAGGTGGCGGCCAGCGGCGGCACCACGCCGGTGATCGTCACGCCCTCGCGCTCGATCAGCCGGAACGCGGTGTCGGCGTCCGGACGCGGGCAGAGCACGACCTTCGCGCCCACGTGCAGCGCGCCCAGGATGCCGGGCGAGCTGAGCGGGTAGTTGTGCGCGGCGGGCAGGGCGGCGAGATACACGCTGTCCGGACGCAACGCGCAGATGCGGGCGCTCTCGCGGACGCTGTAGAGATAGTCGTCGTGGGTGCGCGGGATCAGCTTCGGCAGACCGGTACTGCCGCCGGAAAGCTGCAGGAACGCCACGCCCGACGGGTCGGGGTCGGGCAGCTCGCGCGCGGTTGTCGCGGCCAGGTCGTCGAACTCGGGCGACCCCACCACGTGCACCTGGCGCACCGAAGGAACTTCTGCGGCCACGGCGTGCGCGAGGGCCGCGTGGTCGTGCCGCTCGTGCGTGTCCACGGTGAGGATCACGGCTGCCTCGCTCTGCTCCGCGAAGTGGCGCAGCTCGGTGTGCCGGTGGGCGGGCAGCGCGAACACCGGCCAGGCGCCCGCGCGCCACAGCCCGAACAGCGCCGGGACGAACTCGGGCACGTTCGGCAGCTGCACGACCACCCGCTCGCCCGCGCGGATCCCGGCATCGGCCAGTCCCGCCGCGATCCGGTGGGCGCGCCGGTCGAGTTCGGCGTAGTCCCAGCGGCTGGTGACGCCGTCGCGTTCGCCCACCACGGCGGTGCGGGTCGCGTGCGCCTCGGCCAGCGCGGTGAGCCACGCGCCGAAGGTCTGCCCGCGCCAGTGACCCGCCGCGCGGTAACGGGCGGCGACCTCCGGGGGCCACGGGGTGTGGTCGAGGGTCACCGCGGCTCCTCCGCGCCGAGTGCCCGCAGCAGGGTGCGGAACTTCGCGCCGGTCTCGGCCACCTCCGAGTCCGGGTCCGAGCCCGCGACGATCCCGGCACCCGCGAACAGGCGCACCGCCGCGTCGCAGACCTCGGCGCAGCGGATGGTGACCACCCACTCGCCGTCGCCGCGCAGGTCGGTCCAGCCGACCAGGCCGGTGAAGTAGCCGCGGTCGAGCGGCTCCAGGTCGGCGATCGCGTCGCGCGCCCGGTCGACGGGCACCCCGCACACCGCGGGCGTGGGGTGCAGCGCCTCGGCCAACGCCAGCGCGGAGGCGCCCGGATCGGTCGGATCGGCGAGCCTGCCGGTGATCCTGGTGGAGAGGTGCCACATGGTCGGCGTGCCGATCACGGTGGGTTCGGGCACGTCGAGCTCGGAGCAGAACCGGGCGAGCACCCCCGCGACCCCGGCGGCGACGTGCGCGTGCTCGGCCCGGTCCTTGGCCGAGGCCAGCAATGCGGCACGGCGCCTGCGGTTCTCGTGCTCGTCGGCCACCCGCGGCGCCGACCCGGCCAGCGGGTTGGCCACCACCTCGGCGCCGCGCCGGGACACCAGCAGCTCGGGGCTGGCGCCGACCAGCGTGCGCGGGGCGGGATCGCCGGGCGCGCTGACGTCGACGGCGAAGGCGTGCGCGGCGGGATCGGCGCGCACCAGCCGGGCGAGCAGCGCGGGCACCGCGACGGGAGTGTCGGCGAGCAGGTCGAGACACCGCCCCAGCACGACCTTGTCCAGCTCGCCGCCGCCGATCAGCTCCAGCGAGCGGCGCACGGCGTCGGCGTAGTGGGCCGGTCCCGGCCGGGGGGTGATCGTCCAGTCGGGTACCGCCGCCGCGCCGGTGGGGCCATCGCCAACGGGGGCGCAGGCCCGGCGGACGAGCGCGGGCACGACCAGGCTGGCCGGACCGTCCGGGCGGAAACCGATGGCGCCCACCACCACGGGGTCGTCGACACCCGCGCGGGCCGCGGCCGCCAACGCCGCGCGCGCGGCCGCGGCGCGGTCGCCGTCACCGGCCTCCACCGGGGCGTGCACGCCGTCGGCGAGCAGCGAGCCGTGCGCGGAGGAGTAGTAGAACGAGCCGGGCAGGTACGCGGATAACAGGTCCGCCGCCCGGTGGACGGGGCGGGGACGCACCAGGACAGCAGGAGACACGTCGGGTTTCCCTTTCGTGAAAGCGGTTCGGGACATGGGCCGGGCGGCATTCGGGGAGCGCCCTCACCTCGCGCCGATCCGCTCGTGCGACTCGGCTAACCGAGCGGAAGGCCGAACGCGCGTCCGCGGCCCGGACAGCTCAGGCGCACAGGGTGGCACCGCCGTCCACGTAGAGGTTCTGCATGGTGATGTGCCGCGCCTGGTCGGAGGCCAGGAAGACCACCGCGTCGGCCACGTCGGCCGGATCCGCGATGCGTCGCAACGGGATCCCGACGCGGAACTGCGCCGGGTCGCCCGCGATGACGCGCTCGGGTCCGTTGCCGTCGGTCCACAGCGCGCGCTGCATCGCGGTGTCAGTCGAGCCGGGCGAGACGATGTTGCAGCGCACGCCCGACCCGGCGAGTTCGAGGCCGAGACACCGGGTGAGCATCGTGGCGGCGGCCTTGGACGCCGCGTAGGCGGCCATCCCGGTGCGCGGCACACCGGCCGCGTTCGAGCCGACGGTGACCAGCGCCCCGCGCCCGCGCTGCACCATCCGGCGGGAGATCTCCCGCAGCACGAAGAACACCCCGGTCGAGTTGACCGCGAAGGTCCGCGCCCAGTCCTCGGCGCGGGTCGCGCCGACGGAGGCCGGGTGCAGCACGCCCGCCGCGGAGACGCCGATGTCGAGCGGGCCGAGATCGCGCTCCACCTCGTCCACCACCCGGGCGAACGCCTGCTGGTCGGTGACGTCGACCGGGAACGGCACCACCGCGCCGCCGGTCCGGTCCACGACCTCCTTGAGCCCGTCCACGTCGATGTCGACAGCCGCGACGGCGACCCCCTCGCGGGCCAGTGCCTCCGCGATGGCGGCACCGATCCCACGCGCGGCACCGGTGACCAGCGCGATACGACCGGACAACCCCGTCACCCCAGCCACCGCTGTCTCCTTCCGACGATTTAGCCTCCCCTAAGTTAGCTATTACGGCCGGATCACGCGAGAGGTGTGTCGCTGCTCTCATCCACATTTTTGCCGGTTGCGTCCGGTTCCGGTTTCCCTTTACCATCCAACCTTCGCCAAGGCGAGCACTTTCGACGTTGCCAGAACTCCGCCCCCGGCCTGCCGGTCCACTCGCACGTTCCCACTACCGGATCCCCTGCCGCGCGCGAGAAAGCGGCGCGCCACCGGTCACATTGTCTCATTCGGACAGTCGACACGGTCGAACCCCGTCCGCGTCGGGACCGATCGGAGTCCATAAAGGACGTAAATTGAGCGGGTTCCGCGCCATTCCGGTTCCGCCTGTTCGGCCGCCACCGAATCGTTCCCGGGATATCCAGGGCAATCATGTGTTCGGGTGCGACAGTCCACTCATGACATCCGGCTCGCCCTCGGACGACGTGCGGCTCCGGTCATCGCCCCGGGTCGGGGGTGCAGACGGTCAGGAACGACCTGCGGTTCTCCCGCTGCACATCCGACGCGTCCAGCCAGCCGCGCGAGCCGAACAGGTAGCTACCGGACGGGTGCCGGGCCGACTCGCGCAGTACCTGGGCGACGTCGACCCTGGCGCCGTTCGCCACCGGGCCGTCGACGGAGAAGTTGACCGAGGCCGCCGTGGTCCAGTCGTAGTCGGCGGGCAGGGGCTGTCGGACCTGGAGCGGGTCGCCGGTGTCCGGAGCGGATCCCCCGGCGGTCCGCAGCAGGTCCATGTGCTCCACCGTCACCCCCGGTCGGGGCGCGGTCCACTCCTGTTCCGCGCTCTTCGCGGTGCCGGAGTCGAAGATCAGCCGCAGGCCGGTGACACCGTCGCACGGGGTGCCCGTCCACAGCTTCAGGACGCCGTCGTCGACCCGGAACCCGGCCGCCGGGGGCAGTGACGGCGCGAACTGGGCCTTGGTGTCACACGCCGTGGTCAGCGCGGCCACGAGCAGGACTGCACCGGCCACGCGCGATCGGCTAGCGATACCCGCCATCGGACAGTCCCGCGTCTTCCTCGGTCTCGTTGCCACCGGTGATCTTGCGTCGTCCCCGCTGATGTTCGTCGGCATCAGGAAGTACGACTTGAAGGTGCCGTCGCCGTCCTCGTCCTCGCGGATCTCCTCCATTCCGTCGAGCACCCGGAAATCGTCCGGCGTGATGTGGTGGTCGGTGATCATCTGCTTGATGGTGTCGACCGACACGCCCCGGCGCACCGCGTTCTCCAGCCACTGCCGGTAGTGGCCGGACGCGGGCGGACCGGTGAGCAGCCCGGCGTCGCGCAGCGCCTGCTCCATCTCGATCACCTGGGCCTCGATCTCCCCGTTCTTACGGGCGTCGGCCAGGGTGTTCGCCCCGTGGTCGCCGATCTTGCGTTCCTGTGCGAGCCGCATCACCTGGGCGAGAGCCGAGTCGATGTTCTTCGCGGTGGCGAGTATCGCCTTGGTTTCCTGCTCCAGCTGCTTCCGGATCGTCTCGCGGTGCTGTCGGGCCTCGGCCCGGTCCTCGGCCTCGACCCGCGACCTCGGCGGCGGGTCGGCGGGTTTGTCGTCCACGATCGAGCCGTCGGCGGCGATGCGGAACTGATAGGTACCGGCCAGGGAATCGTTGTTGGCGACCCGGGATTTCAGGGTGGAAACGTCGTCCGACGCGGTTTGCATGGCGCGTTCGACGGCGGACAGCTCCGCGATCAGGATCTCGGCATTGTTCCGCGTCTCCCCCAGCGAATTGCGCGCCCGTTCACCCGCGGGCCCGTGCCAGTCGGGCAGTTTCCTGGCGTCGTCGAGTTCGTCCTGCAACCCGATGAGTTTGTCCCGCCGCCCGCGCAGGTTCGTGGCCGACGTATCGAGCGCATCGGCGTCCCATTGGCGGACGTCGTCGTAGCCGGTGGTCATCCCCGGAACGCCCTTTCCGCGGACTCCTCGTTCTCGGTGTACGCCTTGGCGGCCGCGGCGACCGATTCGCCCCACTGGTCGATCTCGCCCGCCCACGTCTTCCCGCGCTCGTTGAACGTCGACGCCAACGCGGGCGCGTTCGCTGCCGCGTCCCCACCCGGCAACGCCGCCGCGACGGCGTCCAGCCCGGTACCCGGGTTCACCGCCCTGGCCTGGTCGGCGGCGGATCCCGCCGCGCCTGCGGCGGCCCGTAACTGACCGATCTCGACCCCGTATCCGCTCACAGTCCGTGACCACCATCCCTGAATCGGGCATCTGGCGGCAGCGTACTGGAGGCAGACGACGAACATGGCCGATTCGGACAGAACGTCGATGACGTACGCCCCGGCCATTCCACTTGGGATGGCCGGGGCGCATCAAGGTCCACCGAGGACGGATCCCGGGTCAGGCGACCAGGCCGACGGTCGGCGCCGCCACCCGCCCGGTCCAGAACCGTTGCACGGCGGCCAGTTCCGCGGCGCTCGGCTGCGCGTTCTGGCACCGGCCACCGGCCATCACCTTCGCGCAGTTCCCGATGTCCGACGGATGGTTGAGGCTCAGGATGTGCCCGAACTCGTGCACGACGACGCGCAGCGGGGCGGCACCGGAACTGGTGATCTGGTTGCGGTAGAAGTAGATCTGGCCGCGGGTGCAGCCGACACAGCTGGAGGTGCCGGGAGCGGAACCGCTCTGGGCCGTGGTGACGGTGACCCCGCCGGGGCCCTTCACGAGTTTGACACTGGTGACGCCCGCGTTCCAGATCTGCGCGGCCTGGTCGACCTCGTCGGCCAGTTCGGCGGCGCGGCTGCTGTCGTAGTAGATGGTGCGGACCAGCGTGGTCGAGGCGACGGCCGGGGAAACCAGGGCGAACGCGGCCAGGATGCCGACGAGTGCGGCGAGGACTCTGGTGCGGGACATGGGTACAGCTCCTTTGCGCTGGGACTTTCCCAACGTAAATGCCGCTGTCTCAAGACCGGCACCCAACAGGAAGCTATAACCCTTCCCATTGTTTCCACCCGCGCGTGCGTGCGCGTGCGCCGCATCCGCGCAGGTCAGACGGCCGGGCACCGAGGCGGTCGGGCCGACGCGTCGCCCCCGCTGTAGTTTGCCCCCGTGAGCCTCCTCGACGAAGTAGCCGAACGCGACGGCTGGCGCTGCTGGGTGTGCGACGAGCCGGTCGACCCCGACATGTCGGTGAACGACCCGCGCGGCCCCAGCGTCGACAGCCGGACCGCCGACCGGAAGGCCAGGCTCCCCGAGCGGCTCGCCCACCGCGGCTGCAACACCCGCAAGGGCGCGGTCAAGGTCGTCATCGCCTGGCCGGACCGCCTGCACGTGGCCGAGCCCGCCCCGCTGATCACCGTCGCGGGACGGCTGGAGCGCAAGGGCGGCCGTGAGATGGTCGCCCGCTGCCCGACCGAGCAGGACGCGCACGAGGCCGCCGACTGGCTGGTGGACCGCTTCTCCCGACTCGTGCCGGACCTGCCGGTGACCGCGAACGTGGAGGCGGGCGGCGGCCAGTACCTCGTCATCCTGTCCACCGGCAGGCGCTGACCCGGGTCACCGGAGCAGGGCGGCCAGGATGTCGGGGCGTTCGAGCTCGGGGAAGTGCCCGGTGTCGGGGAGTCGGACGAGGCGGGCGGCGGGGGCGATCCGGGTGATGGTCTCCGGGTCGCTGTGCCGGTGGCTGGGGTCGGCGTCGCCCCAGAGGGCGAGGATGTCGGTGGCGGTGTCGATGCGGGGTGCCGGTCCGGCGAGGTAGTGCTGGAACGCTGTCGCGAGGCTGAAGGCGGCGCCTGTGCGGTCGGCCGCCGCGAAGTCGGCGAGCAGGCGGGCGCGGGTGTCCGGGGTGGCGCAGGCTCGGCGTAGCCATTGTCCGCCGAGGTTCGTGCGCACGGCGCGGAGCAGCAGTTGGCCGAGCAGTGGTGTGCGCAGGATGCCTTTCGACGCCCGGTCGAGCCGGTCGCGCCAGAAGAGCGCGGTCGGCCAGTCGGGGGCCTGGGTCAGCACGAGTCGGTGCAGCAGCGCCGGTTGTCTGGTCGCGATGTCCAGGGCGCAGTAGGCGGTTGCGCAGGGGGCGACCAGGGTGGTGTGGGTGTCGGAGAGCGTGGCGATGAACTCGGTGAGAGCGTCGCCGAGAGCGGTGAGGGTGAAGTCGTAGCCCGGCAGCGGTGTGCTGAAGCCGAAGCCCGGTAGCTCGGTCACCACGACTCGGTGGCTGTCGCGCAACCGTCCGATGAGGTCGGAGTAGGACTCGATGGTCACGGGCGGATCGGCGAGCAGGACGACCAGCGGGCGCGTGGCGTCGTCGGGGGCGGTGTCAAGGTAGCGCAGGGTCGCGGTACGGCCATGGGCGAGGAAGACCTCCGGCGGGATGGGCACACCTCGGCGGAACGGCTGCGCGCTCCACCGTCGGTCGGCTGCGGCCCCCCAGCGGTGGATCATGGTCCGCCGCGACGTCTTGGTCACTGTCCACAGTCCCTTCGGCGATAACGGAACGAACGTCCCCGCTCATGCTGGCAGCGAGGTAGCCGCGCAATCGTCTTACTCCCTCGAACCCGTCCGCGTCGGTGCCTGCAACCTGCTGGACAGCAGCAGAATCGACTCGCTTGATCGGGCCCGGCCATCGACGATGTGCGGGTGCGTACCGAAGCGACCTATCGCCTCGTCGGGGGCGGGTCCGCCCGAGCGGTCACCGAGATGCTCGGTCTCGAACCCACCATCGCGGCGGAGGTGGGTGATCGGCGTGGTCGGTCGACCGTCAGCGTCCCGTACTGGTTCCTGAGCTCCGGTCTGCCGACCGACGCGGAGCTGGCCGATCACCTGGACTGGCTGCTCGACCGGCTCGAACCCAGGCAAGCGGAGCTGTGGCGCCTGGTCGAGGCAGGCTACACCGCGGATTGGTTCTGCCTGGCCGCCTCGCACGCGACCGAGCACGCGGTGGAACTCGACCGGGCGCTGTTGGCCAGGTTGCTGGCCGTTCCCGGCGATCTCCTCATCGACGTCACGGGGGACGACTGAGGACGCCGCACGCCGAACCGCCCAGGCCGGGTGAGGGGGTGCGGTCAGGACGCGTGTCACGGTGGCCGGTGTGACGGAGGCTCGGGACAGGCCAAGGTTCCTGCGACCGCACCACCTGCGGTGGACCGGGGAACGGGATCTCGCCCACGCGATCTACGGGACGGTCGTCAGCACGGCGGCGATGGCGACCGCGGGCGCGCACAGCACGTTGGGCCGGACCGTCGCCACGGTGTCGGTCACCGTCGCCGTCTACTGGATGGCCGAACGCTACGCCGACGCGCTGGCGGCGGCCGTGCGCGGACCCCACCGGCGGGCCCGGGTCGCCCGCGCACTGCGCCAGGGGCTGCCGACGATCGAGGCCGCCTGCACGGCCCCCGTCGTGCTCGTCGCGGTCACGCTCCTCACCGGCGAGCTCCGGGCGGGCATGGTCGTCGCGCTGGGTATGTCGACCCTCATGCTCAGCGCCCTCGGCCACACCGCAGCGCGGCAGGCCGGGGCGACACGGGCGGTCGCCGTCGCCTGGGCCGCGGGCAGTGCCGCGCTCGGCGGCATCGTGATCCTGCTCAAGACTCTCCTGCACTGACGCGGTCGCACCCCCGCGCCCCACGCCCGCGGGCGTGGGGCGCGGGGGTGCGGAACCGGTCAGGGACCCTCGATGTCGCGGTAGCGCCCCAACGGCGCACCGCCGTCGCACTGCGTCTGGTTGCGGACGACCAGCGAACCCGAGTCGGTCAGCTCGAACGAGAACACGCAGCCGTCCCGGTCGACGGCCGCGGCGGGGTTGTCGACGTGCACGGAACCGACGTCGGTCCAGGAGTTGAGGTAGCCCATGTTCGGGTTGTTCTGTCGGGTCGTGCTCTGCCCGGTGCCCGCGTTCTGCGCGAACAACAGGATGCGCGCGTCCGCGATCGGGGCGGAACCCGACCACGGGCCGGGCGCGTCGCTCGCGGCGACCGCGCCGACGCCCGCGTGGCCGCCGATGCGCTCGCCGGTCGAGCTGAACGAGCCGTCCGGCCACTGCCAGGTGTGGCCGACCAGGCCCGCGTAGTCCGCGCCGGAGTTGGTGGCCAGCCGGTAGAACACGTCGAGCCTGCCGTCCTCGTTGTGCGCCACGGTGGGCGGACCGCCGGGTTCGTCCCCGGCCAGGTTCGGCTGCGCGGCAAAGCCCTGCCCCGGCGCGGCGCGCCAGCGCAGGTTCACGCCGCGGCTGCTGTCGATGGAGTAGGCGAACAGGTTGATACCGTTGTCCCGGTCGACCGCGAGCGCCACCGGGTCCTGCACGCCCGCGCCGCCGAGGTCGGCCCAGCCGGTGTTCCATCCGCCGTTGGGCACCTGCTGGGAGATCAGGCTGACACCGCCGCCGCCGTTGCGCACCGCGACGCGTTGCAGGCCGTCCGGGCCGAGCACGGTGACCGGGATGCCGACCTGGGCCTCGCTGTCCATCCCGGCGTTCGGGTTGCCCAGGGACGCCCACTGGGTGGAGAACACACCGTCCACCGCGACCTGCCAGGTGGTCACGATCTCGAACGTGTCGGCGCGGCGGGCGAACACCTGGAGCCTGCGGTCGGCGTTGCGGCCGACGCTCACACCGGGCAGCAACGGCCAGGGCGTGCTCAGCACCTCGCCGCGGCCGAACTCGCCGTCGGACCGCTGGTACCAGGTCACCAGGCGACCGCTGAGGACGGCGAACGCCTCCAGCCTGCCGTCGTTGTTGGCCCCGACCCAGGTGGTGCCGGTCGGGTACCGGTTGTACATGCGCCTGGTCCACCCCAGGTAACGCCCGTCGGTCGCCGAGGTGCGGTCGTCCCAGGCGTCGTAGGCGAGGTAGGTGGCGGCCTTCTGGTCGCGGCCGCCGTCGAGCCGGTCGGGGAGGCCGGTCAGGTTCTCCGCCCTGGTCTCGATGTTGTAGTCGTGGTAGGCGACCAGGTTGACCGCCCGGCGTCCGGTGGCGTCGGTGTGCGCCCTGGCCGCCACCGCGGCGAAGCGGGCGGTCCGGACGTGATCGGGGTGGTCCGCGCCCCGGAAGGGCTCCGGGTCCTGGGTGCGGATGACGGTCGGCCGGAAGTAGTCGAACAGTCCGCGCAGCACGTCGACGAGCCGGTCGTGGTCGTAGGTGTAGCGACCCGCGACGGTACCCCAGGTCAGCAGGGTGTTCGCGGTGCCGGTGCGCGCCCACAGCCGCTCCAGGCTGCCACCGCCGTTCGGAGCGACGTCGGAGTGCGCGTCGGCCTCCTCCGGCAGGTTCAGGAACACCAACGTCATGTCCGACTTCCCGCGCAACGTGTACTGGTCGACGACGACCGGACCCGCGCCGGTGGGGATGGACAGGCTGCCGTGGTCCCACTGGTCGGCCCGACCCGCCATCAGCGCGTACGCGGCCATGGCGCCCCGCTGCCTGCAGTAGGCGTACCGCTCCCGGGCCTGCCGTGTGCCCTTGCACTCGGCGCGTTGGGGCTGCGGCCCCCAGGCATCGGGGTTGTTGTCGTTCTCCCCGGCGGTGACGAAGATGGTCTTGACCGGTCGCCCCGTCCGGATCGAGTTCTGCAGATCGGGGTTCATGAACAGGATGTCGTCGTCCTGGTGCGCGACGACGTGGACGATCACCGGGGCCTGCCCGGCCGCCAGCGCGGGGGCGGGTCCCCCCACCACGAGCGCGGCCGACAACGTCACCCCCACCGCCGCGAGCGCGCAGATGAGCCTACTTCGCATGAACAAACCTCCACATCGGACTGACAGTGAGCACGCGTCACCGCGTTTCGTCCGGGGACCACGCATCCCCAGGTTTTCCCAAGCCGGTCAGGGGCCGTCGATCTCGCGGGTACGGTCCAACGCCGCGCCGCCGCTGCACCGGGTCTGGTTGCGTACGACCAGGGAGCCGGAATCGGTGAGCGCGAAGGAGAACACGCAGCCGTCGCGGTCGACGGCGGCCGCGGGCTGGTCGACGTGCACCGCGCCGACGTCGGTCCACAAGGTCGAGTAGCCCGCGTCGGGGCCGGTCTGCCGGGTCGTGCTCTGGCCGGTGCCCGCGTTCCCGGCGAATACCAGGATGCGCGCGTCCGCGACCGGGGTGGAACCCGACCACGGCCCGGGTGCGTCGCCCACCGCGACCGCGCCGACGCCGCCGTGGCCGCCGACCTGCTCGCCGGTCGGACTGAACGACCCGTCCGAGCGCTGCCAGGTGTGGCCGACGAGGCCCGCGAAGTCGTTGGTGGAGTTGGTGGCCAGCCGGTAGAACACGTCGAGCCTGCCGTCCTTGCTGTGCGCCACGGCGGGCGGTCCCGCCGGTTCGTACCCGGCCAGCTGCGGCTGCGCGGTGTAGCCCTCCCCCGGCGCGGCGCGCCAGTGCCGGATGGAGCCGACGCCGTCGTCGATGGAGTAGGCGAACACGTTGACGCCGTCGGTCCGGTCGACCGCGAGCGCCACCGGGTCCTGCACGCCCGTGCCTGCGCCGATGTCGGTCCAGTCGGTGCCCCACGCGCCATCGGCCTCCTGCTGGGTCAGGACACTGATCCCGCCGTCGCCGTTCTTCACCGCGACGCGCTGCAACCCGTCGGGGCCGAGCACCGCGACCGGGGCGCCGACCTGGGCCTCGTTGCCGGTCCCGGCGTTCGGATTGCCCAGCGACGCCCACTCGCCGGAGAAGCCGCCGTTCACCTCGACCTGCCAGGTGGTCACGATCTCGTGGGTGTCGGCGCGGCGGGCGAGCACCTGGAGCCGGTGGTCGGCGTTGCGGCCGACGGTCAGGCCGGGCAGCAGCCGCCACGGGGTGGTCAGCACCTCGCCCCGGCCGAACTCGCCGTCCGTTCCCTGCCGCCAGGCGACCAGGTGGCCGCTGAGCACCGCGAACGCCGCCAACCTGCCGTCGGCGTTCGCCCCGACCCAGGTGGTGCCCGTCGGGTACCGGTGGTACATGCGCCTGGTCCAGCCCAGGTAGGTCGGACTGTCGGCGGAGGTGTGGGTGTCCCAGCCGTCATAGGCGAGGTAGGTGGCCGCCTTCTGGTCGCGGCCGCCGTCGTGCAGGTCGGGCAGACCGGTCACGTTCTGCTGCGCGTCGGAGAGGTTGTAGTCGCGGTAGTCGACCAGGTCGACGGCCTGGCCGGTGCCGTCGGTGTACGCCCCGGCAGCCTCGGCGGCGAACCGGGCGGCGTGGACGTGGTCGTCGTGGTCGCCGGAGTACCTGGGGTCGGGCTCCGGGTCCTGCGCCCGGATGACGGTCGGACGGTAGTGGTCGAACAGGCCGCGCAGCACGTCCACGAGCCGGTCGTGGTCGTAGGTGTAGCGGCCCGCCAGGGTGCCCCAGGTCAGCACGGTGTTCGCGGTGCCGGTGCGCGCCCACAGGTGGACCAGGCTCCCCCGGCCCTGCGGAGCGACGTCCGGGTTCGCGTCGGCGTTCTCCGGCAGGTCGAGGAACACCAGCGCCAGGTCGGACCGGCCGCGCAGGGTGTACTCGTCGACGACGACCGCGCCCTCGCCGGTGTCGACCGACAGCGCGTCGTGGTCCCAGTCGTCGGGTAGACCGGCCATCAGCGCGTACCCGGCCATGGCGCCCCGCTGCCTGCAGTAGGCGTACTCCTCCCGGACCAGGTCGGCGCCGGTCTTGCAGGTGTCGCGGCTCGGCAGCGGGCCCTCGTCGCCGGGGGCGTGGGTGTTCTCGCCCGCGGTGACGAAGATGGTCTTCACCGGCCTGCCCAGGCGGATCGAGTTCTGCAGATCGGGGTTCATGAACAGGATGTCGTCATCCTGGTGCGCGACGACCTGGACGGTGACCGGGTCCTGCCCGGCGGCGAGCGCGGGCACGCCGACCTCGGGCACGGCCGACAACGTCACCCCCGCCACCGCGAGGGAACAGATAAACCTGCTTCTCATACGCGAACCTCCCCATTCGACTGCAATGATTTCGCTCGTCGCCAACAGAATTCGATTCCGCCTTCGTTTCAGGCAAGGTTTCGGTCGCGAAAGGCGCGAACGGGGGTAGCATGGCACTGTCCAAGAAATGGTTCGAGTGACCATGCCCCTTTCGCTCCCCCGGCATTGCCCGTTCGGACCGTGTGCTCGCTACTTCTCGGGTCGGGTCGGCCGAAAACCTCACCAAACGACCATGGAGGAGAAACCTCGCGACCCGGTCGCGCTGTCGGGTGCCGCGGACCGTTCGAACGGCTGAACGGCAGTACCCCGGGACGGTCCACACCGTCCGTACGTGGACGTGCGGGGTATGGGTATGCCGCTCCCGGGTGGATGACGGGGTGCGCGCGCCGCCCTACCGTCGAACGGTGCGACGATCACTCCCGGTCCTGCTCGGCGCGGTGGTGTTGGCGAGTCTGGTCACCTCCGTCCCCGCACAGGCCGCTCCCGGCCCCCCACCGCCGATGTGGACCGAATGTCCACCCGATCCCTACGGCAACCCCATCGACCCACGCCTGCGGTGCACTCGGATCACCGTGCCGCTCGATTACTCCGATCCGCACGGCCCCACCATCCAGATCGCGGTATCCCGACTATCGACCGCGAAACCCGACCTGCGGCGCGGAATCCTGGTGCACAACGCGGGCGATCCCGGTATCGCCGGTCTGAATCTGCCAAGCTTCTACGCCCAGATCTATCCGCCCGACGTGCTCGACCGCTATGACCTGGTCGGCTTCGATCCACGCGGCGTCGCCTACAGTTCACCGATCACGTGCGGTCGTACCGCCGCGCAGGTTCCTCGGGCCAAGCTCCAGCCATTCCCGGCCGCCGATGGTTCCATCGACGACAACATCGCCTTCGCCCGCGGTCTCGCCCAGGACTGCCTCGCCAACGGCGGCCGCGAACTCCCCTACATCACCACGGCGAACACGGCCCGCGACCTGGACCGCGTCCGCGCCGCGCTCGGGGAACGCAAGATCTCCTACAACAGCGCTTCCTACGGCAGCTATCTCGGCGCGGTGTACACGTCGTTGTTCCCCGACCGGACCGACCGCGTCATCCTCGACTCGGCTGTCGGGCCGCACTCGGTCTGGCAGGGGGAATGGCGGATGGCGGACAAGGCGACCGAGGTCCGGTTCGCCGACTTCGCCGCGTGGTCCATCGCGCACGACCCGAGCCTGGGTACGACGCCGGAACAGGTGCGCGCCAACATGTTCGCGCTGGCTGAGCGGCTGGACCGGAAACCGGTCGAGATCCCGGACTTCGCGCTGGTGGACGGGAACACGTTCCGGGCCATCTACTTCGCGGCCTCGTACTACACGGCCGCCTTCCCGTCGTTCGCGGGGATCTGGCACTTCCTCGCGGGCGAGGGTCCGCCACCGATGGTGTTCCCCCCGGTGGACATCCCGGGCATTCCCCCGGACAACGCGGCCGCCGTACAGACGGCGGTGGCCTGTGGCGACGCTCGGTCCTCGCATGATGTGGACCGGTATCGGCGGGCGGCGCGGGAGGATCGCGCCCGTTATCCGATCCTGGGCGGTATGGGCGCCAACATCCGGGCGTGCGCGTTCTGGCCGGATCCTCGGGAGCGCTCGGTATCGATCCATGACCACGGTCCGGAGAACATCCTGATGGTGCAGAACCTGCGGGACCCCGCCACACCGTACGAGGGCGCGTTGGACATGCGCCACTCCCTCGGCCACCGCGCCCGGTTGGTGACCGTCGACGCGGGCAACCACGGGGTGTACAACCCGACGGCGCCGTCGTGCGGGATCACCGCGGTGAACCTGTACCTGGCCACGGGAACACTCCCGGACCATGACACGTCCTGTGAACCGGATCCGGCTCCCCAGGCGCAATCGCCGGTCGTGTCCCTGGGATTCCGCTGAACCATGGCCTCACCGAGTCCGGGCACTCGTTCCAGAGTGCCCGGACTCGGGTTCACGACGGACTTCCGATCGAGTCGTTCTCGGTGCGCCCCAGAGCCACCGCCAAGGCGTCGATGTCCTGGTTGACCGCGATCATCTCGCGGGTGACCGTGTAGCCCAGTTCGGCGTTGACCCGGAGCATGTGCGTGTTGCCCGCGTTGGACCCGGTGAAGACGAGTTCCAGGTCCGGGACATCGGCCAGCAGCCAGGTGAGCATGCGCGACTTGACGACGTATCCCAGTCCGTGGCCCCGGTGGGCGGACAGGACGCCGGTGTCACGCTGATAGCCCCAGCGGGGCCGGTGCGGGTGCTGCTCCAGTTCGGTGAACCCGGCGACCTCGCCCGTCCGCTCGTGCACGGCGACGACGACTCGTTGTCGTACACCGCTTTCCCGGAACTCCGCCTCCCTGGCACGGATGCCCTCGACTGTCCATTCCGGAGCCTGGTACGCCATCCCCTCGTGGGGCGCGTCCCGCATCGCCCGGTGTACACGGACATACGACTCCAGCAACTCGTCCGGCGCGGCGTCATCCCACTGGACGAGACGGTATCCACGAGGGGTGTCCGGCCGCCACCGCTTCGGGTCGTGTTCGGCGAGCGAGAGCGCCTGCAAACGGTTGTGGTAGGTGGTGCGCATGCCCAGTCCGCGCGCCCAGTGTTCGCCGTCGCCGTTCTTCGTGACCTGCCAGTATTCGACGACAGTGCGTCCGTTCTCCCGTAACCAGGGCAGAAGAGTCCGCAACACCTCCGTCCCCACGCCCTTTCGCCGGTGGCGCGGGTGCACTTGGATGTCGGTGACGGCGAGCTGTCCGTTTTGCGGGCCTTCCATGAGATACACGGTCGCCAGGCCGACGATCTCGCCTTCGGCGGTCGCGATCCAATGCGCCACCGGTCCGAGCCCCGCGAACGGGGTTCTCAGCCGCCCGACGCAGTTCTCGTAGGTGAGGCGCGGCTCGTCCACGCGGTCTCTCGCCTGGCTGGCTCTCATCACCTCGTAATACCCGCGCAGCACGGCATCAGCGGCCGCCGCGGGCTCGAATCTCGACACGACCAGCGTCATATCTCCCCCTTGATCCGTCCCCGAGAACCAGTGCCACCACCACTACCACGGCCACGCGCGGGATGTGGTGACATCCGTTGCCCTGGGGTGTGGGTTCTGTGATGGTGGGCGGGTGACGATGCGTGTTCTGGTTGTCGGCGGCACCGGTCTGCTCGGGCAGCACACTTCCGCGGAGTTGAAGAGTCGCGGGCACGAGGTCAGCACGTTGGCGCGGCAGGGGGACGCGTCGGTTCTGGGGGACGTTCAGCGGCTCTCCGAGAGTGAGTGGACCTCGACGCTGCACGGTTTCGACGGGGTGGTGTGGGCCACGGGGGCCGACGACCGGCATGTGCCGCGGGCTCCGGCGGAGCGATTCTTCCATGACGCCAATGTGGCGGCGTTGCGCCGGATGCTGGACGCGGCGCGGGAGGCTCGATGCGGGCGCGTGGTGGTGTTCGGCTCGTATTTCACCGCGCTGCACAGGGCTCATCCGGGTTGGGGTCTGGCCGAGCACCATCCGTACGTGCGGAGTCGGCTGGGGCAGATCGAGCTGGCGACGGAGCATTCCGGCGATGGGATGACCGTGGCGGTGCTGGAGATACCGCTGGTGTTCGGGTCGGCCGAGGGGCGGCGCCCGCTGTGGGCGCCCGCGGTGCCGTGGTTGCGGTCGCGGCTGCCGTTGGTGTCGTTGACCGGCGGTACGGCGGTGACGTCGGCGGTGACCGTCGGGCAGGCCGCGGCAGGCGCGGTCGAGCGGGCCGCGGACGGCGCCTTCCCGGTGGCGGACGCGAACCTCACCTGGCGGGAGCTGGTCGCGCGGCTGGCCGTCGCGGCGGGTAGGCGCGAGCCGGTGCGGGTGTATCGGCTGCCGCGAGTGGTGGTGCACGCGGGGATACGCGGTGTCGGGCTGTGGCACCGGCTGACCGGGCGCGAGTCCGGCCTGACGCCTGCCCGGGTACCGGGTCTGTTGATGTCCGAGCTGTACGTGGACGAGTCGGTATGCCGCACCGGGCTCGGCGTCACCGGTGGCGACCTCGCGGACGCCCTCCGCGACACGATCAGTGCCTCATTGCGCCGCGATCACTGAACGCGCAGGTCACAACGGTCGGAATCGGCACTCGCCGGGCGGCGCTGTGCTCACATGCTAGCATGCGGGCATGCCTCAAGCCGACAAGCGGCAGTTCAGCGTCTATCTGCCGGGAGACCTCATCCGGCGGGTGAAGCACGCGTCCGTCGACGCGGACGAGTCGTTGTCGGCGTTCGTCGAGCGGGCGCTGGAGAGTTTCCTGCGGCAGGGGCACGTCACCGACAAGGAGCGACCGTGATGCGCGTGATGCCGATTCGCTACAGCTCGGATGTCGCCGCGTCGACGCGGTTCTACCAGGCGGTCGGCCTGCGGGTCGGGCCCGCGTCGCGGCCTGGCGGGTGGGTCGAGATGCCCGCCGACAGTGGCATGCTCGCCATCCATCGCGGGCCCGCCGAGGACGTGGGGCGGTGCGAGCTGGCTTTCGAGGCCGACGAACCCCTGGAAAACGTCGTCGAGCGGCTGCGGGTGGCCGGGTTCGAGCCGTCGGAGATCATGGACGAGAGGTTCGGGCACTACCTGCGGGTCCAGGACCCGGATGGCGTGTGGGTGCAGATAAACCGGTACGACCGAGAGCTCTACACATGAGCGAAACCCGCACCACGAGCACCGTCCTCCTCGCGGCGGGAATCGTGGCGCTTGAGTTCGCCGCCGCCGTCACCGGTTTCGTCGCCTCCACCCTGCTGCCCATTGTCGCCACCGACCTGGACGCAACCGACCGGCTCGCGCTGCTGATCGCCGGTTCGACACTGGGGTTGTTCGTCGCATTGCCGCTGTCGAGCCGGGTTCTCGGCCGCCTGGGTACGCGAAGCACACTGGCTGTCGGCATGCCTGCCTACGTCGGCGGTCTCATCCTGGCCGCCACCGCCCGGACGGCGTGGGTTTTCGCGGTGGGACAGTTCGCCAACGGGCTCGCAGGCGGCTTGCTGGCCGTGTTCGGTATCAGCACCGCGATCCGGCATCTCGACGAACGGCTGCGCGTCCGCGTGGTCGCCGCGTCCTCGGCGATGTGGATCGCGCCCGCGTTGGTCGGCCCCGCCGCCACCCTGGGCCTCGAACACCTCGTGGGCTGGCGCTGGACCCTGCTCGTCCCGATCCCGTTCGTCCTCTTCGGACGGTTACTCGTGGTGCGCGCGGTCCGTGACGATAAACCCGACCAGGCAGCACAACGTCCGGTGGCGCGGACATTGCTGATCCCCTTGGGCGCAGCAGGCGTCGTGTTGAGCACGGGTTGGTGGCCGCTCGCGATCATCGGCGCCGCAGTCGCCACAGTCGGAATGGTGACGATCCTGCCCGCGGGAACCGCGCGCCTCAGGCCGGGGACTCCCGCCGCGCTCGGCGCGATGGTGTTGTTCGCGGTCGGCTACTTCGGCGCGGACAGCCTGATCACCGTGCTGTTGACCACCGGCCTGCACGTCAGCCTCGGACAGGCGGCCATCGTCCTCGGCGCCGCCCCGCTGGCCTGGGGTGTCACCAGTCTCCTGACCACCCGGTTCACCAGACCACAATGCTTCCCCACCATCGGACTCGGCATTGCCGCGCTCGGAACCGCTGCACTGGCAACCGAACTGGCCTTCGCTGGGCCATTCGCAGTAGTGGCCACCGCCTGGGCGGTGGGCGGGATCGGTGTCGGGCTGGCGTATCCGGGGCTGTACATCAGGGCGACGACCGCGGGCACGAGCGGTTTCACCGCGGCGGAACTGGCCACCGCGGTCATCACGGCCGAGTGCACCGGCCAACTCCTGGGACGCGCGATCGGCGGCACCCTCAGCTCCGACGGCTCCAGTGGGCTGCTCGCTTCCTATGTGTTGTTCGCGATCGCCTTGGCAGCGGCCGCCGCCGCCGCGAACCGGACATCGGCCACCGAGTAACACACCGCGTACGACCTCGCGGGTTGTCCGCCCTCGCACACTGCGGCAGGGCTAGCCTGGCGACGAGCAAGCGCATGGTGTCGGATCGAGGATGGATAGAGGCGAACGCCAGCCGTGGCCAGCAGCAATCCCGCAGCGCAGTTCGGTGTCAATGAGTGGCTCGTCGAGGAGATGTACGAGCAGTACCTGGCAGATCCCAAGTCGGTGAACGCCGCCTGGCACGAGTTCTTCGCCGAATACCGGCCGGACAGGCCAAGCGGAAACGGCTCCCCACCGACCCGGAACGGCTCGACCCCGGCCCCGGCCCCGGCCCCGGCCCCGGCCCCGACCAGGATCGAGAACGCCGCCGAGTCCAAGCAGTTACGCGGTGCCGCCGCCGCGATCGCGAAGAACATGGACGCCTCGTTGTCGGTGCCGACCGCCACCAGCGTGCGCGCGGTCCCGGCCAAGCTGATGGCCGACAACCGTATCGTCATCAACAACCATCTCAAGCGCACCCGCGCGGGCAAGATCTCCTTCACGCACCTCATCGGCTACGCCATGGTGCGCGCGCTGAAGGACTTCCCGAACCTGAACCGGCACTACCGGCTGGTCGACGGGAAGCCGTTCGCGGTCACCCCGGAGCACGTCAACCTGGGTCTCGCGATCGACCTCAAGGGCCGCGACGGCGCCCGCACCCTGGTCGTCGCCTCCATCAAGGCCGTCGAGGACCTGAGCTTCCTGCGGTTCTGGCAGGCCTACGAGGAGATCATCGGCCGGGCCAGGACGGGCACGCTCACCGCGGACGACTTCGCGGGCACCACGATCTCGCTGACCAACCCCGGCGGCATCGGCACCAACCACTCGGTCCCCCGGCTCTCCGCAGGCCAGGGCGCGATCATCGGCGTCGGCGCCATGCAGTACCCGGCGCACTTCGAGGGCACCAGCGAGAAGACGCTGGCCGACCTGGCCGTCTCCAGGATCATGACGCTCACCTCGACCTACGACCACCGGATCGTCCAGGGCGCCGAGTCGGGCGAGTACCTCAAGCGCATCCATGAGCTGCTACTCGGCGGGGACGGCTTCTACGACGACGTCTTCGCCAGCCTGCGGCTGCCCTACCAGCCGATCCGCTGGGTCGCCGACATCCCCGATGGCCCGGTCGACAAGACCGCCAGGGTGATGGAGCTGATCGAGGCCTTCCGGATGCGCGGACACCTGATGGCCGACACCGACCCGCTCGACCACCGCCAGCGCGGCCACGCCGACCTCGACGTCCTCAGCCACGGCCTGACGCTCTGGGACCTCGACCGCGAGTTCGCCGTCGGCGGGTTCTCCAGCCGCGAGCGGATGAAGCTGCGCGAGATCCTCGGCGTGCTGCGCGACGCCTACTGCCGCACCGTCGGCGTCGAGTACACCCACATCCTCGACCCGCAGGAACGCCGCTGGATCCAGGAGCGCGTGGAGGTCCCGCACGCCAAGCCCGACCCGGCGGTGCAGAAGTACATCCTGTCCAAGCTGAACGCCGCGGAGGCGTTCGAGACGTTCCTGCAGACCAAGTACGTCGGCCAGCGCCGGTTCTCGTTGGAGGGCGCCGAGACCCTGGTGCCGCTACTGGACACCGTGCTGGACAAGGCGGCGGCGTACGAACTGGACGAGGTCGTCATCGGCATGCCGCACCGCGGTCGGCTGAACGTGCTGGCCAACATCGTCGGCAAGCCGATCTCCCAGATCTTCCGCGAGTTCGAGGGCAACCTGGACCCGGGCCAGGCGCACGGCTCCGGCGACGTGAAGTACCACCTCGGCGCCGAGGGCAAGTACTTCCGCATGTTCGGCGACGGCGAGACGCGGGTCTCGCTGACCGCGAACCCGTCGCACCTGGAGACCGTGGACCCGGTGCTGGAGGGCATCGTCCGGGCCAAGCAGGACCTGCTCGACAAGGGCGACAGCGACACCGGCGGCTTCACCGTGCTGCCGGTCCTGCTGCACGGCGACGCGGCGTTCGCGGGCCAGGGCGTCGTGGCGGAGACGCTGAACCTGGCGCTGCTGCGCGGTTATCGGACCGGCGGCACCGTGCACGTCGTGGTCAACAACCAGGTCGGCTTCACCACCGCGCCCGAGCACTCGCGCTCCGGCCAGTACGCCACCGACGTGGCGAAGATGATCGGCGCACCCGTCTTCCACCTCAACGGCGACGACCCGGAGGCCGCGCACTGGGTGGCCGAGCTGGCCGTGGACTACCGCCAGGCGTTCGACAAGGACGTCGTGATCGACCTGGTCTGCTACCGCCGCCGCGGCCACAACGAGGGCGACGACCCGTCCATGACCCAGCCCGCGATGTACGACGTCATCGACGCGAAGCGGTCGGTCCGCAAGACCTACACCGAGTCGCTGATCGACCGCGGTGACCTGTCCGAGGACGAGGCCGAGGCCGCGCTGCGCGACTTCTCCAGCAGGCTGGAGCACGTGTTCAACGAGGTCCGCGAGCTGGAGCAGCACCCGATCTCGCCGAGCCCGTCGGTCGAGGAAGAGCAGCAGGTCCCGACCAAACTGGCCACCGGCGTGCCGCGCGAGGTCGTGGAGCGCATCGGCGACGCGTTCGTGGACGTCCCCGAGGGCTTCACCCCGCATCCCCGGGTGCTGCCGGTCATGCAACGGCGGCACCGGATGTCGCGCGAGGGCGAGATAGACTGGGCTTTCGGCGAGCTGCTGGCCTTCGGGTCGCTGGCCATGGAGGGGCGCCTGGTGCGACTGTCCGGTCAGGACTCCCGGCGCGGCACCTTCACCCAGCGGCACGCCGTGCTGATCGACCGGGCGAACGGCCAGGAGTACGCCCCGCTGCAGAACCTGGCGGACGGCCAGGGCCGCGTGATGATCTACGACTCGGCGCTGTCGGAGTACGCGGCGGTCGGCTTCGAGTACGGCTACTCGGTGGCCAACCCCGAGTCGCTGGTGCTGTGGGAGGCGCAGTTCGGCGACTTCGTGAACGGCGCGCAGACCGTCATCGACGAGTACATCTCCTCGGGTGAGGCCAAATGGGGGCAGCGCTCCGACGTCGTGCTGCTGCTCCCGCACGGCCACGAGGGCCAGGGCCCGGACCACACGTCGGGCCGCATCGAGCGCTTTCTGCAGCTGTGCGCGGAGGGTTCGATGACCGTCGCGGTCCCGTCGACCCCGGCGAACCACTTCCACCTGCTGCGGCGGCACGCCCTGGACGGGATCCAGCGGCCGTTGGTCGTGTTCACGCCCAAGTCGATGCTGCGGAACAAGGCGGCGACGTCGCCGGTGGCGGACTTCACCGACCGAACCCGCTTCCTGTCGGTCATCGACGACACGACTGCCACGCCCGATCGGATTCGTAAGGTGCTGTTGACCTCGGGCAAGCTGTACTGGGAGCTGGTCGCCGAGCGCGCCGCCCGGGGGATCGACGATGTGGCGATAGTGCGGATCGAACAGTATTACCCGCTGCCGAAGCGGAAACTGCTCGCGGCCCTGGCGCGGTACAACCGGGCCGATCGGATCGCGTGGGTGCAGGAGGAACCGGAGAACCAGGGTGCGTGGCCGTTCTTCGGCCTCAACCTGCCCCGGAAGTTCCCGGAGGTCCTCGCCCGGCTGGAGGTCGTGGCCCGGCGTCCGATGGCGGCCCCCTCGGCGGGCTCGTCCAAGGTGCACGAGGTGGAGCAGAAGGCGTTGATAGCGCGGGCGTTCGACTGAGGTCCAGCCGGGCCGGGGCTGCCACCAAGGCCTTCGGTGGCGGCCCCGGACCGCGTCCGCCTGCGGTACGCGCTTGCGCATGGAGACTCCTGGGTTCGACAGGATCATCACGCCGCCCACGCCGAATCCCGTCGCCGGTGCAGGACCGGCGTTCCGGACTCGCTGGGCCGCACGGGGGAAGGTGAGGCTCGGATGGTGGAACGTTCCCGGCTGCGGGTGACAGAGATCCTGCTCGGGGTGGCCGGATACGTGCTGTTGTCGATCGGGATGCTGTCGTACGTGGTGAGGTTCATCATCGTGACGTTGAGCGAGATCGACGAGGAGTGCCTGAAGCAGTCGACCGGCCTCGCCGATCCCGGGTTCAAGGAACTGCGGTGGAGCCTGCTGCCACCTCAGGCCACGTGCGTGTACGCCGACGGCACCACGTACGCGCAGATGCCCTGGTGGCTCAATCCGTTGTTGTTCACGTGTCTGGGTGGGGCGTTGGCCTGCGCCGCGGCGGTGATCGTGCTCGGTCGCCGCCGCTGACGCGGGCCCGCGCCTCAGTCGTCGGATCGGGGTTCGCTCAGCATCGCGACCGCGGTGGACAGTGACTTCGGCTGTTCCCAGTGGACGGGCGTGCTCCGCCAGCCCGGCCCCGCGACGATCAGCCGCGGGCCCAGTCCGGCGATGGTGGTCGCGGCGTCGTGGTGGGCCGGTTCGGTCCGGTGCGACCACAGCAGCACCGACTCGGGGGTGGTCGTGGTGACCGCCCGCACCAGCGCGGGCGTTGGCATGGCCGCGCCCAGCACCCGGGCGGCGATGTCGCGCTCGGCCAGCGCCGCCGCCAGCGCGTCGACGGGGAGCGAGTGCTGCTCCCCCGGCGCGCAGGCGAGCAGGATCGAGGCCTCGCGCAACGGCCGGTG
This sequence comes from Actinokineospora enzanensis DSM 44649, assembly GCF_000374445.1. Lineage (GTDB taxonomy): Bacteria > Actinomycetota > Actinomycetes > Mycobacteriales > Pseudonocardiaceae > Actinokineospora > Actinokineospora enzanensis. Next base: position 3,751 of record NZ_KB894431.1, on the reverse strand, counting down.
TACCCGGTGCAACGCGACGGTCATCGACCAGGACAGGGCGTGCTCGTTGTCCACACAGTCCGGGTCGCGGCGCTGGGCCCGCTCGACCATGACCAGGGACGGACGGCACACCCGTTCCCAGGTCCGCATGACACCCCACCGGTGCACGGACTGGATCAGCAGGTCCGAACAGGTCGCGGTGTCCAGCCTGCGGGCGGCGGTGATCACCGCGTCCTGGGTGTTGCGCAGCGGGGCGGCCCCGTTGAGCAGACCGGCGGCGGCCGCGGGGCGCATGCCGCTGTTGACCAGCTCGCACATCCGCGCCAGCCGCACCACGTCGTCCGGACCGTAACGCCGCTGCCCGCCCTGCCGGGCCGTGTAGGGCTCCAACCCGTACCGCCGGTGCCAGGAGCGCAGGGTCGACTCGGTGATTCCCAGTCGTCCGGCGACCTGTCCGGCTGTCCACCTGGGCAGCCGGTCGGCACTGTGGCCGGGGCGGAACTCCGAATCCTCGTCGACGCTCACCGGACGGTGTTTCCTGGACTGTGCTGACAACCTCGGCTCGGCAGGCTCCGGTTCATCTCTCCAACTTCGACTCGACGACGTGCGGCCGGTTTCCCCGACACGTGGTTCGAAGGGGGATGGGGACTCCGCGACACGACCGCCCGCGCGCCGCGGAGTCTACCCGCCCCGGAATCAGCACCTGTGGGCTCCAAGCCCCGTCCCGGGGCCGACAACGTCGCCCGCACCTCCGGCTCCGTGGTCCGCACCCGGGTCCTTCGAACCACGTCGTCAGTTCTAGCCCCAACCGGGCCCGCCGGCACTACATGCCACTCTTCTGGGTGACACACGTTCGCGCTTTTGCCAGAAGACCGTTGCATCTCCGTTGCGGAGAGTGTCCAACCCCGCGTCCGATCGCCGCTGGTCGCCGAGCACCTGGCGATTCCCACTCCACCGCCCCGACCCCGACGCCGCGCACGTCCCGGCGGCCTTCATGTCCACCGAGGAGCGTTCGGACGTGCCCGGTCGGTTCTCGGTGGCGACTCGGCCAACAGGATTAAAAGGGCAAAACGGAAACATCGGGGTATACCTGCGGACGGGAACGCCGACAAGGAAAGATGCCCCCTGTGTCAGTCGATGAGATTCTCAACGCCATCCCCCCGCTGGCGATCTACCTGATCGTCGGGCTGGTCATCGGGGTGGAGAGCCTCGGCATCCCGCTGCCCGGGGAGATCGTGCTGGTCAGCGCCGCCCTGATGGCCTCACAGCACCACGAGCTCAACCCCGTCTGGGTGGGCGTGTGCGCCACGGTGGGCGCGATCGTGGGCGACAGCATCGGGTACGCGATCGGCCGCAAGGGCGGCCCCCGGCTGTTCGCCTGGGCCGGGCGCAAGTTCCCCAAGCATTTCGGCCCCGCGCACATCGAGAAGGCCCGCTCCCTCTTCGCCCGACGCGGCATGTGGGCGGTGTTCTTCGGCCGGTTCATCGCACTGCTGCGCATCCTGTCCGGCCCACTGGCCGGTTCCCTGCACATGAGCTACGGCCGCTTCTTCACCGCCAACGCCCTCGGCGGCATCGTCTGGGCGGGCGGCACCACGGCCCTGGTCTACTACCTGGGCGTCGTCGCGGAGAAGTGGCTGTCCCGCTTCTCCTGGGCGGGCCTGGCCCTGGCCGTCATCGTGGGTGTGGTGGTGACCCTGGTCGTGCGCAAGCGGATGGGCGCGCACGAGGAGAAGCCGGAGCCGGAGAAGGTCTCCGAGTGAGCTGACGTGGGGCCGGTGGCCGCGGAGCGGGGATCGACCCGCGGCCACCCGATACCGGACCAGCCTCTCAGGTTCGACAGCGACAAGGCTCGTATTCCGTGCGCAGGTACTCGAAGTCGCGGGCGAGAGCCACCGGGTCGTCGTTGGTGAGCAGGACTCGACATACCCGATCACGGACCGTGCCGCCGGGCGACACCCGGCCGGTTCCGGCCACCGCGTTCGGTGAGATCCGGGCAGCCGGGCGGGTGCGGATTCCGGGTGTCGCCTGACCGAGGCCCGGCGTTGAGCACATCTCACCGATCAATCGGATACCCCTATCGCCGTGCCCCCTAGGACGGCGTCGAGGCGCTTCCCCGCACACGATGTCCACGCCGGTGCGGCGAACACAGGGCAACCCACTGCTGGTCAGGCGGCATATTTCCGTGGCCGCGGTCGGGGACGGGCGATCCTAAGGCATGGTCGACCGTAGGCGGTCATTCGTGACCTGGGTCTCATTGGGAGGTTTCGGGCGGTGCTGGTTACGGTCGCCGCGACCGCGGTCCACTCGACGCCTCCCGGGGGAGACCATGTCCGTACCGGACGCCGTGATCAGTCAGGCCACATCGACCACTGTGGACAGTCCGAGCGGATCTCAGTGTCCGGTCCGGCTGGACGAGCAGTTCTTCCAGGACCCCTACGCCACCTACACGGCACTGCGGGACGCGGGCCGGATCCAGCGGGTGAGCCTGCCGCAGGGCACGCACGCCTGGATGGTGACGCACTACGCCGACGTCCGCGCCGCGCTCGCCGACGGGCGGTTGAGCAACGACGTGGGCGCCGGGCACGAAGCGTTCGAGCGGCACCGCGACCCGGACAAGCCGCCGGTGCGGTTCGATGCCGCGTTGTCCTCGCACATGCTCAACTCCGACCCGCCCGCGCACACCCGGCTGCGCAAGCTGGTGACGAAGGCGTTCACCGCACGCGGCATCACTCACTTGCGGCCGCGGACCGCAGGTATTGCGGCGGGTCTGCTCGATGGGTTGGCCGAGCGCGCGGCGGCTGGGGATGGGACGGTCGATCTGATCGCCGACTATGCCTTTCCGTTGCCGATCACGGTGATCTGTGAGCTGCTCGGGGTTCCGTCGGCCGATCGTGAGGCATTTCGGGACTGGGGGTCGACGATTCTGTCTGCCAGTCCGCCTGCCGTTATTGCCGAGGCTCGGGCGAATATGGGAAAGTATATGACCAGCCTGGTCGCGGCGAAGCGGGCGGAGCCTGGTGAGGATTTGATGACCTCGTTGATCGAGGCGCATGAGGGTGGGGACCGGTTGAATGACCGGGAGCTGGTTTCCATGACGTTTTTGTTGTTGCTTGCCGGGCATGAGACTACGGTGAACTTGATCGCCAGTGGGATGCTTGCTTTGATGCAGCAGCCGGATCAGCAGGCCAAGTTGGTGGCTGATCCCGGGTTGATGCCTGGGGCTATTGAGGAGTTTTTGCGGTTTGAGGGGCCGGTTAATGTGCCTACTGTTCGGCATACCACCGCGCCGATCGAGCTGGCGGGTATGACTATTCCGGCTGGGGATCTGGTGTTGGCGCCGTTGTGTGCGGCCAATCGGGATCCGGGGAAGTTTCCGGATCCGGATCGGATTGATGTCACTCGGGATACTTCTGGGCATATCGCGTTTGGGCATGGGGTGCATTATTGCGTGGGGGCGCCGTTGGCTCGAATGGAAGGGGAAGTGGCGCTTCGGGCGCTGTTGGCTCGGTTCCCTGGGGTTTCGTTGGCTGTTGAGCCTGAGGAGTTGCGGTGGGCGCATAGTTCTACTATTCGGGGGCTGGAGGCTTTGCCGGTGCGGTTGGGGTGATTACCGGCTGGGCCCGCATGTGTTGTGTTTGTTGGCCTCGGCTTCGCCTCGGCGGCGGGATCGCCTTCAGCCGGTCTCTTCCCACCCGATCCCACTCGGCCCTGGGGGCCTCCTGGGATCGGGTGGGAAGAGACCGGCGCGATCCCGCGTGGTGGCTGGGTT
>NZ_KB894430.1 GCF_000374445.1 Actinokineospora enzanensis DSM 44649 | reverse complement strand
CGACTTGATCAGCGTGAACTCGCTCATCCGGTGGCTCGGCTTCGGCGGGACCAGATAGCTCGCCGTGTTGGCGATGCTGTCCTCCCGCAGGCTCGGCTCGTTCCAGCCGCCGCGGTGCTGGGTCCAGATGACCTTCTCGCGGACGTCGTCGAGCAAGCCTTCGCGTTGCGCTCCAGGCTGGACGTTCAGGCCGGTGATCTCCTCGATCCGGGCGATCGACAGGGCGTGCAGAGCGGAAACGTTGAGCCCCATGTCGATCGGTCCACCTTCCGTCACAAGCCGACTACTCCAATCACCCTAGTGACGGTCGAGACCAGGCTTGATGACGGGACGAGATCGGATCGGACTCACCGGATGCTCCGCTCGTCGTCGTGCTGGGGATCCGGGGATGCGCACGGGTTTCCCGCAGCACGCGGCGGTCATGAGGCCCGCTGGACGACGGGCTCGTCGATGTGGTGGTGCGTCACCAGCACGCCGTGCCCGGCCAGGCGGATCCGTTCGGCGATCGCCTCGGCGACCGCGACGCTGCGGTGCCTTCCGCCGGCGCACGAGACACCGATTCGCACCGGCCGTGTCGGCGCGCTGGCCAGCAGCGCCACCGCCGCGCCGACCAGGTGGTCCACCAGGGCCATGGCACCCGGCGTGGTCAGGACGTGCAACCGCACGTCGAGCTCGCGGCCGGTGGACTCCCGCATCTGCGGGGAGACGTGCGGGTCGCGGATGAAGTCGCGCAGATCGGCCACCAGGTCGTAGCTGCCCGGCACACCGTGCAGGTGCCCGTACGACTCGACCTCGACGGCCACCGCCCCGTCCACCGCCCCGTCCACCGCCAGCACGATCCGCCTGGGCGAGCAGCTCCCCGGCCGCCGCTGTTCCGCGACGGCGGCCGGGGCGGGCACCGAGTGGATCGCGCTGCGTGCCGTGTCCGAAGTGGTCATCATGGTGATCAGTTCAACGCGAGAAGCGTTGCAGGACAAGGCGTTGTCCGTTTCCCAAACCGAGGAGGAAACAGCAACCGCGACTGTCCTCTACGGACTGGTCGGCTCCAGCGGGTCCTGTGTGGCCATCCGCTGCAGCAGCAGGACGAGCCGGTCGGGCGAACCCGGTGCGACGCAGTCGACCAGGTTGCGGTGGCGCGGGTCGAGCTGCCCCCGCCACTGGGTGGCCGCGGTGCGCACGGTTGCCACCACCGCCCGCTCCGGCGGCTGCTCGCCCGGCTTCACCCGCCAGCTCGCCACCTCCGGCCTCCACGTCTCGTGCGGCGCCGCCTCACGCAGCGCCTCCATCTCGGTGGAGGCCCACAGGATCAGCGTCTTGCCGAGCAAGGCCTTGTGCACCTTCGGCACGCCCTCCTCGGCGGGGACCGCCTCCTCCGGAACCCACTTCGCCCGAGGCCCGACCAGCCGCAGCGTCACGTCGAGCAGCCGCCTGCCGGTCAGATCGGCTGCGCGCACCCGCGCGGCGGTCGCCGGGCGCTTGCGACCGGAATCCGTGGGCGGCGGCACGACGAGATCGACCTGCACGACGGCTCCGGACTCTCCGGCGAGCAGCTTCGCCGCCCACTCGCGATGCTGCTCGCGCAATTCGGCGACCTCGGCCTGGCGCTCGCGTAGCCGGGCGATCTGGCGGCAGGCCGGACACATCCGCCGCTGGTCGGTCTCGCTGTGCCGGGGCAGCGGACGCTGGCACCGCGCACCGCAGTCCTCGCACACCCGCTGCTTCGACGACTTGCGCCCCGCGGCCACGAGCTGCCCCGCCGAGGCCTTGCTCGGCGGGCAGAGGTTCACGTCGAACAGCGCGACCGAGTCCTTCTTCCCCCGCCAGTCGTCCGCGTCCACCCACGCCACCGGCTCGCACTCGGCGACGCGGGGGAACTCCAGCTCGCCCAGGTTCGTCGCCGACATCAGGTGCGCCGGCACCTCCCACCAGCCCGCGTAGAACTCTGTCACCCCTGGGCCTCCCTGCCTGACTCCGACATCCACATACAGAGACCATAGCGCACGAGGTCAACAGTAAACCAGCAGCTCAAGCGCCACTAATGGACGATTAGGCATATGCCATATCGCGAGCCGGGTGGGCGCGGCCTGCGGCTTCTCACCGCCGGTGAAGCCGACCCGGAACCGGCTAGGCCGGCTCGTCGGCAGCCAGGGTGGCGGAGTCCGGCTCGGACGTGGCGACCACCCGCTGTGCGGCGGCTCGCAGGACATCGGGCGGATACGTGATCCCCGCCAGCAACGCGTCCTTGCGCCGCAGGTCGGTCCTGCTGGGGCCACTCCCTAGCCAGAATTTGCCCTTGTGCAGGGAGCCCCGCGGCCCGTCGCCGAACGCCAACCGCCACTCCTGCAGACCCTCCACCGACTTCTTCGACGAGTTGTAGCAGGCGCGCACCAGGCGTTCGCCGAGGTTGTCGGGCAGTTGGACGACGAACCGGTGCGTGAAGCGCTGGTCAGGTGTTCCCACGCGCCTGCCCCGCCGCGACCGGGCGCCCGCCGGGACCGGCTTCCACCGGCGCCGCATCCACCCGCGTTCTTCGAGTTCCGCCTTCAGCGCGGGAATGATCAGGGCCGAGCGGGTGCTCAGCATCTGGTCGGCTTTGCGCAGCTCATCGAACTCGGCCTGGATCGCCTCGTGGAGCGCGGTCTCCTCGGCCGGTGTGGCGAACTCGGGGATCATCGCCCGCTGCGCGTCCCGCCACAACTCCTCGAGTTCCTTCTCGGCGGCCACGCGGGCCGTCAAGGCCTCGGCGAGCCACTGATGACACCGCACCGTGAACTGCTGCACTCGATCAGTAAACCACGAGGTAGACGGCCTACTACTCACAAAGTAGGCATATGCCTAATCGCGGGCCGGGTGGTCGGCGAGGCGGGGCCGAGGTGGCCGGCGGGGCGTCGGGGGGCTTCCGTCCCGTCGACCGGCCTTGTCAGCACAGCGGCCCGGCCTTCGCGGTGAAGAGCCGGGCCACGTGCTGATGACTGGAAGTCGTCCGGCCTGCCCGAGGCGTTACCGCAACGGGTGAACCGGGGCGTCGTCCGGGACTTCGGCCCGCTGGCGGCGGCGCTGCGCCGCGGCGAAGTCGACGACCTGGCCCGAGCCGGGTTCGCCGTCGACGGCCGGAGTGAGCTTGCCGCAGTGGTCACAGGGCACACGGACCTGCAACGCCATCGCGGTCACGAGGCCGAGCACCCCGTGAACCTCGGAGTGGCTGTCCTCCGGGAAATCCTCCAGCAACTGCCGTAGCCGCCGCTGGAAGTCCTCCAGCGTTCGCCAGTCCTGTCCGTCCTCGCCCACGCCGCTCCCCCACCTCGCTCCGCGTCTGCCGGGTTCCATCATGACGTGGCCCGCGATCGCGGTGACGGCCCCCGCACACGCCGACGGGCGGTGCCCGCCGTCAGCGGACGCCGCCCGTCACGATCCGGGTGACCGAGGTCAGAACTTGATGACCCCGGTGTTGACGAGGATCACGAACAGCAGCACGACCGGGCTGAGGATCAGCCCGATGGCGCCCAGGAACTTGCCGGTGTCCATGTGTTTCTCCGAGTCGTCGTGTCGATCAGCTTCAGGTCGGTGAGGTGGCGCGGGACGCGGGTCAGCTCGCGAACGCCTCGCCGATCGCGGTGTCCAAGCCCGTGCAGAACGCCTTCACGTCGGCGTCGGGCGGCAGGGCTCGCGCCGTCGCGGCGCCGAGCTGGAGTGCCGCGTTGCGGGCGGCCTGCTTCTGGTCGGGCGGCGCGGTGCGCAGCCGATCCAGGGCGGCGTTGATCGAATCGACGTCGCCGGGCGGCACATTGGGCATGGTCAGCACCCCCGCGCGGAGGTGTCGATGGCCGCGGCGCGGTCGAGTGGTCGCCCGAGGGGGACAATCATCAGGTACGGCTCCTTCGTGAGTCGGTACAGGCCGTGGTGGGGTGGTGCGTTCCGGGAAAGTTCGAGCCGCCCCACCAGGGCGCAAGTCGTGGTGTCGTGCGGTCACCGGTCGTTCGTCTGGTCAACCTCCTCGGTGTGGAAGTCGGTGCACCCCGAGGTTCGAGGCGCACGTCCGGGTTCGTCAGGTGGCCCTGGATCTGGTCCTGCGGTGAGCCTTGATCACCGCCACCCCCGTGCCCGGCTGGGCGAGCAACGGCAGTGCCTCGTCCTGTTCCTGTGCGGAGCCGGTCGGCTTGCGCTGCGAGGCGGGCACGATCACCAGCTCGCGGGCGAGCAGGCATGACCGGATCCGCTCCGCGAGCACGGCCGGATCGTCGTGCGGACGATCGGTGCTCAGCGCGAGCAGCACCTGGCCCGCGGTGCCGGTGCCGATCCGGACCAGCGCCGGCGCGACCTCGGCGGCGCGAAGCGCGTCGGCGATCTTGTCGGTCATGTCCGCCACGGCCAGGGCCTCGAAGACCTTGGCCCGGCTCAACGACGTCACCGTGTCGACGAGCTGCTGGCGCCAGCCCCACTCATCCGGCCGCGCCCGGTCGACGGCCACGATCTTCTCCCGCAGTCGTTCGGTGGCGGTGTCGAGCTGCTCCTGGGCTGTAGCGCGGGCCTGATCGTGCTCGCGCAGCTGCTGCAGGAGCGGATCCTCCTCCGGCTGCGGAGCGACCGGATCGTCGTTGGTCACCAGTTCGCCCCCGCTTCCCGTTCGTGCATGAACCCCACCCTAGTAGTTCACCACTATACGAGACTAGTTCTAGACTTGTATAGTCCTATACTAGTATAGTGGTGGAGTAATTCGGGATGTCCAGCACCGCTGGACGCCCGCTCGCCGAGAACGGAGGAGGCCGACCGGGATGACCGCCGTGCTCACCACCGAATCAGCCGAGAACCACCACATCGCGGTGCCCGCCGAACTGCGAGCCGCGATCGAACAGCACATCCGGGCAGCAGTCGACGCCCTCACCACGCCCACGGACGACCAGGCCCGACCGGGCGACCCTGCTGACCAGCAGCGACAGCGGAAACTCGCCGCGCTGGCGGCCACTTACCCGCTCGAATCGGTGATCACCGACGTCCTCGCCGAACTGCGCGTCGAGCAAGCCGAGGCCGCCGCGTTCGCCGGAGCCTCCTACGCCCACCTCGGCGACGCAGCCGGGGTCACCCGTGGCCGCGCGCAGCAGATGTGGCCCACGGCGGGCAAGTCCGGCAAGCGCCGGAAGTGGCTGAAGAAGAACCAGCGCCGGGTGCGCACCGCGCTCCGTGACCTGACCGAACACTGGACCGACCTCGGCCCGGAGATCGCCGACCAGGACCAGGCCGCCATCGCCGCCGCGCTCGACGTCGACCCGGCCGTCACCGACCTCACCACGCTGGACCAGGCACTACGCACCGCCCACACGATCCTGAACCGCCCGTCGGTCGAGTCCTCTCCGGCCGCCACCGAACTGCAGCAGCAGATTGACACCATCGCCGCCGCCGTGGAGGCCGACCAGCCGCTCCCGGCCGACACCGCGGCGCCGGCCGTCCTCGAGTTCCCCGGATTCCCGGCCGCCACCCCGCCCGCGCAGCCCGCTCCCACGTGGCACGACGACTTTCCCCCTGCCCTGACCAGCGCGATCACGACCGTGCTCGACATGTTCGGCGAGACCCGCGTGCGGCGCGCACCGCGCGTGCCGATCCCCCACCACCGCCTGGAGGCCCTGCTCGGCCGACTCCGTGCGGGCGTGGCCGAGGAGGACCATAGCGAGGTACGCGACGTGCTGGCCGTCCTGCTCGCCCGCCCCGTCGGCTTCACCCCGGACGCCGAGCCCGCTCTCCTCGACGCCGTCCGCGAGCTGAAGTCGCACGCGGAAGTCCTGATGATCTGCCCGACCTGCGGCCACCGACCCGAGCGCGACAGCCACGCCGAGGAACGCGCCATGCACCTGGACTTCCTCACCTACCCCTGGCTCGACCTGGTCGACGGCGAGGTCGTCGAGCGGCGGCACTGCCCGGTGTGCCAGCCCACGGGCTACAGCGGCGTCGACCTGAACTGCCCGTGGTGCGAGCAGGGCTACTTCCTCGAAGCTGGCCTCGCCGCGCACCGCACCGACCTGCCCGTCCCGGTCCTGCAGTTCCTGGCCGACCAGGGCTGGCACACCGGCCCCGTCCCCATGCAGGCCGTCTCCGTTGGCACGCACCAGCGGCTTGTCGTGCCGCCGGTGCACGCGGCCTGCCTCGCCACCGCCCCGAAAGGACCCCTGGCGTGACCCCGCCGCCGCTTGAACACCTTCTGACCAGCGACGACGTGTGTAGCTGCTGCGCATGGGACGTCACCAGCCCCACGGCCGCAGTCCGGCTCGCCGCAGCCTCGACCCATCCGGGCCCGGTACGCGGTGACCGCGTCGACGTCGACGGCATCCCCGGACTCGTCACCGCCGTAGACACCGACCACGTGCATGTCCTCACCGACGACGGCGTCCAAGCCGAGCTCGACCCGAACCGGGTCATCGTGCTCACCCCGGCCTTGAAGCCGCCCACGCATCGCCGCCTGAGCCGGTTGATCGACTAGCCAGCCCGCGACAACGCTCACCCAACCCGGACCAGCACAAGCTCGTAGGTCGTAGTCGGCATCAGCCCGCTGCTTACGCCGCAGGCTCCTTTCCCACGGGGTCGGCCAGCCCCTGTCGGCGCAGTCGAGCACGCTCGCGTCGCGCAGCACGGAGTCGTCGGCCGGGCGGAAGTCCGTAGACCACGAACCCGACTCCGGCCACGAACATCGCCCCGGCGGCGACCCACCCCAGAAAAGCCACGGCCTGACCGTCGCACGCCCGGCGCGACCGACGCAAGATCGCTGGTCACTCGGCGGGCGACGCGTCGATGGGGGGCGGTGGGGGGCAGATGTCCGTAGCGCCCGCGTGCGTCCTCACGAAATGATCAGCTCGATGATCAAGCACGCGCACCCACCGGCCGACAAGAGCCTCGGGGAGGACACCTTCCCGAGGTCAAGCCAGCCGTCCACTGCGGACATGCGGGATCTCGGCGAGCTCGCCGGGTGTGTCGACTTGATCGCAGAGCTGTTTTGTACAAATATGGTGTGCATGGCCCGAAGGTCAGGACGAGCAGTAGCGCCACCCGGTGGCCCCAAGCGGGCCCGCCCGGCGGTTGACGCACGCCTTTACCTGGTGGTTCAGGAACTCGCGAGGCTCAAGGGAGTCTCCGACACTCTGGAGGCTGACGAGGTCGTCCGCGCCGGACTCGAACACGCTGGCCTGAAAGAGGTTGTTGACCTTGTTCTCGCCGCTAGTGTCGAGTCCAAAGAAGACCTTGACGAACTCGCTCCGAAGGTGCGCCAGGCGATGGCCGCGCTGGAGCTGGAGGGAACCCAGATGATGGCCTCGTAAATGACCGAGGCGGCCTCCCAGTTGCCCAGGAAGCCGCCTCCAAGTCCTCCGTGTTCCAGATGCTGTCGCTTGCCCGGCACACAGCTCTGAAGCACTTCGCCCCGGTCCCATCCGGGGATACACAAACGCCCGTCCGGTCAAGAAGGGCCCTTTGCTGTGCCTACGGTACCTGGTGCCGGTGGCGCACGCCAACACCCAAGTGGTGTGTCGTCGTCCCCGTGCGTCCTTTGCACGCAGGAAGGCCGCCTCCGCCCCGCTCCCATCGGTGGCGAAGAGCTGGTCGTCTGCGATGTCTGCTGGCAGCTCAACGATGGCCACGCCATCGAAGCCGAGCTCGCCGCCGGCGTGCTGCCCGAACCGCTCTCGATCTACGACCCGACCAGCGCAAACCGCGCCATCGCCGTCTGCTGGGACGACGAGGCGGGCGCGCTCGACGGCCTGCTGCTGCGCTCCGGCGTGCGCTGGCAGCTTCTGCGCTGGATCCCCCGCGCGATCCGCGTGCAGATGGCCCAGTGGGTCTCCACCCGCGAGCCCCAGCCCGACACCCGCGCTGCTTGGGAAGGCGCCGAGGTCTGGCTGGCCGAGGTCCGCCTGCACATCCTCTGCCAGCCCTGGCGGCAGCGCCGCAAACGCACCTACGAGCGCGTGGCCACCGCCTACGCCCTGAGCTGCCCCTACGGCCGCCGTCCGCTCACCCGCGTCACCCAGGAACAGGCCGCCGCCCAGGTCGGCATCACCGACCGGCACGTGCGCAACGTGCTGAAGTGGTTCCGCCAGCGCGGCCTGCTCGCCGAGGTCATGCCCGGCTGCTGCCTGCCTATGCTCGCCGTCCCCGAGGACGAGACCAGCGAGGAAGCCGCCGAGCGAGCCGCCCGCGAGGCCGAGGCCCGCGAGGTGCAGCAGACGCGCCAGACGGCCGAGGACGCTCGCCGAGCCGCAGGCCGTGCCCACGCTCGGGCCGAACTCGATGCCCTCCGCACCGGCCAGCCGATCCCGGCAGCGCCGACCGACGTCGAGCCCTACCGAGCGCCGCAGGAGGACCAGGACGACATCGTGCAGCGCCCGCTGCTGCACATCGCGGCCGTCTACGAACTCCGGCTGCCGGTCGACCCCGTCGAACTCCCCCAGCACCACCCGCTGAGCGGGCCCGCCAAGGACGCCCAGGACGACGCTGACGCCTGCACGGAGCCGCCGTGCGCCGATGGTGCCGACGATGGCTCTAACGGCTCCTGTGAGCCCTCAGCGGGCTTTTCATCCACAGGCCCGGATTTCGCTGAACAACGTTTTTTCCTCCCCTCCGTTTCTCTCCCTTTGGGAGAGAATCCAATAGATGCAGGGCATGTGGAAAAAGGACGCGCTTCGCGCGGCATCGACAAAGAGGAGTTTGGCCAAACCGAGGGTCGAAAAGTCAAGGTAGACCACCGTTCGAGGGCTCAGAAAGCCGCTCAGGCCCTGCTTCGACCCCCTGTGGATGGCGTGCCCGACGACCGGGTCTGCCTGCCTCCACGGGCCCGTGCCGGAGTCAGCGAGCGCTGGCTCGTGCGCGAGATCCGCGACCTGGTGGCCGCCGGGTGGACCGCCGACGAGCTCTACTGGCACGTCGTCACCGGCGGCGGCGTCTACGAGGCGCTCCCGCGCGAGATCGCCAACCCGCGCGGGTGGATCCGGGCCAGCCTGCGCAAGGCGGTCGCCGGCGTTCGGCCCGCGGTGAAGTTCGCGGCCGACCTGGTGGAGGAGGAGAACGCCGACCACGCCGAGCGGCGGGCCGAGCGGATGCGGCGCAGCGACGCCGAGCGCGGCCTCGCCCGCCGGGCCGCCGTCGACGCCTGCGAGCTGTGCGACGAACACGGCTGGCTCGACATCGACGACGAAGTCGGCGCCGTGCGATGCAGCCACGACCCGGACACCGGCGGCTGGTAGCACAACCCGCCTGCTACCTACCGTGATTGGTGAGCTCGTGATCCGCGCCCGGTGGTCGTCGGCACGGTCCACGCGGTCCACGTCGGTCCAGACTGCGCGGCGCCCACCGGCACGTGCCGCGAGTTTCCGCAGCTCACGCGAAGATCATGCTGCCGCGTCGAATCCGACCGCCTTGGGCGTGGACCGGCCTGGACCGTCACGTTCCCCCTGCTCAGGTGGTGGACCGCGCGTGTGGACCTGCTGGTCCCTGCCGGTCCACGTGGACCAGGTGGTCCCTGCTGGTCCACAGCCGGTCCACGTCGTGGTCCACGCCCTGGTCCACACCCGCATACAGCGAAACGGCCTACCGACTGGCTTAGCCGGTAGGCCGTTTCGCTACTTATTGTCACCGTCAGGCGGCGCGGATCGCTGCCCTGCGCAGGTCCGCCAGGAACCAGCCACGCGGGCGGCTCTCGCCCTCATCGCCGTCGAGGCGAGGGCGCTGGACCGGCAGATCGAACTCGCCTTCCATGACCCTCTGGAGCTCTGCGGCGCTGATGTTGCCGACGATCTGAGCGGCCTCGGTGGAGGTGATGAACTGCCGGTCGTCGCCCTCCAGCGCGGCCAGCAGAGTCCTCAGCGGCTCACGCACCTGGGCCGGGCGCTGCTCGGGGACCGACGGGGTTGCCGACGCGGCCGGCTCGCCCTTCAGGAACTCCTTCATACGGTCCAGGAGGGCCTGCCGGGTCCACCCCTTGTCGCCAGCCCGCTCCTCGGCCTCCAGGTACCACGGCGCCCCAGCGATCTCCTTGACGAGGTCGTCCCCGGCCGCGAGCCAGACGGACTTCTCGGCGTCCCGTGGTGTCAATCCGGAGACGACGGCGAGCATCCAGGCAGGCGTGAATTCAGGGCAATCCTCGGCGAGCAGGACCTCCATAATCGGTGCCATCGTGCGACCGAGAGGCCCGTACATCTCCATTGCTTCGATTGCGTTCTGCATTTTCGTGTGCGCCTGCTGGGTCATTGACCTGACTTCCTCTTTCGTGGCCGTTCGGGTCGGTTTGGCCTCGGGCTTTTGGGCTTCGGTCTTCTCGTTAGTGTCCCCCACCGGAGGCTCCGAAGAAACCGGGGTTTGGGTGTCGTGTGGGCGAGCGGGCCAGTCGACACCGAGGTCCTTCTTCGCGGCCTTGACCACGCTGGGCAGCCGCTCCGCGCTCCAGCGATCCTGGTAGGCCTTGCTCAGCTTCATCTTCAGGGCCATCGGCAGGACCGGTTTGTGCGCGGTGTTCACCTCCGCCAGCGGGCCGATGAGGTCGAGGCCGTCGAGGTAGAAGGCTTTGAACGGCACCGCCCGCGGCCTCTCGACGTTGGCCTGGATCAGCAGCTCGTAGTTCCGCAGGCGGGTGGTCCGGACGTTGTCCAGGCCGACCAGGGTGGCCGTGCCGTCGTAGTCGGTGGTGGTCTGGCCGGCGACGCGCAGTACGGCGTTGCGACGCAGCATCGTGCCGTAGGGGCCGAAGGCGTCGATCAGGCCCTGCTGGGTCAGCAGCCACATGCCAGAACCGGCCGCGCGGTTGATCGCCATGATGGCGTCGACCAGCCGGGATGCGTTCCACTCGTTGCCCTCGTGGGTCAGGATCTTCACGTCGGAGTGCCGGTCGAGAAGGTCCGAGGCCTCGTCGATGAAGGTGATCACGGCAGGGTCCTGGGGCGAGGGCGTGAACTTCGACTCCGCGCCCAGCTCGTCGTTGCGCTCGCAGACCAGCTTGTAGAAGTCGGCGAGCATCTCGAGCACGCGGTAGGGCTCCGGACCAGCGACGTAGTCGATCAAAGGCCGGTTGGTCTTGCCGAGCAGCCACGGCGCCAGCCACGGCAGCACCAGCGGCGTGAACTTCTTCGTCGCGCCGAGCCAGACCACAGCGTCGTTGGTGCGCGTCACCGCGGCGATGAGGTTGTTGAGGAACACGGTCTTGCCGGAGCCGGTGGCGCCGACCATGATCCCGTTCATTGCGAGGATCGTGATCAGGACCTGGGCCAGGTCCTCGTACAGGCCCGGCGCGACGGTGTTGCGGATCGACCCGACCGGCTGGCCCAGCGGGTAGTCGATCGGCATCTTGAACACGTCCTTGGTGCGGACGTTGATGTGGAAGAGGTGTGCCGACCCGGTCTCCTCGGCGCGAACGTGCTGCTCACCCAGCTCGATGCCGTCGCCCTCCAGCTCTGCGGACAGGATCGAGGCGAGCGACCCCACGGCACCCTGGATTCCGGCGTACTTGACCGGCTTGTTGGTGCGGTCGCGCAGCGTCAGCCGGAAGCCGAAGACGGTCTCCTCCCGCTTGATGACCTTGACGCCCTCCAGGCCGGCCTGCGCCATTAGGTCGGAGTGCTGGGCCGCGGTCCGCTCCTCGATGTACTCCTTGTGCTGTTCTGCCTGTTCGAGCGAGAACTGCTCCTTGACCTGCTGTTGCTGCTGCTTCTGCTTGGGGGCCTGCGACCGCACCAGCGCGAACACAGCGCCGACCGCGACCAGCGCGAGCGCCAGGAGTCCCAGCGCGATCATGTCCGTCGGCCTCACGATGGCCGCAAAAACCAACCAGGCACTCGCCACAGCACCTGTGACCAGCGACAACACGAGCACGCGCCGGTTGTGGGCGCGGCCGTAGTCGTCGGCGTTGAACCGGCGATGCGCAGCGACCGTCAGGACGGCTGTCCCGATCATCCCCACCAGCGCCATGACCCACGGAGACAACCCGGCCCACACGGGCAGCGCGGCGAGGTTGTAGAGCACCACCCCGACCATCAACGGCACGAACCAGCCGGGGTGAGGATTCCAGGTGCGGATCGCGTCCCGCGGCGTCCGCTTGGTCGGCACGGGGGCAACCTCGCCGCCACGCGGCCGAGGCTTGGCCCGCGTCTCGGTGGGCGCTGTCATCGTCGATGTGCTCCTTCCAAAGTAGGGGGAGAGGGCCTGAACTCGCTGGTCAGAGCGAGTTCAGGCCCTCCGGAAATCAGGCAGGCTGGTTGGCCGAGATATCCCACGCCTTCTTGCGCGGGTTGTTCTCCTCGATGTCGGCGAGCTGCTCGGCGTGCCTGCGGGTGAACACACCGGCGGCCTCCTGGACCTGCGTCTGCTGCGCCTTCAACGTGGCCGTGTAGGTCCGCATCGCGTCGACGAACTCGGGCGCCGTCGCCACGTTCGCGTCGATCTCGTCGATGTGCTTGTCCCACACACCTGCCTGCGCGAGAGCGGCGTCCGGCGCGTGCGTGACCCAGTCCTTGACGGCCATCGCGTTCTTCACCTCAAGACCGTTGCCCACGGCAACCATCGCCTCGTTGTGCTGATCAAATGGGTTCGGCATCGTTGAACTCCCGTAGTGAGTGCGTTTACCTGTGTTTGTGCTGGTCGGAGCTGGTTCTGGAGCGTTGGGAACCGAGTCGCCATCGACTTCCTGACGACGGAGGATCCCGGCACGCCGGCGAGAGGTCTCGGCCTCCGCCAATGCCCGACGAGCTGCTTCCCGCCCGGTGGCGTCGTCGTCGAGCTTTGCCTTCGCCCAGTCCAGCAGGCCGTTCTTCGTCTTGCTGCCGTTCTTCGACCCGTTGTTTCCCTTGCCTCCCTTGCCTTTCGGGTCGCCTTTCCCCTTGCCGCTGCCGCCCTTCTTGCCACCCGGCGACCCGCTACCGCCGGAGCCTTTGCGTCCAGAACCCTTGCCGCCGGTGCCCCGACCGCTGCGGCCCTTGCCGGTTCCCGAACCCTTAGCACCGGAGCCAGTCCCCTTGCCGCGGCCGAGCATCCGGTCGAGCAGCCCACGGCCGCCCTTGCGGCCACCCGCCGCCGTGCTGGCGTTCTTGCGACCGGTTCCACGGCCCGCACCCTGACCAGCGGCGTTGCGCCGACGTCCCGCTACGACACCGTTGCGGCCACGGCCCTGACCAGACCGGCTGCCAGCTCCCGACCGGTTGCGTCCGGCGACTTTGCGAGCTGCACCCAAGAGGCCGCCACGGCCGCCAGCCCGGCGGCCGGAACCTCCGCCGCTGCCACGTCGACCACCAAGCAGGCCCTTGCCGCTCCGACCAGCGCTGGTGATCTTGTGGGCCCGGCTTCGGTCCGGCGTCCGGAGACCCACCCGCTCGGAGAACCCCGGCGCGAACTTCCGCACGGCAGCCGCAGTCAGCACGAGCCCCGCACCGACGGCCCCAGCCGTCACCGTCGCGGCCGTCCCACCCAGCATTTGCGCGGTGGTGAGCGTCGTGGACGTCGCGCCGCTCGCGGTCAGCCACGACGCCCTCGACGCCACCGGCTCAACCGCGACCGGAGTGGACTCCACCACCGGCACGTCGATCACCATCGGCCTCTCATCGACAGCGGTCACGGCTACCTCCTTCCTCCCGTACTTGTGTTCGTGCTTGTCAGGGCCCCTTGGGGGCGGTCACCAGGCGTGTTCAGGGACTCGCTGCTGCTGGCCATTGGCGTAGGGGGCAACAGGCCTCGCCTGCCCCGGAGCGGGCTGAGGGAGCTGCTGGTACGACTGGCCGTTCGCCCGTGCCTCGCGCAGCGCGTTCTGCTCGCCGAACGACGCGGTGTTGTAGCCGCCGTGCAGCAGGTACAGCGCGGCGAGCCACTCCTCTCCCGCGTCCTTGAGGCGCTTCGCGGTCTCCTCATCGAACGGAGTGGTGGGCTCCCCGTCCGTGCCCGCGATCGTCTTCGGCTGCAGCTGCTCCCAGCCGGCCATGAGCTTGGCGTGCTGCACGGCCAGGCTCATGAAGAAGGCGGACGCCTCGGACGAGGTCTCAGGTATCGCCATGATCTTCTCCTTGTCTGCCTGTAAACCTGCTGGTCACGGGCGTCTTCGGGGTTCTTGATCGGTCCGCTGTCGCTGCGACCCGCACTCAGATGCGCAGGTGACGGCCGACGCGACTCAGGTAGTCGTGCGTGCCCTGAGCGATCTTCTTGCCGACGTTGAAGTAGAGGTGGATCTGCGTGATCGACGGCAGCTTGTCGCCGTCCTTTGGCTTCAAGCGGCCCGCAGCCATCGCGTCGAGGACGTCCAGGGCGAGGTTCGCCGAGCGCGTGGCGTCCTCGGAGAGCCGCATGTCGGCGACCTCTACCTGGGCGTCGCGCAGGATCTCGCCGAACAGGTCGGAGGCAACCCACTGCAGGCTGACCGAGATCACGATCAACATCGGGGGCGCGAACCGCGTCAGGAACATCTCGACCGAGAATGTGTCCGCGGTGAGCACCGGCGTCACGTTGATCGCGAGCGTGGCCGTCAGCAGCAGGATCTCGGTGCCGATGATCGGCCAGCGCCGCAGCTTCCGCAGCCGCTCGTGCTCGGCCGCCGTGATCTGCATGAACACGATGACCAGCAGCGGAAGCGAGAACAGGGGCTCGACCACGTACAGGATTGGGCTCGGGGTCGCCTCGCCCGCCAGGGCCGCCAGGGCGTGCGCGACGCCGTAGGACGTCCACGAGATCCCACCGACCGTCATCACGGCGAGCGCGATGCTCACCGCGCGGTAGCGCAGCAGAGCCGCGGCGAGCTTGGCATCGGGGTCGGTGAGCTGACGACGCTTCCGCAGTGCCCGCCGCGCCCACACCTTCTCGTCGGCGTCGAGCTTGTCCAGCTTGGCGTTCGCCGCGTTGATCTGCAGCTCAGACTGCTGGGCCGTACGAGCCAGTTCCTCCTGCGCCGCCACCTTCTCCAGGCCGAGCTTCAGCCGGGACTCGCGCTGAGCAGCGCGGATCTGCTTGTTGACGTCGTGCTCGTCGTCGAGTTCGTCCGGGTCGAGCTTCTGCACCCAGATCGGGTCGCGGAGAATCTCGTCCCGCATCACCTCGGCGTCGCGCTCGCGAAGCAGACCCCGGATGTCGTCCGGGACTTCGTTGCCGCTGGTCGACATGGGCGTGAGGTCGTCGTCGACCCGCGCCGTCGGCAGAGAACCAGTGCCGACCGCGTGGCCGTTCCGCTCGGCGGTGATGGTCATGCGAACCTCCCGGCCGGAGTGATCGACGTCGACTCGACGTCCTGGCTGGTCACGGAGCACAGATCGGCGGTCCAGCGCCGGAGGTCGTGCGCGCACCGGACATGAACGTGGCCGTGCTGCTCGTCGGCGGCCAGCCTCTTCGCCGCGTCGCGAGCCGCGGTGTGGTCGAACATCCGCACCGGCAGCTCGGTGCCGGTCTCCACGTGCTGCAACCTCCAGAAGCCTTCGAGCTCGAAGCGCACCGACGTGGGCGTGGTTGCGCCGGCGGGCTGCTCCAGGTGCGGCTCCGGGTAGATCGCCATCCCGGCTACCCGCTCGCACACCACCGGCACGAGGTAGGGAGTGCCGCTCGGGCTGGTCGCGATCACCGTGGCGGGAAGGAAGTCGTCGGCCGGGTAGAGCGAGGAGATCGGCGGCCGTGCGGCTGTCTGAAACTGCTGGTCAGGAGGGTCGATCAAGTTGGCGTGAGCCGGTGGCGCCGGCTCCGTGCCGACTACGCTGGTATCGGTCACCGTCTGGTCCTTCCAGTGGTCAGTGTCGGTGTCCGGGGTGCTGGCGGAACGTCACTCCGTCAGCACCCCTTGATCACGATCATGGCCAGTGACCAGCGGCGTTGTTACCCCCAACTGCCCCCCATCGCCCCCCACGCGCGTGGGTTACAAGGCTCCTTAAATTTAAGCAATAGCCCTTGTGGGCGATCCACATCTGTGGTGAACTGGCCAGTAGTCAGAAATGTGACAAATCCTGGACACCGGCCCTGAAATCCGCTGGTCACGGTGCGGGAGCGAGCGGAGAGGCAGGTCGTCGGCCATGACAACCCCCGAGCGGCAGCCCAACACCGCGCTCGTCAACGCCCGCGAAGCCCTGAAGATGACCCAGCGCCAGCTCGCGCGGCGGATGCGGGACGAAGCCCTCCGCCTCCGCCTGCAGGGCATCCCGGAGATCGACTACATCGAGAAGGCCATCCACCGCTGCGAGACCGGGCGGACCCGGCGGCCGAGCGCGGAGTTCTACCTGCCGGTGTTCTGCGCAGCCCTGGGCAAGTCGGCGAACGAGCTCTTCGGCGAGGTGACCAGCAACGGAGCCGCGACCGACGGCCTCACTGTCGTCAGCCACAAGTTCATCCCGATCTTCCTCGGAGCCGACGCCGCGACCCATCTCGCGGCCGACCCCGCCTTCAGCACCTCGACCTGCGAATGGCTGCACACCAGCGTCGCGACGCTCCCGTACCCCGACGGAACCTGCACGCTCACCGTCTTCGACTTCGGCGTCGCGGTCTTCCACGTCGTCGAGGAGCTGCAGTTCGCCAGCATCTCCGAACTCGCGCTGTGGCGCCGCAAGAGCTACCCGGCCGCGCAGCGCGCCGTCACCGACCTGCTCGCCAGCCGCTGGCCGAGCCTCGACGGCACCCCGGAGTACGTCCTCTCCGCCTTCTGGGTCACCGATACCTGCTGGTCAGGCACCGAACTGACGACTGCTCTCCGGCTGATCTGCGTGCCCAACGTGCTCCTCGAGCGCGACAAGGAGATCCCCGACGAGGAGTTGCTCCGCAAGGCCGAGTTCACCGAGCTCGTCCGGCTCCGGGACGGCTACGCCAACCCCGGCATCACCGACTTCGGCATCGATGGCGTCTCCGTCGGCTTCGCGAGCTGGGCCGGCGTGTCCTACCTGCCGGTCTCGCAGACCCGCGCGATCACGCAGCCGGAGCTGGTGTCCTTCGAGACCCTGGTCCAGGCCCTCTGGTGCTACACCGACATGATCGCCAAGCAGTTCGAGCTAGGAGAGGTTCCCGGTATCCCGGATGAGTACGACTCGAAGTTCCTGCTTCGCTGCCGAACCGCACTGACCGGCGCGCAACCACGCGAAAGTGGCCAGTTGCGGATGATGAAGGATGCCATCCTGGACACCAGCAGGCTGACCGAACAGCTCAAGCAGGCGCAGGAGATCCTGCGCGAACTCAGACTCGTAGGGCGGTAGAGATGGATCTTGACCGGACAGTGCTGGTCGTCGTGGACGTGCAGCACGGATTCGTCAAGGAACCCTCGCGCCATGTCGTTCCTCGCATCGTCGACCTGGTCGAACGTTGGCAGGGCGAAGGCGGCGACGTCCTGTTCACCCGCTACCTCAACTACGTGGACAGTCCGTACGAGAAGCTGATCGGCTGGAAGGACATGCGCCGCGAGGATGGCGGCCGGGAGATCGAGATCGTCGACGAACTCCTGCCCTACACCGGCCGCGGCGAAGTGCTCGATAAGACCACCTACAGCCTGTTCACTGACGAGGGCGTCGCACTCATTGACCAGCGCGGATGGCAGAACCTGCTGATCTGCGGCATCGCCACGGAGAGCTGCGTGTTCGCCACGGCCGTCAGTGCCTTCGAGCGCGGACTCCGCCCCCTGGTCATCACGGACGCCTGCGCCAGCCACTCCAAGAGGGATGTCGACGCCCACGACGCCGGCCTGCTGTGCATCAGGCGTGCTATCGGCCGCCGACAGATGATCACCCTGGACGACGTCGCCAAACTCGAACTCCCCGCCACAGCATGACCCTTGCGCACTTCGCGGTGGCTTCACCCTCGGAGGCAACGGGTTACGCAGTCTGGGGCCGGGACGATGCGCTCTCGGCGCAGTCCCGGCCCCGGTGACCAGCAAATATGTAGCTTCAACCCGGTACGCGATACCTGAAGAACGGCGTCGTGGGGCCGGGGTTTTCAAACCTTGGACTGCAGTTTGTCCAGGTCAATAGCGCCTTCATCGAGGCGATCCAGCGCATCGAGCAGACGGTGAACTGCAGCCGTCTGAAGTGCACCGACCTTGCCGTAGCCCGCGTGCGTTCGCATGTCCCGCGAAAGTCGTTCCATCTTTGCCGCGGTCGTCTTCAAGACCCGACCGGTGGTGCCGACGCTGGTCGGAGCCTTCAAGCCCAGGGTGTCGAGGTAGTCCTCCACCATCTGGATGGCGTCGTCGAGACCGTCCGGGATGTTCTCGAGTGCGGCGTTGACGTAGTGCGTTTCGGCGAAGTTGACCCCGAGCGCCTCATGATCGCGCGCACGACGTGCTTCCAGACGTTCCTTCGCGTCGCTCGCCAGTCGTACGGGTACGGGCCCCCATGCTTTTGGTCGCCGGCGGGCCAGTTTGTAGGACACCTCGACAGCAGTTCGCGCCCACTCATAGGCGGTCGCCTCGACGTCATCGCTGTCCTGATCGTCAGTCTCGGCTTCCGGCTCGGGCTCAGGCTCGGGCTCAGGTTCGGGCTCGGGCTCGGGCTCGGGCTCAGGCTCAGGTTCGGGCTCGGGCTCGGGCTCAGGTTCGGGCTCGGGCTCAGGTTCGGGCTCCGGTTCAGGTTCGGGTTCGGGCTCCGGCTCCGGCTCCGGCTCCGGCTCAGAATGAGTGACGGTCTGATCGTCTGCCTTGGGTTCTTCGACGGGCTTTTGTTCCTGCTCGGCGACTTCGGCGGTAGCGCCGAACGTTCCCTGAAGAACGCCCTTCCGTTGCAAGGCCATCAGAGTTCAACCTCCGGCAGATCCCCCGTGGCCCAAGGAGAGATTTCTGGCCACGCTCGCTCCCACCGCTCTTGAAGCTCCGTGGCGTCAGGGTGAGCCATCTGATGCAGCAACTTGAGGACGATGGCCTCTGCAACCTGACAGACCTCCGTTGCAGCTTTGCGCTGGCCGCGCTCTGAAAGGAAGGCGCTGATCGGTGCTCGGTAGTCCTGTGCGGTCGGGAAGATTGTTCGATCAGGAATCCTTGGCTTCCAGAGGTCTACCTGTACTTCCTGAACATTGCCCTCTTGTGCAACCCGGAGATCTTTGAGCTGCGTTTGCACAATCTTGTTCCGTGGCTTGTAGGCGCTGAGCACGAGACCGGCCACGTTGAGGTTCGGATGATTCCAGTTATCGCGGACATCCCATGCGAACTTGACGGTCTTTGAGATGGCGTTCATGCCGAAAGGTTCTGCTCTTGTCACGATCAGGCATCGCCGAGCAGCCTTCAAGCCCATTCGTCCGATGTCGGAACCACCGGGCAGAAGGTCAATGATCACGAGATCCCACCGCCTGCGCGGGATGAGGCCACCTGGCACTGATGGTGCGTTTAGTGAACGGTTCAACCGTTCGAGGTCGCCTAGCTTCCAATTTCGCGCGATATCTTCTAGCGCTTCGTGCGCTGGCAAGATACCGAGCTTTCCAAGTTTTCCCTTGATGAGCGGACCACCACGCGTGAAGTCTGCTTCTGCGTTGTACTCCCACGGCACCATCTGGAAGCCCTCATCAACAACTCCATCCGAATCGGCTTCGAGAACCTCAACGATGGTGTCCCGGTCTGGAAGAAGGATCTCCTTGTTGCCGAGTGCCTTCTTTCCTGATGGGACGAGCTGCACCTCGCTGTCAGTCGCAATCGAAAGATTGCCCTGGGGGTCTACGTCAATCCCAAGCGCATTCAAGCCGAACCGTGCACAAGCATCGAGTGCCGCTGCGGCAAAACTCGTCTTGCTCGTCCCGCCCTTCTTGGCGAGAACCGCTACAGCGTTGTCAGGGTCCTCGACCTCATGTGTCATCCATGCGGAGGGTGGCAGTTCGGCGAGCAGTCGGGCTCGTTCGAGATCCAAAGCCTCAGACATCTCGCATCCTTCTTCGTCGTGGCGTGACCTGGCTGGATGACTGCGAAGGTTACCGCAGGTCTGATCCCCTGTTTCGTCGCCACACCGCCCCGAAGATGGACGCCCTGCCACGTAAGGCTGAGAGGTGTTAGAACGGCTGTTAGAACCACTGTTAGAACCGGTGTTAGAGCGGCTGTTAGAGCGTTATAACTGCTGGTCAGATGGGGTGTTGGCAGTCTACAGCCAGTCGCTGGGCGACGGAAGCCGCCCCAAAGTCGCCGCAATCCCGGTAGGATACTTGAGTATCATACTGAATTATCCAGACCGAAGGGGGCGAGATGGACCAGAGAGGCGAACGCGCGGATCGGGCGCAGGAGTCCTACCTGCCGTTGCTGGACCTATGCGAAGCCGCTTACGAGCGCCTCGGGTCGATCGCTGACCCGGCAGCGCGGGCTGCGCTGTTGACTGCTTTGGCCGACAACATCGCGGCGGCGAGCGAGATGTACGAGGTTGCCTTCAGGACGGTCGATGGGCAGCACGCCGTCGACCAGGCGATGGGCATGGCGACGGATTCCCGTCTGGCCAGGGTGCTAGCGGAGGTGGAGACCGCTCGCGTGTCCGGGACGCCCCGGCCGCATTCCGGCTGGTCAGAGGTGGAAGCAGGCGCCGGCGGCCTGCTCGACCGGCTGGCAGATCCAACGGTCGAAGACCACGGCCAGCGAGCCGAGCTGTACGCGGATCTGTACCGCGCCGTGAGGGGCGTTCTCGCAGGTCCTGCCGCTGGGGAGGTGCTTCAGCGCCTTGAGCAGAGCCACCTCGACCTTGCCGGTCGCGAGGCGGCTGACCGTGTGTCCTGAGTTGGAGAGCGGATGTGCCCGGAGTGGTGTTTGTGCTGGTCCTGGCAGGCGGACAGCTTTCGACGGTCATCCGCCCACCAGGCTCCCCGCGCCCTGGAATCGGAATACGGAGGAGTCCATCATGCAGGTTCAGCTCGCGCTTGTGCCGCGGCGCCTGTCGGTCGACAGATCGGCGTGCGTGGCGAAGCGACACGGGGACGAAGTGGCGTATCAGGGTCACGGCTGCCGGTGCGAGGATGCGCGGGAGGCGAACCGGTTATACCGGAAGCGTCTTCGGGAGAACCGCAGCCTCCCCCGTCTGGTCGATGCCACGGGCACGCGACGGCGTATCCAGGCGTTGATGGTGCTCGGGTGGTCGTTGGCGGCGTTGACCGCGCGTCTCGGCCTGGCGCGGACCAACTACTCGTTGAAGCGGATCCTGGACCAGCAGCACGTTCGGCGCACGACCGCCGAGCGGGTCTCCGCGCTCTACGACGAGTTGTGGGGCTGCCCCGGCCCGTCGGACCAGGTGCGGGAGGTCGCGCTCGCGGCTGGATACTGCTCAGCGCTGGCGTGGGACGACGAGACGATCGACGACCCGACGGCCCGGCCGGTGCTGACCGGAACGCGGGTGCGGTCGCGCGACGACGTCGACGAGGTGGTGGTGGACAGGATGGCCCTCGGCCGATACCTGCCGGATCAGGCCACGATCGCCGAACGCGAAGCGGTCGTGGCGCTGCTCGCCGTTCGCGAGCGAGCCACGGACAGCGAGATCGCGGTGCGCACCGGCATCTCCGAGCGCACCGTGCTGCGCATTCGGGGCCGGCTCACCGCGGGCGTCCCCGCCGCCACGGTGCACAACCGGCGTGACCAGCAGGAAGGAGGCGAAGGCGATGCTGTCGACGAGCTCGGCGCCGCGTTGGACGCTGCTGCCTGACGGCGCCGCGCTGGACGGCCGCGAGGGCGCTTACGCCGTCAAGTCTCGCCATTATCTCGACGGAACCAGCACGCCGTGAACACTGGCGAGGATCGTTTCGGCTGGTCAGAGCGGATGTGGCTACAGGAGGTTGTCGCCGTGCTCGGTTGGCGGGAGTCGGTGGTGACCGCTGTTCCCCGCAGCGAGGCGGTGTTCGGCAGGAGGAACGTGATGGTCGCCGCCCGCTTGGATGCGGAGGTCCACGCCTGGCGCGTGCGCCACGGCTGGCCGCCCGCCCCCGACCGGTCGATGCTCACCACCGAGCGCGGCCGGGCGAGGTTCCCGCCGAACGCGGTCGTCGTGGAGGGGATGCTCGCGCCGGCGACGAGCTGGGCGGAGGCGTTCACGACCGCCGTCGTCGTGCTCAACACCGCGCCTTGTGCAGCGCTGCTGGTCCCGCCGGACGAGGCAGGCGAGTTCCGCGTCGCCGAGGCGGACTTCCACGGCCTGGGTGTGGTGACCTTGGCATCCGGCGGGCCGACGGTGCAGGTCGCGGCCGGGCGCCGGGATGATCTCGCCGAGCTGCACGCCGGAGTGACCGCCCGCTGGCAGGCCGAGCACGTCTACGCGGCGCTGTGCTCGCTGGCCGAGCGTGAGCGACCAGGCGATACTCCACTACGCTACCCGGATACGGTACTGCGTTACCGCCGCTGTCGAAGGGGAGCTTGATGCCCAAGCCGGATGACCAGCAGGTCAAGGCCGAGATCACCTGGTTGGCCTCGGAGGTGACGCTGCAGGAGCCGGGCGAGAACCCGGTGGCCGCCATCGGGCGACTGCGGCGGATCGAGCGCGCGATCGAGCTCTACCTGCGCACGGAAAACCCGAAGGTCGCGGCCACGGCCCGCGACAACCACGACGTGCCTCTGGGGGTGATGGCCTCGGCCTGGCACATCACCGAGCAGATGGTCACCAAGCTCATCCGGGCCGGACGCCAGGCGGGCGCGGGCAAGGGGCGTCCGGAGTCGAAGGACGCCGAGTAGGAACCCCCGGCGCGAGCTCCGCCTTCGCACGCATCACCCAAGCCGGGGGCCACCCTCCCGAAGGAGGGCACCAGTGTCCCCCAGTACCCCGCGGCTGCCGCCTTCCGGGGTGGGGACGGCGGTGCCGACCGATCGGGTGACGCGAGGTCTCAGGACAGCTCAGCGTGTTATGTTAGCCAGACACAACACGCTGAACTTTGCCTTTTGGAGGCGCCGATGTCGATGAGTACCCTGCCGCCACTAGCGGAGAACCGGGCCCGGCGGGCCGGGTCCACCGCCGAGAACCGCACCACCGTCGGGTCGGCCCGGCGGTGAGCGAGCAGTCCGCGCCCACCCGCGACGAGCTGCGCACCGCCCTGCGGTCCGGCCGAGTCCCCGAGAAGTCCGCACCGGTATCCGGGTTCCCGCCGCTGCCGACACCGGGCGACGTGTGGCTGCCCACCGCCGTGGCGGCAGAGGTGGCCGGGGTCAAGCCCGGCGTCGTCACGACGATGACCTCGCGGACCCGCAACAGCGTGCATGTCCGCGAGAACGCCTGGCCCGCCGGAACTCACGTCGGCCGCGAGAACTACTTCCCCGCGAGCGAGGTGCTCGCGTGGTGCGACCGCGAGTACGGCAGCACCGAGCCCACCGACACGAAGGAGCCGAGCTGATGGACCACCCCGACCCGGATGTCCTGGTCACCGGCACTGCCACCCTGGTGCGGGCCGACCTGACCAGCGCCGGCCTGTCACTGAACATCTACACCCGCACCGACGACGGCAAGGTCGGCCGCGCGTCCGTCCTCCTGCCGCCCGAGGCGGCGGACTACGTGCGCGGGATCCTCAAAGCCCGACCGGCCGCCGGGCACGACGTCCGCCAGGCCGAGCCGGACGCCGCGCTGACCTAACACGTTCGCGCTGGTCAGCCAGCACGCCAGGGCCGGGGTTCCGCCTTCGCACCGCATCGCCCCGCCCACGGCACCCTCTTCATCACGACGCCGGGTCCCGCCTTCGCACCGCATCCCCGGCTCGTGGTGCTCACCCACCGAAGGAGAAGCACGTGCACTTCCGCGCGCCCTCGGCCGCCCCGTCCGGGCCGGTCGAGCCGACCACCGTATTCCTGATCCTGGCCGCCGTCGGGCTGCTCGCCGCGGCAGGGCTCGCCATCCGTGAACGCCGCAGGCGCACCCGCGAACTCGAGGAGGACCTGCTGCGGCGGCACGCCCAGCGCCCGCAGGCCTTCGTCCCGCCTCCGAACTTTCTCGGGATCATCGTCCTCGTCGGCGCCCCCGGTGCCGGGAAGAGCGACTTCGTCCAGCGGCACCTGGCCGCCACCGCCGTGGTGTCCCTGGACGAGTTGCGCGACGAGGTCTCCGACCTCGGTGATCGGCACGACCAGCGCCCGGTCACCCAGAACCGGGCCCTCGCCCGCGCCGTGCTGACCGCGGCGCACCACGTGCGGTCCGGCACGGCCGTCACCATCGACGCCACGTCCTCCTCGCGAGCGCACCGCGCGACCTGGGTGGAGCTCGCGCGCTACCACAGCGTGCCCGCGATCGCCGTGGTCATCCACCCGGACGCCGACGTGGCCGCCTACCGCAACCGCGCCCTGCGGTCCCCGGTGCCGGGCCCGAGCGGGTTCGCCGAGAGCGTCCCGGCCGCCTGGGCCGCGAAGGCCCACGAGACCATCACCGCCGACCTCGGCGAGTTGGCCGACGAGGGCTTCGCCACCGTCGTGGCGGCCCAACTGCCGACGGCGGTGCCGGCGACGCCGTCCGGCCGACGGACCCACCTCGCGACGACAGCCGCTCTCACCTTCGCAGTGATCCTCGTGTTCTTGCTGGTCAGCGGGTGTTCCGGCATTGCGCGGTCGGAGACCGGAGGGTGGAACCCGCCCGCAGGGACACCGGACCGTGCCACTGCCCAGGCCAAGCTCGCGGGGCTCCGCGTCGCCGCGCCGGGCAGCATGGACGGCTACGTCCGCGACTGCTCCCAGTCGGCCGGACCGAGCTGCGTGTTCGGGCAGCCCTGGAAGGACGTCGACGGCAACGGCTGTGACCAGCGCAGCGACGTGCTCATGCGCGATCTCGACGGAGCCAAGCGCCAGCCGGGCCGGTGCAAGGTCGTCGCCGGGGTCCTGCATGACCCGTACACCGACACCGACGTCACATCCCTCGCCAAGATCCAGATCGACCACGTCGTCCCCGAGGCCGTCGCCTGGCGATCCGGCGCTGCGGACTGGAAATTGGAAAGGCGGGTGGCCTTCGCCAACGACCTCGCCAACCTCGTCGCGGTCTCCGGCAAGGCCAACATGTCCAAGGGTGACAAGACCCCTGACCAGTGGTTTCCTCCAAATCCTGCCGCGAGCTGCGGCTACGCCCGGATCTATGTGGGGATCAAGGCCACCTACGCGCTCACCGTCACCGCCGCCGAGCGCTCCGCGCTCTCCTCGGCGCTGAACGCCTGCCGGTAGGGCGGGCGGGGGACTGCGTCCAGCCGCGCTGGACATCTCGCACTTGTCAGCTAGCCCGACCGAGTGATCACGGTTGAACTCACTGCTCAGCGTGTTATGTTAGACAGACATAACACGCTGAGCGGTGACGAAGGGGAATCCGATGATGGACGACGCGGAGCTGATGGAGTACGCCACCGACCTCGTGCGCGAGGCCTTGCCGGAGGACCTCGCCGAGCGCGTCGTGCGGGACAGCGAGCCGGACGAGCACGGCCGGATCCCGTTGGTCTCCCTCGCCTGGAAGCTGCGCAACGCCGAACGCGAGGGTGAGGACCCGGCCGCGCTGCTGGCAGGGATCTACCAGGACTTCGAGCGCCGCCGCGCCGAGGACGGCGACAACGTCATCGAGTGGCTGACCGGCACCGTGCACGGCAAGACCGCCGACCACCCGGCCGCCTACTTGGCGGGCCAGACCGGCTACTGACCGGCCTGGCTCCGGAGCGGACCCGCCTGCCAGCATCGCCGGCCCCGGAGCCAGGACCCACAACGACCCCATATCCCGACAGCACGGAAACGGAGCCACACCCATGATCTCCGACCTGCTCATCCGGTGCGGACTCGGCAGCCTGGTCACCGAGGACGCCCGCGCCCGCGCCGACTACTTCGCCGCCGACCACGCCGCGGCCAAGCTGTGGAAGACCTTCACCCGGTCGCACATGCCCGCCGAACGCGCCGACATCCTGCTGGAGATCGCGGACCTCGGCCAGCGGATGGCCGAAGTCCACCTCATCGGCTTCGGCCCCGATCCGATCGAGGAGGAGGACGACCGCGACCTCGCCGACTCTATCGCCCTGTCCGGCCGCCTGCTGGAGATCATGTCGAACACCGAGTACTCGGTCGCTCGCGGTCGTGGCCGCTACGGCGAGGTGACGGTCGACGAACTCAGCCTGGCCCCGCGCAGCCGCCACTCCCCCGACGACCACCGCGCCCGCGGCGTGCTCGACGCGCTGTCGATCACCCCGGTGGCGGCCGACCGTGGCAGGCTCACCCTGGTGTTCTACGACGAGGTCGTCGACCAGGTCGGCGGGCAGGCCGCCGAGGTGCTGGCCGCCATCGCCGCGGCGTACTTCCTGCTCGCCGGGCATAGCCGCAAGGATGCCTACGCCCTGGTGTGGCAGACCAGCGAGAACACCGGCAACGGCGCGCAGGAGGAGAGGTAGCCGATGCCGACCTTCGACGAGTGGCAGAACCTGCGCGACCACCCGCAGCCGGGCTACCCCGAGTACGACGACCTTCGCGCCGAGACCCGTGCCGTGTTCGGGCCGTTCGTGTCGCCACAGGAAGTCGCCGAGGGCGACCGCGTCATCCGTGATCGCGACCTACAGTGGTGCCGGGCGGTGCTCGGCTGGGAGGTGACCAGCGATCAGGTCCGGCGCCTGTCCACGGTCGAGACCCGGATGCTCATCCTGGCCGCCCGCCGCGACCTCGACCCGCCGCTGCCGAAGATCATCCGGGGGTGGCAGGACGAGGCAGAGCAGCACCGCGTCCAGCAGGAACAGCGCCGCCAGGAGCTCACCGCCGCCGATCAGCAGCACTGGGAGACGGCGCTGGCCACCTGCCAGGTCGCGGTCGAGGTCCGTCCGAACACCGGGGGCCGCCGCTACCGTGCGCTCGACAGCGAGCCTCTGCGTCACGCGGTCCCGCTCGTCGACGCCGTATCCGGCACCGGGCAACGGCCCCGCCGCCACCGATCCGGCGCGCCGCTGTGCGAGACCGCGTCCCGCGCCAAGCCACGAGTCCTCGGCGACCCCGAGCAAGCCCCCGCGACCTGCGAGAATTGCCTGACCCACACCGCCACCCTGCGGCCAGCCACCGAGGAGCAGCAGTGACCACCACCCGCACCACGGACCTACTGCGCCCGGTCGCGGTCTCGGCCGCGCGGGCGCGGCTCGCCTGGATCAGCCTCTGGCTGATCAGCGGGGCGGTCACGCTGCTGGGACTGCTCGGGCTTGCCTCCTACACGCTGCCGACTCTCGCGCTGTTCACCACCGGACCCGGCCACCAGGCCCTCAGCGCGATCACCGGCTTCGGACGGCTCCTCGGTGGCGTCGTCCTGCTCGTCGGCGGCCTGCTGTTCGCCGTGTCCGGCGGCCTGTTCAACTGGCTGCGTTCCGCCCGGCGGGGTGGTCAGTCATGATCGGCGCCGTGGTGGCCCTCGTAGTCGTGGTGGCCGCGGTCGCGGTCGTGGTTCTGGGCCTGCTAAGCCTCAAGGCGGGCAGGGACATCCGGCGTATGCAGGACCGCACGAACCAGTCCCTGGCGCGTACCCAGCGAACCCTCGCCGAGACCAACCGGATCTTGGCACGAACCTGGCGTCGACTTGGCCGACCGGGACTCGCCGCGGGCAACGATGCCCTGGCACGCGGAAACGACGCTGCGGCCGAGCAGTTCGAACGACAGGTGCGGCACCCCGGACGCTGATCACCGCGAGCGCGGAAACGGCACAGGAACGGCCGTCGAGAACAGCCTTTGAGCTGCTGCTTTCTCCCCTCCGGGTCCATGTCTGTGGTTTCACAGACATCCATCTCCGGTCTTTCGCACCCGGTGATCGACTCGTCCGGCTAGGGTGCGGTTGGTGGACGACCAAATATCAGAATTGTTCGACCCGGCCGCGTGGGAGGCCATCGACGGGTCCGACTTCACCGACATCACCTACCACCGCTCCGTCGAGGCCCGGAAAGGCAAGCGGGTCGTGCGGATCGCGTTCGACCGCCCGGAAGTGCGCAACGCCTTCCGGCCGCACACCGTCGACGAGCTCTACCGCGCCCTGGACCACGCGCGGATGAGCTCCGACGTCGGCTGCGTCCTGCTCACCGGCAACGGGCCGTCGCCCAAGGATGGCGGCTGGGCGTTCTGCTCCGGCGGTGACCAGCGGATCCGGGGGCGCTCCGGCTACCAGTACGCCAGCGGCGAGACCTCCGACACCGTCGACCCCGCGCGGGCCGGGCGGCTGCACATCCTCGAGGTCCAGCGGCTCATCCGGTTCATGCCCAAGCCGGTGATCGCGGTGGTGCCGGGCTGGGCCGCCGGTGGCGGGCACTCCCTGCACGTCGTGTGCGACCTGACCCTGGCCTCGGCCGAGCACGCGAAGTTCAAGCAGACCGACGCCGACGTCGGCTCGTTCGACGCCGGGTACGGCTCGGCCTACCTGGCCAAGATGGTCGGGCAGAAGTTCGCCCGCGAGATCTTCTTCCTCGGCCGTGAGTACTCCGCCGAGCAGATGCACCGGATGGGTGCGGTGAACGAGGTTGTTCCGCACGCTGACCTGGAGACGGTGGCTCTCGACTGGGCATGGACGATCGTAAGCAAGTCGCCGACCGCGCAGCGGATGCTCAAGTACGCCTTCAACCTCACCGACGACGGCCTGGTCGGCCAGCAGCTCTTCGCCGGCGAGACCACCCGCCTGGCGTACATGACCGACGAGGCCGTCGAGGGACGTGACGCTTTCCTGCAGAAACGCGACCCCGACTTCAGCGAATTCCCGTACTACTACTGAGACACCAACAGCCCGCTGTGCGACGGTGCGGTCCGGACGGACCGCACCGTCGTCTGCCGATATGGGGGACCCTGCCGACCATGCCCGTCGCGATGATCAACGACCTGCCGCTGCACTACACCGACAGCGGCGGGGACGGACCCGTGCTCCTCCTCGGGCACGGCTACTTCCTGGACAACCGCATCTTCGCCGCCCAGGCGACCGCCGTGAGCCCGCGGTGGCGGGTCATCGCCTGGGACGCGCGCGGACACGGCGCCACCCCAGACACCGCCGAGGCCCCGTACACCTACTGGGACCAGGCCAAAGACGTGCTCGGCCTGCTCGACCACCTCGGCGTCGAGAAGGCCGTGGTCGGCGGCGTCAGCCAGGGCGGGTTCATCGGGCTGCGGGTCGCGCTGCTTGCCCCGCATCGGGTCGCCGGGCTGGTGCTGTGGGACACCGAGGCGACCGCCTGCCATCCCGAGGACAAGACCGGCTACCGGGCGATGTTCGACGCCTTGGCCGAGCACGGCCCGATCGACGACCTCACCGTCCCGCTCTCCACGCAACTGCTCGGCGAGAGTGACCAGCGCGAGGCGTGGCGCGAGCGCTGGAGGCACGCGGTCCTGCCGCTGGGTCCGGCCGCCGACTGCCTGCTGGAGCGCGACGACGTCAGCGACCGCCTCGGCGAGATCAACGCCCCGGTGCTGCTGATGTGGGGCGAACACGACGTCTCCTTGCCGCACGACCGGATGGAGCTGCTGCGCGATCGGCTGCCGGGGGCCGACCGCGTCCACGTGATCGCCGGCGCGGCGCACACCCCGCCGCTGACCCACGCCGACCAGGTCAACGTCCTGCTGACCGAGTTCCTTCAGCGGCTGGAGTCCGCGCAGTCCGACGAGGCGACCCGCACC
Organism: Actinokineospora enzanensis DSM 44649; assembly: GCF_000374445.1. Lineage (GTDB taxonomy): Bacteria > Actinomycetota > Actinomycetes > Mycobacteriales > Pseudonocardiaceae > Actinokineospora > Actinokineospora enzanensis. The sequence goes on along the minus strand of NZ_KB894430.1, from coordinate 86,455 downwards.
CCGAGGTAGACCTGCAGCGCCTCCTGCGGGTCCGGCGTCGGAAAGACCTGGGCCCGCAGGGTCAGCTCCTCACCGCGGTCGAGGTCGCGCACCTTCATGTAGGGCGTGTGGCGGCCCATCAGGATCTCGCGGCGTTCCCACATCTGCACGAAGTCCGGGTAGCCCGCCAGCTCCTGCAGGATCGAGGTGAACAGCGGATTGCCGCGGCGCCGGGCCATGTGGCTGCGCAGCCACGCCACGGTGAGCCGGGCCTCGGTCTCCCACTCGACCATCACCTTGCGGGACTGCCGTTCGGCGAAGAACCAGACCAGCACGTTGCCGTGGTCCAGGATCCGCCGGAAGATCCGGGCGTACTCGGCGTTGGCGTAGAGCACGTTCCATGCCTCGTCGACGTACCCGGACAGGTGCGGGTGCACGTTGTCGACGAACTCCCGGTGCTCCGGGGTGATCGTCGTGCGCTGGTCCGGATCGTGCGCGGGCGCCGGCGGCGGCGCGGCCAGGTCGCGCAGATGCTGGTGTTCGAGGTCGGTGGCGTGAAGCGCCAGGGCGAGCCGGTCGACCAGCTCCGATGACGGGTTGTCGGCAACGCCCTGCTCCAGCTTGGTCAGATAGCCTTCGCTGATCCCGGCGTCGGCCGCGACCTTGGTGCGGCTGAGCTTGGGGCGGCGGGACGGCTCCGGCGAGGCCGGGAACGTCGCGACCGATCCCACGGTGCGCAGGTGACGAAGGTAGTCACCGAAGCTCGGAGGTGTGATCACCGCCACACTCCGCCCGCCGGGGGCCGGATCATGCCCCAGCGCCGTGACTGTCTGTTCATGACGAGAAGTGCGCAATCCCTCTGACCTGGAAACATAAGGGTCACCATAAGTCAGCGGTGCCCCTGCCAGGGGTGGTTTTCGCAGGGGTACCCCCACGAGTTGTCCTTGTTGGCAGATCACGGGATGAAAAGAATCGGTCGGGCTGCACGGCTCGGTCTTCGGCGACCCTCCCGAATGGACGCTGTGTGGGCCGAATCGCTGGGTGTGCCGTGCCGGACCCCGATTCGCGCCCCTCGCGTCCTCGTTCGGCAATGGGGCCGGATCCGGCTGACGAGGACGACCCGAGAACCCCAGGCCGTGCGGCGACGGGCCACGAACCCGCACAACCGGAGGGGGGAACACGGCGATGACCATCAGCCGTGACGAGATGGAGGCGCACATCAGGGCCGGAAGGGCCCGAAAGTGGACCCACGCAGTGGGCCCCGGTCACACGGTGTTCAGCGCCGCGAAACTGGGCGACCAGTGGTTTGTGGTGCTCATCGGCCACACCGGGTACAGCCCGGTGACCGAGCTGCTGAGCACTGTCCTGACCGGTGCCGACAAGCACTACGCGAAGTTCGCGGCGACGGGCTTGTAGCCGGCTCGGCCGCACCCCGAACGCGGCGTTCGTCAGGCTGCCGTCCCGGACTCCGGGCCGGTGGTGAACTCGTGCTCGCCCGCCAGCCACATCCGCTCGAACGTCTCCCCTGGCGGGATCGGCAACGCCGAGAGGTTGACCAGGTCGCCGTGCAGCCCGGCGACCTGGGCGCAGATCGCGCGGTATGCCTCGATCTGGACGTCGTCCGCGGTGACGTCCTTGTCTCCCAACGCGAACGGCGCGACGTGCAGGCGCAGCAGGTACAGCGCGACGTCGTCGTCCGCCCGCTGCCCGGTGCGTTCGGCGAGCGCGTTCGCCGCCTGCTTCTCGCTGGGCAGCGGATCGATCCACGTCGCGCGGGCCGCCATCGGCCAGGTCGTGCCGCGCAGCGCGTCCACGATCTGCTGACCGAGCTGAAGCACGTCGAGATCACCACGCAGCCCGGCGTTCAGCATCAAGGGGGCGACCTGCCAGTTCTGCCACACATCCGCGGCGGGAAGGACCATCGGGACACCGTAGAGCAGGCGGCACCCGATACTCGCTCGCGCCGCCGCGGCGGCCAAGGAGAATGACCGGGCATGACGTATCGCAGCCCGTTCGGCGACATCGACACCAGCGACCACAACGGCGAGGACGCGCTGTGCCTGTCCCGCACGCACTGCGCGGACGCCGTCGAGGACACGCTCGCCGAGTTCCACCGGGCCGCGGTCGCCACCATCGACAGCGGCGCGGCGCAGCCCGCGTTCTTCCTCGCCCGCCAGCTCGCCGAACTCGGCTTGAAAGCGTTGCACGGCCACAACTTCCCGATCACCCACAGCCTCACCAAGCTGCTGGACGGCCTCGGCCAACGCGGCGACGACTTGCTCGCCGGAGGGACCGAACAGCGCCTGGTCGTCGCGTTCGTCCGCGACCTCGACCACCACGACGCGGGCGGCGACCAGGGCCGCTACCCGACTACCCGCACCGGCGCCCCGGCACTGGCCACCGTCTGCTGCGCGGACCCCACCCTGCTGCGCGAGCACGTCGACCGCCTGCACGGCTACGTCCAGCGTCGGCTCGCTGCTCACCACTCCGGGACCACGGCCACCGCCCCCGTCGTCTCGATCTGATCCTCCCGCCGAACCCGCTCGTGGTCTGGCAGGTACGGCAGGATGCCCGGCGACCGGATCGTGTGCCCCCGGCTGCCCGCCGCGCGACGCGACACGGCCGGGTAGATCATCGTCCTGTTTCCGCTGGTCGGAGCCAGCGGAGCAGATTGTTCGCATGGGACTGTCGGCGCGTCGCATTTTTTGGAGCAAAAAATGCGATAGAAAGATCGCCATGTCGAGCCAGACGAGTACACGTCGTGCCAGTCGCGGGCGCCCGACCAAGCCGGGCAGGGGTCCTCACAAGATCGGAACCACGGTCGACGACCTGTTGAAGCAGGCCGCGCAGGCCCGCATTGCCGAGCTGGGGTTGAAGTCCGAGGCGGACTACGTGCACTGGCTCCTCACCAAGGACCTCAATGCCAACACGACGGAGGTGGCTGCTTAAGGCGTCGTCCTGATCGCGCACCTCGCGCGATCTACAACCGCATACGGCACCAAGAGAGCGATCTTCCCCAGAAAACAACGAACCCGCCCTGTGGCGGGGCGGGTGAGACGGACATCGGGTAGGCCAGAGGCCCTGTGGCGGGGCCGGTAGACCTCTTTGTTCAGTTGTTAGCTGAGGACGGATTGTGGCGATCCGTCGTTCCCTGGTGCCCCTCACTTCATGGGAGCGCACGTCCTACGGTGCACCTGTGAGGGTAGCGCACGTCCTCACGATCTTTCCAGACATGCGCGGAACGACACGCGGGCCGACTTCTTCGTCGGGCCCGATGGTGCCGTCGTGCTCGGCGCGGGTGCGCCGAGGTGCGTCGAGCACGCGCGCGTGCACGCCGACCCGGATGACGGGCCGGACCACAGCCACGCCCACCGCATCTTCGCTGCTGGGTGGGCGGTCGCGGCATGACCGCGCCCGTTCTCTCCCAGGCCGAAGCCGCGTGGGCTCTGGCGCCGCTGCTGGCTGCCCGCCGGTCGGTGCGGCTGTGGAGCCCCGGCGTCGGGTTCGACGACGCCCGCCCACTGGGCCGACGGCTGCCCGAACGGCCCGCCGCGATCCCGATCTTCGACAAGCGCGGCCGGACCACGCTGCTCGCGCTCGACTTCGACCCCAAGGGCTACGGCCGCGAGCAGGTGGTCCGCGACGCCGACCAGGCCGCTGCCTGGATCCAGGCAGCCGAGGGCCGGGTCATCGTCGACGAGAGCACCCGCGGCGGGCGGCACGTGCTCGTGCCGCTGGCCGCCGGCGTCGACTTTGCCGTGCGCCACCTGCGTCCGGTCCTCGAGGAACTCGCCCGTCGCCTGCCGACGCTGGACATCATCCCGATGGTCAACCTGGCCACCGGGTGCATCACCGCACCCGGCTCGCCCTGCAAGGAGGGCGGCCACCGGCGGCTGCTCACCCCGCTCGACGAGGCGATCGACGCCGCCACTACCCGCTCGGCGCCCGGCACCATCGCCCGCCTGGCCGCGCTGCTCGACCTCTCCTCGCTCCCCGCCACGGCCTCGGCGAGCACGCCCCCGGCCGACACCGCGCTCGGCGACCCGGACGACGACACCACCGCCGTCGACGGCGAGGTGATGGACCTGCCGCCGGTGGCGCTGGAGTTCGCCGTCCACGGCGTCCTGCCCGACCGCCGCAACCGCAAGGGCGAGCCGTGGACCCGGCACGAGGCCCGCCAGTCCGTGCTCGCGCACGCCGCCGTGCGCGGAATGAACCTCTCCGGCGTGCTCGCCAAGCTCGTCAGCGGCGAGTGGCCGGGGATGCGCGCGGCCTACGACCGGTACGGCCCGCGCTGGGAACGCGCCCTCCGTGCCGACTGGAAGAAGGCTCTGACCTGGGCAAACGACGCCGCACCAAAATTCCGGCTTTCCGCCCATGAAGAAGTGCACACCGGGGGGCAGAGGTCTCTGCGGGAGTGGCTGGCCCGAGCCGAGCGGTGGACCCTGCTTTGCAGCCTGCTCGACGGCCAGACCCGGTGGACCACACTGGCACTGTGGCAGGCCCTCGCCTACGCCGCTCAGCTCACCGGGGCCCCCACCATAGCCCAGGGACGGCGTTGGCTCTCGATCGCCGCGGGCCTGCTCGCGGACGAGACCGTATCGAGCGCGCTGCGGGTACTCCGGGAGCTGCCCGGTTCCCCCATCCTGCTGGTGGAGAAGGGCGTCGGGCCCCTGGCCGACCGGTACGCCCTGGTCACGCCCCGGATCAACGACGAAGACGTACCGGCCGATCCCGCCGTCGTCGCCCGGACCGCGGTCGAACCGGTCCACCCGGCGTGGGCCGTCATCGGACTGGCCGCCCGCCGGGTGTTCGAGGTACTCGACCGCGTGTGCCCGGCCGGCCAGGGCAGCGTGCGCCCGCTGGACCTGCCCGAACTGACCGGCATGAGCACGTCCCAGGTCTACGAGGCTCTGATCCGGCTCGCCGAGTTCGACCTGGTCGAGCGTGGCCACGGCTGGGTCCGGCGCACCACCCGCACCCTCACCGACGTCGCGGCCGACCACGCCGTCGACGAGCTTCGCGCCGCACGCCTCGAACGCCACCGCGCCGAGCGTCGCGAATGGCACGCCCTGCTGGCCATGTGGAACGGCGAGGCCGCCGTCGACTGCCCGGAGATCGAGAAGGTGCCCGCCGACCCGTGGCGGCCGGACGAACGCGAGGACTACCTCGCGGCCGTCATGGCCACCGGCCCGCCGCCCGCCGACCACCTCCCCGACGAACCGGGGTTCGACGCCGCGCAGATCGAGCAGGACGCCATCAACCTGCTGATCGACGTGCTCGGCGCCCGCGTACTCGAGCGCCACGCACCGCCGCTGCTGGCCGCGCTCCGCTGACCACGCTCGTCTGTCCAGCCGGGCTGGACGTCCGCGCTCAGCCGAGGGCGGCGACCAGCGCGCGACGATGGTCCGGCCACATCGACTGCAGCATCGCCACCGGCCACCAGTCCGCACCGGCGTCCGGCCGTAGCGTCAGGTTCGCCCGCGCGGGCAGGTCGATGCGCACGGTGAACACGACGGTCCAGGCGTGCAGCGTGTGCACGCTGCTCACCGGCCGGATCGCGCGGACGATCTCGACGTGGCTGTCCGGCGGGGCCACGAGGCCGGTCTCCTCGGTGAGCTTGCGCCGCGCCGTGGTGATGATGCCCTCGGCGGTGACCGGCCGGGCGCCGCCGCGCCACTGCTCGACGGTCGCGCCCTGGTCGGCTGGGATGCCGTAGCCGCCGGGCAGCGCCGGGATCAGGCCCTCGTGCCGGGTGGCGCGGGTGGTGAGCACGACCTGGTCCGCGGCGACCGCGACGACGTCGGCGACCACCGACTCCCCCAGGTGGTAGGCGAACCCCAGCGACGTCGGCAGCCCGATGCGCGGATCGGCGAGGAGTTGCCGGGCGTGCGGGTGCAGCGGCCGGCCGTGCTGGTCCAGGGCCCAGCCCCGGCGCCGGAAGTACGCCTGCAGGTCCTTGGAGACCTGCGGCTGTCCGTCCACGCTGGTCGGCGCGGCGGGGTCGAGCCGGGCCGGGTCGGTGTTGGCGCGGTTGGGGTGGTTCAGGATGTCGTAGCCGGAGGGCACGTGCGCGGCGGTGTCCGAGACCCAGTCGAAGCCGGGGTCGCCGGCGTGCAGCCGGGCGGGATGTCCGGGCCCGCGGGCGGGCGCGACGTTGCTGGCGATGGTGTCCAGCTCCGCCGGGCTGTAGGCCCGGCCGCCGTAGCCCTGCCCCCACCGCGCCTCGTCGGGAACCAGTTCCGCATCGTGTTCGGCGATCGCCGTCGTCGTGTTCATGCACACCAGCCTGATGCGGATTTCGTTGGTGTGGAAGGAGTTTACTGTTTCCACTAAGGACAAGCCCGCGTGGAAACCCGAAATCTGGCTTTGACCAGTGGTTCGAGGCCGTTGTGCGCCAACGGTTTCCGAAACCTCGGGAAACCCCGGTCGGCCTGCCGCCGTCAAGCCGGACTGGACGACCAGTCGAGTCAGCGCCCGCGGCGCGCGTCCTGCGGCACCCACGGCGTGCGGCAGTACAGGTGCGGGTGCCGCGTGAAGGAGTCCACTCGGTCCCAGGTGCGGAATTCGGCCGCCAGCAGCTCGGCCGCGCCGACGCTGCGATCGTGCCCGCCGGAGCACTTGACGCCCACCGTCACCACCGGGCGCCCGGCGTCGAGCAACGTCCGCACCTGTTCCATCACGTCGTCGCGCAGCCCGCTCCACTCGCCCTGCTTGACGATGAACGCCTGCACCGGCGCGTCCAGGCCGGACAGATCGCGCAACTCCGGCTCATGGAACGGGTTCGGCAGCACACCACGCAACACGAGCTGCACGTCCGCAGCGTCCCAGTCCGGCACAGGGATCCGGCGCAGGTGGTTTCTGCCGCACGAGATCACCCGCACGACCCGCAGCCCGTTCATGAGGCGAGCCTTCCACGTGATCACCCGAAGCCGTGACCGGCCCGAGCCGGTCGACCGCGACGAGCACCAAGACTACCGCGCGGCTTTCATGACCGACGTTCGCCGCGCCCACGCCAGCTCTCCCGGCACCCGGTGCTCGAGCAGCCGCCGGTAGATCGTCTCGTCGACCACCGCGATCAGGCTGCCGTCCACGGTCAGGCTGGCCCGCACCCGCAGCACCTGGCGGCCACCGAGCTCGTCGACCTCGTCGACGCGGGTGACGCTGTGGGTGTGCCGCCGGACCGCGTAGCGGCCGAGGACCACCCCGAGCGGCAGGTCGCCGGCGTCGAGAGCCTTGCGGGCCGCCGGGCTCAGCCGGTGCTGCGCGACGCGGGCCGACACCGCGGCGACGAGCAGGGTCGGCCCGGCCAGCCCGGCGTGCAGGACGCCCTGCCGAAGCCGTACGGCGGCACCGGGCTCCATCTCCAGCGCGGCGGCGTCGCCGACGTCGAGCGGGACGCTCTCCTGCCGGTGCAGCACGTGCTCCACCGGGACCTGCAGCCACCTTGCCACGGCGGAGGTGAAGCTGTCGGTGTCGCGCAGCCACCGGGTCAACGTGCGCACTCGGTAGTCGAAGTCGGCCACCGGCACTACGCGGATCTGTTCGACGGTCATGATCGTGTGTCCCCCCGGACGTCACAGCGCGGTTCCCCCAGAACCGCGCAGGGCTAGCCGCTCGTCACTGACCAGCCGCTTTCCAGGGTGCGCCCTTCGAGGCCAGACGTCGAGCCCGCAGACCGTGCGGCCCGAGCGGGGATCGGGCACGACGGCGGGTGGACCTGCGCCGGGATCACCTTCGTCACTGACCGTGAAACTCCGCCCACCACGTCCGGCCGCCGCCGGACCTCGGCGGCGGCGGGAGCGGGCGCCGCAGCGCCATACTGGGCCGCGTGTCCGAACACCCGCGCAGCGTCGACGAGCTGATTCACGCCCTGGACCAGGGCCGCCGATTCGCCTACCTGCCGTTCTGGCGGCCCGAGCCGACTGCGGACGGCTCGCTCGGCGCGAGCTGCCTCAGCCAGTGGTGGCCCGCCGCCTTCGAGATCGACGGCACCACCTTCGCGACCGCCGAGCACTACATGATGTGGCGCAAGGCCGAGCTGTTCGGGGACACCGCGACGGCGACGCGGATCCTGGCCGCGGCCGAACCTGGGCGGGCCAAGGAGCACGGGCGTCAGGTCCGCGACTTCGACAGAACGCGCTGGGCAGAGCATCGGTACGAGGTCGTCGTGACCGGCAACACCGCCAAGTTCTCCCAGCACCCGCGCCTGGGTGAGTTCCTGGCCGGGACCGGCGACCAGGTGCTGGTCGAGGCCAGCCCGGCGGACACGATCTGGGGCATCGGCCTGGCCGCCGACGATCCACGGCTCGACCAGCCGGATCGATGGCCAGGGCTCAACCTCATCGGCTTCGCGCTGGCCGACGTCCGCGCCCGCGTGCGGTCCGCTGATCGACACCGCTGATCGTCCAGCCCGGCTGGACAGCGGGCATGTTCCGCGCAACGGCTGGGAACCCGATCAGGCCAGCGCGCTGTTGAGCTCACCGAGTTCGCGAAGGTGGACGCGGCACTTCTCGCACTCGTCGAGGTGGTCGTCTACCTGCGACGTCTCCCGCTTGGACAACCCGTCGCGGGTCCGCGCACCAAGCCGGTCGGTGGTCGCACGGCAGCGTTCGGCGGTGCTCTCCCGCAGATGGACCTGCAGGTAGGCCTGGCGGAGGCCTTCGCGGGCGCGGTAGGCGAGCGCGGAGACACCGTTGGCGGTCAAACCCAGGATCGGCGCGACCTCGGCGGGGCGCTGCTGCTCGATCTCGGTGTGCCACAGCACGGCCTGCCAGCGTTCGGGTAGGCGGGCGAAGGCCTTCGCGGCGAGCGAGCGCTCGAGTCCGGCGATGGCGGTGTCGGAGAACGGCACGGTCAGCGCCTCGCCGGCCGCGCCGCCGAGGTCGGACATGTCCTCGTTGAGGTCGAGGCGCTTGTCCCTGCGGGTCTTGTCGTAGGCGGTGTGCCGCAACGTGGTGAGCAGGTAGGCGCGGAAGGCGGAGTCCGGGCCCTTGTTGCCGTACAGGGTGTCGAGCACCTTCGCGAAGGCCTCCCCCACGAGGTCGTCGGCCTCCATGTTCGACCGGCTGAATTGCCGCGCGAGGTTGTACGCCGCACCGACGTGCCGCTCGTAGAGCGTTCCGTAGGCGGCCAGGTCGCCCCCTCGGACCTGGGTGATCAGTTCCGCATCGGAGGGGCCCTGGTCGTGGTCGGGACCCACGTCGGCAGGGCGGCGAAACGGCACCACATTGCTGGCCGCGGCTACGTCGTTCATGAGGACTGGCCCCCCGATCCCGCTGCTGAGCGGTCAAGGAATCACTACCGAACAGTTGCCTTACGGTAGCCTTTAAACTTAAGGTGAAGTGAAAAAGTCGACCGATCGGCCCAATCCGTCACCCCTCTGAACAGCGGAAACGCGGCGATCGTCAAGCCACACTGGACAACTGGGGGCGAAATGCCGATGAGGCCAAAGGTCCGGCCGGTGATCACCCGGCTCCACCGCCGCGACGTCCTCGACTGGTTACGCCCGCACTCCGGATGACAGGCGAGAGCCGTCCCGAGCACGACCCCCGGCGCCCGACGGACCCGGCCATGTCGATGATCATGTCGAGGGAGGACTTCCTCGACGCCCTGATCCGCGACGCCAAGCCGGACCCGGAGTGGCCAGAGGTGGACCTCGACGAGCAGGCCGCGCGTTTCGCGAGCGTCCCGCAGGAGGAGCGCGCGACGTGGGAACCGCAGCCTCTCGAATTCCTGGAGCGGGTCCTGAAGGGCCTGCGCGAGCTGTAGCCGCTCGCCTCACCCTGGCCCACGACGTAGCGTGAAGACCGAGGTCAGACCAGGGGGCAGGGGGGACGAATGTCCACGATGGACGAACAACAACACCGCGTACCGGACACAGCACCGGCCGCGACGACCGTGGGCGCGCTCAACGAGTGGAACCGCCGCCCGGACGTCCCGGACGGCGACCGCATGTTGTGCCGCCAGCCCGGACACGGCCTGATGGTCGCCCACAACAACCCCGGAGCTCCTGACGGGATCCGCTGGCAGTGCCCGACCTGCTCCGAGACCCAGCCGATCACCAACGACCAGGTGGTCGTGGCCCTGGGCAGCGAACACCTACCCGTCGCACCGGTCGAGGACCACACCGAGCAGGTGCAGATGCCACCCGACATGCCCGGCGACCGCGGCGACGGCACCGTCCGCCTCAGCGTGGCCGCCCAGCACAGCGGCATCTCGATGACCGGGCTCGGCCTCGCGGGCCTGGTGCTCGGCTTCCTCGCAGGAGGCACCCTCGCCGGCGCCGTCCTGCACGACGTCGGCGGTGTCCTCCTCGCCACGATCGTCTTCGCGCTGGTCGGCGGCCTGATCGGCGAGTCCACCAGCCGCCGCCGATACCCGGTCGCCCGCGTCGTCGCCAGCACCTCGACGACGGCCTCGGCGCTCCGGCCGGGCAACTGGGTCCCAGTGCGGCCGGGCGCCGGACCGCACGATCGAGCCACGCGGGTCGTCCAGGTCGGTGGGCTCCCGCTGAACCACCGCCGCTACCCCGGTGTCCGGGTGAGGCTGTTGAACGGACAGATCATCGAGTGCCACGGCGACGACACCTGGCACACGCTGACGCTGCGGTAGCGCATCCCGAGGGACAATGCGGCCGTGTCCCTGACCACCCAACTCCACCGCGGCGAGCTCGGCCGGTGGTGCGAGGCCAACCTGCCGGGGACCGACAACCTGATCGCCGACGTCCGCCGCCGGCTCGCGGCGGCCGGAAACCCCGCGCCGCTCACGCCGGACGGCCGGATCCCGGAAGACCACTGGCGGACCGTGGCCGCCGCGTTCCGGCTCCGGCTCGGGTTCCTCGTCGACGGCAGCGCGCCCGCCACCGCCCTGCTCGGCGCCGTCCGCGCCCGCCTGGCCAGCCGGGACTGGGCCGACCGGGTCCAGCAGGCATTCCCCGCGCCCGGCGGCACCCCGGACAACCGGTGGTCCCCGTTCCGCGCGGGCAGCCGTGGCTGGCTCGACGCTAGCCGGGTCGACGGCGAAGCCGCACCGGAGTACGAAGCCGCGCTCGAGGAGTTCGTTCGCCGCACCGGCGCGTACCTGCTGGAGCACGCCCCGACCGGCACGCTCGGCACCCGCGGCGCCGAGACGGGGATCGCCCGGTCCTGCTGGATCCTGGCCGCGTGGGAAACCGGCTCACGCAACCGGTTCCCCGCTGCCCTCGCCGCGGTGCTGGACCAGCCCGGCCACACGCCCGAGGACCTCCGGCGCTGTGTACCCGAGACCGCGCTCGCCGACCTGGTCGGCCTGGCACGCCTACTGCACACAAGCAAGACCCTGCGCGACTGGCGCGGCGACACCCCCGGCCGGCCACTCCGCGAGCCCGGCCCCCTCGGCGCTGCCCGGCCGGTGATCGTGCCGCACTGGGCAGAGGCCGACCTGCTCGTCGGCAGCACGCTGATCGAGGCGAAAGCGGTCGCCCAGCTCGACACCGCCGCCCTGGCCCGCTGGTTGTGGAGCCTGCTGGCCTACACCTGGCTCGACACGCAAAACCGGCACGAGATCCGCTCGGTCGGCCTGTACCTCGCGCGCCACGGCGTCGCCGCGAGCTGGGGCGCGGTCACCTTCGCCGACATGCTGCTCGGCGGCACCGGCCGGGCCGACCGCGGCGCCCGCGACCAGTTCCTCCACCTCGCCCGGCGCGTGATCGCCGCCGAGGGCGCCCAGCCACCGGCCGACGGGACGTCCCGCGAGCGGTCGGAACCCCGCCCGCCGTACTTCGCGCGCAACGGCACCTGATCGCGGCCAGGTGCTACCCGCCCGTCACACGCTCCGCCCGTCTGGCGTTTCCCGAAGGTGAAGCAGCGCAAGCACTTCCGGCTCACCAGCGAACGCCCGGCGCAGCTCGGACAGGAAGCCGTCGAACGCCGCCGGCGGCAACACGGGCACCTCGACGTCCTCGCGCGCCACGCACTGGCCCGCCAGCAGCAACGCGGTGTGCGGCCCGAGCTCGATCACGAGCCGTTCGCCTTGACCTTCCCGCCGCAACATGTCCGCCATGACGCGGACGACCTCGGTCAAGTTCTCCTCGCCGCTGGTCACTCGGCAGCCTCCTCGAGTCGCATGGTGGAGGTTCCAACCATCTCAGCGGGTCCGGCTGGTGCGTGCCGCCGAAGGAGGCGGATTCTCACGCGATTCGACGTCTGGCAGGTTCTCAACGGCGTGGCGAACGGCAAGGAGGCACGGCTGTGGGCGGCACTTCGATCGAGCCGATCACCGCGCAGATGATCGACCACTCGACCTGGGGAGAACAGCGATGACCGATCCTGGGGGCCGACCGGGATACGGGAGAAAGGGGCAATGAGCCCCTGAACCCGCAGGTCAGTCGCATCTGATCCCAGCGCAGCGTTGGCCTGGGCGGAGATGTTGACCACCGGTCGACCGGCCCGCCAGGGGTGGAAACCGTGTGCTGGATAGGGTTCGGGCTGTCATGGTGATCGTCTCTGGGGTGCTGGGTTGGCGTCGATTGATCGGACCGCGTACCCGCGGTTCAAACGAGTGGTGCCTGCCCGCGAGTTATCGGAGGCGTTCACACCGACCACCGCCGAACTGACCTGGGCACGCGGCAAGACCTCGAAGCCGCAGCACCTGCTGGCCCTTGTGGCATGGTTGAAGACCTACCAGCGGCTCGGCCACTTTCCCAAGCTCGCCGACGTGCCGGCGGTGGTCACCGAGCACCTGCGGGCCCTGCTCGACCTGGACGCCGAGGTCGTGTTGGAGCACGACTCGACGCGAACCGCGAAGTGGCACCGGAGTCTGGTCCGGGACTTCCTCGGGGTGACCTACGACGCCGGCCACGCCCGCAAGGTCGCCGACGTGGCGATCCGCGAGGCGGTCACCAACAAGGACGACCCCGCCGACCTGATCAACGTGGCGTTGGAGGAACTGGTCCGGGAACGGTGCGAGCTGCTCGGCTACACCACTCTGGACAAGATGGCCACCTCGATCCGGGCCGAGCACAACACCGCGCTGTTCGCCAGGGTCGACGGCCTGATCGCCCGGCCGGACCGGGCTGGGCTGACCCAGCTGCTGGTGGTCGACCCGACCTCGCGGCGCAGCCGGTTCGACCGGCTCAAGGACCCCGCCAAGGCCGCGTCGCTGGGCAAGTTCAAACTGCGGCTGGCCCACCTGAGCGAGCTGGACTCGTTGGGGCCGACCGAGAAGTGGTTGGCCGGGATCCCCGCGACCAAGATCGCGCACTTCGCGGGCGAGGCACGGGTGACCGATGTCGGGGACCTGCGCGACATGGGCGAGCCGAAGCGGTGGACGCTGCTGGCCAGCCTGATCCACGAGGCGCGCACCTCGACGCGGGACGAGGTGGCGATCATGTTCTGCAAGCGCATGGCCACCATCCACAAGAGGGGCCGCGAGTTACTCGAGGAGCTGCACGAGGCGCACCGCGCGGAGTCCGAGCGGTTGCTCGGGGTGCTCGGCGACGTCCTGTCGGACGTGCGGGAGGCCCTCGGGCTGCCCGACCCCGCCACCGGGGTGGCACCGGTCAAGCCCCAGCGGAAGCCCTCGGCGGCCGTGGTGGCCGCGCGGGCCGGGCGCGCGGTGCTCAAAACCCTCGCCGACGCCGGCGGCGTGGAGGAGTTGGCCGCCGCGCACGAGGCGGTGTCCGCACACCACGGCAACAACTACCTGCCGCTGCTGGAGCGTTTCTACTCCAGCCACCGCTCGGCGTTGTTCACCCTGCTGGACACCGTGGAGTTGGAGGCCACCAGCGCCGATCGCAGCGTGCTGGACGCGGTGGAGTTCGTCCGTGCCTGTCGCAACCGGGTCGGCAAGCACGTCCCGGAGAAGATCACCGTCGAACGGGTCGCCCCTGGCGGGACCAAGTCGAAGATCACGCTGACCATCGACGTCGACTCGTTCGCCGGCGAGTCCTGGCGCAAGATCCTGCGGGAGAACAACTTTCCCGGCCGTCTCGTGCGCCGCCACCTGGAAGTCTGCGTGTTCTCCTACTTGGCCGCCGAGTTGCGTTCGGGAGACATCGCGGTCGTGGGCGCGGACTCCTATGGCAACCTGCACGCCCAGTTGATGTCCTGGCAGGAGTGCGAGCCCAAGGTCGCCGAGTTCTGCGGCCAGGCCGGCATCCCCACCGAGGCCACGGAGTTGGTGGCGTTCTACAAGGACAAGCTCGCCGCGACCGCGACGAAGGTGGACGCCGGGTTCCCCGCCAACACCGACCTGTCCTTCGAGGACGGCCGGCCGGTGCTGCGCCGCCGCAAGGGCGCCGACCGGCAACCCTCGGCGGTGGCGTTGGAGGAGGCCATCCACGAGCGGCTGCCCGAACGCGGGCTGCTGGACATCCTCGCGCGCAGCGCCCACCTGGTCGGCTGGCCCCGGCACTTCGGACCGGCCTCGGGCTCGGACCCCAAGATCAAGCAGGCGATCGCGCGCTACGTGCTGATGGTCTTCGCCAACGGCACGCTGCTCGGGCCGGCACAGGTGGCCCGGCACATGCGCGACGACGTCAGCGTGCACGAACTGTCGCTGGCGGCCAACAAGCACGCCACCTGCCCCAAGATCGACGCCGCGTCCACCGACGTGATCAACGCGTTCGCGAAGCTGGACGTGGCCGGCATGTGGGGCGACGGGCACGCGGTCGCGGTCGACGGCTCCCAGATCGACACCTGGGACAACAACATCCTCGCCGAGTCCCACATCCGCTACGGCGGCTACGGCGGTTTGGCCTACCGGCACATCTCCGACACCTACATCGCCTTATTCAGCAGGTTCATTCCCTGCGGCGTGTGGGAAGCCGTCTACATCATCGACGGGCTACTCAAGAATGACTCCGACATCAAGCCCGACACGATCCACGCCGATACCCAAGGCCAGTCGCTACCGGTCTTCGGATTAGCCGCCCTGTTAGGTTTCGACCTGCTCCCACGTATCCGCAACTGGCACGACCTGAACTTCTACCGCCCCGACACGCAGGCCCACTACTCCCACATCGACGGGCTGTTCGCCGACAACGTGATCGACTGGGGCATCATCGAAACCCACTGGAAGGACCTGCTGCGCACGGCCATCTCGATCAAGGAGGGTCGGGTGTCGTCGGTGACGCTGCTGCGTCGGCTGCGCAACAACTCCCACAAGAACCGACTGTATCGGGCGTTCCGGGAACTGGGGCGCGTGATTCGTACGATCACGCTTCTTCGCTACCTTTCCGACCCGGCGTTGCGGGAGCAGATCACCGCGATCACCAACAAGGTCGAGGCGTTCCACGGGTTCTCCACGTGGCTGCGGTTCGGTGGCGAGGTGATCGGCCGCAACGACCCGGAGTACCAGGAGAAGGTGGTGAAATTCAATGAGCTGCTGGCGAATTGTGTGATCTACCAGAACGCGTGCGACATCACCGCCGCCGCGAACGCGTTGGCCGCAGACGGGCATCCGGTCGACCCTGACGACCTGGCGACGATCTCGCCGTACATCACCCACACCATCCGCCGCTTCGGCGACTGGGTGCTCGACCTGTCCCCACCGGCGCAGCAACCGGTGACCCGGCTGGACCTGCTGCCCGGTGCGTTGTTCCCGACTGTGGGAGCCACGGCGCCGATGGTGCCCGCTGGTGGCCGCCCCAGTCGATGAGGGCCTTGCCGGGCAATGCCCGGATCGGGCATCTCGCCCAGGCGTGATGATCTAGACTCGTGCGGGTCGCGATGGCAGCATTCGGTGGATCGGGGCTGCGTCGCGGCACAGGTTCGGGTCCGGCGCCTTCGCCGGCCCGAACACCACCAACCCAGGTGGCCAGCACAGATCACGGGGCCCGCCGGAGGTTGGTGACCCGAACGGTGGAAGCCTTTGCTGGACCGCCTTGTCGGCGGGTACGCGTGGCCGGAGCACCACCGCCAACCACCTACGATGCCCTCTGTGACTACTGGGGGCGATGACGCCGTCGGCACCGACGCCGGCCAGCGGCTGCGGGACTTGGCGCGTTCTGCCGCGCAGGACCTGCTCAACGCCACCACCACCGAGATCCGTGACGCCGCCGCGCGGCGTTACCTGGACGAGGTCGGTCCGCTGCTGGAGGCCGCCGTCGCCGCCGGCCAAGCCACGGCGGCGATGGCCGCCGCGACCGCGCGGGACCGGTTGGCCATCCAGCCGTTGGAAGTCGCGGACGTGCAGGCCGCCGTCAGCGAACTCAACAACTGCGCGAGCATCCTGACCTCCTTCGGCGGCGCCGCACCCGAGCCTGAGGATCCTTGCGACTTCTGCCGCCGCGAGGTCACCCGGCACCGCCCGAACTGGATCTACCCCGTCCAGCCGTCCCAGCTCGCCGGCCTGGCGCCACAACGGCTCGCCGGCGCCGCGCTGGACATCGGATGGCTCTCGTGTGATTCCTGTGCCGATCGCGTGGAAGAAGGCGACTACGCCGAGCTGGCCCGGCGAATGGGCAGCGCCGACGGGACGCCGCCGCGCGCGTTGCGGATGTTCCGGGACAACCGCGCCGGCGAGGCCGTGCCGATCCGCTGACCCGGCCGCACCGGGTCAGGGCGCTGACCTACTGGTGGTGCGGGATGATTCCGCTGGTGGTCGAGGGGCTTCCCCGGTCACCTCGGCCGCCGCTCACCTGGTCGGCTACACCGAGGCCGGGCTGAACCCGAACTCCCGCAGCATCCGCCCGGCCTGCGCGTCAGCCCAGGCTTGGGGCAGGAAGTCCAACGCGTCCGCCGGAAGATCGTCCGGGTCGGCCCAGACCAGTTCGGTGCACTTGTGCGGTTCGCGGATCTCCGGCTGTCCGGTCCAGGTGCTGGTGGTGAAGAAGATGTCGACGCGGGGTTCCAGCGAGCGGCGGAACATCGTCCCGGCCGGCTTCAGCGCGGTCGGGTCCAACTCGATCCCCAGTTCCTCGGCGATCTCCCGCACCGCGCACGCGGTCGGGGTCTCCCCCCGGTCCACGTGCCCGGCGGCTAGCCCGAGCTGGCCATCGGCGTAGCCACTTCCGGCGCGCCTCATCAGCAGGATTTTCCCTTGCTGGACAAGGAAGACGTGCACCGCGAGAGGGTAGCGGTCGTGCTTGGTGTCGAACACGTAGTCCTGGCCGGCCTGCTGCTCGCTCATCATCACCTCGGGGACGGTCGGTGGGAATCCCAGTGATTCCGCCAGAATCAGAGGGCCTTGGGCTGAACCTGCCGTGACCCGTCGACGTAAACCGTAATGCCCTTCGAGCCCGCCTCCCAGGCGGCCACGTAGGTGTCATAGACCTCCAGGGCCGTGGCGGTGGCGGGCAGGTTGACCGTCTTGGACACCGCGTCGTCCACGCACGCCTGCACCGCGGCGGCCATCGCCAGGTGCCCGGCCGGGCTGATCTGGGTCGCGGTGGCCAGCACCGCCTGAAGGTACGGGGAGACGCCGGCGCCGTCCGGGAGTCGGCCGTGCGCGGCGACGTGCTCGAGCAGTTCGGCGTGGCCGGCCGCGCGCAGCGTGGCGGCCGCCGCCGGGTGCAGGTGCTCGGGCAGATGCGGGTCGGTGAGTTTGAACAGCGGCTCGATTCCGGTGGAGGCGCCGACGACCGGGGCGCTGCGGCCGGTGGGCGGGATCGCCACGGTCGAGGAGTTGCGCAGCAGCCCGGTGGCCGCGATCTCCTCGGCCAGCGCGGTCCAGTCGCCGGGGGTGACGCTCCGGACCGGAACGGCGGAGAACCGTTGCAGGAAAAGGGGATCGGCGTAGCGGGACAGTCCACTCGCGACCGCCGGAGCCGCGCCACGAGCACGGGCCAGCTTCATCGAGGCGCGCTTGGAGCTGTAGTTGACCACCGCCAGCACCTCCTGGGCGAGCTGGCGGCCTTCCACGCTGTCGTAGGGCAGCCCGGCGGCCAGCAGCAGATCGGCCAACCCGCACACCCCGACCCCGATCTTGCGTTTGACGCCCATCACGTGCGTGGACAGCGGGTTCGGGTAGTGGTCCAGGCTGGCCGCGATCGCGTCGTCCAACGCCCGCACCAGGGTGTGCACCGTGTCCGACAAGGCGTCCAGGTCGACCGGAACCGCGCCGGTGCCGGTGTGGAAACGACCAAGGTTCACATAGCCGAACTGGCATGTTTCGCCAGCTTGAAGTCCTACTTCCGCACACGGGGCGGTAGAGACGTAGGCGCCGACGTGCGGGGTCGGGTTGGCCTCGTTCATCCGGTCGGCGAACAGCAGACCGGGATCGGCGCAGGCGTGCGCGGCCCGCGCGGCGGAGGTCAGCAGTTCGCGTTCGCGGCCGTCGGTGGTGATGGCCGCGAGCATGTCGGCGTCGGTGACGTGCAGGGAGATGTTGAACTTCCACTGCTCGCCGAGGGTGTCGGCGTCGACCTTGCAGCCGATGAACTCGCCGGCGGCGGGGTGGGCCAGGGACAGGATGGCCATGTTGCCCACCGGCCGGTCCTCCGTGCCGGAGGCGGCGCCGGTGACGGCGATGTCGTTGAGGTAGCGCAGCGTCCCGACCGGATCCGACACCTCGTCCAGGGTGAAGCCGGTGCCCATCCCCGCCCGGTGGTAGTCGTCCACGATCGTCTTGACCTGGGCGAGGTCGCCGCGCAGGTCCACCGGCGGCACCGCGCACGCGGCCAGGGGCCGGTCGGGGTAGCGGCCGGCGTTGGTCATGATCGGCGTGGAGAACACGATCCGCCCGGTGTCCAGGGCCCAGCCGAGCCGGTCGGCGAACACCTGCGCGCCGGCCGGGTCGAAGCCGGCGTCGGCGCGAGCCAAGGCCACCACGATGCGGGTGTTCATGTCGCGGGCGGTCTCGTGCGGGTCGATGATCCGCCCGGCCCGCAAATAGTCGTCGGTGGCCGGGCAGCTGGGGAGCGTCGAGGCATACATCGTCGGAGCCCTTCTTCCTGGGAAAAGTGGTGGGGCTCCTGTCACGCTGGCCGTCATCGCCGCAGGTCGGCACCGGGCTGTACCGGTCCCGCACAGGGTGTGCGGATCCTGCAAACCCCCTGGTGATCACCGGAAATCCGGCTACCGTGGGAGGGCTTGCCACCTCACGCAGGAGGCGCCATGGCACCGGTCGCGCACCGCGAGGTCGTCGCGGCACTGCTGCACACCCACCCCGATCCCGGCACCGTCGTGCGCGTGGCCCGCACCGCGCTGGGCTGGAGCCAGGCCGAGCTGGGGCGGCGCTGCGGCTTCTCGGGCAGCCAGGTCTCCCGGTGGGAGACCAACCGGCTGCCGCTGCGGGACATGCCGCTGCTGCGCACGCTGGCCGAGGTGCTGGGCCTGCCACCGGCGGTGTTCGGGCTGGGCGACACGACCGCGCCGGCCTGCGCGCCGGGGGCCGCCGCCGGGCATAGGGTGGGCCGGGTCACGCTCCCTCGGACCGAGGAGGACGACCCGGTGCGCCGACGCGCGTTCTTCCAGCTCGCCGCCCTCACCGGCAGCACGCTGGCCTTGCCGACCACCGCCAACGCCGTCACCAGCGAGGTCGACCCGGCCGAAGTCCTGGCCCGCCACCTCGGTGACGTGCTGCTCGGCCCCGCCGCCACTGGTGTCCCGGCACCGGTCGGGCTGCTCACCGAGGCGTTGACCGTGGCCCGGCAGGAGTTCACCACCTGCCGCTATCTCCCGTTGGCGACCCGGCTGCCCGCGCTGATCACCACCGCTGAAGCCACCGCCGCCGACCACGATGACCCGTCGGTGCGGCGAGTGCTGGCCCAGTCCTACAACCTGGCCACCCGCGCGTTGATCAAGCTGGAGGCCTCCGGCCTGGAATGGTTGTCCGCCGACCGCGCACTGCTGGCCGCCCGCGCCGCCGAGCACCCGCTCACGCTGGCCGAGGCACAGCGCATGGTCGCCTCGGTCGCCCGCCGCGCCGGCCACCACGACCACGCCCAACGCCTGACCCTGGCCGCCGCTGACCACCTCGACATCAGCGGCGCCCGGCCCGCACCCGAACACCTCGCGATGTACGCGACGCTGCACCTGTCGGCCGCCTACGCCGCCGCCCGAGCCGGCGACCGCGAACGCGCTTCCGACCTGCTCGGCGAGGCCACGACCACTACAGATCGCCTGGTCGACGACCCGGAGCGGCACCGCGCGGTGGCCGCGAACGTGGTCAGCCACCAGGTCTCCGCCGCCTACGTGCTCGGTGACGCCGGCGCCGCGCTCGCGCACGCCAACCGGCTGCCGCTGGCGGCGATCCCGACCACCGAGCGCCGCGCCCGGCTGCTGGTGGACACCGCGCAAGCCTGGGCCCGATGGGACAAACCCGGCCAGGCGTACCGGACCCTGCTCGCGGCCGAACACGCCGCGCCCGGCGAGGTGCGCACCCGCAACGCGGTGCGCCTGCTGGTCACCGACCTGATGAACTCCCCGAAACAGGCCACGATGCCAGGGCTACCCGCGCTGGCCCACAGGGTCCACGCCTTCGCCTGAGCACCCTCACCAGCGCCCGCTCACTTCCAGGAGCTGGTGGCCTGCGGTGGCCGACGACGCGCTGCGGGGTGATGCTGGTGGCCATGGGGACCGTACGTGACCTGCATCCGCGCCAGGTCGGACAGACCGCCTGGCAGGCGATGATCGGCGTGGGAATTGGCGATGACGAGAACGTCGATTGCGTCGCCGACGCGGAGTTGCCCAGCCTGGCCGTGGCCAAGGCGTGGGTGGAGAAGACCTTGCCCACCGCAGGTTTCCCGGAGTGGGTTCACCGCCGGGTGCACGGCACCGCTGGGGCGTTCCTGTTCGGCAGCGTGTCCTGCGGCTGGTACGACACCGACCTGGTGTTCGAGCCCGACCCCGATGGGCCGGTGTGGGACGCCGACCTCGTGCAGGGCCGCCTCCGCTGGCGACGGACCTGACCGTGGGCGTCGGGGGCGGGGTTTCGATCAGCGGGTGACGGCGGCTGAGCGCAGCGGCCAACCGCCGGCGTGCTTGCGCACGTCCTTGGCCTTGACGAGCAGCTGCTCCCGTTCGGCGGGGTCGGCTTGCCCGCTGGCCAGCTGATCGAGGTAGCGGGCGAACCCGAGCTGCTGCGCGGTGTGCCACTTCTCCTGGTGCTCGTGCAGCGCGGCCGGGTCCAGGCCGCCAATCGCGGGAAGGCAGTGCGCCATCCTCCAGGCCAAGCGCGCCGCAGCCAACGCGTCGCCGTCCGAGGAGTGCGGGCCGTCTTGGGTGACTTGGTAGTGCTCGCACAGCGCGCCGAGCGTGCGCTTGCCCTTGCGGTACTGATCGGCGTGCTTGTCGATCACCAACGGGTCCACGACCGGGCCCGTGATCTCCAGCATCCGGTGCGGGTCCAGGTGCCGGCGAGCCTCGTACTCGATCAGGGACAGGTCGAACGGAGCGTTGAAACAGATCAGCACGGTGGCCGGTGTCCACTGCTGGGCCAGCGCGGCGACCAGTTCACCGATCACCTCGACGGCGGGCCGGCCTTCCGCACGGGCCCGTTCGGTGCTGATGCCGTGAACGGCTTGGGCGGTTTCCGGGATCTCCACGTCGTCGCCGGGGTTGGCCAGCCACGACCTGACGACGGGCGGCGAGCCCGGCGTGATGCTGGCCAGGGTGGCGGTCACGATCCGGTCGGAACGCACGTCGGTGCCGGTGCTCTCGGTGTCCAGGGCCAGCATCGGCCCCTCTGCCCACGTCGTCATGCACAGCATGTAACCAGTCGCCTACGACAATCCAGGGCTCGGCAGGTCGGCTAGGCCGCTGAGCTGCGGATCCTGTGTGCTGCGGCAGGGAGCGCTCGGTGGTCGCTCATGCTTTGGAGCCGTAGAAGACCGGCACCCGCCGGCGCGCGGTCTCGATCAGTTCGGCGCGCTCGGCGAAGTCGGGGTGGATCGCGATGCGGACCGCCCGCAGCAGTTCGTCCAGGGTGATCGCCTGCTCAAGTTCGTGGCGCAGCGGGTGATGGTCGCGCAGTTGGGCGAGCAGGTCGGCCAGCATCACCATCGCCCGGTCGCGGTCGCGTCCCCACGTCCAGGCCAGCACCCCGCCGAAATGGTTGTCGAGGTTGAGGATGCGGGCCTGGCCCTGGCGGCGGGTCAGCCGCCACAGCTGCCGCTCGGCGGTGTGTTTGACATAGCCGTCCAGCAGGCTGGCGAAGACCTGTATGGGCAGCTCCACCGTCACGCCGTCGGCCATCGCGTTCTCCTTGTCCTGGTGGGGAAATCGGTGCGTCGCACTGGTCGGTGGTCAGGTGTGGTCGGCGCAGATCAGCGCCGGTTCGGTGCGCCATCCGGCCCGTTCCAGCCGGCGCAGCACCAGCGCAGGCGGGGTGTCGCCGTCGACCTGGTCGGCCAACTGGCCGGCGAGCATCGGCCCTTGGCCGCAGCGGGCGCACTCCACGATCGCGAGGTGCTCACGGGGTTGGCAGTGCTGGCAGTGCTGGACGATCCGGATCCCGTGCGGCGCAAGAGGATCGGCGTAGAGCCAGACCACGGCGAGGTCACGGCGGAGCTGGAACCGGTCCGGGCCGGTGACCGCGGTAAACCCGCAGTCGGGGCCGGGACAGGTCGTGGCGGTGATCGGGACGGTAGCCTCGGTCAGCGGTTCGATCACCGCGATCGTGCCGGTGGTGGTCAGCGCGGCCGCCACCGGTGCGGGCTTGAGCTGGGCACGGACCTCGGCCAGGTCGGGCACGTACTTGTAGATCGTGGACCGGGACACCCCGAGCAGTTCGGCGATGGAGCCGATGGTGTTGTCGGGGTTGGTCAGCAGGTCGCGGGCGTGCCGCACCTGCTCCGGGGTCATCGCCGGGGGCCGGCCCAGGCGGACGCCGTTGGCGCGGGCGGCGGCCAGGCCCTCGTGGGTGCCCTCCACGATCAGCTCGCGGATGAACTCGGCCAGGGCGGCGAACACGTGGAAGACCAGCCGGCCGCCGGGTGTGGTGGTGTCGAGGTTCTCGTGCAGCGAGGTGAACCCGATGCCGCGCTTGCGCAGGCTGGCGACGATGGCGAGCAGGTCGTGCAGCGAGCGGCCCAGCCGAGACAGCTCGGTGACCACCAAGGTGTCGCCGGGTTGGAGGAACTCCAGGCACTCCCGCAACTCGGGTCGCTCGGCGGTGCGCCCGGAGAGCTTCTCGCGGAACACCCGCCGGCAGCCGGCGGCGGCCAGGGCGTCGGTTTGCCGGCGCAGCAGTTGCCCGACGGTGGATACTCGGGCGTAGCCGATCCGGTCGCCGCCGCCGATCGCGTCGAGCGGGTCACCGTCGAGCGCGACCCACTCCGGCAGGTTGCTCATCGTCGTCGGTCGTGCACACAAGGTGCCATCATGGGGCCCGAGTGTACGGAAAAGGGCCTCGGTCGGAGTTGTTCGACACGCGACTTCTCGACACGATTTCCGGACACCAAACCGGGCGAAATTCACCACTCCGAAGGCAGTAGATGATCTTGTTGAGAATCGGTCGATTCCCAACAAGATCAACAGCGGGTGACGGCCCCTCGCCCCGACCTCATGAGTATGGGCGTCGCCATGGCCAGGTGGTCACACGATGGAGGCACGGATATTCCGTGTACCCGCTTCGCGGTGCTCCCCTTGTGCGAGACGGTGGCCGACTCGACAAGGTGGAGGCTCGCGGTGGCGGTACGGCTCAAGCTCGGCGACTACCAGACTGTGCAGGACGACCCCCTCGGCCGCGGCTACATCGGCTGCTTCCCCCGGATGACCGAGTCCGAGGCGTGGCAAGCCGGTCGGGGGGTGTGGCGGATGCGCACCGACAAAGCCAGCCGGCAACGGTTCGCGGTGATCGTCGGCGCGGGGGTGGTACTCGCGGTCGGGGAGATCACCAACCTGACCGTCCACGGCGACCGGGTCGCCCTCGACGGCGAGGTGCTGACCAAGGGACACCCGGTGCGCGACGCCTACCTCGGTCGCCCCGACCCGGCCGACACCAACTCCCACAACCCGGTCGCCTACTGCGACCTACCCGAGGAACAGCAGTTCCTGTTGCGGCCCTGTGGATGCGGCTGCGGGGAGTCGGGCGACCGCGACTTCAAGCCCGGTCACGAGATCCGCGCGATCAACGACCGCATCCGCGCCCACTTCGACGGCTCGGCACTGAAGTTCGTCCAGTGGGTCGACGCCGTGCTCGAGTCCTCGGCCGCCGCCGGGGGCAAGGACACCGTCTGATGGCCTCGGACAAGGCGATCACCGAGAACAAGCTGGTTACCGGATGGCCGGCAGCACCCCGAGTCCGGGTACGCCAGGCCCGCGCCGCCGACCTCGAGGCGCTCGCGGAGGTCTCCCGGTTGGCCGGCGCCCCGTTCGAGGGCCCGATCCGCGACGCCATCACCAGCGAGGTCTTCGGCACGGCGTTGCGCGCCGGCCTGCGCGGTGACCACACCGCCTGCCATAAGGCCATCGGCCAGCGCTACTCGCGGCTGCTCCACGACAAGGCCAACCCGCTGGCCGCCTACCTCGACGCCGGGCTGGCCCTGGTCGCCGAGCACCGCGACCACGGTGTCGTCGGCGGCCTGGTGGCCTATCCGCCGGTCACGCTGGTGGAGGGGATCGTGGACCAGATGCACCGCGAGCACGCCACGATCCAGCAGATCCAGAAGCTGTGGATGCTGGTCGGTGTCGCGCTGACGCGGGTGAAGGCCCTTGCGGTGTTCGAGCACGCCCGTGGCGCCAACATCGGTGGCTCGCTGCTCAAACGCGCCCGCCAGGTCTACGCCCACTGCGGCTTCCAGACCCTCTACGGCGCCATGCCCGACACCGCGGGCTTGGACCGGTTCTACCAGCGGGCCGGGTTCACCGTGCTGGACCACCACAGCGAGATCGACCTGAGCGTGCCGTTCGGAATGGACTTCCGGATCTGGCCCGCCGGCCAGGAACGGCTGTTCACCCGCGACTGCGACTGAGCCGGATCACCCACTCGTGCGGGCGCTCCCGGCGGCCCTGTCAGTCCCTAATGGACATCCGAGTCGACCAGAATGGCGCGGTGGCAGACAATGACGAGTTCGTCGATCCCGGCACCGAGTACACGTGGCTGGTGGAGACCAGTGACGACGGCGCGGACTGGTGGCAAGAACTGCACCCGGTCCACGGCAGCCGGGAGTCCGGCGGGATGGAGTTCGCTCGCAACGCGGAGGAGTTGGCGGCCGCGGTGCTGGGGCGTCGGTTCGCCGCGCTGCACGGCGACGAGATCTACGACTGGGAGGAACTGTGGTTCCGCGTGACGGTGTGGAACCATCGCGCCGTGTCCGACTGGGCCGGCCCCCACCAGCCTCCCTACGGGCTGGAGCAGGCTCGCACCACGCCGCAGACCCACGGAATGTACTTGAAGGCGAACAAGGCCGAGCCGCACGCGGTGGAGGTCCGGGTGCCCCGCCAGGTCCGCGACGGGGTGTGGAAGGCACACGTGAAGGCGGCGGCCTCGGGCGCGGCCACCAGCCGGTGACCGATCGATCTCACCAGGAGCACGCGATGGGAATCCTGTACGGCCCCAGCGTCAGCGTCGAGCAGTTGACCGCTGTGCACGACTTGCTCACCACACGCGGCTGGACGCTGGATGAACTCATCTGCCGCGAGAACGGCTACCCCGTGGACCCCGAGGCGCGGTGGTGCTACCCCGACAGCTTCGGCGGCGTCACCATGCACGTGGTCAGTGACGTCACCCCGTACCACCTGACCTGTCGACTCGACCTCGATGACGAGGGCGGCGTGGTCATCGGCTCCGCCGGCAATTACCTGGGCTGCGACGAGCACACCGAACGGGAACACCGCGTCCCCGGCCAGGACGACAAGCTCGACCTCGAGGGTGTCGCCGCTGTCCTGGACCGGCTGGAACCCCACGCCCGCGCGCTCAACCCCCGCGACCTCATCGAGTGCCGGTTCTTCGGCCCCTGCGGCGAGAACAACGACCACCTCTGACCAGCCATGAACTGGACGTCCATCACACGAACGGTGTAACGCCGGGTCCGACGGTGCCGACAGAGCTGTCGGTGTCTGTTCTGTCCAGGTTTCGGGGGGATGGTTGTGCGTGGTGCTGACGCGCGCGGTGACCGGTGGGGGCCGGCGGCCGTGCAGGTGCTGGTCGAGCGGTGGACCGCCGGCTACGGGATGGACGAGGAATTGGCGGTCCCGGTGCGGGCCGGGCTCGTCGGCATCCTGGCCGCGCTCGCCGATGCCGGGTTCGCGGCAGCCGAGTTGACCCCGGCCCTGGTGCGCGACGCCATCGTGGTCGAAGGCTTTGGGCTGGCCGGTCCTGATGCCGGCCCGCTGACACCGCTGCCCACCCTGGCCGAGCTGGGCGTGATGCCGGAGCTGGCGGTGGCGGTCGTGGAGGTGATGGTGGCCATGGTCGGGCTACTCGACGACATCGGGACCTCAGCCGGTTGATCCGGCGACCAAACTTCCAGCAGGACGTCTTCGGTGGCGACCGCCGGCGTCGACTGCTAACTCGCTGACCTGCGGGTTCAAGGGCTCATTGCCCCTTTCTCCCGTATCCCGGTCGGCCCCCGATCCTGGCGAGCCAGACCCGACCGTCGCGGTACTGCAGAACATGCTCGACGACGAACTTGCGGGTTCGCGGGTCACCGTCGAAATGGGCCCGTTCAGCGCGATGATCCTGGTCGCCGCCGTGCAGTACACCCTGCGACACGACGCGCTCCCCGGAGGCCGAGACGCCGCGATGGCCGCCTTCGGCTCGCTGCTCAACCAGCTCGATCCCCTGCTGGCCCAGTACCCCGGCGCGCTGGAGATCATCCTGTCCCAGAACCCGCCCACACCCTGAGCACGTCCGCCAGATCCGGTGAGAAGGACTTCCTCCCGGAAGCGACCGCGCGGACCCGTGATCGCGCCCGGCTGCCAGGATGGACACGCCGTGTCACCACTTCAAGGGAGCTGACGTGCCCGATCCGGACGACTTCGACCTGACCGCGCTGATCCGGCAGGTCGCAGCAGGCCACGACGGGGTGCACGTGGTCGATGTCGCCGACCTGGGCGGCCTTCCACCCGAGATGCGCAAGGCCGCGCACACCCTCGGCGCGGTGAACGCGCTCATCAACTACCGCCAGCAGTTGATCGAAGCCGCCGATGTCTACCTGGCCCGCCGGATCGCCACGCAGCTCGCGGAAACCCCGCCGGACGAGGGCGGCGGCGCGGACCTGTCGCTGGATAGCACCGCACGGAAGCTCGCCACCGACGCCGACCTCAACGCGTGGAAAGAACTGTCCCCCAACGGATTGCGCGACATCCTCACCCTCAGCGCCCAGTGGCTGGCCACCACCCAGCACCGGTACCTGCCTGACGCACCCGAGACCCGAGCA
This sequence comes from Actinokineospora enzanensis DSM 44649, assembly GCF_000374445.1. Taxonomy (GTDB): domain Bacteria; phylum Actinomycetota; class Actinomycetes; order Mycobacteriales; family Pseudonocardiaceae; genus Actinokineospora; species Actinokineospora enzanensis. The sequence goes on along the minus strand of NZ_KB894430.1, from coordinate 59,229 downwards.
GAAGTCGCGGGAATGCTCGGAGACAAGTACTCGCTCGACCTGTGGAAGCTCGCCGACGAGGAACTGACGAACGCCGGGGACGCCTACGACCAGGCGCAGATGATCCCCGACAACCCGGAGCAGCCGCCCCTCAGCACGTCGCCGACCAACCAGGCCGCCGCCGAGATCGTCGCCGCCGCCGACGTGCTTGACGTGCTGGTCACCGCAGCGTTCCTGCACATGGCGGGCCGCGCGCTCGAACTCAACGCGACCGAGGCGTGGAACGAGTTTCTGCAGGCGCTCCTTCAGTAACCGGCGTGAACGGCTGTTGGAGGTGCTGCACGCCGCAGTCAGGCCACGACGGCTTGGCAAGCTCCGAATGTTGTCGCTGGTCAGCGATTTGACGGGTGTCACTGGTGCCAGGTGCGTAGGAATGCCGCGAGCTGTGCGCGTTGCTCGCGTTCCTCGGCGATGACCGCGCCGAGTTGCTCGGCGTCGACGTAACCGTCGACGGTGTCGAGCAGGAGGCCGCGCAGCGTGGCCGGGTCGATCGCCTCGACCTCCCACTGGACCGGTCGGGTCGGATCCAGGCCGTGCCGGAGGGCAAATGCTGGCCATCGCGGGTCACTCGCCTTGCCGTCGGCGGCCGGGAGGTCTGTGGCCTGTTCGACGGTGACGGCGAGTCGGTGGACGTGGGTCCAGCAACCGGTGCGCGCTACCCAGTCTCGTTCGATGTCCTCGCCGGAGGCGTCGAGGTCCCCGAGGTAGAGCAGCACGCGGGGCGTGGGTCGGTGGCGACGCGGCGGGTGACGACGTCGGCGTAGGACTGGCTGCCATAGCCGCGCACCACCAGCACCGGCACGCCGAAGTCGTCGAGCCAGTCGGGCACCTGCAGGCGCAGCGTGTCCTTCTCCACCGCGACGTACAGCGCGGTGTCCTGTCCGGTGGTGCGGTCGCGCCGATACCAGCTCGGGACCGATGCCAGCAGCTCGCCGGGATCACTGAAAATGGGGTCGAGGTGCACTTTCCGGCCGGAGTCCAGTAGGTCCGGGAACGCTCCGCGGCGGCGTTGTTCGGCCAGGTGCGCCGAGAGCTTCTTGTACGCCGTCGCGGTCAGCGGCAGAGTGCCGGTCGACGCGAGCCGGTAGAACACCTGCCGCAACGTGACTGCGTGCGCATAGCCCTCGACAACCTGCCGAGCGGCGTCCACGACCTCGCTCCACCGCAGTGGGGACATGTCCCCATCGTCCGCCGGCCGATCCTCAGCACAACCCCCTCGAGGACCGGACGAGTACGTGGAACTCAGTCGGAGGCAGCGGACCGTGGTGAACGTCCAGGGTGTGCACCACCACGGCGCCGAGGAGGCGGCGCCGTGTCGTACTGCGCCAGCATGTCGGCCAGCCGGTGCAGCGCCGGCCCGGCGGCCAGCTCGCCGTCCTCGGGTTCGCCGCCCAGCGTGCGGTACGTCAGCCGGTCCTGGCGTATCCGAGAGAACGTCTCCGGCACCGCGACCAGCAGCTTCCGTGCCGTCTGCGGTGTTTCCATCAGCCGCTGCCATCCGGCACCGCTGTCCTGAGCCGCTCGTTCCAGCGACGACAGCAGCAGCCAGATGTCGCGGCCCTCGGCCAGCTCGCGGTTCGCCCGCACCTCGGCGACGGCGTCGGTGCAGGCCTGCGCCCACCGTTCTTCGTGCTGTTGGAGCCAGGCCAGCGGAGCGAGGTCTCGGTTGAAGTCGGCCGGGTTCCAGCGTTTGACCAGTGTGGACTCCGACTTCCCGATCCGGGAGCTCAGCTTGTAGAGCGGTGTGCCGTCCGCGACGCATTCCAGTGCCTGCCGCCGCTGCTCGTCGTCAACAGGTTGCGTCAGCGCGGCGCGGGCGGCTTCGGCGACCAGCACGCGCACCCGAGGATCGGCGTGGCGCGGACCGTTGCCCGCGAGATCCCGCACGATGTCCGCCGCGACCGCGTGAAGGTTTCGTCGGGTGCGTTCCGACAGCCCCGAGGCATCCAGCAGCGGAGCTACCCGGCGCCGCACGCTGTCGGAATCGAGATCGTCGGGCTGGTCGAGCCACTGCTCCAGGCGCAGCCCACGCAGGCCGATCTTCGCCACGTGCTCGATGACGCGTTCGGCGTAGGCATCCGGTCCGCCGCAGAGGGCGAAGGCGTAGTCCACCAGTTCCCACAGCGGGTCGTCGCCGGCGATGTCGGCGGGAAAGCCGGTCTCCTGGAAGTAGCCCTCGGCCGCCCACCGGCCGCCGTCGACCCGATCGTCGCGTTCTGCCCGGCGAAGCCACGCCGCGACCACGTGCCGATCGCTGTAGTCGCGGCGGTAGCCGACCTCGGCTACGTCCAGGCCGGGCACCGACGTGGCCACCGCCCGGACATGCCGGCGCATGACGTCCGCCGTCGGGCCGTTGTCCCACGTCAGGTGCCACTTCGTGCTGCGGCCCTCCGTGGAGTAGTCGGCGTCCACGCGGATCTGGACACGTCTCGCGACGAGTTGCGCCAGCTTCCGCATCGCGGGGCCCTTGCCCTTCGCCACGTCGCCCTCCACTCATTGCGATTCAGATTCACAATGGTACTACCTGCGCCAATACGGTCGTGGGGCTCGGGGAAACAAGACAGGGTCGGCATACCCGACGCCATCGAATACACTTGTGATCATGGAGTGTGTACCGCTGTTCGGGGTATGTTGAGGCTGGCTATGGCTGGGCGCAGGGGTGGCCGCCAACTGCGTTCCCGTTATTTCTTCGGCGCGCTGGCCGCGAGTGAGCTTCTGCTGTGCTTGGTGATCACGACCGTCGTCTCGGTGTTCCCCGGCGGTGACTGGGTTCGTGACTTCCTCACCGTGCTGCCCGTTGTCGTCCTTGGGTCGGGTGTCGTCCTGCTCGTTGACCGAGTGGAATTCGGCCGCCGCCACGACGACTGAGCCCGCGCACCCACTGTCAGGAGCGCTCCGCTTCGTCCTCGAGTTCGGGGAGGGCGCGCAGCCGGATGCCGTCGGTGGGAAGCGTGCTGAGGTCGACGCCTTGGCGGATGAGCCGGGAGACCACCACGGAGGTGGACTTGCGCAGGTTGGTGCCGTTGTCGAGGTAGAGCTGTGTCGTGGCCAGCGAGGCGTGACCGAGCTGCAGCCGGATCCGGTTGAGCGAGGCGCCGGCGTCGTCGGCCTCCTGGGCGTGGGCGTGCCGGAGCTGGTGCGGGTGCAGCCGCCCGGCGTCGGCCAGGACGAGCGCGGCCTCGGCGACGATGGGGTGATCGGAGGCGGGGTCGAGCAGGCGGCCGAGCCGGTTGAGGACGTAGGTGATCGCCTGCGTCGAGAGTCGCCGTCCGGTGCTCGAGGTGAGCAGCGGCTGGGCCACGGCGGGCCGGGTGCCGACCTGTCCGGCGAGGGTGACGTCGGTGCCGGTGTCCGGGGGAACCCGGTCGGGCAGGTAGTCGTCGATGAGCGCGATCTCGTGGTCGTCGAGCGCGACCCAGCGGTACTTGCCGCCCTTGCCGCGCACGTAGAGCGCGGGGACGCCACCAGGTCCGGAGCGGTGCAGGTCGTCGAGGTCCAGGTTGCACAGCTCAGCCGCGCGCAGGCCGGTGCCGGGCAGCAGCTCGGCGATCACGCGGTTGCGGGTCCGCAGGGGCGAGGGGTCCAGTAGTGCGGCGACCTGCACCGCCTGCACCACGGCCAGCGGCGCGGCCACCGTCGGCGAGGCCGGAACGGCGGTGATGCCGAGATTTTCACGGTCCTGCCTGGTGATCAGGTCGGCGAACACGATCGTGGTGTGCTCGCGGCGGCGCATGGCCGAGTACCAGGCGCTGATCGCGCCGACACGGCGGTGCAGCGTGGTGTCCGCGTCACCGCAGAACCGGCCGTACCGCGTCCACGCGTGGGCGAGGTCGACGTCGACGTCGGTGAACGGGTTGACGTCGAAGGCCGCGCACCAGCGCAGGAACGCCTGGGGCCGCGGGCCGGGTGAACGGCGCCCGCGTTTGCCGGTGACCGGCTCGCGCCAGGTCTGCATCGCGCGCGGCACACCCAGGTCGATCGCGTAGTTCTTGGTGGTGTTCTCGCTGCCGCCGTTGCGGTGGCTGCCCTCGTAGCTCAGGGTCAGCCACTTCACGGTCTGCTCCATCGCGAACGGCAGCCAGTCCGGCACGCCGGTGTTCTGCAGTTCCGGGTACTCCTGCACGAACGCCGGTTCGGCCAGCACGAGGCTGGAGCTCACGTTCTTCCTCCTCTGGGCTGGTGTGCTCGTTCGCGATGGACGTCGGGGACTTCGCCGGCTACGTCGGTCCGGGTTACTGGTCGTCGGGTCCGAGCGCCCGCAGCGACCCCAGGGTGGTGAGGTGGGTGCGCAGCCGGTCGAGGACCTTCGCGTCGTCCCAGCCGAAGATCGTGGCTTCGGCCGCGAACTCCTCGTCGGACCACACCGCGGCGAGTTCCTCGTCGGTCGGCTCGAAGTCGACCAGACCCTCCGCCCGGACGCGCAGCGCCGTGATCGGCAGCCTCGAGTCGGCGGACCACAGGTCCCGCGTGGGCAGCCCGAGCGCGGTTCGCATCGACTCGATCCAGGCCATCGGGTTGACTTCCTGCCCGTCGAACAGCTCGCGGGCCGCGTCGCGGGGCGTGCGGTTCATCTCCTGGATGTGCCAGTGCTGCAGGAGCACGAGCGCCACGGCAATCTGGTCGGCTTCGGGCCACTCGGTGGGGATGTGACCGCCGGGACGAACCTGGTTGCACAGCTCAACCACGTGCTCACCGAACTCGTCGAGCTCTTCCTCCAGGGCACGCTCGGGATCCGGGCCCAACGTGACCAGCAGAGGGTGATGGTGTTCGCCGACGTCGAAGCCGTAGGCCTCCAGGACGTCGTGGACGGCCTGGTTCATCGTCCTGGTGATGTGGGCGCGCAGCGCCGGCCTGCTGGAGTCGTTGCTGAGCTCGTCGGGGATAGTCCAGCCCACGTACACCCCGCCCTCGGGATCGGTGCGCGGCATGATCATCGCTCCGCCGAGCGGGTCCTCCGCGACCCGGTCGTAGAGGGTGAACCCGGCCTCGACCAGCGCGGCGCCAATCCGGCGGGCGAGCTGCGCCTGCGGGTCGGCGCGGTCGTGGATGTACGTGAAACCGCCGGTCGAGATCCGGGCGAGCTGACTCTGGCGGTGCCGTTCGTACAGCTCCTGATAGGCGCGTCGGCGGGCCGCCTCGTCCTCGGTCACGGTGGTGAAGTCCTTCCTGGTCAATGCTCGTGGTGAAGAAGGTCGTCGGCCCTGGTCACGCCGATGCCGATGCGACCTCGGGCACAGGGGTGGCTATGACAGGATCCCGGCCGCGCGCAGCCGCGCTCGGCGCTGCCGTGCCTGCACGCTGATCTCGTGCCGACCGCAGCCACACCGCCCCACCCCTGGCTCGACGTACTCGCGGCCGGCCTCCGCCGCGGCGATGGACGCACGCGACTTCTCACCGCCCCAGTGACAGCGGCCCTCGATGCAGTCACCGCAGGTTGCCTCCATCTCCAGCCAGTTCAGCGCGTCCAGCAGCGCTGTGCGCCGCGGCTGGTAGTCGCTCAACTCCGGGTCCTCGATGACCGCCGAGAGCGTGTCGATCGCCTGGTGAAGCTTGGTCTCGAACTGGGCGATCCGTGCGAGTCGGTCGTCCGTCACTGAGTTCATCTGCCGTTCTCCTTTAGCCACTGGAGGTTTGTGTCGAGATGACACCTTGCACGTAATCCGCCGCTCAGATCGCGGTTCGGGCGTCGACCTTGCGGAAGCCGGTCTCGGTGCGCTCGACGGTCTGCCCAAGCACGATCACCGCCCGCCCGGCGTCCGGAACGTCGACAAGCAGGACGTCGCTGCCGGGATCGTCCGGGGCATGTCCGCCGCACCAGGCCGCCATGACCGGACGGTTGTCCAACCGCAGGGTCATCTGATCCGGCGCACCGGCGTCGATGGCCAGCTCGTGGCACGCCAGCTCCGCGAGCACGGCGGCGTCCGGCAGCGCCGGGTACTTGGTCTCGGCGTGGGACGCGGCGGGGAACTCCACCACCACCTCGCCGACCATGTCGCCGTCGGCATAGATCGCCACCTGCCCCCACTGCTCGGGTTGCGCGATCCCGAGGTGGTCCAGTTCGTAGGTGATGCCCTCGTGGGCGAACGAGGCGATGGTCTCGGTCGGCGTGCTGCTCATGCTGCGGTCAACTCCCTCAGTCTTCGTGGTCGATCAAGGACGGTTCGGCTGGGTCTTGCTGTTCAGGACACGGGGTTCCGGGGCTTGGGCCAGCCGCGCTGCGCGGGCAGCAGCGGCGCGTCGAGCTCGCGCAGCTCGCGCACGCCGCCCACCCAGGCCGTCGTCGCGTCCGCAAGCGTGCGGTGGAACGCCTCCAGCTCGTCGGCCACGGATTCGGGCACCCCGGCCGCGGCCGAGACGGCGGCGCCGACGCGGCGCACCGGTTGCGGGCCGGTGAGGTCGTAGTGGGTGATCGCGATGTTCTCGTCGGCCCAGCCGGTCTCGGCGCAGTCGGCTGCGGCGGCCTGGCTCCGGACCACCACGAAGTACACGCCAGGGCCGGGTTGCCACACGTGCACCTGGGCGTCGGCCTGGATCTCGGCCCTGGAACTGTCGGCGGGCTCGAACCGGAGCCGCAGGGTGCCAGCGAAGACCTGCGCACTTGCGCGCAGCGCAGTCGCGACGTCCTCGCGGTCGTGGGCGACGGCCAGCTCGACAGCCTCGCGCAGATGCTCGGCGGACATCGGCAGCAGTCTGCCCACGAAACTCGACGACGTCGCCGAACAGCAGGAACAGCCGAACTGACTGCCGTCGTACCAGCGCGGCGTCATACCGCAGACGGGGCAGTTCTCGTAGACGGCGGCGCGCGGGTCACGCATCTCGTGGAGGTGCCGGCGCATCAGCTCGGCCATGCTCGTCCCGTCCCTGGTGGCCGCCGCGTCGCCGAGGAATTGGCTGGCCTCGTCGACCAGCACCACGATCTTCCGGTCGTCTGCGCCGGGTACGGACGTACCCAGCTGTGCGGCGCGGGCCCGAACCAACTCACGCGCCCGCTCCAGCAGGTCGGTCGTCTCCGCGGTGTCGTCGGTCGAGTGGTCATGGGTCATCGCTGGTCACCCCTCTTCGGTGAGCTTGTGTCGATGGTGCTCTGACCGACCCGCTCCGCGGCGGCAGTGAGACCGTTGATCAGCTGGGCGAGCATCTCCTCACGGGTCAAGGCCCCCGGCGGCAGTTCGCCGGTCATGTACACCGCCACGAGGGTGTCGAGGGCTTCCCGCGCGGCGCGGCTAAGGCCCAGATTGCCGTATAGGCCCGGCCGGAGAGTCACGACCACCGGGCCACGGAACCCGCCCACCGGGGAGCCCTCGCCGACACGGTCCCAACTGCGCTGAACGAACCGTTCGAGCACCGCGTCCGCGAGCGGGTTGGGTGGCTGCGTGTCGTCGGGGTCGGGGGCGAACCACCAACGCAGCGAGCCGCCGTCGGCATGGTGGACGGCGGCGACGTGCCCCACGATCGCCTTGTGCAGACGCGTGGTCGGCACCGACCGGAACTCCGCGTGGTCAGGCAGCAGGAGCGCGTATTCATCACGGCGGACGGGTCCAGGGATCGCCGCCTCGATCCAGTCCAGGGTGGCCGGAGCCACCCAGGCCACCGCGAGCACGGCCACGGCGAACCAGACGACCCCGAAGATTGGGAGATCGGCCAGCAGCAGGAGGGCCATCGGCCCGACCCCAATAGCGACCGCGACCACCGTCCAGCACATCCAGGAGATGACGCGCCACTGCTGTCCGGACGACCGCGCGTAGTGCCTCGCGCACCACTTGCGGAACCGGTCCGACGCCGCTGGCGGCTGAAACTCGTCGCGCCTGCCGTTCTCGGTGCTGCTCATCGCGCGCCCACCGGCAATGCGACCCGCTCGCCGAGCTGGTCGACGGCGTGCGCCTCGAACAGCTCGACCTCGTCAGGGGTAGCTACCCGCCAGAGCGTCAGTACCCGGTGATCGCGGTACGCCCCGATCTGCCCGTTGCTGAAGGCGTAGCTGGTCCCACCGTCGTCGTCGATCTCGACGATCCGGACCGTCGCCGTGACGTTCGCGACCAGCACGAAGGTCACGTAGTCCCCCTCGCGGTACGCCGCCGGCGCGGTCATCGCGACGAGCTGCTGGTTGGCCTGCTCGCGCCGCGCTCGCTCGGCCGCCCACCCGCCGAGCAGCTCGTCCGCTGTCATCCCGGTCGTCTCCACAGGCCCCGCCTCCCCAGTCCGCGCCGGGCACCACGACCGCGCTCGGGCCGCACACGACGCACAAAGATCTACTTGTATTCGATAACACAGGTTATCGAAAACATGACTCCTTGTCTAGTCAAGGTTAGCTAACTAAGACTACCAGTTAGAGTTTTCTAACTTAGTCGTGTAGAATCTCGATCATGACAGAGGATGAGCGCGACCCGGCTGTTTCCCCTGGTGAGGCAGCTGAGAGCGACGCGAACGCGCTGGCCGAGCGGCCTCCCACCCCTCCGGCCTTGCGTCGCGGTGACGAAAGGCGCGAACGGCTCGCCGACCCGGAGCTGTGCGAGTTCTGCCAGCGCTACCCGCGCAAACCGGCCAGCAGGGGCGGAGGCCCGCGCCCGAGGCACTGCGAGCACGTCTGGGGCCAGGACCACCGCGGCAAGGGCGTCACCTGCGCCCGCCTCGACGACGCCCACGACCTGTGGCTGGCCGTCTACGGCGGCACCGGCCCGCTGTCCCACCTCGACGTCGACGCCCAGGCCCGCAACCTCGACGCCCTGCGCACCGCCCTCGACGCCCTGTTCGCCGTGCTCGACCCCGTGCGCGGCGACCTCACCCAGCTCGACGGGCGCCTGGCCGGCGAAGTCGTCGAGGCGCTCGCTCGCGCCGAGCAGGCCGTCGCTGACGCCGACCTGGCCCGTCAGGAAACCCAGGCCGCCACCATCGCCCGCAACGACGCACTCGCCGCCAAGCAGGAGGCCGTCGACGACGCCGCCGAAGCCCGGCGCAACGAGGGCGCGGCGCTCGTCGAACGCGACGAGGCCAAGACAGCGAAGAGGGAAGCGGAGGACCGGGAGAAGGAGGCCAACACCCGCGCAGGAGCCGCTCTTCAAACCGCCAAGGAGGCCACCGACTCGCTGGCGACGGCGAACACCACGATCTCCGAGCAGGCCACCCGGATCGGCGAGCTGACCGGCGCCAATGGCGAACTCACCTCGCGCGTACAGCAGCTCACCACCGCCACGGACGACTTGCGCGGGCAACTCGATCGACAACGCACCGAGTGCGAGAACGCGCTCAACGACGCACGCACCGAGGCCGACGCCAAGCTGCAGGAACAGCGCACCGAGTTCGACGCCAAGCTGGACGACCAGCAGACGGAGTTCGAGCGCCAACGCCGCGAGACCGAGCGCGAGACCGCCGACACGATCACCGGGCTGAACAGCCAAATCACCGACCTGACCGGCCAGGTTGCCCGGCTCACCACCCGAGCCGAGCAGGCGACGGCCGCCGCCGAGCGCAACCGAACCGCTGCTGACGACCTGACCAGGCTGCGCACACGGCTGCTCACGGCGCTCGCCACGGCCGACCGGGGCAGCGACATCACCTCGCTGCGGACCCAGCTCACCCAGATCGTGTCGGCCGAGGAGGAACCGCCGGAGGACGACGACGAGGACCGCGGGCAGTCCTAGCGCCAAAGCATTGTGAAGCAGATTCCTAATGCCTCTGAACAGGGAGAATAAGCATGACAGCCGACGTCGAGTTCGCCGTGCTGCATCCGCAGGACGGCCTAACCTTCCACACCACCACGGCCGACGAGCTCCAGAGCGCCATCGTCGGGCACATCCCCGACAAGGCCAGCCAGGGCATGGGACGCCTGCGGGCCTGGTTCAACGACACCTTCACCGCGGCGATGCCACCTAACCCGCTGGCCGCCCACGTCCTCGGCGCCATCGGCTACGACCCCAACTACCCGTGGCGTGGCACGGTCGTCATCACGGCCGAGAGCATCAGCGATGACCGGGCCGGCCTGACGGCCGACATGCACTCCGCCCTTGAAGACCTTGCTGAGCAGTGGGGGCCCAGACATCCGAGCAGTGACCGCTGACCGCAACTACGTCAGTCAAAGAACGATTAAGGGCCGCCCGCAGGAGTTGCGGGCGGCCCTTGTTGATCAGGACCAGTGGTGGGGAGCCAGGGGATTAGCTCGCAGCAGCAGCAGCGAGAGCCGGGGACTCGGTGAAGTTGAACTCGCCGCCGCGAGCACCGGCGAGGAACGCGACGCGCTCGCCCTCGGTGAAATGCAGCGTGACTTCGGAGTTCACAGCGTGCAGGTGCCAGCAGGTGTGCTTCAGCTCGCCGCGATATACCAGAGCGAGCTCCTCGGTACTAATCGTGACAGCACCGTTGGAGCAAGCCAGTCCGTTGTTGACCTCGTGAAGGAAGTTGGCCCACTGATCGTGGGTGAACTCCAGACGCGGCCCCTCGGGGTCCTTGCTGTCACGCACAGTCACCCCCCTGGAATGCGGCGCGGGTTCTACACACCCGCCACCGCCGTTTGAGTAGGAGCTGGCCCTGAAGACGAGCTCCTTAGATCCGGGCATGTTGTTGTCCTCCTTCAACTTCAAGCTGCCGCGAGGCGGTCGAGACGTGAGGCGATCGCCTCTTCGGCCAGGCGGCGTGCCTCGTCGTGGTCCTGCGCCACGGCTTTGCACATCCGCTTCCGGGCCAGATCGTATGTCCTGACTCGATCTTGGTCCTGGATGTAGCGGGCTCCATCCTGGAACTCGATGTAGCCGATACTCTGCGCCACCGCGAAGTCCAACAGCGTGAACTCCCCGTCGAGGCCGTCGTGAACGGCGATCTCCTCGGATGGGACGTAGAGGTGCACGTTCGGCAGCTTGTTCCATTCTCGCAGGGCTTCGAGCTGCTGTCGCATGACCTGCGGGCCTCCGACGAGGCGGTCCAGGGTTCGCGGCTCGATGAACGTGGTGAAGTCGAGCGGATTCTCGGACGATCGCAAGCGCTCCTGGCGGGCGCGGCGCAAGCTGACTACGTTCGGCACCTCGGCCGGCGAGAACCGAAGATGGTTGTCGAGCAGGGCTTCGTGGTAGGCGGGAATCTGCAGCATCCCCGGAATGACCATCGGCTCCCACACGAACTCGGCGTTCGCCAGGCCCTCGAGGCCGACGAAGGTGGCGAACCAGTCTTCGACGACGTCCTTGAAGTCGGCCCACCAGGCGCCCTTGCCTGCGTAGCTACCAGCGAGACGAGCCAGACGGTCGATGTCGGACTGGTCGCACTTGTAGAACTTCATCAGTTTCGTGATGCGCGCAGGCTCCTGGGCTGTCGAACCTGACTCCATGTTGCTGACCGTTACGTGGCTGCACCCTGCGGCTTTGCTCGCCTGCGCCTGGGTGGCCCCGGCTTTGTTCCGCGCGTTGAGCAGCTCGGAGCCGATGAGCCAGCGCAGCGCCTTGGGGTCTTCTCGTTGCTCTGGCATCCTGCCTCGCTTCCCGTGTTCTCGTCGCTGAAGTCGGGGCTTACTACAGCACCTTCACCAGCGTCTACACACACAGTGTCGCAAGTCCGTGCGTCACACCATCAGGTACGCCACCCATACGGGCTACACTTCATCTTAAGTTTTCGGTCTATGGTAAGGACGCGGTTCGGGAGAGCCGCAACCGGCCGGGCGGAGCAGAGGACGCTCCTCCCCCCTGGCGTCCCTGTGACGTGGGCTAACGCGGTAATCCGGACCCCCCGCGGGAACCGCCACCACACCGCCCGGCCGGCCTCAAGCCCCCAGCGGGGCTCTAGGAGATCGAGCCGGACCCCCGACCTGGCTCGATCACGCCCCCAGGGCCTCGCTGGGAACCACCAAGGTCGGGAAGAGGCGGTTGAGACATGTCCGGTCGTTGGCAACGCGAAGGCGTCCACGCTGGTACTCCCGCCGATCCAGTCGTCAAGCATCTCGACGGCGTGCCCTGGTACGCCGCTTCTCTGCCGTGGGTCCTGCATCGTTGCCGCGCGCAGACCATCGCCTTGTGGTGGGAGCGCAGGTCGGACGGCTGGCTCAGCCAGTTCCCGGCGGGCGGCACGTCGTTCTGCGCGTGCGGCGCCACCGCTGATCTCAACACGGACTCCGGCTGGCGCGGCCGCAACGAGCGCCGCTCAGCGTGCGCGATGCCCGACCTGGAGGCGACTGTCGAGTTCTGCTTGACGTTGCCGCACCAGCAGATCGAATCCCCCGCGGTGCCCAGCGTGCGGTCAGCGCTCCGTGTCATGGCAGGGCGGTGACTTCTCCGATGGTGGTCGTGTTCGTGATCATTGCCGCGCTCATCTTCTTCGCCCGGTTGATCTACTGGGCCACGCGCATCCGGCAGGACGCCAGGGACGCCGCCGTGGCCGAGGCCCGGCAGCAAAAGGCGGCAGCATGACCATGCCCGCCGAAGACGAAGTCAGGTCCGGTGTCCGCTGGCTGCTGAGCGCCGGCTGGCAGGTCAGGCCGAACCCGATCCTTCACAAGGTCCGAGCCGTCCAGCTCTCGCTGATCTACACCGAGGAAGGCGAGCGCTACGTCGACGTCGTGACGTTGAGCTTCAACGCGCCGTCACTCTTGCTGCACTGCGTGGCCAGCTACAACCCGGACTTTCCCTTTGACCACAACGTGGTCTGGGAGGAGTTCCTGCCGGTGGGCGAGGCCCTGAAGTACGCGATGGATCTTTCGGAGCACCTGCATCAGCCGACCGGCCAGAACCCTGCCGAACCAGTTCCCGACAACCAGCACCAAGGCAAACCCGCTCAGCAAGCGCCGGAGTGGTTCTTCGAGGGCCGCGACAAGACCTAGCTGAGGCGGTTCGCCAGCTTGCCAGCCATAACAACCACCGGGGAAGCCAGAACCATGCCGGAACCGACCACGGAACGCAGCAAGATCAAGGCCCTCGCCCTCGACGACCCGTGGGGCGCGCTAGAGACAGCCGAAGGCGCCACCGCCGTGCGCCGTGCTGTCGAGCGCCTTCGCCGCGCCGGATACACCCAGTCCGACCGGCTGGTGACCGATCCCGCGATGGATCGTGACCGACCTGCTCGCATGTTCCAGCGGTTCTGGAAGGGCGTGACCTGGGTCGTCCTCGCGTCCTGGGACGGCTCGTTCGCCTACCGGGTGCCCGTCGACGCGTTCCGTCCCGACGACCTCTTCACCGTGCCCAGCTCCGACGACCTGTCCGCGTTCATGCCGGACGACGCGGAACTCGACGGCGACGACCAGCAGACCCTGAAAGAGGACGAACAGCACGCGCTCGACGACGCCGCGCGTGAGCGGCTGCGGCAGGTGCGATGGACCAAGGTCGGCCTGTTCACTGAGGTCGTCGAAGCGATCCTCGAACTCCCCGAGCTACCGGGGCACTCGCACTTCGCCAGGTCGCGATCCACCTCCGTGACCGCGTGATGGCTCAACGACCAGAGCCGCGCGACGTCGTGCCCATCGCCGAGACGGCCGCGTTACGTGCCGCGGTGATCACCGCCGAGGAGCGAGGCAAGAAGCCAGCTCACCAGCGCGTCCAGGGCAAACTCCCTCGGCTGATCATCCAGGATCCCCGGCTTGCGGTCTGGCTGATCTGCGACGGCCGCGCGGCACGCGATGACAGCAGCCAGGTCTACCTCCTTCTCACCGAGGCTCACCTGCCCGGACTCAATGACGTCGACGCGCAGGACGCTGCCGTCCTCGGCGCCTACGTGACCGCGTTCGCGCAGGCGCTCAACGAGGCCAGGTACCGCACGAAGATCGTCACGATTTCCCGGCCGCCCAGACCGGCCAGTCCCCCGCCGCCGAACAACTTGCCTTGACAGAGAAGGAGAACGTCGTATGGGCCAAGCCACCCTGCTGAACACCGCCGGCGTGCTGGTGCGCGCGAACACGACGCGCGGCGTGAACATCCGCCTGATCGAGCTGGCGACCGAGCACGGCTGGGTCAACAACTATTACGGCAACGCCGAGCTCGCCGCCGCAGGCCGCGCTCGGAGCGCACCCTCCCCGGACGTCGAGGAGCAGCTCGCCCGCGGCGGCCGGGAGGCACAGGACTGGTTGACCGCGTTCGCGGTGCCCGAGGGATACGAGCTCGTCGAGATCGACGACGGCGTCGTGTTGGGCCCGGAAGGCGAGGTGTAACAGCCAGCAGTCCGTCCACTGTGGACGGGCTGATGTTGTTCTGTCCCAAGGTAGAACAGGAAAGGGTTCCATCGTGACCAACCTCGGTATGCCCACCATGCCCGCCCCCGCACCGCTGGTTCAGGCACAGTCCGGGCCGGTGATCTTCACCGAAGGACACCACTTCCGGCTCAACGGCGAGACGTCCGTCGACGAGCTCGCCGAGCAGATCAACGCCCCGCTCTCGGTCATCCAGCAGATCACCAAGAGGTGCGACTTCGACTGCAACTTCTGCTCGGAGACGCTGCAACTGCCCGACCCCACCCTGGACCAGCTCGACACCATGCGCGCGAACCTCGCGGGCGTGCAACGAGTGTTCCTCTCCGGCGGTGAACCCTTGCTGCGCCGGGACTTCGGCGACGTCGTCGACATGTACGCCCCCGACTTCATCCTCGGGATCCCGACCAACGCGACCAGGGGCGCGCAGTGGGCTGAGCGCATGGTCGGCAAGATCGCCTACGTCAACGTCGGTCTCGACGGCCCGCGTGCGATCACCGCACGACTGCGCGGAGACTGGGACAAGATCATGACCGGGATCCGTGCGTTCCAGGAGCACGGGCTCCCGCTGTCGCTGTCCTGCGTGGCGCTGCGCTCGGGCCTGCACGGCCTGCCCTACCTCTATCAGATCGCCGACGCGATCGACGCGGGCAAGCTCAAGCTCATCATGCCGCTGCGCAAGGGGAACGCGCTCAAACTGCAGGAGAGCGAGTTCATCACCGAGGCCGAAGCCGAGGTCAAGTTCGGCGAGCTGACCAGCCTGGCTGCCACGTTCGGCTGGCAGCCTGCCCTCCGGCTGACCACGTGGAACGAGTCCACCGAAGGCCACATGATCTGCATCGAGCCGACCGGCCAGGCCAGCGCCTGGCCGGTGTACGACGCGAAGAACTTGTTCGAGCCGCTGGGCAACGTGCTCGAGGAGCCGATCACCGAGATCTGGCAGCGTTACCGGTTCAAGCGCAACCACGTCGCGAAGTACCTGGGCACCAGCATCCTCGCCACCCAGCGAGGTGGCAGTCATGCGTAGGACCACCAACCTGCATTGGCCGATCGAGCCGTACGGCGCCACCCAGCGCCCGTTCGCTCCGGAGCGGCCGATGATGGCCGCCGTCGCGGTCGGTCTGACCGGGTACGTGCGGCGCCCCGAGTGGGCCTGCGTGATCTACCTCTACACCGACTCCACCCGCACCTTGTCGCTGGACGGCCAGAGCCTCAACTTCGGGTTCGAGGTGCTGACCAGCGAACCGGACGACAGCCCCGCCATCCTGCCCGAACGGTTCGACGAGATCCTCGTGGCCAGCCGACGCCACGCCAAGGTCCTCGCCGGCCACGACGTCGCCGCCGATCTCGCCGCGCTCACGGCGTTCGGCGTTGACCGTCGGCTTCCCGGAGTGGACAGCGTCCGCCAGCAGTGGACCGCACGTCAGGCCAAGGAACGCGGGACCGCCAAGGTGATCGACACCGCGCACGACATCGGCGAACCGGCGGTGACCGACCTGGCCGCGGTGTGCGAGCACGCCGCACTCAAGGCCGCCACGCTCGCCCCGCCCGAGGGCGCCTCGCTGGCAGTGACCGTGCGACAGGCCATCGTCCGCACGCTGGCGATCGCCCTCGTCGCGGCCCGCGCCGCCGGCCGATACGACTGGACCAGCCCGGTCGACCTCGACGACCTCGTCGCCGACGCGGCCTGGGACCACCTCGACCAGCTCGACCATCTCGCCGAGAAGCCGACCGACGCGCTCGCCCCCTGACCCACACGGTGGTGGCCCGGCACCAAGATGGACCGGGCCACCACCCCGACATCCCGAAGGAGCGGACATGATCATCACCACGAACATCCCCGGCAAGAACGGCCGGGCACCCCGCCGCACCGCCGGGACGACGCTCTGGGCATCCATCGACGTCGAGTGGACCAAGAACTACCGGATCAAGAACGGCAACAAGCCGTTCTGCTACTCCGTGGTCTACGCCGCGCTGCCCCGCAGCGGCGACTCCGTCGACCTGACCGAGCTGCCCTTCTCCTACACCAGCGTCTACATCGAGAACCCGGACGAGATCCCCGCCTTGTTGGCCGCAGCCAACAAGGCGGTGAGCACCGCGTTCGCTGCCGCCGACCACGTCACCGGCCACCAGTTCACCAGCGACCTCGGCGTCCTGGCCAACGCGAGCGCCGCGCCCCTGGAGGACGTCGCCAGCGCCCGCCAGGCCTGGCGGAGCCGCCGGGACGGCGACCTAGTCGAGCGCCGCGTCATCGACACCCGCTACGACACCGACCACGTGCTGGCCTGCAAGTCCCGCCGCCTGGTCGACGTCTGCACGGAGCTACGGCTCGACGTCACCCAGCCCGAGCTGCGCACCAAGTCCATGACCGCGCTGCACCGCGCCTACCTCGACCAGGGCTCCGTCGAAGCCCGCGAACGCGTCAGCGTGCTCAACCTGCGCCACAGCCTGTCCACCGCCCTGGTCGCCTTCCGCGCCACCGGCCGCGCCGGCTGGAGCGGCACCCTCAACGTCAACCGGCTGCTGGCCGACCAGCTCGACGACTCCTTCGCATGGCTCGCCCATCCGACCTTCACCGACCTGCTGTGAAAGGGACTCCGTGACGATCCGCGACTGCCAGACCATCGCCATCGACGGCACGCACGCCTCCGGCAAGACCACCCTCATCCACGCCCTGACCGCCACCTACCGGCGCCAGGGCGTCAACGTCGCCGCGATGGGCGAGCCAGCTCGGACCAGCCCATTCATGGAGGAGATCGTCATCCACGGGCGCGGCACCTTCGACCTCGCCGCCGAAGTCGACGTGTTCGCCGCCCACCTGCAGTTCCACCTGCGCACCGCACGCCACCACCAGCTCCTCATCGCCGACAAGACGATCGTCAACGTGCTCGCCTACGCCCGGATGCTGCTCGACGTCGCGCCCGGCAGCCTCGACGCCGCGGTGCTCGACGCGATGGAGCACTTCTGCCGAGCCTGGGCGCCCACCTACGACCTCGTTTTCTTCACCCACGACCACTACGACCAACCCACCGACGGCTTCCGCGCCAAGGTCTCCGGCCTGCAGGACAAGGCCGCCACCACGCTGCGCGAGCTCTACGACCGGCTCGGCGTGCCCATCCTCGACGTCCCGGCTGGACTCGAGACCGAACAGCGTGTCGACTGGATCACCCGGCGGGTCGCCGACGCCGGTCTGGTCCTCGCCGGATAACCTGTGGCCTTCCACGCCGCCGACCAGCACAGGATGACCACGACGTGCCGTACACCAGCTTTGTTGACGTCATGCTCCTCCTGGTCCGCGACGGGCACGTCCTGCTCGCCCAGCGCTTCGACACCGGCTACGCCGATGGCGACTGGAACCTTCCCTCCGGCAAGCTCGAACAGGGCGAAGACATGGTCGCCGCCATCATCCGCGAAGCCCGCGAGGAAATCGACGTCGAGCTGGACCGCGACGACCTCGACATGGTCACGACCGTGCACTACCTCAATCCCGAAGGTCACGCTCGCGTGGGGTTTTTCTTTTACGCGCGCCAATGGCGCGGAGAACCCCGCAACGCCGAGCCGCACAAGTGCTCACAGATCCGGTGGTTCCCTCTCGGCCAGCTCCCGGACAACACCGTGCCGTACACGCACGCCGGGGTCGAGCTCTACCGCCGCGGCGAGTCGTTCGGTCTGCAGGGCTGGCCGCACCCTGCCGTGCCAGCCCTGGCCGGTCGCTGACCCGGACCGCGTCGCTCTCACACCTGGTCAGGACAGGCTGGTCCCAGCCAGCATCCGAAGCAGCTGCGCGCCACCGTCCGATGCGGCGATAGCAGTGACGTGTGGGAAGAGCGACCGCGCCAACAGCCTCGTGTCCTCGAACATCAGCAGGCTGTCGAGTTCGTGCTCGGCTACCCAGGCGAACGGGTGCGCGGGCTCGCTGACCTGATGCGGCGACTCGGCAACCCCCACGTACTGATGGTCGACGTGAACGTGTGGCTCGCCCAGATGATTGTCGGCCGGAACGTCGATCTCGGTGATCCACCACGGCGCCGGCACCTGCCGATGCGGATACCCGTCCGGCAGGCCCAGCGCCGGGCCAGGCACGAGCAGCACCTTTCGACCGGATTCCTCGACCGCCTCACGTTCGGCCGCCGCCGCTGGCGTCTCGTCAGGCTCGACATGCCCACCGACGACCATGTGCCTGCCCAACCGGGGATGCACGATCAGGCCGAGACGCCACTCGGTCGGAAACCGATGGAACAGAAAGGTGGACGCCGTTGCGTGCTTGATCATCGCGCTGTACTCCGTCGGGTGCTCATACCGGCTGGTCGCAGCGAGCGTGCCCTGCGGCACGTCGCGAATCCCGCAACCTCACCGAGCTGATGGCCTCGGGCCTATCGACCGGTAATGGCGCCAAGGAAATGGTGAACCTCGTCCGGTAGATCGGCGAGAACCTGGAGGGTGTGGGTTCTTCCGGCCACGCTGTCCGCGTCGATCTCGGCGAGCGTGGCGGTTCCGGGTCGTCGCTGTGAGCCGCCAAGGTCGCGTACGGCGGGCTGTCGCCACGGGGTGATGAACGCGCACGAGGCACGCAGCACCGTGATCCGCTCTGCGATCCCAGCGTCGCCGAACGCAACCTCATCTGCGAAGAAGCCGGTCGCGTCCGGCATGTTGGCGACCAGATGCTCGCCAACCACCGCCTCGTAGCGATCGGAGATACGGGGCAGACGCTTCCCAGTGACCGCCGTGAACACATCCGTGTCGGTGAGCAGCGCGTTGAAGTACCACGTGATCCTGTTCGTGCCCCGGACCTCCTCCCCCGGTCGATGCGAGCTTTCGACGCGGGCGAGGATGCCGAGTTCGCGCTGGAGCAGCAGCACACACGGCTCGTCAGTGGAGCTGCTCCCGTTGTGGTGGCGGGTGATGTTCCAGCGGCTGATCTCGTGGAAACCCGCGTCCGCGTGGCGGGTCAGCGTCGAGTCGAACGACTCGTAGCCGGTGCCCGCATTCGGGTGGCGGCGGCGAAGCAGCGGCCCGAACCCGCCGGCGTTGTAGATCTCGTCCGCCCAGTTCACGATGTACCGCCGTGCCTCACGATCGTCCAGCTCGGCCACCGGGCGGCGGCCACGGGCGAGATCGTCGTCGCCGATCAGCCCGAGCAGTCGTGCGTGGTCATCCGGGCCGGGCTTGACGAGGGAATGCACTGGGGACGTCATCGCTTGCCACCGTAGCGGCACAACGCCTCACCTGGCTTGAGACCGCGACCGGCCAGCACGGCGTGTTGAGTGCTGGGCTTATTTCGTGGGTGGTGAGCCGTAGCAGGTACGGCGTCGGATCCGAAATCGTCCGATCCTGCACACGCTGGTCCGGATCGTAAAGAGGTGCGTGCCGTGCTGGAGTCCTTGGATCGTGGCCTTCTCTTCGCGCGAGCTGTGGGCGGTCACCGTCCGGGGCAGGTTGGTGTGGTTGTCCCAGATTGCGAGTTTGTAGGTGACCCTGCGGGAGAACGTCCGCCTCTGGCGCTTCCCCAGCTTGCGCAGCGCGCGACGCGCGGCGTCGATCGTGTCGTGCAAGGTCTGATGAACCGTGTGGTCCGGGGAGCACTGCGCGACGAGGTTGGCGTGGCGGAGGTAGCCGGGATCAGCGCCGATGACCACAAGCCGGTCTTTGCGCGGCGGTTTTGCGAGTTCCGCGCCGAGTTCCAGCAGCGCGATCGGCTGGTGCAACGTCGGGCTTGCCGGAAACCAGAACAGCACCACCATCGGCTCGGCGAGGTCCCGGTGCTCGCGTTCCCACCGCACCTGCGACTGCTCGCCTTCGGGGTCAGCGACATCGAACTCGGACCGGCGTGGGTTGATGACGACGCAGGTTTCGTCGGCCAGTTGCCCGCGTGCCGTGGCCTGCCAATCGGGACAGTCGCTGATTCCGCCGAGCAGCAGCACTGCCGGTGGATCGTCGGCCGTGGGGCGGAATCGGGTTGGCGCCTCGACGTAGCGGGTCGTCATGTCCATAGACCTAACCAGACGGGGGTTGTTTCGTCGGGGATTGACTGGTGGCGGGCGAGGGACGGCGTCCTGTCGGCCCGGACCGATACCGTGTCCCCCACGCCGAGCAGTCGAAGGAGCAGGGCCGTGGATCCCGTCAACCTCACCATCAGCTCGACCGCGCCGGGCGGAGTCGACAAGACGGTGGCCACCGCGATGTTTCCGCTCCACCTCGCCAAGTGCCCTCCGCTGGCGAGCAAGGACGTCCCGCTGACTGCCGTGCTGCGCACTCTGCAGGAGCACAGCAGGTACGACCTGTTGCTGCTCGACTCCGAAGGCCGGGTCGACTGGCCGCCACTGAAGGCGTAGGGCTCGAGTATGGGACGCCCGCACCGCGAGGTACCGACCTGGGCACAAGCGCAGGCCGCCGCCACCCGGATCTGGACCCAGCGCCAGGGCGACGACCGGCTGCCCGACCCCGATGACCTGCTCGGCATCGCCCATCACGTCTGGCGCAACCCGGTCACCGACACCGACCAGGTGCAGGCCGAGGCCGCCGATGCCGTGACGATCCTCGACTTCGTCCGAGCACATGAGGACCGCGTCCGGCTCGGCGTGCTGTCCGGCGCTCGCAAGGCCGGGATGACCCTCGTCGACCTCGCCCCGATCCTCGGGTTCGTCAATCCCGACGACGAGCACGCCGTTCGCAAGAGCGTGCACTCCTACCTCCGCCGCCTCGAACTCGGTGTCGCCGGCCTGCCGAAGGACGAGGCCATCTACCGAGCCCGCAAGCAATTCGAGGACCGCAAGGCCAAGCTGCTGCAGGCCGAGCTGGACTGGCTCGTCCGGCCCGAGATCGACACCGCCCTGCGCACCGTCGCCGCCACCATCCTCGAGCGCGCGACCGTGCTCGCCGAGGCGGCCGACGACCTGGCCGAACTCATCGCCGACGACCTGGACGACCTGCGCGGCGACCTCGACCGCTGCCAGGCACCCGCCGCGCTGGACCGGCTGTTCCTCAACCAGCTCGCCGTGACATGGCGATTCGTCGCCCGCCTGGCTCACCGCGGCGACCTGGCGAACGACCTCACCTTGCACGCCGCCCTCGACCGGGGCCGCGAGCTGATCGACCTCCACCGCAAACGGTTCACCATGCCGGACCAGCCGGACCAGCCTCGCCGCCGCCGTCGGCGGCGCCGCGCTCCCGACACGGCCGCCTGAAAACGCGTAGCCTGTCATTACGACGTTCGGGGGAACGTCGAGAATCGACGTCCGGGGGGACTCATGATCGGTTCCATAGTGGCGCGATCACGATCGCGTCGTCGGGAAATGCTGCCGCGCAGCGACCGGCCACCCAGAATCTGAGCAACGCCGGGCCGCCCGGCCAGTCCGCGAAACCTGCGGCGTCGTGTCGGGACCTCCCGGTACGGTGACTTCTCCGGTTCCAGTACGCCGGGGAAGGGAGACCGCGGTGGCGCTTCACAACACGTCCAGCACTGACGCCTGGGCTCAGGCGGTGTCGACGCACGCCCACCTGCTGGCGAACGGCCGCCTCACGCAGGTGGACGCGCCGACCCCTGCCCTGGTGCCCGAGCCGGGCGAGTACGCGGTCGCCGTCATCCCCGGCGGGATGACCTTCGCGCGCTACGCCTCCGCCCAGGTCGTCTACGGCGGCACCGGGTCCTCGCTGGTCGTGGGCTCGCAGCCGTTCGTGACCGGGTACGTGCTCGGCTCGCTGTTCCAGCGCGGACGCCGCCGTCGCCGTGTCCGGCGTGAGGCCGCGCCGCAGTGGCGGCCGACGCCGCTGCTGCGCGTCGTCGTGACCACCCGGCGGCTGTGGTGCGAGGTCGCCACGGACACCGGGCCGACGTGGCTGAACTTCAACTACGACACGATCGCCGACCTGCGCCTGGACGGCGCCGCGCTGGTGCTGTCGTTCCTGCAGGCCGAGCCGCTGCGCCTGTCCGGCGAGCTGGCTCCGTGGTGTGCCGCGGTGATCGCGCACTACCGCTTCGGGCCGAGCGCCCCGGCGGCCGTGCCCGCGTTGCACGCCGCCGCGCTGGCGGGCTGACCAGGAGATTTTGCGAGTGTGGAGCGCGTGGGATCGCCGCACCCAGGTGCGGCTCCGCCGGAGCGGCTGGCTTGACAGGCCGATCTTGCGGCGCTCCACACTCATCGAAAACCAGTTCCGAGGGAATCCCTGTGAACTGATCGCGCTCAGTCTATCGCCGGCGCGGGCAGAACCGAATCCGCCTAACGTGTGCGGTATAGTTGCTTCTACCCCATAGGGGATGACAACCCTGCGGGCGATCGAAGACCGCCACCGGAGAGGGTTCCGTCATGATCCGCCACGGCCGCCACGCACTGGACCGCAAGGGCGTCGCCGCCCTGAACCCCGGCAGGAAAGCGCCGTGGACCGAGCCGAGCCATCCGCCGGCCATCAACCTCGACCCGCTCGGCGAGACGCCGGAGGAGAAGACGCTGCCCAGGACGTTCCTCTACGACGAGGAGCAGGCCACGGCGTGGGCGTCCGGCGAGAGCGTGCCGACGTTGCCGACCAAGGACCACCCCGAGGACCTGCTCACCGAGCGGGACGCGGCGGCCTACCTGGACATCTCGCTGCCGGAGTTCCGCGACCGCGTGAAGTCGCTGCGGATCCCGCCCTCCGACGACAAGCCGTTCGGGGTCAACCACTGGCAGCGCAGCACACTCGACGAGTTCGCCGTCCCGGCAGGGCGTGGCGCCGGAAGCGGCGAGCCGCGACGCTGGGGCGTGGCCCGGAAGCGGATGAGGGAGGTCGTTGCCTCGCTGCCGCCCGGCCAGACCGTGGGGCCCACCGAATTGGCAAGGAAGGCGGACGTGAGCGTCGCGACCGCGCGGCACTTCCTGCGCGAGCCGGAGTTGGAGCTCGTGGCCACCTTCGCCCAGCCGATCGGCCCCGGCCTGGAGACGTGGGACGCCTTCATGGCCGACGTCCGCAAGCTCGCCGGGCTGAAGAAGTACTCCGGGATCGCCATCCGCATCACCGAGAAATAGCCCGACCGCAATACCCGCACATCGCCGGAGGCGCGTTCTAAGCGTCTCTTAGCGAAAAAACTCGTGTGCCTGAATACGGTAACGTTGCTGGTGTCGGAAACAGGGGTGACGCCCTGGGAACCGGCCCAATCGAAAGCCAATTCTCACGCACGAGGGATCATCCATGCTTACACTCATCGACCATTTCTGTGGCGCGGGCGGCAGCGCCCAAGGTGCAGAAGCAGTTCCCGGAATTCAGCTCATCCACGCCATTAACCACTGGGATCTCGCGGTCCAGAGTCACGCCGCGAACTTCCCGCACGCGGACCACTCCGTGACCGACCTGTCCACGGTGGACCCGCGTTACTTCCCCAAGACCGACCTCGGCTGGTTCAGCCCGGAGTGCACGAACCACAGTCAGGCCAAGGGAATCAAGCGCCACACGCAGCCGGACCTGTTCGGCGAGACTCTGCCCGACGAGGCTGTCGTGCGGTCGCGGGCGACCATGTGGGACGTCGTCACCTTCACGAAGGTGCACCAGTATCAGGCCGTCGTGGTGGAAAACGTCGTGGACGTCCTGTTCTGGACGGACTTCGACGACTGGCTGTTGAGCATGGTGAACGAGGGCTACGACTTCAAAATCGTCTACGCCAATTCCATGCACTTCCCAACCGCGAAAACCCTTCGTGCCCCGCAGTCTCGCGACCGTGTTTACGTCGTTTTCTGGAAGAGGGCGAACAAGGCTCCGGACCTGGAATTGCGCCCGGCCGCCTACTGCGCGAAATGCGACGTGGTTGTGCGGGCCATGCAGGTGTTCAAGAAGCCGGGCAAGTCGTGGCCGTCGGACCGGTGGGGCCGCTACCGCGCCCAGTACACCTACCGGTGCCCGAGCGCGACCTGCCGCAACGCCGAGGTCGAGCCGTTCGCCGCTCCGGCCGCCTCCGCGATCGACTGGTCGCTGCCCGGCCAGCGCATCGGCGACCGCAAGAAGCCGCTGCAGCCCGCGACCCTGGCCCGCATCACCGCCGGGCTCAAGAAGTACGCCGTGCCGCAGCTCGTCCCGGCCGGAGGCGGCTGGAACGAGGACACCACGCCGGTGAGCCTGCCGATGCGGACCCGCACCACCCGCGAGACCGAGGGCCTGGCCGTCCCGCCCGGCGGCCTGATCGTGCCGTGCGAGGGCCGTGAGGGGAAGCAGGCCCGCTCGACCAACGAGCCGCTGCGCACCCAGACCACCCGCGCCGAGACCGGCCTGCTCCGCCCGCCGGACTCCGCGCTGATCACCGCGTACTACGGCAGCGAGACCAAGGCCGACCCGGCCAGCCAGCCCCTGCGCACGGTGACCAGCCACGACCGGTTCGGCATCGCGTTCATCGCCGAACTGCGCGGCGGCGGCTGCAAGAAGAAGGTCCGCCCGATCACCGAGCCGATCTCCACGGTCACCGCGTCCGGCAACCACCACATGCTGGTCCGCAACAACGGGACCAGGGGCCCGGCCCGCGACGGCATGATGTGCACCCCGGTCACCGAGCCCGCCCGCACCATCACCACCGCCGGGCACCAGTCGCTGGTCGGCTGGACGGCCAACCTCGACTTCGCCCGGTTCGGCGTCTCGGCCTCCGGCGAACTGGAGGACCGGGGCGACCTCCCGCCCGCGCTGGCCGAGTCCACGTTCCGCATGTTGGAGCCCGACGAGATCCGCGCCGCGATGGCCTTCAACGACGGCTACACGCTGCTGGGCACCCGCCGCGAGCGCGTCAAGCAACTCGGAAACGCGGTGACTCCCCCGGCCGCCGAGTGGCTGCTCGCCCGGATCGCGGAATCACTCGGCTACCCGCCGCTGGAGTACGACGAGCTCCCCTTCGCGGCCTGAGCCGCCCCTCACCGCTGCTGGCGGGCGACTTGCCCCGCCCGCCAGCAGCACCCCAACCCGTTACTTCCCAAGGAGTTCCGCCATGAGCACGACCCTGCACGACACCCAGGACGAGGCCGAGATCCAGGCCGCCAGCCTGCTGGCCGAGGTGTTCGCCGGGCGGCTGGCCGCGCTGCGCGTGGCCTCCGCCGGCCGGATGCTGCGCCTGGCGTTCCCGGCCGCCGCGAGCATCCTCGTCGATACCACCGCCTGGTACTACCACGAAGAACACGGCAGCGGCGACGTCGATCTGGTGTCCATTCGCGACGCCGATGGCCGCGAGCTGTGGAACGACGAGGACGGCCCCACCCCGGAGCTGCCCGACGTCGACGGCGGCTGGCACGCGGTGCACGCCGCAGCCGAGAGCGAACTGTTCTCCGCGCTCGACCACCTGACCCCGGACGGGTGCGGCTGGGAGTCCTTCGAGCGCGAAGACCACAGCGACACCGACGTCTTCCGCATCGAGCTGCCCGCCCCCGGCCAGCAGCAGACCGAACCGCTGGCCGAGCGCGCCCTCACCCGGCTCCGGCCGCTGGCCGTCCAGCTCGGCTTGACGCTCACCGTCGCCTGATCCCCGCCCACCGACCCACCTCCACGGAGCTGACCACCATGACCATCACCGACACCGCCGCGGCCGAGACCGAGACCGACGCCGCCCTGGACCGGCTCGAAGAGCTGGTCGGACAGCTCGGCCTCACCGACGTCGACCACCTCGACGAGCTGGTGTACGACACGCTCAACGCCGACGCTTCCGAGCAGGTCAACACCGGCGCGCGGCCCGAGTTGGACTTCCTCGCCGCGTTCGACGAGCTGCACGACGCCGCCGACGACCGGGCGAGCCGGATCAACAACCAGGGTGTCCACGCCCAGCTGGCCGTCCTGCTCGACGCGCACGGCGAGATCGCGCTGACCGCGCTGCTGCGCGACATCGCCGAGCAAGGCACCCGGCTCTGAACTCCCCCGCCCCCGCGCTGGTCGGCGGGCCTGACACCCCGCCGACCAGCGCCATCGAAGACCAATCCCGAGAGGACACCATGCCGTCCGCACCGGCCCAACTGGCCTTCATCGGCCTCGACACCGTCCGGCACGCCGTGACCACCGACCGCGCCGAAGAGCACCCGGTGCCGGGCACGGTCACCAGCGGGCCCGAGCCCGACCTGGCCGCCTACGACCTGATCGTGGCGGGCCTGTCCGGCAAGGACGCCCACGCCATGCTCGACCGGCTCACCGACCAGGCCCGCCGGGCCGGTGTGTTCGACCGGCTGTTCACCGTGCACGCGGACATGGGCCTGATGGAGTGGCCATCGGTCCACCACCACGGCCAGGACTACCCGAGCAACCGCGAGCTGGTCGCCCAGACCGCTCTGCACTACGGCATCCCGGCCGACCGGCACATCGAGACCCACCGCGTCGTCACCGATCCCGACGGCACCCGACGCGCCCAGAGCCTGCTCGAACAGGCCGCGATGTGGCGCAAGTTCCCTGACGCAGCAAGGCGATGGTGCACAAGCGATTCCAAAGTGGACAAGATCCGGGCCGCGCTGACCCCGCTCGTTCGCCACCACCGCCGCCAGCTCGGCCGCCCGGTCAGAATCCTCAACGTCACCGGCGTGCGCGCCGAGGAGAGCACGAAGAGGGCGACCCGTCCGACCTACAGCGTCGGCTACGCCAACGCGCACCGGCAGCAGGACGAGTACCTGCCCGTGCACCACCTCGGCACGGCCGACGTGCACGCGATCGTCGACGGCAGCGGCCTGGCCCACCACTGGGCGTACGACAGCGAGCCCGGCGCCCGCGACTGGGGCGGCATGTCCCGACTGAGCTGCTCGATCTGCATCATGAGCAACAAGGCCGACCTGATCCTCGCCGTGCGCCGCCGCCCCAGGCTGGCCGCGCTCTACGCCGAGGTCGAGCACGCCATCGACCACGCCTTCAAGCTCACGATGCCGATGAGCCGGATCCTCGAGCTCGCCGAGGAGCCCGGCGGCCCGGAACCCGGCGTGGTCCTGGCCGAGGACGGCCCGGAGTTCGCCGCGCTCGAAGCCGCCGTCCGGGCCCAGCTCGCCGAGCCGGTCAGGCTCCGCGCCTCCACCGACTTCACCACCGTGCCGCCGGGCTGCCTGTCCTGCACCGCCTGCTGAACGCGAACCCCGCCGCTGCCCCGCCGAACCACGGCCGGGGCAGCGGCCTCGCGCATTCTTTGCGGCAAAACAGGAATGTTTTAGAACGGTATAGTTAGTCATGTCGGAAACAGGAGTGACGCCCTGGGAGTCCGGCGAAATCGAAAACCAATCCAACACGGGAGACCTCTATGCCCTCCACCATTGTGTGGATCGCGGCCGTCCTGATCGGCGCGTTCCTCATCTCCTACGTCGACTATCGACTGTTCAACCGGCACGCCCGGCGCAACGGCCAGGCCACCGAGCCCGAACCGGCCCCCACGCTCGCGCCGATCGAGCTCGTGATCGCCCGCCAGATCGACGGATGGCTGGCCGCGCCGCAGCAGACCGCCCGGATCTACGCCGAGGGACTGGTGACCGGCAAGGTCACGGCGGTCACCGACGCGGCGGACTGGGAGTACGTCCCCACCACCCTGGGGCACGCGATCGACCAGATCCACGAGGCGAGCGGCTTCCACTGGACGATCGACGCCGAGGAATGGCAGATCGGCATCGGCAGCATCCACGGCCTCGCGCACGGCGTCATCGAGTGCTACGAGACCGGCCGCCGCTTCGGCGTGCAGACCGACCTGAACATGTCCTGGCTGCTGTACGCCCATGACCTGGAGGGCACCGGCCTGACGATGGACGAAGTCGCCGACGCGTTCACCGGCGACCTGCTGGCCGCCGCCCACGCCTACCTGCGCGCCTGCGAGGCCCTGCCGATCCGGTGGTGAGCCGATCTTGGGGGACGGGGCGACAAGCCCCGTCCCCCAAGACGCAGCCCGCACCAGCCAACCCCGCCCAGAGGAAGAACCACCATGCGCGCAATGCCCGACGTGGCCGTCCGCGAGACCATCGCCCACTTCGGCGACCGCGAGGCGATCGTCACCCTGGTCAGCGGCCACGTCCGCTACTGCCACGGCCTGCAGATCACCGAGTACGGCACGGTCCGCCTCCTCGTCGACGGCGGCGAGAACGACGGCTGCTGGCTGACCGAGATCGCCGACATCCAACCGGCCGCCTGAACACCGCGCCGCGTGCGAACCCCGACCGGCAAACCGCCGCCGGGAGTCCCCCGCTTTCCCGGCCGGGCACCGGAATGACACCCGGAGGCCCGGCCACATCGAAGACCAGCAAGGAAGGAACACCATGCCCCGCACCGAGTACGGCCACGCCGACCTCGACGCCCTGATCACCACACTCGGCCTGGACAGCGCGGGCGCGACCGTCCGCATCGGCGGATGGCCGCCGATCCTGATCAGGATGGCGGCCCACTGGTTCGAGCACACCCAGCCCGCCGGCGGCCGGATCGTCTTCGCCAGCCCGACCGTCCCGACCTGGCAGCCACGAGCGCACCAGCGCCGCAGCGGCCTGATCGACACCTCGGTCGACTTCGCCGTGATCGGCGTCGAGACGGTCACGGCCCTGGCCGGACTGCTGGCCGACGACCCGCTGCGTAACGCCCACTTCGGCGCGGATGTGCCGGACGTGCCGCTGCGCATCGACCTCGACATCGAGCCCATGCCCGCGGCCACGCCGGACGCCACGGGGATCGAGGGCACCATCGCCCTCATGCGGATCACTGCGCCGCAGCACGTCCCCGCACGGTTCTGGCCCGACGACATGGAGACCGGCGCCCAGGAGCGCGTGACCTCCATCGACTACCCGCAGATGCTCAAGACGGTCAGCGCCACCTGGTGCGCCTGGCTCGGCTGCTGACCACGCCCCCGCGCTGCCCCGGCCTCGCACGACCGGCCGGGGCAGCGCCATATCACAGGCATTCCGCGAAGTCATTGCCACAAAACGAGAAACAGTCTTTTGGGTATAGTTAAAAGTGTCGGAAACAGGGGTGACGCCCTGGAGTCCGGCGACATCGAAAACCAACCGCAGTCGCGGCGGATTGAACACGATCCGTCTCCCGGAAAGGCTTTCCCGTGAGCGAGGAATCTCGTCAAGAGCAAATCCCTGGGCTATTGATCCCCCAGGATGACGACCGCCCGGTGTACTTGCTGTCCCAGAACGGTCAGTTGCGAAAAATTGACGTGTGGAACTGGACGATTCCCGCGTGGGCAGGCCGCTTCGAGGACGGAACCACCTATAACACATGCCCCTCGGCAGGCATTTGCCACAACGTTTGTTACGCCCTTGCGGGCGCGTACCGGTTCAAGAACGTCAAGCGCAAACACGAGGCCAACCTGCGGTTCGTCCTCGACGACCTGAACGGCTGGGAAAAGGCCATGATCGCCGAGCTCGGCGCGCGCAAATTCGCTGGAAAATGGATTCGCGTACACGACGCAGGCGATTTTTTCTCGGACGAGTATACATTGGCTTGGATGCGCGTAATGCGCGCCCATCCGACCCTCAATTTCTATTGTTACACCAAAGAGGTAGTGCGATTCCGCCGGATCGTTCTGCCGGACCCGCCCGCGAACTTCCACTGGTGCTTCTCCCTCGGCGGAAAGCACGACGCGCTGATCGACCCGCAGACCGAGCGCGTCGCCGACGTCTTCCCCACCGAGGAGGCCATCACCGAGGCCGGATGGCATTCCCAGCTCGGCGACGACCGGCTCGCGGTTCTCGGACCGTCCCCCGTCGGCATGTCGGCCAACAACATCCGGCACTTCACCAAGCGGCTGGACGGCCGCCGCTTCAGCGAATGGCAGGCCGAGGAGGACGCGCGCCGCGCCGAACGCGTGGCCCGCCGGGACGCCACGGGCGCCTGAACCCCCAGCGACCGGTGCGGGAGCCGGCCCGGCTCCCGCACCGTCACCGGCCATCGGCCCGGACCAGGAGTGACGCCCAGGTACGGGCCACATCGAAGACCAACCCAGAGGAATCCGCCATGCCCGCACCCGCCGCACCGACCCGCACCCAGCGCTGGCGCGAGAAGTCCGCCCTGTACCGGCCCGCCGGAGAAGACGGGTTCGACCCCGGCCGCTACGCGGTCGCCGAAATCCCCAAGGCGACCGGCAAGACGTTCGTGACCGCGCACCACTACACCGGCGTCTTCCCGCAGACCCGCTTCCAGTTCGGCCTGTTCGACACCCAGGCCGAGCAGACCACCGAGCTGGTCGGCGTGATCTCCCTGGGCAACGGCTCGCACCCCAACGCGCTGACCAACCCGTTCCCCCAGCTCGTTCCCTACGAGGAATCCCTGGACCTGAACCGGATGGTCCTGCGGGACTCGGTGCCCGCCAACGGCGAGTCGTGGTTCGCCACTCGCGCGCTCCGTCTCGCGGCCGAGCACGGCATCCGGGGCGTGATCGCGTTCTCCGACCCGAGCGAGTTCTGGCAGCCCGGCCCGGACGGCCAGCTCGTGCAGGTCAAACGCGGCCACTACGGCGTCGCCTACCAGGGCCTGAACATGGACTACCTCGGGCAGACCCGACCGAGCTGGAAGGACTACTTCCCGGACGGCACCGAGTGGAACCGCCGCTCGATCTCCAAGGTCGCGAACGGCGAAGTCGGTGGCCACGGCGTCGTTGCCCGGCTGGTCGGGCGCGGTGCGCCGCCGCTGACCACCGACCTCGACCCCGGCCAGTGGATCGAGCGCGCCAGGCGTGCCTGCGGGATCACCCGCCGCTGGCACGAGGGCAACCACAAGTACGCCGTCCGGATCGGCCGTACCCGCGGCGAGCGCACCCGCACCGTGATCGGCCTGGCCGCCCGCCGCTACCCGAAGCCGACGCTGTTCCTGCCCGGCCTGGACGGGGTGCTCCGGTGACCGCCACTTCGCAGCCCCGCCGCCGGGTCGTCCTCTCGCTCGGCATGGGCATCGACTCTGTTTCCCTTCTGGCGCACTGGATCCTCAACCCGGCCAGCCGGGACTTCGACCTCGGCGACCTGGTCGTGATAACCGCGATGACCGGCGAGGAGCACGACCGCACGCGCGAGCTGATGGAACGCCACGTGCTCACGCTGATGCGGCGACACCGCATTCGCTACGTCCAGCTCTGCCGCGCCGGCCAGGAGAGGAAACACGGCTACGTCGTGCTCAGCGACACCTGCTCGCCACGGCGGATGCACATGCGCGGCCCGTGGCGGCTCTCGGACGAGATGCGCGCGGCCGGGACGCTGCCCAGCGTCCGGAATGGACGGCGCTGGTGCTCTGAGCGCGCGAAGGGGGACGTGCTCGACTGGTGGGTGGCCGACAACATGGAGCCCGGTTACACCCACGTCGTGGGCTTCGCCGCCGAGGAAGGCCGCCGCGCCAAGCGCGACACCGAGGCCCGCCGCGAGAAGGAGGCCAAGGGCAAGGCCGTGCCCTGCCAGCCGTCCTACCCGTTGCTGGAGCAGTGGAACTGGGATCGCCAGGACTGCGCGACCTACCTGCTGGGGATCTTCGGCGAGCCGTTCTCGCGTTCCTGCTGCACGTTCTGCCCGTTCACCGGCGCGACGGCGGGAAGCCGGGACGAACTCGTCGCCCGGTGGCGCGACCAGCCCGACGCCGCCGCGTACGCGATCGAACTCGAGTACACCGCGCTGGCCTTGAATCCCAGGATCGGGGCCTTCGGCGTCGGCAAGACCGCCGTCGACCTCGCGCGGGACCACCAGCTCGACGACGCGCTCGCGCTGGCCAGCTCGCGCATCGACCGCACCGAGGTCTGGGACGTGCTGGAGGTCCGCCGGTTCTTCATGCCCAAGGACGGCGACGAGACGCTCAAGGGCGACTCCTGGCGCAGCGTCGCCGTCGCCGCGACCGGCGGCCGGAAGGAGATGCGGGACTGGCTGCGCGCCCTCGACGGCGTCACGGTCGAGACCGACGCCTACGGCATCACCCGCGCCTGGCGGCACAAGCGCGCGGACGACGACCAGATCCGCTACCCCGCCATCGAGTGGATGTGGGCCCTCGTGCCCCACGGCGTCCACAACAAGAAGAAGGCCGGGTTCGAGCAGCGCTGGACCAAGCTGCACACCGCCGCGCTGTTCTGACCGACTCGCCCCGCATCGGCCCTGGCAGGCCACACAGAAGCGACGATTAGACATATGCCTAATCGTCACGAAAGGCAAGGTGACCTGTGTCTTTGGATTGGGTATCGAACAGAGGCGAAAATCTGCCCTATCGTTTTAGGTATAGTTAGTGATGTCGGAAACAGGGGTGACGCCCTGGGATTCCGGCGACATCGAAGACCAATTCCCAGGAGAACCGCGATGAACATCCCTGACGGCGTCGTGCCCGAACGCTTCCACCCGACGACGTTCGACGCCGGGATTCCCCAAGTCGAGCTGCCCTGCTACGACCCGGCGTGCTCGGCCGAGCCGGGCGAGGCGTGCGGCTCGTTCTGCACCCACGGCGAGCCCAACCCCGCCCCCGGCCACGAGGACCTGGTGCCGGTCGAGCCCGGTGCATACGCCGTGCGCCACTGCCCGCGCTGCAGCGGCAGCGGCAAGGACAGCGCGAGCCCAGACCGAGCGAACTGCCGCTGCCGCGTCGACGTGCTAGACGAGCTGCAGATGCGCGCGGGCAAGCTGTACCGGCAAGCCCAGACCGAGGGCGAGGACGACGCCGCGCGCACGCTCGCCGAAGTTCGCCGCCTCGATGCCGAAGCCCTGGTCGCCGCCCTGACCGAGCTGGGCGTGTCCGCCCGCGTGCACCTCGGATCGTCCCCGGTCTACGCCGTGGTGATCGACACGAAGTTCGGCCGCATCTTCGCCGGCCTCGACCCCGACGACGACCGCCGCGTCCTGGTCCAGCGCGTGGACGCCACCCAGTGGTCGATGCGCGTCCTCGGCGACGTCCGCACGATCGCGTGGACGCTGCGCAACCAGGTGCCCGAACTCGCCAGGGAGGGTGACCGCCTGGATTGGGTGGTCGCGATCATGCCCGTCTTCGCTCCGGACGCCGTGGTGTGTTTCGTCGGCCGCGAGACGCCCGCCGACCAGCCCTGCCCGTTCTGCTCGCTCGGCTCCGTCGTCTGCCCCGGCCTGCGCTCGCACATGTGGGAGGTCCGCAACCAGTACCGCGGTGCTCCCGTGACCGCCATCTTCGGCGCGTTCCCGGTGCCCGCCGACACCCCGACCGGCAACGCCGAGGCCGCCCAGGCGCTCGACGACGCGATCCGCCCTCTCGCGCACATGGTCTGGCGCGGCGCGCTGGACATCACCTGATCCCGCCCGAGCGGCGTGGGCCGGAGGTACCCGGTCCACGCCACCCTCGGCGCGACCTGAAAACCCAACCACAGCAAGGAGAAACACCATGCGCGTCGGAACACTGCTCACCGTTCCCCCTGGCGACGTCCGACTGGAGTTCGAGACGTCCTTGGCGCTGGACGGCTTCGGCCGCGTCAGCGGCATCGGTTTCGCCGACGGAGGCCCGCGCGTCACCGTCACGCTCCACAGCGGTGACCGGGTGACCCTGATGTCCGAGATGGACACCTGGACCGCGTGCCGTACCGGCCAGGACGACGGCATGGAGATCGAGGAGCTGGCCGAGCTGGTCAACCGGCCGGGCGAGCCGGACGCAGTGCACGACGTATTCGACGAGCTGTGGAGGCTGACCAGCCAGCTCATCGAGCAGATCACCGGTCACGTCGTCGACACCGTCGCTCGCGACCTCACGCACATCCTTGACTGCTACACGACCAGCATTCCTTTCTGACAAAACACAAGTTCGACAATCAGGTATAGTTAGTCATGTCGGAAACAGGGGTGACGCCCTGGGATTCCGGCGAAATCGAAGACCAATTCCTAGGAGTAGCAATGCTTTTCGAGGTCGTGGCTGAAATGACCGTCGTGCTGTCCCCCGAGGCGGAGATGGCGATCGTGGACCACCCGATTCCCCCGGTGGCCACCCGGAAGGTGTGGGCGCTGAGTGTCCAGCGGCCCCAGAGCGACCCGGAGCACACCGCCCGGCCGCACAAGGTGATCTGGCTCGGCGACCCGACCCTGCGCGTGCCCGGTGAAGGCCAGACCTGCGCCTACTGCAACCAGTTCGACCTCACCCGGTGCCCCGGCATGGAGGAGCACGCCTACCAGTACGGCGTCCGGTTCTCGTCCAAGCGCCCCGAGGTGATCGAGGTCGGCGTGTTCGACGTCGACGCCGAACTGGCCGGACGGATGGAGGTCATCGGCCAGATCGAGGACCTGCTGGCCCGCCGGTTCACCGCCGGTATCCACCCGGCCGCCGGATAGCCCGGTCCGCTCGCGCCCGGCCGATGGCCGGGCGCGAGCGGACCGAGCACCCGAACCGCTGAAGGCCCTCGATGCGGGCTGCCGCCCGGCCGCCCGCCTCCGCCCGATCGACCACGAGAAGGAGCCGACGACATGGCCCACGACATCTTCGACCGCTGGGCAGTCCCGAAGGTCGAGACCTACAAGACGATCCTGGCCCACCTCTACGGCAGCGCGGCGGACTCGCTCGACGGAGTGGAGCCGCTGAAGGAAGCCGCACGGGCCGTGTTCGGCCCGGACGGGCCGCTGAAGGTCGTCGACGACCCGGCCGAGGTGTGGCAGCTCGATTGGTGGGACGGCCCGGCGCATTTCCGCGAACTGCACCTGACCAAGGACGAGGCCCTGGCCAGCCTGGCCGCCGACGTCCGAGGACGGTGGGCAACGGCCGTGGCCGCTGGAAACCGCGTCCCGGCCGAGCCACCAGTCGAGGTCACCGAGATGATCGAGACCTTTTTCCGCGCCCGCCGCAACCACGGTGAGCGCTTCGAGCTGAGCGCGCTTCCGCTTGGGACGACGATGGTTCCGGTCGCCGAACAGGTCGGGCGCGCGACGCTCCGCGCACTCGCGGAGGACCCCGACACCGACGGCACCGAGCCGTACGTGGTCGACGCTTTCGGAACGAGCACGACGGTGAAGGACACGCCCGCCGGCGATTTCCACGTCCATGTCGACGCCGAGGAGCACATCGACAGGCCAGTCCACGTGGTCGTGCGCGGCCACCGCGCCGACGGCACCTTCGCCGAACAGCACCACACGTTCCTCGCCGACGTCACGCCGCCACAGCTCGAACAGCAGCACGGAGGAGCCGAGACCAACTTCGAGGTGACGAAACGACGCGCCGACACCATGGTTCTGGTCGGCGAGCAGTTGGTGGCGTGGTCGCCGTCGTTGCCGTCGCCGCGGTGCTGGACGCTCGTCGGATCCGAAAAGCCCTCCTGGTGGAGGGCAGCGGTCGAACATCTCGACGAATACCAGGCCGCAGGGATGCTGGAACCGACCACCGTGCAGGTCTACGACTGCAGGGACGCGGACGACTTCGTCCTCGTCGCCAAGTCCGACCTGGGGCGAGAGCAGTGGGCGCAGTGGCGTCGGGATGCCCGCCGTCGTGAAGAGGAGGACATCGACGACGGCGGTCATCGCGGGCACGACAACGAGGTCGGCCGCGAGCAGCACCGCGTGCTCCCCAGCGACTGACCTGTACCCAGCTCGGAGACCGGCGGCACCGACCGCCACCACCGCGCCCGGACCCCGCAGCAGGGGCCGGGCGCGGTGCGCGTTCGTCAGGCCGAGTGCGCCAGCGGCGGGACCGGCACCTCGGTTCCGGTCGCCTGCTCGGCCCCGGCATTACCCAGCTCGGAGCCGGACGTGGTCCCGCCCGAGGTCGTGGCGGCAGGCGTCGTCGCGGGCTTCTTCGCCTTCGTCGCGGCGGGCGGCTGCTGCTGCTTGATCGGCGCGGCCCGCAGCCGTTCGACCGACCACCCCGCCTTCCGCGCCTTCTGCCACGCCGCACGCCACCGGTCGAAGCGCCGCACGACCTCGATCTCCGCGTCGTCGAGGATCTTCTGTGCCCTGGCCTTCGCCGCCGCGCGCAATGCGTCGGCCTGGCCCGCCGCCTCGGCGGCGACCGCCAGGTCGCCCAGAGCATCGAATTGCGGCCGGAGCGCGTCGGCCCCCGCCTTTTCGGCTTTCGTTCGTATCTGTTTTTCCCCCATACCCCGATGGTAGGTCGAACGCTCGAAGCGTGGGGCGCGTCCGCGCACAACCGACCGCTGTTCACCAGGAGCGACACAATAAATAAGGTATAGTTAGTGATGTCGGAAACGGGGGTGACGCCCTGGGGATTCCGGCGAAATCGAAAACCAACCGAGGAGGAAAACTCCGTGGAACAGCCACGCCCTGAAAACCTGCTGCCCCACCTTCCGCCGGCCGGGCACCCGCTGCTGGTCGTGCCCGCCGACACCTCAGCCGAAAGCGCCGCCCTCTGGCGCGTCGGCGGCCAGACCTGGCTCGCGCCGGTGCTGGACTGCGGACTGGTCGCCTGGTCGAAGTCGCGTCCGATGACCCCGGCCATCGCCAGGTCCGAGGCCGTCAGGCTCGTCGTGCCGGGCCTGCTCGACCGGGCACGCGGCGAGGAGCCACACCGCCCGTACCTGCTGCCCGAGCGAGGCCAGCCGCTCGTCGTGAACTTCGACCACGGGATCGCGTACTGGTTGCGGCATGGCCGCCTGATGCACGCCCCGTGGTTCGACGACGGCCTGATCGGATGGGGACCGATCGGCCCGGTCGTCCGGCTGGGCGCCGACCCCGCCGAGCGCGCCGCGATCGACGAGGCCGTGCGGACGTTGCGCGAGGCCGGGCCGGTCGCCCCGCAGACCACGCTCAAGCTCCCCGAGCGTGACGGCCAGCCCCGCGACGTCGTCGTGGCCAACCGGTGGATCAGCACCAACCCGCGCGCCGCCGGACCGAAGGACGCGCTGCTCACCCTGCGGACCGGGGACGGCTACCGGCTGCACGTCGGCGACGCCGTCGCCCTCGACCGCCACATGGTGCTCGACCTGGCCACCGAGGTGGCCGCCTACCCCGGCGCGGCGGACGACGAGACGGACGAGCTGCCCACCCTGGAGGTTCGCCACCCCGAGCCCGACCGCGCCGACGGGATCGTCACCACCTGGCACGTCGACGACGGCCTGGCCGTCCTGCACGACCTGCGGCACGCCCCGCTCACCGTGTGGCTGCGCTCCCAGGAGGACCACCCGCTGACCGAGGACCGCGCGGTCCGGCTCGCCAGCGCGCTGGCCGCCGCCGCCGCACGACTGGACCGGGTGTACCAGCTCGCGACGACCGCCGCGCTGCGCGACCACGACCGGCACACCGCCGTGCGCACCGAGGCCGACTTCACCGCCGTCCTCCACGCAGCCAAGGGCGGTGCTGCCTGATGGGCGGCATCAGCTTCGAGGTCCACCAGCCCGGCGCCGAACTGGCCACCGCCTTCCAGGAAGCCCGGCAGGCCGCCGCGCACAAGGTCGGCTGGCGCGAGGACAGCGGCACCATCGCCACCAAGGACAAGGTCACCGTCGTGCACGAGGGCACCTTGACCCTCGCCGCCGCCAAGGCCCTGGCCAACCGGCTGCTCGACCGGTTCGACGAGCCGTACTGCGACCACTACGGCGACGTCGCCGCCGCCATCCCGGTCGCCGACACCGACAGCGGACCGCGCACCGGCTGGCTGTTCTTCGGCATCGCCTGCGACTGACCCACCCCTCCCCCGGCCGGGGCCGCGCCACAGCGGCCCCGGCCACCCCACCCTGCCCTCACCAGGAGAAAACACGCGATGAACGACGCCCACGACCCCGCGATCACCCGCCCCGGCGAGATGCTTGTCCACCTCGACGACGCACCCCGCTACCCCGCCACGCTCGGTACGCCCTGGCACTACGCCACCAGCTTTGACCGCAAGGCCCGCCTGGCACAGGACCACTTCGCCGCCGTGCCCCTGTTCCGCAAGGAGGTCGCCGAACAGGTCGCGATCTGGCTCAACACCACCAGCGGAGACAGTCGGGACGCCACCCGCGCCGAGTGGCACGGCGACGCGCTGGTCCTCGTCGAAGGCTCCTACGAGCACACCGACGGCTACCGACCCGAGGTGATCCGGCCCGACGAGCACGGCCGCTACCAGCTCGCACCCGGCTGGCTGTGGGTCGAGGAGGACCCCGACGACGTCATCGCCGAACTCGACGAGAGCACGGTGACCGCGCTGCGGATCCTCGCCCGCGACGGCGACCGCCTCACCCCGGACGAGCGCCGCGCCCTGCTCGGCTACGCGGCCGGGGGCCCGGACGCGGACGACGAGAGCCTGGCCCGCGCCGAGCACGCGGCCGACGCCCTGGAGCAGCAGCACGCGGCCAGCGCCGCCGGAAACCATGCGCCGATCCGGTGCCGTGACTGCGGAGGGACCTACCCAGGGCTGGAAGGCGACAGCCCGGAAGGACAGGTCCGTTACTGCACCGAACTCCCGACCCGGCTCGCCGACTTCGTCCCGTTCTTCGACGTCGACGAACCCTTTCCCCAGGAGCACCACCGCTTCCTGTCCGACGAGACGTGCGGCGAGCTGTGCCACTGCGCCCCGACCACGCCCGAGGCCGAATACCTGCTCGGCACCGGACACCGCACCGAGCAGATCGAGGAACTGCTTGCCACACAGGGGAAGACGGTCGAGATGTGCGGCCCCTGCAACACCCTGATCTTCGCCTCGAACGACGAGGAGAAGACGCGGTTCTGGGCTGAGCACCCGGACTGCCAGTGGGACTACCACAAGGACTGAACGACAAAAGACGTGCCATTAATTGCGGTAAAGTTGCTTATGTCGGAAACAGGGGTGACGCCCTGGGGATCCGGCGACATCGAAAACCAATTCCGAGGAGAAATTGCATGACCCAGTTCGAAGGCCACTTCTGCGGTGTAGGCGGTCCCACCACCATCCCGACGCTGTACGTCTACTCGTACGGCCGGGAATCGCGCTACACCCGCTACCTGGTATTCGAGTTCGACCTGGCGGAGCTCATGACGCAGGAACTCGACGTGTTCAAGCTGATGGAGCTGGTGTCCGTCGTCGAGAGCGGCGCGGCGCGCGTGGACGACGTCGTGACCATGCTCGCCGGTGCGCTGCACCGCAGCCAGGAACGCCTGTTCACCCGTCCGCCGCTGTGCGCCATCGCGCGGGAACGGCTGACCTCCGCCGTGCGCGCCACGGCCGCCGTCCTCCACCACCTCACCGACACCATCGGTCCGCTCGTCTTCACCGAGTTCAAGGGCGAGGCCCTGCGGGACGTCTGATCTCGCGATGACCAACCGGCCGGGCGCCGCAGATCCACGCGGCGCCCGGCCGCCGCATTCCCGGCCACGTCCGCCGGACGCGGACCGGTCCGCACGTTCCGGTCGGCACCAGGGGTGACGCCCAGGTCCCGGCCACATCGAAAACCAACCCGGAGGACCCACCTTGACCACAACCGACGCCATCGACGTCGAGTCGATCGCGGTCGCGATCGAACCGAAACCACTGCGGTGGGCGCGCTACGCCATCGGCGACGACGGCGAGTTCACCGAGCGCGGCGTGTGCTGGGCACGCGACGGCGAGCACGCCGTCATCGAGCTGGCCGGCCTGCCGGACGCCCGCGTGACCGTCACCTACGACAGCACCACGGCCCGCATCGCCGCCGCCCACCTGCTCGGCTACGTCCACCAGTTCGACCTCGACGAGCCACTGCCCGAGCACCTCCTCACCACCCTGCTGGCACCCGACACCCGCACCGCGACCGGCACCACGTGGGACCTCGAAGACGGGCTCGCGCTCCGATACACCGCGCCGTTCGGTGCCTCGCTCATCGCCGAGGCCGCCGAGTGGACGCTCACCGCCGATCTGGCCACCCGGTGGGCGCGGGCGCTGCTGACCGTGGCTGCCGAGCTCGACCACGCGAACGCTGTCGCGGTCCAGGCGATCCTCGCCGATCGCACTGGGAAGACGCCGATGGAGAACATCCGGGCGTGGCTGACCGACCTGCACCACGAGCTGACGGCCGACCAGAAACGGCTCGCCGAGCGGGTGCGTGAGGTGCTCGCCGACGAGGAGAGCATCGCCCGCGGCGAGACGCTGTTCGCCGCGCTCGACGTTGCCCAGCCGGACCTGCCGACGTCGCTGGCCGACTTGCGGCTGCTGTCCCGCGAGACCGTCACGCACGAGCAGGCGGCCGACGTGATCGAGCAGCTCGCCGCCCGCTACGCCCTGCCGATCTACCTGTGGACGGCCGCGAGCTGGTACGTCCGCGACGAGATCGGCGGCGGAACGCTGACCGAACAGGAGTGGCTGCGGGTCGGGCGGACCGTCGAGATGGGCAACTTCAGCTCGATGATCGAGAACGAGCAGGGCAACAACGGGGCCGCGCTCGACGTCCGGCTCGCGCTCTACCAGGCCGGGGTGCTCTGCCGAGAATGCGACGCCCGCATCACCGGCGAGATCGCGACCACCCTCGGGCGCTGCGACGAATGCCGCCCCGCCGATCCGGACGACGCGATGGCCGAGGCACTGGCCGCCGGGTGCCCCGGTGCGCCGAACGTGGAGAACTTCGTCAGCCATTTCCTCAGCAGCAGCGGGCCGTGCACGCACTGCGGTCTCCCGTTGCCCGAGTACTACCACTTGGTCCTGGAGGCCGAACAGGCCGAGTACCAGCAGCAGCAAGCAGCCCGACGGGCCATCGAGGACAAGAAGCACCGGGTGATGACAGAGGCCCGGCGACTCCTTGCCGAGAGCATGGCGCAGGACGGCAGCGATGACTCGGCCGAGGCGAAGGAACGACGTCTCGTGATGGCACGGGAATCGGTCAGGCAACTGCGCAACTGGGAGCTGGAGAGCCACTACACCCACTACGTCATCAAGGCCACGCGGAACATCGAGCAGAGCGAGCTGGACATCGAAAGCACCTGCTGACCGCCGCGCTTCCGCGCTGAAAACGCACTGACAGCGGGCCGACACCCATTCCGCAACCGGGTGTCGGCCCGCATTTCGCGGTCACTAAATACGGTATATTTATTCATGTCGGAAACAGGGGTGACGCCCTGGAATCCGGCGACATCGAAAACCAACCAACCACGGAATTCCCGGCGGTCATTGTGCTTATCCTCAATGGCGGCGGCCTGCCCACATTGCAACGGTGCCGAAAGCAGTACAGCGCCGGTGCGACCCATCTCGGCAGGCTCGCCCGTCCCCGACACATCGGCAAGCTCCGCGAAACCCTGGACGCGGGCTTCAAGACCGGCATTGACAACGACGCCTTCTGCCAGTGGGACCAGACGGCGTTCATCCGCCAGATCGGCCACATCGAGCAGGCCATGTACGGGCGGATCCTGCGCCCCTACGAGCGGATCGCCCCGCTGGCCACGATCCCGCCCGCCTCGTGGGCCGCGATCGGCAAGACGCCACCCGAGCCGCTGCCCGCCTGGCACCCGAACCTGCTGTGGATGACGGTGCCCGACGTCCCGTTCGACGCCCGCGCCACGTTGCGCCGGTTCGCCGACTGGGCTGGGCTGGTGTCCCATCTGCCGCTCGCGTACTGCGTCCAGGATGGCGCCGAGGACGTCGGCATCCCGTGGGACTGGCCCAACCTGACGTGCTTGTTCATGGCGGGCAGCACCGAGTACAAGCTCAGCGCGGAGATGGCCGACATCTGCCGCGAGGGCAAGCGCCGCGGCCTGTGGATCCACGGCGGCCGGGTCAACTCCCGCCGCCGGATTCGCTACATGCTCGGCCTGGAATGCGTCGACAGCATCGACGGAACCGGCTTCGACAAGTTCCGCGACACCCATCTCGAATGGGGACTCCACGAGGCGTCGGCCACCAGCTACCAGCTCGTTCTCGGCTGACCGCCACCCCGATCCCGCACGCCCTCACCACGAGCGCGGCGGCCCCGCCGGCCCGGAGTGACAACCCGGAACCGGACCACTCGAAGACCAACACCAGGAGGAAACTCCCATGCCCCTGCTCCCCCGCCGCCCCGGCACAGTCCTGGAGATCCGGCGGCCCCAGCCACACGCCGTCCACTTCACCACCGAACGCGGGGTGATCCTGCACTCCGCGCGGAACTGGCTCGTTGCCTACTTCCCCGGCGACCCGCAGCACCCCGCCGACCCGGCCGACCCGGCCGCGATCCGCGTGGTGGGCACCGCCGACGTCGCCGACGCCATCGTCGCCTACCGCGACCTGGTGCACTGCGACCCGGCGTGGGTTCTCGGCACCTGGAAACACCTCAGCGAAGCCGGTCCCGGCGAACTCCAGGCACCGCAGGTGATCCGGATCTGGGAACTCGCCGCCCAACTCGCCCAGCACCGTCTCGACGCGGACGCCGCATCGCTGATCACCCACGAGCAACTGGAAGCCTGGGCGGGCCGACCGCTCACCGACCTCGACCTCGACCGCCTCGACGTCGCGATTCCGAACTCCAGCATCCCGGCCGCGATCGGCGAGATCGTCGCGGGCCTGGACAGCAAGGACGGCAGGGAGGCCGAGTAACCCGCTGGTCGCCGCTCCGCTCGACGGGCCGACACCCACGCCAACCGGGTGTCGGCCCGCAATTCGTCGTCCAATAAGAAGGGTAAAGTTAGTCATGTCGGAACCGGGGGTGACGCCCTGGATTCCGCGACATCGAAAACCAATTCCCAGGAGGAGACTCATGCTCGACGGCACGCTGCCCACCTCGACCAAGCCGGAGACCGGCGAACGCGAGCCGATGCCCGACGACCAGGTCACGGTGCGCGTGGTCTTCCGGTCGGGAACGCCCGAGGCGCCGCTGCGCGATGACCCGGCCGCCCTGTTCGTGAGCCTGGACAAGCCGGTGGCGCCCGGCACTCAGGAGGCGTGCAACGCCCTGAGCAGGCCGGTGAACGACTACATGGACAAGGTGTACGGCACCGGCGGCTTCGGTGGCTTGGGCGCCCTGGCGGGCATCGGCTTCGACGCGCGATCGGCCAGCGGTCACGCCACCCTTCGCCACCGCCCGAGGCTGAACTTCTACTACGAGCAGGTCCCGGCCAGCTCGCCCGCCGAGTGGGCCGTAGTCGACGCGGCCAGCACCGTCGACTACGACGGTCCGGCCGCGCACGACCACCGCCTGTGGTTCGGCTCGACGGCCTACCGCGAGGCGATCGCGAACGCCCCGCGCGTGCGATCGCGCCGCACCCCCGTCGTGATCAACGGCGAGGAACGTGGCCTGGTCGAGGTCACGACCGACGGCACGATCAACGCACTCTGGCACGTGCGCAACATCTACGGCGAGATCCACGACCTCGTTCTCCAGCAGGCTGACTGCCCCGACCTGGACACCGCCGTCGCCGCGATCGTGCGCCGCTTCGACCGGGCGATGGAGCGCGACCTCGCCAGCCGCGCCCACGCGCAGTCCGACCACTAAGCCCCGGAAAGCACCGCAGTTCACCGAGCCGGGGCGTGCACCGCCGCCCCCGGCCGGGCCGCTGCCGTCCCGGCACGCCGATCACCCAGAACCCCGATCCACCCTCACGAGGCAAGGAGAAACGCGCCCATGAACATCACGTTCGCCCCCACACCCGACGGCACCCAGTGGCAAGTCCTGGCGGAGAAGGCGACGAGCACGCTGTACCGCATCACCGTCGACCACGCCGACCTCGACGTCGTGCACGACCCGCACGACCTCACCGCGCTGGAGCAGGCCGTACTCGCTCGCGCCCTCGCCCTGCTCGCCGCAGGCGAGGCTACGGTGATCGGAGAGGAGAAGCCGCCAATCGAGATCACGAGCTGGGAGATGGACGGCAGCGGCCACGCCCGCGAAGCCCTGGAGTTCCACACCCAGCGCGTCACGGGGGAGGACGCGCGATGAACACCCAAGACCAGGACACGACCCAGCCGCCGGCCACGGTCACGCTGAAGCGCGAGGACATCGCCGAGGAAGCCAGGCGCTGGCGTCGCTCCGGCCTGCGGGTACTGGCCGTCCAGGCCGCCGCGCTGGTACTCGGCCTGCTGCTCATCGCGCTCGTGCCCGCCGGACCGGCGAACGACGCCGTCGTCGTCAGCACCATCGTCGCGACCGCCCTCCTGGGCGTGACCGTCGCGTTCAGCATGGGCTACGCCCACGCGCTGACAACGAAGATGAAACTGCGCTGATCCTGGATCGAGTACACCGCCAACGCAAATCACTGTGTCAATAATAAGGTATCGTTATTCATGTCGGAAACAGGGGTGACGCCCTGGATATCCGGCGGCATCGAAAACCAACACCGAGGAGAAATCTGTGACGGAGAACAGCGCGACCGAGACGTTCACCCCGGCGGCCGAGCCCGTGAAGACCGTGGCCGACCGGACGATCACCGCGACG
This sequence comes from Actinokineospora enzanensis DSM 44649, assembly GCF_000374445.1. Classification (GTDB taxonomy): domain Bacteria; phylum Actinomycetota; class Actinomycetes; order Mycobacteriales; family Pseudonocardiaceae; genus Actinokineospora; species Actinokineospora enzanensis. Next base: position 14,926 of record NZ_KB894430.1, on the reverse strand, counting down.
TGGAACGTCGGCCCGGCCGATGAGAACGGCTGGCAGCCGCAAGCCCGCCTGATGGTCAGCCACTGGAAGAGTGTCAAGCGCTACGACGCCCAATTGCGCGTCGGCCGCGTGAAGGACGAGGGCGGCAGTGTCAGCGACATGCTCAACTACAGCGCGCTGGCGAACAAGGTGGTCATCGCTGAGCAGGACGCCACGCGGTTCAGCCGCAACACTCTCAACGCCGTCTACGAGAACGCGCTGACCCTGCTGCGCCGCCGCTTCGAGGACGGCGAGGACGCCGTGACGGCCTACTTCGACCCCACGTCGGACAAGCACGCCGCCTGATCACCGTCCCCGCCAGACGACGGCCCCGGCGCCACACGGCGCCGAGGCCGTCATTCCTCGAAGGAGTTCATCCATGACCGAGATGGTCACCACCCAGGTCGTTGTCCCCGCCGTCGATGCGCAGCTCGACCTGTCCGCCGTGCGCCGGTTCGGCACCGGCCAGGACGGACGGCTGATCGCGATCGGCTACGTGCACGAGGACTACTTCCCGAACCTCAGCGGCCCGGTGCTGCACTTCCAGCTCCCGGACGGCCAGGTAGTGCTCACCTGGCCCGACACAGACGGCTACAACCTGATCTGGAAGGAGAGCCAGGAGCGCGCGGAGGTCGACGAGGGCGCGGCCGAGGTCCTGCACATGATGTGGGACCAGGTGAACGCGAGCTTCCAGTGCGACCTGATGAAGCTGTTCGGGCACGCGGCCGTCGAGGCCATCGCCAAGGCGGTCAGCTCCACCTGACGGCGGGCTGCAACGCCCGCGGCAGACGTCCAGAACACCCCGCCCCGCCATCCGGCGCGGCGGGGTGTTCGCGTCTGCGGCAGTGGCCGGGGCCGGCCGGGAAACGAGAGACGGCCCCGTCGCCGGGGCCGTCGGACCAAGGCTGCTCACCCTGGTGTGGTTGGTGCTCACCGTAGCCGAACGCGGCGGCAGCCACCAACGATTTCCGCCCGCGTGTCGCGGCCGATCAGCCCGAAGAGCCCGCCAGGAACGGCGGTCCACGCGGCGTCAGCCGCCCCGGCACCCCGTGCCCGCCGCAGGCCGCTCACCCCGACTCGGACGAGGCGGTCTGCGGCGTCCCAAGCCGCAGTAGACCCGGCCCGATACCCGCCGAAACCATGATCCACTTCGCGCCTGCCGCAGAGCAAGATAGGTCAAAGAGTAACTCTTTGACACCAGGCCACGGCGTGGCCTGGCAGTCTGCCCTTGGCGGGCAGCCTGAAACGCACGCCTCGGGCCGGCGGGCCGGAAACGGGAAGGGGGCGGCGGTGGCAGACGACGAGAGCGCGCTCGGGGACGAGCTCTCGGCGAAGGCGGGCTATCGCGACCAGTCGACGTCGGGGAAGCGAACCCCTCGTGGGCTGATGAGGTACACCGACGACGAGTGGGCCGTGATCGTGATGGTCGCCGCCCAGGAGGTGCTGAAGCCGGGGGCCTACGTCCAGAAGGCCGCGTACGAGGCCGCGCTGCGCCAGCACCGCGGCGAGCTGTTCGACTCCGGCGCGGTGACCACGCTGTTCGCCGAGCTGCAGGAGAACCGCCGGGTGCTGACCAACATCGGCGGCAACCTCAACGACGTCGCCAAAGCGGCGAACTCCACCGGCGAGATCGAGAACCCCGTCGCGGCCGACACGGTCCTGCGGCTGGTGCGCAACGTGGTGCTCGCGACCGACGAACTGATGGCCAAGGTCCGGACGGAGCTGCTGCCATGATCGCGAAGGTCGTGCATGGCTACCGGCCCGCCGGGCTGATCAAGTATTTGTTCGGGCCGGGCAAGTTCGAGGAGCACGAGAACCCGCGCGTGGTCGGCTCCTGGGACGGCGCTCCGTGGCTGCACCACCCCGACAAGCTGCCCGCGGTCGAGCTGGACGGCGAGATCCTCGAGCCCGGCGAGTTCGACTTCAACCTCGCCCCGCTGACCCAGACGATGCAGGAGTTGGCCGAGCACGCGGGGCTTCCGCTGTCCAACCCGCCGGGGATCACGCCGGAGTGGGAGGAGCGCGTGCGCGCCGGCGGCGCGCTGCCGCCGGACGCCCCGTCGTGGGTCAAGCACTACAAGTACGACGAGAAGAAGAAGGCGGTCGTGCTGCGTCAGGGCTACGTCTGGCACTGCCCGGTCCGGCTGCACGCCGACGACCCGACGCTGACCGACAAGCAGTGGGAGCAGATCGCCGAACGGCTGATGAAGGCCACCGGCATCCACCAGGCGGGCGCCCGGTGGATCGCCGTGCGCCACGCGGACGACCACATCCACCTGATGGCGACGCTGGTGTCCGAGCGCACGGGCAAGCGGATCTACCCGTACCGGGACTACCCGAAGCTGCGCGAGGAGTGCCGCAAGATCGAGCGCGAGCTCGGGCTGGTGGCCACGGCCGGTGCGGACAAGACCGCGCTACAGGTGCCGACCCGCAGGGAGAAGGGCAAGGCCGAGCGGAAGGGCTGGGCCGTCACCGCGCGGGAGGAGCTTCGCCGGGTGGTTTCCCAGTGCGCGGCCAGCGCGAGCAGCGGCGAGGAGTTCCTGCGCGAGCTGCGCAGGGAGGGACTGAACCCGAAGACGACGACGGGCGCCGACGGCGTGATCCGCGGCTACACGGTGTCGCTTCCCGGCGACGTCACCGCCGACGGCAAGCCGGTGTCCTACTCGGGCACGAAACTCGCGTCCGACCTGACGTGGCCGAAGCTGATGGCCCGCTGGGCGAGCACGCCCGCGGTCGAGCCGATCGCGCGGGCCGAGGACGGTCGGGCCTCCGGCGCCGATCGACAGAGCGCACTCGAGCACGCCGCCGCCGTCGTCGACCGTGCCACCGCTCAGGTCCGCGACGGTGGTGAGGACGTGGACGGGATCGCGCACGCCGCCGGCGAGGTGCTGGCCGCGATGACTCGCGGCCGAGAAGGCCGCGAGGCGGGGCCGCTGACGGAGATCACCGAGCGGTACGACCGGGCGGCTCGCACGCCGCACCGCGTGTTGCCCGAGCAGATGGGTCCGGTGGCGCGTGACTTGCGGCAGGCGTCGCGGCGGATCGCGGCCGTCGGCGCCCTGTCCGGGCGCGGTAAGGAGAAGTTCGCCGGGCTCGCTCTCCTGCTGGCGCTGGCGGGCCTGGTCGCGGAGATCGCCGCGTGGCAGCAGATGCGCGGGCGCGTCCATCAGGCCGACGCCGCCCGCCGAGCGGCCGGTGCGTTGCCGGGTCTGGCCCAACCCGCTGGCGCGGGTCGACGCCCTGCCGCCGCCAGGCCGGTCACGCCGCCGGCGGCCGGTGGCGCCCGCCGCGAGCGCCCGGTCGTGCGTCGGGACATCGCCGGTCCGAATGAGCAGCCCCGGCGTCGTGGAAAGGGCCCTGGCTGAGTCCACTCGGGCGGGCGAGGTGGGGCCACCAGTTCGCCCGACGCCGACGATGTCGGTACTGGACCTCAGTGCCGCGACAAGCGCGCCCGCACCAACTCGACGATTGACGGGAGCGCGAACAGCCAGCCGCTAATCAGCATGATCCCGGCACCTGTCTCGAAGGTGACCACTGACAGCGAAAGTACGCCGATCAGGATCATCACTACCACGTCGGTAACCACGAACACCGTGATGAGATCGCGTGGAGCTCGAGCGCCACGCCAGCCGATCACCAACGTAGCCACCAGCAAGAGGACCGAGGCCGTGATGATTGCCGTGGCCCCTGTCACCCCGAACTCGCCAAATTCGGTCCGAAACGTGCTAGCCACAGTGGAATTACGGGCCAGAACGAGCAACGTCAAGACCCAGGCCGCGACCGCGATCACAGCGCAGGCCGAGGAGGCATTGCGGCGAACTCGCAGACTCCGGTCATCCAGCATCGAGTCAGCCTACCCACCAGGTTCACGCGGACAGGACACAGCGCGAGCAGGTCAGAGCCAAGATGTCGGGCCAGCTCGTCCGGCAGGTCCCCTCGGTGGCCGAACCGGGCCGGCGTCCTGCTGGAGGAGTTCACCGAACGCGTGCCGCGTGCCTGGGTACTCGGCGTGGTGGGTAGCCGAGGAGTACGCGGTGGCAAGCGGCAACCGGGCCGACGCCGCGGCACGTGTGCCGGACTCGCTGATCGTCTGGCACGAGTTCGCCACGGCTGTGGAAGTCGCCCAGGAAGGACGCCCCTTCGGGTGCCCATTCGTAGTAGTCCGAACTCCTGGTCCAGGCCATTGGAGTGAAGATCAACCAAACTGATTAACCGTAACGGCTACTCGATGTAGTGATTCCCGGTTAGGCTGACCAGTACCGGAGTGCCCAGGGGGAAGGGACATGAACGGTTTGGTCACGCATCGTGAGGATGCACAGGGGGTTAAGTGGGTGACCGCCATTCGGCGTAACGCCCGTGAGGACGCGAACGCGCCCTCCATGCCCTCGCGCGCCCGCACGGCCCGCGAACGGGGCAGCGCCCCGGATCTTCGCCTGAGCGTGACGCTCCCGGCCGTTTCGCGCCTCCGAACCCCGCCTGGTACTCCGCCGACCGCTGTCCTTGCGTGCCCACGAGCCGCGGCCCAGCCGCGTGCTTACGCGATCGACACGGTGAACCACTACTGGGGATGGACGGTGAGGTAGCACAAGGAGGCCGCTGAGGAACGACGTTGTCCGCGCCGGGGGGTGCGGGTCGCTCATCAGCGCATACGGGGGGAAATGATGAGCGAAGACGCGCCAACGCTACTGCCGGCCTCGCAGGAGGTCTGGCAATGGGCGCAGGCACTCAACGCGGTCAGCGGGCTGGCGGCGAGGATCCGCGCCCGCCGCGAACGCGACGGGCGCCTGGCGCACTCCGACGACGAGCACGCCGCACTCCAGCACGAGACCCGGCAGCATCCGCCGGTCCGGCTGATGAGCGATGACGAACAACTCGAATGGCACCGCCGTGTGCCGTCCGCGCTCGCTGCCCAACAGGGCGACGAGCCGGTCAGCGTCTGGACCGCGCGGATGGTCGACGCGCAGGGAAAGCCGACCGACGAGTGGGGCGTCGAGGCTCACACCTGGGGCGAGGGCGGCGGTGCCACGGCGACGGCGATGGTGGTGTGCCGGGACGCCGAGGATGCGCTGGCGATGGCGCGGCACCTGCGTGAGCACGGCACCGCCGAGGATCTCGGCAGGCTGCACGACCTCGCCGCCCGCGGCGACGGCCAGTTTGTCGAGCCGCCGCAGGCCGCGCAGCAGCCTGGTGCCGCCGCCCAGCTCGGCAGGCACGCCGCTCCCCTGGTGCTCAGCGAGAACGACTGGGAGTCCGCGTTGCGGGGCGAGCTGTCGCCCGACCTCGCTGACCGGATCATCGTCAAGGATCCGGCACATCCGCATCACACCGCCTGGCGCGAGCTGCACGAGCTGGCTAACCAGGAGGTGCTGCGCGTCGGTGCTGACCCCGCGCGCCTGGCCGCGCTCGTGCGGGCGGTGCCGCACTGGCGAGACGACGTCATCAACCCGCCGGCGTTGGCGCACTGGGCCATCAAGGAGTCCCGCACCTCGCCGACCTACGACCGGATAGTCGCCGCGCCTGGGGCGGGCGCTGCCGGCGCGACAGCCGGGACCGGGGCGGCAGCCCCATCCCCTGCCGCCGCCGAGGAACGTGCCCGCCGTCCGCCGCGGCTGAACGAGGTGCGGTCCCCGCGTGACGCCGTGGCGTGGGCGAAGGGGCTGGAAGCCCGCAATCCCGCAGACCGCCTGGAGGCGAAGGTCGGGTTCGGGCACTGGGGCGACGAGGTCGACGGCGTCCTCAACTCGAAGTTCCCCGGACTGGCGCAGAAGGCGACCGAGGCGGCGAAGAAGGAACGCGCCAAGCAGAACGCGAAGGCTGCCCCGGCCGAGCAGGTCGCAGTGGCCGAGGTCGCTGTCGCCGAGCCCGCGAACGATCCGGCCACGTTGCAGGAGTTCGCCGATCGGGTCGACCAGCTCGATCCGGCCAACACGTTCCATCGGCGGGAGGCGCACATCATGCTCGGGCGTACCGCGCCCGATATCGACCGGCTCATCGCCGAGAAGTTCTCCGATGACCCGAAGATCGTCGAGAAGGTGCAGGCCTTGTACCCGGACGGACTTCCCGAGGCCGACGCCGCCGCGTGGCGCAACCGCGCCCAGGGCGACGAGGCGGTCGCCACCGCCGAGGCGGCGGTGCCCGACGACCCGGCCACGCTACGGCGTGAAGACGCCGACGCCGAAGCCGCGTCCCAGGGCGAGCGTGGCCTGGCCGCCTCGCAGCGCGGCATCGCGAACACCGTCGCCGGGACCCGGCCGGAGGTCCTTCGCCGGACCGTGCAGCCGCAGCCCGGCCCGATCCGCCGCCGTACCTGATCACCACCGCCGCGCGGTCCGCAGGGGGCGGGCGAGCGCGGCCGTCCATCACTCGACTTCAACCAGGGGGAAAGCATGGCCGACGACGATCCTGCCGTCACCACGACAGAACCGACCGCCCAGCCGGTCATCAACGGGTTCGACCGACTGGCCGCCGCGACCAGCGCGCCGGTCAGCGATACGGCGCCCGGTCCGCCTGCGGCCGAGCGGTCCGCCAGCGAGCCGTCCGCGTCCGGAAACGCACCGGACGCCGTCCTGGGCGCCGACTCGGCCCGGCAGCTCCTGCTGCGGGCGTTCCAGATCCAGGCAACCGGCGCGGAGCTGGACGCCGCCCTGCTTGTACGAGAGGCGCTCAGCCGCGACGACACGCAGCCGGTGGCGACCGCGCTGCGGGCGCTGGCGGCGGAAGGTCGCGCCCGCGCCGGCGTCGACGACGAGACAGGCCGGATGTTGCGCGATGCGGGGGTGCCCCGGATCGCTGTCCACCTGGACGCCGCGGCTGACGGTATTGCCGCCGAGGGAATCGCGGTGCCCGACCTGGTCTATCCGGGCTCGCCGGAACGCGCGGGCGCGGTAGCGGTGTTCGACGCGCTCGGCGAACGGCTGCGGGCGATGAACACCGCGGTCGAGCCGCCACCGGCCAATCTCTCCGCCGCCGACATCCCGCTGGAACTGCAGGCCCAGCACCTGCGTAGTCCTCGCGGCCTGCGTCGCCCGGTGCAACAGCTGCTGCAGTCCGCCGAAGCGAGCCAGCTTCCCGCCGACGTGTTCGGCGGGCTGGCCGTTGTCGACGGCGTGCTGATGGCGGCGGGCTTCGAGTACCCCGCGCACAGGCTGGCCCAGCAGGTGGCCGGCCTGGATCGGCCGCCGTTGCAGGTGGCCGTCCGCGTCGGGCAGATCGCTGACATGCTCGACGCTCGGCTGCCCAACGACGATGTCCAGCGGGGCGCCCTGGGCAGCTACGAGCAGGGACGGCCCTTGTCGGCGCAACTGCGCGCGATCGGCGCAGACGTCGAGCGGATCGTTGGTGACCCGGAGGCGTTCGCGCAGGCCCGCGTGCTGGTGCAACTCGGAACCATCGACCTCCGTGAGTTGAGCCAACCGTCCCCGGACGGCTCCCCCGCCCCGTCCGGCGCCGAGGCTGCGCCCGAGCCACAGGCAGAGACGGACCCGGAACAACGCGAGGTCGAGGAGGACGCCGCGGCGGAGGCTGACCCGCAAACGGCCACGCCCTACCGGTACAACCCGGAGCTGATGCCTGAGCACGCTCTGCTGGGCAGTCTGCTGAACACGCCGGCGGCGCTGGCCGACCTGGAGGAGTTCCTGGGCGCCCGCGACTTCTCCACCCCGGACACGCGAGCGGTCTACACGGCGATTCGCGGGCTGCACCGCGACGGCGCGCTCATCAACGTCGCCGACATGTCCAGCGAAGCGCGGCAACTCGAGGCAGCGAACGAGAACTACCTGAAGCTGTTCACCGCGTTGCGCGCGGATCCGCCGCCGTACGGCAGGAACACGATCTTCGACATCCCGCGCCTGATCGGCCAGATCACCGCTGCGGCACCGGCGGAGAGCGTGCCCTACCGCGGCGTGTACGACCCCGGCGCGCAGATGCGGCTCGGGCGCATGGTGCTGGAGGACTCGATCCGGCGCCAGCTGGGCGGCATGGGCATGAATATGAAGCGAGCGACGCCGCTGGTCGCGCCGGCCCAGATGCTCGGGCCCCAGCGCGGCGAACGAAACGCGCAGACCCTGGTGAGCAACCTGGAGCTCATCGAGTCGCAAGTGGACGCGATGGCCCAGCGGCTGGTCGCGGCGGTCAAGCACACCGGGCCGGATGCCGTGGCCGTCGCCGTCCCGCGCGTTGCCGACGAAACCGTCTCCCAGTCCGCGGCGGGCCGGATACGGATGCCCGAGCGGTTCCGCGCGATCACCGCGCCGCTGCAACATCGTGCCGAGCGGCACATCATCCACCTCGCCCTGCACGCCGGGCGGATGGAGAACATCCCGGAGGCGGTCCTCAACCTGGCCCCGGAGGACTTCTCCAGCAGCCGGCACGCCAACACCTGGCGGACGATCAAGGATCTGCAGGCTCGCGGCCTGCCGGTCAACTACGTCGCGGTGGACCGGGAGAGCCGGGCGGGCAGTTTCGCCCACCAGCCGATGCTGACCAACCGCGCGTTGACGAAGATGGCGGAGCCGCCGGAGATCAAACCGGAACGGGTCGCGCGCTCGCTGCGCACGCTGGTGTCCTCGGCGTTGGCGCGGGCGAAGACGGACAGCCAGTACGGGATCGCCGCAGTGTCCACCGGCACGGAAGTGCCGGTCGAGTCGGCGCTGTTCAACGTCAAGAAGAACATCAGCGGGCTCGCCGAGCGCGCGAAAACCGCTGTCCAGCAGCATCGCGAGATCACCCACCAGCAGACCCACACACGAAACAGCAGCAGCCGATGAACAGGCACGACCAACGATGGGGGGACACGGTGATGATCAGCCGTGAGGAAATGGCCGCGCACATCGACGCGGGCCGGGCTCAGCGGTGGACCCACGAACTGGGTCCGGACCGTATGGTGTTGACCGCCGCCCGCATGGACGGCGTCTGGTACGTCGTGCTCGATGGCGCCGAGGGCTACCAGCCCGCTCCCGATCCGCTGGCCGCGGTGCTCACCGCGGCCCAGCAGGCGCTGAGCATCGCCGACGAGAAGATCGCCGGGGCCGACGCGGACGCCACGATGCGCATCCCCGACACGGAGATCGCCAGGGCAGACGCGGCGCGATCGTCATGACCGCGCCGGACCGCCCAGGTCCGGACCTCACCGCTTGGACGCAGAGCGCGACGGGCACGGCGACGTGGATGGCCGAGCGGGCGGTTCTCGGCGCGTTGCTGCGCCGTCCGGAGCGCATCGCGGAGATGAGCACCTGGTTGTCCGCGCAGGACTTCGTCGACCCGCAGCACCAAGGAGTCTTCGCGACCATCGAAGGCCTGCACGCCGCCGGGGAGCTGCGGCCGATCGCCGCCGAGTTCACCGCACTGTCCGATCTGGACGAGGCGACGCAGCAGGCGATGACGCGCAACGTGCTGGCCGTCCAGGACGCGCTGGTGTCCCACCGGTTCGCCGAGACCTACGGCGTCACCCGCACGCTGATGCCCGACCTCTACATCGCCGGCGCGGGAGCCGGGCCCGCGCAGTACAACCGGTACGGCCAGATGGTCGTGGAGATGTCGGTACGCCGCCAGGTCGAACAATGGGGCGTGCGCATGGAACAGGCGTCCCTGGCCGAACCGGCGGCGGAGGGCGACATCGCGGCCCTGCAGGGCACCCGCGAGGCCATGATGGAAAACCTGTCCGACCTGACAGTCCAGATCCGGCGCTCCCGCGGCGACATCACCAGCCGGATCGAGTCCAACCCCGCTGAGGCGCCGGTGGTCGTGCCGACGGCCGCGCTACCGCCCCGGCTCGTCGAGCGCGCCGAGCGGCAAGTGATCCAGGCGGTGCTCGCCGATCCGCAGGTGCAGGAGTCCGGACTACTGCAACGGTTGCGGCCGGAGGACTTCACCGCGTCCAAGGCACACGAGAACACCTGGCGGGCGATCCAGGCGGTCGCTGAGCGGGGCCCCGTCGACCCGATCCTGGTGGCGTGGGAGGCCGAGGTTCTCGCCGCAGATCCGCGCCACGGCTACCGGGCCGAGGACCGGGTGGCGCTCGGCGCGGCGGAGCTGAGCAGCATGAGCACCGAGCCGGTCGGCGACGTCGGCCGCGCGGTGTCCACTGTGGCGCGCTCGGCATTGGCCCGGCACGCGCGGCTGGCGCAGCAGGAGATCCAGAAGGCCGTGGGCGATCGACGCCTGGGAGTAGCGGAGACGGTGGCCACGGCGAACGACGTCGGCGAGGAACTCGAGCAGAACGCGGAGCGGCTGGTCGGGGTCGACCGAAAGCCGAAGGAGTCGGCGATCAGCCGGATGCTCTCCGGGGAACGCTCGACCGTGGGCGGCGCCCAGCCCGACCCGGCGGCCCGACCCAGGACACGCTGAGCAGCGCCTGGCCTCGACCAGGCGCTGCCCGCCGCAGCGTCACTCCGACACTGCGGCGGAGGGGCGGCTGTAGGTGACCCTGCGGGCCGGGCTCACCATGACGTGTCGTCCTCGGCCCGATGGTCGTGCGTCGGCAGGTGCCCGACGGGCTGGACGCAGATCCAGCCATCGTGCTCGGAATCGGCCGGTACCGGCACCAGCCAGTCGCCGCACGCCAGCACCGAGACGGCTCCCGGTTCTCGCGGCGGGTCTGCCGGGACGGCGATCGTGGTCGTGTCTCCCATTGGCGGAGATCCTTTCCTTTGGGTACAGCAGGTTCCGCAGAGGGTGCTGGTCGTCCAGCTCGGCTGGACGACCAGCACCTCAGCCAGCGGACCTGGTGCTGCGTGGCCGGTGTGCCGACGTCGACGCGTGCCGGGCGGCGGCTGTTCCCGCCCGCCCCAGCCCGCCGACCGTCGACGTCGCTGCGCCGTCGGCCGGCCGGGCGCGTGTCCAGCGAGGCTGGACACCGGGTATCGAGCGGCCCTCACCGGCGAGCCACCGGGGCAAGGTCACCTCGGCCTGCTCAGCGATCGCACGGCTCAGGCCGAGGATCCGATCAGCCAGGGAGATCGCCTCGTCGTCGAGCACGCCGTCCGTGCGCGCCATGTGGTCGACCAGCCAGGCCGGGTAGTCCTTGCGGTCCATCTCCAGCCAGTCACGCCCACTGCGGAACATCTCGATGGCCGAGCGGAACTCGCTCGACTGCCTGCCCAGGGATTCACACAGGGCGGCCGTGTAGTTCACCGCGTCCGGCGTGTCCGCCCGGTCGACCGCGGCGACCGCCTTGTCCAGGTCGAACGGCGTCTCCGCGCCGGTCACGTGCGCGGTGATCATCTCGTCGACCAGCAGCCTCGCGTGCATCCAGCCGATCCGCTGGGCGTACTCCTCATCCGTGTCGTTGACGCCTGGGTGGTCTGCCGGGTCCTCCGGCATCGCCATGTCAGCAAAGGTCACCAGTGGGCGCCGCGTTCCTGATTTGGCCATTTTTCACTCCTCCTCGTATGGGTATGATGTTGAACCGAAGAAAGGGTTCACGCCTTTTTTGCCGAATCAAGCGGTCCGCCGAACACGCGGGTCGCGCCCGCATAGTCGCCGTTCGTCCGGATATTGGTCTCGGTGATTTTCTTGCCCGACTCCGGAGCCTCGATCATGCGTCCGTTTCCGATATAGAGGGCGACGTGGTGCATGGTCCCCCTGCCCCAGAACAGAAGATCGCCAGGCTGGAGATCGCCCACCGCGATCGACTGCGACTTCGTCGCGTTGTACTGTGCGTCCGCCGTGCGCGGCAACGTGATCGCTTGCCCCGTTCCCTGGTAGTAGGAGTAGCGGACGAGGCTGCTGCAATCGAAACCGATCACGCCGACATCGGGAGACGAGCCGCCGCTGGGTCCGTCGAGAGTGCCGCCGCCCCAGGAGTACATCGTCTTGTTCACGTGTTCTGCGGCCTTTTGGATAATCGGCCCGGCACGGCCCGAAGCCGTCGGGACGCTCGTCACGTTGGCGTACTTGGTATTTGCCAAATTGCGGATTTTGGTGACGTAGTTCGTTGTCTCCGGAAACGGCGGGATTCCGCCGTATTTCTGCACGTTCCCCGGTCCGGCGTTGTAGCTGGCCAACGCCAAGTCGACGATCTCCCCGTTGAGCCCCTTGGTGCTTTTCACGAAGTCGACGAGGTGGCACATGTAGACGGCCTGGGACTTGATCGCGTCGAACGGGTTGCGTGGATCGGCCTTGCCGTCTCCGTCGCCGTCTGTCCCGTAGGCCGCCCACGTGGACGGGATGAACTGCGACAGCCCGGTGGCTTTCGAGCCGTCGTTGTAGGCGTCGGGGTTCCAGTGCGACTCGGTCTCGATCTGCGCCGCGAGGATCGGTGCGGTGATCTCGGGGCAGGTCTTCGCGGCGTTGAGCAGTGGTTGGACCGCCCAGCCGGGCACCGCGTCCTTGTTGAGATCGAATTGGCCGAGCACGTGCCCCTTGAACGAGCTCCGGGCCTCGGCCTCGCCGCCACCGCCGCCGCCCAGGACCAGCGTCAGGACGACGATGACCAGCAGGACGGGTAGACACGCGAGGACGAGACCGGCCTTCTTCCCGGTGCTCATCGCGGTGCTTCGCTCGACGTGGCGTCGGAGAACGAGACGGCGGCGACCCGCCAGCCCGCGCCCTCGTTGACCAGCGAGCAGTAGGCGATGGTGCCGGGCAGCTCCTGCCGCCAGCCGTCGGCGCCCACGGCGACCCGAGACGCGGACACCGCCGCGCCCACCTGGTTGCCCCGCGCCGGCGGCGGGTCGTCCTGGACCTCCGAGGTGTCGACCACCACGCGGGCGTTGTGCTGGACGAGTACCGGCCAGGTCTGGTCGCGGCCTTCACCGCCGAGCTGGTTGATCAGCTCGGGCGTGCCGAACTGCTGCGCCGCACGGCTTCGTGCGTCGGCCGGGCCGCGGTCGGTCGTCGTGTCGGAACTGAGCGCGGCGACGGTGAACCGGGAGCAGACCTCGACGACGGTCGAGCGCTGGACGCCGGTCGTCCCCGTGGCTCCGGGCGCCGTCGTCGATGCGGTGCCCTGCCCGCCTGGCGTCGTGCGCGAGCAGGCGGTGCCGAGCAACGCGACGAGCGCGATCAACGCGAGGCTGGAACCTCGCGAAAGCGACAAAATGTGATGTGGTGACCCTGATTTTGGGCGTGCGCCACCCACGATCGTCCCCCCTCGATCAGATGGTGGTGATCAGTTATCCGGCGCCCGAGCCCCCCGGCTGCGGCACCGGCTCGTTATCCGGTTATCCGGCGGTCGCCGCGTACGTCTTCAACACCGAGTCCAGGTCCGGTTCGATGAACGGGCCGTCCTCGCGGCTGGGCGTGAACTCCGGGTGGACCAGGCAGATGCGCATCCAGTCCGCCACGTCACTCGGCGTCGGCGCGGCCGAGACGCCGAAGTAGACCGCGCCCCGCGGCTGGTCCTCGCCGTGATAGCGGACCTGGTAGGCCCAGCCGTCCCGCTCGGTCCAGCGCATCCGGATCCACTCGGCGGAGTCCCACTGCGTGCCCATCGGCTCGGCCTCGGCCACCCGCAATGCCGCGTGGCGCGTCGCGCTGGAGATGATCTCCAGATCTGTCACCTCGACGCCGCGCTCAACCAGTTCGGCGACCACCTTCTTGACGTACGCCTCATGCGAGGCTCGCGGGGAGGTCTCCCCCGCCTCCGACTGCGTCATCTGGTCTTTCCTCCTTGTTTCCATCGACATGCTCATCGGTTGTGCCTGCTGCGGCTCGTCACGACCGGATCACCGGTCGGCCGGGCCACCCCGCTCCCAGCGGTCGCTGGGCGCGCACCGGGCAGGCCGGTGCGTTCCTTGCGGGCCGGCGTCTCGACCGCAGCCTCCGCAGAGACCCCCGCACGATCTTGTATATCCCGCTGACCAGACATTTCCGGCGGCGCTGACGTGCGCACTTCCGGTGTTTCACCATCGGCGGGTGCCGCCTGGCCGTTCGGTTCCAGCAGATCCGCCAGCCCGAGATCCCGCCGCAACTGCTCGTAGAGCGGGGTGTCGCGTTCCGTTGTTCCGCCGTCTGCGGGTGCGGCGTGGCCGTTCGGTTCGACCAGGTCCGCCAGCCCGAGATCCCGCTGCATCTGCTCGTAGAGGGGGGTGTTCGTCATCGGCACCCACTCGGAACCCTCGTCCGACCTCGTCGACGCCCTCGGCAGATCGAACTCGCTCGCCACCGGCTCCGGCGCGATCGGCGCCGCCTCCTCAGAGCGTTGCCTGGGGAGCAGGTCCGCCGGAATGGCCTCGACTGGCGTGCGCTGCACCGCGACCTCGACGAGCTTCCCCACCAGGTCGACCACCCGCGTGTGAGGTGGCTGGTCGAACGCGATGTGGATCGTGCGCGTTTGCAGATCGACACCGGAAGCGCCCGCGTAGCGGGTCTGCACGACGAAGTCCAGTTCAGCGGCCTGAGCGACCAGGGCTGACCACTGCTCTGCGACCGGGTCGATCGGCTCTGCTGCGGTGGGTGCCGCCCACAGTTCCCCGTTGCTCGGCAGGACGTCGTCCTGAGCAGCCTCCACGATGGGAGCGACGTCGGCGGGAACCTCGTCCTCCGCTGCGGCAGCGACGTCGCCACCGGCTTGTGGAGGCCCGAGTGCGCTCTCCAGGTCGGCTTCGGCCGCCCACAGGTCGGCCAGTTGGTCGAGGTTGTCTCGCGCACCGCCCCAACCCTCGAGCTGGTCGACGTCCTCAACCACCGCGTCGTCAAGCAGGTCGATCGGGTCGACATCCGGCGCAGCCCCGACCGGTTGCGCGACGTGGTCGACAGCCACACCTGCTGCCGACTCCTTGACCGGATCTAGTTCGCCAGCGTCCGCGTGTGGTACCTGCGCTGGCTTCGGGGCGTCGTCGAGCCCGAGCTCCAACTCGGCTTGCTCGTCCGTGTCGGGTTCCGGCTCGGCCTCGGGTTCCGGCTCGGCCTCGGGTTCCGGCTCGGCCTCGGGTTCCGGCTCGGCCTCGGGTTCCGGCTCGGCCTCGGG
>NZ_KB894429.1 GCF_000374445.1 Actinokineospora enzanensis DSM 44649 | reverse complement strand
GGGGGTGGAGGTGGGGGGTGGGGACTTGTTCGATGCGGGTCCAGCCTTGCCAGCCTCGCTTTTCCAGGATTGTCATCACTTGTTTGGCGCCGGGGGCGGACTCCAGCAGGGTGGAGTCCAGTAGGGCGACGAAGTGGTCGGGGAGGGCGTCGTCGGTGTCTGTCTCGCCTGCGTGTACGGCGCGGATCATCAGGCGTTCTACGGTGTCGGCGATCTCGGTGACTCGTGAGTCGTCGGCTGAGGAGTCCGATGTTCCGCGGAGGAAGCTGTAGAGCTTGACTATGTCGGGGTCGGCCAGTTGCTCGTGTTTGGTGGCGATCACGGCTTCGATCAGGTGTGGTAGCTGGGCGGCGACGAGGATCCAGGCGTCCCGTTCCATTTCGATGTATTGCTCTTCGACGCCGAGGTCGCGCAGACGGTCCAGGTAGTTCACTACGCTCTGGGGGAGCGCGAGGTTGTCGCCTGCGGCCAGTCGGGCGAGGCGTTGGCGGGTGTGCTGTAGGCGTCGGATCTGGGTGCGGAGGTTTTTGTCGATCTCGTCGATGCCGGTGGCGAACTCCGTCGGGTCCGCGTCGAGGAGGTCCTGTACGCGGGCCAGCGGCACGCCTGCGTCGGTGAGGGTGCGGATTCGGATCAGGCGTACCACCGCGGCGGCGCCGTAGGTGCGGTATCCGGAACGGTCGCGGTCGGGCTCCGGCAGGAGACCGATCCGGTGGTAGTGGCGGACCGCGCGCACCGTCACCCCCGCGTAGGCCGCCAACCGGCCGATGGTGAGCATGGGACCCAGACTGCCTCAGGCGATCTTGCGGCGGTAGACGACCATCGCGAGCACGTGTGCCACGACGAGAATGCCCGCGCACCAGGCCAGGGCGGGCCGGATGTCGTCGCCGACCGGCTGTTCGGCGAACAGGTCGCGGATCGTGTCGACGATCGAGGTCACCGGCTGGTTGTCGGCGAACCAGCGCACCGGGCCGGGCATGGACGCGGTGGGCACGAACGCGGAGCTGAGGAACGGCAGGAAGATGAGCGGGTAGGCGAACGCGCTGCCGCCCTCCACCGTCTTCGCGGTGAGGCCCGCGATCACGGCGATCCAGGTCGACGCCAGGGTGAACAGCACCAGGATGCCCGTCACCGCGAGCCAGCCGAGCACATCCGCGCCCGAGCGGAAGCCGATGATCAGGGCGACGCCCACGACGATCACCAGCGAGATCAGGTTGGCGGCCAGCGAGGTCAGCACGTGCGCCCAGAGCAGCCCCGACCGCGCGATCGGCATGGAACGGAACCGTTCGAACATCCCGCTCGCCAGGTCGGTGAAGAGGCGCAGCGAGGTGTAGGCGATGCCCGAGGCGATCGTGATGAGCAGGATGCCGGGCAGCATGTAGTCGATATACCGGGTCGGGCCGGTGTCGATCGCGCCGCCGAACACGAAGACGAACATCAGCATCATGGCGATCGGCGTGACCGCGGTGGTGATGACGGTGTCCGCGCTGCGCGTGACGTGGCGCAGGGTCCGTCCGGTGAGGACGGCGGTGTCGCCGATGGTCATGCCCGCCTCCCGACGACCGCCAGGAAGACCTCTTCCAGCGTCGGCTGTTTCTCGACGTACTCGACGGTGGCGGGCGGCAGGAGCCGTCTCAGTTCGTCCAGGGTGCCGTTCACGACGATCCGTCCCTCGCGCAGGATCGCGACGCGATCGGCCAGCCGTTCGGCCTCGTCCAGGTACTGCGTGGTCAACAGCACCGTCACACCGCCGCCGACCAGCTCCTCGACCGCCCGCCACACCTCGATCCGCCCCTCGGGGTCGAGCCCGGCCGTCGGCTCGTCCAGGAAGATCACCGCGGGCCTGCCGACCAGGCTCATGGCGATGTCCAACCGGCGGCGCATCCCGCCCGAGTACGTCGACACCCGGCGTGCGGCCGCGTCGGTCAGCGAGAACCGCCGCAACAGCCCGTCCGCGACCGCGCCCGGGTCGTCGAGATGCCGCAGCCGGGCGATCAGGACGAGGTTCTCCCGGCCGCTGAGGACACCGTCGACCGCCGCGAACTGGCCGGTGAGACTGATCGACTCCCGCACCTCCGCGGCCTGCGCACCGACGTCGAACCCGTTGACGACCGCCGTCCCCGCATCGGCCTTGAGCAGGGTGGCGAGGATTCGCACGGTCGTGGTCTTGCCGGATCCGTTGGCGCCGAGCAGGGCGAGGATGCTGCCCCGCGCCACGTCGAAGTCCACCCCGCGCAGCACCTCCACCGTCCCGTACGACTTCGCCAGCCCCCGCACCCGAATCGCGGGATGATCAACCGTCATCGGTCGTCTGCCTCCTTCCGCGAGCCTCTCGACCATGAGAGAGCCCCTGCCGGAAGGGTGGCGGGTTGACCCACCGTCAAGGTCAAGCCGACGCAGGCGGTGCGCATCTCCCCACTCGGCGCGGCGTCGAACATTCGTTCGAATCCGACCCTGTCGGCCCTGCCCAGGAGGCCCCCGGGAAAAATCCGAAAGTTTGTCCGGGACGATGTCGAAACGGGGCAGGCCCGTTCGACGCCCTGGTGAAACGGGGTCGTGACCCGGGCGGGGAGCCCGGGGCCCCGCACTGGCTTGGAGGCGATGACAATGCGGTTCATGGTGCTGGGCAAGGCGACGGCCGAGTCCGAGGCGGGGCAGCTGCCGAGTGTCGAGGCGATGGTGGCGATGGGCCGGTACAACGAGGAACTGGTCAAGGCGGGCGTCCTGCTCGCGGGCGACGGCCTGCACCCGAGCTCGAAGGGGGTGCGGATCCGGTTCGACGGCGACGACCGCACGGTGGTCGACGGGCCGTTCGCCGAGACCAAGGAGCTGATCGCGGGCTACACGATCCTGGAGGTGGCGTCCCGGGAGGAGGTCATCGAGTGGGTCAAGCGCAGCCCCAACCTGATGCCCGGCGGGGTCGGCGAGATCGAGATCCGGCAGATCTTCGAGGCCGAGGACTTCGCCGAGGTCGCCACGCCGGAGGTGCGCGCGTTCGCCGACGGGGTGGGCGAGCTGGGCCGGGCCAACGCGGACCAGTGGCGGGCCGAGCAGGAGTCGGGGAACTGACGCCATCGGCGCGTCCGGTCGGGACGGTGCGACCACCGTTCCGACCGGACGAGTGCGCGACCCGACCCGGAACGTCGACGCGACGGGCGATGCCACCGGACACGCCGACACCCGGCCGATATCCCGAGCCGCTGGTTGCGCCCCGCCGCACCGTGCGGTTGGGTCCAGGACGTGCCCGCAGCGGAACCGATGCCCACCACCCATCGCGCGATCGAGGCGGTCTGGCGGATCGAGGCGGCCCGGCTCATCGCGGGCCTGGCCCGCATGGTCCGCGACGTCGGCCTGGCCGAGGACCTGGCCCAGGACGCCCTGGTCGCCGCGCTCGAACAGTGGCAGGCGTCGGGCATCCCGGACAACCCGGGCGCGTGGCTCATGGCGATCGCCAAGCGCCGGGCGATCGACGGGATGCGGCGCGAGATCCGGCTGGAACAGAAGGTCGCCGAGCTCGGCCGTGCCCTGGAGACCGTCGAGGAGATCGACATCGAGGTCGAGGAGCACGTCGAGGACGACGTGCTCCGCCTCATGTTCACCGCCTGCCACCCGGTACTCACCCGCCCCGCCCGCGCGGCGCTGACCCTGAAGATGCTGGCCGGGCTGCGCACCGAGGAGATCGCCCGCGGCTTCCTCGTCCCCACGACGACGATGGCCCAACGCATCGTCCGCGCCAAGAAGACCCTCGCCGACGCCCGGGTCCCGTTCGAGGTGCCGACCGGCGACGAGCTCGCGCCCCGGCTGGCATCCGTACTCGGCGTGGTCTACCTGCTGTTCAACGAGGGCTACTCGGCCACCGCGGGCCCCGACCTCACCCGCCCGGCCCTCTGCGACGAGGCGATGCGCCTGGCCGGATCCTCACCGCCCTCGCCCCGGACGAGCCCGAGGCACACGGCCTGATCGCCCTGATGGAACTACAGGCCGCCCGCCTCCGAGCCCGCACCGACGCGTCCGGCGAGATCATCACCCTGCTCGACCAGGACCGCACCCGCTGGGACCGCCTTCTGATCCGCCGCGGCCTCGCCGCCCTGGACCGCGCGATCGACCTGGGCGGCGCCACCGGCGCCTACGCCGTACAGGCCGCCATCGCCGCCTGCCACGCCCGAGCCCACACAGCCGACAAGACCGACTGGGCCCGAATCGCCGCCCTGTACGCGATCCTGGCCCACGTCACCCCCTCCCCAGTGATCGAGCTCAACCGCGCCGTCGCAATATCCATGGCCGACGGCCCAGCCGCCGCCCTGAAACTCGTGGACGCCCTGGTCGAGAAGAACGCCCTACCCCACTACCACCTACTACCCGCCGTACGCGCCGACCTCCTGGTCAAACTCTCCCGCCCCACCGAAGCCCGCCCCGAATTCGAACGAGCCGCCACCCTGACCACCAACCAACGAGAACGCGCCCACCTACTGACCAGAGCCGCCGAATGCACCCCCTGACCACTCCACACCGGACACCCACCCACACCAGATCCCAAGCCCGCCCCTGCCCCCACCCCTAACGCCCCCTCCACCCACTTCCCTTTCACCCCACCTAATCCCTAACTCCACCCATTCACCCCACCTCCCTCACCCCTGCCCGTTCCCCCAACCCGCCCACCATCAACCCGCCCTCCCAACCCAGCCACCCCAAACTTGACCACCACGCGGGATCGCGCCGGTCTCTTCCCACCCGATCACGTCACGATCAGCGGACCACCGAGCGAGGTGACCCAGGTGATGTCCACGATGCTGCCCCCGATGCCGATCTTGCCCGGCCGACAGCAGGTATCGCCGACCCCAGGTCGTCGACATCGGGTGTGACAGCCGGAGCGAGGTGTTCGTCGTGGTGTGGCGGCGACGGCGACACGGCCTACGGTGTGGCGCCGAACCCGACGTCCGCGGTCGCCACCGTGCCTGCGGTCCGGCCGGGTCCGGAGTGCTCGTTCCAGTACAGATTCGTGTGCGCGATGACCTGTTCCGGCGGCGGAGCACCCCACGCGGACAGGTCAGCGGTCGTGTGCGCGTCGTTGACGAGTGTCGTGTCGTAGCCGCGGACGAACGCGCCGTGCAGGGTCGATCGGATGCACGCGTCGGTCTGTGCGCCGACGACGATCAAGCGGCCGACCGCGAGGCGGGACAGCACCGCCTCCAGGTCCGTGTCCTCGAACGAGTCGCCATAGCTCTTCTCGACCAGCGCCTCCCCGTCGCGCGGTTCGAGTTCACCCACGATCCGCCACTCGTCGCTGCCTTTGGCGAGGTGATCGTCGGAATGCCGCACCCACACGACGGGAACGTTCTCCCCTCGCGCCTTCTCGACGAGCTTCCCGATGTTCCCGACGACCACGTCCCGCGCGTGCGCGCCCGCGACGACACCGTTCTGCACGTCGACGACGAGCAGCGCCGAGTTCGGTCGGTTCTCAAGTGTGGTCATCGCCGCCCCCTTTGACACCGTACAAACAGAAGCAGCGTATCGGACCGGCAGCGGTCACCGAACCATCAGCGTGCACGTGTCCGTCGCGGTCACCGGACCATTCCCGTCGTCCACATACAGAGTCACGGTGGTCGTCTGCCGATGGGAGCGGGGATATCCCGAAGGCCGAGGCCCGTAACTCAGCACCTCATGGATCGACCACGCCCCCTTACCGTCGGTCGTTCGCACGATGTCCCCGGTGGTAGCCGCACTACCAAGCCCGTACGGCCCCGCACCGGTGACCTTGTCCGGCCCGTACTCGTCGACCACCCCGAGGTCGATCCGAGTCGTCACCACCGCACCGGGAGCATGCCGCCCACTCCCCGCGGTGTAGTCGACCCGCCACGTCCCGGGCCTGCACTTGAGCTTGACCTCCGCCTTCACCGGCCTGGCCACCGCCGCGGCCGGAACGACGAACCCAAGCGAGGAAACAGAGGCGAGAACCACCACGACAGCCAGACGAACCCGGAACGCAGACATGTGCTCCAGCGTATGGAGAATGCGGTCGACCCCAGCAGCCAGACCACTCCATCGTGTGATGCACAGGTACTTTTTCCAGCATTACCAGCACAAACGCGACCGGTCACTCGCCCTGGCGGCGCGGCGGTCTTCTGGGTCATGCTCTACCTGGCGGTCGAACCCGCCTTCGGCGTCCCCTTCGACACCGTCCTCGCCGACCGGCTCTGGCTGCCCGGGGCCGCCACCACGGCAGGCGTCGGCATCCTGCTGTGGATCCTGTTCGGCACCGTCTGGGGCCCCTGGCTGATCGCCCGCGTCCGGCTGCCGCTCACCGGGAAAGCTGCCCTGGGCCACCATCACCTTCCTGCACGACGCCCACCGCCGCGGCGTGCTGCGGCAGGTGGGCGGGGTCTACCAGTTCCGCCACGCCCGACTACGTGAATACCTGGCAGGTCCCGAACCATCCCGGTCCACTTCGGACTAGTCGCCCGGACCTCCGCACCCGAGGTGCCCGCGACCTGGTCACAAGGCCAGCAGACTTGCCCTGTCCGGAATGGACGTCCCCTGCTCCAGGGTGTCCAGGATCGCCAGCTGGTAGTGGATCTCCGCACGCACCTCGGGATAGTCCTGCCATTCCAGCGGGTCGGCGTTCGCCAGTTCGTCCAGGGACCGATCGTCCTGTCGGGAACCGGCGACATGGGCGCCTATCGCCTGTTCGCAGCTGCTCACCGCGGCACTCACGTTGTCGTCCACATCGACGCCCCTGGCGACCCGGCACGCGTGTGCCAGCGCGATCAGCGCGAACGTGACGTCCTCGGCCTCCGGCTCGTCCTCGGTGTCCGGCGCCGCGTCGATGGCGTCGCGCTCGCTTGCCGCCAGCGCGTCACCGTCCACCGGCCGACCGTCCACAACAGACCAGATCTGCTCGGCCGCGGCCGTGGCGAGCGCGTCGTCCCCGCGGTCGGCCAGATCGGCCCAGATCGCCCGCAGCGCGTGCTCGACCACGGCGGCGACGAAGGCCAGCCGAGCGCGCTCGGACAACCCGAGGGCCCTGGTCACTCGCTGATCGAAGTTCATGGTCGAGGACCTTCCGACTAGGGCTGGATGTGTTCGACCTTGGCCGCGAAGAGGGCCGCTCGGCACACCGGGCAGACGGGGCGGTGCGCCGCGACGGCGTGGATCCTATATCCGTTGGCGATCGCCCACATGATGATCTTCCGCTCGGCGTGTTCGCGGACGCCGCCGGGGAAGGCCTTCACGTGGCCGGTCGACACCTGCGCGGGCCACGACGGGCTGGACGAGGCGACCACGATCTGCGCTCGGTCGTCGGCCGGGTGCCACACGGCGGCAGCCGCCATGGTGAGCCTCTTCTCGGCGATGTCGCTGGTGATCTGGCCTGCCAGCCCGCCGCTCATCGCGGCCAGGCTCGCGCCGCCGGGACCCGCCAGGTTCCGCACGCTCGCGGGTGCGGTCGACGCGCCACCCAGCTGCGCGACCGTCATCAGCCGGTCGACGATCTCGGCGGCGGCGGTCGTCAACGTGGGCACGATCTCCTTCAGCTTCGCGTCCGCGGCCTTGCGCGCGTCCGTGGTCGACTTCGGACTGTTCTTGATCCGCTGGTTCTCGTCCCACACATCCTTGATCTCGGCATAGCGTTTCCCGGCCTCGTGCAACGCCAGGCGGCCTGCCTCGTCCGCCTTCGGCGCGAGTTCGGCGACCAGGGTCCGCAGGTCCTTGGGGGTGCTGGCGACGATGACCCGCAGTGGCCGGTCGCCGGCCAGGAGTGTCAGGGTGTGGCTTTCCTGCCCGGCCTTGAAGCTCTTCCGAACGGCGATCAGACCGAGCTTCTCGCCCACCCAGCGAACGCCCGCCTTGGCCTTGTCCGCGACCTTGCCCGCGCCGCTCCTGAGCTTGGACCAGAGCTTCCTGCCCACCGCGACGATCTTGCCGACCACCCGGTCGACGGCCTTCATGACCGGTTTGGACAGGGACTGGACGAAGGACTTGACCTTGTCGGCGATGCCGTTGATGCCGAGCACGGCGGCGAGAACACCGATCAGGACCGGGATGCCCGCGACGAGGGCGTTGACGATCAGGGCGGGCACCGGGCCCGCGCTGCCGCCCGCGATGGCCAGGATGGCGTCCAGGACGCCGGTGACGAAGGTGACGATCTGGGCGCCGCGCTCGACCACGAAGCCGACGAAGTCGATGATCATCTTGACGGCCTTGACGAACGCCGAGGCCGGGTTGAGCAGGCTGATGATCCAGGTGATGCCCGCGATCAGCACGGTCGGCACCAGGTACTGGGTGATCTTGCCGAACAGCCCGGCCCTGAGGTCGCCCGCCTTCTCCTTGATCGTCTCCCAGATGCCGCCGATCCCCTCGGACCGCAGCTTCTGGGCGACCGGGACGGACTGTTCCACCGCCGCCATCGCCGGTTCCGGGACACCGCGGGACACGACGCGGCCGCGGATGGCGGACCAGGTGAGGCCGAGCAGGGAGCCGATCATCATGATGATGCCGCGCAGGTCGAACCTGGCCGGGAGTTGCAGACCCGCCGACGCCATGGCGCCGAGAAGCCAGCCGAGCAGGCCCTTCTTGAGGTGTTCGCCGATGTTGGCCAGGAACGAGCGCAGACCTTCGCCGACGGCGTGCACGAGCTTGCCGAGGAAGCCGATGGGGTCACGGATGATCGCCATGACCGCGGCGGCCGCCTTGGCGAGGATGCCGAGCAGCAGGTCCTTGAGTTTCAGGATGGTGTCGATGACGCCTTTGACAGCGCCGATGGCCTTGGCTACCAGGCCCTGGTTCTTCTCCTTCTCGGCGTCGATCTCCGCGTCGACCGATTTCAGCGCCTCGTTGTATTTCGACGCCAGCGACTGGACGAGTTCCTTGCCCTTGGCGTCGACGGACTCGGCGAGTTCGTCGAACCTCCCGGCGAACTCCCCGGCGGCCTGTTTGCCGATGGCCTGGAGGTCCGCGGGCAGTTTGCGCACCTCCGCCTGGAGCTCGGCGCGTCCGGTGGCGATGCGGGCCTTGGCACGGTTGAGCTCACCGCCGATGACGTCGGCGACCCGGGAGATGACCTGTTGCATGCGGTCGACGTAGCCCTTGCGGGCGGTGACGAAGATCTGGTTGGCCTCGTCCGGCAGGCCTGCGAACTGGTCTTTGACCCAGCGGAGTTTGCCGGTGAAGCCGGAATACCGTTTGTCCTTGTATTCGTCCATCCGCCTTTTGTGGTCGGCGGTGAACGCGTCGCGGGCGGCTTTCTCGCCGATGGTGAAAGCGTCGTCGACTTTCTTGTCCAGACCGGACAGGATGTCCTCGACGTCCTTCTTCGTGGCGTCGTAGACCTTCTGCAGCGTCGCGGTGACCTGCGCCTGTTGCGCCTCGTTCCGGCCCTTGGCGGCGTCCTTCCCGCCGGACACCGACGTTCCCGCCCGCAGTCGATCGTTCCGCAGCCCGGCCATCGCGGCCGCGCCTGCCTGTCCGGCCTGGACCTTCGCGTCGGTCAGCGTCCTGGCCTCGGCGGCCCGGACCTGGCCGGGGGCGGTGGCGGCGTGGTTCTCGGCTTCCTTCTTCTCGGCGAGCGCACCGGTGAACTCGGGTTCGTTGGACGTAGCCAACTGCTGGTCGGTCACGCCCGCGTCGGCCATGTGGTCGTCGACCTGCCTGGGCCCGGCGGACAGGTCGGTAGCGGCGGGTGGCGCCGCGTCCGGAACGGCCTTCGCCGGATCGGGTGCGGCGGGGGTCGGTGGTGGCTGGTCGGGGCGCAGCGGGGTGACGGGCTTGTCCTTGGCGGCGGCGATGTCCGGGGGCGCCTTGGTGGTCGACTCGATCGCGCCCGCGGCCGCGTCCTTGCCCGCCGAGACCCGGCCCTGCACCTGCCCCTTGACCGCGTCGGCCTTGCCGGAAGTACCGAACTTGTCAGCCTCGTCGAGGTTCTTGGGCGCCTGGGCCGCGATGGCCTCGTTGACCGCGCGGACGAACGCGGCCTTGTCGAACTCCCCGGGCTTGGCGGCGTTCATCTTCTCCGCGTTGGCCGCCTTACCCTGCGCCTCCTTGTCATCCGGCGGCGGCTTGGCCGCACCTGCCGCCGCGGACGCCTCGGCCGCGGGCGCCGGATGGGCCTTCATCGCCTTCTGCTTGCCCGCGATATCGGCTTCCACGGCCGCGAACTTCGGATCCGACCCCGCACCGGCGCGCGTCTCCGTGGCCAGCCGCTGCACGGGCGCCACCGCCCGCCGCGAAGCGACCAGCCGCGCCGCCGCCCGGTTGCCCGCCGCCCCCTGCAACCGGGCCACCGCGCCCACGTTCAACGGCCGCCCCGGCCTGACCTGCCGCGCGTCCTCGGCGGGCCGGTCGGTCGCCGGGGCACGCCGATCGCCGGGACGGTCCCGATCCTCCGTCGGAGCCTTCACCCGACCCAGTCTCCGGCCCGTCACCCGACCGTGGACGGGACTCCCGGCCGTCCCGAAGGGCACCGACGACTGCCTACGCGGGCATCGATCGGAGCCGGGTTTCAGGCGCCGATCCGCTGATGTCGGTTGACGGACGTGGTCTGGATGATCCGGACCTCGCGGTCGGTCATCTCGCCGAAGTCCTACCGCCCTCGTCGCCGACCGGTGGTTGCGGACACGGTTCTGCTCGGGAGTACGGCTTCGCCGAAACAGCGGAACGCTTGTCGGCGGTGCCGTCGCCCATGCCAAAGAGAATGAGGATGGTAGGGACGCGGGCGAGGTCATTGCGAACGCGGTCATTGTCGAAACCGACTGCCGTCCGGTGGCAACGCGGGAATGGGCGCGGTCGACGGCGCGCGGCCCGAACTACGCGACTGTGTGCTCGTGGGTCGGGATGACTCGGCGGTAGTGGGCGGCGCCTTGGCGGGTGAGGAAGCCGAGGTCGACCAGGAGGCGGCGGAGGGCGGCGGTGTCAGGGCCCGCTTCGGCGAGATGCGCGTTGACTTCCGGCTCGGTGAGTTCGCGGTCGTCGGGGAGCAGGGAGGCCAGGGCGGCGGCGACGGCGGAGAGGTCGTCGGGGCGTTTGGGGAGGACCGTCACCCGGCCGTGGGCGAGGTAGCGGCGCAGGGGTGAGGTGGGTGGGATGGCCCGGCACAGCGCCGTGGTCTCGACGAGGTCATCGGACAGGGTGGCGAGGTGGCCGGGATCGGGGGCGAGGCGGCCCTGCTCGCGGGTGATCAGGCCTGCCTCGGTGAGGCGGACGATCTCCTTCGACAGCAGGCGGACATCCAGCCCGACCGCCACGGCCATGGCGTCCAGACGCGCGGGCTCGCCGCGGTCGTGGGCGTCGAAGAGGGCGACGAGGATTCGCAGCCGGGTCGGGTGGGACAGCGCGGCGAGTGCGGCGGACGCGGCGCTCGCCGTGGTCGAAGCGTTTCGCATGGGCCTGTTCCTTGACGGCTGTTTCCGGACATATCGAATCGTATTCAACCGGGCAACCGGTTTTCCCTCTACCGCACGGCTTTCCTCGTTCGACGCGGTGACCGGGCCCGCGTCCTGATCACGCGCTCCGGGTGTGCGGCCGCACAGGGGATCACCATCTGCCCGAGCGTGTCGTCGCCCCACGTGCGGAGCAGGCCCAAGGCGACGACACTGCGGACAAACTGACACTGTCCGGACATTGTGCGCGGTGGTCCTGGTCTCAACAGAGATCACCGGCCGGGTGAACCTGGTAGTCCGGAGCAGTGGACGAGGACGGCGCGGATGTCGGACTGGACATCGTCCCGCGAACGGCGGGCAGGCGTCCGCGTGCCCGGGTGCCGATGGTTCACCGTCCGCAGAAGCCGCCCGGACCCGTGAAGCGGGTCGTGCACGCGGTGGTGGCGGTGGCGCTGGTGGCGGCGGCCGGGGTCATCGGGCAGTTCCTGGTGCGGGAATCATTCGCGGACACCGGGTTCAGCGGTGAGCCCGGCGCGGTCATCGTGGCGTCCTGCCATGAGGAGATGCACCGAGGGGCCAAGGAAAGTCTTTACGTGACAAGGAGTTGCGCGGGGACCTGGTCGACGCGCCCCGGCCACCAGGTCACCCTGGAGCAGGCCAGGGCGATGTACTCCGAGGGCCAACAAATCACCGCGCGATTGATTGACTCGACCGCGCGCGAGCGCACGGCGAGCAAGCTGGTCATGCAGCTCGGTTTCACTACGGCATTCCTTTGGCTGTTCCTCGGCTCCGGCCTCTACCTGACCACCACGCTGATCCGCCGCGTCCCCTGGCGCGGCTACCGCTATGCCGCATACGTGTGGCTGGGCTCGGCGACCCTGTGCGTGTGCACGATCATCCTCTACTGGGCCGCCATCTACCTCTTCGGCGAATGACCGCGCACAAGACCGCCGTGCCGGTGGGTTATCCGGGACCGAACCGGGGATTACCCCGAGGCGCTGGGCGGACACCAGGGCCATCATCGTCCTATGATCAGTCGACGGGGGATGGGGATGCTGACCGCAGGCCTGGGAGCGATCGCACTCTCGGCCGTGCTGCCGGGCACGGCGCACGCGAGCGGGGCGTTGCGTTTGCCAAGGCCCACCGGGCGTTATCCGGTAGGTGCGACGACCGTGCGGCTGGTGGACCGGGCACGGCGGGATCCGTGGCACCCGGAGTTCGAGCGCGAGCTGATGATCACCATCCACTATCCCGCGCTACCGTCCTCCGCGCCCGGGTTGCCGTACATGCTGCCGTTGGCGGCTCGGCATTTCTCCGAGGTCACCATGAATCAGTACCTCGGATTGAACCTGCCCAACGTCGACTGGACCGGCGTGCAAACCAACGCGATCGTCAACGGACGGCGCAGGCCGGGCCGGTGGCCGACGCTCCTGCACTCGGCCGGGCTCGGGGAGCCGCGCACCTGGGGCACCTGGCGGGCGGAGGAACTGGCCAGCCACGGATTCCGGGTGGTGACGGTGGATCACACCTTCGAATCCCCGGAAGTCCAGTTCCCGGGCGGCATCCTGCGCACCCTCACCCTGCCTGACGACCCGAACGTCTTCATCCGCAAGGCGGTGGACGTGCGGGTGGACGACCTCCGGTTCGTGCTGGACCAGGTCTCGCCCCGGGGTCGGGTGGGCGCGTTCGGCTCGTCCATGGGCGGTTCGGCGGCGGCGATGGCGATGCACGCCGACCACCGGATCGGCGCGGGCGTGAACCTCGACGGCAATCTGACCTATCCGGACGGTGCACTCACACCGGTCGCACGGGACGGTCTCGATCGGCCGTTCCTCTTGGTCGGCAGCGACGGACCCACCGACACCGGTCCCGGCTGGGACGCCTTCCTCGACACCACAACCGGTTGGTCCCGCCGACTACGGTTGCGCGGTGCGAAGCACGCGTCCTTCACCGACGCCGAGGCGTTGGTTCCGCAGCTGGGCCTCTCCCCCGCCGCCCAGGCCGAACGCCTCGGCACGCTGAACCCGGCCGAGGCGATCCGGACCACCGGCGCGTACCTGGTGTCGTTCTTCGACCGCTTCCTGCGCGACGAGGACGACCACCTGCTGGACGCTCCATCGCCGGACTTCCCGGCGATGGAGTTCCCTTCCTAGGCAGGCAGTTCCAGCGCCCAGCGGTAGGCCTGCACGAGTCCGGAGTGGAACCCGGCGGCCGAGCCCCACAGGAACAGCCGGAAGTGCCGGTACAGCGGCTCACCCCAGTTGGCGATGACGTGCTCGCGGTTGGCGTCGAGCTTCTCCGCCCAGATCCTGCAGGTGAGGTAGTAGTTGTGCCGCTCGTCGTCCACAGAGGTCAGGTAGAACGGCGACTTGGCGACCTTGGCCAGGTAGTCGTGCAGCAGCAACGGGGTCGACACGCCCGGGTAGACGTAGCGGCTCATGAACGTCGACATGCGGTGCTTGTGCCGCATGGCCAACGCGTCGAGGTAGACGCGGCCGCCGGGCCGCAACAGTTCCGCGTACTTGCGCAGCGACGTGGTGTAGTCGGGCAGGTGCTCGGTGACGCCCATGTTGACCACCGCGTCGTACGGGCGGTCGGTCTTGAACTTGTAGAAGTGCTTGCGCAGCACCGTGCAGGGCAGGTTCTCGCGCTTGATCAGGTCCTTCAGGTACAGCTCGGACGGCTCGGACAGGGTGAGCGTGGTCACCTCGATGCCCTTGCGGCCCGCGTGCTCGACGAACGCGCCCCAACCGCCGCCGACCTCCAGCACCCGGTCGCCCGGTTTGACGCCAAGCTGTTCGATGGCCATGTCCATCTTGCGGGTCATGGCGTCCTCGATCGGCTCGTCGTCGGACTTGAACGAGCCCTGGGTGTAGCAGCGGTGCCGGTCGTCCAGGAAGGACAGGAAGAAGTCCGGGTCGCGGTCGTAGTGCGCGGTGATCGAGCGGCGGTCGTGCTCGGTCTTGCCGCGCACCACCGCGGGCAGGAACCGGTTCGCCCAGGACACCGGGTGGATGTCGCTGAAGAACTTGCGGATCGCCAGCGCGGTGAAGATGTCGCCCTCGATGTCCAGGTGACCGTCCAGATAGGCCAGACCGACCTGGACCTGGTCGAGGGAGTTGACCGCGGTGATCCCGGTCTCGTCCTTGGCCACCAGGGTGAACACCGGCTCGCCGCGGCCCAGCGTCCGCCCCTGGCCCGTGGGGGGCTCGATGCGGAAGGGAACCTCGTCGCGCTTCTGGAAAAACCGCCGGTACCGGCGCTCTAGCGCGCCCCAATCCGCGTTCTGGCCTGTCACGCGAGTCAGCCTAGCAGCGCCGACCGACCCCGACCACGATCCGAAACCCCGTGCCCTGTTCCGCCCGCGCCTGCGACCGCGGCACCGGGAACGCTAGTGACCCACAGCCGACAATCCGTCCAGATCGGTGAGGTCGGCCTCGGTGAGCGCGAGGTCGCCGACGGACATGTTCTGCTCTAGGTGCGCCACGCTGGACGTGCCCGGGATGAGCAGGATGTTCGGCGACCGGCGCAGCAGCCAGGCCAGCGCGACCTGCCGGTCGGTGGCACCGTGCCGCGCGGCGACCTCGTGCAGCGTCGCGGCCTGCAACGGTTGGAACCCGCCGAGCGGGAAGAACGGCACGTAGGCCACGCCCAGCGCCGCGGTCTCGTCGACTAGCGGGTCGTCCCCGCGCACGACCACGTTGTACATGTTCTGCACGCAGGCGACCGGCGCGATCGAGCGGGCCTCGGCCAGCTGCGCGGAGGTGACGTTGCTGACCCCCAGCTCGGCGATCAGCCCCTGCTCGCGCAGCTCGGCCAGCGCGGTGAACTGGGCCTCCAGCGACGAGTCGTCCATCACCCGCAGGTTGACCACGTGCAGCCGGTCGACGCCGAGCCGGGCGAGGTTGTCGTGCACGGCGGCGCGCAGCTCGTCCGGGGACAGCGCGGGCAGCCACTGACCCTGGTCGTCGCGGCGGGCACCGACCTTGGTGACCAGGACGAGATCGGCCGGGTAGGGACGCAGCGCGGTGGCGATCAGCTCGTTGACCACGTGCGGGCCGTAGAAGTCGGAGGTGTCGATGTGGTCGACGCCCAGCTCCACGGCCCGGCGCAGCACGGCGACGGCGGCGTCCGGGTCGGCGGGCGGGCCGAACACCCCGGGACCCGCCAGCTGCATGGCGCCGTAGCCGAGCCTGCCGACCTGGAACGGTCCCAGCGATCCCCTGGTAGTCATGACGCGACTATGCCCTGCCGGACGGCGCGGCGCCCACCGCGCGACGGTTGGCCCGGTCCGGGTCGGGGAATCCGGTACCGGACCGCACCCGCCGCCGTGAGGGAGCCGATCATGTCGAAGCGCACGCGGCGCGCCGTCGAGACCGGCCCGACCGCCGCCCAACGCCACCTCTACGAACAGGCCCGACGACGCAGCGTGCCGGGTCGTTCCACGATGTCCGAGGACCAGCTGGGCGCGGCCGTCGCCCGCGCGAACACCCGCGGTGACGCGTTGCCATGCAACTGACCTGCCGCGATGGGCCCGCCAAGCCGGGTCAGACCAGTTCGTCCCAGGTCAGGCCGGGTCGGGGGCGGTGAGCGAAGCGCGCGACCAGGATGCTGCGACCGTCCTCGTGCCGGAGTTCGACGTCGTCGGCCAGCACGCGGATCATGGGGAGGTTGAACCCGCCGTGCGGATGACCGCCCTGCCGGGGCAGCTGCCACGGTCCGTCGTCGGCCACGGTCAACACGATCGACCCCGGCTCGGTACCCACGGTGAGCATGACGGCACCGGCCATGTTGTCCGGCCGGAACCTGTGCTCCACGGCATTGGCCACCGCCTCGTCCGCCGCCGTCACGATCGCCCGCGCCGTCTCCACCGCCACGCCGAGATCGGCCAGCCACACCCGCACGTGGTTGCGAACCGCCACCAGGTGCTCCTGCCTCGGCGGCATGAGCACGGTGAGCACCCCGTCCGCGGCGGACGCGGTCACCTCGTTGACCTCATGCCCGCCCGCACCGGTCGTCCCGGTGTCGTCGGCATCCGGCGAAGACGCGATCGGCACCGCGATAACCCCCTCTTGCCCGCCACAAGCCAGTCATCCGATGAGTCGCCACCCGCAATGTCCTCGTTACCACAAGTTCACCCCTACCCGCTGCCTTAGTACGCAAATCACAGGCGAGCCCGGTCGAGGTAACGGTGAGCAAACCTCACCACTATCCGGGCTGGTCACCCGGGTCCGCAATGGTCTGATCCAACTCGGTCGCCGCCGAACCACGGCTCCCGTGCCACCACCACACTCGCGTGGGCTCCACCTGAACGCCGCCGGTCGCGGGGACCGCCTGCCCGCCCGCGCAGATGGCCGACGGAACGCCCGCCACGAGGAGTGCGGCAAGCACGGACCAGGCCGATCCGCAGGTGATGACAGCAGCCCCGAGGCCAGGTTGGGGGGCATGACTGTCGCAGCGTCCGGCACGTGGGCAACCGCGACCAACGACGAAGCCATCCAGCGAGCCGGTCGTTGTCCCATTGGCCATCCGGTTCCGAAGCGAACCGCATTCGCAAATCGAATGCGTACCAGGCGCTGCCATCCTCACCTCTAAGGTTGGCTCGTGTCAGTCGACGAGGAGGCCCAACAGTTGCGCACGCTGTCTGCCGACCTCATCAACACCTCGACCGCATGGTTGGACCGCATGAGTTCGTGGCTGACCGAGACAGACCGCATGGCCGAGACGATCCTGGGCTACTCGGCTCAACACAGTTCGGTTGCGGCAATCCTCGCGGCCGCACGAGATCGCCTGGATGAACTGGGCAGGATACTGATCCAGACCGCAGACGCACTATCCGAAGCCGCAGACCATCACGGCAGCAGAACCGACCAGGCAACAAAAGCGGCCAACCCATCGAGCGTTCGGCACCGAACAGCCCGGAAGCTTCATCCAGACCCGGCAGGCCAGAGAACACCGACCCCGGCGCGCGAACGCCGAGCGCGGGACAGCACCCCGCATCGACTGGTCGAGCGACTCTCGGGCACGCGACGTCGAACAGTTACCGGGACACGTTCTTCAAGGAGTATCCCCACTTGCGGGGGCAGGCGTGGGTTCACCATGCAGTGGAAAGACAAGCCGCCCACATTTATCCGGGCGCAGGGCTGACGGACGCGAAGATCAATTCATTCGAGAATCTGCGTGGCATCCCGAAGGGCGAGACCAACAACACCGTACATCTGAGCAGACTTCGCAAGAATTGGAACGAGTTCTACGACGACAACATCACCGCAACAGAACAAGACCTGCTCGATTATGCGACGCGAATGGACGATGAGTTTGGCGACCAGTTCGATCCCCGGGTAAGGTAGGGCGGTGTCCATGTTCTTTCGCGTGTCGCCCGAGGTGGCGGGGGAGCTCGGGCCGGGCTCCGTGGTGGATCGGAGTGTGCGGCCTGCCGTGGCGAGCAAGGTGGAATACGCGTTCCATGATTGGGTGGGTGACGAGCTGGTCACCGCCACGCCGGTCTTCCTGGTGACGCGGAGCCTCGGTGCGGAGTTGTCGCGGTCGGGGTTGAGCGGGTTCGAGTTGCGGGACGCAGCCATCACACTTGCCCCGGAGGGGGACGAGATCATCGGTGATATCGCCGCACTGCCGGAGTTTCGGTGGTTGGTCGTCACCGGGCGGGGTGGTCACGACGATTTCGGGTTGGTGTTTCCGACTCGTCTTGTCGTGTCGGCCGCGGCGAAGGGGCTTTTGGATACCCGAACATTGCCGCGTTGCGAGATGGAGCCGTACGCCCCGACCGACTGACGAACCTGGGCGGACCACGCACAGGTCGGTGGAGATGGCACGAAAACGGGGCCCGGGAAACATCCCGGGCCCCGTTCGAACCTCAGTACGTCAACGAAGCCCGAGGGCCCGGTTCATCGTGAAGAACAGGTCCGTCTGGTCGGTGATGCCGACCACGTTGGCCGCCTGCGGCCCGTAGCCCGCGAGGCGGACCTCCGTGCCGGTGTGCTCCTGGGACTGGCCCGGCAGCGCGGTGGCGTAGTTGATCGTCATCTGGGCGCCGTCGTGGGTGATCAGGGTGGCGGTGGCGCCGGGGCTCTTGGTGCCGTTGGGGATGATCTGGCTGGTGTGGCCGTGGTCGGCGGTCACCAGGACCAGGGTGTCGGGGTGGCTGTGCGCGTAGGCCATGCCCGCGGCGATCGCGTCGTCGAAGCCGACGGTCTCGCCGATCTGGCCGCACGGGTTGGCGGCGTGGTCCTGCTTGTCGATGCTGGCGCCCTCGACCTGGAGGAAGAAGCCCTTGTCGCCGCGGCGGCTGCCGCGGTCGAGGACGTCCAGGGCCTTGCGGGTCATGTCGGCCAGCTTGGGCTGGGACGCGGGCAGCGCGGTGTTGGGCAGGCAGGTCGCCGCCGGGGTGCCACCGGGGACGGCCTGCGGGCCGACCCACTGCAGGTCCATGTTGTTGGGCGCGAACAGGCCCAGCAGCGGCTTGTCGCCGCGGGCGGACTTCAGGCCCGCGCCGTCGGTGACCACGTCGTAGCCGGAGGCCTTGGCCTGGTCGAGCACCGTCTTGCCCTGGAACTTGCCTGCCTTGACCGTCTGGTCGAAGTAGGCCGCGCCGCCGCCCAGCAGCACGTCCGGGCGGGTCTGCACGAGCTGCTCGGCGATCGAGCCCGCGCCGCCGTTCTCCTTGGCGTTGGTCGGGCAGGTCTTGGTGGTCTCGTTCGGGCCCTTGCAGTCGCGGTCGACCACGTGCGAGCCGAGCACCGCCGGGGTGGCGTCCTGGACCTCGGCCGTGGTCACGTCGCCGGTGCGGTAGCCGTTGCGCTTGGCCAGCTCCAGGATCGTGGGCTGCGGGTTGCCGTAGGCGTCGACCGAGATGGCCTTGTTGTAGGTCTTGTGGCCGGTGGCCCAGCCGGTGCCGGAGGCCGCCGAGTCGGTGACGTAGTCCGGCTTCGACGGGTCGCCCTTGGTGACCGCGTACGTGGTGTACTCGCCGGTCAGCGGGAGCTGGTCCATCTCCAGCCTGCCCGCCGCGCCGCGCGCGTAGTTGCGCGCGATGGTGATCTCCGAGTCGCCCATCCCGTCGCCGAGGAACAGGATCACGTTGCGGGCCTTGCCGCCCTCGATGGCCCGGCGCACGTCCTGGGTGCGGTCACCGGCGGACGCGCTGCGCGCCGACGGGTTGTCCGCGGGACCGGCCACCGCCATGGCGGCGGGCGCGGCCGCGGCGACCGCGACCCCCAGCACGCCGAGGGTGACCCAGCGTCTTCCAACAGCAGGCATGCTCATTCCTCCAAGCCCGGAAACATGATGCCGCAGTACCCCACCCGAAGCTGTGCGGCGCCCGGACTGGACATGAGCGGAAGGTCACCAGTCCGTTAACAGAACCGGTGATCCGGGTGATCGGACATCAAACGGATAATTCGCGACCAACCCGCCGCATCCGTCCAATCCGGACTGGGCGGACCTACAGCTCCCTCGTCATATACACACTGTGCGGGTCCTCGCGGTAGTCCCCGAACGGGGCGCAGTAGCCGAACCCGTGTTTCGTGTACAACGCGCGGGCGGGGGCGAAGAAGTCGGCGGACCCGGTCTCCAGGCTGAGCCTGCGGTATCCGTCCCGCACGGCCGCGCCGATCACGTGGCGCAGCAGCGTGGCGGCGATCCCCTGTCGTTTCCGCGCGGGCGCGGTGCGCATGGATTTGATTTCCGCGTGCCCGGCGTCCAATTCCTTCAACGCGCAACAGCCGACCACGGCCGGACCGTCCATCATGGACCAGAAGGTGATCCCGGGAAGGCGCAGCCCGGCCAGGTCGAGCGCGTGCTTGCTCGACAGCGGCGTCAGCGACCGCATCTCGGCCACGTGCTCGGCCAGGAAGGCCGCGATCGCGGGCCCGGCCAGGTCGTCGACGATGATCTCCACGTGGATCCCCCGGACGTCCGTCAGGCTGGGAACGATGGTAATTCCCGGCCGGAACATCCGGTGATCCCGGGACGTTCGAACCACTGGCCGCCGACCCCGGAGCACCGAGGACCCACATGATCATCGACGCCCACCACCACCTGTGGGACCCCGCCGCCCGCGCCTACCCGCGCGCGGCCGACCAGGCCGACCCGCCCCGGCACGGGATGGCCGACCTCCCGACGGTGCTCGGCGACCGGGTGCGGGCCGCGGTGCTGGTCCAGTCGGTGGCCTCGGCCGCGGAGACGGAGGAGTTCCTGGCCGTGGCGGAGGCGAGCGACCTGGTGGCGGGCGTGGTCGGCTGGCTGGACCTGACCGACCCCGGCCTGGGCGACCGGCTCGACCGGCTGCGCGAGCGGCCGTTGGTCGGCCTGCGGCACCCGGCGCGCGACGAGCCCGACCACGCGTGGCTGCTGCGTTCGGACGTGCGCGCGGGCCTGGCGACGCTGGCCGAACGCGGGCTCACCTACGACATCGTGATCCGCCCGTCGCAGCGACCCGCGGCGCTGGCGCTGGCACGGCTGGCCGGGGGCGCGCCGACGCTGGTGGTCGACCACCTGGGCAGCCCGTGGCCTGCGGCGGGCGAGTGGGAGCCGTGGGCGTCGTGGATCGGGTCGCTGGCGCGGTGCGACAACGTGGTGTGCAAGCTGTCCGGGATCGACGGGCCGGACCTCGGCCCGTACGTCGACCACGTGCTCGCCGAGTTCGGCCCGGATCGCGTGCTGTTCGGCTCCGACTGGCCGGTGGGCGCCGTCGACCGCACCTACGGCGACCTGCTCGACCTGACCGAGTCACTGCTGGACAAGTGCACGCCGAAGGAACACGAGGCCGTGCTGTCGTCCACGGCGCGGCGGGTCTATCGGCTGCCGGACTGAGTCCGACAGCCGATAGACCGGTCTCACCGGGTGGCGTCGACCAGGTCTGGAGATTCGGCCGGTCGGCGCAGCCCCGTGCCCTCGACGTCCAGGACCGGCAGCCAGGCCAGCAGGCGCGGCAGCCACCAGGCCCGCTCGCCGATCAGCGCCAGCGCCGCCGGGACGAGCACCATCCGGACCACGAACGCGTCCACGGCGATGCCGATGGCCAGCGCGAACGCGATGGACTTGATCGTCGGCTCGCCGCCGGGCACGAAGCCCGCGAACACCGAGAACATGATCAGCGCGGCGGCCACCACCACCGGCGCGGCCTGTCGGAACCCGGTCGTGACCGCGCTCAGTGGCCGCTCGCCGCGGTGGTGCGCCTCGTGCATGCGGGAGACCAGGAACACCTGGTAGTCCATGGCGAGGCCGAACAGGATGCCGATCACGATGATCGGCGTGAGGCTGATCAGCGGCCCGGTGGTGTCCAGGTTGACCGCCGCGCCCAGCCAGCCCCACTGGAACACCGCGACGGTCGCGCCGAGCGAGGCGCCGATGGTGAGCAGGAAGCCGAGCACGCCGACCAAGGGCACCGGCAGCGACCGGAACACCAGGACCAACAGCACCAACGCCAGGCCAACGACCACTGCCAGGTAGACCGGGAGCGCACGGTCGAGCGTGATCGCCACGTCCACGCTGACCGCGGTCGAGCCGGTCACATAGGTGGTCGCTCCATCTACTGTGGACAGTCGGGCGCGCAGCTCGGTGACCAGCTGCTCGGTGGCCACGGTGGTCGGCCCGGACTCCGGCACGACGGTGATCAGTGCGGCGCCCTTGCCGTTCGACCGCGGCTCGGTGACGTGCGCGATGTCGCCCGCCCCCTGGATCGCGGCGACCGCGCGGGCGGGTTCGGGGCCCTCGAACAGGATGGTGATCGGGCCGTTGAAGCCGGGGCCGAACCCGTCGGCGAGCAGTCGTTCGGCGCGGGCCTGGGTGCTGTCCGCGGTCGGGGTGGGCACGAGCGTGGTGCGCATGGCCACGACCGGGATGGCGATGATGCCGAGCGTGATCACCGACAGGGCCAACGCCACCACCCGGTGCCGGGTCACGCCGCTGACCCAGCCCCGGTAGAAGCCGCGCTCGCGGACCTCGACGGCGCCGGTGCGCTGCCTCTTCGGCAGGGCGCGCCGACCGAGGAAGCCGAGCACGGCCGGGACCAGCGTCAACGCGACCAACACCGCGACCACGATGGTGGCCGCCGCCGCGATACCCATCTGGGTAAGGAAGGGGATGCCCGCGACGGCCAGACCGGCCAGCGCGATGATCACCGTGATGCCCGCGGTGAGCACGGCCGAGCCCGCCGTGGCCACGGCCGTGGCGACCGCGGTGTCGACCTCGGCGCCGTGGCGCAGCTCCTGGCGGTAGCGGTTGATGATGAACAGCGCGTAGTCGATGCCCACGGCCAGGCCCAGCATGGTGGCCAGGATCGGGGTGGTCGAGCTCAGCTCGACGAAACCGGTCGTGACCGTGACGCCCAGCACCCCGATGGCGACGCCGACCGCGGCGGTGAGCAGGTTCATCCCGGCCATGACCAGCGAGCCGTAGGTGAGCGCGAGGATCAGCAGGGCGAGCGCGACGCCCAGGCCCTCCACGACCCCGCCGACCTTGGGCGCTCCCCCGGCGATGTCGCCGCCGATCTCGACGGTGAGCCCGGAGGCGCGGGCGTGCTCGACGGCGGCGGTCAGCGCGGCTTTCTCGTCGGCGGTGACCGAGCCTGCCGGGACCCGATAACCGACCGTGCTGTACGCGGTGCTCTGATCGGGATTGACCGCGGGTGCCTTGGGATCCAACGGATTGCTCGCGTTCGCGACACCGGGCAGTCTGCCCAGTTCGGACACCAATGCCCCGACCTTGGGCACGTTGTCCGGCGCGGTGAGCTTCTGCCCCTCGGGCGCCTTGACGACCACCCGCGCGGTCGCGCCGCCGCCGGTGCCGAACTCCTGTTTGATCCTGGCCAGCGCGGTGGTGGACTCCTGGCCGGGAATGGAGAACGAGCTGGTCGTCTTGCCGGACAGGGTGCCCGCGCCGACCGCGGCGGCGGCAAGGACCAGCAGCCAGATGACGAGAATGAGGCCCCTGCGCCGGTACGCGACCGCGCCGAGGCGGAATAACAGCCGTGCCATGGTCAAGCCTTTCCGCGGACCCCGAGGGCGTCCAGACAGGTCGTGATGATGTGCCGCCGCCACGCGGTCTTCTCGCCGGTGTGGTGGGCGACCAGGCTGAGCACGACCAGCGCGCCCAGCATCCCGATCACCCGCGCGGCCCGTTCGCCCGCGGCCGCGCCCGGCGCCAGCGCGAACATGTCCAGCACATACGCCTCGCCGCCGCCCAGGGCCACGTCCTCGACCCCCATGGTGGTGATGGCCCGCGAGCCCAACGCCACCAGGCCGGGCCGGTCCAGGGCGAGGTCGGTGAGCAGCTCGACCGCCCGCCGGTCCCGCTCCGGCCCCTCGGCCAGCGGCGCGACCTGCTCGAACAGCCGCCTGCCGTGCTCGCGGCCCATCGCCGTGGCGGCCTCGAAGAGGGCTTCCTTGCTGGGGAAGTGATGCAGCAGCCCAGGCTTGGACAGGCCGACGGCGTCCGCGAGCGCCTGCAACGAGGTCGCCGCGTAGCCGTGCTGCGCGAACAGCGCGGCGGCCCGGTCCAGGATCCGCTCGTCGACCTCCTGCCGGAACGCCCGCTTCATGACCGCGACCCTACGCCCGAGACCGACCGATCCGGTAGGTGGACCGACCGGATCGGTCGGTGTCCTGGGTCACCCGACACACTTCGGCCTGTTTCCTCCCCGATGACGAGATCGCGACGCAGGCGGATCGGAGCGTGGCCTGCCGTCCCGCCGCCTTCTACCGATCACCGGGACCCGCTCGAAGGCCGACAGCGACCGTGGCACACCATGTGTGCGATCACCGGTCGACCGTGACACCCGAACCGCCGGGACACCCGAACTGCGAGGCACCATCCACATGAGACGATCGCTCACCGGCACCCTGCTGCTCCTGGGACTCGCGGCGTGCGGCACGCCCGCGGGCACCACCGACGCGCCGCCGCAGGCCGCGGTGGCCAACAAGAGCAACCCCTGCGAGCTGGTCCCGCAGGACACCGTCACCAAGTCGTTCCCCGACGACACGGTGGGCATCGTCGTGGCCACCGGGTTCGACCCGAAGAACCCGCCCGCGAACGGCTCGTTGCAGGAACGCAACTGCGGCTACACGGTCACCGGTCCCGACACACAGCTGACCGTCATGGTCACCACCTACGGCGAGGACGCCGCGGGCTCCACCTGGAAAGCGCTGGAGCAAGGCGGACAAATCGCCACCACCGGACCCAACGCGGTCGAGCACAAGCCGGTGACCAACATCGGCGACGCGGCGTTCTCCAGCGGACCCGGCGACCTCACCGCGCACAAGGGCACGACCATCGTGCACGTGTGGAGCCCGGACGACGCCGACGGCACGCTGGACAACCGGAAGGCCGCGGCCATCATGCTCCAGGCGCTCGCCCACTGATCGTCGTTCCCGACCAGGACGTGTCAGGCACCGTTCTTGTCGGCGTCGACCCCCAGGATCTTGGCGGCGAGGTAGCCGTCGCCCGCGGCTTGGACGGTCAGGACCATGGAGTCGTTGTAGATGGTGTCCTTGTCGTTGGTGGTGTCGCGGCCGGTGTGGGTGGCGTAGGGCGCGGCGGTGTAGACCTTGTCGTTGAGCTGTTCGTCGAACATCAGCTGGGTGATCAGGGCCTTGGTGTTGTTCAGGTGCACCATGGCGTGGACGTGCACGGTGCGGCCGCGGTACCAGCCCGGCCACACGGTGGTGAAGCGGACGATGCCCTGGGCGTCGGTGACCTGGGCGCCGCGCAGGTAGCGCTTGTCGTCGGTGGGCACGAGATCGGCCATATCACCCGAACCGGTGCCCCCTCCCCCACCCGGGCCACCGCTGGGCGGGGCCATCCCCCCGCTGGGTGGCGCCATGCCCCCACTGGGCGGGGCCATGCCACTCGGTGGGGCCATGCCGCCGCTGGGCATGCCCTCGCCGCCACCGCCGGTGGACTGGGACTCGGCGCCGGAGTAGACGCCCGCGGCGTCGCAGTGCCAGATCTCGACGACGACGTCCTTGATGGCCGCGCAGCCCTCGCTGTCGACGACCTTCAGGGCCAGGTCCAGGCGGGTGCCCTGGCGGTCCTCGCGGATGTCGCCGCGCACCTTGTCGGCGTCGAAGTAGTACGGGCCCTGGGTGGTGGTCGGCGAGAGGGCGCAGGTCGTCGCGTTCGCCAGCAGGGTGGCCGGGTCGGTGCCCGACGCGGCCGTCGTGGTCGTCGCGGTGCCGGTGCCGGTGTCCTTGGTACCGCAGCCGGCGACCACCCCGGCCAGGGTGAGCCCGCCGAACACCAGCGTGCGCCTGCTGACCCGCTTGCCTTCTTCGTCGTCCCGCACGCCATCCGTCCCTTCCGACCGGTTCCTGACGCTATCGGGCCTACCCCCGACGGCCGGTTCGCCGCGAACTGTCACCGGATCGTGTGAGGCGGTGTGACATCCGCCCGGTCACCCCTTCGAGGGGCGGCGGTCAGCTCGCGCATGCGCCGGTCGAACGCCCGGGTGCCACACCCCCCAGTCGACGAATCGAGTCGTTCATGACCGCTCAGCTGGACAGCCCCGCCGACCTCGGTCGCGCCGCCGAACCACACCCGCACCACGCCCGCCGCTGGGCCATCCTCGGTGTGCTCGGCCTCGCCCAGCTCATGGTCGTGCTCGACGCGACCATCGTGAACATCGCCCTGCCCTCGGCCCAGGTCGACCTCGGGTTCTCCAACGACAACCGGCAGTGGGTGGTCACCGCCTACGCGCTGGCCTTCGGCGCGCTGCTGCCCCTCGGCGGCCGGGTCGGCGACCTCGTCGGCCGCAAGACCGCCCTGCTCGTCGGCCTGATCGGGTTCGCCGTCGCGTCCGCGGCCGGTGGCCTGGCCGCCGACTACGGGGTGCTGGTCACCTCCCGCGCCGCCCAGGGCGTGTTCGGCGCGCTGCTCGCCCCGGCCGTGCTGTCCCTGCTGACCACGACCTTCACCGACGCCAAGGAGCGCGCCAAGGCGTTCGGCATCTACGGCGCCATCGCGGGCGCGGGCGGCGCCACCGGCCTGCTGCTCGGCGGCGTGCTCACCGAGTACCTGGACTGGCGCTGGTGCATGTACGTCAACGTGCTGTTCGCCATCGCCGCCACCATCGGCGGCCTCACCCTGCTGCACAACCAGCGCCACGACGGCCCCCGCCACCGCCTCGACATCCCCGGCACCATCACCGTGTCGGCGGGCCTGTTCGCCCTGGTCTACGGCTTCGGCAACGCCGAGACCCACGCCTGGGGCAACCCCGCCGTCTGGGGCTGGCTGGCCGCGGGCGCCACGCTGCTGGTCGTCTTCACCGTCATCGAGACCCGCGTCGCCCACCCGCTGATCCCACTGCGCATCCTGCTGGACCGCACCCGCGGCGGCTCGCTGCTGACCGTGCTGATCCTGGGCGTCGGCATGTTCGCGGTGTTCCTGTTCCTGACCTTCTACCTCCAGCAGAACCTGCACTTCACCCCCATCACCAGCGGCGTGGCCTTCCTGCCGATGATCGGCGCCCTGGCGGTCACCGCGACCACGGCCACCAGCGTCCTGGTCCCCCGCTTCGGCCCGCGTCCGCTCGTCCCGGTCGGCTTCGTGGTCGCCGCCGCGGGCATGCTCTGGCTCACCGACCTCGACCTCGGCTCCACCTACGCCGCCGCCATCCTCGGCCCGCTGATGATCACCGGCGTCGGCTTCGGCCTGGCCATGGCCCCCGCCATGACCTCGGGTACCTCCGGCGTCCACGCAGGCGACGCGGGCGTCGCCTCGGCCCTGGTGAACACGGCCCAGCAGGTCGGCGGCTCCATCGGCACCGCGGTCCTGTCCACCATCGCCGCGAACGCCGCCACCACCTACCTGGCGGGCAAGACCCCCAGCCCGGACATCATCGCCGCGGCCACCATCCACAGCTACACCACCACGTTCGCCTGGGTCGCCGCCTTCTTCGCGGCGGGCGCGGTGATCAGCGGCCTGCTGCTGCGCTCCGGCCCGTTGCAGACGGACCCGGAGGCGGCACCGACGGCCCACATGTGAGGACGCTCTTCGGAAACGGCGGGTGAGCTGACTGCTCACCCGCCGTTTCCCAGGTCGGCACCGGATTGTTCCGGTGCGGCGAGTGCCCGCTCTATTCGTTCCAGGCTCGACAACGCCGCAGCGAGTTTCTCCCGCATTACCGTGAGTTCGTCGTGGACGCCTGATGTGCGTGCCTCTCGCGGCGCTGCTCCGCCGCCTGCGTGGTCGGATGGCGTCGGTAAACCGTGGAGCACCGCGTACAAGTGGGTGGGGTGCAGGCGAAGCGCCACCGAGATCGCTTCGAGCACCCGGGGATTTCTCCGTCGCTGGGCCCGGTTGTTCTGGATCTCGAACACCGTTGCCTTGGAGACCCCGGACCGCTGCACCACCAGGTGCTGGGGCACACCGAGCTGCTCCATCCGCCTCGTGACCACCCTGGCCACCGCGGCCCAGTTCTCAGCCATGCACGCCCGTGCCGTTCATCACGATCAGCCCGCCTGGACGAGATCGGCGGTGCCGTGCGCGCGGAGCACCTCGGTGATCTCCGCGACGGAATCCGCAGGACTCGACGCGTTCGCTCGGAGAAACTCGACGTCCTCGGTCAGGCGGTCAAGGTCCTCCGGTCGGTGCAACCAGACCGTGCTCCCGCGCAGGTGAAGCACAGCGAGCGTGGCGTGGGGCGTCCGGGTGACGGTGAACGGCTGACTGAAGTCCGGACTCCCATCCGCAGGCGTCACACGCAGATCGATCCGAGGATGCTCCGCAAGCCGGAGAAGACGCTCAAGCTGGGCAACTTGGCTCTCGGTCCGCCCCATCGACCGTCCGAGCGCATCCGCCCCGACAAGCACGGTCAGACTCGTGGACTCCTGATGCAGGACCGCACGCTGACGCGCGAACAACCCGGCAAGATGCGCGTCGACCTGATCGGCGGGCACCTCACCGGCCCGCGCCATGACCGTGGCGACCTGCCTGGTCCGCAACAGCGGCGGAACAACCCGGGACGCCACCTCGGTGACATGAACCGCGGTGGCGGACACAGCCAGGTAGGCATCGCGCTGGATCCCCAACTCCGCACCAGCACTGGCCACCCAGCAGGTCTGGTCCAGATCCTCACCCAGCCGCATCACCCGACGAAACCCATCACCCTCGACCCCGAGCAACGCCAGAATCTGCGCGACGTGCTGGGGCTTGGGCACCCGCTCACCGCTCTCCCAACGTGACAACGTGGGAAAGTCGCGATCGATCCTCTCCCCCAGCTCGCGCAGGGACATCCCGCGCTCCCGACGCAACTGCCGAAGAGCACGACCGAGAGCGACACCCCGAGGCGTAGATGACATGGACTTCCTTCGCTATGTCGAAGTGGGTTGGAAATGACGACGTGACAACGGGTCATTCAGCCTTGAACCAAGTCAAGGGCCTAAACCGATGTGGGCACAAGGTGCGGGTGCGGGGCGGCAGCGGGGCGTTTGCGGGGCGGCGCCATCCGCGACCTGCTTGAACGGTAATCATGGAGGCCAGATTCCAGGGACGACGCGGTCGAACCACACTGGGCTCCAACCGACGGGAGTACCCGAATTGTCATAGCGCGGAAACGGTTCTCACCAGGGTCACGTCTAGCGTTCCGAATAGTCGGTAGTGCCATTGACAAGCGCCAGATACGCCCGGCCGAGGCGTTCTGCCATATCAGGGCTCAGCATGGCCTGCGCCTCGACGACAGGGACGAAAGCGAAACCACCGATCTCCGAGTCTCGAATCGACATGGCGCGCTTCTCCGCCAGGGCCAGTGTGCCCGCATCGAAAATGAAGATCAATTGATCGCGCCACGGACCGTGTGGGGCTGCCCAGTCCACCAGCAACAGGCGCCCCGCGGTGACCGCGAGGCCGAGCTCCTCAGCCAGCTCACGCTCACCCGCCTGGCGCGGCGGCTCGTTGTGCTCCGCCATTCCGCCGGGCAGGTCCCAGTAATCCTTGTAGGTCGGGTTCACCACGAGCACACGGCCGCGCTCGTCACGGATCAACAGGTCGACCGCCACGCGCTTGCGGGCTTGCTTGGCGTTGCCCTCGGCAAGATAGGCATAGCGGGCCGCATCCTCGGTCACACCGGCCACCTTCACGTCGACTGGACTCAACGTTACGGAGAAGCGATGCCATTCGGGGTACGATATGTACCCTCACCCGTTCGGGTCACGCCGCGACAGCCAGCCCCACGTTGCTTGCGAGCCGTTGAACCTCGGCGCGAAGACCCGTTGGCGGGCTGGCCAGCATGTCCAGGATCATCGCTCGGCCGAATCCGTTGTAGCGAATGGTTTCCGGAGCTGTCGTGAAGCTCTTGTCGAGCAAGGCGAACGTGGCGTGATAGTCGCCCTGCTGGTGGTGTGCCCTGGCGATCTCAATCAGATGCCGGGCACGCCGCGGCACACTCGTGATCAGATCCGGGCTGACCCGAGAAGCGGCTTGAACGGCCTCCCCGGCCCGGCGCAGCTCGACAGCGACAGTCGTCGCGTGTGCCGTCATGACCGCCTGCGAGTACGAAGTCTGGATATGACGATAGTCACCACCCAACTTGCCCGCGATGCGATGCGCGGTTTCCAGATGAGCCCACGCATCCCCGGCCCTGCCACGCCGGGCA
This sequence comes from Actinokineospora enzanensis DSM 44649, assembly GCF_000374445.1. GTDB lineage: Bacteria > Actinomycetota > Actinomycetes > Mycobacteriales > Pseudonocardiaceae > Actinokineospora > Actinokineospora enzanensis. The sequence continues at coordinate 94,099 of NZ_KB894429.1, read as the reverse complement.
TGGATGTACGCGAGTTCGGCTTCCAACGCGCCGACCATCCCCCGCCAGTCATCGGGGCCCCTCTCTGACGATGAGTTCAGCTGCGAGATCGTATTCGAGGCGAGTTCGATTGCCTCCTCCCATCGACCAGCGTCCCGCAACGCCTGGACCATCGCCCACACGCCACCAGCCCGCGTATAGGGGTCGTCGGCCTCCTGCCCCTCGATCAGCGCACGATCGGCGACAATCCACAGCAACTCAGGCGCAGGCTGATATGCGACATAAAAGTCCGCGAGCTGATAGACCCCAGCCAAAACGCGACGGGCCGCACGGCGCCGACCATCAGGAATCCGCCGGACAGCGTGCTGAGCATCGCGGATCAGCCCAGGCAACAACACCCCCAACCGAGTGCGGTGATCCGGGGAACTGTGCCGCACGTGCCACGCCTGCTGCAAACGCACGGCCAGGTGATCAAGACTGGCAGGCGGCGACTCGTCGATGACGTGGTAGCTCGTCAACGCCGTCCGCACATCGGCAAGGGCAGCATGTGCCTCGCCGCCGAACGACGCCACCGGAATCGAGGCGGTTCCGGTGAGATCCCGCAGATCCTCCAGGCCCAACGCCTGCGCGATGCGCAGAAGCATGTCCAGGCGCGGCGTGTGCAACCTGCCCGTCTCGACCGCCTTCACCCACTCCGCGGACCTGTCGACCAAGCCGCCCAGCACGGCGCGGGACATACCGGCACGCTTTCGGGCATTCTGGATCCGAACCCCTGGCGACAGCGACGGCTCGATAGACTTCGGCATCCCGGCACCACCTCGTTTCATTCGCCAGCCTAGCGCGATCCAGCCTTGTACAGGACAGTGCGCGTGGAGCGTGCTCATGGGGCCCTCGCGACCTGAAGTACAACCGTCGACCACCCGTATCGGCGCGCAGCACAGGCAGGAGTCGGAGCGTGAGCACACCAGTCCTCTACCTGATGATCTGCGGCGCGGGCCCGCGGACCACACAGAGCGCATGGTGACGTTGGCCCGGTCCGACGGCTGGGACGCGTGGTGCCTTGCCACTCCGGCGGCGGTCGAGCACTTCCTCGATCTCGACGCCCTCGCCGACCTCACCGGGCATCCGGTTCGCCGCAGAGTACGACCGAGAGCAACAGCCCGGGGCGTGGCAGGCATCGATTTCCTTCGCTATCGCTGTGGTTGATGGTTGGAAGCACCGATACCGGCGTAGATCCGGCGTTGGTTGCCCGCAGCAGAAGGATAGGCGGACGGTCCGTGACGACTTGTACAAAATGTGTGACCGCCGGTTCTCTAGAGTGAAGCCATCAACGCGGTCCGGATGGGGTGTGCCATGGCTCGACACATCGGCGCTCAGGTGCGCTACTGGCGCGAGCGCCGGAAGCTGTCGCGCAAGCAGTTCGCCGACATGGTCGGGCGGTCGACGTCGTGGTTGGACAAGGTCGAGTCCGGTGAGCGGGAACTGGTGCGCCTACCCATGATCGAGACAGTCGCGGACGCGCTCGGCGTCGCACCGACCGCGCTGACAGACCCCGCCAACGCCGAACGCGCCATCCAATGCGTCGACAACTACGAAGTCCAGGCCATCCGCGCCGCACTTGCCGCCTATCCAGGCCTGGTACCGACAAAGCACCCCGTCAGCCTCGCGCGCGTCACGCGCCAGGCCTCCTACCTCGACCTCGCCTGGATGACATCACGCTTCACGGTCGTCGCTCGTCATCTACCCACCCTCATGGGCGACGCCCAGGCCGTGGTGCAGACGACAACGGGAGCAGACCACATCGCGGCCTCGCGAGTCCTGGTCACCGCGTACCGGTTGGCATCGTCCATGCTGTTGAAGTTCGAGTCCCATGACCTGGCCTGGCTCGCGGCCGACCGGGCCATGCACACCGCGCTGGACGTCGGCGATACCTGGTCGTTGGCGAGGGCCACGCGCAGTGTCGCGCGGGCCATGACCGGCAACCACCTCCAGACGATCGATGTACTGCTGGCCATGGCCGACCGAATGCGAGGCGAGGTCGATGCCGACCCAGCCCGACTCTTGTCACTGCAAGGCATGTTGTACCTCGCCGCGTCCATAACAGCCGCGGGCCAGGACAATGCCTCGCTCGCCTGGGAGATGCATGAGGTGGCAATGCAGACAGCGCGGCGATTCAAGCCGAACTACGACACGCACCACACATTCTTCGGTACGGCCAACACCATGATCCATCGAGTCTCCGCGCTCGTGCGCCTGCACGAAGGCGGGCAAGCCCTGGAGTTCGCCGAGACAATCCATCCCGACGCCGTCTCGACCCTGCCCGCCGAACGGCGATCCAACTACACGCTCGACCTGACGAGGGCCCATGCCAGCGTCGGCAACTACCATCAAGCCGTGCTCCTGCTCGCGCAGGCCGAGCAAATCGCACCGGAAGAAGTGCGCTGTCGACCACTGGCACACAACCTGCTCCGGTCATTGTTGAACAACACAGCGGGCGAACCGGCGAAGTTGGCCAAGCAGATGGCAGCCAGAGCGGGAGTCGAGACATGACCACACCAGTCCTCTACCTGATGATCTGCGGCGCAGGCCCGGCAGGCCACATAGCGCACATGGTGCGATTGGCCCGATCCGATGGCTGGGACGTGTGGTGCATCGCCACCCCGGCAGCGGTCGAACATTTCCTCGATCTCGACGCGCTCGAAGAACTCACCGGACACCCGGTCCGCACCGGACACCAGCGCACCGGTCAACCACCCTTGCCCAAGGCGACCGCGGTCGTCGTCGCCCCTGCCACCTACAACACCATCAACAAATGGGCAGCAGGAATCGCGGACACCTACGCGCTGACGCAGCTTGCCGAGTTGACCGGTCTTGGTGTGCCGATCGCCGTTCTTCCGTTCGTGAACACGGCTCTTGCCGACAACCGGGTATTCCACCGGAGCGTGGCCGAGCTGCGCGAGTCCGGCGTCACCGTGCTGCTCGGTGAAGACGGATTCATACCCCACCCGCCTCGAACCGGCGGCAAGGCCATGGACAGCTACCCATGGCGCGCGGCGCTACAAGCGGTGGCACAGGCGAAATCGGCCGCACCCGCATAGAAGACTGGACCACTTGTTGTCGACAGAAGAGGGTGACCTGTGTCAGAAGACGCTGCCGCAATCGCAGCTTTCGGTTACGAGTTGGGGATATTGAAGCGGATTCGGCGCGCCGGGTGGTGGCATGCTGGGGTGCGGGATCCCGAGTCCGTTGCCGAACACAGCTTGCGGGTCGCCCAGCTCGCGGCGATTCTCGCGGCCGAGGAAGGTGCGGACCCCGGCCGGGCCGCGTTGTTGGCGATCTGGCATGACAGTCAGGAAACCCGGACGGGCGACCTGCCGCACACCGTCGGCGAGTACCTGACCAGGCCCGAGCCACGCCGGATCACCGCTGATCAGACCGAGAAGCTGCCTGGGCGATCTCGCGGGATGGTGCGCGACGCGGTCGACGAGTACGAGTCGCGGCGGTCGCTGGAGGCGTTGTGTGCCAAGGATGCCGACAAGCTGGAGATGCTGTTGCAGGCGGTCGAGTATCGCGACGTGGGCGTTCGGCGGGTCGACGGGTGGATCGACTCGGCGCGGCAGGGGCTGAGGACGGCGGTCGGGCGGCGGATCGCCGAGGCGGCCGTGACCCTCTCGCCACTGACCTGGCGTGATCGTTGACGACCAGGTGCTCCGTGTGGGTGTGGGGTGGCAAGCGACCGGATCGGGTAATACCGGCATCAGCGGTGGCTGCATACGTTGGAGGTGTCCGTCCGCTGCCCGAGGGAGTTGTGATCTCATGTCGCGCGCCGTGTTCGGTGTCCGTCTGGCCGCGATCGTCGCCGCCGCCGTCGTGGGTGTTGCCTTGGGTGCGGTTCCTGCGGTGGCGGCGTTTCCCGGTACCAATGGGAAGATCTACTACCACGATGGGGCCGGGGACAACCTCGACATCTACTCCGTCAACCCGGATGGCACCGAACGGGCGCGGCTCACCACCGATTCGGGTTACGACATCTCCCCCTCGGTCTCGCCGGACGGGCGGAAGGTCGCGTTCGTCAGTGGTCGCGGCGGGGTGGGTCAGGTGTGGGTGATGAACGCCGACGGCAGTGGTCAGATCCAGGTCGGCACGGATGGCGTGGTGGACCGGGGTTTCGTGGTGCCGACGATCTCGTGGTCCCCCGACAGTCGGATCTACTACTCCAATCAGGACGGTGTGATCGTCTCGGTCAAACCCGACGGCACCGGGCGCACGCCCACCGGAGTGTCCGGAGTGGATCCCGTGGTGTCCCCGAAGGGTACTCGGATCGCCTACATCGGACTGCCCACCGGGCTCGGCAACGACAATCTCTGGGTCTCGGACCTGCGGGGCACCAACGCCGTCCGGTTGACCGACAATCCCGACTTCACCAGCGCCTGGCACCCGGACTGGTCGCCCGACGGCAGCCGGATCGCGTTCACGCTCTTCGGTCGGACCACGTCCGCCACCAGCGTCGTCAATGCCGACGGGACCGGACTGTCCACACTGACAAAGGGGCCGCTCGAATACGGACCACAGTGGTCACCGGACGGCAGCAAGATCCTTGTCACCGTGGCAAACGGACGTGCCTTCGACACCGTCAACCCCGACGGCACCGGGCGTGCCCACCTCGCCGCCTCGCCCGGTGGGCCCACTGCCTCGATCATGGCAAGCGACTGGGCGATCGCCCTGGTCGCGGACGCCGCCGTCACCCTCACCGCCACCGCGCCCCCGGTCGGGGCCCGCATCGACTACACCATCGGCATCACCAACAACGGGCCCAACACCCTCACGTCGGCGACCGTGCTCCTCAACCTGCCGTTCGGAACCACCCCCACCACGCTAACCGCAGGCTGCACGGCCACAGGCACCCAGGTGACATGCACCATCGGCCCGCTCGCCACCGGCAGTACCACCCAACGGGCCGTCCGTGCCACGCTCGGGTTGCTCGCCCTCGGGCAGCTCAACGCCGCCGCCGGGCGGGTCGCCGGGACACCGCAGGATCCCAACCCGGCCAACGATGTCGCGGCCGTGGTCTGCAACGCGCTCACCTCGTTGATCGTCACCTGCTGACGCGGTCACCCACACGTGCCGGGGCCATGCGGCCATCTCGACAGTGTGTCGATGACAGACCTGACACACATTCAGCCCGCGAGCAGGTCCTGCAGCCGGGCGTGGCGGAACTGGTAGATCGGCCCGGCGGTGCGCAGGACTCCGCGCGCCCGAGCGTCCTCCAGGAAGCGCACGGTGTGTCGCGGGCCCTCGCCCGCGCGGCGGAGCTGGGCGGCCGTCAGCATCGTCGACCAGGCATACGGGGATCCGGCGCGGATCGCGAACGGGACGCCGAAGGTGACCGCCGTGGCGACGCCGAGGGAGAAACCGTTCTGCCGCAGCAGGAGCTCGGACAGGCCGCCGCAGAGGACGCCGTTCGCCAGCCCCACGGCCAGTCCGGACGCGACGACCATGCGGCTGTTGCCCCGCCAGGAGTTCAGCGGCGTGAGCAGGCCGTCGGTGGGGTGCGCGGTGCCCAGCGCGTCGGTGAGCACGGCCGCGACCGCGGCCATCAGGACCCAGATGAGGCCGCCGACCACCCCGCCGACCGGGGAGTCCAGCGCGAGCCAGAAACACAGCCCGCCGGTGGCCCCGACGCCCGCCGCGAACCCGAGCGTGCCCGCCGGTCCGAAGTGCAGCCCGAAGGTGAGCGCGACCCGGGGAGACTGCCGGTTCCAGCGCAGCCCGTGGTACTGGGGCGGATACCGGTTGTACTTGTCGGCGCCGAGCCTGCCGGTGGCGAAGATCAGCAACGCCACGCCGAGGCCGACCGCCAGCCCGACCACGCGGCCGAACAGGAACCCGCACGCCAGCCCGTCCGCCAGCCCGACGAGCACTCCGGAGACCGCGATCCGCGGCCAGGCCGGTTTCCAGCGCCCGATCCGCCACCAGGCCAGGTCCCGGGTGTCCTCCCGGTTCATCTGCCCCGCGAGGAAACCCAGCCACCGCTCGGCCTGCGCCAGCGTGTACGCCGGACGTGGCGCGCCCGGGTGCGTGTCGTACGCCGTGGGGAGCACGCGGGCGAGCAGGTGGTCCTCGACCGTCTGTCCGGTGGGGAACCGCTCCCGGTCGCACAGCTCGTCCACCGCGTCGTGCGGGAGATAGGTGTCCAGCAGCAGTCCGAGCATGAGCGGCGTGTCCAGCGCACCTGCCAATGCCGGGTCCCGACCGCCGCGCAGCCGGTCGATCAGCGTCCGCCACGCGGCGGGGACCGGGTGCACCACGCGCAACGCCAGGTGGTCGGCCGCCCGGACGGGCTCGATCGGGATCAGTTCGAGCGCGGCGGCGCCACGCAGGTGACCACCCGTGACGGCCTGCGCCAGCTCCCGGCTGCGGCTGGACAGCACGACACGACACCGGGCCTGCCTGCTCACCTCGCGCAGCACCCGGCCGCGGGCCGCGGGCGCCATCTCGTCGACGCCGTCGAGCAGGACGCTCACCAGCCCCTCGTCCACCAGCGCCCGCGCCGAGGACATCGAGCCGCGGGCCGTCTTGAGGAACCGGTGCTCGACCTCCAGCCTGCGCGTCACCCACTCGACGAACCCTTCACGATCGGGCACCCAGTCGAACGCGGTGAGGAGGACCGGCACCGGTACTCGCGCACGAACCGCGGGATCGCCCAACCCCGCGCGGTGCGCGACGGCGTCCAGCAGCAGTCGGATCATCGCGCCCGATTTACCCGAGCCCGCGTCGCCCACCAGGACGATCCGCCCCGAGTCCAGTCCCCCGTATACCCCGAACAGGTCCCCGACCTCACCCCGAGCCAACCGCGCGGACCCCACCCGCGGCAGTCCGGGCAATGGCGCGAACCGCACGTGCCCCGGATCGCCGACCGCGTCCTCCGGCGGCCCGCTGATCCCCGAGTCCGACCACCGCCAGTACACCTTCAACGGCCGATCCACCAACCCCCGCTCCGCGGCCGCGGCCCGCCACTGCGCCTCCACCCGCCTGGCCAGCTCATCGGTGGACCGCCCGGCATCCGTCCCGGACGTCCGCGGTTCCGGCGAACCGCGCGGCTCGGCGGGTGGGTGCAGGTGCAGTCCGCCGTGCACCACGCCTGCCTGGACCAGGCCGGCCGCCGTGCACGTGGCCGCGTCGTTGCGCACCACCAGGCTTTCGTCGGTCACGGGCGCTGTAGGGGGTTCGGGCGCCACCGGGGCCACCTCCGCGGCCACGCGCATTCGGCAGCGGCCGGGTACCAGCTTGCTCCGGACGCCCGGCCCATCTCCGCTGAACGGCGCATGTTCACCCGTCCGCTGTAGGCCCTGCGTCGTCACTCGTTCGGTGCGATCGCCGCCGCAGCGGAGGTGGACCCGGCCATGGTGTTCTACTTCTTCGGCACCATGCAGGGCCTGTTCAGCGCCGCCCTGGAGATGTCCGACGCCGTCCCACCCGCCATCGAGTCCGTCTTCACCGGCGGCCTGGACGGCATCGGCGAACGCGTCGTCCGCACGCTCCTGGAGAACCTCGACCGCTCCGAACGCACTCCCCTGGTGCTGCTCACCCGATCCGCGCCCACCGACGAAGGCTCCCAGGCATTGCTGCGCGAGTTCATCGCACGGGAGATCACCGACCGGCTGGCCGGACTGCTGGACACACCGGACGCCGCGATGCGGGCGGGCATGGTCAACGTCCAGATCCTCGGTCTCGCGGTGGCCCGCTACATCATCCGCCTCGAACCCCTCGCGTCGGCATCGGTCGACGAGCTGGTCACCCGCTTCGGTCCACTCGTCCAGCACTGCCTGACCGGCGACCCGACCTAAGGGAGCGGCCGGAAAGCTCAGTACGCCACGGTCAACAGCGCACGTGCGGCCTCCGCGCGGGCCGATGCCTCGGCGGGTGTGGTGCCCACCGCGATGACGTGGCCGATGCGGTGGTGGCTGTTGGTGGGCCAGTGGGTGTGGGCGCCTGCCGTGACCCGCAGGGCGACCTCGACCACCCCGGGCACGCGCTCGGCCTCCGAGATGCCGTCGACCGCGCGGACGGTGCCTTCGCGGCCGGTGAGGAAGCGGATGGCGGAGGCGGCGGTGGTCGTCGGCGAGAGGCGGGGGGCGGCGCCCGCGTGCATGGCGACGTACTGTTCGAGGAGGCCGACGCCGGTGGCGTTGCGGACCAGGGTGGGGATGTGGTCGCCGGGGGTGCGCGGGTTGATCTCGATGAGCACCGGGCCGTCGGCGGTGAGCTTGAGCTCCGTGTGGGCGGCGCCGAAGTCGAAGCCGATCGCGTCCAGGGCGGCGAGGGCGACGGCGGCCGCGGGTTCGGTGACGGTCGGGGGCAGGGCGGACGGGAACGTGTGGCCGGTCTCGACGAACCACGGGACCTGGCCGACGGACTTCTCGGTGACGCCGAGAACGGTGTGCTTTCCTTGGTACGTCACCGTTTCCACGCTGACTTCCGGGCCGAACACGCATTGTTCGATCAGGCCGCCCGGCGTGTGTCGCTGTCCGCGCGAGTTGCGGTCCGACGCGGACAACTCGATGATCCGGGCCGTCACCTCGCCCTCGCCGCGGCACAACGACACCCCCACGCTCGCCGATTCGTCGACCGGCTTCACCACGCAGGGCAGGCCGGTCCGGGCCAGCACCTCGGCCGTTTCCACGGCATTCCCGGCGAAACCGAACGCGGGCACCGGCACACCCGCGGCCGAACACGCGCGGCGGCTTTCCAGCTTGTTCCTGGCGAGCAGGGCCGCGGCCGGGGACAGGCCGGGAAGGCCGAGCCGGGCGGCGACCTCGGTGGCGACCGGGACGTAGTACTCGCCGACGGTCAGGACGCCGACCAGGTCGTCGCGGTGGTCCAGGAGGTGCTTCTCGACCAGGTCGGGGTCGATGGTGCTCGGGCATTCCACGATCTCGTCGGCGCATTCGTCGATCGTGGCGGCCGCCGCAGCGTCCTTTGTGTACATGCTTAGGTCCGCGGTGACGAACAATGTCCGCCAACCGGATTCGTGGGCGAAGCGCAAGGCGCGCATGCCGGTACCCGTCAGATTGCTCTCCACGAACGCGAGACTGCCCATCACGAGATTCCCCTATCCCACCAATGATTCGGTGTGCGTGTGCACTTCCTGATCGGTTCGCCGCAACGCCAGGAACCGGAACGCGAAGATCGCCCAGCCCGCGAGCAGCGCGGCCACCGCGATCCACAGGGTCGTGGCCAGGCCCAGCCATTCGCCGAGTCCGCCGCCGACCAGCGCGCCGACCCAGATCGTGCCGAACGCGACGAAGCGGAACGTGGCGGTCACCCGGCCGAGCAGGTCCGGCGGGGTGATGCGCTGCCGCATCGACACGCTGAAGACGTTGAACATCGACAGGCCGAAGCCGTAGAGCACGAACGACACCCCGCCGAACACCATGGGCGCCGGGCTCGCCAACGGGATGAGCGCGGGGGCGACGCTGGCCGCCGCCATGCCGCCGATCAACACCCGGTGCATGCCGACCGCCCGCCCGAGCCTGCGCGCGAACCCGGAACCGAGCACCGCGCCGACCGCGCCGATCCCCATGCTGAGCCCCAACTCCCCCGGCGACAGGTGCAGCTCGCGCACCGCGAACACCAGGTAGACGGTGACGACGGCCTGCTCGAACAGGTTGAACCAGGCCGCCTCCATGGCCAGCAGGCGCAACATCGGCGTGCGGAACAGGAATCCGGCGCCGACCGCGATGTTCGACAGCAACCGCCCGCGCGGCCCTTCTCGCGGCGTGAACCCCTCCGGTGTGCGGATGAGGAACACGGCCGTGGCACCACCGAGGTAGAGCAGGGCGACCAGGGTGACCGACCAGCTGCCGCCGAGCGCGCCCACGAGCACACCGCCGAACCCGGGGGCGGCCACCTGGGCGAGCGAGCTGATCACCTCCAGCCTGCTGTTGGCGGCGACAAGTTGATCGGTCCCGACCAGCGCCGGGATGTACACCGGGTAGGTGACGTCCCCCAACGCGGTGAACGCCCCGGCCACGAACGCGACGACGCACAGCAGCCAGATCCCGGCGTCGTCCGCGAACGCCAGGCCCGGGACGGCGAGAAGCACGGCGCCGCGCGCGATGTGGGCGACCAGGAGGTTCGGCCTGCGTGAGTGGTTGTCCAGCCAGGCACCGGCCAGGAGGGTGAACAGGAACAACGGCACGGTCTGCGCGGCGTTCAGCACACCGACCTCGGCCGGGGTCGCGTCGAACGACACCACGGCGAGCAACGGCAGCACGATCGCGACGCACTTGGTCGCGGTCTGGGTCAGCGCGTGACTCAACCAGACCTTCCCGAACTCCCGGGGCAATCCGCCGATCATGCGGGCTCGGTCGGGGTGATGCCGAAGTCGTCGGCGGCGGTGGTGCACCAGGCCGTGCGGACGGCCGAGGAGGATCCCGTGAGTTCGGTGACCAGGGCCGTGTTGGCGGCGCGGATCGCGTCGTCCTGGTCGGACAGGACGCCGTCGGAGAGTTCCAGGAGCCACAGTGGACGGAGTTGGGCGCCGCGCATGGCCTTGGCCTCCGCTGCCTCGACGCCCGCGTGGATCCAGTGGGCACCGGCCTCGGCAGCGATGCGGACCGGCAGGTAGTAGACGAGGTTGAAGTACTCGGCGGCGTTGTGCAGGCGCGAGTAGTCGAAGCCGGCGGAGCGGAGGAACAGTGTGTCGCCCCACAGGTAGTAGAGGCAGTAGCCGACGGGGGGCTCACCCGGTCGGGCGCACAGCAGGACGCGGGCGGCGGGGCCCATGCAGTCCGCCTGCCTGCCCAGGAAGGCGCGGCGGGCGGCCGGGTCGGTGGAGTGGCCGTACTTGGCCTCGGTGTTGGTCAGCAACTGGCCGACCACATCGACCCAATCGGACAGTGGGTGGTCGGTGACCTCGTAGCCCACCGCCTCGAACTTGCGGCGTTCGCGGCGGACCAGCTCAGCGCGGCTGCGGCTGGGCAGCGAGCGGAGCCAGTCGTCCCAGCCTCCGTCCGGTACCGGGATCCAGGCGTCCGCGCGCAGCAACACCGGCAACGAGCGCACGCCCGCCGAACGGAACGCCACCACGGACGCCGTGTCGAGATACATCCCGACCCGGGGCGCGCCATCGGGCACGTCGTCCAGAGAGGACAGTCCATCGAGCACGGTCGCGGCCGCCGCCACCGGGTCGGCCCCTGGCGAGGACAACAGGTGCGACTGGTAGCCCCGACGCGGACCGACCAACACCCCGGACGCCGGGGGCGCCACGAGGCCACGGGGAGCGAGCTGGTCGGACCAGCGGTAGAAATCCCCGAGTCCGTCGTCGGCCACCGAGATCGGCATCGCGGCCAGGGCACCGGCGGGGGTCCGGCCATGCACGGCTCCCGCCATCGAGGACGCGGTCAGGTCGAGCCATCGGTATGACGAGTACAGCCGGTCGGCCGACAGCGCTTCCCACTCCACAGTGGACATTCCGCCGACCGGGTCCTGGAACGGCTTCATCCTTTCCCCTTCGGTCAGGCCCCGGCGACCAGCTCGGTGATCGCCGAGGCGTGGGCCGGGTGGCAGATCAGCAGGTCCGGCAGGTACGGGTTCGGCCGGTTGTAGGCCAGCGGCGACCCGTCGGCGCGGGAGGCGTGCAGGCCCGCGGCCAGGGCGACGCCGACCGGGGCCGCGGAGTCCCATTCCCACTGGCCGCCTGCGTGCAGGTACCCCACGGCCTCGCCCCGGATCACCGCGGCCGTCTTCGCCCCGGCCGAGCCCATCCCGGTCAGGGTCAGGCCCAGCTCGGCGGCGACGGTGACCGCGGCATCGGGTGGCCGGGTGGCACTGACCAGCAGCTTCGGCTCGGGTGGCGACGCCGGGACCGGGTCGGCCGTCGAGTACACAAAGGACAGTTCGGGCACCGCCACGGCCGCGGCCGTGATGCCGTCCGCCCACAACGCGATGTGCACCGCCCAGTCCGGCCGGTCCCCCAGGCCGTACTCCTTGGTCCCGTCCAGCGGATCCACGATCCACACCCGCCGCTGCCCGAGCCGCGCCGCATCGTCCGGCGCCTCCTCGGACAGCACCCCGTCGCCCGGTCGGTACCGGGCGAGCTGCTCGGCGATGAAGGCCTGCCCCGCCGCGTCGCCTGCACGGCCCAGCTCGCGTCCGGACAAGCCGGTGTGCTCGGCGCGGAACCGCTGTAGCCGTTGTCCGGTCCGCCGTGCCAGTTCCGCGGCGAAGAGGTGGTCGGAGAGTCCGGTGAGATCCATGTCGCCTACCTGTGTTCGGGTATTTGTCCGTCGACCGCGGGCGCGCTGCCCAGCAGGTGGTTCGCCAGCCTGGCCCCGGCCGCCACGATGCCCGCCAGCACGAACGGCGCGCCGAGCATCGACAGGCCGCAGAACATCAGCAGGGCCAGCACCACCGACTTGAGCCAGCCGCCGCGCGCCCGTGCCGCGACCAGGCTGCCGATGACCACGCCCGGCACGCCGCCGATGACCACCGACGAGGTGACGCCCAGGTCGAACTCGCCGACCACCAGGTGTCCCAGGGCGGCCGCCCACACCATGGGCACCGCCTGCACGAGGTCGGTCGCGCTCAGCCGTCCGCCCGCCATCGACGGTACTAGTGGTGCGACCCAGAACGTCGACCATGTCTCGACCCGCCCACGACGTGCCTGACGGCACCGCCGGAAACGACCAAGTACATCCAGTACGAGGCCGTCCCGGCGGCACCGCCAGCCACGCCGTGGACCCGCCGATACACGGCCGACGTTCTGGGTCGCACCACTAGCAGCACCAGACCGGCCGACACGAGCGACCCGGAGCCCACCGACGTCAGCCCGACCAGCAGGCCCGCGACCGCCCCCAGCGCGCAGATCGCCGCCCGCCTGGGTTCCCTGGTCGGGGCAGCGCCCCGGCGCCGCTCCCGGATCGTCCACGCGGTGCGCACCAGCCCCAGCAGCGAGCTGAGCACCACCATCACGCCGATGACCAGGCGCAACACCTGTTCGTCCAGGCCATGGCCGAACAGCTGCCCGGCCAGGATCGGCGCGGCGAAGGCGGTCGGCACGGACCCGACCACCAGCCACCGGACCACGGAGATGTCGGCCGTCCTGGACCGCAGGTGGATGGCCGCCCCGAACGGCTTCATCAGCGCCGACGCGACCAGGTCGGAGGCGACCGCGAGGCCGGGCGGGATGTGGAACACGCCGACCAGCAGCGGGGTCAGCAACGCGCCGCCGCCCATGCCGGTGAGGCCGATGACGCCGCCCAGCACGAACCCCGCCGCCACGATCGCCGGGTCGATCACCGCGGATCGTCCGCACGCCGATCGGTCGCCGCGCCGACCATGCCCGCGGCGAGTGTGCCGCCGTCGTCCGGGTCGAGCAGCAGGAACGAGCCGGTCTCCCGGTCGTCGGCGTGGTCCTCGACCGGGAGGGGCTCCGCCGTGCGCACGGTGACCAGCGCGATGTCGTTGCCCGCGACCGCGCCCAGCCCCGGCAGGTACCGCAGCGAGGCCAGGTCGAGACCGGCGTGGATCTCGTGCAGCAGCGCGCGGACCGTGCGCGTGCCGTGCTTGACCAGGACATGCTCACCGGGCCGCACCGCGCGCTCGGACACCGCGCACACCACCGCCCGGAACGAGTCCACGAGCGAGGGCGCGGCCGGACGAGCGATCAGGTCACCCCGGGACACGTCCACGTGATCGGCCACCGTGACCTCCACCGAGTCGCCGGGGAACGCCGAGTCCACCGGCGCGCCCAGCTTGCCGAGCGCGCGGACCCGCGTGGACCGGCCGGACGGCAGCACCACGACCTCGTCGCCGACGGCCAACGGCCCGGACGTCAACCGACCCGCGTAGGAGCGGCCGACATCACCGGCGCCACCGTCGTCCTTGAGCACGCACTGCACGGACAGCCGCGCCGCGCCACCCGTCGACCGGATCGGCGTGACCGGGACGCGCTCCAGGTGCTCCAGCAGCGTCGGCCCGCCATACCAGTCCATTGTGGACGACCGACGCACGATGTTGTCCCCGGCCAGCGCGGACACCGGGATCACCACCGGATCCGCCACGCCCAGCTGCCAGGCGCACCCGAGCACGTCCTCCGCGACCTGGGTGAACCGGTCGGCCTGGTAGTCGACGGCGTCCATCTTGTTGACCGCGATGGCCACGTGCGGCACGCGCAGCAACGCGGCCGTGGCCAGGTGCCTGCGTGTCTGGTCCTGCACCGACCGGCGCGCGTCGACCAGCACCACCGCCACGTCGGCGGCGGACATGCCGCTGATCGTGTTGCGGTTGTACTGCACGTGCCCCGGCGTGTCGGCGAGCACGAACCGGCGGGTCGCGGTGGAGAAGTAGCGGTAGGCCACGTCGATGGTGATGCCCTGCTCGCGTTCGGCGCGCAGGCCGTCGGTGAGCAGCGCCAGGTCGACGGTCCCGGTGGCCGCCAGCGCGTCGTACTGGTCGGCGAACACCGAGTCGGAGTCCAGCAGCAGCCGCCCGACCAGGGTGGACTTGCCGTCGTCGACGCTGCCCGCGGTGGCCAGCCGCAGCAGTCGGACGTCGGAGAGCGTGCCGGTCATCAGAAGTACCCCTCCCGCTTGCGGTCCTCCATCGCGGACTCGGACAGCCGGTCGTCGGCCCGGGTGGCGCCGCGTTCGCTCAGCACGCTCTCGCGCACCTCGCGCAGCACCTCCTCGGCCGTGGTCGCGGTCGACTCGACGGCGCCGGTGCACGACATGTCCCCCACCGTGCGGTACCGGACCGTGCGGGTGTGCAGGTCTTCACCGTCGCCACCCCACGCGCCGGGCGCCAGCAGCATCCCGTCGCGGCGGAAGACCGCGCGCGTGTGGGCGAAGTAGATCGACGGCAGTTCCACCGCGTGCCGCACGACATAACTCCAGACGTCCTCCTCCGTCCAGTTGGACAGCGGGAACACGCGCAGGTTCTCGCCGGGACGCAGCCGCCCGTTGTAGAGCCGCCACAGCTCGGGGCGCTGCCGACGGGGATCCCAGCCGCCGAAACCGTCACGCACGGAGAACACGCGTTCCTTGGCGCGGGCGCGGTCCTCGTCGCGGCGCGCGCCGCCGAACAACACGTCGAAGCGGTGCGTGGCCACGGCGTCGAGGAGCAGCCGGGTCTGCTGCGGGTTGCGCAGGCCGTCGGGCCGCTCGGCGAGCCTGCCGTCGTCGATCCACTCCTGCACGCTCGCGACCACCAGGTCCAGCCCGCGCCGCCGCACCACCGCGTCCCGGTAGGCGATCACCTCGGGGAAGTTGTGGCCGGTGTCGACGTGCAGGAGCCCGAACGGCAGCCGGGCGGGGGCGAACGCGCGCAGGGCCAGGTGCAGCAGCACCGCCGAGTCCTTGCCGCCGGAGAACAGCAGCGCGGGCGCGCGTCCCTCGGCCACCGCCTCCCGGATGATGTGGACCGCCTCCGCCTCCAGCGCGTCGAGCTGGTCGGGGTTCGTGGCGGGGTCCCGGGTCGTGGTCCGGTCGGCGAAGGAGGTCACCGCAGACCCCACGTCTTCATTTCCGCCAGCACGCGTCCGGCGGACTCCTCCACAGTCTCCTCGTGCGTACGCAGCCGCAGGTCCGGGGTGCCGGGGACCTCGTAGGGGTCGTCCACTCCGGTCAGTCCGCTGATCTCGCCCGTGCGCTGCCGCGCGTACAGGCCCTTCACGTCCCGCCGCGCGCAGATCTCCAACGGCGTGGCGACGTGCACCTCGCGATATGGCGTTCCCTCGCTGAGGTGCTGCTCCCTGATCACGGCGCGCGCGTCGGCGTAGGGCGCGATGACGGGCACCAGCACCTTGACCCCGTTGCGCGCCAACAACTGCGCGACCCAGCCGACGCGATAGACGTTGAGGTCACGGTCGGCGCGGGAGAAACCCAGCCCGGTGGACAGCTTCGCGCGGAACTCGTCGCCGTCGAGAACCTCCACCCGGTGCCCGGCCGCGCGCAGCCGGGCGGCGACGGCGCGGGCGATGGTGGACTTTCCGGAGCTGGGCAGACCGGTCAACCACACGGTCGCGCCCCGGTCCCGCACGTCGTGCTCGGCCATCGGCGGCAGGTCGTCCCGCCGTGGCCCGATGTCGGTGCTCATCGAGTACCCCCATTCGTCGTGCAGCGTGGTCATACGAACGTCTTCTGCAGCTCGTGCCGCGGTGCCCGGCGCAGCGGCGACAGGCAACCGGGGAAGCGCTCCTCCACCCAGGACCGGTCGTAGAGGGTGTCGAGGTAGCGGTCGCCGAGGTCCGGCGAGATGGCCACCGCGGTGACGTCGTCCGGCAGGTCCTTCAGGTACCGCTCGGCGGCGGCCAGCACGGTGCCGGTGGAGCCGCCGAACAGGAACCCGCGCCCGGCCAGCCGGTGGCACATCCGCACGGCCGCACGCTCGTCCTGCATGACCACCTCGTCGACCACGGCCTCGTCGACCAGCTCCGGCCGCCTGCTGGTGCCGAGGCCGGGCAGGAAGCGGGGGCCCGCCGCACCGCCGAAGGTGACCGAGCCGACCGTGTCCACCGCGATGACCTTGGCCTTGTGCGCGAGGTCGCGCAAGTATCTGGCGCAGCCCATCAGCGTGCCGGTGGTGCCCGCGCCGATGAACACGTAGTCCACCGACGGGAACTGGCGGACCAGCGCGGGCGCGGTGTGCCGGTAGTGGGCGCGCCAGTTCTCCGGGTTGGCGTACTGGTTGAGCCAGACGTGGTCCGGGTTGGCCTCGCACAGCTCCTGCACGGCGCGGATCCGGCTGCCCAGGTAGCCACCGGTCTCGTCCAGCTGGGTGACCAGGACGACCTCGCCGCCCATGCTCTCCACCATGCGCCGCACCCCGGGGTTCGCCCGCGGGTCGATGACGCAGACGAACCGGTAGCCGCGGCTGGCGGCGAGCATGGCCAGCGCGATCCCCAGGTTGCCGGAGGAGGACTCGACGAGCACCGAGTCCGCGGTGACCACGCCGGAACGCTCGGCGTCGTCCAGCATGGACCGGGCGGCCTTGAGCTTCACCGAGCCCGCGAAGTTGAAGTTCTCGCACTTGAGGTAGAGCTCGCGGCCGAGTACGGACCGCAGGTCGACGTAGACGTCATCGACGACGAGGTCTTCGGCGGCAGTGACGATGGGCACGACTTCCCCCTGGTTGCCTTGCGGTGGCCGCGTCAGCGGTGGGCGGCTTCCGCTCCGGTACGGAACTCGGGCGCCGCCCGCAGCCGTTCGTACTGGTCCATCGCCCAGCGGACGTGGTCGCGCAGGCCGCGGTCGGCCGGGAAGTCCGCGACCGGGATGGGCACCTCGACGGGCAGCTCCAGGCCCCGGCTGTGCAGGACGCGGGTGAAGTAGTGGTCGACGCCGCCGACCCGGTGGTTGCTCAGGTTCAGCCCGGGGCGCGGCTGCCAGCTCAGCTGGGCCGGGTCGAAGTCGAGCCCCCAGGCCTCGACCAGGCTGCGGAGGATCGGCGCCGGGTCGGAGCGGAAGTCGAACGCGTCGATGACGAGGTGCTCGACGTCGTGCGCGCGACAGTGGTCGATCTGCGCGACGAGATCGTGCCATCCGGTCTCCACCAGCGGGAAGTCCGGCGGCTGCGACTGGAGTTCCTTCACCCGGCGGCGGGAGGCGATGGTCAGCCGCGGGTCGCGCAGCAGGAACACCACCGGGTGCGCGGTGCGGGCGAGCAGGTCGGGCAGGTTGTCGCCGAGCTGGAAGCTGATCTCCTTGACCAGCAGGCCGTCCCCGGTCTTCGCGCCGACGACGTCGGCGAGGTCGAGCGGGTTCGCCAGCGCCGCCGACGCCTCGGCCCGGTCGAGGCCGCGGAAGTACGTCGACTCGTAGGGCTCGTGCGAGTAGTACCGCACGCCGGGGTTGTTCCAGATGACGCGGGACAACGCCGTCGACGCGCTGCGCGGCGGGCTGATCACCAGGTAGGTGCTGTGTGGGCCGGGCACGGGAAACCACTCCTGAGGTCGGCTTGGTCAGAGGAGAGCGACTTGGCGGTCGAGGACGGACAGCACGGATCTGACGACCCGGTCGGCGTCGGCGGTCGCGCGCGACGGGGCGCCGGGCGAGGTCACGTAGTGGTTGTAGTAGCTGGATCCCTCGGCGAGCGGACCCAGGACGGCCAGGGTCGGCTGCGGGCCGTGCTCGTCGACCGCGAACCCGTCGGCGTCGACGTGGGCACCGAGCTCGGTGTCGCCCGCGGCGACCGGGCGCAGCCTGCCGGTCGCGTGCAGCTGTCGGACGACCGGGTTGGTGGAGCGGCTGATCGTCGGGGACGGGGAGAAGCCGCGGATCACGCGGCGCAGGGTGGTGGTGGTCGGGGTGGCCAGGGTGGTGGAGCCGAGCAGCCAATGGCCGTCCGACCAGGTGAGGCCGCTCATCGGGCCGAGTCCCGGGCTCAGCACGCCTGCCCGGACGAGGGCCAGGAGCTCCTCGTTGCGGTCGAGCTGGGGGCCGATGACGTTGCGGTTGATCTCGGCGGCGAAGGCGCCGAAGAAGTCGGCGCGGTCGTCCAGGCCGCTGCCGTCGACCGCCCGGCGCAGCACCTCGCGGAGGTCGCGGTGAACCTCGAAGGCGGCCTTGAGCGGACTGGCGTCCAGGCCGCGGTGGGCCTCGGCCAGGTCCTGCCTTACCCGGTCGACGAACCAGGCGTGATAGGAGTCCACATCGGACAGTGCGGTATCGGGTACCGGCGCGTCCCATGCCGACAGTACACGGTTTTCGGCCTGTTCTGCCTCGTCCGGGCCGACGAGTGCGCGGACTCGGTGGCGCATCTCCTGTTGTACCAGGGGAAGCACGTCGCGCAGGAGGTTCAGGCGGCCGTCTTCCTTGCGCGCGCGGGCCTCTCGCAACGCATCCACGGTGAGGTATCGCGGCGGGATGGGACCCGCCTGGTAGGGGCGCGGGCGGGCGCGGGCCGGGTGGCCGGTGCGGGTGATGAGCACGAGTTCGGGTTCGTCGCCGCTGGGGAGATAGCGCAGGCCGCCATCGTCCTTCTCGTAGCGGCCGCCGCGGCCGACGGTCAGGGCCGCGATGACGTCCATGGCGGTGAGGCCGCAGCCGAGGATGCCCAACCGCTCCCCCGCGGCGATGTCGGCCGTCGTGTCCGGCAGCGGGTACGGAGTGGCGATCCACGCGGAGTCGGGCACGTCCGGGTGGGCCGGTCGCGGTGCCGGTGTGCCGGTGTGGCCCACGCAGAGCAGGACGGCGTCGACCGGGACGGTGGTGCCGTCGGCCGTCGTGACCTGTTCGCGGCCGTCGGGCAGGCGGTCGACGGCGGTCGCGGTGCTGTCGTGCAGGCGGATCTCCAGCCAGGGCGGGCAGACGTCGAGCAGCTGCGGCAACGCCCAGGACAGGTACTCGCCGAGGAGCCTGCGCGGCAGGTGGTCGGTCGGCCGGGCGGGTCGGGTCTCGCCGGTGTCGGCGGTGACGAGGGTGCCGCGCCTGCGGACCCACTGGTAGAACGAGGGGCCGCGGACGCCGCCCTCGTCGACCATGTCGTCGTCGACGAAGGTGGTCAGCTGGGTGGCGATGGTGTTGAGCAGCAGGTAGTCCGGCTGGTCGCCGTGGATCCCCGGCCCGACGGCGGCGGGGTCGACGATGTGCAGCGTGATCGGTCGCCGCAGCGGGTCACGGGTGGCGTGGAAGATGAAGCGCTCCAGCACGTTCATCCCGCGCGGGCCGCAGCCGATCAGCGCGTAGGTGGCCGGTGGCGCGGTCACCAGCGTGTCACCTCGCCGATGAAGTCCTCGATCACGATGGCCTCGCCGGACGCGCGCGCCTGCTCCAGCACGAACGAGCCGACGGCGATGTCGAGCACGCCGAGACCGAACGGCGAGAACACCGTCGCCCGACCCGGATCCGGGTCGACCTCGCCGCGCACCACACCACCGATCGTCCCCTGGATGAATTCCCGATTACCGGAAAGTCGTTCCGCCAGATGCGGGGACGTCTCGGCCTTGAGGCAGTGGTCGATATCGTCAAGGACGTTGTTCGACCTGAGCAGAATCTCCGGGGCGATATCGCGCAAAGAAATGTTGAGCACCAATTGACCGGGGCGGAAGTCCACATCCGGGCCGACGTACGGGGTCGGCGCGGTGGTGGCGAAGACGACGATATCGGCGGTCAGCGCCTCGTCCAGCGATTCGGTGAACCGCGCGTCCAGCGAGCGCCCCAGGTGACGGACCAGGTTCGCCCCGCTCGCCGGGACGAGGTCGTGGACCACGGCGTCCGTGAGCTCCGGGACCGCGGTCGGCAAGTAGTCGGCGATGGTCCGGGCGATGACGCCGGAACCGACGAACGACACGGTCCGCGCGTCGGCGGGCTTGAGATACCGGGCGGCCAGGGCGGCCGAGGCCGCGGTGCGAGCGGCGCTGATGCCCGCGGACTCCAGGCAGGCCAGCGGGTAACCGGTGGCGTGGTCGTTGAGCAGCAGCACCGCGGACGCACGCGGCCTGCCTGCGGAGACGTTGTCCGGGAAGCTGGCGATCCACTTCATGCCGATCTTGTCGACCGGGCCGCCGAGATAGCCGGGCAGGGCGATCACCCGGGAGTTCGGCTTGTCCGGGAACCGCAGGAAGTAGCTGTCCGGGTTGATGCTCGCGCCCGCCTCGTGCAGCAGGTACGTCTCGCGCACCAGCTCGGCCACGGTGGTCCGGGACGCCCGCAGGACCCGGTCGGCCACCGGGCCGGGCACGACGTAGAACTCTGACACCTGTCTTCCCCCCAAAGCTGTTGTTGTGCGATCGCGCGTGATGCCCACGGGTCGCCCCGGGTCCGCCCGCCGGTTTCCGCCCATGGCAGAACACCGCCTCGCGCTCGAACGCGCGGGCGTTTCGGTGATCCCCCCAGAACCTCCCGGTCGGCGCCCGCCACCAGGCCCCGGGGTCGGCGCGCATTTCGTCAATAACCAACGGGCCTGTTTGTGACCATCTCAAGTCGCGAAGATTAACTCAATAGGCCGATCGGGTGGCATGCCGATCATTACCGTCCGTGAGCCTTGTCACAATCAGTTTATTCGGCGAATTGGCCGGGCAAGCCGGGGCGGGTCGAAGAATGTCCACAATAGAACCCCGGGGTTCCCGTAAAATGGCGCGACGCTACCGGGGTGCGCGGCGCAGCCCGACGCCCGCGACCAGGCCCGCGGGGAGGACCAGCCAGAAGCTGAGCACCCGGTAGCCCAGCACGGTGGCGGCGGCCGTGGCGGGGTCGGCGCCGATGGCGAGCAGGCCGGTGAGCAGGCTCGTCTCGATCAGGCCGATGCCGCCGGGGGTCAGCGGGATCTGTCGGACGACCTGGGTGGCGAGGTAGACGGCGGCGATTTCCCAGTCGTGGCCGGGGAAAGCGAAGGCGTGCGCGACGGCGATCAGGCAGATGAGATCGGCGAACCAGTTGGTGGCGGCCGCGGCGATGACGGCGAGCCAGTGCCGGGCGGGAACGGTCCGCGCGGCGCGCAGGGCGTCCAGCGCCGGGGCCAGCGCGGTCCGGATCCGGCCGCCTTCGTACGCGGGGGTGCGCGGCTTGCGCGGGTGCGGATGGTGGGTGCGGTGGTGGGCGAGGAGTCCGGCGGTCACCGTTATCAGTGCCGCGGCGGCGAGGACGACGACCAGGTCGAGGTTCTGGAGGGCGGTGGCGCCCGCGGCGATGCCGTAGAGCAGGACCAGGCCGCACATCGATGCCACGCCGGACAGGATCATGACGGTGGCGGCGACGGCCGCGTCCGCGCGCACCCGACGGAACTGGTGCAGGGCGAACGCCGCGGACACGGCGGCGCCCGCGGGGGCGGTGGCGGAGATCGCCGAGCGGGCGTAGGTGATCGCGACGGCTCGACGCAGGGTCATGGAGACGCCGAACGCGCGCAGAAGACGGCGCTGCTGGCGGGCGAACATCCGCATCGACACGATCTCCGCGGCCGCGGCGGCCACCAGCCACCACGGGTTCGCCGCCCGCACGGCGTCCAGGAAGCCCGTGAAGTCCGGCAGCTTGTGCCGCAGCGACACCAGCGCGACACCGGCGGCTACGAGCACGACCAGCCATCCGACGATCCGCCGCAGACGTTTGCGCGGATGAACATCTGTCCGTGGTGGACTCTCGGCGGTCACCACCGACGCACCACCATCGCCCCCAACGATGCGGCGCATGCGTCTGCGCGGACGGTCGTCCATCTGTAGTGGACCGGTGGTGGTCGCGATGGTCATCACGCCGCCACTGTCCGGTGTCGATAAGGGACGGCGGCCGCGGCGATGATGGCGAGCACGCAGATGGCACCGGAGACGGCGAAGGCCGTGACGTAGGCGTCCACAGTGGGTAGTGGGACCAGGGGCAGGGTGTTCGCGGCGAGGATGGCGGCGGCGATCGAGGTGCCGATGGAGCCACCGATCGAGCGCAGCGTCGAGTTGACGCTGTTGGCGACGCTGGTCTGTTCGGGTCGGACACCGCTGTTGAGCAGGGTCGGGGTGGCGCCGAACGCCAGACCGAGCCCGAGGCCGAGCAGGCCGGTGCCGAGGTAGAAGTGCCAGTGCTCATCGTGCCAGACCAGCAGGAAGGCGAAAGTGAGTGCGGCGACCACGGTGCCCATGAACATCGGCCACTTGGGACCGATGCGTCGGATGAGGACGGACACGCCCGCCGCGGCGACGAGCGTGCCCGCGGTGAGCGGCAGCAGGGTCAGGCCCGCGCCGAGGGCGTCGAGGCCGAAGCCGTAGCCGAACTTCCCCGGGGTCTGCACGAACTGGAGCACCAGCACGAACGCCCCGTACATGCCCGCACCGGTGAGAAACGCGGTGAGGTTGGTGCCGAGGACGACCGGCGTGCGCATCATCGAGATGTCGATCAGCGGCTGCCGCACGCGCCGCTCCACGAACACCCACACCACCAGCAACACGACCGCGCCCGCGAACAGCCCCAGCACGCGCGCCGAGCCCCAGCCCCAGCTCGGGCCACGGTTGATGCCGAGCACCAGGCAGACCAGGCCGCCGCTGAGGGTGAGCAGGCCCCAGCCGTCCATCCGGAACGCGGAGGCGCGTTCGGGCAGGTGGATGAGGACGGCGGTGCCGAGCAGGCCGAGCGCGGTGACCGCGGCAGAGATCCAGAACATGCCCTGGGCGGTGATGCCCGCCTGCACCAGCAGCCCGGAGAACAACAGCCCGGCGCCCGCGCCGACGCCGGTCAACGCACTGAGCATGGCGAGGCTGGACGGCACCTGGTGCACCGGGAAGATCGCCCGGACGATACCGATGGCCAACGGCATGGCGGCGAAGCCCGCGCCCTGCAACACCCGCCCGACCAGCACGATCGCCATCGAGTCGGACATGGCGACCAGGATTGATCCGAGCGTGGTCAGGGCAAGGGTGACCATCAGCACCCGCTTGCGCCCGAGTGCGTCGCCGAGGGAGCCGAGCAGCGGCGTGAGCACGGCCGCGGCCAGCATGTTCGCGGTCACCACCCACGAGATGTCGGTCATGCTGACGTGCAGCGACCCGGCCAGGCCGGAGAGCACCGGCATGACCATGCTCTGCATGACCACCACCGCGAAGGTCGACAGCGCGAGGACCGCGAGCACCGCCTTGGGATGCGACTCGGCCCGCCCCCGCCTGCCGGTTCCGGCGCCGCTCCGAACCTCGGTGATGGACACCGGACCTCCCGTTTGTAGTCACCTGACGACTTACACGGTAGGTCGGCGACCGGGGGTAAGTCAACGACTGACTACCAACCGCCCGGTGAACACCCTCACAGTGTGTTTTGCCTGGTCTACACTCAAGTCGTCACCCGACGAACGGACGCCATGACCACCACCCCCCGCCGCCGCGACGCCACCGCCACCCGCCGGGCCCTGCTGGACGCGGCCCGCGCCCTGGTCACCGAACACGGCGTCGAGGGCACCAGCACCCGCGACATCGCCGCCGCGGCGGGCGTCAACCAGGCACTGGTCTACCGGTACTTCGGCTCGAAGGAGAAACTCCTCACCGAGGCCGTCGGCGACAGCATGAGCGAGGTCGACGACCTGTTCACCGACACCCCCCTCGCCGACCTCCCCCTGGTGCTGTTGGACCGAATGCTCGACCCGGAGAACCCCATGCGCTCCGGCCTGACCGCGGTGATGACGGCCGCCAACGACGAGACGATCCGCACGTTGATCCGAGACAGGATCGGTACCCTGTTCGGCAGCCACCTCGCCACCCGCCTGGACGGCCCGGACGCGGCGGTCCGCGCGGAACTACTCGCCGCCCTGATCATCGGCATCGGCTTTCTCCGCGAGAAGATCGGCACCCACGCCCTGGCCGCCGCCGACCGGGAAACCCTGGCACCCTTGGTAGACCACCTCGCCACTCGACTTCTCAACGGCCGCCCTTAGCCGATTCCGGCGTTCGCCTGCCCGAATGCTTGTGCATCCTCGACATCGGTCAGGAACCGCCCGCCAGGAGGTCGAAGCCGAGCGGGGTGCGTTGGTGCCAGACGGCTTTCCCCTCCCGACGCGAGGTGATCAGGCCCGCCTCCCGCAGCGTCTTCGCCTGCATGGACGCGGCGGCGACCGTCACCGACAGGTCGCGGGCCAGGTCGGTGGTGGTCAGTTCCCGATCCAGGAGCCGAAGGGCGTTCGCACGGGTGATGCCGAGCAAGGCGCCCAGGGAATCCGTCGCGGGGTCGGTCGCTTGGAGGAGCGGCAACGGCGTGAGGGCGGGATAGATGAGGACGGTCGCGCCGCTCGGTTCATGGGCGGCGAGTGGATGTCCTCGCCACAGCAGGGAAGGCCGGAGGACGAGACCACGGCCACCCAGGTCCAGATCCACGTCACGCGGAAAGTCGGCTTCCAGTGTGGTTCCGTGCCAACGCAGGGCCGGGCCGAGGCTCGCCAAAGTGGCGTGCAGTCCGTGGCGGGCGAGCATGCGGGAGCGGAAAGCGGTCTCGGCGTGGAATCCCGCGCGGATGCGCGGCCAGTCGGCGGCGAGGATGGCGTGGTAACCGGTCCACAAGGCCGCTTCCAGATCGTCCCACGCCTCGCGGTCGCGCTCCCCCAGTCGACGGACCCACGGGGTCAGCGGTCGGTCGATCGCGCACATGCGGCGCAGTTCCGAACGGACCTCGTCGACCCCGGTCTCCAGCACGCCGGCCATGCCCTCGTCGGCGGTCGGGCTCGGCGGGTCGAGGAAGTACGGGCCCGCGCCCAGCGGTGAGATGAGGGTGAACAGGGGGCCTGCCCGACGGGGCAACGTGCGCGCGACGCGGGCACGCCACGGGGCGAACAGCGGGTCGGGGTCGCGGCGTTGCAGCATCTGGACGGCCATCGTCAGCTCGGCCAGGGGTGCCGGGTGTCGGGCGATCGTGACGCGCAGCAGGTCGTCGGGGGTGCAGCGCAGTCGGAGCACCGGATTCTCCCCTCCCCGGTTCCCTTCAATCGTAGCTGAAAGCATCGCGGCGACCGGGCCGGAACCGACAACATGGGCGTCAAGGGGGGAAACCGGCCCGTACTGAGGGGTGGGACCGGGTCTCGGCGCACAACCGGGATCCGGTCCCCGGGCCGTGGTCCGAATATTCCGATGTCGCCGCGTTGACCTGGAAACACCCACGTCATCCGGACCGCGGTCGCGCGGGCGTGGATGACAAACCCCGCCGCGGCAGGCACATTTGGTGTCGAGGTGTCAACCGGAACCGAAGGGGGACGACCATGGCCGAGGACCGCGGCAAGGAGCTGGTCGCGCAGGTCAAGCGCATCGTGCACGAGGGCAACGTGCGCCGCATCATGATCAAGAACGACCAGGGGAGGACGTTGTTGCAGATCCCGGTCACCGTCGGGGTGGTCGCGGTGCTCGCGGCGCCGATCGTGACCGCGCTCGGCGCGATCGCCGGGCTGACCCAGAACTGGAAGATCGAGGTCGAGCGGGCCGACGATCCCGCGGCCGAGCCGGTGGAGGTCGTGCCCGCGGAGGCGGAACGGGTCTGAAACCGGAATAGGCGATACCGGCCGGGACTATGATCGCGGGGTGTTCTCGCTCGTGGAGCCCCCGTTGTTCACCCGGCTGCGGTCTTCGTCGTCGGTGTTGGTCGCGGGAGCGGGCGGCGGGTTCGACGTGTACGCGGGGCTGCCGTTGATGTTCGCGCTGCGGCGGCTGGGCAAGCGGGTGCACCTGGCGAACCTGTCGTTCAGCGACCTCACCGCTCTCGACGACCGGGTGGCACCGGACGTCGCGGTGGTGCGGCCGGACAGTCCGGGCCGCGACGACTACTTCCCCGAGCGAACCCTGGCCCGCTGGCTCGACAGTCAGGGTCTGCCCTCCACCGTGCACGCCTTCCCCCGCGTCGGGGCCCGCCCGCTGACCGCCGCCTACCGGGCGCTCGTCGCGGCGCTGGGCGTGGACACCGTCGTCCTCGTCGACGGCGGCACCGACATCCTGCTGCGCGGCGACGAGACCGGCCTGGGCA
The DNA here is from genome assembly GCF_000374445.1 of Actinokineospora enzanensis DSM 44649. Taxonomy (GTDB): domain Bacteria; phylum Actinomycetota; class Actinomycetes; order Mycobacteriales; family Pseudonocardiaceae; genus Actinokineospora; species Actinokineospora enzanensis. The sequence continues at coordinate 67,715 of NZ_KB894429.1, read as the reverse complement.
CGCCCGAGGAGGACATGGCCAGCCTCGCCGCGGTGAACGCACTCGACGGTACGCGGCTGGTGGTGTGCCTGGGTTTCGGCATCGACTTCCACCACGGCGTATGCCATTCGCACGTGCTGGAGAACCTTGCGGCACTCGACCGCGCGGGGGGCTACCTGGGCGCGCTGTCGATCCCGTCGTCCTCCCCCGAGGCGCGCGCCTACCTGGACGCCGTCGCGCACGCCCAAACCGCCACACCGTCCCGGCCGAGCATCGTCAACGGCCAGATCGCCGCCGCGCTGCGCGGGGAGTTCGGCGATGTCTCCTTCACCGACCGCACCGCGGGCAGCGAGCTGTTCGTGAACCCGTTGATGGCACTGTATTTCGCGGCCGACCTGCCCGCGCTCGCCGCCCAGGTGACCTATTTGGACGAACTGGCGCACACCGAGACGCGAGCGGACGTCGTGCGCGCCATCGAGTCCCACCGCGCCGAACTCATTCCCCGCGCCCCGCGCGCCTTCCCGCACTGAGTCTCAACAGGACGCCACCACGGTCACGTTGGTGATCGCGGCGAACGGGATCGTCTCCGGCGCCGACCGTCCCGCCACGGCGACCCGCATGGTCTGCCCGTCCGCCGAGGCGAGCGTGCCGCACGTGCTGTCCCCTCCCTGTTCCACCCGTACGTACGCGGGCGGCGTGCTCGGCGCGGGCGGCGACCACCACGTCAGGCCGACGCCCGTCAGCAGGCACAGCAGCCCGACGGCCACCGACCGGCGGGCCACGTCCAGCCTGCGCGCCGCCCGGCGCGCGGTCGCCACCCGGAACGCCTGGACCGAGCCGTGCTCGTGGCGGATGTCGTCCAGGGTCAGCGACAGCGACCGGCCGCCCGCGTGCGCGGCCAGGGCCTGCCAGAGGCCGAACACGCTCAACAGCAGGCCTGCCGCCACGCAGGCGGTGATCGCGACGCGCCAGCCGGTGGGCACCGCGCTGGTCACGTCTCGACCCTTGATCACGAACCCGGTGGTCACCAGGGTGATGAACGCGGCCAGCCCGGTCCGCCACTTCTCCGCGCTCGCCTGCACCCGGGGCAGCGAGTCCCGGACCAGCTGCTGGAACTCGTCGCGTTCGGCGAGGTCGGCCGGGGTGGGCGGGTGCTCCGGCAGCTGCGGCCGGTAGGTCACGCCCGCTCCTCGTCCAGCGTGAGCTGCACCCGGAACGCCACGCCGCAGCCGGTCACGTGGTCGGGCGCGCCGTCGTGCGGCTGCCCGCACCCGCAGCTGATGTCCAGCACCATGACCCGCGGCCCGACCGCCGCGCCCGCCGCGCGCACCTCGGTGACCGCGCTGCCCACCTGCCGATCCACCAGATGATGGCCGCAGCGTGGGCACGGTCCGGCCAGCACCGCGGACACCACGCCGTCGGACACCACCGTCCGCACCGCGATCTCCCGTGCCCGCACCAGCTCGAAGGCCCGTTCGGTCCATTCGAAGGCGGTCGTGACCCGGTGCGGGACGTCTGCGGCCATTCGATTGGTCCTCTCCGCGTACTCGGGTCGAAACAGGACCACTGTAGGGGGATTCGATGTCACCATGTGCCGGTGCGCGGATGGTGGAGACGGAGACCGACCACACCGGAACCGCCGCCCGCGCTCTGGTGGGACGGCGATTCCGCGACGATCGACGCCGCCGTCGAGGCGGCGCGGGCCGTGTTCCTCGCCGTTCCGCGCGGGCATCCGACGTGGTCACAGGCCGCGGAGCTGTTGTCGCAACGGTTGCTCCGCCGCGCGCGCTCGCGGGCGACGTGGTCGGACGCGGACGAGGCCATCGCCGTGTTGCGGGAGCTGTCGGCGGTGTATCCGGAGTCGGTCGACGTGCTGGACGCGCTCGGGCACGCGTTCGGCACCCGGTACGAATGGCTGCGGCGGTTGCCCGATCTGGACGAGGCGCTGCGGCATGGCAGGCACGCGGTCAACCGGACACCGGTGGGTGACCCGGAGTGGCCCGTTCGCATGATGAACCTGGCGGCGTCGCTGCGACTCCGGTATGTGCACACCGGGGCCGCGGGCGATCTGGGCTCGGCGCTGTCGGCGGCGGTGGCCGCGGTGGAGGCCAGCCCGCCGGACAGCGCACACCTGCCGATCCTGCGGTCGAACCTGAGCACCCTGTACATGTCCGAGTACGAGTCGACCGAGGACCCCGACGACCTGGCGAAGGCCATCGAGCACGCGCGGGCCGCGATCGCGATCGAGGACGAGCACAACCACGCCATCCACCTGTCGAACCTGAGCGTCGGGCTGGCCATGCGCTTCACGGCGACCGGCGAGCAGCACGACCTGGTGGAGGCGACGGAGCTGGCGCGGCGCGCGGTCGCCGCGACGCCGATGGGCGACCCGACGCGCGGCAGGCACCTGGCCCAGCTGGGCAACATGCTGCTCACGCACTGGAACCTGTCCGGCGATCCGGCGGTGCTGGCCGCGGTGATCGCCACCCGCCGCGAGGTGCTGGAGTCGACGAGCGTCGCGCCGTCGCTGCGGATCACCGCGGCGGTGACGATGGCGAGCCTGCTGGTCGAGGCCGGGGACACGGAGGGGGCGCTGGCGGCCTGGCGCTCGGCGGTGGACCTGCTGCCCGCGCTGGCCTGGCACGGCCTGGACCTGGAGTCGCGGGCGCAGGCGCTGGGCGACGTGCGCGGCCTGGCCAGGGAGGCCTGCGGGGCGGCGGTCGCCCTGGGCAGGCCGGAGGACGCGCTGGAGCTGCTGGAACGCGGGCAGGCGGTGCTGTGGGGGCAGGCGCTGCGGCTGCGCGCGGACCTGACCGGCCTGACCGCGGCGGCCCCGGAGTTGGCGGCCCGGCTGCACGCGGCGCGTGCGGGCCTGGACGACGGCACCACGGACGGGGAGGAGCGCCTGCGGCTGGGACGGCTGTGGGACGAGGCGGTGGCCGAGGTCCGGACGCTGCCGGGGTTCGCCGACTTCCTGGCGCCGCTGCCGTTCGCCCGGCTGCGCGAGGCTGCCGCGCACGGGCCGGTCGTGGTGGTGAACCATTCCGGCGCGGGCGACCACGCGTTGATCGTGACCGACCGCGTCGAGGTCGTGCCGCTGGAGCTGGACGGGCTGCTGGAGCGGACGAACGTCTACCTGGAGGCGATGTCCCTGGCGGCCCAGGCGGGCGGGCCGGACGGGTTCCTGGTGCGTGAACGGTTCCGGGATGTGCTGACGGACATGCTGGCGTGGCTGTGGGAGCGGGTCGCCGCGCCGGTGTTCGAGGCGCTGGGGCCCACCGGGCCGCGGTTGTGGTGGTGTCCGACGGGGATCCTGACGTTCCTGCCGCTGCACGCCGCCGGGGTGCCCGGCGACCACGTGCCGGACCGGGTGATCTCCTCCTACACCACGAGCCTGGGCGACCTGCTGCGGGCGCGCGCGGCCCGGCCGCCGCACGAGCCGCGGGTGCTGGCCGTGGGCGCGGGGGCGCTGCCGGGTCAGGTGCCGTTGCCGGAGGTGCGGCGGGAACTGGCGGGCCTGGCGGCGCTGCTGCCCGACCGCCTGACCACGCTGACCGGCGCGGAGGCCCGACGGGCGGCGGTGAGCGCGGCGTTGCGCGAACACTCCTGGCTGCACCTGGCGGGCCACACGCAGCCAACGCCGGAGGAACCGACCCGGACCGGGGTGGTGCTCGCGGACGGCCCGCTGACCGTGCTCGACCTGGCCGACCTCCGGCTGGAGCAGGCGGAGCTGGCCTATCTGTCGGCGTGCATCACGATGCTGGGCAGCGGGTCTCTCACCGACGAGGCCCTGCACCTGCCCGCGGTCCTGCGGCTGGTCGGCTACCGGCACGTGATCGCGGCACTGTGGCACGTCCAGGACCAGCACGCCGCCGGTGTCGCGGCGGCGGTGTATCAGGAGCTGGTACGCGCGGGCCGCCCGTGCGCGGAACACGCGGCGACGGCGTTGCACCAGGCGTTGGCCGGGCTGCGGGAGACCGGGCATCCGGTGGACTGGGCCCCGTTCGTCCACATGGGACCGTAGAAGGGAATCGCATGCGCAGACGGGATCGCAAGGCGCTGGACCGCGCGATCGACCAGGCCAGGCAGACCGGCCCGGCCGAGACGGCGGTCGCGTTGCGGACCGCGGGCGAGGCGTATCTGGCGGACGGGGAACCGGACGTGGCGTTCACCTACTTCAGCCAGGCCATGGGCCTGTGCGACCAACTGGGCGACGTGGGCGGCAGACTGCGGCTGCTGACCGCCTTCGCCCTGGTCCACCGGGCCAACCTGCGATTCACGGCGGCGGCGGAGACATACCGGCAGGCACTGGAGCTGTCGACCGCGCTCGGGCTGGACGCGGTCACCGAGAACCTGGAACAGAAGCTCGCGGCGATGTCGGCGGCGGAGAAGGCGGGCGTGGACATCCCGGACGGGCTCATCCAGGCGGCGGCGTCCGCGGGGCCGGGGCGGATGTGGGTGTACGAGATCGACGAGAACCTGGCGGGCGACGACCCCGACCACATCCCGTCCCGCGCCATCCGCCGGGGCTGGGAAGTCGACGACGGGGAGCTGACCGGCCTGATCGTGCCCAACGTGGACTATCGCGGGTAGCTGTTGCCAAGCCGGGGACGCACCGTCACCGCGGCGCCGGGGACGTCGCGGGACGTGTTACCGCGACCGCGGGCTTGCGGGCAGCCTCATGCCGGGTGGGTCGGCCAGGTGTCCTGGAAAGACCTGCGTCCCAGGAGGATCGAGCCGTCGGCGAAGGTGAGGCGGGCGAGCCGGGCGAAGGGGAAGGAGCGGCCTGCCATGGCGGTGTGGTGGCTGGTCAGCCTGCCGGAGTCGGTCTCCCACAGGATCACCCACCGGCAGTCGTCGGGGATCTGCTCCGGCAGGGTGAACAGTCGGCCGAGCAGGCCCTTCTTCTCCTTGGGCGGCGCGGTGGCGGCGGTGAGCACGGGTTCCGGCAGGATCACCGCGATCCGCCGGTCGGTGACGACCAGCTTGGCCTCGCCCCGACCCGCGGCCAGGTAGTCGGCCAGGCGCGCGGCGCAGTGGTCCGGCGCGGCCGCCTCCGCCCACCAGCCGATCGACTCGTCCTCCAGCCACTCCAGGCCGGGCACCGGGCCGGTCCTGGTGAACTCGGCGGGCAGCAGGGCGTCCTCGCTGATCGCGATCACCGGCACCTCGGGCGCGGCCGGGTGCGGCACCTGGACCCGCCCGGCGATCCGGGAGCCCGCGCCGCGCTTCCGAGAGGGGATCTCGATGCCGAGCACCTCGTCCTGCCGGGTCTCCCAGGGCGCGTGCGTCACATCCACGGGTCGGTCCTTCCCATGCTCAGCGCCAACAACCGTCGATACTGGTCCGGCTCGCTGTCGTAACCCGGGCCGGTTCGGAAGAACTTCAGGTCGAACCCGGAGTCATCGGCGAGCCGCATCCGCAGACACGGCTCGTTCTCGCGAGTGGCTATCTCGAACCCGACGATGTCCGCGCGCGGGATGTCGACCAGCGGCGTGGTCGGGAACACCGTCACCGTTTTCGGGCCGTTGTCGGTAAAGGACGACACGAGTCCCCTCAGCAGGCCCATCTTCTTCTGCTCGGGCGTCATACTCGACCGCCGCACCACATGCACCCGACGAGGCGTGAGCGCCCACACGGTCCAATCGGAGGAATCACCGGCAATGATCTCCCGGGCGTGGCGCATGGCGGCGCACTTCCCATTGCGGCCGAACACCATCACATCCGCACGCTCCGAATGGTGCTCGTCGGGGACGTCCGACGTGGCGTCGACGACGGCCGCCGCCGCGCGGAACAGCAGGCTGTGCTTGGGTTTGCCGTACTCGTCGATCCCCCGCATATCGAACCTGAGCGTCGGACACTCGCCTGCCCAGAGGATCGGCTCGTCGCCGAGCGTGATTCGCGCGTGCACCAACGGGCCCGCGTTCTCCCAGACGTGCACGTCACTCCCCCACCGTGAAGCCACGGTGCTCGGCGGCCCGCCGGTCCTGTTCGGTGGTCGGGTCCTCGGCGTCCTCGTACATGTGGTTCGCGCCCCATTCCACGGCCGCGCCGGGCAGGTTCTCCAACGTGCCGGTGGCGATGACCGTGCCCGCCGACGTCGACCCGCCGAAACCGAGATAGCCCAGGGCATGCTTGGACACCCGTTGGGCCAGGCCGAGTTCGCCCGCGCCGTCGGCCACCTTCCCGAAGACCTTGAAGCCCGACGTGCTGGCCAGGGTCTTCTTTTCGAAGCTGTGCGCGGTGGCCAACAACGGGTTGCCGCCGGTCAACTTCCGGCCGACGACCGGCAGGTTCCCGATCTTCTGCGAGCGTTCGAGGAGCGACCTCATCGAGCCGTGGCGCAGCTTCACCAGCGCCTTCTCCAGCTGGGTGATCAACGGCTTGAGCTTGTGCAGCAGCTCGGCGACCTTGCCGCCCAACCGGGTTCCGGTGAGCGCGGTCTGCGTCGCGGTCAGGCCGGTGGCCGCGCCCGCCGAGGCACCCGCGGTGATCCAGGCGGCGGCGAGGGCGGCGAGCCACTCGACGATGAGGCCCAGCACGAACTCCTGCAGGATGTCGACCACGATCTGCACGAAGGTGTCGAAGATGTCGGCCGCGGTCTCCAGCAGGTCCTTGAGTTCCAGCACGTCGCCCGCGAGGGCCTTGGCGCCGTCGGCGAACTCGGCCATCTCGGCGCGGAAGGCATCCCCCGCCTCGCCTGCCCAGGCGGTCGCGGTGGCGGCGGCGCGCTCGGCCTCCCGCGCCCCGGCCCGCTCCAGCCATTCGGCGACCTTCTCCCAGCCCGAGGCGGTGCTGCGCATCTGCTCGGGGTCGCCGACCGCGGGTTCCAGGATCAGCTCGACCAGCGGGCTGACGGCCATGGCGATGAGCCAGCCGAGTCCGTTGTCCACCAGGGCCTTGCCCGGACTGGTGATCAGCTCCAGCTGGGCCATGCGGGTGTGGTAGAGCGCGAACCCCTGTTCCATCGGCGTGCCCGGGTCCTTGACCTGTGCCGCGTCCTCCAGGCCCGCGTCCGCGAACGAGCTGCCGTAGGCGGAGTTCTGCGCGAAGTCGCCACGCCGGGTGTCGTCGCCCGCGTGGTCGAGCTGGTCGAGGGTTCCCGCGCCGCCGTCGACCTTGGCCAGGCCGGAGGCGTTGGTGGACTCGGTGGCACCGTAGCTCTCGGCGGTCCGGCGCACGGCGTCGGAGATATCGGTCAGGTAGTCGGCGGCCTGCCGGGCGGTGGCCTGGCACTCCCGAAGCGTCTCGTAGTACTTGTCACGGAAGTAGACGAACAACGGACCGAAGCAGTCGTCGCTCACCCGTGCCTGTTCCAGCAGGCTCGCCAGCCCCGCGAAATGCCCGGCCTGGCCGGTGGAGCCGACGGCGTGGTCGAACAGGATGCCACCGTCGACACCGAGACCCGTCACCGGGCACCGCCGTAGATCGAGCCGCCGAAGTCGTCGTCGGGTTCCGGGTCGGGCCTGGGCGCGCGGAAGTCGGCGCGCGGGCCCGCCACCGGCACGGCCAGCGCTGAGGCGGGCGGCGGCGTGGTGGGTCCGAACGCGGCTTGCCCGGCGTGTGCCCGGAAGGCTTCCTGGAACCGGTCGTACTGGTCCTCACCCACAACCGGGCGCACGACCTCCGCCATCGCCGCGGCGGCCTGTTCGGTGGCGCGGCGGATGGTGGACAGGATCTCGTGGCCCAGTTGGGTGTGCGACATGCCCATCGCCGCCGGTGTCAGGGTGAGCCCCAGCACCGCCCCCGACGGCGCGACGCTCACCGTCACCGAACCGTCGGTGTTGCGGGCACTGCCGGACAGTCCCCCGATGCTCTCCCTGAGCCCGGCCAGCCGAGCCGCCTGCTCCTCGAACCGCTGCACCGCCCCGTGCAACGCGTCCCCCTGCGGCATTTCCTCCCCCTTCGCTGTGCGCGGCGCCGATCATAGGGGTTCCCGGTCGGCGGTTTGGTCGGGTTCGGGGTATCCGTACCACCGGACGAGCGGCTCGGCCCCGGGCGGCACCACCTGTCTCCACGACAACAGTCACGCGAGTCCCTCAGCTCGTGGCAGCGGCGCGAACGGGGAAGCGGAGGCGGATGGCGAGTTCGGCGATGGCGAGGTTGATGAGCCACCCCGCCGCCAGCAGAAGTGCGCGGGTGGGTTCGTCGGGCAGGCCGAACGGGATGACCCAGGCCAGGGTGGTGAACACCTGGGTGCCCGCGCCCATTCCGATGGCGTACCCACGGATCAGCCACGCACGATGCTCGGCGATCCGGCGGCGGCGGATCGTGGTGAAGCCGAGGATGAGGGACCCAGCCATGAGGGTGCCGAAGATCAGGCGGAACACCGCGAGCAGGCGGCCGTCGCTCGGTGGCAGGGCGTAGAACAGGGTCATCCACAGGCCGGACAGGGCCACGATCAGTCCACAAGGGAGGACCACGCGGCCTGCCAGGCGGTGCCAGGATGTGCGGCGGGTCGACGGGAGGAACTGGAACGCGCCCAGGACGCTGAAGACCGTGGCGCAGACGATATGGAGGATGGCGGGCAGCGGCGAGTCGAGGAAGCGGGCGTTCTCGGCGGTGACCGGTGCGCCGCCGAGGAGCTGGGTCAGGCGGAACGCGCCCGCGATGTCCGGGACGGCGCTGAGCAGGATCAGCGCGATCGGCAGGCGGTAGCGGGAGATCCTTGTCGTCATGCGGGAATCCTGCTGCGCGCGCCCGTTCCGGCACATCGGACATCGGGCCGCGACGTCACTGTCCGAAGGTGCCGACACCGGGTCGTACTTTCGGCCAGGCCGGGGTGAGGAGACGGCTACAGCCGTCGGGTCTGGTGTGCCCACATGGCGATCTCGACCCGGTTGCGGGCGCCGAGCTTGGTCATGAGGCTGGTGATGTGCGACTTCACCGTGCTGAGCGTGATGTGGAACTCGCCCGCGATCTCGTTGTTGGTGCGGCCGCGCGCGACCGCGGTCAGGATCTGTTCCTCACGGTCGGTGAGCGGGTCCAGCGGCTGGTGCCGGGGCGCGGGTTCGCCCGCCGCGAAGGTGGACAGCAGGCGGGCGGTGATGTTGGGGGCGATGAGCGCGTCCCCGCGCGCGGCGGCGTGGACGGCCTGGGCGAGCATGTCGGCGCCCGCGTTCTTGAGCAGGAAGCCGCGGGCCCCGGCGCGCAGTGCGGCGTAGACGTACTCGTCGAGGTCGAACGTGGTGATGACGACGACCGCGAGCGGGTCGGCCACGTCCGGACCGGCGAGCCGCCGGGTGGCCTCGATGCCGTCGAGCACGGGCATCCGGATGTCGAACAGGCACACGTCCGGCCGCGTCCGCCGGGCCAGCTCGACCGCCGCCGCCCCGTCCGCGGCCGCGCCGACGACCTCGATGTCCGGTTGGGCGTTCAGGATCATGACCAGGCCGGTGCGCACGATCTCCTGGTCGTCGGCCACGAGCACGCGGACGGTCATCGGCCGGTCCCGGGCAGCACGGCGGTCACGGTCCAGCCGCGGTCGGGGTCGGGTCCGGCCGCGCAGGTGCCGCCGAGCAGGGCGGCGCGTTCGATCATGCCGGTGAGCCCGAAGCCGGGCGGGCGCGGCTCGACCGGTTCGCCGTCGTCGCTGACCCGCAGCCGCAGGGTGACCCGGCCGACCACGACCCGCACCCGTACCCGGGTCACGTTGCGGGCGTGCCTGCGGGCGTTGGTGACGGCCTCCTGGACCAGCCGGTACGCGGCGGCGGCGACCGGCGCGGGCAGCCCGGTGTCGTCGCCGACCAGCTCCACCTCGACCGCCGGGTCCCCGTCGGAGGCCAGTTCCTCCAGGTCGGCCAGCCGCGGCCCGGGACTCAGCTCGGCGTGCCCGGTGCGCAGCACGCGGACCATGCCGCGCATCTCGTCCAACGCCCGCGCCGCCTCGGCGTCGATCACCCGCAACGCGTCGACCGCGGCGGCCGGGTCGGTGGCGGCCACCGCGATGCCCGCCTGGGCGCGGATCGCCATGGCCGAGACATGGTGCGCGACGGTGTCATGCAGGTCGCGGGCCAACCGCTCCCGTTCCAGGAGTTTCACCTGGTCCAGCTCACGAGCACGCGCCCGGGACAGGTAGCGGACGGCCGCGCCCAACGCCATGGCCGCGCACAGCACCCCGACGCCCGCGATCGCGTTCGGCGGGGTCTGGTACCCCAGCGCGGCCTCGACCCCGACCTTGCCGACCATGATCACCGCACCGACCACGGCCTCGCGCCCCGACCCCCATCGGAACAGGGCGTAGGGCAGCAGCAGCACGTAGACCATCACGTGCAGGTCCGGGAAGTCCCGCCCCATGATCAGCGACACCAGCAACGAGCCACCGAACGTGAGCGCCACGACGGCCAACGGCGCGCTCCGCCGCCACATCAGCGCGGGTGCCAGGCCGACCGCGATGGCGATCGAGAGCACGGGGTACGGCCTGTCGAGCGCCTCGGGGACCGCGACCAGCCCGATCACCATGGTCAACACCGTGTCCCGCCACACGTGGTACGGGGGCGACGCGGGCCGCGGTTCACGCCACAGCGAACGGAGGAGGTCGGACACGGCGCCAGTGTACGAACCGGTCGTCCGGACCCGGATCAGCCGAAAGTACGACGCCCGGTCAGGCGAAGACCCTGGTCAGGAACTCACCCCAGGCCCTCTCCTCGGCCGCATCGTCGGCTGCGTCGGCTGCGTCGGCTGCCGGATGCGGATATTCGCTGATCGCGAAACCGGCGAATCGAGGCGTGTGCTGCCGATACGGTGAGCAGGAGGTCGCGTCGAGAGGATCCCGGTGCCTCAAGCCATAGAGGAGCGATCCCGAGTCCTGCGAGATCCCGCTTTCCTGCGTCTCTGGACCGCGAACGGCTTTCGTGACGCGGCCGCGCAGGTCGCCGGTTTCTCCCTATCGGTCACCGCCGTCCTGGTGCTGCACGCGCAGCCGTTCCAGATGAGTCTGGTGTTCGTGTGCAGCCGGTTGGGCTACCTGCTCATCGGCCTCCCCGCAGGCGTCTGGGTCGACCGTCTCCCGAAGAAGCGGGTGCTGGTCGGCGCCGATATCGCGTACGCGGTCGCGTTCGGCAGTATCCCGGTGGCCTTCGCGCTGGGCGTGTTGACGATCTGGCAGCTGGTCCTCGTCGCGCTGGCGCTGAGCGTGGCGGGCGTGTTCTTCGATGTCGCCCACACCAGCATCCTGCCCGAGATACTGCCGAAACGAGCCATCTCGGACGCCAATGCCAGATTGCAGACGACCGACAACACCATTCAGGCCATATCGCCTGGTATCGCCGGAGTGGTGACGCAGGCCGTCGCGGCACCGTTGCTGTACACGTTCGCCGCGCTCGGCCACCTGTGTTCGGCCCTGATCGTCAACCGTATTCCGACAACCGCGCACCCCGCGACCGAACGGGACTTCCGCCGTGAAATCGGCGACGGACTACGTTTCCTGTTCGGCCACCCGCTACTCCGGTTGCTGCTGTCCCAGGCGGCACTCATCAACCTGGGCGCGGGTATCTTCCTCTCCGTTCTCCCCGTCTTCCTCCTCCACGACCTCGCCCTGCCGTCCTGGCTGTTCGGCCTGCTGTCGTCCGTCGGCGCCGTCGCGGGCGTGGCCGCGTCCCTGGTGTGCCCGCCGCTGCGCCGCAGGTTCGGTGAGATCCGGATGACCCTGCTGTTCTCCGCGTTGACACCGTTCGCCGTGGTGGCCGCGCCCCTCGCGGGGACGTTCCCGGCGGTCGCCGTGCCGCTCGTGGCCGCGGCCCAGGTCCTGGTCGTCTTCGTGGTCATCGGTCGCTCGGTCGCCGCCGCGGGCCTTCGCGCGCGGGTCACGCCGAGGGAGTTCATGGGTCGGGTGTCCGCCGCCAACAGTGTCGTGATGCAGGGCGCGACCCCGCTCGGCGGTCTGGTCGGCGGACTTGTCGCGGACACGTGGTCGATTCCGACGGCCCTCTGGCTGGGGGTCGTCGCGTCCCTGGTGTCGTTGGTGCTGATAGTGATCTCCCCATGGCGGTCCCGGCGATCACTGCCGCCGGAATGGGAAGTCTGACTGTCGTACCCCCGCGCCAGCGTGCGCCCGTGATCGAGATCCGACCCGCGCGCCCCGGCGACGCCGACGCCCTGGGCGAGGTGCACGCCGAGTCGTGGGCCGCCGCCTATGCCCCGTTCTACGCGGCCGAGTTCGCCGACGCGGGTGTCCGGGACCGCCGGACCCGGTGGCACGCGCGGATCGGCGGCGCGGGTGTGCTGCTGCTCGGCCTGCTCGACGACCGACCGTCGGCTCTCTCCTACACACTGCCCACGGAGTCCGGCGCCGAGATCCACAGCTTCTACACCCACCCGGACGGCTGGGGCTCCGGCGTCTCCCCCGCGCTCATGACCGCGACACTGGACCACTTGCGCGCCAACGGATTCACCCGTGTACACCTGTGGACGCTGCGCGACACCCCGCGAGCCCGTCGCTTCTACGCCAAGGCCGGTTTCGTCGAGACCGGGGCGACCCGCGCACACGACTTCGGCGACGGGACGCCCCTGCCGCAGGTGGAGTTCGCCCGCGAATGCTGATCACCCGCGTGCGGGCCTGCGGCACGACCACTAGAGTGCTCAGCCTCTCGACCAGCGAGGAGACGCCCGGTGATCACGGTGGCAGGACTGGTGGCCGATCTCAAGAGGCTGCGCCACGGGACCGGCCTGCACGCGGACGAACTGCCCGGCCGGATCTCGGACTCGCTGCGCGAGGTGTTCGACCTGCCGCAGGACGAGTGCCGGGTCCGGGCCGCGCTGCGGAAGGCGATCACGGACATCGCCGGGACGATGCAGGACGACCGACGGCTGGCGGTCCAGTACGCCTTCGGGTTGCTCGACGACTCCGGGTCGTCGTTGCTCACGGAGCGCAAGGTCCGGCTCGCGAAGCGGATCGAGCGGGACCCGCGCACCGCGACGCGGCGGATGGACGGGGCGATCAGGGTGCTCGCCGAGAACGCGCTGGCCCGCCACACGCACACACCCGAACCCGACGACTCGACGGCGCCGTGGCGGACGACCGCGCTGGAGACCTCGGTGGTGTTGGACAGCGGGGTACCGGAGATCTACGAACGACGCCGGATCACCACCCGGGGCGACCGGCTCGACGAGGTGGAACTGCAGTTCACCGCCGGGCGGGGGCCGCGGGTCGAGGTGGTGCACGGCGGCACCCTTGGCCTCCCCAGACGCCACTCGCGGACCCGGACCGGATACGTGCTGTCCCTGCCGCGGCCGCTCGACGCGCACGCGGAACACGAGTTCATGCTGCGGCTCCGGTTCGACGATCCGGGCGCGTTCGAGCCGTACTACGTGTGCACGCCACAGTTCCCGTGCAGGTCGTTCGACCTGCACCTGCGGTTCGGTCCGGTGCCCGCCGAGGTCTGGCGGATCGAGGGCGTGCCGGTCAACGAGGTGCTCGACCATTCCGCGCCCCGGGACCGGGTCGCGGTGGACTCGGCGGGCGAGGTGCACATGTCGTTCCAGGACCTGCGCGGCAACCTGTCGTGCGGGGCGGTCTGGTCGGTCTGACGGCGCACCCGGGCAGATAGGTATCCGGCCCGGTCGCGGTGACGATCTGGCGGATACTCGCTGGGGGAAGGGGCACCGACACAGCAGGCAACAACACAGCAGGCAACAACACAGCTGGTAGCAACAGCGCAGGCAACGACACCGAAGACCACGCCGCCACCGGCGAAAACGGCGATCACACCGGCCACGAGACCGGCGAACCTGGCGCAGACCACGCCACCGGCAGGAACGGCGCCGCGGGCGCGGGCCGGTGAGTCCTGGCCGGGTGGGGGCCGAGATCACCTTCGCTTCGTCCACCCCGGTAGTCTTGCCGCGTTTTTCTTCCGGGAGCGGCAAATCCACCTAGGATGACCCGGTTCCGGTTGTCTGAACATGGGGGCACGGTGATATACCGGCGCACGGGGTGGGCTGTCACGATCGCCTGGTTGGCCGCTGTCGTCACGGCGGCGGCGGTATTGGTGCTGCCGTGGTGGCCGGACGGTCTCTCGGATTCCACCCTCCTGGGATTCCGGGCCGCGCTGCTGCGCGACCACGACATGTCCGGCAGCTACGCGGGCACGAACAACGCGATCCCGTTGGCGTACTACAGATTCGGCTACCTCATCCAGGTCATCGCCGCCATCGTCGCCCCCGCGGTGCTCAACAACCGCGGGGAATGGCACTGGCTGACCCTGGGCGTGGCGTTCACGACGGTGTGGCAGTTCATCGCGGTAGTGCCGTTCGGCCTGCTGCACGTCACCATCGTGCCCTTCCTGCCGATGCTCGCGGGCCTCACCGCGATCATCTGCTGGGCGACCGCGCGGGCCCAGCACCGCGCTCGGCCCACTGTGGACCAGCACTGAACGCCACCGGCAGCTCGGCGACACCGTGCACGAACACGCTGTCCCGGCGTCGGAGCAGGTCGGGCGGGGTGGTGAGGCGGAGATCGTCGAGGCCGAGCACGGCCGTGACGGCGGTACGGGCGATGACGCGGCCGAGATGCGAGCCGGGGCAGTGATGCGGCCCGCGCCCGAACCCGAGGTGCGGGATGTGCCCACGATGCAGGTCGATCCGGTCCGGCCCGGGAAACCTGGTCTCATCGCGGTTGGCGACACCGATGCAGAGGATCACCTGCTCTCCCTTGGGAATCAGCACACCGCCGATCTCGATGTCGGTGGCGGTATACCGGGTCAGCCCCTCGACCGGGCCGCGGTATCGAATCAGCTCCTCGACCGCGTGGGGTACCAGGGCCGGGTTCGCCCTCAGCTCCGCCAACTGCTCCGGAAAGCACAGCAACGCAAGCAGACCATTCGCGATGACGGCCGCGGGCGCCTCGCTGCCCGCGAACAGCACGGCGGTGGCCAACTCGGTGATCTCGTTGTCCGAGAGTTCCTCGGTTCGAACCAGCTCACTGAGTAGATCGGCTTCCGGACGCGCGCGTCGACGCGGGATGAGTTCGGCCAGATAGTCGGCGGTCTCGGCAAGCACCCGGTTCATCGCCGCGAGCGCGTCCGCGTCGACAATGGGCGCGAGCGACGCGTCCAGCCAGGCCTGCACGCGGACGTGGTCGCCTTCCGGCACCCCGACGACCTCGCACATCGTGATGGTGGCGAGCGGCGCGGCGAACTCGGCGACAAGATCGGCCTGTCCCCTGCTCGCGAAGCGTGCCACCAGGTCGTCGGCTCGCTTCGCGATCTCCACGTCCCTGCGGCGGGACAGCGTGGGGATGATCGGAGCGCGCAACCGGGCATGCTCCGACGCGTCCGCCGTGAGAAGGCTCGCCCGCAGGTCCGGCCGGTCGACCGCCTCCGGCCCGAGCACCTCGGCGAGCACGGCCGCCCCGTGGCGCGGATCGCACCGCAACCCGCCGTGCCCGGCGAGGTCCAGGATTTCGTCATATCGGGTGACAAGCCAGGCAGGCACTCCCCCGGTGAGCACGGTCCGCCTCGGCGGTCGCGCCATCGTGCACCTCCCGACTGTCGTACCCGCGGCCCAGTATGGCCGCCATGCTGAAGATCAGCCTCCTGACCGAGCCCGACCACACCCGCTGGGAGCAACTCACCCGTGCCTTCCACACCCACTTCGGCAACGACCACGACGACGCCGCGTACGCCCGCACCTGGCAACGCATCCTCGACGGAGCCCCGACCCGGGGCATCGCGGCGTGGCTGAACGGCGAAATGGTCGGAATCGCCCACTACGTCTTCCACGCGAGCGTCTGGCACACGAGGGGGCGGTGCTATCTGGCGGACCTGTTCGTGGACCCGACGGTCCGCCGCCAGGGCATCGCCACCGCGATCCTCGAATGGGTGGCCTCGGACGCGGACGAACACGGCTTCCCCGGCCTGTACTGGAACACGCTGGAAGACGCCCCGGCCTGCGCGCTATACGACAAGCTCGCCAAACACAACCAGGGACTCATCGTCTACACCTACCGCCGCGACCGTGCCCGGTCCGACTCCTGACACCCGCCTACTGCCGAACCAGGACGGCACGAGCGGCGGCCCACCGCTGTTCGGACTCGGCTTGGGATCGAGAACATGGCTGCGGACTACTACCAGGTCGTCACGACGACCGACTCCCCGGACGAGGCGGACACGCTGGCGTCCGGGATCGTGGACAACCACCTCGGCGCCTGCGTGCACGTGATCCCGATGACCAGCGTGTACCGCTGGGAGGGCAAGGTCACCAGAGAGCCCGAACTGCGCCTGGTGGTCAAGACCGCGGCCGACCGGCTGGACCGGCTCATCGAGTACATCAAGAACAACCACAGCTACGACATCCCCCAGGTCGTCGTCACCGAGATCGGCGGGACCGACGAATACCTGAACTGGGTACGCGACGAGACCCGCCCCTAGGAAGTCCGGCCACCGGACGCGAGCGTGTCGGTCAGCCACTCTCGAAGCCGGAGCGGTCGACCGCCGCGGTCGTCAGGCAGCACTTCCACCAGATCCCACAACCTGTCGACCGCCAGGCTCGCCTCGGTGCGCACCGCGAGGGGGGCGGATTCGGCGACGAGATCGGCCGCCCGGTCCAGATCACCCTGGTTGACCGACGTCGCGGCCAAGTCGACGAGCACAAGCGCGCGGACCTTGTTCTCGGTGGGCGACAACGAGTCCAGCAGCGACTTGGCGGCAGTCTCGGTCTCCCGATAGCCGAGCCTGCCGTAGGTCGAGACGGTCAGGCTGCCCAGGCGACTGGCGGTGAAGAACGCGGTCCAGGTTCGTTCCGCACTCGGTTTCGCATAGTCGAACACCGTCAGAGCCCGATCGAGCGCCCGCAGCGAGTCGGCCTAGGACGACAACGAGCAAGCGACCACTGTCATGCACGGCGAAGACCATGCGGCTCGGTCGTATTCGGCTTACTGTCATGAGCCATGGTGGAGACCGCCGCCCACATTGTCGCGACCTGCATGGGCTTCAACCGGGCTCGCGACCCGTGGCGGCCTTCACCGGTTTTCCGCTACGCCTTCGACCTCGCCGGTACCCCCGCCCGGCCCCGCCTGTGCTTCATCCCCACGGCGAGCTCCGACGACACGGACAGCATCAACCGCTTTCACGCGGCCTTCGTGGACACGCCGGTCATCACCAGCCACTTGGCGCTGACCGCGACAAGCAGGCCCCGAGACCTGGCAGGCTACCTCCATGACCACACCCTCGTCTGGGTCGATCGCGGCAACCTGGCACACGCACTCACCATCTGGCGCGCCCACGGCCTCGACGAGGCGCTCCGCACGGTCGCACGACATGGAGTCATCCTGGGCGGCGAGTCCGCAGGCTCACTCTGCTGGTTCTCCGGCGGCGTCACCGATTCCTTCGGCGACACACAAGCACTTCGGGACGGACTGGGACTGCTGCCCTACGCCAACGCCGTCCACTACGCCGATCGACGCGACGTCTTCCACACTGCGCTACGAAACGGTTCACTACCGGACGAGGGCTATGCCATCGACGCGGGCGCGGGCCTGCATTTCCAAGACGGAGAACTGAAACAGGCAATCGGCGACCGGAGCGCCACAGGCGCCTACCACCTCACTGTCGAGCGCGGCAGAGTATGTGAGGAGAAGCTGCCCGTAACCCGCCTCAGCCGGTCGTAGCCCCACGTCGGTGTCGTCCTGGCCGGCCGACCGTGTCCGGCCAGAGTCGTTTCGTGCCAACATTGGGCGATGGAGCTGTGCGGGACAGTATTGCCTGAACGTGAGAAGAAGATCCTGCGAATCGAGGGCGACCGCCTCCACGTGAGTCCGGCGCCCGACACGGCCGAGAGTGACCTCTGGCTGCTCCCCGGCCTGGTCGACGTGCACACACATCCCGGCATGATCGAGCCCGGCGACCCCTACGACGAAGACCTGTTCCGTGCCCAGCAACTCGACCACGTGAACGCGGGTGTGCTGCTCATCCGCTCCCCCGGCACCCCCGAGCCGGACTCGCACCGCAAGCACGACGAGGTCGACCTCCCCCGGGTCGTCCCCGGCGGACAATGGCTGGCCACCCCCGGCCGCTTCTTCGACGGCTACGGCAGACATGTCGAGGAGCACGAGTTGGTGGCCGCGGCCGTCGAGGAGGCGACCGCCACCGGGGGCTGGTGCAAGATCATCGGGGACTGGTTGCCCGGTATCCCGGTCGTTCCCGGTGATCTGATGGCCGCGACGGTCGCCGCGGTGCACGCGATCGGCGGGCTGGTGGCCGTGCACGGGGTGTCGGCCGAGTGCACGCGTAATGCGGTGTCGGCGGGGGCGGACAGCATCGAACACGGTCTGTATCTGGAGCACGACCTGTTACCGCAGATGGCGCGGCAGGGAACCGTGCTGGTCCCGACGTTCAGTGCGTTCGCCCAGAACCTGGCACGGATGCGGGCGGCGGGCGCGCGGCCGGACATCGTGCGGTGGACCGCCGATGGGGTCGATCGGGCGCTTGGCACGGTGAAGGCCGCGCACGACGCGGGTGTCACCGTGCTCGCGGGTACGGACATCAAGCCGTGCGGTGAGATCGTCGGCGAGGTCGAATGGCTGCTCAAGGCCGGTCTCCCCGCCGAGGCCGCCATCGGCTCCGCCTCCTGGACCGCCCGTTCCTGGCTCGGCTTCCCCGGTCTCGTCGACGGCGCCCCGGCCGATGTCACCGCCTATCGCGCCGATCCGGTCGCGAACCCCTCGGTGCTCCGCGATCCGGCGCACATCATCCTGCGCGGTCAGGTCATCCGCTGAGGAGAGGATCAACGTCACGTGAGCGCTCCGGTGCGGCGTCCATGTCGTCGAACAGGGCGGCGGCTTCACGGGCGGTGCGATCGGCCCACTGGCCGGTGCCGAGGAAGGCGAGGACGACCACCGCGGCACCGAGGGCGAGGATCAGCCACCAGATCGTGTGGAAGCCCGACAGCGACGGACCGATGACCGTGCCCACGATGGCCACGCCCAGGGTCGTGCCGACCTGGCGGGCGGTGGCGGCGAGGGACGCGGCGACGCCGGTCATCGAGGTGGGCATGCCGGAGACGGCGGTGTTGGTGATCGGTGGGGCGCTGGTGCCGATGGCGACGCCGATGAGCAGGTAGGTCGGCAGCGGTTCGTCGAGACACAGCGCCGTGACGGCGGCCAGGGTGAGCGCGGTGCCGGAGGTCAGCAGGGGGATGCGCGGGCCACGGGTGGCGACAAAGCGGCCGGTCAGTGGGGCGAGGGTGGCGATCAGCGCGCCGACAGGGATCAGGCGCAGGCCCGCGGACAGGGCGGACATGCCCTGGACGTCCTGTAGGTAGAGCGAGGTCATGAACAGGAACGCGCCGAACGCGCACAGTGTCGACAGGGCCATCAGGATCGCGGAGGTGAACGGGACGCTGCGGAACAGGCGTAGTTCCAGCAGCGGGTCGGCGCGGCGTGGTTCGTGGATGACCAGGGCGATCGTGGCCAGGACGGTGATCGCGAGCAGGGCCAGGATCAGCGGGGACGTCCAGCCGTAGGCGTGCGACTCGATGATCGCGAAGACCAGGCAGCCCAGGGCCGACACCACCAGGACCTGGCCGACGGGGTCGGCCCGGCGGGGTCGGGGCGCGCGGGACTCGGGGACGAACAGCGTGGCGCACACCAGGGCGACGGCCACGATCGGCACGTTGACCCAGAACACCGCGCGCCAGCCGAGGCCGTCGACCAGGGCGCCGCCGAGCACCGGGCCAAGGCCGAGGGCGAGGCCCGCCGTCGCACCGAAGACGCCGATGGCGCGGGCGCGTTCGGCCCGGTCGGGGAAGGTGGCGGCGACGATGGCCATGGCGACCGGGTTGAGCATCGTGCCGCCGACGGCCTGCACCACGCGCGCGGCGATGAGCCAGCCGATGCCCGGGGCCAGCCCGCACAGCAGCGAGCCGAGGCCGAACACCGCGAGGCCTGCGCGGAAGACCCGGCGACGGCCGATCCGGTCGGCGGTGGACCCGGCGAGCACCAGGAACCCGGCCAGCACCAGGCTGTAGGCATCGACGATCCATTGTAGACCGGACAGTGGGGCGTCCAGTTCCGCCCGGATGTCCGGAAGTGCGACGTTGACGATGGAGATGTCCATCATCACGACCATCATGCTGGCACACGCGACGGCCAGCACCATCGGTCGGCGGCTCCGGTCGAGCACTCGGTCCTCCCCTCCATCGGATGGACCAACGCTAGGATTTAGAGCGTGCTCGAAGTCAACCCGCACGACCCGGTCCCCCCGGAGGGGCTCGGCATCGCCGAGGCCGCGCGCCGGACCGGCGTGAGCGTGCACACACTGCGCTACTACGAACGAGCGGGCCTGGTCATCACCGATGTCGACCGCACGACCGGCGGACGACGGCGCTACCGGCAGTCGGACCTGGACTGGATCAAGGTGTGCACGCGGTTGCGGGACACCGGGATGTCCATTCGGGACATCCGCCGCTACGCCGACCTCGTCGCGGGCGGACGGGGCAACGAGCACGAGCGGCTCGCCCTGCTGGCGGCCCACCGCACCGAGCTGGCGGAGCGGATGGACGAGCTGGCGCGGAGCCTGGCGATGATCGACCGCAAGATCGGCATCTATCGCGAGCGGATGGCGACGGGAGACGCGGACCGACTGTGGGCGCCGGAGACCCGCTAGGCGCCATATCGGTCCACTATGGATGCAAAGCGTTCCGACAGGAACGCAACTCCCCCGCGACGGGGCGTCCATCGACGGAACGGAAACCACCCTCCGCACCGGAGTGGCCCGGTGCGGAGGGTGTCGTCCAGTCAGTTCACCGCCGCCGGGAACCGCTCCCACACGCGATGCGCTCCCAGGAGCCGCTGGACCTCGGTGAACACCTCCGCCGGATCCTCCCCGGACACCACCCCGGCCCCATCCGGCAGGATCCCCGCGGCGGCCAGTGCCGAGGAACCACCACCCCAGACACCGATGACCTTGGCGTGCCGGTAGGTCTCCGCCAGCATCAGCACGACGCGCGGGTCGACGGCCCCCGCCTCCGCGTCACGGCCCGCGAGCACGTCCGGGGCCGGAGCGGGTGCGGCGGCGACCAGGATGGCGTCGAACTCCACGGAACGGGCGGTGAGGAATGTCCGCTGCGCCACCAGCCCGTCCGCCAGGTCCCCGCCGCGCGCCGCGATGAACAACGGGGTCATGTTCGCGGCGGCGATCGCCTGGCGCAGGCCGCGCAGGCCCTGGAAGCCGTCCGGGTCGTCCACGTCCACCACCACGCCGACCACCCGGCCGTCGATCGGCCACTCCCGGCCCAGCTGCGAGAGCGCCGAGCTGGGCATGGCGTCCGGCACGGTGACGGTCGGCTCCGGCGCGGGCAGACCGAGACCCGCCGCGACGCGCGCGCACAGTTCGGTGTCCACATTGGCCAGGACGCGCAGCTGCCGTTCCTTGATGACCTGCTCGTAGCACTTGCCCAGCTCGAAGATGAATGCCTGGATGATGTGCTCGCGCTCCACCGGGGTCAGGCTGCGGTAGAACAGGCGCGGCTGGCTGAAATGGTCCTCGAACGACGCCGGAGACTGCCGTTGTTTCACCGACGCCGCCACGGCCGCGGGCACCTCGACGAACGCGCCCATATCGGCGCCCGCCTGGAACGGACATCCGCCGTCGAGGCTGTTGGGCTTGTACGGGGCCACACCGCTGTGCACGGCGTGCTGGTGGAAGCCGTCGCGGAGCATGTCGTTGACCGGCGCGTGCGCGCGGTTGACCGGGATCTGGTTGAAGTTCGGCCCGCCCAGGCGGGTGAGCTGGGTGTCGACGTAGGAGAACAGCCGCGCGTGCAGCAGCGGGTCGTCGGTGACGTCGATGCCCGGCACGAGGTGCCCGACATGGAAGGCGACCTGCTCGGTCTCGGCGAAGAAGTCGGTGGTGTTGCGGTTGAGGGTGAGCATGCCGATCGGCTGCACCGGGGCCAGCTCCTCGGGCACCATCTTCGTCGGGTCGAGCAGGTCGATGCCGTCGAACACCTGCTCCGGGGTGTCCGGGAAGACCTGGATCCCCAGCTCCCACTGCGGGAACGCGCCGGACTCGATGGCGTCGAACAGGTCCCGCCGGTGGAAGTCGGGATCGAAGCCTGCGAGCAGCTGCGCCTCCTCCCAGACCAGCGAGTGCACGCCGAGCCTGGGCTTCCAGTGGAACTTCGCCAGCGACGTGCCGCCCTCGGCGTCCACCAGCCGGAACGTGTGCACGCCGAAGCCCTCCATGGTGCGGAGGGAGCGCGGGATGCCCCGGTCGGACAGGTGCCAGAACACGTGGTGGGTGGCCTCGGTGTGCAGGGAGACGAAGTCCCAGAACGTGTCGTGCGCGCTCTGCGCCTGCGGGATCTCCCGGTCCGGGTGCGGTTTGGCGGCGTGCACGACGTCGGGGAACTTGATGCCGTCCTGGATGAAGAACACCGGGATGTTGTTGCCCACCAGGTCGAAGTTGCCCTCGCCGGTATAGAACTTCGTGGCGAACCCGCGTGTGTCGCGCACGGTGTCGGCGGAGCCGCGGGACCCCACGACGGTGGAGAACCGCACGAACACCGGTGTGGTCACGCCTTCCCGGAGGAACGCGGCCCGACACACCTTGGCCGCGCTGCCGTAGCCGACGAACACGCCGTGCGCGCCCGCGCCGCGGGCGTGCACCACGCGCTCCGGGATGCGCTCGTGGTCGAAGTGCGTGATCTTCTCACGCAGGTGGTGGTCCTGCAGCAGCGTCGGCCCGCGCTCCCCCGCCTTGAGCGAGTGGTCGGTGTCGCGCAGGCGCGTGCCGGTCGAGGTCGTCAGGAAGGCACCCTGCTGCTCACGCACCTCGTGCCCGGCACCGGCTTCCGCCCCGGTGGCGGTCCGGGTGTCCGGCGACCCCTGGTCGGCCTTGCGCGGCAACGGATCCCGTGGCCGCGTGGGCTCCTCCAGCGAGGGCGGCTCGCTGCCCGGCACCCCGGGCACGTCGGGGGTGACCAGGTCCGCGACCTTCGCCACGGCCTTGTCCAGGGCCTCCTTGACCGCCTGCACGGGCTTACCGGCGTCCATATGCCTCTCCTCATCGTCGACCGCCCGCCGACTACCCGGCCGTGGACGCGTCTACACCCGTACGGCGTCGCCCGACCCCGACGGGAACCGGTACGCAGTGCATGGCAGGCTCGGGTTCCATGATCGACGACGTGGTGAAGGCCTACCTGCACGAAGACCTGCGCGAGCTGCGCGAGGCGGTGGTCGAGCGGCTGGACGGGCTCACCGAGTACGACATCCGACGTCCGCTGACCGCGACCGGGACCAACCTGCTCGGGCTGGTCAAGCACCTCGCACTCTGGGAGTCCCGCTACCTCGGCGAGGTGTTCGGCCGACCGTTCCCCGAGCCGCTCCCCCGCTGGGACGACGTCGAGCAGCGCGGCAACGACCTGTGGGCGACCGAGCACGAGACCCGGGCCGAGATCGTCGACCGCTACCACCGCGTGTGGGCACACGCGGACGCGACCATCGCCGCGCTCCCCCTCGACGCACCCGGCCACGTGCCGTGGTGGCCGCGACCGGACGTGCGGCTGTACGGGGTCCTGGCCCACCGGCTCACGGAGACCGCCAGGCACGCGGGCCACGCCGACATCCTCCGCGAACAACTCGACGGCACGACCGCCGCCCCCGCCCGCGACGCCGCCTACTGGGCGGACCGACACGCGGAGATCGAACGCGCCGCGCGGGCATACCCCTGACCGGGTGCCGTCCGACCTGGACTGTCGCATTCCGGACAGTTCGCCACCCTGCGGAATCGGCGAACTCATGACCGGTCAGGCTTGCAGGCAGCCGCCGTAGACGAGGTGGTCGCGGGGGCTGGTGGCGGTGGCGCAGGCGACGGTGCGGACGTCGCCGTCGAGCATCGGGGTGTGGTAGTTCGTGATGGGGACGGCGGTGAGTGAGCAGTCCAGTGGGAGGCAGACCGCGATGCCGCCCTTGCTGGGCAGGCTGACCACCAGGCGACCATAGGCGTTGCCGAACGCCTGCCCCCAGTCGCGGTTGCACGCCTTGGAGTGCCAGATGCGCACGCCCAGTAGCGGGTAGCCGCCGCCGTCACGCAGCGCGCCCTCGGCCATCACCTGCGCGTCACGGGCGCAGCCGCTGGTCACCGGGTCCGAACTCACCGGCTGCTCGGCGGCGACGGACGCGGGCGGCGGCTCGGACGTCGGCGGGGTGGCGGCGGTGATGTCACCGTCGGTGACGGTGATGAGGGTGGCCGCGTCGGTGATCACCAGGGTCGTGACGCGGTCGGTGAGGCGCAGGTCGAACACTCCGTCGAGGTGCACGTTCAGCGGCTTCTCGGTGTCCAGCCGGTAGGCGTCCTGCTGTTGCACGCCGTCCACCGGGTGCTGGATGAGCAGCACGGAGTGGTCCTCGTCGCCGCCCAGCTCGGACTTCCACTCCACGCCCGCGCTGATGCTCACCGGCCCCCAGTGCGCCTCCAGCCGCTTCGCCGCCCCGACCGAGATGTGCCCGCGACTGTCGATCTTGAACTCCAGAATCCCCAACCCTACCGTGACATCGGCGACCGGACCGTCCGCCACCAGGTCACACGCGGACACGCCGCAGAGCAACAATGCGGCCATCGCCAGGCGCGGAAACCTCACGAACATTCGGTCGCCGGGGAGATCACGACCGTTACCGGCGACAAACACACGAGCCTGGTTCGCATTGTCGCCACATTCCGCTCGAATACGGAATTCGAGGACGGGTCAGCAATTCACCACGGATAGGGCGAGTCGTCCGGGTCGTCGTCATCGGTCGGTGGGTGCTTCAGGCGTGGGGCGAGCAATGCGGCGGCGCTCGCGGCCATGCCGAGGAAGATCAGGAAGGGGAGGCTGCCGAGCAGGCCGACCAGGGCGGCGACGAGGCCGAGGCTCAGCACGCTCAGTCGGTGCAATGGGTTCGGCGGCTCGGGGTCCTTCTCCTTGAGCATCGACGCGAGTTCCGGCGCGTCCACGCCGAGCCGGGCCGCGATGGCGGCGAGCTGTTGCTGTTCCCGTCTGCTCAGGCTCATCCGGGCGCTCCCGCGATGATGGCCACCGGACAGGGTGCGTGGTGCACGACCGCGTGGCTCACCGAGCCGAGGGTGAGACGGGCGGCGAGGCCGCGGCCGTGACTGCCGACAACGAGCAGGCGCGCACCCGTCGCGGCCTCGACCAGCGCGTCGGCCGGTCGGTCCACTCGGTGCACTTTCTCGACCGCCAACCCGGGGTGAGCGCTCATCACCCCGGCCAATTGCTCCTCGACCAGGTGCTCGGCGGCGACCTCGGGGTGGTTGTCGCCCAAGCCCGCGAAGAAGCCCGCGACCATGTCGCTGATCGGGCGGTCCGACCACGCGTGCACCGCCACCAGGGTGGCCCGGTGACGCTCGGCGTAGTCGGCGGCGAACTCGACCGCCGCCTGACCGGTGTCCGAGCCGTCGATGCCCACGACGACCCGACCGGCGGTCGGTGCGACACCGCGCACGATCACGGTGGGGATCGCGGGGGAACGCAGCACACCTGACGTGGTCGATCCGAGGATTGTGCCGAGGAATGACCGTTCGCCTGCGCCGACCACGAGCAGGCGCGCGGACTGTTCGTGGGCGAACTCCCCCAGCCGCACGCCGGGCGAGCCGTCGATGAGCACCGTGTGCACGTCGGGTACACGGTCCCGTACGCGCCGCGCGGTCTTGTCGAGCATCTCGGCCGCCGAGCGGCGCAGGAGCTCGCTGTCGAAGGCGAAGTCCGTGCTCGCCATCATCGGGAACCGGGTGACCGGCCAGATCAGCTCGACCACCCGCACCAGCACCAGCGGACGGCCCGCGGCCTCCCCGACCGCCCAGTCGACGGCGTGCTCCGACGCCTCCGTGCCGTCCACTCCGACCACGATCGCACCGACAGGCACCCGGCGGGCGGCCTCATCGCTCCCTGCCATGTGGACGGGGTACCCCGAACCGGGCCACCGCACACGTACGGAGGACAAGTTCGCCGCAACCGACATCAGGTACGTAACGGGCGAAGAGGAGAGCGTAACCAAGCCTGCGCCATGTTCGTGACCGCCGTTCCCTGCCGCGCTAGCCGACGAGAGGCGGCGTCAGTCGATAGACAGCGCCCGCCTGATCATCGGTGATGTACACGGCCCGGTCCGGGCCGACCACGGCGGCGACCGGGCGACCCCAGCGGGTTCCGTCGGCCGCCTGGAATCCGCCGACCAGGGTTTGCTGGGCGTCCAGGTTCCCATCGCGCCAACGGAAGAACGACACCTCGGGCGCGCGCGGCGGGGACGCGTTCCATGAACCGTGGACACCGACGAGAGCGCCTCGGGCGTAGTCACCGGGGAGGCCACCATCCACGAAGGACAGTCCTAATGGGGCGGAGTGGCCTGCAAGGGATTGCTCGATCCTGGGAAGGGTGGCACAGTCCAGCCGATGACCGTCCGGATTGGTCTGGATGTCCGGGGTGAACGGCACGTCCGAACGGCGTTGGGCGCTGCCGCGCACGCCCGGGTCCACGTCCGGATCCGGGTTGCAGTACGGCCAGCCCAGGTTCCGGCCAGCGGTGAGTTTCGCCAGCGGCTCGACGGGGTGGTCGCGCACGTACTCGTCGATCACCCGTCCCCTGGCCGATCCCGGCGTGTCGCCATACGGGCGGTCGAAGGGGTACTGGATGTTGTCCCGGTTGTTCACCGCCGTCCACACCGCGCCGTCGGGTGCGATCGCCAGGCCGGTGCCGTTGCGGACCCCGACGGCGAACGGTTCCGGCGCGCCGCCGCCGGGTGGGACGCGCAGGATGGCGGCGCGGGGTGGGGTCGCGGCGAGGTCTTCGGCGGAGATGTTGCCGGTCGAGCCGACCGACACGTACACCGCGCCGTCCCGCCCCACCGCCACGCTCTTCAACGCGTGCGCGTACTGCCCGCCCAGCTCCGGGCTCTTGGCGTCGGGCAGGCCGGTGACGATCGGTCGCGGGTCGGTCGCCTTGCCCGACCCGTAGTCGTAGGCGTCCACGCGGTCGCTCTGCGCCACGTACAGGGTGGAACCGGCGAAGGCGAGGCCGTGGGGTTGGTTCAGGCCGTCGAGCAGGGGGAAGACCGTCGCCACGCCATGACCGTCCGGGACCAGCCGCACCACCGTCCCGGTCCGGGGCACCGAGACGAGCAACTCGCCGTCCGGTGTCCACGCGGCGAGCCGGGCCGACGGGACGCGGGCGAAGACCGACAGTGACCAGCCCTGGGGAATGAGCACCTGTCGCGGGACGTCGAACGGGGCCGCGCCCATCCCCTCGTGCAACGCTACGGGGAGCGAGACCAGGCCGTTCGGCGCGGCAGCGGTGTTGCTCGGGCCTGCGGGCTCGGCCGTGCACGCGGACGCGAGCAGGGCGACCGCCACCAGCAGGGCACGACGTCGGGCAGCCATGCGACTCCTTCCCCCGGTATGCCTCTCCAGTCAACCAGCTCGTCCGTTCATGTTGGTGATCGTCCGTACCGAACGCCCTGAACCAGAGGCAAAGTGACTCAGGTCTCGTCGTGGCGGGAAGCGATCGACCGTGACATCGCCACGGTTCGGATTGTCGCCGGAGACGCCGGGGCGACACGCATGCTCGGATAAGGCATGCTCGTCGAAATGACGTACCGGAGGTGACGGGTTGGTCGCGTGGCTGGAGCGGCACCAGGTCCCGGTCTACCTCGGCGCCATCCTCGCCGGTGTCCTATTCGGACTGTTGGTCCCGGTCGCCGGGCCGGGCCTGGAGACCGCGATCAACCCGGTGCTCGGCGTCCTGCTGTATGCGACCTTCCTCCAGGTACCGGCCCGCGAACTGCTGCGATCACTGCGGGCGGGCAGGTTCCTTGGCGCGGCACTGGTGGTCAACTTCGTCGCGGTGCCGTTGGTCGTCGCGGTCATGTTCGGTTGGCTGCCCACCGATCCCGCCGTGCGTATCGGTGTGCTGCTGGTGCTGCTCACCCCATGCGTCGACTACGTGATCGTCTTCAGCGGCCTCGTGGGCGGTTCCGCACGACTGCTCGCCGCGACACCGGTTTTGCTGGTCGCGCAGATGTTGTTGCTGCCGGTGTTCCTGTGGCTGTTCCTGGGTTCCGACCTGGTAGGCATCGTCGAGTTCGGACCGTTCCTGCGCGCGTTCCTGACGCTGATCGCGATCCCGCTCGCCCTGGCCTGGGCGACGCAACGCTGGACGACCGTCACCCGGGTGGCGGGTGCGGGAGTGGTGCCGTTGATGATCGCGACCTTGCTGACGGTCGTCGCCTCCCAGGTGCCGAAGCTGGGAGATTTCGGCACGGTTCTCGGCGTGATCCCGTTCTATGTCGCCTTCCTGCTCGTGATGCCCGCCCTCGGCCTCGCCACCGCCCGCCTGTTCCGACTCGACACCGCCGACAGCCGCGCGATCACGTTCACCGGGGCGACGCGCAACTCGCTGGTCGTGCTCCCCCTCGCCCTCGCCCTACCGGACACACTCGGCGTCACGGCCATCGTCGTGGTGACGCAGACGCTGGTCGAGGTACTCGGCATGGTCGTCTACGTCCGCCTGGTCCCCGCTGTCATCCGTGCGCTGTGGACGCAGCCGAACGGGGCAGGCGGGTGACGGGCGGGCGAAGAGGGTCACGGCGAGGCCGAGACCGATGGCCGCGCCGACGAGTTGGGCGGCGACGAAGGGCGGGACGGAGGCCGGGGCGATGCCCGCGAAGGTGTCGGTGAGGGCTCGGCCCAGGGTGACCGCGGGGTTGGCGAACGCGGTGGACGAGGTGAACCAGTAGGCGGCGCCGATGAACGACGCGATCGCTGCCGGGGCCAGGCGGTCGCGGCCGGTGCGGCCCAAGGCCAGGACGAGGAGGACCAGGCCGGTGGTGGCCACCAGTTCGCCGAGCCACAGGTGCGGGGCAGAACGGTCCTGTGTGGACCAGGTGACCAGCGGGTGCGCGAACATGGCGTTGGCCAGGACGGCGCCACCGAGGGCGCCCGCCACCTGGGCGACCGCGTAGGCGGCGAGGTCGCGGCCGGGCAGGTCACCGGTGAGGCGGGCGGCCAGGGAGACGACGGGGTTGAGGTGGGCACCGGAGATCGGGCCGAACAGGGCGATCAGCACGCCCAGGCCGAGGACGGTGGCCAGCGCGTTGGCCAGCAACCGCAATGCCACGTCGTCGGTGAGGACGGCGGCCTGGATGCCGGAGCCGACGACCACGGCGGCCAATGCCGCAGTCCCGAGTGCCTCGCAGCAGGCCCGACGGGTGAGGGACGCGCGCGCAGGCGCTTCTTGCCGCCGGTTCACGTGGCGAGGAAGGCGGCGAGCCGGTCGAGGGCGCCGGGGACGACCCGGTAGTAGACCCAGGTGCCGCGGCGTTCGGAGTCGATGAGGGCCGCTTGGCGGAGCAGCTTGAGATGGTGCGAGATCGTCGGCTGGGACAGATCGAACGCCGGGGTCAGCTCACACACGCAGACCTCGTCTCTGGCCGCGATCATCGACAACAGCCGCAGCCGCACAGGGTCGCCCAGCGCCTTGAACTGCGCGGCCAGGTCGTCCGCCCGCGCGGCGTCCAGGGCGGTGATCCCGGCGCAGCACGCGGACTCGGCTTGTTTCGACATGCTTCTATATTGACACCCCTCGATTCAGGGCGCAAGATGTATAGACATTCATCGATGCAAGCTGGTCAACACAGGAGCGGACCATGACACTGCGAGAGACCGTCCGGCTGCGCTACGCCGCCGCGGCACTCCAGGTGAGCGAGGGCGGCAGTGCCTGCTGCGAGCAGCCGGACTTCGGCTCCGCCCAGTACACCGGCGATGAGCGCGACGCCCTGCCCGCCGACGCCGTCGCGGCCTCGCTCGGCTGCGGCAACCCGACCGCCGTCGCCGAGCTGCGCGAGGGCGACCGGGTGCTGGACCTGGGCTCCGGCGGCGGCATCGACGTGCTGCTCGGCGCCCGCCGGGTCGGCCCCACCGGCAAGGTCCACGGGCTGGACATGACCGACGAGATGCTCGCCCTCGCCCGAGCCAACGCCATCGCGGCGGGCGCGCCGAACGTCGAGTTCCACCGGGGCACCATCGAGGCGATCCCGCTGCCCGACGCGACCATCGACGTGGTGATCTCCAACTGCGTCATCAACCTGTCGGTCGACAAGCCCGCCGTGTTCGCCGAGACCTTCCGCGTCCTGCGGCCCGGCGGCCGCGTGGGCGTCTCGGATGTCGTGGCCGACGACGCCCTGACCCCCGCGCAGCGTGCCGAACGCGGCGACTACGTCGGTTGCATCGCGGGCGCTCTCTCCTTCGCCGAGTACCGCGAAGGCCTGACGGCCGCCGGGTTCGCCGACATCACGATCATGCCAACGCACGAGGTCGCCGACGGCATGCACGCCGCGATCATCCGGGCCGCCAAGCCCGACATCTGTTGCGGTGTCGGATCCTGCTGCACGCCTGCCGAACAGTCGGTCACACCGGGCCTGACCGTGGCGGAGGCCAAGTCCGCGAACGGCTGTGGCTGCCTGGACCGAACAACCACCCTCGGCTGAAGCCGATCATCAGGGGGACGCGGTGGCAGAGCTGTACGACCGGATCGGCACCGGGTATTCCCTGGGCCGCCGCACCGATCCGCGGTGGATGAGCGTGGGATGCGGCGGCTGCGGGCGGACCTGGACACCGGGCGCCTGCACGACGACCACCGGGAGCTGCTCGGGCTCGATCAGTGGGACGCGGGCTTCCGGCTCGTCGTGGCGCGGGGCTGATCACGCCCGGTAGCGGAAGATCGCCATCAGGGCGGGGGTCACGTAATAGCCGCAGGTCCGCACCCACGACCAGCGCGCGTCATCGACTCCCCGGTGACGCAGGGCGATGAGCAGCGGTCGCCAGCCCAGCCACACCCCCGCGAGGAACGGTGCGCTGCCGATCAGCAGCAGGAACGGCAGCATGAGCACCTCGCCGCCGACGCCGAACCACGGCACGCCGTGGATGAACGAGGGCAGGGTGAGTGCCACGACCGTCAACACGGCCACCGGGAGGGCCACCGCGTAGGCCCACTCGATCCCGCCGAACACCCGCCGTGCCGCGGGCGAGCCGACCGCGGACTGGTGGACGGCCACCGAGGACAGGTACAGGGCAGCGCCGATCAGGGCGAACGTGATCAGGATGTCCACGACCACGCCCG
Organism: Actinokineospora enzanensis DSM 44649; assembly: GCF_000374445.1. Lineage (GTDB taxonomy): Bacteria > Actinomycetota > Actinomycetes > Mycobacteriales > Pseudonocardiaceae > Actinokineospora > Actinokineospora enzanensis. The sequence continues at coordinate 36,638 of NZ_KB894429.1, read as the reverse complement.
GCTCGTCCCAGCCCGGGAGCGGATGGGTCCGGTGGCGCCGGACCGCGGCCCAGCAGAACACAATGGACACCGGATACCAGAACCACGCCGGGTGCAGGTCGTTTCCGCGTAGGCGAACCAGATTCACGCCCGCGACCAGCACGCCGACGACCGCGACGATCACGGCCTCCCGGGAGCCAGGGACACCGGCTGCCGCGTACCAGGACAGCCAGGCGGCCACGGCGAGTACCAGGCCGACTACTGCCGTGGGCACACGGGGGAACACGAAGCTCCGCAGTAGACAAACGATGGCGACAGGTCCCAACAGGACGGCCACCCCGACCCACAACCGCGCTGTGTCACCGGTCAGGTCGGTCCCGTAACGCCACAGCCATGCCTCGCCGCCCAGCCACCGCACGCCCGCCAGCGCGTAGATCAGGACGAGGACGCCGCCGACCGCCCGGACGAGGAAGTTGGCGAGGCAGCCGACCAGCGGGTCCTCCACCAGCATCCGGTCGACGGCCCCGGCGAACGACCCCGGCCGGTCCGCGAGCGCGGGGATCGCGCTGCCCCACGAGTCGGTGGTCAGATCCCCGGCCGGTATCCCCTTGACCACGGTCGATCCGAACCGGACGTCGTAGCGGGTCGACCCGAACAGCGCCTCGTGCCGGGCGACGATGACCCCGTGCTCGCCCGGCGCGACCCGGAGGCCGTGCGGTCGCTCCACCGCGCCCGACATCCCGGGTCGCGTGCCTACATAGGTGACCGCCGCGCCGGGGTCCCGACCGTTGAACAAGCCCACGACCGGGCATCGTCGCGCGCCCCCGAAAGGTAACAACGCGGGAAAGTCTCCGACGATCTCCCCGGTGCGTCACAGGGTTTCGGTAACGGCACCGCGATCGGCATCGACTTCGTCGATGCGATGGCCGAGGAGGCACCTTCACCTCGCTGGCGTCCTGTGTGGCCGGTTACCAGGCCACCAACAAGAAGTTCGTCGCCGCGGACGCCGACGGCGGCTCGTTCGAGGCGATCCTGCAACCCGACAGCCCGAGCGGCACCCCGACCTGGTCGGCGTCGCCCTGCGCGCGGCCGCGGCCATGGGACAGCAGCCGCCGTTGCTGCCCGCCCCGGGCACCGCGACCACCAAGGGCGCACCGGGTCGAGCCCGGCCTCCGGCGTGTGGCGGGGGCGGTACCGGTGTCTGCAGGGCGAGACCGGCCTGGAACTGGTCGTCGCGGGCGACGACCCCGCCGACCTGACCGCGTCGTTCCGCTTCCACGCGCTCACCACCAACCCGTCCGTCCCTTCCGGACGCTTCCTGATGACCGGCGCGCTGACCGGCTCGACGCTCGCCATGAAGCAGTTCCGCTGGGTGGACGCGCCGCCCGGCTACATCATGGTCGACATCACCGCGACGATCACCGACAAGCACCTCGCGGGCACGGTGACCGGCCCGGGCTGTACCGACATCACCCTTGACCGTTCGTGACCGACGCACGCTTCAGCGCCGGACAGGCCCCCGATAGGGTGACGCCCGTCATGATCACCCCCCCTCCCGGAGAGGAACCCGCTGTGGCGATCTCGCTGGACCTGGCCAAGCAGCTCGACAAGGCATACGAGGAACTGAGCCTGACCGAGGTCCTGGACGCCCCCGTCGCCGCCCTCTCGGGCGTCAGCGAGGGCGACGCGGAGAAGCTCGACGCGGCCTTCGGCATCAAGACCGTCCGCGACCTGGCGACCAGCAAGTACTTCACGCTCGCCGCGGCCCTGCTGCACCTGGAGCAGGCGAGCAGGTAGTCCCCTTGCCCGGTCGGGCCGCCACCGCGCGGCCCGACCGGTGGCTCAAGGGCCGAACAGGTCGAGGGCCAGACCACGCACGGCCCGCATCAGCGAGCGGTCCCGCACCGGCGGGGGCGTCGGCAGCACGAGCCGGAGTTCGTCGTCGGTGGCCGGGCGCGCGGTCAAGGCGGCGGTGCGCAGCACACTCCGATCGACGCCCATCCCGGCCACGACGCTTACCTGCCGCGAACCCACGATCCGCGCGTAGACCTGGGTGTTGTTGGTGTAGTGCGCGTACATCAGCGAGGGCGACTCGATTTCGCAGTCCTCGGTGTCGATCCCGTATTGGCATCGGAGCGGGGCCACCGAACCCTGGGTGTGCAGCTCGATGTTCCGCGCGCCGGGAAGCCGGGTCTTGTCCTCGGGCTCGAACGTCGTACCGTCCGGGGTGGCGCCGTTGGTGGTGAAGCCCGGGATGGCGGTGGTGACCGAACCCGGCGGATCGGTCGCGTGGACGGCCAGCACGGCTTCGCGAAGCACCCCGCGGTCGACGGAGTCGGGCGCCACGAGCACCATGCGACTGTCCCCGACGTGGTGGACATAGGCGTTGCGGCCTGCGATTCCCTGGATGAAGAAGAGTCCCGGACTCTCGACCACGCAGCTCTGCGCGCTCGGATACCGGTAGCCGGACCGGTCGAACTCGCAGTCCGGCTGCGCGGCGTCCGGCAGTCGAAGAGATCGATGTACGGCGACGGCTGGTTCGGTTGGTAGTCGTCCGGCAGCAGCTGCCACACCTTCTGCTGGGCCACCGGGTGGTAGCCGGGAACGGCGGCCACCATGATGTCGTCCCGGGTGACCTGCGAGTGCGCCAACAGCTTGTCGATCTCGGACGGCTGGGCCGCGGCGAGGGACCGGAGCAGGAGCAGCCCGACCGTGACGAGCACCGCGAGCGAGCCGAGCGCGAGGTACCAGCGCCGCGACAGCATGCCCGCCACCAGTAAGAACGGCACGACACCGAACAGCACCGGATGCTGGTGGAACCCCAGCCCGGCTTCATTGCCGATCGACCACCCCAACCCCCAGACAACCAGCCCGACCCCGCCGACGAGCAACCCCCAGCCGACCCGCCCGCCCCGGCTCTCCGGCAGCCACGCCCCCTCCGGCGCCAGCCTGGCCACGATCGCGAACGCGGCCACCAACAGCACGAACAGCACGGGCACCACGAGGACACCCGCCAAGCCGCCGGAGAGCATCGCCATGAACGAGACATTGATCCCGATCAACATCGCCACCGCACCAACCAGCCCGGCCACGCCGACCCGCGCCAACTCCATCCAGATTCCGCGCCGCACGGGCACGACGGACTCCCCAGTCTCCACCACGTGGTCACTCTCGCACGGCAAACCCCTATGAGGACAACCGTGGAACTACTCAGACACAGTGCAGCACACCTCGACAAGCCTCACACGGTGATCGCGAGCCCCGGCCGGACTCAGCAGCCCCGTCATAGATCGTCCACGTACACGCGACCCGGTCCGGCAAACCCCACCCCCCACCTCAACCACCCCAACCCAGCCACCCCTGACTCGCCCCCCCGTGCGGGATCGCGCCGGTCTCTTCCCACCCGATCCCAGGAGGCCCCCAGGGCCGAGTGGGATCGGGTGGGAAGAGACCGGCTGAAGGCGATCCCGCCGCGAGGCGAAGCCGAGCCAACAAACACAGCTCAACGCCCACGCAACGTGCGCGAGGGCGTCTCGCCATAGGTCGCGCGGTACTGCGCGGCGAAAGCGCTCGGCCTACCGAACCCCCAGCGCGCCGCCACCCGGGTGACGGTGTCCCGGCTCGGGTCACCCGCCCACAGCTCGGCCCGCACATGGTCGAGCCGGACCCGGCGCAGGTAGGCCATCGGGGTCGTGTCGAGATGGCGGCGAAAGGCCAGCTGCACGGCCCGGACCGTGACGCTCGCCGCTCTGGCGACATCCGCGACGCTCAGGTCCTGGTCGGCGTTGGCCTCGATGAACGCGATAGCCCGGCGCAGCGTCCTGGGGTGGGCGTCGTGCCGGTCCTCGATGGTCGGCTCGGTGATCGCGGTGTTGGGGAAGGTGGCCAGCGCGGTGGCCGCCAGCAGCCGCGCCGCGTTGCCCACGACCAGCGGGTGCGCCAGCACCTCGGGGTCGCCGAGCAGGTCGTCGCGCAGGTGCCGGTAGGTCGACCGCCAGCTCCGCGCCGCCCGGGTCGACACGGCGGCGCGGTCGGTGAACCGGACCGGACCGGAGGCGACGCCGTCGATCACCTTGGGGTCGATCACCGCCAGCCGGAACGAGCTCTCCTCCACGGTGGCGTCGTAGGGGGCGTCGGGCGACCCGGACGGGAACACGTCCCCGGTCGAGTACCGCTGCTCCACCCCGTCCGCCCGGTAGGCCAGTCGCCCGGAGAGCACCTCGGCGAACACGTACTTGCCCAGCGGGCAGGCGACGGCGTGGAACCGCATCCGGAAGCCCAGCTCGTCGAGCCGGACCGCGCCCAGGTCCGCCGAGATCAACCACATCCCGCGCTGCTCGCCCCTCGGCTCGATCCGCATGTTCGTGTAGCTGTTGCTGAGCACCTGCTCCGCGGCCGCCGAGTCGACGATGTCGGAGGTCACCTCGGGCAGGCCGCACTCCCCGTGGACGGCCTGTTCCAGCTCGCCGTACACCGGCACCGAGCCACCCGGGTCGGCCACCTCCATCACCCGGGCGGCCACCCCCGTCCGCCGGAGCACCAGCGCGCACCGGTAGCCCCGGTCCTGCCCGGCCTGGACGAACTCGACCAGTGCCCGCGCCATGGCCGCGGACAGGACATCCACCCGTCGCGCATCGAGTACCAGCAGCGGGGCGGCCGGGAGGGACCCGGCGTCGGCCAGCACCCGGACGAGGTCGGCCTGGGAATCACAGGCACGGGTGGGCAGCGTCAGCACCAACGCCTGTCCCATCCGCGAGAGGGGGATCTCCACATCTGTCACTGTCACACAAACTCCCACACCCCACAGCGCGTGGACAACCGCAGGCCACAAGCCGGCAAAGACGCGACCACCACGACGCACAACCCTCGCCAAAGGGTCGGACATCCCACCCGCTATCCGGCGTATTCCCATGTTCGGTCATCGGTGTGGCAGGCGCGCCCGCCTGCCACACCGATCTTCACCGCCCGATGGCCCGCGACTAACCCTGTCGGCCCATCATCCGACAGACCATGGTGTTCACCGTCCGGTCGAACAACGACCCCGGCTCCTGGTCGATATCGGTCGCCACCATCAGGATCGCGCTACGGCGGCCGTCGCGGTCCTGGTAGGCGATCGTGTGATAGCCGGGAAAGTCACCCGCGTGACCCCAGACCCGGCCGCAGGGGGTGTCGACGTAGTAGATGCCGAGGCCATAGCCGCCGTGGTGCTCGTCGACCCGGACCGTGGTGAGCATGTCGCGCAGCTGAGCCTGGTCCAGCAGCTCACCGGAGAGCAGGGCGCGGTAGAAGCGGGCGGTGTCCTGCGGGGTCGACACCATCGCACCGGCCGCGCCCGCCATGGTCGGGCTGTAGGTGGTGGTGTCGGTGTAGCCGCCGTCCGGGTCGGGGGTGTAGCCGTGGATGTGGTCGGGGCGTACTCGCGCGTCGGTCGCCAGGTAGGTGTCCCGCAGCCCCAACGGTTCGGTGATCCGGTCGGCCACGGTGCGGGCCAGGGCGCGCCCGGTCGCCTTCTCGATGACCAGCCCGGTCAGCAGGTAGTTGGTATTGCTGTACGCCCACCGGGCACCCGGCGCGAACACCGGCGGGTGCGCCACGGCCACCGCGATCAACTCACGGGCCGACCAACTCCGCGTCGGCCTCGCCAGCGCGGTCGTCAGCCATTCCTGGTCGTCGTTGTAGTCGAAGAGGCCGCTGGTCTGGTTGAGCAGCTGCCGCAGGGTGATCCGGTCCCCACCGGGCACCACCCCCGGCAGCCAGCGCTCGACGGTGTCCGTCAACCGCAGTCGGCCCTCGCCCACCAGCTGCAACACCACTGTCGCCACGAACGACTTGGTGACACTGGCGATCCGGAACTGGTCGGACGTCCCGATCCGCCGCGGCGGATCAATCGTGGCCACGCCACTGCCGAGCGTCCGCACCCGCCGCCCGTCGTCCACCCGCACGACCACACCGGTCGCACCGGACCGCGTCAACGCCTCCAGCGAGTCCCGCAACCTGTCCGTACCACTGTCCGCCGACGCCGTTCCCTCGGGCGCCACGACCAACACGGCCGTGATGCCCGCGGCAATCCATTTGCGCATCCTGGTTTCCCCTTGTCGTAAGGAACTCGGTGACACCAGGACACCGCAGCGCCTGGCTCCTCGCCTCGGGGATCCGCCGGAGATCCGCCGTAGTCCCCAGGGGGTATTGCGCCCGTTGTCGACTGTCAAGCTCACCGCCAGAACGAAGAGTCCAAATTGGACGGACAACCGCCCTGTGCCACCATCGACGCCCGACTACGCTACATCTCGGCCTGGTGGGAAAGTCGGAGATCGGCCACGCCCCGGCCGGACAGGGCGGCCAGGCCCGCGGGTCGTCCCGTCGCCACGAGGAGCAGGTCGCCGATCGGGCCGCGGATCTCCTCGCCCGGCCCGTGTCCGGGGTTCGCCGAAGCCGTCCAATCACGGTCGGTGGCGATCAGCGTGGTGAGCCCGAGCCGCTTGCGGGCGCCATAGAAGGGACTGGCCAACACATGTTCCAGCGCGGCCTCCGCCTGCGGTCCCGGCATGGCGCGGAACCGTCCCAGCGGACGCGCGATGTCCTGTCCATGCACGAGCGCGTCCACCAACGGGTCCGCCGGAGCGGCCAACGGTGCCCGGCGCGGTGAGTCGGCCGTCGCGCGTAACTGGTCGATCAGCTCGGCCGGGCTGAACCGGGCCGAGCGTTCCAGCGCCGCCGCCGCGACCATGCGGTCGAAGTTGCCCCGGGCACGCCAGATTCTCCTGAGTACGAACGGAAGCGTGGTGCGGGTGGACAGGGTGAGGTGGGCCGCCAGATCGTGCATCGTCCAACCGGCGCACAGGGACGGCGACCGCCATTCGGCGTCGGTGAGGTCGTCGAGGAGATCGGCGAGGCCGAGGCGTTCGGCCGTGGTCCAGGGCAGCATCGGGGCAGTGGCGTTCATGGTCGTTCCTCTCGGATGGCGTCGAGCCGGGCGCGCAGGTGCGCGCGGTCGGGCTCGGTGCCTGCGGCGTCCAGCGCGAGCCGGTAGGCGTCGGCGGCCTCGGGGGCGCGGCCGAGGCGGGCCAGCAGGTCGGCGCGGGCGGCGAGGTATGGGTGGTGGTCGCGCAGGCGGGGGTCGTCGGCGAGCCGGTCGAGCAGGTCGAGACCGGCCGACGGGCCGTCGCGCATGGCAATGGCGACCGCGCGGTTCATCGCGACGATCGGGGACGGGGTGCGGGCGAGCAGGACGTCGTAGAGTGCGACGATCTGCGGCCAGTCGGTGGTGGTCACGTCGGCGGCCTCGTCGTGCAGGGCGGCGATCGCGGCCTGCACCCCGTACGGGCCGGGCGGGCCGCCCGCCAGCGCGACCGGCACCAGCGCCAGGCCCTCCTCGATCATCGCCCGGTCCCACCGGCCCCGGTCCTGCCGGTCGAGCAGCACCGGCAGGCCGTCCGGGCCGGTCCGCGCGGCGCGCCGGGCGTGGACCAGCAGCAACAACGCCAGCAGGCCGGTGACCTCGCGTTCCGCGGGCAGCAGGCGGTGCAGGATGGTGGCCAGCCGGATCGCCTCCTCGGCCAGGTCCAGCCGTTGCAGGCGCGGTCCGGAGCTGGCCGCGTAGCCCTCGGTGAAGATCGAGTACAGCACCTGGAGCACCCCGGGCAACCGCTCCGGCAGCTCGTGCGCGTCCGGGACGCGGAACGGGATGCGCGCCTCGCGGATCTTGCGCTTGGCCCGGGTGATCCGCTTGGCCATCGTCTCCACCGGCACCAGGTACGCCCGCGCCACCTCCGGCGTGGTCAACCCGGCCAGACACCGCAACGTCAACGCGCCCCGGTCCGGCTCGGCCAGCGCCGGGTGCGCGCAGGTGAAGAACAGCCGCAACCGGTCGTCGGGCAGCCCGCCGGGCTCCTCGGCCTGCGGCACCGGCTCGGCCCGCTCCGCCTCGACCCGCAGCTCGGCCAGCCGCGCGGTGTAGGTGAGGTCGCGGCGCAACCGGTCGACCGCCTTGCGCCGGGCCGTGGTCATCAGCCAGGCGCCCGGGTTGGGCGGCACGCCGTGCGCGGGCCAGTGCGCCAACGCCGCCTCCACGGCCTCCGACGCGGCCTCCTCGGCCAGGTCGAGATCGCCGAACCGGCGGACGAGCGCGGCCAGCAACCGCCCGTGCTCCTCCCGGAACACGGCTTCCACCGAGGCCCCGGCCCGCTCGTCACCCACCTCGGCCGCCCTCAGGCGCCGAAGTCGGCGATCGGCCGGACCACGATCGACCCGCTGCCGCGCGCCCCCGGGCACCGCGCCGCCCAGTCCAGCGCGACATCCAGATCGGGCACGTCGATGACGTAGAACCCGCCAAGCACCTCGCGGGTCTCGGCGAACGGCCCGTCGGTCACGGTCCGCCCGCCGTCCTCGGCGACCCGCACGGCGGTCGCGGTGACCAGGTCGGCCAGCGACTCACCGGACACGAACACGCCCGCGTCCTTCACCTCCTTGTCGTAGGCCATCCAGTCCTCGACCGTGCACTCGGCCGCCCCGCCCTCGGCGTCCACCGCACCCGCGTTGATCAACAGCATGTACTTCACGTCGGCACTCCCTCGTCGCTCACCCGGCAGTATCACCGGACGACATCTCTACGGACGGGACACCGTCGGATGGACACCGCCCCCGACTTTCTTTCGAATGGACTCTCGGTATCGCCCGGAGCGATCGAGTCGAGCACGACAGCGGCCTGCCCGACGAGCGTCATGGGCCCGACCGGTGCCAGGTCGGCATGATCGACAACCGTCAGCCTTTGGTGTGACACGGGCTTACGTGCCTCGACGGCGGAGACCTATAAAGGGCCCCGATGGTAGGCCCGATCCGGCTTCGTACGGAGGAATCATGCGGATCCCGCGGCTCGGCGTCATCGCACTGATGGCGGCGTTGGTGGTGGCCGGTACGACGGTGGCCCTGCAGACCGACGTCGTCGCGGCGCCCGCGGCCGCCCAGGGCATCCGGAAGCTGGACGCCTACATAGACCTTCCCGCGGGCGTCTGGACCGACACACCACTCCAGGTGACCCTGCCCGACGCGGGGACGTACACGATCGACGCCGACGTCCGCGGTCGCCTCGACGGTGTCCCGCCGTTCAACACGTTCATCACCGCCCGGCTGTTCGACGTGACCGCGGGCGCTCCGGTCCCGGACAGCGAACGGCTGGTCGACCAGGTCATCGACGTCAACCCGGGCAACGCGCGCACCGGGAGCAACGCCACCGCCCCGATCGACCAGCTGATCAGTGTCGGCAAGCGGACCGTCATCCGCCTCCAGGCCATCCGCGTGGACGCCACCGGCACGGCACAGATCGCCCAGATCTACTCGGACGGCTACGGCCGCACCACCCTCCGCTTCTCCCGCGCGGTCGAGCCCGGCCGATGACCGCGCCCACGCTCGGCGAGGTCATCGACAACGCCGTCGGCTCCTACACCGACTACGCCACGGGTTACGGCAACCCCCCGCACGGCATGGACGCCACCCGGTTCACCAGCGACGGCAGCGGCTACATCGCCACCATGAAGCTGTCGGTCGCCACCGTCGACATGGCGGGCCTGGACTGGGGCACCGAGTCCATCGTCAGCCACGACCGCTGCGAGACCGCCGACGCCAACATCGGGCAGATCAACATGGGCACCGCCGCGTCGTTCTGCGGTCCCGGCGGCGCGCTGTGGGGGCTGCACCTGGCCAAGGCGGACCTGGGTGCGCACCGCAACACCCTCGATCTCTACACCGCCGACGAGCTGGACGCCCTGACCGCCACCGACCGCGAGCCCAGCGGCCTGGCCTGGGCGTCGGCTGGGCCGCTGCTGGTCGCGACGGAGCGGCTGTTCGGCCACGCCGCGGACGACCGGCGCACGCCGCCGCTGCCGGGCTCGCATGTCGTCTGCGGCAACAAGAGCGCCACGATCCAGGGTCCCGCGTACGCGTGGGCGCTGCTCGCCGTCGCGGTGCCCGAGGACCCGACGATCGCCGCGCACCTGTTCATCGGGGACTGCGGCACGATCACGCCCTACGACCGCCGCGCCCTGCCGACCGCGGAGCAGGTGCGGCGGCAACTGGTGCAGCACCGGGACAACGTGCTCAAGAGCATCGAGCTGTGCGGACAGGACTACGACCACGTCACCTACAAGGCCGCCTACGTCGCGGGCAAGGCGATCCTGGCCAAGGACGACCAGGTCGCGTGCGCGCTGGCCTGCGCCCCGTACATCCAGCTGCCCCAGCGCGCGATCCCGGCCGACATTCGGCCACGCGACCTCGCCGACCTGTCGATCACCGAGTGGGAGCGGCGGGTGTGGGGCGAGCGGCCCTTCCCGGCGAGCCCGACGGGCGAGGACGGGATCCACGTCCGATCGGCCGGGTGACCTGGTCGGAATGTCGGTGGCCGCGGGTAACGTCTACGCCGTGAACGTGGAGGAACGGATCCGGGAGCTGGCCGACCAGGTGGTCGTGCTGCGCGACGCCTACTACCGGGGCTCGCCGCGGGTGGCCGACGCCGAGTACGACGCGATCGAGGACGAGCTGCGGGGGCTGATCGAGGCCAACCCGGAGCTGGCCCCGGACCCGAACCCGCTGGACCAGGTGGGTGCGCCCGCGGTGCTGCACGCGCCGGTGCGGCACTCGCGGCCGATGCTGTCGCTGGAGAAGGCGACCAAACCGGAGCAGGTGGCGGCGTTCTTCGCGCGGTTCCCCGGCCAGTCGGTGGTGGTCATGCCGAAGCTCGACGGGCTGTCGCTGGCGCTGGTCTACGAGGACGGCAGGCTGGCCCGCGCGGTCACCCGCGGTGACGGGACCACCGGCGACGACGTGACACCGCTGGTCCGGGCGCTGACCGCGGGCGTGCCGGACCGGGTCGACGCGCCCGGCCGGGTGGAGGTGCGCGGCGAGGCGGTGATGCTGCGCTCGACCTTCGCCGCCTACAACGCGGCACACCAGGACAAGCCGCTGATCAACCCGCGCAACGCCGCCGCGGGCACGCTGCGGGCCAAGGACCCGGCCACCGTCGCGGGCCGAGACCTGTTCTTCTTCGCCTTCGACCTCGATACCTCCACCCCGGACAGCGCCGACGCCGACCTGGAGCAGGGCCTGCGCACGCTCGGCTTCAGCGTCGCCGACATGCGCCACTGCGACGACGCGGAGGCCGCGCAGCAGGTCATCACCACCATCGAGGCCCAGCGCGACCAGCTGGACTACGACCTCGACGGCGCCGTCCTGCGCCTGGCCGACCGCGTCGCCTACGCCGCCGCCGGGACCAGGTCGAACTCGCCGCGCGGGGCGCTGGCGTTCAAGTTCGCCGCCGAGGAGCGCACCACGGTGCTGACCGACGTGGTGTGGGACGTGGGCAAGACCGGCAAGATCGCCCCGGTCGCGCACCTGGAGCCGGTGTTCGTGGGCGGCACCACGGTCACCCGTGCCACCCTGGCCAACCAGGAGGTGATCAGGGCTCGCGGCATCCGGATCGGCGACGTGGTCCTGGTCCGCCGCGCCGGTGACGTGATCCCGTTCGTCGCGGGGGTGCTCGACGAGTCCCAGCGCACGGGCGCGGAACGCGAGATCGTGCCGCCGGTGGTGTGCCCGTCGTGCGGGCAGGCGCTCACCGAGCAGGGCAACAGCCGGGAACTGTTCTGCACCAACGTCGCCTGCCCCGCCCAGACCGTCCGCAGGCTGATCCACTGGGCCTCCCGCGCCGCCGCCGACATCGAGGCGGTCGGTCCGGTGTGGATCGAACGCCTCGCCGAGGCGGGCCTGCTCGACAGCCCGTCCGACTTCTACACCCTGACCAGGGAAAAGCTGCTGGAGTTCGACCGCGTCGGCGAGGTCTCGGCCACCCGCATGATCGACTCCATCGCCACCAGCCGCGCCGTCGGCCTGCGCCGCGCGCTGATCGGCCTGGCCATCCCGATGGCCTCCGAGGGCACCGCCGCCCGGCTGTGCCGCGCGGGCTTCACCTCCCTGGAGGAGGTCGCCGACGCGGGCGAGGAACGCCTGGTCGCGGTGGAGGACATCGGCCCGAAGGTCGCCGCCTCCCTCACCGAACACCTGGGCCGCCTCCGCCCTGAGCTCGAACTGCTCCGCGAACACGGCGTGTCCCTGGACGTCCGCGAGGAGGACCTGCCCCCGGTGGTCGCCTCCGACGCGCCGCTGGCGGGCAAGACGGTCGTGGTCACCGGCTCCATCAACGACCCCCGCTCGGGCGAGAAGGTCCCCCGCCCGACATTCCAACGCCTGTGCGAGAAGGCGGGCGCCACGACCGCGACCTCGGTCTCGGCCAACACCGACTACCTCATCACGGGCGCGGACGTCGGCGCGAGCAAGCTGACCAAGGCGGAGAAACTGGGCGTGGAGGTCGTCGACCAGGCGGAGATCTGGAAGCAGCTCATCGCCGCCGGGATCGTGTAGGCGCCGCGTTTCGCCCCCCACTTCAACGTATAGCGGAGTGGGGGGCTTGCGGCAAGACCCCCGTCGTCCCCCAGAATCGTTGAAAGCCAAGGGACATGGGGGATTCGCCAGTGCGGGTGTTGTTGACGGCGTGGGGATCGCGCGGGGACGTCGAGCCGTTGGTGGGGCTCGCGGCGGCGTTGCGGGGACTCGGCGCCGAGGCGCGGTTGTGCGTACCGCCGGACGAGGAGTTCGTGGCGTTGTCGGCACGGGCCGGTGTTCCACTGGTTCCGTTGGGACCGGCAGTCCGGTCGGTGGTCAGCGGTCCGAAACCGACCGTGCTGGACGCGTTCCGGCTCGCCGACGAGCTGGTCACGACGCGGTTCGGGACACTCGCGGAGGCGGCCGAGGGCTGTGACGCGGTGGTGGCGACCGGTCTGATGCCTGCAGGCGCGCGGGATGTGGCCGACAAGCTGGGCATCCGTTACGTCTGCGCGTGCTACCACATGCGCGGACTGCCCTCGCCGCACTTCCCGCCGGGGAGGCGGCCGGGCCGGGCGTCCCCGGCGGGCGAGACCGACAACCGGGTGCTGTGGCAGCAGGACGCCCAGCGGGTGAACGACTTGTACGGTCCCGCGCTCAACCGGCATCGCGCCGCGATCGGACTGACGCCGGTGGACAATGTCCGCGACCACGTGCTCGGCGACCGACCATGGCTGGCGGCGGACCCGACGCTCTGCCCGTCCCAGGGGATGACGGACCTCGACGTCGTCCAGACCGGCGCGTGGATCCTGCCCGACGACCGCCCGCTCCCCCATGACCTGGAAGCATTCCTGGACGTGGGCGAGCCACCGGTCTACGTCGGATTCGGCAGCATGGCCGCACGCGCCCCCGAGGACATCGCCCGGACAGCCATCGAGGCGGCCCGCGCGCACGGCCGCCGAATCCTCCTCGCCCGAGGCTGGGCGGACCTGTCCCCGACCGACTGCTTCGTCGTCGACGAGGTCAACCAACAGGCCCTGTTCCCCCGCGTGGCCGCCGTCATCCACCACGGCGGCGCGGGTACCACCACCACGGCCGCGCGAGCCGGAACGCCCCAGGTGGTGATCCCCCTGGTCGCCGACCAGCCCTACTGGGCCACCCGCGTATCGGACCTGGGCATCGGCGTCGCACACACCGACCCGCCCCCGACCGTCGCGTCCCTGTCCGCCGCGCTCACCACCGCCCTGTCCCCCGAAACCCGCACCCGGGCCAGGTCCACAGCCGACACGATCCGGACCGACGGCGCCACCGTGGCCGCGAAACTGCTCCTCGACAAGGGATCCGGCAGGCCGTAGACCAACGGGCTGTCCGGCACCCAGACGGTGTCGAACCCCGCCGCCTCCGCCTGGAGGCCCAGTTCCACGGCGGCGTCCGGCTCGGTGGCGAAGGTGGGCAGGAGATATCCGAACGACACCGGTTCAGCTCTCGATGAACTGGTAGTCCGCGACGATCCGGCCGTGCGCGTCCAGGAGCAGGAACTCTCGACCGACGCCCGCGATCTCGCCGTCGGACGAGACCATCTCCCAGGTGAACTTGACCGCGTCGCGCAGTCTGGCGACGTCGTCGCGGCGGCGGAAGGCGAACTCGCCCGGGGCCACGAACTCCTCGTACGCCAGCCGAACCCGGCGTTCCAGCTCGGCATGGCCGTGCGCCTCGAACGTGGTGGTCAGGCCCAGGCCGGTCGCCGACCGCACGACCTCTCCCGGCGGTTGCAGGATGTGGCGGCCGTCCTCCGCCCACAACCGGCCCACAGCGGCCCGGCGCGCTTCGGCGTCCTGCTCGTTCCACACCGCCACATAGCGGTCGGCCAACTCGGTCGGGTCGGTCATGGCTCCTCCTCGGCTCGTCCTGTGCGCCGCCAAGGTGCCGGTGCGACCCGCACCGCCGCAATTCCCGACGGGGAATAGCCCAGCAGCACCCGATCGACTACACAGGACACGTGTCCACCCCGCGCCTCGCCGACGACCTGCGCACCTGGCGCCACCGCCGCAAGGTCAGCCAGATCGAGCTGGCGCTGCGCGCCGGGACCACCCAGCGGCACGTGAGCTTCATCGAGAGCGGTCGCTCCACCCCCGGCCGGGCGATGATCATCCGGCTGGCGGAGTCGCTCGACATCCCGCTGCGCGAGCGCAACGCCCTGCTCCTGACCGCCGGTTTCGCTCCCGCCTACCCGGAGACCCCCTGGGCCGACGGCCACCTGACGCCGGTGCGCGCCGCCGTCGAACAGGTGCTCGCGGCCCACAATCCGTACCCGGCCATCGTCGTCGACCGCCACGGCACGCTCGTCTCCGCCAACACCGCCTTCCATGCCCTCACCGCCGACGTCGCCCCCGAGCTGCGCACGCCCCCGGTCAACATTCCCCGTCTCCTGCTCCACCCCACCGGACTCGCCCCGCACATCACGAACTTCGACGAGTGGGCCTGCCACGTGGTCGACGCCCTGCGCGCCCAGGCCGCCCGAACCCCCGACCCCGTGCTGGACGCCCTGATCGCCGACCTGGCCTGCTATGTCCCGACCCGCCCCATCCCGCCGTCCCACCTCGGCTTCGCCACCCCGCTGCGGCTGCGCACCCCGGCGGGCGACCTCCACCTGCTCACCACGCTCACCCACTTCGCCACCGCACTGGACGTGACCGTCGCCGAGCTCCGCCTGGAGGCCTTCCTCCCCGCCGACGAGCCGACCGCGACCCGGCTGGCCGCCATGGCCGACCCGGGCAGGCAGGCGGCTACCAGGTGACCGGCAGCTCGTGGACGCCGTAGATGTTCATGTCCGACCGCAGCCGCACCTGCCCCGCCGGGATCGCCAACGCCAGCCCCGGGAACCGCCGCGCCAGCCCCTCGAACCCAGCACGCATCTCGATGCGGGCGAGCTGCTGGCCCAGGCACTGGTGGATGCCATGGCCGAACGACAGGTGCCCGCGCGCCTTGCGGTGGATGTCCAGCGTGCCCGCGTCCTCGAACCGGGCCGGGTCGTGGTTGGCGGCCAACAGCGACACCACCACCGTCGATCCCTTGCCGATCGTCTCGCCACCGACCTCGATGTCCTCGGTGGCGTAGCGGTAGAAGATGTCCGCGATGGACAGGTAGCGCAGAAGCTCCTCCACCGCATCCGGGACCAGCCCCGGGTCGGCGCGCAGCCCGGCCAGCTGCGACGGGTGCTCCAGGAGCGCGAACGTGCCCAGAGCGAGCATGTTGGCGGTGGTCTCGTGGCCTGCGAGCAGCAGCAGGAACGCGACGCCGGTCAGCTCCTCGATCGTGAGGTCGTCGTGCCGGGCCAGGTCGGACAGGATGTCCTCGCCGGGTTCGGCGCGCTTGCGCGTGACCAGTTCGGCCAGGTAGCCGGTCAACGCGACCAGCGCCGCCATCTTCTCGGCCAGCGGCTGGTCGCGGACCAGGAACCTCGCCGAGTCGGCCTGGAAGGTCTCGCGGTCGGCATAGGGCACGCCGAGCAGCTCGCAGATCACCAGGGACGGCACCGGCAGCGCGAACTCCGCGACCAGGTCGACCGGCGGCGTCAGGCCCGCCAGGTGGTCCAGCTGCCGCTCGGTGATCTCGCCGATGCGCTCCTCCAGCGCCTTCATCCGCTTGACGGTGAACGCGCCGGTCAGCCGCTTGCGCAGCCGGGTGTGGTCCGGCGGGTCCATGGCGACGAACACGCCCGGCATCGGCGGCGACGGCTCGGTGGCCACCGGCATGCCGGGCGTCTCGTAGGGCACGTGCACGACGTCGAGGTCCAGCCGGGAGCTGAACCGGGTGTCGGCCATGACCTGGCGGACCGCGTCGTAGCCGGTCACCAGCCAGCCCTGGTGGCCGTCCGGGAACACCAACGGACTGACCGGGCGGGACTCACGCAGCGTGGTGATCGCGCGGGGCGGGTCGAACGGGCCCGCGTCGCGGTTCATCGGCAGGCCGTGCGGGATGGCGGTCATCGGGATGTCCTCTCGTGGTCGATATGGCCACGGTCGCCGACCCCGCTGACACCCGGCTGACACGGCCCGGACACCGACCGTCATCGGCGACACGGCGCCGCGGCAGGGCGAGCCTGCGGCCGGAACGCGCGTGGCAGACTCAGCCGGTGCGGATAGGGGTGCTGGGGTCGTTCGAGGTGTGCGCGGACGACGGCGTCCCACTGGACGTGCCGGGCGCCCGCCTGCGCGCACTGCTCGTCGCCCTCGCGCTGGAACCCGGCCGCGTGGTCCCCAAGTCGACCCTGGTGGACTGGATCTGGGGCGAGAACCCGCCTGCCGACGCGGCGAACGCCCTGCAACGGCTGGTGTCCCGGCTGCGGAAGGTGCTGCCTGCCGGATCGGTCGACGGGCAGCCGAACGGTTACCGGCTGGTCACCGAACCCGACACCGTCGACGCCGTGCGGTTTGAACGCCTCGTCGCGCAGGCCCGCGACCACGCCGATCCCCGACGGCTGCGCGAGGCCCTCGCGCTGTGGCGGGGCGCGGCCATGGCGGACGTCGGCCTGCAGGACAGCGACGCGTTCGACGCGGCCGCCACCCGCCTCGAAGCACTCCGCCTGACCGCCCTGGAGGACCGGTTCGACGCGGAGGTCACGCACGGCGACGGCGCGAAGGCGATCACCGAGCTGACCGACCTGGTCGCCGCGCACCCGGTGCGTGAACGCCTGGTCGCCGCGCTGATGCGGGCCCTCGTCTCGACCGGCCGCGACACCGAGGCCCTGCTGGTCTACGAGCGCGCCCGCGAGGCCCTGGCCGACGCGCTGGGGGTCGACCCGTCGCCGGAGCTGTCCGAGCTGCACGTCGCGCTGCTGCGCGGCGAGCTGGGACGGCGCGAGGAGAGCAGGCCGACCAACCTGCGCGCCGAGCTGACCAGCTACGTCGGCAAGGACGCCGACGTAGCCGTGGTCGGCGGGCTCGTCACCGGACACCGGCTGACCACCCTGGTCGGACCGGGCGGCTCGGGCAAGACCCGGCTCGCCGCGGAGACCGCGCGCACCCTCCTCGACGGCCTGCCCGACGGCGCCCGCCTGGTCGAGCTCGCCCCCATCGGCGCCGACGCCGACGGGCGCGCCGTCGCGCAGGCGACCCTGGCCGCACTCGGCCACCGGGACGCGCTGCTCGGCGGCGCCCCGGACGCGGAGCCGACCGACCGCGTCATCGCCGCGATCCGCGACCGGGAGATGCTGCTCATCCTGGACAACTGCGAGCACGTCATCGAGTCGGCCGCGGCCTTCGCGCACCGGGTGCTCGGCGAGTGCGGGCGGCTGCGGATCCTGGCCACCAGCCGGGAGCCGCTCGGCATCACCGGCGAGGCGCTGTGGCCGGTCGCGCCGCTGGTCCTGCCCGCGCCGGACGCCGACCCCGCGGCGATCGAGTCGTCCCCGGCCGTGCGGCTGCTGCGGGACCGGGCGGGCGCGGTGCGCACCGACCTCGGGACCGACGCGCACACGGTGTCGACGCTGGCTCGGGTCTGCCGGGCGCTGGACGGGATGCCGCTGGCCATCGAGCTCGCCGCGGCCCGGCTGCGCACGATGACCCTGGACCAGCTCGCCGCCCGGCTCGACGACCTGTTCCGCCTGCTCACCGGCGGCAGCCGCACCGCGCTCCCGCGGCACCGCACGCTCCGCGCGGTGATCGACTGGAGCTGGGAGCTGCTCGGCGAGCCCGAGCGGGTCGTGCTGCGCAGGCTGTCGGTGTTCTCCGGCGGCGCGAGCCTGGAGGCGGTCGAGCACGTCTGCGCGGGCGAGAACGTGCTGGACCTGCTGACCGCGTTGACCGAGAAGTCGCTGGTGGTCGCGAGCGGTTCCGGGGCGCCCCGGTACCGGATGCTCGGCACGATCAAGGAGTACGCGACCCAGCGGCTGGCCGAGGCGGGCGAGACGGACCTGGCGCGGCGCGCCCACCTGGCGTACTTCACCGGGCTCGCCGCCACCGCCGAGCCGCACCTGCGCGGCGCCGAGCAGCTGACCTGGCTCGCCGGGCTGGCGGTCGAGCACGACAACATCGGCGCCGCCATGCGCTGGGCGCTCGCGGCGGGCGACGCCGACGGGGCGATGCGGCTCGCCGCGGCCGCGGGCTGGTACTGGTGGCTGGCCGGGCACAAGGCGGAGGGCGACGAGCTGGTCATGGCGGCCGCCGCGGTGCCGGGCGAGGTGGCCGACGAGGTCCGGGCCGTGGTGTACGCGTTCGTGGTCACGTTCGTGGTGTCCGGGCGCAACGACCAGTACCAGGCCGCGGAGTGGATCAACCGCGCGTACGAGGCAGGCCGGGACGTGCCGCCCGGTGTGCACCCGGCGATCAGGTTCGCCGCCCCGGTCCGGAGCATGCTCGACACGCCCGACGGCTACCTGCCCGCCTACGAACCGCTGCTCGCCGACGACGACCCGTGGGTGCGCGCCCTGGCCCGGCTGCAGCTCGGCAAGCTGCGGGCCATGCTCGGCCACGAGGGGACGGACGCGGACGAGTACCTCGCGGCGGCGCTCGCCGAGTTCCGGGTGATCGGCGACCGGTGGGGGATGTCGTTCGCGCTGACCGAGGTGGCCGAGCGGATGGCCGTGCGCGGCGAGTTCACCGGCGCGTGCGCGCACTACGAGCACGCGATCGCGGTGGCCACCGAGGTCGGCGGGCTGGAGGACGTGGTGCGGATGCGGCCGCGGCAGTCCCAGCTGTACTGGCTGGCCGGTGACGACGAGTCCAGCGCCGCGGCCATGGCGGAGGCCCGACGGCTCGCGCGACGGGTCGCCTGGCCGGAGGCGCTGGTCGAGCTGGCGCTGGTGGAGGCGGAGCTGGCGCACTGGCGTGGTGACGCCGCCGAGGCGGTCAGGCAGATCACCGTCGCCACCACGATGCTGGGCGACCAGGCCGAGCGGGCGGGCACGCACGCGATGACCCACGACCTGCTCGGTTACCTCGCCACCGATCTGGCCGAGGCCCGCGCGCACCGCGCGACGGCGTTCCGGGCGGTGTCCGGGCACGCGGCCGCGCCGTTGACCGCGCAGGTGCTCGTCGGGATCGCCGACCTGGCGCTGCGGCAGGAGCAGTACGAGCAGGCGGCCCGGCTGCTGGCGGCGAGCACGACCGTGCGCGGCCTGCCGGACCGGTCCCGACCGGACATCGCCCGGATCGAGCGGACCGCGCGACGTCGCCTCGGTGACACGGGGTTCACCGAGGCGACGTCGGAGGGGGCGCGGGCGGACTGGCGCGAACTGGCCGCGGTCACACTCGCTTGGTGAACTTGTCGAGCGACCACACGTAGCCGATCACGCCGATCCCGACGCACCAGCCGATCGCGGCGAGCGTGGAGCCGGTCGACGGGGTGCCCGCGAACAGTCCGCGCACGGTCTCGATGATCGGCGTGAACGGCTGGTACTCGGCGAACTGCCGGATACCGGGCCCCATCTTCTCCGCCGGGATGATCGCACTGCTGAAGAACGGCAGCATGATCAGCGGCACCGCGAAGAACCCGGCCGACTCCGGCGACTTCGCGGCCAGTCCGAACGCGATGGTCAACCAGGTGACGGCGACGACCGTCAGCGCCAGGATCCCGGTCACCGCAAGCCATTGCGGGAAGCTCGCGGCCGGGCTGAACCCCATCGCGAACGCCACCCCGACGATCACCGCCATGCCGATCAGCGTGCGGACCACAGTGGACACTACGTGTCCGGTGAGGACCGCGCCGCGGGAGATGTTCATGACCCGGAACCGGTTGATGATGCCCTTGGTCATGTCGGAGTTCACCGCCGTGGCGGTGGCGCCCATGCCGTAGCAGAGCGCCAGCATGATCATGCCAGGGGCGGCGTAGTCGATGTAGTCGCCGCCGCCGACGTCGAACCCGTCGCCGAGGACGTAGACGAACATGAACATCATCACGATCGGGAACAGGATGGCGTTGAACAGGACGACCGGGTCGCGCATCGTGTGCTTGACGTTGCGGCGCAGCATGGTCGCGGAGTCGGTGATGCTCATGCGGAAGTGACCTCCGTGCTCGAATGTCCGGTGAGGGCGAGGAAGACGTCGTCGAGATCCGGCGTGTGCACGGAGAACTCCTCGACGTCGATCGAGTACTCGTCGAGCCGGTCCAGCAGGAACCGCAACGACCGCACATCGCCGTCGCCGGGCACCCGCAGCACCAGCCCGTCACGATCCGGGGTCGACCCGGCGAGCACCCGCGCGGCCGAGTCCAGTCGCCCCGCGTCGGCGAACCGCAGCCGGACGTGGCTGCCGGGCACCTGCCGCTTCAGCTCGGCCGCCGTGCCCTCGGCGACCAGCCTGCCCTGGTCGAGCACCGCGATCCGATCGGCGAGCTGGTCTGCCTCCTCCAGGTACTGGGTGGTGAGAAAGATCGTCATCCCGTCCGCGACCAGCTCTCGGACGATGTCCCACATGGTCCGCCTGCTGCGCGGGTCCAACCCGGTGGTCGGCTCGTCCAGGAAGATGATCCGCGGCCTGCCCACCAGGGTCATCGCGAGATCCAGCTTCCGCCGCATCCCCCCGGAGTAGGTCGACGCCCGCTTCCCGGCCGCCTCCCCCAGGTCGAACCGGGCCAGCAGCTCGTCCACGACCCGCTTGCCCGCGCGGCCGCCGAGGTGCTGCAGGTCCGCCATCAACCGCAGG
The DNA here is from genome assembly GCF_000374445.1 of Actinokineospora enzanensis DSM 44649. Lineage (GTDB taxonomy): Bacteria > Actinomycetota > Actinomycetes > Mycobacteriales > Pseudonocardiaceae > Actinokineospora > Actinokineospora enzanensis. The sequence goes on along the minus strand of NZ_KB894429.1, from coordinate 15,648 downwards.
TTCTCCGCCCCGGTCAACAGGTCGTCCACCGAGGCGAACTGCCCGGTGACCCCGATCGCGGCCCGTACCGCCCTGGTCTCCCCGCCGATGTCGTGCCCGGCCACCCGGGCCGTGCCGCCGTCCGGCCGCAGCAGGGTGGTCAGGATGTTCACGGTGGTGGTCTTGCCCGCCCCGTTCGGCCCGAGCAGGGAGAAGACCGTGGCCGCCGGAACATCCAAGTCGATGCCGTCGAGCACGATCCTGTCCCCGTAGGCCTTCCGCAGCCCTGAGGCGACAATCGCTGAACTCGTCATGGCCTTACTGTCACGGCCCGCGCTGACACCGCCCCGCCCCAGCCCTGACATGGTGTCCGGTGCCCTGTCAGCGACCTGACCAGCACCGATCCCCCAACCGAACCCCGAGGCTGGTCCATTCGCTTGCTTTCCCCGCCGGGCCGCCTGGCGGAGAATGGCGGGTGCCCAGGCAGGGAGGGAGAGACACATGACCAAGGCACAGCCGACCCGTCGAACGCGGCGAGCCGGAATCGCGTTCGCGGCGGCACTGTCCCTGGTGGCGGTGTTCGTGACGACCCCGGGACCGGCGGTCGCGGGCGGGGTGAGCGGACCTGCCGCCCGAACCAACGGAATCGAGGGGACAGGCAGGTACTGAGCCCACGCCGCCGTCCTGCGTGGACCATGAGGTCGCGGGCATACTGACGGTGAGATGGACACCGCCACGCCCGATGTCGACGTAAGTGCTGGTCGTCGCATCATCGCTGTGGTGGCGGCGGTTGCCGCGCTCACGGCGACCACCGTGCTCGCCAACCGAGTGGTCGCAGGCTGGGCCTACCCGCTGTGCGGAGTCGGAGCCACGGCGCTCCTGCTCGGCCTGGCCCGCTGGTGCGGGCTCGGCGCGACCCAGGTCGGTCTGGGCCAACGCACCCTCCGCCGTGCGGCTTTGTTCGGCTTGTTCGGCTCCGGCATCGTGGCACTCCTGCTGGCGACCGCCCTCATCGTCCCGCCCCTGCGCCCGGTGTTCACCGACGGCCGCGTCGGCACCTACGGTGTCGGCACCCTGCTGTGGATCATCCTGCTGCGCATCCCCCTGGGCACGGTCCTCATCAAGGAAGTCGCGTTCCGCGGCGTACTCCCGGCCCTACTCGGCCCAGCCGACCGATGGCGCCGGCTGCCCGCACTGACCTCGGCCGCCCTTTTCGGCCTCTGGCACGCCCTACCCTCGCTGGCCCTCACCCGCAACGCCGCAGTCGCGGCCACGTTCCCCGATACTCCACTATGGATCGTCTCCGCCGTGGCCATGACAGCCGCGGCAGCAGTCGGCCTACTCCTCCACTGGTGCCGACACATAGGTCAAGGCGTACTGACCCCCATCCTCATCCACCTGACCCTCAACTGCGGCGGTCTGCTCACCGCCTGGCTCCTGCACCCCTGACGGACACCCGCACTACACATCAATATGCGCACCCATGATGACAGTCCGATCCCGTGGCAACCCAAAATGCTCGGCAGCATCCGCCGTGATATACGAGGTAGCGATAAACAGCCGCTTCCGCCACAACGCCATACTGGGCGTCGCCCCCCGATGCAGCTCGATCTTCGACAGGAAATACGAAGCCCGCCCCAGATCCATCTCCCCTTCGGCAAGCCTCAGCCCGGCCAACGCCCCCACCACATCCGGCGCCTCCATATACCCGAACCGCGCCGTGACATGAACGATCCCGTCATCGCCATACCCCAGATCGTCGACCACGAGCCGTCCCTCCGCGGGCACCCGAGGAACCGTCTCCGTACTCAACGACATGATCACCACACACGCATGCCGGGTACGGTTGTGCTCGACATTGGCCCGCATGGCCAGCGGCGCGGTCTCCTTCCCTCGATTGAGAAACACCGCCGTACCGGGAACCCGGACCAACCCCATCCCCCGCATCTGCTCGACAAACTCCCGCAGCGACCCCTCTCGCCGCTCACGCTCCGCAGTGACAATGCACCGCCCCCGCTGCCAGGTCGTCATGACGGTGAACGCAGCCAACCCGATCAACAACGGCAACCAAGCCCCATGCAGGAACTTCGTCATATTGGCACCGACGAACAACAGATCGACCGCCAACAGAACGGAACCACCCGGAACAAGCACCCAGAGCGAAGTCCGCCACCGCCACCGCGCATAGAACAGAAACAACAACGTAGTGATGGAAATCGTCGCAGTGACAGCCATGCCGAACGCGAACGCCAACGCGGCAGACGCACGGAACACGAACACCAAGGCCAACACCGACAGCATCAACAACCAGTTGACCCACGGCACGTAGATCTGCCCCATGGTCGACTCGGACGTATGCGCGATCCGCAACCGGGGCAGATACCCCAACTGAGCAGCCTGCGACGTCACCGAGAACGCACCGGTGATCACCGCCTGCGCCGCGATCACCGTGGCCGCCGTCGCCAACACCACCATCGGCAACCGCCCCCACCCCGGCACCAGCAGGAAGAACGGGCTGCCGATGTTCTCCGGGTCGGCCAGGATCAACGCCCCCTGCCCGAAGTAGCTCAACGTACAGGCCGGGAACACCAACACCAGCCAGCCCCGGGTGATGGCCCGGCGACCGAAATGCCCCATATCGGCATACAGCGCCTCGGCACCGGTCACCGCGAGCACCACGGCGGCCATGGCGAAGAACGCGATATCGAAGTGACCCACGAGAAACCCCAGCGCGTACGTCGGCGACAACGCCCGCAGGATGCCCGGGTGATCGACGATCCCGACCACCCCGCACGCGCCGACCACCCCGAACCAGACGATCATCACCGGCCCGAACAGCCGCCCGACCGCCGCCGTCCCCCGCCGCTGCACCAGGAACAGCCCCACGATGATCACCGCCGTGGCAGGCACCACGACCCCGTCCAGCCCGGTCGAGACGACCTTGAGCCCCTCCACCGCCGACAGCACCGAGATGGCGGGCGTGATCATGCTGTCGCCGAAGAACAACGCCGCCCCGAAGATCCCCAGCGCGGCCAGCACCGCCGAGGCCCGGCCCCGCCGCGCACCCCACCGGCGCAGCAGCGTGATCAGCGCCATGATCCCGCCCTCGCCGTCGTTGTCGGCGCGCATGGCGAGCAGCACGTAGGTGACGGTGACGACGATCGTCACCGACCAGAAGACCAGCGACACCACCCCGTAGACGTTCTCGGTGCTGACCGGGACGGGATGCGGGTCGGCGGGGTTGAACACCGTCTGCAGGGTGTAGATCGGGCTGGTCCCGATGTCCCCGAACACCACACCGAGCGCTCCGACGACCACCGCGAGCCGGGCCGGGCCCTGATCCATCGTTTCCCCTCATGGACGGCACATCTCAGCCGTGACCATGCAGGGTGACGACGAGTTCCCGCCACTCTGTCGATGCGTCCTTAACACCTTCGAGTGCCCCACCACACCGCGACCACACACCGGCGCTCGCGACCGGGTACGGTGCCGCCGCGCCGTGACCAGGCAGCGGACACCGGCGACGCCGGGGCAGTGGGTCGGCTACCGAATCCGGTAGGCGTTTCCTCCCGTCCACGATAGGTTCGAGCGGGTTTCGGACCGGTGGTACGGCGAGGCGAGGGAGTCCGGTGTGGACGAGCGGGTTCGCGGTGCGGGGCTGGTCGAGCGCGGGGTGACCGTCGGTGCCGACGTGGTGACCCGGCCCGCCGGGCACTGGACGGCGTCGGTCCACCACCTGCTGCGGTCGCTGCGGGCAGGCGGTTGCGACCTCGTGCCGCGGCCGGTCGGGCTGACCGCCGGGCACGAGCAGCTGACCGTGCTCGCGGGCCGGGACCAGGGCTGGCCGTTCCTGCCCGAGATCCAGTCGCCGCGTGGCGCGTTCGAGTGCGGGGTGCTGGCCCGCAGGCTGACCGAGGCGTTGGACGGCTACGTGTGCCCGCCCGACGCGGTGTGGCAGAGCGCGGCGGGGGCGCCCGGCGCGGGCATGCGGGTCCAGCACGGCGATCTCGGTCCGTGGAACCTGCTGTGGTCCCCGACCGGTCCCGAGGTGTGCGGTGTCATCGACTGGGACATGGCCGAGCCCGGCTACCCCACCTACGACATCGGGTTCCTGGCCTGGTTCATCATCCCGGTGATGGACGACGAACGCGCACGGCAGCGCGGGTTCGCCACGCCGCCCGACCGGCCGACCCGGCTGCGCGAGTTCGCCCGCGGGGTGGACTGGTCGCCGGGCGACGTTCTGGCCGAAGTGGACCGTACGCAACGCGAGTTCGCCCGCCGGGTGGTGACCCGTGCCGAGAGCGGCCCCGCCCCGGTGTGGCGCACGCTGCGCGACCGGGACTTCCACCGCCACACCGAGTCGGATGTCGAGTACGGCCGGAACTTCGCAAACTCCTGGTATGGCAGGGAAAGCGCCGAATAGCCGATCCTGTCCCAGCCCGGCCGGGACATCGGACACCCCACCTCCGTCGCGCGCACCCGACACACAATCAGGCGCACGGCACCGACGGCTACCACCGAAAGTCGGGTCACACCCGGGATTGCACCGATGCCCTCGACCCAAGTGGTTGACCCGCAAGACGTATGGCATCCGCACCTCGCGCGGGCGCCGCGGCCTGCCGAACCTCCGTGCGGCGCGGTAGATTACCGGCCCTTGAGGTGGATCGACTGCCCCGCAAAGGGTTCATTGTGGGTGGACGTTGCCCTCGGTTTACCCACATGTGAACTTTCCACCTGAGCCTTACCCCATTTCGGTGATCACCGACCGGACGTCTTGCGGTCGGTCGTCCGCCCCTGTTTACGTTAGTGCCGCAACGGCCGCACTGTCCCGGGGGCCGCGGCTGGGGGTCATGGACGTGTCCGCCGTGCGCGAGGGCCGGGGGTTCGCGGAGGGGTTCCAATGGAGGTAGTCGAGTTTCGACCGACGCGTGAGCAGTACCGGTACACATTCGGCGGCGCCGAGCCGGTCGCCGTGATCGACCCGGGCACCGCGCTGCGACTGTGGACGGAGGACGCGTTCGGCGGTCGCATCCGGCGTCACGGCGACCTGTTCACCGCCGTCGTCGGCGACCTGCCGGTCAACCCGCAGACCGGACCGTTCCACGTGCGCGGCGCGGAACCGGGCGACACGCTCGTGCTGCACATCGCCGCGCTGTCCCCGGCCCGGGACTGGGGTGCGTCCTGCGCCATTCCCGGCTTCGGCGGCCTCACCTCCACCGGCCGCACCGCGACCCTGCAGGACCCGCTGCCGGAACGAACCTGGATCTACTCCGTCGACCGCGCCCGTGGCACGGTCGGTTTCTCCGCACTGGCCACGGACTTCACCGTCGACCTGCCGCTGGCCCCGATGCTCGGCACGGTCGGCGTGGCCCCCGCGCAGGGCGAGGTGCGCACCTCGATGGCCGCGGACGCGTTCGGCGGCAACATGGACTCGCCGGAGGTCCGCGCGGGCACCACCTGCTACCTCGGCGTCAACGTGCCCGGCGCGCTGTTCTCCGTCGGCGACGGCCACTACCGCCAGGGCGAGGGCGAGTCCTGCGGCACCGCGGTGGAGGGCGCCATGGCGGTAACCCTCATCGTCGACCTGGTCAAGGGGCACGCGCCCGCCTGGCCGCGGCTGGAGAGCGACGACGCGCTGGCCGTGATCGGGTCCGCGCGCCCGCTGGAGGACGCCTGGCGGATCAGCCAGGTCGACATGGTCCACTGGCTCGCCGACCTGCACCGGCTCGACCTCATGGACGCCTACCAGCTGCTGTCCCAGACCGCCAGGACACCGCTGGCCAACGTCGTCGACACCAACTACAGCTGCGTCACCAAGGTGGACAAGGCGCTGCTCCCGCGCGTCGAGGTGCACGAGGGCGTGCACGACACCCTGCGCCTGCTCGCCGCCACCGTGTGAACCGTCCAGCGTGTGAACCGTCCGACACCACGACCAGAGATGGGGGAACTGTGGAGCTCCGCAGCCTCGACCGTTCGAAACTCGGACCGGACAACGGTTTCTCGCAACCCTTGGTGCCGTGGCCCGCGCTGAACGCCCCGTTCAAGGGCGCCTGGTGCGTGGTCCACCCGGGAGGGTCCTCGACCAAGCACGCGCACCACGACTACGAGATCTTCATCGCCGTCTCCGGCGAGGCGGTGCTGGAGTCGAACGGCGAGCGGGTGGCGTTCCGGCAGGGCGACATCGTGCACTTCCCGCCGCACACCGAGCACCAGGTGTTCAACCACGCCGACGAGGACTTCCAGATGTACACGGTGTGGTGGGACACCGACCTGGCGGCCGCGTTCGCCGAGCGGCACGAGGCGTCGTCATGACCCGGCGGCCCGCGGTGGTCATCGACACCTCCCCCACGCCCAACGGCGACCTGCACATCGGCCACCTCGCGGGCCCGTTCCTCGGCGCCGACGTGCACGCCCGCTACCTGCGCGCCCGCGGCCGCACGGTCGTGTTCTCCACCGGCACCGACGACAGCCAGACCTACCTCGTCCCCAGCGCCGCCCGGCAGGGCACCACGCCGGAGGAGCTGGCCGCGCGCTCGCACGACGCGATCGGCCGGACCCTGGAGCTGGCGGGCATCTCCATCGACGGCTACGCCCCCTACGACGACGACTACCGCGAGAACGCCTACCGGTTCGTGACCGAGCTGCACGACAAGGACAAACTGGAGCTGCGCACGGTGTCGTTCCCGTGCCGCTCGGACACCGGCGAGGTGCTGGTCGAGGGGTTCGTGGCGGGCTACTGCCCGGTGTGCGTGAGCGAGAGCCGGGGCGGGGTGTGCGAGATGTGCGGGCACCCCAACAACTTCGACCAGCTGCTCGACCCGTGGTCCACAGTGGCCCCCGACGTCCCGGTGGTGACCAAGCAGTTCGAGGTGCTCGTGCTGCCGATGGAGCGCTACCGGACCGAGCTGACCGCCTTCTACGAGGCCCGCACGGCCGAGCTGCGGCCGCGCACCCTCCAGTTCCTGCGCGAGGCCCTGGCCCGGCCGCTGCCGGACTTCCCGGTCACCTACCCGCTCTCCTACGGGCTCCCCTCCCCGCTGCCCGGCACCGAGGGCCAGGTGCTCAACGCCTGGGTCGAGGGCATCCCGGCCGCGATGTACTGCACCCGGTTCGCCGCGCGGGAGCTGGGCGGCGACGTGGCCGAGGTGGACCTCTGGCTGGCCGAGCAGGACCCGGAGATCATCTACTTCATCGGCTCGGACATCGTCTACTTCTGGTGCCTGACCCACCTGGCGCTGCTGATGGCGCACGACGGCCGCTACGCACTGCCGGACAAGATCATCTCCAACGAGTTCTACGAGCTGGACAACGACAAGTTCTCCACCACGCGCGGCCGCGTCGTCTACATCGGAGAGCTGCTGGAACGGCTGAGCCGCGACGCCGTCCGGTTCCACCTCGCGCTCACCGGGCCGGAGCACCAGCGCACCACGTTCGGCCGGGAGGCGGTCGAGCGGGTCACCGACACCCGGCTCGTGCACCCGTGGAACGAGCTGGCCGACGCGCTCGACGCCGTGCCCGCCGAGGGTGAGCTTCCGGTCGGCGAGGACGCCCGGCTGCGCGTGCGCGCCATGCTCGACCGGTTCATCGACTGCTACGAGGCCGAGCACTACAGCCCCTCGCGAGCCGCCGACCTGGTCGACGCCCAGCTCAACCGGCTGACCAGGGCAGCACGCGAAGGCGCCCAGGCGGGTGACCTGTTCCTGCAGGTCCGCGCGCTGATCGCGGGTGCCTCGCCGATCCTGGTCGACCTCGCCGAGCGGGCGCGGGCGGCGGGCGGCTGGGACGGCACGCTCGACCCGGCCGACTACGAGGTGGACACGGTGCGGCCGTTCGAGGTGCCGAGGTTGACGCCTGCCGCGCCGGTCACGTGAGGGTGACCGCGCGGATCTGAGCACAGTCGCCGGGGGGAGGAACTGTGGACGTCGTCGTCGTGGGAGGCGGCGTGGTCGGTGCGCTGACCGCGTTGGAATGCGCGCGAGCCGGGCACCGGGTCACGCTCGTGGAGCGGGGTCCGCTGCCCAATCCCGCCGCCTCCTCGCACGACCAGCACCGCAACCTGCGCGCGCTGCACCCGGGCGACCCGTCGACCAGTCTCGCGGGACTGCGGGCGCATGAGGCGTGGTTGCGGCTGGAATCCGTTCTGGGCAAGCGTTTCTATCATGTCGTCGGCGCGTTGTCCGTCGGACCGCGCGTGTCGGAGGCCACCGCGGTTCCCGGCGAGCGGCTCGACTCGGCGGAGCTCCGGCGGCGGTTCCCCCAGTTCGTCTTCCCGGACGGCAGCACGGGTTTTCTCGAACGGGACGCCGGTGTTCTGCTGGCGGACAAGGTGTTGGACGCGGTCGTCGCGTGGCTGCTCGCTCAACCCGACGTCGATCTCCTGCCGCACAACGAGGTCGTCGCCGTCGAGCCGGGGGCGGTGCGACTGGCAGGCGGCCGGGTGTTGCATGGTGACCGGATCGTAGTCGCGGCGGGACCGTGGACGCGTAGTGTGGTGAAAGACGACCAGGTGACCGTGCGTCGACAGACGATGCTCTACTGCTCGCCGCCCGCGTGGCCCGCGCTGCCCGCGATCCCTTCGCTGGGCACCGATTCCGGCGCGTGGCTGGTGCCACCGGTCGGGGGAACACAGCTGAAACTGTCGGCGGACAGCGCCTGCCGACCGGTGTCCGAAGTGGACGGCACCACGCCGACCAGGACCGACGCGCTGGTCGGGCTGTTCCGCGAGCTGGTCCCGGCGTTCGAGCCGGGCTGGGTGGTCGGGGCGCGCGACTGCCACTACACGATCGGCCCCGACGGCGGCGCCCGGCTGGTGGAGTTCGCCGGTGGGGTGCTCGCGCTCACCGCGTGCGGCGGCGGCTCGTTCAAGTTCGCCCCGCTGATCGGCCGGGCACTGACCGCTCGGATCGGCGGCGACCGAAGTGAACCGACCGGATTGACCGCGATGGACCACCCGGTACCCGGAGGAGACCCATGTTGATCGACTACGAAGGACGCCGGTTCCGCGGCGAGGTCGCGCCGGACGGCTCGGCCCCCATCGCCACCTACCACCAGGACGGCGACCTGGTGTGGGCGGAGTCCGGCGGCGGCCGGGTGCGCCGGTGCGTGCTGACCGGCGTCCGCGACGACCAAGGCGTGATCACCATGGGCTACACCATGGTCCTGGTCACCGGCGAGATCGTGCTGGGCCGCTGCGTGAGCACGCCGGAACCGCTGCCGGACGGCCGGATCCGGCTCGTCGAACGGTACGAGCGGTACCTGCCGTTGGCGACCAGCGGCGAGACCGTGATCGAGGAACTCCCCACCGAGACGTGACATCCGAAGTGCGAACGCCGAACCGGGGTGAGGTGTGATGACGCTGGCAACAGCACCCGATATCCGCGACCACGTCGTCGAACTCGACGACATGACCGCGAAACTGGTCGACGAGGCGGCCGAGCGCCTGGCGCGCAGCGGTACCCGCCTGGTGGACGACGACGACTGGGTCGACCGGGCCCGCGAGGCCTGGCACCAACTGCCCGCCGCGCTGCGCGAGCCGCTCGGCCGGTTCCGCCGCGACTCCGGACCGTTCGGCGCGGCGCTGCTGGGCGGGCTGCCGCTCGGCCCGGTGCCCGCCACGCCCACGGTGTCCGGCTCGGTGCAATCGCAGACCTCGGTGGCCGCCGCGGTGCTGGTCATGGTCGCCTGCGGGCTGGGCGACCCGGCCGCGTTCCGCGCCGAGAAGGGCGGCGCCCTCGTGCAGGACGTGGTGCCGGTGCCCGGCCAGGAGGACGTACAGGGCAACACCGGCTCGGTGCTGCTCTCCTTCCACACCGAGAACGCCTTCCACGAGCACCGGCCCGACTTCGTCATGCTGCTGTGCCTGCGCGCCGACCGCGAGGGCACGGCCGGGCTGCGCACCGCGTGCATCCGGCAGGCGCTGCCGCTGCTCAGCTCCGTGGACCGCGACGCGCTGTTCAGCGAGGAGTTCGTGACCACGCCACCGCCGTCGTTCGGCGCGTTCGACCCGGACAGCGTGAGCGCGCACGCCGTGCTCACCGGCGACTGGGCCGACCCGGACGTGTGCCTGGACTTCCACGCCACCACCCCGCAGACCGCGCGGGCCCGGCTGGCGATGGCGGAGCTGCAGCAGGCGTTCGGCGCGGTGGCGCAGACGATCCGGCTGCGGCCGGGCGAGCTGGCGATCGTGGACAACCGGGTCACCGTGCACGGCCGCACCGCGTTCACTCCCGGCTACGACGGCCAGGACCGCTGGCTGCAACGCACCTTCGTACTGGCCGACCTGCGGCGGTCGCGGCGTTACCGCCCGGCGGACGGCAACGTGCTCGTCCGGTAACGTCCCGACTACCACCGAGGTGGAACAATGCAGTCCACGCAGTCCACTCCCCTGCCGAGCCCGCGCGGCCCGCATTTCGGCTGCGTCGGCGTCGGCGTCGGCCCGGCGAACCTGAGTCTGGCCGCGCTGCTGCACGGGCGGCCGGAGACCTCCAGCCTGTTCCTGGACGCCAAGCCGACCTTCGCCTGGCACGACAACCAGCAGATCCCGGGCGCGTCGCTGCAGGTGTCGCTGTTCAAGGACCTGGTGACGCTGGCCGACCCGACCAACCGCTTCTCGTTCCTGGCCTACCTGCACTCGCAGGGCAGGATCTACCACTTCGTCAACGCGCAGTTCGACGCCATGCCGCGCCGGGAGTTCCGCAACTACCTGCGCTGGGTGTGCGAGAACAACGAGAACGTGCTGTTCGGCGAGCGAGTACGGGAGGTCGGGTTCGACGGTGTGTTCGTGCTGCGCACCGACAAGCGGACCATCACCGCGGACAACGTGGTCCTGGGCATCGGCATCCGGCCGTGGGTGCCGGAGGGGGTGGCGGACCTGCGCCGGGACACCCAGTTCCACGTCAACGACCACGTGATCCGGGCGGCCGACCTGGCCGGGCGGCGGGTGGCGATCATCGGCGGCGGCCAGTCCGGGGCCGAGGCGTTCCTGGACCTGGTCTCCCGGCCCGCGGACCGGCGGCCCGCGCGGGTGTCGTGGGTCTCCCGGCGGGCCAACTTCTTCCCGATCGACGACACGCCGTTCACCAACGACTTCTTCATGCCCGGCTTCTCGGATCATTTCGCCGGACTCGAACGCATTGATCGCGCGGCATTCAACGCGGCACACGTCCTGGCCAGCGACGGCATCTCGGCGCATACCCTGCGCGCCATCTACCAACGTTGCTACGAGCTGCGGTTCATCGACGGCGAACGCGACCCGTTCGCGCTGTACCCGGGTCGGTCGGTGACCTCGGTGCTGCCCGCCTCGGACGGCGGTTGGGAGCTGGTGCTGGAGCCCGCCACCGGACCGCCCGCGGTGGAACGGCTCGGCGCGGACACGGTGGTGTGGGCGACCGGGTTCCGCCCGCAGGGGCTCGACCTGCTCGCCCCGATCGCCGACCGGTTGCGGTGGGAGGGCGAGGAACCCAGCATCGACCAGGACTTCGCGGTGCGCTGGGACGGACCCGCCGAGCACAACATCTTCGTGCAGAACGGGGCACGCGCCCAGCGCGGCCTCGCCGACCCGAACCTGAGCCTGATCGCCTGGCGCAGCCAGCGCATCGTCGACCGGATCCTCGGGCGCAAGAGTGACGAGCAGGCCGCGTCGTTCCTGCGCTGGTCATCCGACCCGGCACTGGACGGCGTGACGGGCGGTGCGTGACCCCGTGGCGCGTGAGCGGATCGCCGTCGTCGGCGCGGGCATCATCGGCTGTCTGGTCGCCCGCGAGCTGGCCGAGCGCAGACCGGGCGCCGTGGTCACCCTGCTGGACCGGGACATCGCGGGCAGCGGGGCGAGCAGGCTGTCCGCGGGCACGCACATCCCGCGCGGCTACAGCGACCGCTTCCGGCGCATGACCGCGTACAGCCAGGACTGGTACGAGAAACTGGCCGCGGCCGACCCGTCCCTGCCGATCCACCCGGTCGCCATGCACGTGGTCACCGCCGCCGACGAGCTGCCGCCGGTCTACATCCCGGGCTCGCGGCCGACCCGGGTGCCCGGCATCGGCGCCCACATGCCCGCCATCGCCGAGTCCGCCCGGGTCTGGAGTGTCCAAGGTGGACACTACGCGGACGTGCACGGGCTGTCCCGTTCCGTTGCGCGGGAGTTGCGTGGTCGGATCGCGGTACGGGAGGGCGTGCAGGTCACCGCGGTGGAACCGGCCGCGGCCGAGGTGACGTTGCGCCTGGGTACCGACGACGACCTGGTGGCCGACCACGTCGTACTCGCGCCGGGACCGTGGCTGGACGCTCCTGCCTGGCGGGACCTGCTCGCACCGGTCGGCGCCCGGGTGAAGAAGGTCGTGGCGTTGCACGTGGACGAACCGGTGCCCGCGGACGCGGGGGTGGTGGTGTTCCAGGACGAGGACGCGTTCCTGATGCCGCTGGCGGGACACTGGCTGTTCAGCTACACCTGCCGCCAGTGGGACGTCGACCCGGACACGGTCACCCGCGGCCTGACCGCCCGCGACGTCATCGAGGCCAACGACGTCCTGCACCGTTGTGTGCCCGGCCTCCCCGGCCGATACAGTGCAGGACGTGTCTTCTGCGACGCCTACAGTGCGCACGGCGAACCCGTGGTCACCCACGTGGGCGACCGGATCGTCTTCGCGGGCGCGGCCAGCGGCTTCGGCTACCGCCTCGCCCCCGCCATCGCCGACGAGGTGGCCCAGGTGATCCCGACCGCCACGGGCCGGTGACATGGACCTCCTTTCCCTGGTCGTGGTGGTGGTCGCGGGCCTCCTCGCAGGCGCCGTCAACTCGATCGCGGGCGGCGGTTCACTACTGCTGTTCCCGGCCCTGCTCGGCGTCGGCCTGCCCACCCTGACCGCGAACGTCACCAACACGGTGGCCAACTGCCCCGGCTTCCTCGGCCAGGTCTGGGGCTTCGCCCCGGAACTCCGAAAACAACCGAAACACCGAATGATCGTCCTGTCCATCGCGACCGGCATCGGAACGGTGATCGGCTCGATCCTGCTGCTGTCGACGTCCACAGCGGCGTTCAACATGGTGGTCCCCGGCCTGGTCCTGTTCGCCACCGCCCTCCTCGCCGCCCAACGCCGGCTCCGCAAACTCGCCAAAACCACCGAACCCCGCAACGGCAGCCCCCTCCAAGCCGCCATCCTCCCCCTGGTCCTCCTGGCCGCAGGCATCTACGGCGGCTACTTCGGCGGCGCCCTCGGCGTGATCATCCTGGTCGCCCTGGCCATGACCACCGCCGAGGACCTCCGCCAGCTCAACGCCCTCAAAGCCGCCCTATCCCTGGTCGACTCCCTGATCAGCGTCGCCATCTTCGCCACCTGGGGCCCGGTGAACTGGACCGCCGTCCTCGCCGCCGCCCCCAGCTCCCTGGCAGGCGGCTACCTGGGCGCCCGGATCGCGCGGTGGATGAACGAGGAAGCCCTACGCTGGTCAGTGGTCACCATCGGCTGCACGGTCTCGATCTACCTCATGATCGCCTGACCCCTGACCACCGCCCGATTCAGCCCCCACCCAGGGCACCCTTATGTCCAAACCAGACACTCAACCACAGAGAATCACCCGCGCCTGCCCACCCCCGAATCGGCGCCCAGCCAGGCGAACAATCACCCCGCAACGGCATCTCCCAAGCGAGGCCCGGAACCGAGCGATGCCCGCACAACCACCAGCCCCGCCCCCAACACGGCCCTACAGCCGCCAGCCCAGGCACGCCCAACTCGCCCAGCTGCTGCGGCAGTTCGTACTCAACCCCACCGACCGCAGCCTCGCCGCCGCACACACCATCGCCGACCTGCACGCCATCGCCCGCGCCCCGCGCCCAATCCGATCTGCGCCCAGCCCGACATCCGACCAGCCCGACATCCGACCAGTCCGACAGCCGCCCAGCCCACCATCCGCACCAACCGAGGCTTCCGGGCCGTCCGGGGCGATCCACACCCAGCCGGAACTGACCCGCATCCGATCGGCGCCCGCCCCGACATCCTCATGATCCGCCCGACCTGCGCCTGCCCGGACCCGCACACCCACGCAAACACCCAGTCCCAGCGCCCTCCGTGATCAACCGACCGGATGTCCGCCAAGCCCCCGGGACCACCTGACCCACCGCCGACCCGGGACATCACCCTGATCACCCGCCCTACCGAATGGCCGCCGGCCGATCGAATGGGCCCTGATCAGGTACCTGGCCACAGGTCGGGCACCTGCCCCCGTTACCTTCTTCGTAGCTCCTGATCAAGGAGTTGTGGTCGCCAGGTCCGGCATGACTGACGCCCCCAGTCGAACCCATGATCCGGGGGGTGGTGTCACCGGGCCTGGTGGCATCGAGGGACCGCTGATAGGGACACGGCCGCCAACCTGGTAGGTCTCGTCGTAACGTGGGTGCCGGCCATCGATGCTCGACCGGCGACCATTCGCGACGAACGAACGGCATACTGGATGAGCAGCGGTTTCGGGGTGTTCCTCGGCCTGGACGTCGGTAAGGGCACCCACCACGCTGTGGGCTTGGACCCGACCGGCAAGCGGCTGCATGACGGGCCCCTGCCCAACAGCGAGCCCAAGCTGAGAGCGTTGTTCGACAAGCTCACCAAGCATGGCTCGCTGCTGGTGGTGGTCGATCAACCCGCGACGATCGGCGCGCTGCCGGTCGCGGTCGCCCGCGCCGCCGGCCACCGGGTCGCCTATCTGCCCGGCCTGGCCATGCGCCGCATCGCCGACCTCTATCCCGGGCGGGCGAAAACCGACGCCCGGGATGCGTTCATCATCGCCGACGCGGCCAGGTCGTTGCCGCACACGCTGCGCCCGGTCGACGTCGGCGACGACGCCCTGGCCGAGCTGGACGTGCTGGTCGGGTTCGACGACGACCTGGCAGGCGAGGCCACCAGGTTGTCCAATCGCATCCGCGGCCTGCTCACCGGCGTCCACCCCGCCCTCGAACGCGCCATCGGCCCGAAGATCGCCCACCCCGCCGTGCTGGAGATCCTCTCCCGCTGCGGCGGCCCGACCGGCATCGCCAAAGCCGGGCGCCGCAAACTCACAGCGATCGCCACCACACACGCGCCCCGCATGGGCGACAAGCTCGTCACCGCGATCCTGACAGCTCTGGACGAACAGGCGGTCATCGTTCCAGGCACCGCAGCAGCGGACACCGTGCTGCCCCGCTTGGCTGACAGCCTGAAAACCGTGCTCGCGCAGCGCAAACAGGTCGCCGCCGAGGTCGAGGGGATACTCGATGCGCACCCTCTTGCCGGGGTCCTGACGTCGATGCCCGGCATCGGCGTCAGGACCGCCGCCCGGATCCTTCTGGAGATCGGCGACGCCTCCAGCTTCGCCTCCTCGGCGCATCTGGCCGCCTACGCCGGGATCGCCCCGGTCACCCGCAGCTCCGGGTCCTCCATCAAGGGCGAACACCCCGCCCGCACCGGCAACCGCAAGCTCAAACGAGCCTTCTTCCTCGCCGCGTTCGCCGCCCTGTCCGACCCGGTCAGCCGGACCTACTACGACCGCAAGAGAGCCGAAGGCAAGAAGCACAACGCCGCGCTCATCTGCCTGGCCCGTCGCCGCTGCGACGTCCTGTTCGCCATGCTCCGCAACAAGACCCACTACCGGCCACCCGAGCCTGTTCCCGCCCCGGCTGCGGCTTGACAACCCCATAGGGACACC
>NZ_KB894428.1:40970-130371 GCF_000374445.1 Actinokineospora enzanensis DSM 44649 | reverse complement strand
AGCCGCATCGGCTTTTTTCGCGCGGGAGCTGGACCCGCGACCGCCACGGTAGTCGAATTCATCGAGGAACACAAGGAATCTTTCGGAGTCGAGCCGATCTGCCGAGAGATCCAGATCGCTCCGTCGACCTACTACGCCGCGAAAGACCGGCCGCCGTCGGCCAGGGCGGTCCGCGACGGTGAACTCAAAGGTGAGATCCGCCGTGTCTTCGAGCAGAACTACGGCGTGTACGGCGCGCGGAAGGAATCCACCGGGGCGACGACCACGACCTGGGAGTACGGCCCGGGTACGTTCACCCCGGTCGGTCAGCTCACCCGGACCGAGGTCGACGCCCGTTTCCACGCCATCGTCGCCGACCACCTGGGCACCCCCACCGAACTGGTCGCACCGGACGGAACGGTGGCCTGGCGAGCCCGGACCACCCTGTGGGGCCGCACCACGGCCACCTCGGACGCGTGCCCACTGCGCTTTCCCGGCCAGTACTTCGACGCCGAGACCGGCTGGCACTACAACCTGCACCGCTACTACGACCCGGAGACCGGCCGCTACGCCAGCCTTGACCCGCTCGGCCTGTCACCGGCGCCAAATCCGACCACGTACGTACCCAACCCCAACCGACAGATCGACCCTCTCGGCCTGATCTGCGGCGAGGCAGCGAAACAACAGGCACTCCGCGACGCGGGGGTTCCCGAGGGCGCCGAACCACTGGACGCATACATGGATCCGGCGACGACATCCGGCAACAAGCGAATCATGGGAACTGATCACCAGCCGGTCAACTTCCCCACCGAGGTGTACGAGAACGCCGACGGTGACCTCATCGTCTTCCAGGACCACTACACCGGCCACGACTTCGGCGACCCCAACGGCGTCGGCAACCAGCCCCCGCACGTGCACGTTCGTCCCTACTCGGACCCCCGTGGCGGAACGATCCCCGGCGCACAGGAGCATTACTACTATGACCCCGAACTGGGCCGACCGGGTTACTCCGGGCCGCCGTACTGACCTGGCGGGGCTCTACACCGTGGTGCCGGACCTGGTCGGAGTGATCATCCGGCATGTTCGGCTGTCGTGTTTCGGTCCCATGGTGGGGCTTCGGCTGGATCTGCCTCGCTTTCCGGACCGCCCGCCCGCCGAGTGGGAGACAATGGAGTATCTGCAGTGTCAGCTCCTGTTTCACGACGTGGCCGGATTGTCGGTGTCGGGCGGGCAGCTCCCGGCGACCGCCACGATCGAGATCGTCGACGTGCGGGCGAATCGGGTTTCCGTCTCCATGGTCGGGGGTGTCAACATGGCATTCACCGCGTATGAGCGGATCCATCTCGGGCGCATAGGCGCACACCGCGGCACTGCCGAACACGCCTATCTGGGGAAACTTGAGCGTGGACGGTTCACCACCGTTCCCGGGCCGGAAGCGGAGACGTTTCATGAGCGTTTCTGAGTACGTCGCCGCTGTCGCGGGGCTCGATCTCGTCAATCTTCATTGGGATGAGCGAGGGCAGGAGGTGTCGGCGTCGTTCGAAGGGCCCATCCACCCGCCCTTCACGCCGGATGAACCGGGCCATGACCACATGCGGGTGCGGCTCTCGTTCACCGGCGTCTCGGCCATGCGGGTCACCGCCTGGAGTCACATCCCGGTCGACCGGGTCACCATTGCCCGCGATGGAGACCTGGTAATGGCTGCCTTCACTGGACCCGAGACGGCAGTGGAGTGCACGGCAGCGGCGGTGGAGATGTTCATTCTCCCCACCTACTACGCGGCACCCATGTAGCTCAAGACTGGTCGGCGGGTGGTTGCTGGCTGGTGAGTCGGCCTTCTGCCATGCGTTTGCGGACGTCGTTGCGGGCCCAGAGCATCCACGCCCAGGCCAGCCCGAACAACACGCCCACCACGCCCAGGGCGGTGACGACGAAGAAGCCCAGCAGGCTGACCACCTGCAAGACGAGGGCCAGCCCCATGCCCCACGGCCGGGACACGAAGGCGCAGGCGGCGATCAGGACCACCGCGAAGACGCCGACCGACCACCCCTGCCACGTGGCCAGCCCACCATCGGACTTGGCGACCACCAGCAAGGCCAGGAGAACCACGATGGCTTCCAGGCACAACATCGCGGACATGACGCCGCGGAAACCCCTCATCGGGTCGGGGGCGGTCATGCCGGGACCTTCCCGAGCAGGGTGCGGACCTCGCCCGCGGTGAACACCGAACCGGTCGCCACGACGCCCGCGCCGGACAGGGGCTCGGCCGGGTCGTCGGTTTCCTCGGCGAGCTGGATGGCGGCTTCGATGGCGTCGGGCAGGTGCGGGTAGACGGTGACCCGGTCGTCGCCGAAAATCTCTGTGGCTATATCGGCCAGGTGGTCCGGGTCCATGGCCCGGGTCGACGAGTTGGCGGTGATGACGACCTCGGTGAGAACCGGTTCCAAGGCGGAGAGAATGCCCACGGCGTCCTTATCGGCCATCACACCGACCACACCCACGAGTTTCCGGAAGTCGAACTCCGAGTCGAGCGCGCGCGCCAGGGCCTCGGCGCCGTGCGGGTTGTGGGCGGCGTCGATGAAGACGGTCGGGGCGGTGCGGACGCGTTCCAGGCGGCCCGGGGAGATCACCGACGCGAACCCCTCGCGGACGGCCTCCACGTCCAGCTGCCGCTCGGCACCGGCGCCGAAGAAGGCTTCGACTGCGGCCAGGGCCAGTACCGCGTTCGCCGCCTGGTGTTCGCCGTGCAAGGGCAGGAAGATGTCATCGTAGACCCCGCCCAGGCCCTGCAACCGCAGGACCTGGCCGCCGACGGCGACATCGTGCGCGAGCACGCCGAACTCCAGACCCTGCCGCGCCACCGTCGCGTCGACCTCGGTGGCCCGCTCCACCAGCACCCGCGCCACCTCCGGGGTCTGTTCGGCCAGCAGCGCGACCGCGTCCGGCTTGATGATCCCGGCCTTCTCCCCCGCGATGCCCAGGATGTCCGGACCCAGGTACTCGGTGTGGTCCAGCCCGATCGGCGTGATCACCGCGATCCTGCCGTCCGCCACGTTCGTCGCGTCCCAGCTGCCGCCCATGCCGGTCTCGATGACCGCCACGTCGACCGGGGCGTCCGCGAAGGCCGCGAAGGCCATGGCGGTCAGCACCTCGAACTTGCTCATCCGGATGTCGGACCGGGCGTCCACCATCTCGATGTACGGCTCGATGTCCCGGTACACCTCGATGTACCGCTCCGGATCAATCGGTGCGTTGTCCAGACAGATGCGCTCGGTCACCACCTGCAGGTGCGGGCTGATGAACCGACCGGTGCGCAGGCCGAGGCGGGTGAACAACGCGTCGATCATGCGCGTCACCGACGTCTTGCCGTTGGTGCCCGCGACGTGCACGACCGGGAAGGCGCGCTGCGGTGACCCGAGCAGGTCGACCAGGGCGGCGATCCTGGTCAGCGACGGTTCCAGCTTGGTCTCGGGCCACCGGGTGTCGAGTTCCGCCTCGACCTGGCGCAGTTCGTCCAGACTCACGCCTAGAGCGTACGGAGGGCCTGCGCGAACGAGGCGACGGGGAAGGCCAGGGTGGGGCCGTCGGGGTTCTTGGAGTCCCGCACGGCGGCGACCGACGGCGTGTGCGCGATCTCCACGCAGTCCTCGTTGACACCGCTGTGGCTGGACTTCCGCCAGGGGTAACCGACCTCGACACAGTTTGCGTTCGTGCCGCTCCGGCTCGACTTGCGCCACACGAAGCCCACCTCGACGCACTGCGCGTTTGACCCGCTCCGGGTCGACTTGCGCCAAACGATCGAAGCCCGGTCCACCGCGTCCATCAACTTCCTCACTCTCGGTCGTGCTCTCGTGCGATGGTCGCAACGAGTTCCGCCGACTTGGCGGGGCTCAGAGCCAACTCGGCCAGGGTATCGGTCTCAGCGCGGAAGAACGCGATGTGCGCGTCTTCCTCCAGGAAGAGACCGGAAACCTTGTGATCCAAGTAGACGACCGGTTTGTTCCGCTCGAAGTCCAGGAGGGTGAACGAACCATCCAGGCCAGAGTGCCCGCGTAGCGACAGGGGCAACACGTGCAGAGTCGTCGCGCCCCGCTCGACCACCTCCAGGATGTGCCTCAACTGGCGCGCCATGGTCTTGGGGCTGGCGAGCACGCGGCGCAACACGAACTCGTCGACGATCAACCGCAGCTTGGGTGGCTTCTCCTTCGTCAGGAGCGCCTGGCGTGCCAGCCTTGCCGCGACGCGCGAGTCCATGTCCTGGTCAGGCACGTTGCAAACGCGCATCATCGCTCGGACATAGTCCCCGGTCTGCACCAGGCCGGGAATCACCAGCGGCTCGAAGATGATGATCTCCGTGGCCTCGCGCTCGATACGCATGAGGGTCTTGGACTCGTCCGACAACGCGGGCTGGTTCTCCCAGTAGCCGAAGTCGTCGGAGCGTTCGGCCAGCTTGACCAGGCGGTCCCGGTCCTTGCCGATCACCCCGTAGACCACCAGCAGCGAGGCCACATCGGCGGACTTGATCCCCTGCTGGCCCGTCTCCATCCGCGAGATCTTGGACGCCTGCCAGCCCAGCCGCTGGGCCACGTACTTGCAGCTCAGCTTGGCGTTCTGGCGCAGTACCCGCAGTTCCCCGCCGAGTCCCCGGCCGATCACCGTGGGCTGTTTCGGAGTCGCCATCGTCCATCCCCTCCCGATCTTGGTCGCCGACAGTCTTCCGCAACAGTGTGATGGGCGCATTCACTCGATGGAGTCATTGTTGTTGACACCCCTGTGGTGCGATGCTGCCCCGAGTGAAATCGCAACGTTGCGACCAATGGAGGTCCTGATGCACACCGGCACCATCCCGGAGGACGAGCTCAGCAGGCAGATCGCCGCCGTCACCGACCAGTGCGCGCCCCGCCGCTTCGCGGTCTACCAGGTCAAACGCGATGCCGAGGGGAACGCGCTCGACTTCGCCGTGCTCGGCTGGGGCCTGGAGGTCGCGGACGGCCTCGGCGAGGACTACGTCGAGCTCGTCGGCATGCCCGACCGGCGCGGTGCCCGCACGCGCGGCCAGTTCGCCACCCCGGAGTCGGCGGGCCGCGTGCTGTGCGGCAACCACCCGGCCCAGGTCAGGTGGCTCGACCCCGAACCCATTCTGGACTGAACCCCCGAGCCCCGCCCGAGCGGCCCGTTCGAGGGGACAGGCCGCTCGGGCGGATCCACCTCAGCGCGACGCGGCGATGCCCGCGAGCACGAGATCGACGCCCGCGAGGAACTGCTCCCGGTCGTCGTGCTCCCGCACTTGATCTCCCACAGCCCTGGTGAACTGGTACTCCTCGGGATCGAGCCGCTCCCACGCCGCCGACGCGGCCGCCAGGAACTCGGCACGGTCACCCCCGGCCCCCAACACCCGCGCGTTCGCGGCGTTCTGCCCCGCCGCGCCGAGGATGTAGTGCACCAGCGCCGAGCCCGCCGTGAACCACCCGGCCTTGGGCACCCCCATTGCACTGACGTGCCGCCCGATGCTCTCGAAGATGCGCGGCGTCACCGATCCCCACGGACTGCGCGACAACTGCGTAGCAAGTTGCGTGGCAAGCCAGGGATGCTCCGCGATCGCATCGAACAACCCGAGCGCGATTGCCCGGATCCCGTCCGCCGGTTCGTCGGCCTCGACCGGCTTGACGACCGGGGCGATGACCGCCTCCGTCGCGGCGTCGAGCAACTCGTTGCGGTTCGCGACATGCCAGTAGATCGCCCCCGCGCCGGTCGCGAGGCGCTCGGTCAGCGCGCGGAACGTCAGACCGCTCTCACCCGCCGTGTCGAGGATGGCGACGGCGGCCGCGACGATCCGCTCCCGGGAGAGGGCGTCCACGCGCCGGGTCCGTGGTGGCATGCGGGCATCTTGACAGATCTGGAATGTCGTTCCAACATTGGAATGTCGTTCCAATCCAGGGGGAGTCACCATGAACACACCAGTCACGATCGTCGGCGCCGGTCTCGGCGGCCTCACCCTCGCCCGCGTCCTGCACCTGCACGGCGTTCCGGCCGTGGTGTACGAGGCGGAGACGTCGCCGACCGCGCGGTCGCAGGGCGGCATGCTCGACATCCACGACTACAACGGCCAGCTCGCGATCGAGGCCGCCGACCTGATGCCCGGCTTCCGCGACCTCGTCCTGGACGGCCGCCAGGCAATGCGGATCCTGTCCCCGGACGGCTCCGTCCTGCTCTCGAAGCCCGACGACGGAACCGGCGGCCGACCGGAGGTGCTGCGCTCCGAACTCCGCCAACTTCTGCTCGACTCACTCCCGCCCGGCACCGTCCGGTGGGGCCACAAGATCCGCGACGCCCGTCCCGTGGACGGCGGCTACTCGCTGACTTTCACGTCCGGCACCAGCGTTGTTATTGGGCTCCTGGTCGGCGCGGACGGCGCGTGGTCCCGTATCCGCCCACTGCTGTGCGACGCCGCACCCGAATACGTCGGCATCGCCTCCGTCGAGACCTACCTGTTCAACGCCGACACCCGCTATCCGGCCACCGCGCGCGCCGTGGGCGGCGGGTCGATGCTCGTGTCCGGCAAGGGACAGGGAATCTTCGCGCACCGGGAGCGCGGGGACACCCTGCACACCTACGTGGAGCTGAGCCGACCGTTGGAGTGGTTCGCCGCGATCGATTTCACCGATCCGATGGCCGCCGCCGCCCGGATCGCGGCGGAGTTCGACGGGTGGGCACCCGAACTCACCACATTGATCACAGCAGGGGACACGGCCCCGGTCCTCCGCCCGCACTATGCGTTGTCTGCCGGGCAACAGTGGAAGCGGGTGACTGGGGTGACGTTGGTCGGAGACGCGGCGCATCTGACGGCGCCGAACGGGGAAGGCGCCAACCTGGCGATGTTGGACGGGGCCGAGCTTGGTCGCGCTCTGGCTTCCGGGGGCGATATCGAGGAGGCGCTTGCTTCGTATGAGGACGCGATGTTCGCGCGCTGCGCGGAGATCGCCGCTGGGAAGGACGCCGTTCTGCTGGAAAGCCTGTTCGGCGACAACGCCCCCGACAACGTGATGCAACTGCTGAACGAACAGAACCACTGAACGGCGCGGCACTCCCGTCGCCACCTCCTGTGGACAACTCCCCGAACCTGCCGTGGACGAGGCTGGTCGGCGGTTCGTCGGAGTGTCCTCGATGGACTCTCGTCGGACCTGTCGGTCAGGGCAGATCGGCGAAGAAGTCGAGGATCAGGGGATAGGAGCGCTTCGCGGACGTGTTGTGGTCCACGCGCCCCAGGTCGGTGATGGGGGCGTCGACGCCCCGGCTCCGGAATGCCTCCTGGCACCGGACGGAGTTGCCGATCGGGACCAGCTCGTCGCCGTCGGTGGCGGTGAACAGCCGAACGGAGGCGCGCGGCGTCCAGCCCGCGCACGATCCGTCGCTGGCTTGGGCCGCGCGGAGCATCGGGCCCGTCGGGTGTCGCAGCTGCTGCACCGCCCAGTCGGTGAGCAGGTCCGCAGGAGTGTCCGGCAGCTTGGCGGCGATATCGGCCCCGGAGTGCGTCCCGTCGAAGAGATCCGGCACGACGGTGTCGTACGGGGCGCGAAAAGCCTGGGCGGGCAGGCGGTACAGCCGGTTCATCGCCACCAGGTAGTAGGCGATGGAGATCGTGGCGAGTTTGGGCACGATCGTTCCGTCCAGGGCTGCGGGGAACTGGGTGCCGTACAGGTCGTAAACGCCGCTGACACCGGCGATGGCGCGCACGGAGAAGCGTCGGTCTACACCTTCCCGCAGTGCACGGCCGAGTGCCATGGCGGCAGGCCCACCCTGGGAGAAGCCGGTGAGCAGGACACGGCGGTCCAACGTCCGGCCTGCCCGGCGCACGAAGGTGTCGGCCGCGCGCAGCAGGTCCACCGACGCACTCGTCTCGGTGGGCAGGTCGAGGTAGGGGTGTGCACCGTCGCCGGTGCCCAGGCCGAGGTAGTCGGGGGCGACGGTGGCGTAGCCCGCCGCCGCGAAGGTGATCGGAGCGAGTCGGTTGGTGTCGGCACTCACCGAACCGGCTTCCGCCTTGGCGGCGATGGTTCCGTGCTGGAAGTCGATCGTCGGGAGCCGGTGCCCGCCGCCCCGGGGCAGGGCGACGGCGCCGCTGGCGGTGATCGGCCTGCCGGTCGGGTCGACTGTCCGGTACTCCAGCCGGTAGGCGTCGACCCCGTAGCGCACCCACCGGGTGTCGATCGACTGTCCGGCGAGCAGTTCGGTCACCTGGGCCGGGGTCCGGCTCGTGATCGGCACTGCCGAGAGCAGCTCGCCGCGGCGGGCGGGACCGGCCGGTGCGGGGACGGTCGCGGTCGTGACCAGGCCGATCGACAGGATGACGACCAGAATGGATTTGATCATGAACTGACGCTAGGGGACGACCGGCACCGCCACGATCCGGTCAGCACCCGTGTTCCCGGTAGGGCCTGCCGGAGGTGATCACACCGCCCGGACAGGCCGTCCGGGCGGTGTCGACCGACGTGTTCAGGCAGGCAACGCGGCCAGGCGGGCCTGGACGCGGGTGATCTCGGTGGCGGCCGCGTCCCGGCGGGTTCGGATCTTGTCGACGACGTCGGCCGGGGCCTTGTCGGTGAACTTCGGGTTGCCGAGCTTGGCCTCGCACTGGGCGAGTTCCTTCTCCGCCACGCCCAGGTCCTTGGTCAAGCGCTTGCGCTCCGCCGCCACGTCCACCGCGCCGGACAGGTCCAGCTCGACCGTCACCGTGCCCCCCACCAGCGGCACCTCCAGCGAAGCACCGGCAGTGAACCCATCCTCCGGAGCCGTCAGCCGAGCCAGCGAGGTCACCGCCGAGACATGCGCGGCAAGACCCGCCTCGTCCACACCGGACAGACGGGCCGCGACTCGCTGACCGGGCTTCACACCCTGGTCGGCGCGGAACCGGCGGATCTCCGTGATCAGCTTCTGCACGCCCTCGACCCGACGGCGCGCGTCGGCGTCGGCCGGGACGCCCGCAGGCACCGGCCAGTCCGCGATGACCACGGACTCCTTGCCCGTCAACGCCTTCCACAACACCTCGGTCACGAACGGCGTGATCGGGTGCAGCAGCCGCAGCACCGTGTCGAGCACGTGGCCCAGCACCGCGCGCGTGGCGTCCGCGCGCGCGCCGCCCTCGGCGATCTGGACCTTGGCGAGCTCCAGGTACCAGTCGCAGTACAGGTCCCAGACGAAGTGGTAGAGCGCGTCGCAGAGCTTGGCGAACTGGAAGGCCTCGAACAGGGAGTCCACTTCGGACACCAGGCTGTCGGCGGCGTCCAGGATCCAGCGGTCGGCGTCGGTCAGCGAGTCGCGCGCGGGCAACGCGACCGCGACCGTCGCACCGTTGCTCAGGGCGAACCGGCTGGCGTTCCACAGCTTCGTGCAGAAGTTACGCGAGCCCGCCGCCCACTCCTCCGCCAGCGCCATGTCACTGCCCGGGTTCGCGCCGCGCGCCAGGGTGAAGCGGGTGGCGTCGGCGCCGAAGCGGTCGAGCCAGTCGAGCGGGTCGATGACGTTGCCGCGCGACTTGGACATCTTCTTGCCCTGCGCGTCGCGGATGAGCCCGTGCAGGTAGACGTGGTCGAACGGCTGCTTGCCGTCCATCGCGTACAGGCCGAACATCATCATCCGGGCGACCCAGAAGAACAGGATGTCGTAGCCGGTCGACAGGACACTGGTCGGGTAGAACTTCGCCAGGTCCGGAGTCGACTCGGGCCAGCCGAGCGTGGAGATCGGCCACAGGCCGGCGGAGAACCACGTGTCGAGCACGTCCGGGTCCTGCCGCCAGCCCTCGCCGGACGGCGGCTGCTCGTCCGGGCCCACGCACACGACCTCGTCGTTCGGGCCGTACCAGACCGGGATGCGGTGGCCCCACCACAGCTGGCGCGAGATCGTCCAGTCGTGCATGTTGTCGACCCAGTCGAAGTAGCGCTTGGCCAGCTCCGGCGGGTGGACCTTCGTGCGGCCGTCCCGCACCGCGTCGCCCGCCGCGCGGGAGAGCGGCTCGACCTTGACCCACCACTGCAACGACAGGCGCGGCTCGACGGCCGTGTCGCAGCGCGAGCAGTGGCCGACCGAGTGCAGGTAGGGGCGCTTCTCCGCGACGACCCGGCCGCCCTCGCGCAGCGCCGCGACCACGGCCGGGCGCGCCTCGAACCGGTCCAGGCCCTCGAACGGGCCGGGCACGGTGATCACTCCGCGCTCGTCCATGATCGTCAACGACGGCAGGTCGTGCCTGCGGCCGATCTCGAAGTCGTTCGGGTCGTGCGCCGGGGTGACCTTGACCGCGCCGGTGCCGAACTCGGGGTCCACGTGCGCGTCCGCCACGATCGGGATGCGCCTGCCGGTGAGCGGCAGCGCGACCTCGGTCCCGATCAGGTGGCGGTAGCGCACGTCGTCCGGGTGAACGGCCACCGCCGTGTCACCGAGCATGGTCTCCGCGCGGGTGGTGGCCACCACGATCGAGTCGGCGCCGTCGCCGTAGCGGATGGAGACCAGCTCGCCCTCGTCCTCGGAGTGCTCGACCTCGATGTCCGAGAGCGCGGTGCGGCAGCGCGGGCACCAGTTGATGATCCGCTCGGCGCGGTAGATCAGCTCGTCGTCGAAGAGGCGCTTGAACACCGTCTGCACGGCGCGGGACAGGCCGTCGTCCATGGTGAAGCGCTCGCGCGACCAGTCGACGCCGTCGCCGAGGCGGCGCATCTGGTCGAGGATCTTGCCGCCGTACTCGGCCTTCCACTCCCAGACCCGCTCGACGAACTTCTCCCGGCCCAGGTCGTGCCGGGACAGGCCCTCGCCCGCCAGCTGCCGCTCGACCACGTTCTGCGTCGCGATGCCCGCGTGGTCCATGCCGGGCAGCCACAGCGCCTCGAAGCCCTGCATGCGGCGGCGGCGGGTGAGCGCGTCCATCACGGTGTGGTTGAGCGCGTGGCCCATGTGCAGGCTGCCGGTGACGTTCGGCGGCGGCAGCACGATCGTGTAGGGGGGCTTGTCACTGGTCACGTCGGCGGTGAAGTACCCGGCGGCTACCCAACCCTGGTACAGCTCCGCCTCGACCGCGGCAGGCTCCCAGGCCGCGGGAAGGTCAGTGCTCGGCAAGGTGGGGATCTCAGTCACACGCCGAGTCTACGGAGGCCTGCGAAAACGGGTCGAACCGGGAGCGGGCAGGCCACTACCGTCCGTTCATGGCGAACCCGAACCCCTCGATCCCCAGCCGACCGTCGCTCGACGGGTTGGCGGCCGTCTGGTCGCAGCGGTGGGCCGAGTCCGGTGTATACCGGTTCGCCGGGGACCGGCCGCGCGAGGAGGTCTTCTCCATCGACACGCCGCCGCCCTCGGTCAGCGGGGCCCTGCACATCGGGCACGTGTTCTCGTTCACGCAGACCGACATCGTGGCGCGGTACCAGCGGATGCGCGGCAAGGACGTGCTCTACCCGATGGGCTGGGACGACAACGGGCTGCCCACGGAACGGATGACACAGAACGCTTACGCGGTGCGGTGTGATCCGTCGTTGCCCTATGACCCGGACTTCTCGCCGTCCGGTGAACCGATGGCGGTGTCGCGACGCAACTTCGTCGAGCTGTGCGAGCGGTTGACGACGGAGAGAGAGGCCGACTACGAGCGGCTTTGGCGTGAGATAGGGCTATCGGTCGATTGGTCACGCGGTTATACGACCATCGGTACGCGCGCGCGGCGGCTTGCCCAAGCGTCATTCTTGCGGCTGCTGGACGCCGGTGAGGCTTATCAGGCCGATGCGCCGACGCTGTGGGATGTCGGGTTCAAGACCGCGGTCGCGCAGGCGGAGGTGGAACACCGGCCTGTGCGTGGAGCGCTGCACACGTTGCGGTTCGGTCCGGTGGAGGTCGCGACGACGCGGCCGGAGCTGCTGCCAGCGTGCGTCGCGTTGATCGCGCATCCCGACGACGCGCGGCATGCGGCGTTGGTGGGGACGACGGTGCGTACGCCCGTTTTCGGCGTGCCAGTCCCGGTGTTGGCGCACCCGGACGCGGAGCCGGAACGCGGGAGCGGACTGGTGATGTGCTGCACGTTCGGTGACCTGACCGATGTGCGGTGGTGGCGTGAGCTGGGCCTGCCGGTGCGCGCGGTGATCGGGCGCGACGGCCGGTTCCTGGCGGACGCGCCCGATGGCGTGCCTGCGGAGCCGTACGCGGGGCTGGCGGGCGCGACCATCCACACGGCACGGGAGCGGATGGTGGCACTGCTCCGGGCCGAGGGGGCGCTGGCGGGCGAGCCGGTGCCGGTGGAGCGGCCGGTGGCCTTCTACGAGCGCGGGGACAAGCCGCTGGAGATCGTGTCCGGGCGGCAGTGGTTCATCCGGTCGACGGCGCACCGGGCGACGTTGCTGGCGCGTGGGCGGGAGCTGTCGTGGCAGCCGGAGCACATGCGGGTGCGCTACGAGAACTGGGTCGAGGGGCTGGCCGGGGACTGGTTGATCAGTCGGCAGCGGTTCTTCGGGGTGCCGTTCCCGGTCTGGTACCCGATCGGCGCGGACGGGGAACCCGATCATGGGCGGCCGATCCGGCCCGATCGGCTGCCGGTCGACCCGGCATCGGACACGCCGCCGGGGTTCCGCGCGGAGCAGCGGGGCGTGCCCGGCGGGTTCGTGGCGGACCCGGACGTGATGGACACGTGGGCGACGTCGTCACTGACGCCGCTGCTGGTGTGCGGGTACGGGGAGGATCCCGACCTGTTCGCGCGGACCTATCCGATGGACCTGCGGCCGCAGGGACACGAGATCATCCGGACCTGGCTGTTCGGCTCGGTGCTGCGCGCGCACGCCGAGACCGGGGTGCTGCCGTGGCGGCGGGCGGTGCTGTCGGGGTGGGTGATGGACCCGACCTGGCGGAAGATGAGCAAGAAGGCGGGCGACGCGTTCGCGCCCGACCTGGTGCTGGCCGAGTACGGGGCCGACGCGGTGCGGTACTGGGCGGCGTCGGGGCGGCCGGGCGTGGACACGCGGTTCACCGAGACGAAGATGCGCGACGGTCGGCGGCTGGCGAACAAGCTGCTCAACGCGAGCCGGTTCGTGCTCGGGTTCGAGGCCGGGGCGGTCGTCAGTGAGCCGTTGGACCTGGCGGTGCTGGGTGAGCTGGACGCGGTGGTGGCCGACGCGACCGCGTCGTTGGAGGCAGGCGAGTACACGGACGCGTTGGAGCGGGTGGAGCGGTTCTTCTGGTTCTGGTGTGACGACTACCTGGAGCTGGTCAAAGACCGCGCCTACGGTGACAGCGACTCCGCGCGCGCCGCGTTGCGGATGGGGCTGTCGGCGGTGCAGCGGCTGCTGGCGCCGTTTCTGCCGTTCGTGGCGGAGGAGACGTGGTCATGGTGGCAGGAGGGGTCGGTGCACCGGACGGGTTGGCCGACCGCTAACGGAGAGTTATCGAATCCACGGCTGTTGTCGATCACCACGGAGGTGCTGGCGGCCATTCGCCGCGCCAAGTCGGCGGCCCGGCGGTCCATGCGGTGGCCGGTGTCGTCGGTGATCGTCTCCGGGCCCCCGGCGGCGATCGACCTGCTGCCCCAGATCGAGGCCGATCTGCGCGCGGCGGGCTCCGTTCGGACGCTGCGCGGCATCCGCACGCCCGAATCGGCGCTCACGGTGGCCGTCACCCTTTCGCCGGAATAGCCGAGTGATCCACGCCACTCGGCGGTTATTACCCGACACCCGGACGTCCTCGGACATACCGCGGGTATGTCCGAGGACGCTCGAAACTCTTTGTTTGCGCCAATCGGGTGACTCAGGGCAACCGTTTCCCACCGGCCCGACCGTTGGTCCGCTCCCGGGTGCCGTTCACCGCACCGAACGGGGTCCGTGAGACCGGTTTGTTAACACCGGCTGTGGCCGTATCGATGTGGTGTTCACCAGGCAGTCGACACCTCAACCAGCCCGGCCAGCCGGTCTGGATCGCCCTTGGGGGGCCGGTGGACCAACGTGAGTACGGCGATCACGCGGCGTTACAGGATGCCGCGTGGCGCAGCCGTGTACAGGAGTCGGCCAGAGCCGACGTGAAGGCGATGCTGCGCGGCGCGCGGCGCCGCCGGATCGAGCGCTGGCTGGTGGCCGCGATGGCGCTGGTCGCCGTGGTCGCCCTGGTGATGCTGCTGCTCGGCGTCGGCGTCTTCGACAACGACTCGCCCGCGGGCGACCGGGCCCCGGAGCCGGGGGCGACCGCGCCGACCCTGCACGTCATCGACCCGACCCACCCCTTCGCGCACACCCCGGCCGACACCTGGGCGGACGGCGCCGACGGCATCCAGGCCCCACCGGCCATGCGCGTCGGCGAGTTCAGCGCCGAGGACGTGGCACACGCGACCGGCCTGGTGCGCGACGCCCTGGTCGCCAGCCGCCTCGACCCGACGATGCTGGTCAAACACGACCCGAGCCGGTACCTCTCGCTGCTCGCGCCGGACACCCGCCGCCAGCTGGAACCACTGTTCGGCACCGGCCGCGAACGCGACGCGCAGGCCCTGGTGAGCCTGATCGCGGACGGCAGCCCACTGCTGCCCGCCGCACCGAAGGTCAAGGGCACGATGCGCGTCGAGGCAGGCGGGGTCGGCGAGCTCGTGGTGCACACCAACTACCTGTTCGTCTACGCCTTCGCCGGGACGACGGCGACGAGGGCCACGGACCCGATGGACATCATCGTGCTGGTACGGGCCGACGTGCAGTACATCTTCCGACAGGGACCGCGCTGGACGAAGGGCAGCCAGGGCCTCTGGTACGGCGACGATGTGGACGGCTACGCGTATTCGATCTCGTGCGCGGCGTACAAGCGGGGCTTCCTGGCGCCGATGACCGACCAGGAACTCACGGTGAGTGGCGCACGGCAGGAACGTGACACCTTCTTCGACCCGAACGCGAAGATCCCCGCCGCCAGCTGCCCTGCCTGATCCGGCGGGAACCCCCTGGTCGGGCCCCTGGGCGGGGGCTCGTCCTGGGGGTTTCCCCGGTCGCGTCCGGTGACGAATGGTTCATCCGGTCGTGCTATGTGGACGCGGAACTTTCCTCGGCGTGTCGTTCGTTGCGAGTTGAGGTTGTGCGAGCGCGAGGGACAGGAGACGCGGCGGACGGCTCCCCCTAGCGATGATCATCTGGATGGCCGGACGGGCGGGCGCAGGAGTCGGGGCATCGAGGAAGAGTGTCGATCCATCGGCTTGGGGCGACATCTGCGCGGGTCGTCCACAAGTTCGATAACTATCGATATATCGGTTTGTCGAGCTGGGGTGTCCGCCTGGGCATTGTGGTCCAAGAAGTGGGGACGGTCCGTCTTTGCGGTGGGGGTGGTCGTGACCGACGATGGGGGGTATGGGTAGGAAGCCGCCGGAGCGGGATGTTGTCGAGGGGGATCTGGGGGTTTCGGCGCCCAAGACGTGGGCGGCGGGGATTCCTGGGGTGGTGGTGTCGCTCCGGCGTGGGGTTGAGCAGATGGGGGTCGGGCGGACCGCGGGGACGTTGCGGTTGCTCAATCAGCGGGAGGGGTTCGACTGTCCGGGGTGTGCGTGGCCGGAGTCGCAGGAGCACCGGAAGGTGGCCGAGTTCTGCGAGAACGGGGCGAAGGCCGTTGCCGAGGAGGCGACGCGGCGGCGGGTGGGGTCGGAGTTCTTCGCGGAGCATTCGGTGGCCGCCTTGGCGGAGCGCACCGATTACTGGTTGGGGCAGCAGGGGCGGATCACCGAGCCGGTTGTGCTATGGCCGGGCGCGGAGCACTACGAGGTGATCTCGTGGGGGGACGCGTTCGAGCTGGTGGCGGGGCACCTGCGGGGGTTGGCCGACCCGGATGAGGCCGTGTTCTACACCTCGGGGCGCACCAGCAACGAGGCCGCGTTCCTCTACCAGCTGCTGGTCCGGAGCTTCGGCACGAACAACCTGCCCGACTGCTCCAACATGTGCCACGAGTCGTCCGGTGCGGCGTTGGCGGAGACCACCGGGATCGGCAAGGGGTCGGTCTCGCTGAAGGATCTGACGCACGCCGACCTCATCGTGGTCGTCGGGCAGAACCCGGGGACGAACCACCCGCGCATGCTCAGCGCGTTGGAGGAGGCCAAGGGGAATGGGGCGCGGATCATCGCGGTGAACCCGTTGCCCGAGGCCGGGTTGTTGCGGTTCAAGAATCCGCAGAACGTGCGTGGGGTGATCGGGAAGGGGACGGCGCTCGCGGACGAGTTCGCGCAGATCCGGCTCGGCGGGGACCAGGCGTTGTTCCAGGCTATCGGGCATCTGCTGCTGAAGTGGGAGGCCGAGAATCCCGGCACCGTGGTCGACCAGGATTTCGTCGACACGCGGACCGAGGGGTTCGCGGAATACGTCGAGAGTGTCCGGGAAATCGACTGGGCGGATATCGAGATCGCGACCGGGCTGGAAAGAGACCAGATCGAGCGGGTCGCGCGAATGTTCGTCGAGTCGCAGCGGACGGTCGTCTGCTGGGCGATGGGGTTGACGCAGCACCGCCATTCGGTGCCCACGATCCGCGAGATCGCCAATGTGGTGCTACTCCGGGGGATGATCGGCAAGCCGGGCGCGGGACTTTGCCCGGTCCGGGGTCATTCGAATGTGCAGGGTGACCGGACGATGGGTATCTGGGAGAAGATGCCGGAGAAGTTCCTGGCCGCCCTGGAATCCGAGTTCGGCATCACCGCCCCGCGCAAGCACGGCTACGACACCGTGGCCGCGATCCGGGCGATGCGGGACGGCAAGGCGAGGGTGTTCATGGCGGTCGGCGGCAACTTCGTCTCCGCCGCGCCGGACACCGACGTCACCGAGGCCGCGCTCCGGAAATGCGATCTCACCGTGCACGTGTCCACCAAGCTCAACCGCTCCCACGTCGTCCACGGCCGCACCGCGCTCATTCTCCCGACGAAGGGGCGTACCGAGCGGGACGAGCAGGAATCGGGTGAGCAGTTCGTCACCGTCGAGGACTCGATGTCGGTCGTGCACCGGTCGCGGGGGCGGTTGGAACCGGCATCGGAACACCTGATGTCCGAGGTCGGCATCATTTGCGGGCTCGCCGAAGCGCTTTTCGGGTCTGATCATTCCGTTCCGTGGGCCGAGCTGACCCGCGATTACGACCTGATCAGGAACCACATCGCGAACGTGGTCCCCGGCTGCGCGGACTACAACGCGAAGGTGCGCGGCCCGAACGGATTCGTCCTCCCGCACGCACCACGGGACTCCCGCGAGTTCACCGGAACCCGCAATGACAAAGCGGTATTCACGGTCAATCCGTTGACGATTCTCCGCGTGCCGGAAGGTCGGCTCCTGCTGCAGACCCTGCGCAGCCACGACCAATACAACACGACCATCTACGGCCTCGACGACCGATACCGGGGAATCAAGGACGCCCGCCGGGTGGTCCTGGTCAGCCCCGAGGACATCACGGAGCTCGGCCTCGCGGACGGGCAGCTGGTCACCATCACCAGTGAGTGGGCCGACGACCCGACCGGGGTCACCGAGCGCGAGGCCAAGGACTTCCGGGTCGTCTCCTACCCGACCGCCAAGGGCTGCGCGGCGGCTTACTTCCCCGAGGCGAACTCATTGATCCCACTGGATTCCACCGCGGAGACCTCGAATACCCCGACCTCCAAGTCGATCGTGGTGCGGCTGGCCCCGGTGTGACGATCGCCTCACCGGCCGGGCGGCATCACCGGGCCCGGCCGGGCGTTGGACAGCAGGACCGAACCGACTGCCGGGGAGACGAGATGTCCGCGCCCACCACGCTCACCATGTACTCGACGACCTGGTGCGGGTACTGCCGCCGCCTCAAGACGCTGCTCGACGCCGAGGGGATCGAGTTCGTCGAGGTGGACATCGAGCACACGCCCGCGGCGGCCGACTTCGTGATGAGCGTGAACGGCGGCAACCAGACCGTGCCCACGCTGCACTTCCCGAACGGGTCGGCGCTGACCAACCCGTCGCTGGCGCAGGTCAAGGCACAGCTGGCGCAGTAGGCAAAGGCCCGACCGGCCGACAGTCACCGGACGCGGTGGCCGCGGAAGAGCAGCCACAGCACCCAGGCCTGCGCCAGCGCCGCCGCCACCAGGACGGCGCTGGCGACGATGCCGTCCCACGGTTGCGAGAACGTCGGCAGCAGCACCACGACCAGCGACGCGGGCAGGGTGGCGGCGATGGCCAGGACCGGCGCGAACGACGCGTCGGTCCGCTCGGTCACGGCCAGCATCACCGCGACCACCACGAACACCGCCGTCACCGCGCCGATGTAGCCGAGGGTGATCCTGCGGGCCACTCGGCGGTTGCTCCAGGCCATCGTCGTCCCCTCTCACCCCGTCCAGGGTGCCGCACGCGCGCCGGTCACACCGGACGAGCGAGCACGGCCATCGCCGCGTTGTGCCCGGCGATGCCGCTGACACCTCCTCCCCGCCGCGCGCCGCTGCCGCAGACAAGCAGGTTGGGCACGTCGGTCTCGACGCCCCAGCCGCCGTCGCCGAACGGCCAGGCCAGGTCGCCGTGGAAGATGTTGCCGCCCGGCATGGCCAGCTCGGCTTCGAGGTCGCGCGGTGTGCGGGCCTCGACGCACGGGCGGCCGTCGATGGTGGCGAGGCAGTCGGCGATCGGGTCGAGCAGGTGGCGGTCGAGCCCGGCGAGGTAGCGGCGCACGAGCTCGTCGCGGGTGGCGTCGTTGTCGGTGAACAGGGTGTCGGGCAGGTGCAGGCCGAACAGGGTCAGCGTGTGCGCGGTCGGCGAGTCCACAATGGACCGATCGGTCAGCGTGTGGCAGTACATCTCCCCCGGCGGCCGCTCGGGCAGCGAGCCCGCCGCGCTCAGCCGATAGGCCTCCTCCAGTTCCGTATACGACTCGTCGAGATGGAAGGTGCCCGCGAAGGCCTGCTCAGGTGAAATGCCGGAACGCAAGCGCGGCAACCGATCCAGCAGCACATTGACCTTCAACTGCGCCCCGACCGGCGGCGTGCCAACGCGTCCCCGCACACGATCCAGCACGGCGGGAGCGACCCCGGACAACACATATCCGGCGTCAACGGCCACTTCCTCGTCACCGGCCCGGTAAATCACCTGGGCGGTCTTCCCGTCGACGTCCACGCGCACGACCTCGGCGCCGGTCACGATATGTGCCCCGGCCTCGCGCGCGGCGCGCGTCAATTCCGCTGTGACAGCGCCCATTCCGCCGACCGGGACTCGCCATTCGCCGGTGCCATTCCCGATGACGTGATAGAGGAAGCACCGGTTGGCCCGCATGTCGGTCAACGAGGCGTGCGTGCCGATCAGCCCGTCGGTGGCGACGACGCCCCGCACCACATCGTCGGTGAACGTCGTGGTGAGCGTTTCCGACAACGGCTGTTCGAACACCTGACGCCACACCGTCCGCCCGGCCGCGGAAACGACCAGATCACGAACGCTTTCCTTGGTAGGCAACGGTTCCAGCAGAGTAGGCGCCAATGCCACCGCCATGCGCGAGATTCCCGCGTAGAACTCGCGCCAGCGCGCGTATTCGGCATCGGAGCCGGTCAGGGCCCGGAAGGACGCCGTCGTCTCGGCCTCGTCCCCCACCAGCAACCCGGTGTGCACGCCGTCGCGGACGATCGGCGTGTACGAGGACACCGAGCGAGAACGCAGGGTGAGCCGCAGCCCGAGGTCGGCGACGATCCGGTCCGGCAGCAGGCTGACCAGGTACGAGTAGCGGGACAGCCGCACGCCGGGGAACGGGCTCGCGCTGACCGCCGCCCCACCGACCCGGTCGAGCCGTTCCACCACCAGCACGGACCGCCCGGCCCGCGCGAGATACGCGGCGGCGACGAGCGCGTTGTGCCCGCCGCCGACCACCACCACGTCGTGGCGGTTCATCGCAGGTGGGACGCGCCGTTGAGGTCCAGGACCGCGCCGGAGGCCCACAGCGCCTCGGGCGAGGCGAGGTAGACGACCGCGGCGGCGATCTCCGCGGGGTCCGCGACCCGGCCGAACGGGCTCTGCGCCCGGATCGCCGCGCCTTGCTCACCGGACAACCGGTCCGCGACCCGGTCGGTCTCGACGAACCCGGGCGCGACCGAGGCGACCGCGATCCCGTGCGGCGCCAACGCGACGGCGAGCGACTGGCCGAGCGAGTGCAGCCCGGCCTTGCTCGCGCCGTAGGCGGGGTGGCCCGGTTCGCCGCGGAACGCGCCACGCGACCCGACATTGATGATCCGACCGCCGGTTCCCTGCGCCAACATCCGGGCCGCCACCTGGTGGGTCAGGTTGGCGGCGCCGAGCAGGTTCACCGCCAGCACTTCGGTCCATACCTTCGCCCATTCGGCGTAAGGCATGGCGTCTATCGGTTGCGCTCCGGTGAGCACCGCCGCGTTGTTCACAAGTACGTCGATTCCGCCCAAACCGTCCACGGTCGTTCCCACCAGCGCCGGAATCGCGGCCGGGTCGGCGAGGTCGCCGCCGACCGCCACATGTCCCGTTCCCGGAAGCGCGTCGCGGACGCGTTCCGCCCGTCCGGCACCGGAAAAGTAGTGCACAGCGACCCGGTCGCCACGTTCGGCGAAGGCCAGCGCGATCGCCGCGCCTATACCACTCGACGCCCCGGAGACCAGGACCCGGCGCGGTGGTCGCCGGTCGCCGTCGGGGAAATCGTTGGGCGCGTTCACATTCCCACCTTCCCATTAATGTCGGAATAAGGAGGTATGACTCTATTGGTATGTACCAATATGGGTCATCCGGCTCTTACCGTCGGTGTCTACCCTGCACAACTCGCCCTCGCTAGGAGAGCGTGATGAATCGAAAGTTGACCGCTGCCGCCATGGCAGCACTGACGGCGGCCGGTCTGACGACCGCGTTCGTCCTAACCCCCTCGGCGACCGCTGGCCAGAGCGCCGCCCCGATCGCAGTGGCCGACGCGGCCAGCCCCGACATGCTCGTGGCCATGGCCCGTGACCTGAAGCTCAGCCCCGAGCAGGCGCGCCAACGCCTGGCCCGGGAGCACAAGGCCGTCGCGGCCGAGGGTGCCCTGCGCGGCTCCCTGGGCAGCGCGTTCGGTGGCGCGTGGTTGGACTCCGGAGCCGACAGGCTGACCGTCGCGCTGACCGACGCGAGCAAGGCCGACCAGGTTCGCGGCCTCGGCGCGACCCCGAAGGTGGTGGCCCGCAGCGAGGCCGCGCTGAACTCCGGCAAGTCCCGGCTGGACGGCAACTCGCAGGCCGCGCCGAAGAGCATCCCCGGCTGGTACGTCGACGTCAGCACGAACGCGGTGGTCGTGCTGGCCAAGCCGGGCAGCGAGGGCGCGGCGCAGGCGTGGGCCAAGGCCAGCGGCGTGGACGCGTCGGCGATCCGGGTGGAGGCCTCGGCCGAGCAGCCCCGGACGCTGATCGACGTCATCGGCGGCAACGCGTACTACTTCAACGGCGGCAGCCGCTGCTCCATCGGCTTCCCGGTGACCGACGGCTTCGTCACCGCGGGCCACTGCGGCACCCCGGGCACGGCGACCACCCAGCCCACCGGCTCGGTCGTCACCTCGCGCTTCCCGGGCAACGACTACGGCTACGTGCGCGTCGCGGCGGGCAACACCCCGCGGCCGCTGGTCAACCACTACGGCGGCACGAACGTGACCGTCGGGGGCAGCACCGAGGCCGCCATCGGCGCGTCGGTGTGCCGCTCGGGCTCCACCACCGGCTGGCACTGCGGCACCATCCAGCAGAAGAACGCCACCGTGAACTACCAGGAAGGCTCCGTCAACGGCCTGACCCGGACCAACGCGTGCGCCGAGCCCGGCGACTCGGGTGGTTCGTGGCTGGCGGGCGACCAGGCGCAGGGCGTCACCTCCGGTGGCTCCGGCAACTGCACCTCGGGCGGCACCTTCTACTTCCAGCCGCTGCTGCCGATCCTGTCGGCGACCGGCGCGCGCCTGCTGACCGGTGGCAGCACGCCGCCGACCAGCAACACCACCACGACCACGCCGGGCACCCCGCCGGGCAACACCTCGTGGGCGCCGTACACGAACTACGCGGCGGGCGCGACCGTGACCTACAGCGGTGTGTCCTACCGGGCCATCCAGGGTCACTACTCGCTCCCGGGCTGGGAGCCGCCGAACGTGCCCTCGCTGTGGGCGCGTCAGTAAACAGCTCCCGCTAGGCGAAGCCGCCCCCGACGTCCACCGTCGGGGGCGGCTTTCGTCTCGCCCGGACCTACTCTGGACACATGGGACGGGTGACGGTGCGCAGGCCGGTGGTCCGGGTGACGCCGCAGGGGCGGCACAGCAGGCCGGACGCGCTGGCGGCGGAGGAGCCGTTGGAGCTGCGGGTGGGTGGTCGGGCACTGGCGGTCACCATGCGCACGCCGGGCCACGATGTGGAGCTGGCGCACGGGTTCCTGCTCACCGAGGGCGTGATCGGCGACCGGTCCGATGTGGCCGTGGCGCGGTACTGCGACGGGGTGGACGACGAGGGACGCAACACCTACAACGTGCTGGACGTGGCGCTGGCGGAGGGGGTGCCGCCGCCGGAGACCGGTGTGGAGCGCAACTTCTACACGACGTCGTCGTGCGGGGTGTGCGGGAAGGCCGCTTTGGACGCGGTGCGGCTGAAGACGCGCCACTCCCCCGCCGCCGATCCGGTGCGGGTGTCGCCGTCGGTGTTGGCCGGGTTGCCGGAGGTGTTGCTGGAGCGGCAGAAGGTGTTCGGCAGCACGGGCGGCCTGCACGGGGCGGGTCTGTTCACGGCGGACGGTGACGTGCTCGTGGTGCGCGAGGACGTCGGTAGGCACAACGCGGTGGACAAAGTCCTGGGGTGGGCGGTGTTGCAGGACCGGGTGCCGTTGACGGGGACGGTGCTGTTGGTGTCGGGGCGCGCGTCGTTCGAGCTGGTGCAGAAGGCGGCGATGGCGGGGGTGCCGGTGCTCGCGGCCGTGTCGGCGCCGTCGTCACTCGCCGTGTCGTTGGCCGAGGAGCAGGGCATGACCCTGGTGGGGTTCCTGCGCGGCGACACGATGAACCTTTACACCGGGGATGCCCGTATTGCCTGAGGTTGCCCGGGTCGACGGGAACGTGAGGTAAGCGACAACCGTCGAGACATTGGGCTGTTCAGGGGACATTTCACCCGATCGCGGGCACACTGCGTGTCTGAACCGAGAAACGTCTGGACCACTTCCCACGATGAGGTGGTCAGGCGGTGGGAACTGCACGTCGCGGTGACCCACTTCCGTCCAGTGGGTGGCGGGGAACCACGGAGGGGTCATGCTGAAACGGCGGTCACTACTGGTCGCGGGCGCGGCCGCCGCCGCCACCTCCGGCATCGCCCTCGGCGCCGCCACCGGCACCCTGCCCGTCCTGGACGTGATGGCGCGGGCCCTGGGCGCCGACGACACGGACCCGATCATCCGGACCGAACGCGTGCGTTCGATGGCGCGCGGCACGGACGTCACCATGGTCACGATCCTGCCTGCGGACGCTC
Source organism: Actinokineospora enzanensis DSM 44649 (assembly GCF_000374445.1). GTDB lineage: Bacteria > Actinomycetota > Actinomycetes > Mycobacteriales > Pseudonocardiaceae > Actinokineospora > Actinokineospora enzanensis. The sequence continues at coordinate 106,967 of NZ_KB894428.1, read as the reverse complement.
CCCGGAACCTGCCGGTCTGCCTGTTCCTGCACGGCCTACGCGGCGACGCCGCCCATGCCGCACCGTCCGGCCTGGCCCGCACACTGGCGACGCGGGTGCAGGAGGGTTCGCTGCCGCCGTTCGCGTTCGTCGCCCTGGACGGGGGGGACAACTACTGGCACGAGAACCATGTGGGTGACAACCCGATGGGGATGCTGCTGGACGAGGTGCCTCGGTGGCTGCGTGAGCGCGGGCTGGGAGACGCGTCCGGTACGCCGTTCGCGTGCGCGGGGGTGTCGATGGGCGGGTTCGGGGCTTTGCTGTACGCGCGGCGGCGACAGGAGGTACGGCAGCCGGTGGCGGCGGTGGCGGCTATCTCGCCTGGGCTGTTGATGTCGTGGCGGGAGATGAGCACTCGGCGGGCGTTCAAGAACAACCAGGAGTGGGCGCAGCTGGATCCGCTGCGCAACACGGACAAGCTGGGGCGGACACCGGTGGGGATCTGGTGTGGGACCGAGGACCACTTCATCGAGGGCGCGCGCAAGTTCATCCGGCTGGCGCGGCCGGAGGTGGCGTTCACGGGGCCTGGGGGGCATGGGGATTCGTTCTATCGGGGGATCGTGCCGTCGGTGCTGGACTTCCTGGGGAAACACGTTCCGGTTTCGGCTGCCAAGGCTTGAGGCTGCTGTTCGGGCTTGCCGCTGAGCCAGCTTTGCGCTGAGCAGCAACTCGGCTTTCGGAGACCTGATTCATCCGATCGGTGCATGGCTGTATCGGCGGCTCGATGACCGGACGGCGTCCGGTCGCTCGTGCCCCAGGCTTGTCTGCCCGATGGACGCCGCCACCCAGCCGTTGACCGTGCCCAGATCCCCGCTGGGGTCCGCCCCAGCTCATCCGAGTCGCGGCGATCGCTAGCGCGGTGGACGCGGACGTGGCGCCGCCAGCCAAACGGGAACCGCAACTGGCTCGGGCAGGCCGGTGTGCCGACTGGCCGCTTGCTGTGCTGGCAGCTCAGCGTGCCGACTGAACCGGGTTGCAGGCCAGGGTTGAGTAGGCACGGCGGCCAGGGACAGCGCCTGTCGCGCGGGCCAGAGGCCGGGCGTGGCTTTGGGGAGTCGGCGGCCAGCTCGGCGGCGTGTAGGGATCAGGGCCGGTGGTCCATCGCGGGGAGGCCAGCCACGCGGGCTTCCCTGTGGCGGTTCGGCCCGGAGCCTTCCCATGGACAACCCTGCCTAGCTGGGCAGGCCCACCGCCCGGCGTCCCCGGGCCCAGCATCCCGGCCGGGATGCTGGGCAGCCACGGCCAGTCGCCACGCTAGGACGTCAGTGGGACGTCGGGGGTGGGCCCTCAGGCCGGTAGGGCGGTAAGGCGGCTGCCGGTCGCAGCCAACGTCAGTCGCGGCTGACGGTGTGGCTGCTGGGGCCGGGCCGCTTGGACTCACGTTTCCGCCGGTTCCTTGTCCTGGCCGCGCCCTCAGTCACGTCCCGACGCCCCGCCTGCCATGTCCCCACAGCCTTCGTCCGATGATCTCCGCGCTCCCACGCCCCTTCCCGCGCTCACGATTACTTTCCCTCGCGCTCGCACAACCTCAACTCGCAACGAACGACACGCCGACGAAAGTTCCGTGTCCACATCGCCTGATGCGGTGAGGAAAACCTGACCCTGAGTGCACAATCCTCCGTCGCAAGCCAGCCGAGGAAGCACTCTCAGGTGACAAGAACACGACGGGGTGAAGCCGGATATGACCCCTGGTAAACAGCAGCGCCCCGCCGAAAGGCGGGGCGCTGCTGGAGCGTTTGTCAACAGGTCAGGCGGACTTTTCGCGGCGTTCGCGGCGGGAGGGCTGGCGGGCGACGATCGTGGGGTTCACGTTCTCGCGGACCGTCTGCTCGGTGATGACGACCTTGGCCACGTCCGTGCGGCTCGGGATGTCGTACATGACCGACTGCAGGACCTCCTCCATGATGGCCCGCAGCCCACGAGCGCCCGTGCCGCGCAGGATGGCCTGGTCGGCGACCGCTTCCAGGGCGGTGTCGGTGAACTCCAGTTCGACGCCGTCCATCTCGAAGAGCTTCTGGTACTGCTTGACCAGGGCGTTGCGCGGCTCGGTGAGGATCTGGACGAGGGAGACCTTGTCCAGGTTGGTCACGCTGGCCAGGACCGGCAGGCGGCCGATGAACTCGGGGATCAGGCCGAACTTGATCAGGTCCTCGGGCATGGTGTCGGCGAACATGTCGGCGGCGTCGATGTCGGCCTTGGAGCGGATCTCGGCGCCGAAGCCGAGGCCGCGCTTGCCGACCCGGTCCTGGATGATCTTCTCCAGGCCCGCGAACGCGCCCGCCACGATGAACAGGACGTTCGTGGTGTCGATCTGGATGAACTCCTGGTGGGGGTGCTTGCGGCCGCCCTGCGGGGGGACGCTGGCGGTGGTGCCCTCCAGGATCTTGAGCAGGGCCTGCTGCACGCCCTCGCCCGACACGTCGCGGGTGATCGACGGGTTCTCGCTCTTGCGGGCGATCTTGTCGACCTCGTCGATGTAGATGATGCCGGTCTCGGCGCGCTTGACGTCGTAGTCGGCGGCCTGGATCAGCTTGAGCAGGATGTTCTCGACGTCCTCGCCGACGTAGCCCGCCTCGGTCAGCGCGGTGGCGTCGGCGATGGCGAACGGGACGTTGAGCAGCTTGGCCAGGGTCTGGGCGAGGTAGGTCTTGCCGCAGCCGGTGGGGCCGAGCATGAGGATGTTCGACTTGGCCAGCTCGACGGTCTCCTCGCGGGACTCGCGGCCCTCGGGGCGGGCGCGGTCACCGGCCTGGATGCGTTTGTAGTGGTTGTAGACCGCCACGGCCAGCGAGCGCTTGGCGTCGTCCTGGCCGATGACGTACTGGTCGAGGAAGTCGTGGATCTCGGCGGGCTTGGGCAGCTCGTCGAGTTTGACGTCGCCCGCCTCGGCGAGCTCCTCCTCGATGATCTCGTTGCAGAGGTCGATGCACTCATCACAGATGTACACGCCGGGACCGGCGATGAGCTTTTTCACCTGCTTCTGGCTCTTCCCGCAGAAAGAACACTTGAGCAGGTCTCCGCCGTCACCGATACGTGCCATGACCGCTGACCTCTGTCCCCTCCGGCGCACAGGGGTGTGCGCCTGCTGTGTGTCGGCTACGCCCGGCCGGCCGCGCCGCGGGAAGCCCGGATGTGCTCCGGGAATCCGCCGCGTGGCCGGACCGGTCGCGACCGTTGCCCTCGACGGTACCCGCCCTCCCCCGCCCTGCGGGAGAAGCAGACGACCGACGCGGCCCGATCTGCCCATCTGACCTAGTCGAACACGGTAGGCCGGGTACGGCCCGCGTGTCGGGTCTTTTCGACCGTTCGCCTCCCCAGGCGAGGGATTTCGCCCAGTCAGCCCTTGGCGGAGGCCTTCCGGTACGGCAGCACCTCGTCGATGATGCCGTATTCCTTGGCCTCGGCCGCGGTGAGGATCTTGTCCCGCTCGATGTCCTGGCGGACCTGCTCCAGGTCCCGGCCGGTGTGCCGGGCCAGGGTGGTCTCCAGGGCGGCGCGCACCCGCTGGATCTCGGCGGCCTGGATCTCCAGGTCGGAGACCTGGCCGTAGACGCCCTCGGTGGACGGCTGGTGGATGAGCACGCGCACGTTGGGCAGCGCGAACCGCTTGCCGGGGGTGCCCGCGGCGAGCAGCACGGCGGCCGCGGAGGCGGCCTGGCCCAGGCAGAACGTCTGGATGTCGGGCCGGACGTACTGCATGGTGTCGTAGATGGCCATCAGCGAGGTGAACGAGCCACCCGGCGAGTTGATGTACATCAGGATGTCCCGGTCCGGGTCCGTGGACTCCAGGTAGATGAGCTGGGCCATCACGTCGTTCGCCGAGGCGTCGTCGATCTGGACGCCGACGAAGATGACCCGCTCCTCGAAGAGCTTGTTGTACGGGTTGGACTCCTTGACCCCGTAGCTCGTGCGCTCCACGAAGGACGGCAGCACGTACCGGGACTGCGGGAGGTGAAGTTCACTCACGTGGTGCTCCTGGGTTTCTCTTGCGTCCGCGGCCGGTCAGTTCGAGGAGGGGGTCTGCGCGACCCGGCTCACGATGTGGTCGATGAAGCCGTATTCCTTGGCCTCCTCGGCGGTGAACCAGCGGTCGCGGTCGGCGTCCGCGGTGACCTTCTCCACCGTCTGGCCGGTCTGCTCCGCGGTGATCAGCGCCATCTCGTACTTCCACTTGGCGTAGACCTGGGCGCGGATCGCGATGTCGGACGCCGTACCGCCGACGCCCGCGGACGGCTGGTGCATCATGATCCGGGTGTGCGGCAGGGCGTAGCGCTTGCCGGGGGTGCCGGAGGCCAGCAGGAACTGGCCCATGGAGGCGGCCAGGCCCATCCCCCAGGTCGCCACGTCCGGCTCGATGAGCTGCATCGTGTCGTAGATCGCCATGCCCGCGGTGACCGAGCCGCCCGGCGAGTTGATGTAGAACGTGATGTCCCGCTCGGGGTCCTCGGCGGCGAGCAGCAGCAGCTGCGCGGTGATGCGGTTGGCGATGTCGTCGTCGACCTCGGAGCCGAGGAAGACGATGCGCTCGCGGAGCAGCCGCTCGTACACCGAGTCGTTCAGGTTGAGCCCCGCGGTGGCGGACCGCATGTGGGGCGAGTGGTGCTGCGACACGTCTGCCTGCCTTCTCCGGAGAGTCTCTGGCTCGGTACTACTGATCTCTACGATCCGACATTAACGAAGGCGGGCGGCGCCGACTTCCCGACACCGCCCACTTTCGCTCAGAGCGTCAAAGAGTTCCCACCCGACCGGGTGTCACCCGGCGACGGTCTCGCTGTCCGCCTTGGTGGTGCCGGTGTCCTCACCGGACTCGACGGACTCCACAGCCTCGACGGCCGTGTCGGTGTCGTCGTCGGCGTCATTGTCGGGAGCGCCGAACAGCTCGCTCAGGTCGACGGCGTTGCCGGTGGCGTCGGTGACGGTGGCCTGGCGCACCACGGTGGCCAGCGCCTTGCCCCGGCGCACGTCGGCGAAGATCGCGCCGAGCTGGCCGGACTGCTGGGCCCGCTGCACGTACTCGTCCGGGCTGACGCCGAAGCGCTGGGCCTGGTAGATGATCCGCTCGGTCAGCTCGGCGTCGGACACCTGCACGCCCTCGGCCTCGGCGATGGCGTCCAGGATGAGCTGGGTCTTGACCGACTTCTCGGAGTCCTCGCGCACCTCGGTGTCGAAGTCCTCGCGGGTCTTGTCCTGGGTGGCGAGGTACTCGTCGAGCTTGGCCTCGTCGTGGTCGAACGGGTGGACCGCGTCGTGCATGCGGTTGTCCACCTCGGCCTGTACGACCTTGTCCGGCAGCGGCACCTCGACGACCTCAAGCAGCGCGTCGAGGACCTTGTCGCGGGCCTGCACGCCCTGCTGCATGCGCTTGACCCGGGTGAGCCGCTCGCGCAGGTCGGCGCGCAGCTCCTCGATGGTGTCGAACTCGCTGGCGAGCTGGGCGAACTCGTCGTCCGGCGCGGGCAGCTCGCGCACCTTGACCGTCTGCACGGTGACCGAGACCTCGGCCTCGCGGCCCGCGTACTCGCCTGCGACCAGGGTGGTGCCGAAGGTCTTGGTCTCGCCTGCGGCGGCGCCGACGAGGGCGGCGTCGATGCCGTCGATCAGCTCGCCGGAGCCGACCTCGTAGGACAGGCCGCCGGTCTTGGCCTCCGGCACGTCCACACCGTCCACAGTGGCCGACAGGTCGACGGAGACGAAGTCGCCGTCCTCGACCGGGCGGTCGGCGCCGGTGAGCGTGCCGAACCGGGCGCGCAGCTCGTCGAGCTGCTCGTCCACCTCGGTGTCGGCGAGCTCAAGGTCGTCCACCGTGACGGCGAACTCGCCGAAGGCGGGCAGGGTGATGTCGGGGCGCACGTCGACCTCGGCGGTGAAGGCGATGTGGTCGCCGTCCTCCAGCTTCGTGACCTCGATGTCGGGCTGGCCGAGGGTCTTGACCTCGCCCGCGTTGACGGCCTCAAGGTATTTGGCCGGGATCGCCTCGTTGACCACCTCGTCCAGGATGGGCGCGCGGCCGATGCGGGACTCGATGACCCGGGCGGGGGCCTTGCCCGGCCGGAAGCCGGGGATGCGGACCTGGCTCGCGAGCTTGCGGTAGGCGCGGTCGAAGTTCGGCTTGAGCTCGTCGAACGGCACCTCGACGTTGATCCGGACCCGCGTCGGGCTCAGCTGCTCGACGGTGCTCTTCAACGTGGTCTCCTCGTGCGGCTGACTGGGACTGCGTAGGGACTGTGGCGACCGGCCGGCTCGCCTGGTTCGGCACCGGGCCCGGATCAGCCCCCGAGTCTAGGCGAGCTTGCCCAGGTCGGGCCCGGGTGGGGTACGCCGGGCCCCGAGGTGGTCGAGCGTGCGGCGGGCGTGCTCGGCCGAGCCGGTCGCCTCGACCATCGCGATGACGTGGTCGATCCCGCTGACCCGCGCGCCCTCGGCGAGCCTGCGCGCGCAGTGGGCGGGATCGCCGACGGGGTGAAGGTCGCACAGCAGCCGGGCGTATGCCAGTGGATCACGGCTCGGGCGGGGGCGGTCGTCGACGGGGATGTGCGCGGCGAGGCCGGCGGCGAGCCAGCCGGGGGCGGCGGCGAGGACGTCGGCGACGGCCTGTTCGCGGGTGTCGGCGACGTGTGCGACGACGGTGGAGACGTGGTCGGCGTCGGTGGGACCGCCGTGGGCGCGGTAGTGGTCGACGAAGGCGCGTTTCTCCTGGTCGGTCATGTGCATGCCGAGCAGCATGGGCAGGCCGCGGGCCGCGGCCAGCTCGACGGAGGCGGTGGAGGTGCAGGCCAGGTGGAGGGTGGGCGGGGCGGCCGGGGTGGGCACGAGCGGGACCTCTCGGAAGGGGAAGTCGGCGGTGCCGGTGACGGTGGGGTCGGCGAGGGCGGCGCGCAGCAGGTCGAGGGCGGCGGGCAGGCCGCGGTCGTAGCGGTCGAGGGAGGAGCCGAAGACCTCGATGTCGACCCAGGGGCCGCCGCGGCCGACGCCGAGCCGGAAGCGGCCGCTGGCGACGGTGGCGAGCAGGCGGGCGCGTTCGGCGAGCGCGACGGGGTGGGCGGTGGTGAGGACGCTGACGGCGGTGCCGACATGCAGGCGCTCGGTGCGGCCGAGCAGGTAGGCGGCGAGGGTCAGGGCGTCGGGGCAGGTGCCGTAGGGCATGAAGTGGTGCTCGGCGACCCACACCTCGTCCAGGCCCGCGTGTTCGGCGGCCACCGCGAGGCGGGTGGCGCGGTCGAGGGCGGCGTGGTCGGTCTGGCCGGGGAAGCGCGGCGCGAGCAGGAACGCGCCGAGCCGGAAATCGGGCTGGGACATGGGAACCAGGGGGTACCGACCGGGTGGCCGCCGGGGCAAGCGGCGTCCGGGTGATCGCGGTTGGGCCGTTCCAGTGGCGTGTGCGCGCGGATCTTGTCCAGTGTTCAAGGGGACGGTACGACGGAGTGAGGCAAGCCTGCCTACCTGGGTGTGGAGGTGCGGATGTCTCTCGATGTGCCCGCGGACCTGTTGGCGCGCGCGGAAGCCGGTCCGGTGGACGACGCCGAGTTCGTCGCCTGTGTGCGCGACTCGCTGCCGTACGCCTGGCAGGTGATCTCGTCGGTCGCGACCTCGGTCGACGCGAGCGGCTTCGCCGACAACGAGACCCCGCCGCCGAGCGAGGCCGAACGCGGGCAGCTGCTGCGCGCGCTGGCCTCCGACGCCATCCGCGGCGGCCTGGAACGGCACTTCGGCGTGAAGCTGGCGTTCCAGAACTGCCACCGGGTGGCCGCGTTCACCCCCGCCGCGGTGGATGGCGACCGGTACCGCGCGTTCATCTCGCCGCGCGGCCAGCTCCTGAACCAGTCGCCCGAACTGCGCGACTGCTGAGCCCGGCAGGGGGCGTGCCCACTCCCCGCGGGAAGCGACCTCCCGCCGTGCCGCCCCCTGCCCTCCTCCGCCGGACGCACCCGGCCCACGGTGTCGGTCCCCGACCGAGCGCTCGGCTGGTACACCGGCAAACTCGCACGAGTCGAGGCAGGCGACCGAACACTGGCGAAGGCGGAGGTCGACAAGCTCGCCGACCTCTACGGCGTCACGCCCGACGAGCGAGCCACCCTGCACCTGCTCGACGATGCCGCCCGCAAGCGCGAGACCCCGAGCCGCGTCGCGGACTTCGCCCAGACCTACGTCACGCTCGAACGTCAAGCCATGTCGATCGACTACTTCGACGAGACGCTGCTGCACGCGCTCGTCGCGACCGACGAATACAGCGCGGCCGTACTCGCGACTGAAGGCGACGACGACCTCGGCGACCGACTTGCCGCCCGCGCCGCCAGACGCGCCATCCTGTCCAGCCCGAACCCGCCACGTCTCCGAGTGCTACTCGGCGAGGCCGCGCTCCATCGCGAGGTCGGCGGCCCTCGGACATTGCACGACCAGCTCGCGTACCTCCTGGAGGTCACTCGGTCGCCAGCGGTCGCGATCCGAATCCTTCCGTTCGCCTCAGGCGCGCACCGCGCGCTCGGCGTGAACTTCACCCTCATCACGTTGGCCGAACCCTCGATCGCTCGGGTCTACATCGAGGCATTGACCGACGCCACCTACCTGCACGAACAGGCGGAGGTCGAGATCTATCGGACCGCGTTCGAACGGCGCTGGTCAGCGGCGCTCGACGACGAGTCATCTGCGACCATCGTGCGTAGGCGCATCGCACAACTGGAGGACACAAGTGGAGGCTGAAAAGTGGCGTAAGGCACAGCGGAGCGGCGCGAACAACAGCTGCATCGAGGTCCGCAGCGACCGAGACGCGGTCCGGGACAGCAAGAACCCGGCGGGCCCGATCCTGCGCGCCGATGTCTCGGCGCTCTTGACGGCCGTTCAGGCTGGCCGGATCATCCGTTGAGCACCGCGGCCCCCGGTGAGAGCCGGGGGCCGCTCGTAACAACCACCCAAAGTCACACGATCATCGCGTCATGCGACGTACCGCTCTGCCTCTCTCCGCCAGCGCGGCCCTCATCCTCGGTCTGGCAGGTTGCTCGACAACCCACCCCACTGGGGCATCGAGCAACGTCACCACCACGACCAGGCCGACCACGACCACCGCTAGCGCGGCCACGACCACAACGATGACAACGACAACCACGACCCGCGCTCTCACAGCCACTGAACAATTCGACGCTCGCGCAGTGAGTGAGGGTTGGCTTGCGAGACGCTCCGCACCAGGTTCAGCCTCTGAGTACGTCCAAGAGATCTGCAAAGAGATGGACGGGCCCGAAAGTCCGGAAATAACACGCTCGGAACGTATGGAAGTCGAATGGAAAGCGAATCCAGAGATGTTCGAAGCTGGCGTTCCTATCTTTTGCCCACAGCATCAAAACCTTGTCGATGCAGCGAAAACCGGCAAGGTTAACAGGACGATCTTCGACGGAAGCTACTTCATCCCGAATGACATTCAACCAGGTACATACAAGACCGTCGAAACGGCAAAGGAGTGCTACTGGGAGAGGACAACGCCTGGCGGTGAAATCATCGACAACAATTTCGTGACAGCTGCGAAACAAGTTACCGTCACAATCCGGGCAACCGATGGATCGTTCACCACAAAGGGGTGTGGAGGGTGGAGGCGCGCCTAGCGTCGCTCGATCGAGGCCAGCCGGGCGAGCGCATCTCGCAGCAGGAGCGCGGTCCGGGTGGTGCGGGTGGCGCCGACCATGCCGATTCGCGGCCGCGTCACTCGGCCGCGTCGGTCCGCGGTGATCTCGACCTCACGCACCACTTCATCCACGGTCACCCCGCCGTAGACGTCGACCGTGACGATGTCGCCGAGCCTGTAGTCCCTGCCGTACCGCAACCTCGCGGTGTCAACCGGCTCGATCTCGACCAGCTGCGTCTCGCCCTACTCGGTCAGCCGCTTCGCCGCGCCCGCGGCCAGCTCGGCGCCGCCGTCGGAATCGTTGGCGGCGCGGTAGTCGTAGAAGTCCTCGACCCGGCCCCACGCCGTCGCGGAGTCGATGTCTCCAACCTCGACGAACTCTCGGGCGTCCTCCTCACCCCGGCCGCCGCCCACGATGTGGGTCGCGGCCGGTGCGGTGAGCTGCCAGCGGAGCGACCGGATGTTGCGCAGCGCCAGCCCGAACCGGGCCGGTCCGCGGCGGTCGACCGAGAATATCCTTCGCCCCCACCCGCTCGCCTCTTCGCCTGAGCATCAGCTTTACGCCGTTCGGACTGAGCGGGCCACGACCACGATCGCCGAGCCACAGAGCAGTGGTGAGATTCGCCAAGGGGTGCTTCGCTCGCATGCGGACATATCGAGACACAGCCTGCATTGTCTTGGGCGAGAGCGGGACACGCCTCATCTTGTCTCCCTTGCCAACCACGTCGATCGTGTCGAGATCGAAGTCAATATCAGGCATGTCCAGGCCCGCAACCTCAGAAAGACGCTCACCTCCGTCATAAATAATTCGAATGATCACTTCATCCCGCCTGCCGACGAAATCGCGGCCACAGGTTGCGAGAATGGCTTGCACCAGATCTAACGTAGGGATCGTGGGGCGCTTTTTCGGAACCTCCGGGGGGCTCATTCTATCCATTGGGTCCACGTCGATCTCTTGCTCATTGAGCAGCCATCGAAACCATGGGCGTAGGCTCCGGTAGTTGTTGTTCGCATTCGCCTTGCTCGTCGTGGCGATGCGATAGGCGATCCAGGCCCGGACATGCGAGACGGTGGTTTCGTCAGGCTCGTCGGGCGCGGGTGGCAGGTCGGCCAGCCACTCGTCCGGGGTGTCGACGTCCGGCGGGGCGATCGGGTCGAAGGTCCAGAGGTAGAACCAGCGCACCGAATCCGTATAGTTACGGATTGTACGCTCACTCTTACTCTCTGCTTTGAGTGACCGAGACCACTCTCTGATCAGGCCGGGATAGGGGTCGGGAGGCATCATCAGGGGCACGCGCACACGCTCCAAGCGGAGTGTCACCAGAGCGCTGTGCTAGCCCCCGACGCGGGGTCAGAGACGGCAAAGGGGGCATCTACCTGGGCAGATGCCCCCTCGTCGGGCTGACAGGATTTGAACCTGCGACCCTCCGCTCCCAAAGCGGATGCGCTACCAAACTGCGCCACAGCCCGGGGGTGTACATCGCCAGCCTAGCGGGGTCCGCTAGGCTATTTTTCGCGCGGGGCCGAGGGGTCCCACAGGCGGGCGTAGCTCAATGGTAGAGCCCTAGTCTTCCAAACTAGCTACGCGGGTTCGATTCCCGTCGCCCGCTCCACGATCGGCCGAACCTCGCTCGGGTTCGGCCGATTTTCGTTACCTGGGACCGTTCCCAGCGGGAGGATCTCTGGGAACGGGCGTCCGCGGCCGGACATCCGCCGAGCAGAGTGGCGTACGCCACAGCCAGCCGGGTGATTTCGGCGGTCGGTCGTGAAGAACCGGTCAATGGCCGTGGTGCCGGGGCCGCGGTCTTCGGTAGGCAGTAGCCATGTCGCAATCCGGCTATTTCGACCCGACCACCACCACTGCCGCACGCCGTACCGCCGTCGGGGCCTCGATCATGGTCCTGGACGACGCGGGTCTGCTGCTCATGCTGCGCGAGCGGGCCGGGCACCGGCTGCCCGGCGGACCGCAACCGGCGCGGGAGACGCTGCCGCGGGCGGCGGTGCGCGCGGTGGAGGAGCAGACCGGGGTGATGGCGGAGATCACCGGGCTGGTGGGCATGTACAGCGACCCGGAGCGGTCGTGGAGCACGGAGCTGGCGGTGTGCTTCCGGGGTCGGCCGATGGGCGGTCGGCTGCGCGTGGGCACGGCGGTGTGGGTCGAGCCGGAGCGGCTCGGCGCGCTCGGCGTACCGGAGGCGACGCGGCTGATCCTGGAGCACGGGCTCGCCCGGTCCGGCGACGCCTACTTCGGCTGAGACTCAGGCTCAGCGGGTGACGGGCGGGCGGCGCGCGTACTCGACCTCCAGCACCGGGCGTCCGTCGCCGTAGTCGCGTTCGCGGATCAGACCGCTCTCGGTGAAGCCCGCGCGGGTGTAGAAGCGCCGCGCGCGGGTGGCACCGGACAGCGTCCAGAGCCGCACACGGCGGTAGTCGCCGAGGCCGGTGAAGACCTCGTCAAGGAGGGTCTGCGCGACGCCCGTGCCCCACACGTGCGGGTGTGCGTAGAAGGCGTGCAGTTCGGCGTCGTGCGGTTTGACCCGGTGCGGGCCGTACCAGGCGAACGCGATGGTCCGGTCGCCGCGTTGGGCGAGCAGCACGGTGTCGGTGCCCGCGGCGGCCAGCTCGGCCAGTCCGGCCATCCAGCGGGCGCGTCGCCGTTCGGCGAACACGGCCAGTGACCGGTCCTCGAACAGGTTGCGGTGCGCGACCCGCCAGGACTCGGCGTGCACGTCGCCGATCTGCGCCGCGTCCGCCGCGGTCGCCTCGCGGACCAGTACCGGCGCGCTCACCCGCACGAGTCGCCCTCCCCACGCACCACCCGGGTAGCGAGAGCCACACCGGGAATTGCCGCGTGATTCCCCATGCGGTCACCATATCGGTGATCACACATCGGTCAAGACGTGTGCGCGGTGGACAAATCGCTTGGCCGGGTCATGGGCGTTCGCGTAGACAGCACAATCGTGGACACCTTTACGCTGCGCCGACTGACCCGCGACGACCTGCCTGCCAACGCCGCCGTGCTGGCCCGCGCGTTCCTGCTGGAGCACCGCAGGGACGAGTGGGCGGCCAAGGAGGACCTGCTGTTCGACACCACCGAGACGGTGGGCGCGTTCGACGGGGAGACGCTGATCGGCACGTCACGGCTGTTGCCGAGGACGGTGTCGGTGCCTGGCCGGGGCCTGGTGCCGTTCGACGCGATCAGCGCGGTGGCGGTCGCGGCGGACCAGCGGCGGCGCGGCGTGCTGCGCGCGATGATGCGGTCCTGGCTGACCGAGGAGAGCGCGCCACTGGGCGGATTGTGGGCGTCCGAACCGGTGATCTACGGCCGTTACGGTTACGCCCCGGCGAGTGAATGGACCCATTTGTCCATGCCGACGAAAATCCCGTTCCGGGCGGGTGTCGACCTGGGTTCCGCACGGGTGCGGGAATTGTCGCGGGAGGCGGCCATGCCGTTGATCCGCGAACTCTACGACCGGTTCGCGCCGACCCGCGCGGGCATGCTGGGGCGTGCGGAAGGGCATTGGGGGTACCACTACTACGACTCCGTGACGGCCCAGCGCGGACGCAGTCCCTACCGGTACGCCCTGCATCCGGACGGCTTCGTGGCGTTCCGGACGGAGATGAAGCCCGGGGACTTCGGGCCGACCACGAAGCTCTCCGTACACGAACTGATCGCGAACACGCCCCAGGCGTACGCGAGCCTGTGGCGGTACGTGCTCGACATGGACCTGGTCAGTTCAGTGGACTACAACGGCAGTGTCGACGAACCGCTGACGCTGCTGCTGCGCGACCCGCGCGCCATGGAACGCAACACCTCCGACGCGCTGCACATCCGGCTCACCCGGCTCGCGGACGCGCTGCCGTTGCGGGCCTATAGCGCGCCGGTGGACGTCGTCGTGGACGTGACGGACGAGTTCTGCCCATGGAACACCGGCACGTGGCGACTGACGGTCACCGACGGCTCGATGACGGTTGCCCGGACGGATGACACCGCCGACCTGTCCCTGACCACGCTGGAGCTGGCGGCCGCCTACCTCGGCGGCACCCGGCTGACCGTGCTGGCCTCGGCGGGGCGAGTGCGCGAACACACACCCGGGTCGGTTTCGGCCCTGTCAGCGGCGTTCCTGCACGACCGGGAGCCCGCCTGCCACGAGATCTTCTGAGCACGACCGGGGGATTCCGGTCCGCACGGGAACCTCCTCGCCCGCGTCCGGCGTTGTGCTGGGCAAGCGAACGAGGAGGGCCCCATGGGTACAGGCATCGTGCTGGTCGTGATCGTCGTCGCCCTGGTGGCGGTCGGCGTCGTGGTCATGCGGAACCAGGCGGCGGCACGCGCCCGCGCACTCGCCGACGCCCAGGCCGACGCCCGCCGCTGGGTCGAGCGGCTGGGCGGCCAGGTGATCAACCTGACCGGCACGGACACCGCCTCCCAGCAGGCCATGGCCGACGCGGCGGAGCGCTACACGGCGGCCGGGTCGCAGATGGAACAGGCCAGGACGGCCGAACAGTGCCGGTTGGTGACGCGCACGGCGCTGGAGGGCCTGTACTACGTGCGGGCCGCGCGCCTGGCCATGGGCCTGGACCCGGGCCCGGACCTGCCCGCCGACCCCGACCAGCAGCGCGCCGGACGCGTCGAGGCGGACCGCAGGGTGCATGTGGAGGGCCACGACTACCAGGCATCCCCGATGCCCGGCGCGGGCACCCCGCACTACTACCCGGGCGGGCGCGTGGCGGGGCGGCCGGTGCCGGAGGGGTGGTACAGCGAGCCGTGGTGGAAGCCCGCGCTGGTGGCGGGGGCGTGGGGCCTCGGTTCGGTGCTGTTGTTCGACGCGATGTTCTCGGGGATGTCGGGGATCCCGGACTCGTCGGCGTGGGAGGCCGGGTTCGACGCGGGGCAGGCGGACGCCTTCGCGGACATGAACGCGGACGGCTTCGGCGGCGGCGACCAGGGTTTCGACGGCGGTGGCTACGACGGTGGTGGTGACTTCGGCGGGGGCGACTTCGGGGACTTCGGCGGTGGGGACTTCGGCGGGGACTTCTGATCCTGTCGGTCACGGAGCGTCCTGTCGGATTCACCGGATCGGGCGCTGTGGACGCGGAACTTTCCCGGGCGTGTCGTTCGTTGCGAGTTGAGGTTGTGCGAGCGCGAGGGACAGGAGACGCGGGAGCGCGGCCATGCAGGCGCCGAGGGACGGGGCGAGAGGAAGCGCCGCCCGCCCCGACAGCCGGTGCCACCCCGACCCACCGTGCCGACAGCGTCGATGGCGAACACTCCCCGGGATCATGTCCAAGACCACGACGAGCTCGGGCCTGCGTTCCGCACGCGCCGCATGCCCGCCGACGAGCGCCCAGCCCGAGCTTCGGCTCACCGGGTTCGGGTCACGGGTTCGAGTCACACGACCGCGAGGAGTTCCCGCGACCGGCACGCGGTCGGACCCGCACGACGCGGGTGTTGGAGCAGATCTCGCGCTCCCGTGGCTCACTCGCCTGTACTCCCGATGGGCCAGGCGGCCACGCCACCGAGGCAGACTCCGTGAGCGGACCGCCGTTCACCCGGCGACCTTTCGCGCGTCGCGTGTGGACGGGAACGCGGCCGGTCGGGCAATCATGATCGTCACCTGGTGGTGCGCCCCAGAATATCGACCGCGTCTCGACCCGCCCACGACGCGCCGATACACGGCCAACGCCCTGGGTCGAGCCACTAGCCCCCCGCCCGGCATGACAAGACCACCCGGGGACGTCCGTTCAGCGAGCGGACCAGCTGGACGGCGGCCGATGTCGCTATCGAGGCCGGGCGCCGCCACAGGCCGGGGTCGCGAAAATCGGCCTGTGGGCGCGGAGAGTGAGCCCGTGAGTCGACCGAATCCCGATCGGGTGATCCGGGTCCTGTTTCGCCGGGGTGCGGGTTCGGCGGGTCAGGCGGGCTGGCAGGTGGGGCACCAGAAGTTGTTGCGGCCCGCCAGGACCTCCGTCCGCACCTCGGTCCCGCACACCAGGCAGGGCAGGCCCGCGCGGCGGTAGACGTAGACCTCGCCGCCGTGGCGGTCCTGGCGCGGGGCACGGCCGGTGGCCTCGGGGAGGTGTTCGTCGCGGACCGTGTCGATCCGTCCTCTTCGGACGCCCAGGCGCATGAGGGTGACCAGGTCGGCCCACATGTCGGACCACAGCGCGGGGTCCAGGGCGCGGCCGGGCAGGGACGGGTGGATGCCGTGTCGGAACAGGAGCTCGGCCCGGTACACGTTGCCGACGCCCGCGATCACGGACTGGTCCATCAGGAGCACGGCGAGTGAGCTGCGGGAGCGCGAGATCCGGTCCCACGCCCGCGCCGGGTCGGCGTCACGGCGCAGTGGGTCCGGGCCGAGGCGGGCGCGGAGGGCGTCGACCTCGACGTCGGTCAGCAGCTCGCAGCGGGTCGGGCCGCGCAGGTCGGTCCAGTGCGTCGGGCCGACCAGGCGCATCCGGACCTGGCCGACCGGGGCCGCGACCGGTAGCGGGGCCTCGGCGAACGTCCCGTACAGTCCTAAGTGGACATGTACCACCCGGTCCGGTCCGTACACGTGGAACAGATGTTTCCCGTGCGCCTCCGCCCGGCGGAACACCGAACCGTCCACAGGGGACGCGACGAAGCGGCCCTGCGGGCTGGAGACCGACACCTCCGTACCGGCGTAGCGGCGTTGGTGCAGGCGGGCGAGGCGGTGGAGGGTGTGGCCTTCCGGCATCAGGCGGGCAGGGCGGGCGGTTCGCCGGTGCGCTCGTACTCGGTCAGCAGGGCGATGCGGCGGCTGTGGCGCTCGTCGCCGGAGAACGGCGTGGCGACGAAGGCATCCACGATCTCGGCGGCCTCCTCGGCCGTGTGCATGCGCGCGCCGACCCCGATGACCTGGGCGTCGTTGTGCTCACGGGCGAGTTTCGCGATCTCCGGCTGCCAGGCCAGCGCGGCGCGGCAGCCGGGCACCTTGTTGGCCGCGATCTGCTCGCCGTTGCCCGAGCCGCCGAGCACGACGCCGAGGCTGCCCGGGTCGGCGACGACGCGGCGCGCGGTCTCGACGCAGAACGGCGGGTAGTCGTCGAGGGCGTCGTAGGCGTGCGGGCCGACGTCGACGACGTCGTGGCCCGCGGCGGTGAGGTGTTCGGCGAGGTGGGCCTTCAGCTCGAAGCCCGCGTGGTCGGAACCCAGGTAGACACGCACGGCGGGAAGTGTGCCATCCGGTGGTGCCGGGTGCGCGACCGGGCGAGCGCGCAGTGGCGCCGGTTACCACCACGGGGCGTGACCGATCGTTCCCCGGCCGGTCGGCCGATCGGGTAGTAATGGCGGATGCGATGGCTGGAGGTTGCCGACGGTGTGTTCGCCCGTCGCTATGCCGAACTGGACCAGACGCTGGGGCTCGTGCTCGGCGACGACCGCTGTCTGGTGATCGATACCGGCACCGACGAGGTGCATGGCGCGGAGTGGGCGGCGGCGGTCCGCGCGGTCACGGATCTGCCGTGGACGGTGGTGATCACGCACGCGCACTGGGATCACTTCCTGGGCACGGCGGCGTTCCCGGGTGCCGAGGTGTGGGCGCATCCGAGGTGCACGGCGGTGATCGCCGGGACCGCCGCCGAGCAGGCGCGGTTCTGGGCCGACAAGTACCGCGCGGACGGCAAACCGGAGCAGGCCGAGCGGCTGCTTGCCGCGCGCGTGGTGCTGCCGACGTGGGATCTGGTGGACAAGACGGAGCTCGACCTGGGTGGCCGTCGGGTGACGTTGGCGCATCCCGGGAACGGTCACACGGATCACGATGTGGTGGTGCACGTCCCCGACGCCGGGGTGCTGTTCGCCGGTGACGACGTGGAGCAGGGCGCGCCGCCGTCGCTCGGGAAGGACGGGTTCCCGCTGGAGTGGCCTGCCGCGTTGGACGCGATCCTGGAGTGGGCGCCGCAGGTGGTGGTGCCCGGTCACGGTGAGCCGGTGGACGCGGGTTTCGTGCGGACGCAGCGGGCGGAGCTGGCGACGGTCGCGGGCCTGTTCGACGGGGTGCGCAGCGGTTCGATGACGGTCGAGGAGGCGTTGGCGCAGAGCCCGTACCCGGAGGACGCGACGCGTCCGGCGCTGGAGCGTGGCCGGGTCAGCGCTGCAGGGACTTGACCTCCAGGAACTCCTCCAGGCCGTAGCGGCCGAGCTCGCGGCCGTTGCCGGACTGCTTGTAGCCGCCGAAGGGCGCGACGGGGTTGAACGCTCCCCCGTTGATGTCGACCTGCCCGGTGCGCAGGCGTTTGGCGACGGCGAGCGCGCGGTCGTCGTCCGCGCCGAACACGGCGCCCGCGAGCCCGTAGACGCTGGCGTTGGCGATGGCCACGGCCTCGTCGTCGCCGGTGTAGGGCAGCACGCACAGGACGGGGCCGAAGATCTCCTCTTGGGCGACGCGCATGTCCTGGCGCACGTCGGCGAACACGGTGGGCGGCACGTAGGCGCCGTGGTCGGGTATGTCGTCGGCGCGGTAGGCGAGGGTGGCGCCTTCGTCGATGCCGAGCCGGATGTAGCCGAGGACGCGGTCCTGCTGGGCTTTCGACGCCATCGGGCCGATGCGGGTGCTGGTCTGTCGGGGGTCGCCGACGGTGTACTTGGCGGCGGCCGCGGCGACGCGCTCGACGATCTCGTCATGCCGGTGCGCGGGGACGAGCATGCGGGTCCAGGCGGTGCAGGTCTGGCCGCCGTTGATGAACGCGTTCGCCACACCGATCTTGACCGCGCGGGTGAGCGCGTCGCCGTCGACGTCGTCGAGGATCACGTTGGCGGACTTGCCGCCCAGCTCCAGCGCGACCCGCTTCACGGTCGCGGCGGCGACGGCGGACACCCGCCTGCCCGCCGCGGTGGACCCGGTGAACGACACCATGTCGACGCGGGGGTGCGCGGCGATGGCCTCGCCGACGACGGGCCCGGTGCCGTGCACGAGGTTGACCACGCCGTCCGGCACGCCCGCGGCGGCGAGGATCTCCAGGAACAGGTTGGCGTTGAGCGGGGCGACCTCGCTGGGTTTGAGTACGACGGTGTTGCCCGCGGCGAGCGCGGGCGCGACCTTCGCGACGATCTGGTGCAGCGGGTAGTTCCACGGGGTGATCGCGCCGACGACGCCGACCGGCTCGCGCAGCACGAGCGAGTTGCCGATCTCCTCGCTGAACGCGTAGCCGCCCTCGACCAGGTCGGCGATGCCCGCGGACGTCGCGGCGGGCAGACCGGCCTGGACGGCGCGGGAGAACAGCAGCGGCGCCCCCATCTCGGCGGTGATCACGTCGGCGATCTCCTCGCGCCGCTCGACCAACGCCGCCGACACGCGCCGCACGGCGGCGGCCCGCTCGCGCGGATCGACCGCCGACCAACCCGGGAACGCCTCGGCCGCGGCGGCGACCGCGGTGTCCACATCGGCCGCGGTCCCGGCCGGGACGGCCGCGACGACCTCCCCGGACGCCGGGTCGACCACGTCGATCCGCTCCCCGGCCTGCTCGATCAACCGCCCCCCGATGACATGACCGACGCGAACGGCCATGGCGACCTCCCGTGTGACACTTTGCACGCCTGCCTGGACGTCAGCGTGGCACAAGTGGACGGGAGTTCGCACGCCTGCCGTGATCACGGAGACGCGCGGTTGGGAACGACGGGACTCTTCGGCGGCACGGGTTCGTCTGCTCGGGCCTCGGCGGTCATCCGCTCACACGCGAGTCTTTCGTCAAGACGCGCGTGGTGTCTGTTGATCGATCCGGCCCGCTGTGGACAACTGCCCCGGGGGACCCCCGAAATCAACTCTACCGGCCGGCGGCCTGCGGGCCGGAAAGTTGTCCACAGGGGGCCGTGGAGCGGACGCACTGGTGCTGTGGGCATGCGACCCGGTACCTGGTCGCCCATGGAAGCACCGGCCAGCACGACGACCGCGCCCGACCAGCTCCGACCACCGACGCGTGCGTGCACCAGGCAAGTCGCCGCGCTGTCAAGACCCGCACAGCATCTGTTGATCGATTCGGCGGGCTGTGGACAACCGCCTGGGGACCCCCGAAATCCATTTTACCGGCGAGTGGGCCCCGAGCTGGAAAGTTGTCCACAAGGGCCGCAGGATGATCGCGCTGCTCGTGGCACGCGGCCCTGCCGATGCCCGGCGACCGCCACGACCCGCTCGCCTGCAACGGGAATCGTCGTCGTCAGGACCGGCGCGGCACCTGTTGATCGTTTCGACCTGCTGTGGATAACCGCCCGGGGACCCCCGAGATCCACTCTACCGGTGAACGGCTCGCGGGTCGGAAAGTTGTCCACAGGGCTTGGAAGGCGGGTGCGGCGAGGGTGGACACGTGATGGCGCATGGTCGCCCACGGGATGCTCGGCGGTTGCCGTGACCCGCAAGGGGACCGAGGCAGGGACAGCGAGAGCGGCCAGTCAAGACCTACGCGGTATCTGTTGATCGTTTCGGGGGGATGTGGACAACCGCCCGGGGGACCCCTGGATTCCACTTTACCGGTGAGCGGGCCCTGAGCTGGAAAGTTGTCCACAGGGGCGAGGAGCGGGCGCGACGCTTGGTGGGCAGGGGGTGCGGGTCCGGGCCGCCGAAGGTCCGGTGACCCGTGGAGAGTCCAGCAGAGGCGAGTGGCCGTTGGGCCTGTCGTGGCCGAACCGCAAGGGGGTGTGCAGTCGGGTCGGCGCCGAGGAGCGGCGGGCTTCGGCTTGGCGCAGCCGACCGCGCTGACCGGGTGGGCCGTCGTCAAGGGCGGCGGGGCGGCTGTTGATCGATTCGGCGGGTTGGGGACAACCTGCCCGGGGGCCCCCGAAATCCACGTTACCGGCAAAAGGCGCGCGGGTCGGGAAGTTGTCCACAGGGACGCGCGCACCGGGCCGCCGAGGGGTAGGCACCCGCGGCGGGCCCGGACCGTGGGCGCGCCGCGGGTGTCCCCGATCCCCCGGGGGTCAGTCGAACTTGAGCTCGCCGGTGCGGCTGCGCTTGAGTTCGAAGAACTTCGGGTAGCTCGCCAGGGCGACGGCGCCGTCGAAGACCTTCAGGGCGTCGTCGCCGCGCGGGATCTCGGTGAGGACGGGGCCGAAGAAGGCGACGCCGTCGATGTGCAGGGTGGGGGTGCCGACCTCGTCGCCGACCGGGTCCATTCCCTCGTGGTGGGACTTGCGGAGGGCGTCGTCGTGGTCGGTGCCGTTCGCGGCCTCGATCAGTTCGGCGGGGAGGCCGACCTCGGCGAGGGCGCCCTCGATGGCTTTGAGGTAGTCCTTCTCGCCCTGGTTGTGGATGCGGGTGCCGAGCGCGGTGTACAGGTCGCGCAGCACCTCCTCGCCGTGGGCCTGGGCGGCGGCGATGGCGACCCGGACCGGGGCCCAGCCGCGCTTGAGCAGGTCGACGTAGACCTCGGGGAGGTTGTCGCGGCCCTCGTTGAGGACGGACAGGCTCATCACGCGGAACCGCAGGTCGAGGTCGCGGTGCTTCTCCACCTCCAGGATCCAGCGGGAGGTGATCCAGGCGAACGGGCAGACCGGGTCGAAGTAGAAGTCGACCTTGGTGCGGGTCGGGGTGCTCTCGGTGCTCTCGGTTTCCCGAACAGCGGTCATCGAACGTCTCCAGGTGTGTGGATCCTCGCCGGCCGGGGGTCGCCGCGGGCGCCCCCGGTCGGTGCAACGTGTGTGCTCTGGGAAACCTTCCCGGCCACACCTTGGCACCACGGGGTGGTACGGCGTGATTGGATGCGATTGTCAGTTCCGAACCCCGCGCGCGGCGACCCCGCGGGCGGGGCGCTCAGCAGTTCCCCGCTAGTCCCCCGAAGTCCGACCGACGAGTTCGCCGAGGTGTTCGAGTGGCCGCGCCCAACCTGACCCGTGACCAAGCCCAACAGCGCGCCGCGCTGCTGGAGGTGGCGTCGTACTCCATCGAGCTGGACCTCACCGACGGGCTCGGCCAGCCCGGCGAGACGACCTTCGGGTCCCGCTCGACGGTGCGGTTCACCAGTGCCGAGCCGGGCGGGTCGACGTTCGTCGACATCGTGGCCGACGAGGTGCTCTCCGCCGAGCTGAACGGCACCGTCCTGGACGTGTCCGGGTACGACCCGGCCGTCGGGATCGAGCTGTCCGCGCTGGCGGGCGAGAACGAGCTGACCGTGGTGGCCCGGTGCACCTACATGAACACCGGTGAGGGCCTGCACCGGTTCGTGGACCCGGTCGACAAGGGCGTGTACCTGTACACGCAGTTCGAGACGGCGGACGCGAAGCGCATGTTCGCCTGTTTCGACCAGCCGGACCTGAAGGCCACCTATGACATGGCAGTGGTGGCGCCGGAGTCGTGGAAGGTGATCTCCAACGCGGCGGCCGTGTCGGTGGGCGCGGCCGAGGGTGCCGAGGGCGTGTCCCGGCACGTGTTCGAGACCACACAGCGGATGTCGACGTATCTCGTGGCGTTGGTGGCGGGCCCGTACGCGGAGTGGCACGACGGGTTCACCGACGAGCACGGCACGATCCCGCTGGGCATCTACTGCCGGGCGTCGCTGGCCGAGCACATGGACGCCGAGCGGCTGTTCACCGAGACCAAGCAGGGTTTCGCCTTCTACCACGAGAACTTCGGTGTGCCGTACCCGTTCGGCAAGTACGACCAGTGTTTCGTGCCGGAGTTCAACGCGGGCGCGATGGAGAACGCGGGCTGTGTGACGTTCCTGGAGGACTATGTCTTCCGCAGCCGGGTCACCCGCTACTCGTACGAGCGGCGCTGCGAGACGGTGCTGCACGAGATGGCGCACATGTGGTTCGGCGACCTGGTGACCATGCGGTGGTGGGACGACCTGTGGCTGAACGAGTCGTTCGCCACGTGGGCGAGTGTGCTGGCGCAGGCGAGTGCCACCGAGTACGAGCACGCGTGGACCAGCTTCGCCAACATCGAGAAGTCGTGGGCGTACCGGCAGGACCAGCTGCCCTCGACGCACCCGGTGGCGGCGGACATCCCGGACGTGCAGGCGGTCGAGGTCAACTTCGACGGCATCACCTACGCCAAGGGCGCCAGCGTGCTCAAGCAGCTGGTCGCCTATGTGGGGCTGGACAACTTCCTGTCCGGGCTGCGGGTGTACTTCGGCAAGCACGCCTGGGGCAACGCGACGCTGGCGGACCTGCTGAACGCGCTGGAGGAGGCGTCCGGGCGGGACCTGTCGTGGTGGAGCGCGCAGTGGCTGGAGACCACCGGCCTGAACTCGCTGCGGGCCCGGTTCGAGGTTGGTGACGACGGCCGGTTCACCGAGTTCGCGATCCTGCAGGGCGGCGCCAAGCCGGGCCGCGGCGAGCTGCGCACGCACCGGGTCGCGATCGGCGTGTACGACGACGCGGCGGACGCGGTGGGCAAGCTGGTGCGCACGCACCGGGTGGAGATCGACGTCGCGGGCGAACGGACCGAGGTGCCGGACCTGGTCGGTATCGAGCAGGGCAAGCTCGTGCTGGTCAATGACGACGACCTGACCTACTGCACGATGCGGCTCGACCCGGGCTCGCTGACCACGCTGATCGACCGCATCGGCGACATCACCGAACCGCTGCCGCGCACCCTGTGCTGGTCGGCGGCGTGGGAGATGACGCGCGAGGCCGAGCTGAAGGCCCGCGACTTCGTGACGCTGGTGTGTCACGGCCTGGACGCGGAGACCGAGGTGGGTGTCGTGCAGCGGCTGTTGCTGCAGGCACAGACGGCCCTGGCCTCGTACGCGGCGCCGGCCTGGGCGCCGACGGGGTGGCAGCTGTTCACGGACCGGATCCTGCAGCTGGCGCGCGCGGCCGAGCCTGGTTCCGATCATCAGCTGGCGTTGGTGAACTCGTTGACGGGGTCGGTGCTGGACTCCGCGAAGCTGGAGGTGCTGCGCGGCTGGCTGGACGGGTCGGCGCCGTTGCCCGGTCTGGTGGTCGACACGGACCTGCGGTGGCGGCTGCTGCACTCGCAGGTCGCGCACGGGGTGGTGGGCGAGGCCGAGATCGAGGACGAGCTGAAGCGGGACTCGACGGCCGCGGGCCACCGGCAGGCGGAGCGGGCGCGGTCGCTGCGGCCGACCCCGGAGGGCAAGGCGGACGCGTGGCGGCGGGCGGTGCACGACGACGACCTGCCGAACGCGATCAACGAGGCGATCATCGGCGGGTTCTCGCACCCGGCGCAGCGGCCGTTGCTGGCGCCTTACGCGCGGACGTACTTCGCGGACGTGGCCGACGTGTGGGCGCGGCGGTCGAGCGAGCGCGCGCAGTCGGTTGCCCTCGGCCTGTTCCCGGCTTGGGCGGTGACCGCGGAGACGGTGGCGGCGGCGGACGAGTGGCTGGCCGGTGATCATCCCCCGGCCCTGCGGCGGCTGGTGTCGGAGGGGCGCGCGGGCATCCTTCGGGCGCTGGCGGCGCGGGAGTTCGACGGGTCCTGACTGTGTGTTGATTCCGGGGCCGGCTCCGTGGGGGCCGGCCCGGTTTTTTGTGCTCTATCGGGTGGTTTGTGTTCGGAGAGTCAGGTTTTCTTCACCGCATCGGGCGCTGTGGACGCGGAACTTTCGTCGGCGTGTCGTTCGTTGCGAGTTGAGGTTGTGCGAGCGCGAGGGAAAGGAATCGTGAGAGCGCGGGGGATGGGGCGTGGGAGTGCGCGGGGATGGGGCGGAGGGGCTTGCCTGCGGGGCACGTCGGGAATGTGGACAGTGCGGGAATGCGCGCAGTGCGGGCATGTCGAGGGAGTGCGGGCAGGGGGGCGCGTGAACGGGCGGGCTTGAGGGGCCTTTGCCGGGGCGGTAGGAGGTCGGCAGGGATGCTGGCCGCTGGGGCCCGTGTGCCCTGCGGAGTGGGGCGCCGGAATCGACTGCGCTGGGTGGTCCGGAGTCGGTTGGGCTGGTCCGGAGTCGGTTGGGCTGGGTGGTGGCGGAGTTGGCGCGGCCTGCGGCCGGGTTGGCGGACAGGCCGGCTTGACGGCGCTGGGCGTCGCTGAGGGGCCAGGCGGCATTGGCCTCAGGCTGCAGGCAAATGGGGGGCGGGCAGGCAGACAGGCACGAGGTGGGACCGAGCCTGCCGAGCTGGGTTGGCGGGCAAAAGTGGGGATCTCGTCGGGGCGCAGCGCGGTGGTGAAGTAGTCGACGAAGAAGCGGTTGACCTGCGGCGGATGGGAGCCTGCGGCCAGGTGAGGATTGCGCGCCCTCGGCCGCGTGAGATCGGCGGACTCGACCTGGCCACGTGAAGATCGGCGGGCTGGACCTGTCTGACGGCCGCAGGCTCCGGCGGCGCTCGGGTGGTCACTGGGTGGAGCCTGGGGCCTGCGGTGATGTCAAGGGATGCGCTCGGCCTGTGGATGGTTCGACGGGGTTGTGGATAGCCGCCCGGGGACCCCCCGAGGTTCATTCTTCCAGCGAAGGGAATCTGGCGCGCGGAGTTGTCCACAGGGGGCGCGAGTGGCTTCGGGGCGATGGCAGGGGGCGGATTGACCTTCAGGTGGCCGCAGGGTGGCGAGTGGGTCGGCGGGTCGCAGGGTGACGCGGGCCAGGAGCCGGGGGTGGGAGGCCAGGCTGGTCGGAGGTCGGGGCGGTCGCGGGGCAGGGCCGGTCGCGGGGTGGGGTGGGAGCGGGGCGGATGGCGAAGAGCCCGGTCCCACTGGGTGGGCCGGGCTCTTCGAGGGGTGTTCGGGGGTCAGCGGCGGGGGGCGTGGCCTGCCTGGTCGGCGAGCATGCGGAGGGCGCTGACCAGGCCGCCGATGAGGTCGCCTTCCTTGAAGGAGGCGACCATGCTCATCACGGCCAGGTTGCAGCCGCGGTCGGGGAGGCGGCGGGCGGAGTCGGTGCCGGTGACGATCTCGACGCGGCGTTGGCCGGGGGAGACGGCCAGGAGTACGGCTTCCGCGGAGTTGGGGCCGATGGCGGCGTGCAGGTCCTCGGCGCGGTCGCGCGGGTCCTGGCCGAGGTCGCCCAGGTAGACGCTGAAGGCGAGGCCGGTGGCGCGCGACGACAGGGTCAGGGCCTCGTCCAGGCGGGTCAGCTGGACCGTGGTGAAGGGGAGGCCGGGGGCGGCGGGCTCGCGCTGCTTGGCGACGGAGATGCGGCCGCTGTTGGTGCGGGCGGCGCCGTAGCCGTGCTCCGGGTCCTCGACGATGGTGTCCGCGTGGCGGACCAGGTCACCAGCCACCGCGGGCTCCTCCCTTGGCAGTGCGCGGGAGGTCCGCGCCGGTCTCCGGGGCGTGGTGGGACGCCGCGGCGTGGGCGGGGCCCAGGCCCGCGGGGTTGGCGGTCCACCACACCGGCTCGTGCGCCCACTCCTGGCCGGGGCGGTAGCGCGGGGCCTTGGCGAACTTCTCGCGCAGCGTCAACAGGGCGACCACGCCGTAGATGGCCAGCGGGATCGCCGCGAAGACGAGAAGGGTCTCGACGAGCGTCACAGCCGATACAGTAACCGACCGCCGACGGGCCGACCTCGCACGGCCGACAACCCGACCACGGCCGGGGGGAATCGGACGGACTGCCCGGATCCGGCCACCGGGGCGACGTCCCGGCGCACGGCCTGGGATCGCCTCGTGCCGTCGGAGCCGCTGGACGTGGGCTTGGATCGGCGAGGCTCTCCGCCGGAGGGTCCGATCATGGGCAAGCGGGTGAGCTGCCCGCGGTCATCCTTGCCGTGCGGGCCGTCGGACGCGGGCTTGTGCGCGGCCCGAAAGCGGACAGGGTATCTATTTCCGTCACAAAACAGATATTTCAGACAATATTCGCGCCGGTCGGGCGGGGGAAAACGGACAGACTCTCCAGATCCGACCACCAAAGGCCGATAACCCGGATAACGTCCGGTCTCATCGGCGGGGGTCGCGCCGGGCGGGTCGCCCGTGGGTGCGGACACCGCTCGGGCGGCGTGGTCGCACGGGGTGGCGGTTGGTGCTCCCCTGGTAAGGCTGATCGGCCGAGTGCCGTCCTGAGCGGTAGCTCTTTCTGCCTATCGACAAGGGGCGAATGGCCTCAAACGCGCACGTCAGGCCCCTCGGCGCGGCCTGACGTCTTGTCGGTTACCGATCTGAGTCATAGCTTTCACCTGTACGGCCCTTGCGAAGTCGACCTTCCGCTCGTTTGATGCGCAACCGCCCTCAGGAGGCCATGCCATGGACACCCTCGCTTCCCACGACGCGGCAAAGATCATCACCCGGATGGCCGACAACACGCAACCCGGTGGTCGTGCGCGGTGGGATGGCGGGCGGATGGGGACCCGGGTGACCCGGGGCACCGATCTCCAGCGTGGCACGAGAGTGACCCGCGGCACCAGGGTCACCGCGGAGATCACCGGACCGGACGCACGGGGTACTCGGGTGACCGCACTGCTCGGCACCCGGGTCACGGCCGAGGTCGACCGCGGCACGAGGGTCACCGCCGAGGTCGACCGCGGTACCCGGGTCACGGCCGGGCTGGAGTGCGGCACCCGCGTCACGCGTGGCACCAGGGTCACGGGCGGGACGAGGGTCACTTTCATCGAGCGCGGCACGCGAGTCACGGCCGCCGAGCGCGGGACCAGGGTCACGGCGAGTGACCGGGGTACTCGGGTGACGTCCATTGAACGCGGCACCCGGGTCACGGCCGCCGAGCGCGGTACGCGAGTGACCGCGATCGAGCGCGGTACGCGGGTCACCGCGACCGACCGGGGCACTGACGTCACGGCGGCGGATCGGGGCACGCGGGTGACGGCGATCACTCGTGGCACCCGGGTCACGGCGAACGACCGAGGCACGCGGGTTACAGCGGCCGAACGCGGCACGCGAGTCACAGCGATCATTCGCGGTACCAGGGTCACGGCGAGCGACCGAGGGACCCGGGTCACGGCCATCGAGCGTGGCACCAGGGTCACGGCGATCACTCGCGGCACCCGGGTCACGGCAACCGACCGGGGCACGCGAGTCACCGCCACCGATCGGGGCACCCGCGTCACCGCGGGCGGGCGCGGCACGCGAGTCACGTCCGCCGATCGCGGCACGCCAGTCACCTCCGTCAGCCGCGGCACCCGCGTCACCGCCTGCGACCGGGGAACTCGGGTCACCTCTCTCGACCGGGGCACTCGGGTCACCGCCACCGGCCGGGGCACTCGCGTCACGGCGAACGATCGCGGAACGCGGGTCACGGCAGCCGACCGGGGCACGCGGGTCACCTCTGTTGACCGGGGTACGCGGGTCACCGCCGCCTTCGGCACCCGGGTCACCGCCAAGTCCGGTACTCGGGTCACCGCGGAGTTCGGTACCCGCGTCACGGCTGTCGAGTTCGGTACGCGGGTCACCGCCGGGCACCGTGGTGCCAGGGTCACGCGCGGTACTCGGGTCACCCTTCAGGAGCGGGGCACCCGGGTCACCAGGGGCACTCGGGTCACCGGCGGGACGCGCGTCACCGCCGCCTGAGCAGGCCGTCCCGCCCCCGGTGCGAGGGCGGGACGAAAAGAAGTCTCAGGCGGCCGGTTCGCCCAGGTAGGGCAGCCAGAGCGGGTCGGCGTCGACCACGCCCGCGAGTAGTCGCCAGTGTGGGCCGCGTGGCGCGGTGGGGATCACGCGCAGCCGCCAGCCCAGTTCGGAGAGCATCTTGTCGGCCTTGCGGTGGTTGCACTTTGCGCAGCAGGCGACGCAGTTCTGCCACGTGTGTTGCCCCCCGCGGCTGCGTGGGACCACGTGGTCTATCGTCTCCGCTCGGCCGCCGCAGTAGGCACAGCGGTAGCGGTCGCGGTGCATCAATCCGGCTCGGGTCAGTGGGACCCGGCCGCGGTAGGGCACGCGGACATAGCTGCTGAGGCGGATGACCGAGGGGATCACCACGCTCGACGTCGCGGAGTGCACGGCCATGCCCGCCGGGTCGCCGTGCACGACCTCGGCCTTGCCGCAGACCACGAGCACGACCGCGCGGCGCAGCGAGAGCGCGGTGAGCGGCTCGAAGGTGGTGTTGAGCAGCAGCACGCGGCGCCTGCCCCAGGACGGGACGGGTCGCGGGTGCGGCGGGTCGGGTACCACCACGCAGCTCGGGGCGGCCCGGTCGCGCGCGGCGACTGGTCCCGGGGTCTCCCCCGGGTCCGGGCATAGCGTCGGCCCCGGCGCGTGCCCCGCGGGCGCGCCGGAGCGGGTCGGTTGTCGGTCTGGCACTCGACCACCTCCACCGGTGCTGCCTAAGTCGACCACATACCCGGGCCGGAGCGCACGTGTGTTCTGTGACGTGTCTTGGATCACCCGTCGAAATCGGGGTGAACGCGAGCGGGTTACGCGACCGCGGGGTGCGTCGACCGGGCGGGCGGCCGCCGGCTATCGTCGGCGGCGATGACTCCCGCGCTGATCCCGACCCAGTTGCCGTTTCCGATGGAACCCCCGAAGTGCATCACCGAGGACGGTTCGTGGTGTGCGGAGGTGTGGCGGCTGACCGGCAACGAGTGGCTGGCGGCCTCGGCAGGCTGGCTGGTGGCGAAGCCGCTGAAGATCCTGATGATCTTCGTGGTGGCGTTCCTGATCCGGCTCGTGGTGCGGCGCCTGATCGACCGGTTGACCTCGGGCAACGGGAAGATGCCCGCGTTGTTGCGGCCGTTGAAGGAGCGGGCGCCCGCGCTCGGGTCGTTGATCTCGGAGCGGCGCACGCAGCGGGCGCGCACGATCGGCTCGGTGTTGAAGTCGGTGGTGACGTTCCTGGTCTACGGGCTGGCGTTCATCCTGGCGCTTGGCGAGCTGGGGGTGCAGCTGGGGCCGATCATCGCCTCGGCCGGGATCGTGGGTGTGGCGTTGGGGTTCGGCGCGCAGAACCTGGTGAAGGACTTCCTGTCCGGCATCTTCATGATGCTGGAGGACCAGTACGGCGTCGGCGATGTGGTGGACGTGGGTCCGGCGAGCGGCACGATCGAGGCCGTGGGGCTGCGGGTGACCACGTTGCGCGATGTCAACGGCACGGTGTGGTATGTGCGGAACGGGGAGATCCTGCGGGTCGGCAACTCCAGCCAGGGTTTCGCGGTGGCCGTTGTGGACCTGCCGGTGGGCTATGGCGCGGATGTGGACGCGGTGTCGGGGTTGTTGGCGCGGGTGGCGACCGAGCTGTCCGGTGAGGACGCGTACAAGGCGGACGTGATCGAGCCGCCGGAGGTGTTGGGTGTGGAGAAGGTCACGCCGGAGAGTGTGACGATCCGGATGACGGTGAAGGTGCGGCCGGGCAGGCAGTGGGCGGTGCAGCGGGCGTTGCGGGCGCGGGCGATGGGGGCGATCGAGGAGTCGGGGATCCAGCCGCCGATGGGCAGGTTGTTCCCGCCTGCGCCGTCCGCGTAGTGGTGCGCGAGGATGGGGTGGTGGGTACCCCGAGCGATGCGGACATCGAGAACTTCTACGAGGCGGTCGGCGGCGAGGACACGTTCCACCGGATCGTGGCCCGGTTCTACGCGGAGGTGGCCGCGGACGACGTGCTGCGGCCGATGTACCCGGAGGCGGACCTGGGTCCGGCGGAGGAGCGGCTGCGGTTGTTCCTGATGCAGTACTGGGGTGGCCCGCACACCTATTCGGACCGGCGCGGGCATCCGCGGTTGCGGATGCGGCACCAGCCGTTCGTGATCGGGCCGGTGCAGCGGGACGCGTGGCTGCGGTGCATGCGGGTGGCGGTCGACTCGGCGGGGTTGGCCGAGGAGCATCGGACGAAGCTCTGGCAGTACCTGGAGATGGCGGCGAACAGCCTGTTGAACAGCTGGGTCTGACGGGTTCAAGATCACAGACCGGCGCGACTGGTCCAGTCCGTCGGCGGCCGATGGCAGGATGACTGATCGTGCGACGAACCGCCGAGCCCGAGGGTGACGACCCGGCGCCGCTGTGGTGGCAGCGGGCGGTGTTCTACCAGATCTATGTCCGTTCCTTCGCCGACTCCGACGGCGACGGGGTGGGCGACCTGGAGGGCATCCGGTCCCGTTTGGGCTACCTGGAGCTGCTGGGTGTGGACGCGTTGTGGCTCACCCCGTTCTTCCGGTCCCCGATGGCCGATCACGGTTACGACGTGTCCGATCCGCGCGCGGTGGACCCGTTGTTCGGTGATCTGGCGGCGTTCGACCGGTTGGTGGCCGAGGCGCACGGGCACGGGATCAAGGTGACGATCGACGTGGTGCCGAACCACACGAGCGACGAGCACCCGTGGTTCCGGGCGGCGTTGTTGGCGCCGCCGAACAGCCGGGAGCGGTCGCGGTATGTGTTCCGGGATGGTCGTGGCCCGGACGGGTCGGTGCCGCCGAACAACTGGCCGAGCGTGTTCGGCGGTCCGGCGTGGACGCGGGTGCACGACGGGCAGTGGTATCTGCATCTGTTCTCGCCGCGGCAGCCGGATCTGAACTGGGACAACTCGGAGGTCCGCGCGGACCTGGTGGAGACGTTGCGGTTCTGGCTGGATCGCGGCGTGGACGGGTTCCGGGTGGACGTGGCGGACGGGATGGCGAAGCCGCAGGGTTTACCGGACATGCCGGAGTACCTGCTGTCGATCGACCGTTCGGCCACGCACAGCCCGGCGGACCCGCGGTTCGACGCGGACGAGGTGCACGAGATCCACCGCCTGATCCGGAAGGTGGCGGACGAGTACCCGGGTTCGATGGCGGTGGGTGAGATCTGGGTGGAGACGGACGAGCAGTTCGCGCGGTATGTGCGGCCGGACGAGCTGCACCTGGGTTTCAATTTCACGTTGACGACGACGGATTTCGACGCGGACGCGGTGCGGCGGGCGATCGACCATTCGCTGGAGGCGGTGTCGCGTTCTCCTTCGCCTGCCACGTGGACGTTGTCGAACCATGACGTGGACCGGCATGTGACGCGTTACGGGGGCGGGTCGCAGGGGTTACGTCGGGCTCGGGCGATGGCTTTGGTGCAGTTGGGGCTGCCCGGGGTGGTCTATCTGTATAACGGCGAGGAGCTCGGGTTGCCGAATGTCTCGTTGCCGGACTGGGCTTTGCAGGATCCGTTGTGGGAGCGCACCGGGCACACGGATCGGGGACGGGATGGTTCCCGTGTCCCGTTGCCTTGGGAGGGGTCGTCGGTTCCGTTCGGGTTTTCCGCGGGTAAGCCGTGGTTGCCGGTGCCCGAGGAGTGGGCGGGGTTGACGGTGGAGACGCAGTTGGAGGATCCGGAGTCGATGCTGTCGCTTTACCGGCACGCGTTGGAGCTGCGGAAGACGCATGCGGGGTTCGGGGGGACGGAACTGGAGTGGTATGGGGCGCCGCCGGGGTGTTTCGCTTATCGGCGGAAGGGTGGGGGGTTGATCTGTGCGTTGAACACCTCGGGTGGGCCGGTGCCGTTGCCGCCGGGTGAGGTGTTGTTGGCTTCGGGGCCGTTGGACGGCACGGACCTGCCGCCGGAGACGGCTGTCTGGCTGGTATGAACTCGGCACTGGCCTGCGAAAGGCCAGTGCCGAGGCCGGGGTCAGACCAGGAGTGGGAGTAGGGCGTGGCGGCGGCGGACGACGGCGCCGTAGCGGGCGTCGAGGCGCATCCAGGAGTCGGTGGCGGTGACCCGGATGTGGTCGTCGGTGTCGGAATCGGTGTCGGTGTCGGCGAGGAAGCCCATGCCGGACAGGGCGAACAGGCAGCGGAGCGGGACCTTGATCTCCAGGCCGTCGCCGGTGACGGTGAGGACGTTCTGGTCCAGCAGGGACGCCGGGGGTGTGCCCTGGGGGCCGACGTTCTCCCTGGCCACCGCGATGCCCTTGTCGGCCAGGTCGGACACCATGCGGGCGGGCAGGCGGTCCACGACCTGCCAGTGCCGGGTGGGCGGCAGGGCGGAGCGCCAGAGCAGGTCGCGGGGTGGGCCGGGGTCGAGGCGGTCGCCGCGGACGACGGCCAGGGCGGCGAGGAGTTCGTTGCCGGAGACGGTCATGTCCGTGGGGTCGACACTCCCCCGTGCCGTGCGGGTGGCCAGGACGTCGAACGGGGTGGCGACCCAGGCGTCGATCAGGCCCTCGTCGCGGCCGCGGAGGCGGACCACGGCCTGCGGGTCGAGGCGGACGGCGCGGGCGACGAAGGCGCCCAGGTCGGCTCGTTCGGACGGGTCGGCGAAGTGCAGGTCAGGCACCGTTGCCCCCGCTGTGCCAGGCGGCCAGGAAGTCGCGTTCCAGGTCGGTGATCCGCCGGGGTTTGCCGCTGGCCAGGTCGTAGGGGGCGAGGGTGGTGGCGGCGGTGACGGCGACGGTGTCGGTCTCGGACGGGCCGCCGCGGACGAGGTAGTCGAGGACGAAGTAGGCGGCGCGGATCTCGCGGACCGACATCTCCACGCGTAACACGCCGCCGTCGGCGAACAGGGGGGCGCGGTAGTCGACCTCAAGGCGGGCGACCACCACTCCCCTGGCCAGGTCGTCGGCGCCGCGCAGGGCGGCCTCGCGGAAGAGCAGGTCGACCCGGGCCTCTTCCAGCAGGGTGACCGTGTTGGCGTGGTTGACGTGGCCGAAGGCGTCCATGTCGGACCACCGCGGTCGCACCTCGGCGACGAACGCACCCAAAGGAATGTCCCCTCCCAGCCGGTTCGCGCTGACTTTATCCCCGTCCGGGAACGGGCCCGCCGCCCGGGGACTCTGCCCAGGGCGGCGGGTCGGGGTGACTCGGTGAACGCTCAGCGGACCATGCTGCGGACCTGTCGCGCGGCCACCGACAGGGTGGCCAGGTCGAGCCTGCCGGACGCGCGGATCTCGCCGAGCGCCGTGCGGGCGCGGGCCAGGCGGGAGGCGTTGACCCGTTCCCAGGACTCGATCTTCTCGGCGGCCGACTCGCCCGGTTCGCTCTGCCGCAGCACGTCGAGTGTGATGGCGCGCAGTGACCCGTAGAGGTCGTCGCGGAGGGCGAGGCGGGCCAGGGCGTGCCAGCGGTTGCCGCGTTCCAGGCCGCTGATCGAGGTGAGCATCAGGTCGATGTCCAGGTGGTCGGACAGCTCGAAGTAGAGCTGCGCGGCCTCCAGCGGGCTGCGTTCCACCTCGGCCCCGGCCGCGGTGCCCGCGTCCCGTTCGGCCAGCTCGGCGACCTCGGTGATGTCGAGCAGGCTGTAGGAGTCGAGCAGGCCCGCGATGCGCCTGGCCAGCTCGTCCGGCACGCCCGCGGCGATCATCTTCTCGGCGTCCGCGTCGGCTTCCTCGCGGGCGCGGCCGCGCAGCAGGTCGCCGACCTGGGGGGCGAGGTCGCGTACGACGCGGTGGAAGCGGTTGATCTCGGCGCCGACGGCGAGTGGCTGCGGCCGGTTGGTGAGCAGCCAGCGGGCGGCCCGGTCGAGCAGCCGCCGGATCTCCAGGACCATGTCGTCGGCCACGTCGGTGGGCACGGCGTTGTCCAGGGCGTGGATGCGGGACCAGATGTCGCGCAGGTCGTAGACGCCGGTGACCACGGCGAAGGCGCGGACGGCGTCGGTGGCGCTGGCGCTGATCTCCTCGGCGAGGCGGAAGGCATACGAGATGCCGCCGCCGTCGACGACCTCGTTGACCAGCAGGGTGGTGGTGATCTGCCGGTGCAGCGGGTGCGCGCTGATGGCCGGGCCGAACCGGTCGCGCAGCTGGGTGGGGAAGTACTCGGGCAGTCGGCGGGCGAACACGTCCTGCTCGGGCAGCTCGCTGGCCAGCACGTCCTCCTTGAGAGCGAGCTTGACGTGGGCGAGCAGGGTGGCCAGCTCGGGCGAGGTGAGGCCGTCGCACGCCTTGTCCAGGGCGCGGAACTGTTCGCGGGAGGGCAGGGCCTCCAGCCGCCGGTCGAAGCCGTCGGTCTTGTCCAGGGCGTCGACGAGGCGGGCGTGCACGGACAGCATGGGTTTGGCGTGCGCGCGGCTGACGCCGAGGACGGCGTTCTGGCTGTAGTTGTCGCCAAGGACCAGGTCGGAGACCTGCTCGGTCATTTCGGCGAGCAGCTCGTCGCGGGCGTGCGAGGCCAGTTCGCCCTCGCGGACCAGGTGGTCGAGCAGGATCTTGATGTTGACCTCGTGGTCGGAGCAGTCGACGCCCGCGCTGTTGTCCAGGGCGTCGGTGTTGACCTTGCCGCCGGTGCGCGCGAACTCGATGCGGCCGCGCTGGGTGAGGCCGAGGTTGCCGCCCTCGCCGACGACCTTGACGCGCAGCGCGGAGCCGTCGACGCGCAGCGCGTCGTTGGCCTTGTCGCCGACGTCGGCGTGGCTCTCGGTGCTCGCCTTGACGTAGGTGCCGATGCCGCCGTTCCAGAGCAGGTCGACCTCGGCGAGCAGGATGGCCTTCATCAGCTCCTGCGGGGAGAGCTTGCCGGTGTCCTCGGGCAGGCCGAGCGAGCGGGCGACCTGGGCGCTGACCGGGATGGCCTTGAGGGTGCGCGGGAAGACGCCGCCGCCCTCGCTGATCAGGGTGCGGTCGTAGTCGTCCCAGGAGGAGCGGGGCAGCTCGAACAGGCGCTTGCGCTCGTTGAAGCCGACGGCCGGGGACGGGTCGGGGTCGAGGAAGACGTGCCGGTGGTCGAAGGCGGCGACCAGGCGGATGTGCTTGGACAGCAGCATGCCGTTGCCGAACACGTCGCCGGACATGTCGCCGACGCCGACCACGGTGAACGTCTGGGACTGGGTGTCGACGCCGAGCTCGCGGAAGTGGCGTTTGACGCTCTCCCAGGCGCCCTTGGCGGTGATGCCCATGGCCTTGTGGTCGTAGCCGACGGAGCCGCCGCTGGCGAACGCGTCGCCGAGCCAGAAGCCGCGGCTGCAGGCGAGCTCGTTGGCGATGTCGGAGAAGGTGGCGGTGCCCTTGTCGGCGGCGACGACCAGGTAGGTGTCGTCGCCGTCGTAGCGGACGACGCCGCGGGCAGGCACGACCTCGCCGCCCTGCAGGTTGTCGGTGAGGTCGAGCAGGCCGGAGATGAACATGCGGTAGCAGGCGATGCCCTCGGTCTGGAAGGCCTCGCGGTCCAGGCTGGGGTCGCCGGTGGGGGCGGGCGGGCGCTTGACCACGAAGCCGCCCTTGGCGCCGACCGGCACGATCACCGCGTTCTTCACCGCCTGCGCCTTGACCAGGCCGAGTACCTCGGTGCGGAAGTCCTCGCGGCGGTCGGACCAGCGCAGGCCGCCGCGGGCGACGGCGCCGAAGCGCAGGTGCACGCCCTCCACGCGCGGGGAGTACACGAAGATCTCGAACCGGGGCCGGGGCTCGGGCAGCTCGGGCACGGCGCGTGGTTCCAGCTTGACCGCCAGGTAGGGGCGGGGGGCGCCGTCGGTGTCGCGGACGTAGTAGTTGGTGCGCAGGGTGGCCCGGATGAGGGTGAGCAGGCTGCGCAGGATGCGGTCCTCGTCGAGGCTGGTGACGCCGTCGATGAGCTCGGTGATCTCGGCGATGCGGGTGTCCGCCTGGGCGTGCCGGGCGTCGTCGGACAGGGCCGGGTCGTAGCCGACCTCGAACAGGCGGACCAGGGCGGTGGCGATGGCGGTGTGCGCGAGGACGGCGTCCTCGATGTACTCCTGCGAGTACGGGGTGCCCGCTTGGCGCAGGTAGCGCGAGTAGGCGCGCGGCACGACCGCCTGCCGCCAGGTGAGGCCGCCGCGCAGGACCAGGGCGTTGAACCGGTCGGGTTCGGCCTCGCCGCGCCAGATCGCGGCGAACGCCTCCTGGAAGCCGACCCTGCGCCGGTCGAGCTCCTCGGCAGGCGCCTCCAGCACGCTCGGTTCGATGCGCAGCCCGAAGTCGTAGATCCACCAGCGGGTGCCGTCCTCGCGGCGCAGCTCGTAGGGGCGTTCGTCGACGACCTCGACGCCCATGTTCTGCAGCACCGGCAGCACCTGGGACAGGGTGATGCCGCGGCCGCTGAGATAGAGCTTGAAGCGGCGCTCGCCGGGGCTGGCGCCCTGCGGCACGTAGAACGACATGGCCAGGTCGTCCTCGCCGGTCAGCGCGCGCAGCTTGTGCAGGTCGGCGAGGGCCTCGGCGGCGGTGAAGTCCTCCTTGTAGGCCTCCGGGAACACGCTGGCGTAGCGCTGGCCCTGTTCGGTGGCCGACTCCGGGCCGAGGGTGGATCCGGCGTCGGCCTGTTCGCGCTGTTCGGCGAACACGGCCTCGACGAGGCGGTCGTCCCAGCCGCGCACGGCCTCGGTGAGGCGTTCCTGGATGCGCTGCACGTCCGGGTCGACGTGGCGGCCCGGGTCGGTGTGCACGATGAAGTACACCTGCGCGAGCGGGGTCTCCCCCAGGCGCGTGCTGAACTCCAGGTTGGTGCCGCCCAGCTCGTCGAGCAGAACCTCCTGCATGGCGATGCGGGAGGTGGTGGTGTAGCGGTCGCGGGGCAGGAAGATCAGGCAGGAGAAGAACCGCGCGTACGGGTCGCGGCGCAGGAACAGCCGCAGCCTGCGGCGGTCGGCGAGGGCGAGCACGCCGGTGGTGGTGGAGTAGAGGGCGTCGGCGGTGGTGGAGAACAGTTCCGCGCGCGGCCAGTTCTGGATGACCTCCAGCATGCGCTGCCCGGAGTAGGACTCCATGGGGAACCCGGCCTGGTGGATCACCTCGCGCACCCGGCGGGAGACCACCGGGATGTCCAGCACGTCCTCGTGCAGCGCGCTGGTGGTGAACACGCCGAGGAAGCGGTGTTCGCCGGTGACCTCGCCGTCCGGGCCGAAGGTCTTGACGCCCACGTAGTACGGGTAGGTGGAGCGGTGCACGGTCGAGGGGGCGCTGGCCTCGGTGAGCACCAGCAGGCGCGGCGCCAGCGCGTAGGCGACGGTGTCGGGGCCCGCGGTGAGGCTGCGCGCGGCGAGGCTGTCCTGGCGCAGCACGCCGAGGCCGCTGGCCAGCACGGCGCGCAGCGCGGGCTCGCCGTCCTCCTCGCCCGCGACGAGGTCGTTGCGGCGGTAGCCGAGGAAGGTGAAGTGGCCATCGGCCAGCCAGCGCAGCAGCGCGGCGCCATCGCGGACCTGCTCGGCGTCCAGCGGCGGCGGGTCGGCCTCCAGCTCGTCGGCGAGGGCGCGCGCGGTGCCCGCCATCCGGTCGGTGTCCTCGACGACCTCGCGCACGTCGTTGAGCACGGCGAGCAGCCCGGTCTCGATCTCGCGGGCCCGGTCGGCGTCGGTGAGCAGGTCGACCTCGATGTACATCCACGACTCGGCGAACGCCTCGCCGGGCGGCGCGTCCGGGTCGCAGGTCGGCAGCACGTCCTTGAGCTCGCCCGCAAGGTCGCGGCGCACCACCACGATGGGGTGCACGACCCGCTGGATCTGGACGCCGCGGCGCACGAGCTCGGCGCTCACGGACTCCACGAGGTAGGGCATGTCGTCGGTGACGATCTGCACGACCGAGCCGGTGGTGCTCCAGCCGTCCACGGCGCCGGTGGGGTTGAGCATCCGCACCGCGGGCCTGCCCTGGACCCGTTGACCTGCCAGCTGCGCGTGCGAGCGGACCGCGCCGACGAGGTCGACGGGGTCGTCGTCGATGACCTCCTCCGGCGGGATGTAGCGGAAGTAGAGGCGGATGAGGTCGGCGATGTCGGGCGCCTGTCGGGCGGCCCGCTCGATGAGGTCGTCTCTGATCTGTTCCGGGCTGGTGTTGACCGGTCGTCCGGCCGACGCCGAGCCGTCGACGCTGACGGCTCCATCGGTGCGGGACGAGACTCCAGTCGAGGTCATTGTGTTCCCTGACTCCACGCTTTGGCGGCACGCCGCTGTGCCGCATACGCCCCCCACATTAGTGCCGCCCCGGCCGGGCCCCGCATCTCGGGATCATCTCCCACATGGCGTTTTGCGAGGTCGGAACGGCATGTTCGGCCGCAGGTGGGGACGGCGTCACCTGGCTGTAGCGCGATGCCGCATTCCCGCCCGTGCCCGCCGGGCGCAAGGGATCCTCCGGGCGGGGACCCGCCCGGGCCGAGCGGGGCTGACCGTGGTTCCGGGTGCGTCCGGATCAGCCGCTGTCGAGGTCGGCGGGCGCCCATTCGGAGGAGCGGTGCCTGCCCCGGATGCCCGAGGGCGGGGTGGGGAGGCCGGAGAGATCGGTGCGGCGCGGCTCGGCACGTTCGGCCGGTTCGGCGGCGCGCGCGTCGGTGGCCCAGGAGCGTCGGCGGTCGGGCTCGGCGGCGGCCGCGGGCGGGCGGGCGTCGGCGGGCGGGGGCCAGCGGGCGGGCTCGGGGCGGCGCAGCTCGCCGGAGTTGTCTACCTGGGTGCCGACGGGGCGGGACGGCTCGGGCAGGCGGTCGGGCTCGGCGCCGAACAACGGGAGGTCGGCCCAGCCGTCGGACCAGCGGGGCACGTCGAGGCCTGGGTCGGCGGGCGCGGTCGGCGTGGGCTGCTCGGCTTGCTCGGCCTGGGTGGCTTGAGTTGCTTGGGTGGCTTGGAAGGCGACCAGCGCCTCGGCGAGCAGGTCGGCGAGACCGCTGGGATCGGTCCGCTCCCGCCTGCTCCCTGGCGTGCGCCGCTTGCGCGTGGGCAGCGCGGGGCGGTCGTCGTCGGGGTCGGTCGCGCTCGCCTGCTCGGGGTCCGGTTCGGGCTCGGGCTCGCGCTGTGCGAACGCGGCGGACCTGGGCAGGCCGCGCAGCCGGGCGGCGAAGTCGATGGCCCGCCGGTCGGCGTCGCTGACCTGTGGGGGCACGTCGCCCTCGGGGGTGCGCGGGATCGCCTCGGGCGCTCGCGGTTCCGGGGGCACGATCGGCGTGGACGCCGTGGCGGGCGGGTCGACCCTGGTGAACCCGGCGGCGAACAACGGTTCGAGATCGGCGCCCGGGGTACGCGGCGCCGGACCCGACCCGGCAGGCCTGCTCGCGGTCGCACGTGCTGGATCGTCGAGGGTCGGTCCGGCAGCCGCCATGGGTCCCGGGTCGCCGGGCATGCCTGCCACGGGTCGGTGGGTGCCCGACTGTCCCGGGTCACCGGGCGCGGAACCGGGGGCGACGGGCACGAATCCCGAGTCATCGGTCGGGAGGCCCTGAGTACCGGGAACGGGCCCCGCCTCACCGCGCGGTGGACCCGGAACGGGCGCCACCGATCCATGAAGGCCGGGCACGGGGCCCTGGGCGCCGTAGGAGGACTTCGCTGCCGAGATCCCATGGGTACCCGTCGCCGGAGCGGGTTCCGGATCCGTGGGCCCGTGGGCGGTGGGCGCGCTGAGGAACGAGCTCGGGGCGGTGGGTGTGCGGCCGGTGAGTCCGTGGGTGCCGGGCGCTGGGTCCGGGTTGTCGAGAACGGGCTTCGGGGTGGGTGCGGGGCCCGGGTCGGCGGCCGGGAGTCCGGGGGCGAACGCGGTGGCGGGTTCGGGGAGGGGGGAACCAAGTGGGGGGGTCGGTTCGGGTTCGTCGGCGGGGGCGCCCAGGCGGGGGGCGTCGAGAGAGCCGGAGGTGTGCAGGACACCGGAGTCGGCGCGGCGGGCGCCGGGGATGGGGATGGTGGGTTCCGTGTCGTCCCACGGGGTGTTCGGGGGGGCCATGGAGGCGGGGAACATCGGCGGGGCGGGAAGCGACACGGAACCCAGGTCGTACGGGTCGGGCTCGGGTACCGGGTCGTCGACCGGGTAGCCGTCGTCGTCGGGGGCCCGGCGCCTGCCGCCGCCCTCGGCGGTGACGCCGAACCGGCTGAGCACCGACTGGGCGGCGGCCTCGGTGTCCACAGTGGACGTCTCGGGGTCCTGGGCGCGGCGGGCGGCGCGGCGGCCGGGGGTGGGCTCGTCGACCTCGTCGGCGTTGAGCACCGACTCGATGGCCCCGGCCCGCGGGGACACGGGTATCGGCTCGGCGGCGGGCTCCTCGTCGGCCGCGCGACGGCGCCGCAGACCGCCGGACAGGTGCCGGGCCGGGATGGAACCGGCGCCGCCGCCGTGGCGGGGGGTGGCGGACTCCTGGCTGGGCAGGGTTTCCGCCGCGTGCCCGAAACGCGAGGAGGCGGACAACGCGTCGGAACCCGTCGCCGCGTCGGCCCGACGCTCGGTGGAGTCCCGTGCCGCCGGGACTCCCGGGGCGAGGGACTCGGCCTGCGCGGCGTGCGGCGCACCGGGGCCGGTGGCGACCGGTGGGTCCGCAGGCGGGTGCGGTAGCGCCGACTCGCCGGGGGGCACGGCATGGTCGCTCGCCACGCCTGCCGAGCCCGGGGGTGCCGAGCGTGCGACTGCCCCGGGCGCGGTGTGCGACGGCGGTACGCCTGCGGTGGCGGAGCCCGCGTCCCCGGTCACAGCGGCGGAAGCAGGCGATCCGGGCGCCGAGTACGGCGAAACACCTGACGCGGCAACGGAACCGGCACTGCCCGCCGCACCGGTGGAACTGGTCCTCGACCCACCGGATGGCGACGACGGGACATCAGGGGTGGGGGCTGGACCGCCATCCGCGTCGGAGGGGTCCACGAGACCGGCGGACAGCGCCGGGAACAACCCCGGAACACCTGAAGCGGCGACGGGACTGTCATCGGTCGCCGGGTCCGATGTGCCTGCGGGACCGGACGATGTGGGAGCGGCGTGCGACACCGCCGGAACGTCAGGCGAGGCGGCAGGGCTGTCACCCGTCGCATCGGCCGGGGTCGTGGAAGCGACCGGTGCGCTGTGTGCTGGTGACGGGCCTGCGCCTGTCGCGGGGGGCGCCACGGGATCGGTCGATGGGCTGGGCGAGTGCTGTCCGGCGGTCGCCTGTTCAGGTGCGACTGGTTCCGGCGTGGGCGTTTCAGGCACGGGGTTCGCCGCTGGCGGGCTGGGTTCCGTGGCTGCCCTGGTGCCTGCCGGGGCCGACTCGCGGGGGGCTCGGGTTTCCGCGCCGGGTGTCGCGGCGTGCGACGGGATGGTGTCCTGGCCGACCGGGACCGTCTTGGCCGTGGTGGGGGCTCGGTGGAAGCGGTCGGTGCGGCGGAGTACGGCGGGGGCCGGGCTGATGACCTCCGGTACCCGCATGGCCTTGCGGGCGGCCAGGAGCAGGGGTTCGACGCCGTCGCGGGGGTTGCCGTCGGGGGTGGTGGGGGTGACGGCGACGCCGGTGGCGAGGGTGAGTTCGTGGCCGTTGTCGTCGATCAGCCACTGGGCCTCGGTGGCGGTGTCGCGGATGGCGGTGGCCAGGGCCTCGGCGGTGGGGCGGTCGGTGGCGGGCAGCAGGACGGCGAACTCGCCGCGGTCGGAGCGGAGGAGCTCGGCGTCCTGGGGGGCCAGGTCGCGGACGTGGATGGCCAGGGCGTTGAGCGAGACCTCGCCGCCCACCGGGAGCGGGGGTTCGGCAGGCTCGACGGGTTCGGCCAGGCCCTGGGGGGTGACCCGGACGAGGACCGCGGCGAAGGTGGCGGTCGCGGGACGGGTCTGGCGGGGAACGGCCGGGGCGGGCGGGGTCGCTGGGCGGACGGTGTCGCGGAGCAGGGACACCGCGCTCTCCGGGTCGCGGACGGCGCCGACCTCGGCGATGAGCAGGGCGCGGGCCGCCTCGGCGGCGCGCAGGTGGCGGTACTCGGCGGCGCGGGCCGAGCGGAGGGCGTGCAGGGCGTCGCCGGGGCGGGCGGCCTCCTCCTCGGCGTGCGCGAGGAAAGTCCAGGCGTCGGCGAGCAGTGAGTCCAGGCCGTGGCGTTCGGCGACGCGGACCACGTCGACCAGCAGTGCCCGGCCGGGCGCGGACCGGCCGGAGGGCAGGTGCACGCGGGTGGCCACGGCCAGCCGGAGCCTGCCGAGCGCGAGCGCGGACGTGGCGCGGACCGGTTCGTCCAGGGCCGTGGCCGCGACCCGGGCCGCCTCGTCCAGGTCGCCCTCGTCGAGAAGCGCGCACACCAGTTCCAGCACCAGCCGGGGCCGGGCCAGGCCGCCTTCCGCGTGCGGGTCGGCGAGGCGGTTGAGCAGCGAGAGTCCTTCGCGAGCGGCCTCGGTCGCCGCCTCGGTGTCGCCGTGTCTGCGGTGGTAGGAGGCGGTGCGCGCGGACAGCAGCGCCCGCTGCACGCGTCGCCCGTCGGGACCGGCGGCCTCGTCCGCGGCGAACAGCCGGTCGGCCTCGGCGAGCGCGTCCTCCAGGTCGTCGCGGTTGCCCACGTGCACGGCGCAGGCCACGAACTGGGCCAGCGCCGCCGCCCGGATGGCGGGCGCGGCCTCGCGCAGCCGCAGTACCGGGCGCAGGAACTCGCACCCGGCCAACGGCTCGCCCAGCACCCGGGCACACGCGGCCAGCGCGACCCGCAACGTCGCGGCCCACTCGACCCGCCCGCCCCCGGTCACCGCGTGCAGCGCGACCAGCCCCGGCTCCACCGCCTCGGCGTGCCGCCCCAGCCGCACCAGGGACGTGCTCAGCAGCACCCGTGCCCGGGTCCCGATGGCGGCGTCGATGCTCCCGGCGGTCCGGGCCGCCGGGATCGTGGGCTGGGTGGCCCGGTCCCCCGTCGGACTTTCCGGGTCGGTCGTCGAGTCGGTGCCGACGGCCGGACCCGGGGAATCCGACGGGGTGGGGCGGGGGTTCGCGGAGCGGACGGGGACGGTGGTGGTGCGGGCCAGGGCGCGGGCGGCGAACCGCTCGGTGAGCTCGGGTGCGGTGTGGCGGAGGTGTTCGGCCGCGTCCAGCAGTGCCGCGCACTCGGACGCGGCCGACACCGCCGCCGGTAACTCGTTCCAGGCCGCCGCCACGTCGCCGCGCCTAGTCCCGGGTCAGCTTGCGGTAGGTCACCCGGTGCGGGCGGGCGGCCTCCGCGCCCATTCGGTCGATCTTGTTCTTCTCGTAGCCCTCGAAGTTGCCCTCGAACCAGAACCACCTGGCCGGGTGCTCCGCCGTGCCCTCCCACGCCAGGATGTGCGTGCAGGTGCGGTCGAGGAACCAGCGGTCGTGGGAGATGACCACGGCGCAGCCGGGGAACTGTTCGAGCGCGTTCTCCAGCGAGCCGAGGGTCTCCACGTCCAGGTCGTTCGTCGGCTCGTCGAGCAGGATCAGGTTGCCGCCCTGCTTGAGGGTGAGCGCCAGGTTGAGCCGGTTGCGCTCGCCGCCGGACAGCACGCCCGCGGGCTTCTGCTGGTCGGGGCCCTTGAAGCCGAACGCGCTGACGTAGGCGCGGGAGGGCATCTCGACCTGGCCGACCTGGATGTAGTCGAGGCCGCCGGAGACGGTCTCGAACACGGTCTTGGCCGGGTCGATGTTGGCGCGGCCCTGGTCGACGTAGGACAGGGTGACCGTCTCGCCGATCTTGACGTTGCCCTGGTCCGGCTTCTCCAGGCCGACGATGGTCTTGAACAGGGTGGTCTTGCCGACGCCGTTGGGGCCGATGACGCCGATGATGCCGTTGCGCGGCAGGTCGAAGCTGAGGCCGTCGATCAGCAGCCGGTCGCCGAAGCCCTTCTTCAGCTTGTCGACCTCGACCACGATGCTGCCCAGCCGCGGGCCGGGCGGGATCTGGATCTCCTCGAAGTCGAGCTTCCTGGTCTTCTCGGCCTCCGCGGCCATCTCCTCGTAGCGCTCCAGGCGGGAGCGGGACTTGGTCTGCCGGGCCTTGGCGTTGGAGCGGACCCAGGCCAGCTCCTCCTTGAGGCGGCGCTGCAGCTTCTGGTCCTTCTTGCCCTGCACCGCGAGCCGTTCGGCCTTCTTCTCCAGGTAGGTGGAGTAGTTGCCCTCGTACGGGTAGGTGCGGCCGCGGTCGATCTCCAGGATCCACTCGGCGAGGTTGTCCAGGAAGTACCGGTCGTGGGTGACGGCCAGGACGGCGCCCGGGTACTGGGCGAGGTGCTGTTCGAGCCACAGCACGCTCTCGGCGTCGAGGTGGTTGGTGGGCTCGTCGAGCAGCAGCAGGTCGGGCTTGGACAGCAGCAGCCTGCACAGCGCGACCCGGCGGCGCTCGCCCCCGGACAGGACGCTCACGTCGGCGTCCGGCGGCGGGCAGCGCAGCGCGTCCATGGCCTGCTCCAGCGCGGAGTCCAGGTCCCAGGCGTCGGCGTGGTCGAGCTCCTCCTGGAGCTTGCCCATCTCCTCCATCAGCGCGTCGGAGTAGTCGGTGGCCA
This sequence comes from Actinokineospora enzanensis DSM 44649, assembly GCF_000374445.1. Lineage (GTDB taxonomy): Bacteria > Actinomycetota > Actinomycetes > Mycobacteriales > Pseudonocardiaceae > Actinokineospora > Actinokineospora enzanensis. The sequence continues at coordinate 62,497 of NZ_KB894428.1, read as the reverse complement.
TCAGCTCGGCGATCTCGTTGAACCGGTCGAGCTTGACCTTGATCTCGCCGAACGCCTCCTGGACGTTGCCCAGGACGGTCTTCTCCTCGTTGAGCGGCGGCTCCTGCTGCAGGATGCCGACGGTGTAGCCGGGGGAGAGGTACGCCTCGCCGTTGTTGGGCTGGTCGAGCCCGGCCATGATCTTGAGCACGCTGGACTTGCCCGCGCCGTTGGGGCCGACCACGCCGATCTTGGCCCCGGGCAGGAACTGGATGGTGACGTCATCAAGGATGACCTTGTCCCCGTGCGCCTTGCGCACCTTCTTCATGGTGTAGATGAACTCGGCCATGGTCGCGATCGTAGAGTGGTGGGTCGGGGCCGCTGAGCGCGACCGGGGGGACGGCTCGGCGGACGGGTCGCGTACCGCCGATCGGGTTACCCGGCCTGCGTTCGGGTCGGTGTCGAGGGAGAGCATCGTCGGTCGGACCCCGCTCTGGCAATGGTCGATGCCCGCCATCGGCCGCCCGGGACGTGCCCGGGTGGGCTGTTCGGCAAACGTGGTCGGCGGGGTGCGGGTGGTGGTCATGGTTCACGCCGCCTTCGTCTGCTCGGGCTCGTCGTTGGCGGGCGTCCACGCGGTGCGGGTGACGGTCACCGGGGCGTAGCCGAGGTCGATGCCGACGGCGCGGGCCTCGACCTGGGGGTCGATCCGCTGCACGGCGTCGGACCGGTACTCGCGGTGGTAGAGCCTGCCGAACACGATCACCCGGTCGCCGCGGCGGACGCTGGTGTCGACGTGCTCGCCGAGCCGTCCCCAGCAGCGGACCCCGATGAACAGCGAGTCGCCGTCCCGCCAGGAGCCGGTGTCCGGGTCGTAGCGGCGTTCCTTGACGTAGAGGCGGAACTGGGTGAGGTCGCGCTCGTCCGGGCAGCGGCGCTTGGTGATCTCGCTGACCACGCGGCCCGCCAGGGTCACCATCGTCTCGTTCATCGGGTCCTCCGTTCGCTCGGTGTCGGCACGTCCCAGGGTGGCCGGGGCGGGGGGCGACGGACGAGCGGCGATACGGACCTGTGGATGGATTGGCGGGGCTGTGGACAACTAGTGGTGCGACCCACTAGCGGTGTTCGCGGCCTTCGGCGAGCTGTTTGAGCATGGCGTTGTAGGCGTCGAGGTCGTCCGCGGTGCCGGTGTCGACGCGGCGGTCGGCGCGGCGGGCCTCCCGGTCGTCCGCGCGGGACCACTGGACCAGCAGCGCGATCAGCACGACCAGCAGCGGGATCTCCCCGGAGGCCCAGGCGATCCCGCCGCCGAGGCGCTGGTCGGCGAGCAGGTCGGTGTTCCACGGCAGGCCGAGGCCCTGGTAGAAGCGTTCGCCGATGACGGTCTGGGTGCTCATCAGGATCACGCCGAAGAACGCGTGGAACGGCATGGACGCGAAGACCAGGCCGAGCCTGCCCAGGTGCGGCAGCTTGCGCGGCGCCGGGTCGGTGCCGAGGACGGGCCAGTAGAAGATGTAGCCCACCAACAGGAAGTGGGCGTTCATCAGCAGGTGCGCCCAGTGTCGTTGGAGGGCCTCGTCGAACAGGCCGGTCAGGTAGAGACCGTAGAAGGAGCCGACGAACAGCACGAGCGCGACGATCGGGTGCGTGAGGAACCGGGACACCGGTGAGTGCACCAACGCCAGCAGCCACTCGCGCGGTCCGGGCGGGTTGTCCTTGCCCGCGGCCGGTAGTGCCCGCAGCGCCAACGTGACGGGTGCGCCGAGTACCAGCAACACCGGCGCGAGCATGGACAGCATCATGTGCGATTCCATGTGCACGCTGAACATCGCGGGCGAGTAGCGGCCGAACCCGGACGAGGTGGCGAACAGGACCACGAAGCAGCCCGCCAGCCAGGACACCAGCCTGCCCACCGGCCAGGCGACGCCGCGCGCGCGCAGCCGCAGGAACCCGCGCAGGTAGACCGCGGCCAGCACGATCGCGGCGGTGCCGAAGACCAGATCGAACCGCCAGTCGAAGAGCAGCCGGGCCAGGTTCGGCGGCTCGGACATGGGGTAGCCAAGGGCCAGCTCGACCCGGTCGGGCGCGCTGTCGGCGGATTGCGGCGGCGGGGTGCGGGCCAGCCCGGCGGCCACGCCCACGGTCGCCATCATCACCAGCACCTCGACCGCGGCCAGCCGCACCAGCGCGCGCCAGGTGCCGTGCTCGGTGATCGCGCGGACGCCGCGTTCGCGCTGGAGGTAGCCGAACACGCCGAGCACCAGCAGGGCCGCGATCTTGATCAGGACCAGCACGCCGTACCAGGTGCCGAACAGGTCCGCGAGCGGCAGCCGCACCCACGCGTTGACCACGCCGGAGACCGCCATGACGATCCAGCACACCAGGGCCATCCGGGAGAACCGGGTCGCCGCGACGGGCAGGTGCGCCACCCGCCTGCGGCCGTGCGCGAGCAGGGCGACCAGGCCGCCGATCCACAGCGCGGCGGCGACCAGGTGGAACAGCAGGCTGTTGGTGGCCACGTCGTGCTGGCCGCCGCTGGAGGAGTGGCCGGTGACCGCGACCGGCACGATCCCGGCCAGCGCCACCGCGAACAGCGCCGCGGTCCAGCCCCAGGTCAGCGCGAACCGGGTGCCGACCAGCACGACCAGCGCGAGCGCGGCGGTGAACAGCCACGCCTGCGTCTGCTCCAGCGTGCCGACCAGGTCGAGCAGCACGTCGCTGCGCAGCACGGTGGTGATCGACTGGCCGACCGCGTCCGCGGCGGTGAACGGCACCGACACCAGCGCGCCGACGAACCACACGGCCGCGCCCCAGCCCGCCATGCGCAGGGCGCCGTAGCCGTTGACGTCCAGCACGCCGGTGGCCCGCGGCGGCACCAGGAACGCGGCGAACAGCAGCGAACCGACGGTGACGACGCTCCCCAGTTCGGTGGTCACCCGGACCACGGTCAGCGCGTGCTCGGTGAACGCGTCCGGGGTCGGCAGGCCCTGCAGGACGTAGCGCTTCCCCCCGGAGGCCGCGACCAGCGCGGCCCCGATGAGGGCGGCCAGCAGGCCGCCGACGACGAGCAACGGCGCCAGACCCGACGACCCGGCGCGGCGGGTGTCGGTTGAGCTGTCCTGAACCACGAGGTCGAGCGTAATCGCCTGGTTCGCGGGCCCGTCGGCGCCATGATTCCCAGTCCGGTTCACACCCGGTCCGAGCACGGTGGGTGGACCAGGCACTGTGGACCAGGCACTACCCTGAGTCGGGTGAGGGCGGGTCGGGTGAGCGGCGTACTGGGCCGGGCGGTCGCGGTGGCGGCGGGTGTCGCGCTGGTGGCGGCCTGTGGCGCCCGGGTGTCCGGCGCCCCGGTACCCGCCGCGGGCTTCGGCCCGGCGTCGTCACCGGCCGTGACCGACACCGCGCCGCGGTCCCTCACCGGGGTGGACCTGTGCGCGCTGCTCACCCCCGACGACCTGACCCCGGCGGGCGGTCTCGCGGGCACGCCCGGCAGGCGCGCGGACACGTTCCCGGACTCCTGCGGCTACCCGCTGCGCGGCGGTGCCGCGGGCGACTATGTGCTGGTGGCCCTGTACAAGCCGCTCGCCCAGGTCCGGCACGACCAGCCCGGCGGCCACGCGGAACGGACGCTGGGCTACGACACCTGGCTGCACTGCGCGGTATCCGACGGCTACCGCACGTGCACCGCGTCGGTCGCGGTGCGGGACGACAGATCCCTGCTGGTCGCGATGGACAAACGCGACACCCCCGAGGGCACCCTGCTGCGGTTGCTGCAACCCCTGACCGAGGGTGCCCTCCGCAGACTGCCGCGCGCTTAGCGCAACCACCGCTCCCCCGAACGGGCGCGAAAAGCGGTGTTCATCACCCGATCAGTCCCGAGCGGAAACGGTAGAGGCGCCTGGAACGATCAGTCCCGTGGAAGCTTCGCGACTCCGGTCGAGTAGTCACTCCACCAGCCCTCGTAGCTCAGCGGATAGAGCAGGAGCCTTCTAAGCTCTTGGCCGCAGGTTCGAGTCCTGCCGAGGGCGCTCTGTCTGAGAAGTGCGCCCGGACCTGTGGGTTTCACCACGGGTGCCGGGCTTTTCACCGCCTGTCACCCTGGATCCGTTGCGGCGTGCGGGATCCGTGTCTCTGCGTGGTCGACCTGGCACGGCCCGTGGTGAGTTCGCGGTCGTGCATGTGGATGGTCGAACGGACCAGGGTGGTCGAACCGCCCCGGCGTGACGGCGAGTGCACGATCGGGTGGCGGTTGAAACGCTAGGGCTGTAGCGAGGGATGTGAAGACCGACGCGTACCCACACCCGGCGCGGGGTGTTCGTGCGCGACCAGGGCCGCCTGCCCGTGTCGGGGCAGGCGGCCCTCGTACCGCCGGACACGGGCGCGAGACCGTTCCGTGCGGCCGGTCCGCTCCCAGGGGAAGCTGTCCCCATGGCGAAGGACAGCGGCAAGGCCACCCAGCGTTACCCGCGCGACCTCTACGAGCGGGAACTCCTGCGCCTGCAAGGCGACCTGGTGCGGATGCAGGAGTGGGTCCGCGCCACCGGCTCCCGCCTGGTCGTGGTCTTCGAGGGCCGGGACGCGGCGGGCAAGGGCGGCACGATCAAGCGGGTCGCCGAGCACCTCAACCCCCGTGTCTGTCGCATCACCGCGCTGCCGACGCCCACCGAGCGCGAGAAGACCCAGTGGTATTTCCAGCGGTATGTCGCTCACCTTCCCGCGGCGGGCGAGATCGTGCTGTTCGACCGGAGTTGGTACAACCGGGCCGGGGTCGAGCGCGTCATGGGGTTCTGCACGCCGCTGGAGTACCAGCGGTTTCTCCGCCAGGGCCCGATCTTCGAACAGCTTCTCGTCGACGACGGGATCCTGCTGCGCAAGTACTGGTTCTCGGTGAGCCAGGACGAACAACGCAAACGGTTCAAGGAACGGCTGGACAACCCGCTCAAGCAGTGGAAGCTGTCGCCCATGGATCTGGAGTCGATCGCGCACTGGGACGACTACTCCCGCGCGCGGGACGACATGTTGGTGCACACCGACACCGAGGTGGCACCGTGGATGATCGTGGAGGCGGAGGACAAGCGGCGGGCCCGGTTGAACATGATCGCGCACCTGTTGGACAGCATGCCGTGGGAGGAGGTCGACCGGCCGGGGCTCAAGTTGCCCGAGCGGCCCGCCGGGGACGGGTACGTTCGGCCGTCGCGGGATGTGGAGCACCACGTGCCCGACCACGCTTCCACCCTGTTGGGGTGAAGGACCCGGCCGAGGCGGGACCTTGGTCGACTGCGGGGCGCGAGCGGCGCCACTAGCGTGGAGCGCAGGTCACTCGGGAGAGGGAAAGCCCATGCCCGCGCTCACATCCGAAGAGTCGCGCCTGATCGACGCCTACTGGCGCGCGGCGAACTACCTGTCCGTCGGCCAGATCTACCTGATGGACAACCCGTTGCTGCGGGAGCCGCTGCGGGCGGAGCATGTGAAGCCCCGCCTGTTGGGGCACTGGGGTACGACCCCCGGGTTGAACCTGCTCTACGCGCACATGAACCGCGCGATCCGGCAGCGTGATCTGAACGTGGTCTACGTGACCGGCCCCGGCCATGGTGGTCCCGGTCTGGTGGCGAACGCCTATCTGGAAGGCACTTACAGCGAGGTCTACACCGGAATCGGGGAGAACACGGACGGTCTACGCGCCCTGTTCCGTCAGTTCTCCTTCCCCGGCGGCATTCCCAGCCACGTCGCACCGGAGACACCCGGGTCCATCCACGAAGGCGGGGAGCTGGGCTACGCGCTGGTGCACGCGTTCGGCGCGGTGTTCGACAACCCTGACCTGGTGGCGTTGTGCGTGGTCGGGGACGGTGAGGCGGAGACGGGTCCGCTCGCGGCGAGTTGGCATTCCACCAAGTTCCTCAACCCCGAACGCGACGGTGTCGTGCTCCCGGTCCTGCACCTCAACGGCTACAAGATCGCCAACCCGACCCTGCTCGCGCGCATCCCGGAGGAGGAGCTCGGCGCGCTCATGCGGGGCTACGGCTACGCGCCGCACTTCGTCACCGGGGACGACCCGGCCGAGGTGCACGAGCTGTTGGCGTCCACTCTGGACAGAGTGCTCGACGACATCGCCGCGATCAAGGCGGCGCCCGGGGCCCGGCCCGCGTGGCCGATGATCGTGTTGCGGACGCCGAAGGGGTGGACCGGGCCCAAGGAGGTCGACGGCCACCCGGTCGAGGGAACCTTCCGGGCCCATCAGGTGCCGCTCGCCGCCACCCGCACCGATGACGCGCACCGGGCCCGACTGGAGGAGTGGCTACGGGGCTATCGGCCGGAGGAGCTGTTCGACGCCGACGGCCGCCTGGTGGCCGAGTTGCGTGAGCTGGCCCCGAAGGGTGAGCGGCGGATGAGCGCGAACCCGCACACCGACGGCGGACGGGTGCTGCGTGAGCTGGTGATGCCCGACTTCCGCGCGCACGCCGTCACCGTGGCCCGGCCCGGCGTCGAGACCAGCGCGGCCACCACCGTGCTCGGCGGGTTCCTGCGCGAGATCATCCGCCGGAACCCGGACAACTTCCGGATCATGGGGCCGGACGAGGTCGCGTCGAACCGGCTGTCGGCGGTGTTCGCCGAGACCGACCGGGCGTGGAACGCGGAGACGCTGCCCGGCGACGACCACCTCGCCCCGCACGGGCGGGTCATGGAGGTGCTCTCGGAGCACCTGTGCCAGGGCTGGCTGGAGGGCTACCTGCTCACCGGCAGGCACGGCCTGTTCACCAGCTACGAGGCGTTCATCCACATCGTGGACTCGATGCTCAACCAGCACGCGAAATGGCTCAAGACGACCCGGCACATCCCGTGGCGGGCGCCGATCGCCTCGTTGAACTACCTGTTGTCGTCGCACGTGTGGCGGCAGGACCACAACGGGTTCAGCCACCAGGACCCCGGGTTCCTGGACCACGTGGTGAACAAGAAGGCGGAGGTCGTCCGCGTCTATCTGCCGCCGGACACGAACACGCTGCTGTCCGTCGCCGACCACTGCCTACGCAGCAGGCACTACGTGAACGTGATCGTGGCGGGTAAACAACCTGCGCTGACCTACCTGTCCATGGACGAGGCGATCGCGCACTGCACGCGCGGGCTGGGGATCTGGGAGTGGGCGGGCAATACCGACGGTGAGCCGGACGTGGTCCTGGCCTGTGCCGGTGACATACCGACGCTGGAGGCCCTCGCGGCGACGCGGCTGTTGCGCGAGCACCTGCCGGAATTGAAGGTGCGGTTCGTGAACGTCGTCGACCTGATGCGGCTGCAACCGGACACCGAGCACCCGCACGGTCTGTCCGACCGCGATTTCGACGCGTTGTTCACCGAGGACAAACCCGTCATCTTCGCCTTCCACGGCTACCCCTGGCTGATCCACCGGCTCACCTACCGCCGCACCAACCACCGCAACCTGCACGTGCGCGGCTACAAGGAGGAGGGCACCACGACCACCCCGTTCGACATGGTCATGCTCAACGACCTCGACCGGTTCCACCTGGTCATGGACGTGATCGACCGGGTCCCGACACTCGGCGGCCGGGCAGCGGTACTGCGCCAGAGGATGGCGGACGCCCGGTTGGCCGCCCGCCGGTACACCCGCGAGCACGGCGAGGACGACCCGGCCATCGCCGGGTGGACCTGGGCGTGACATGCGGGTCCTGGTGGTCAACGCGGGATCGTCCAGCCTGAGGCTGCGCCTGCTCGGCCCGGACGACACCGTCGAGCGCACGGCCGACATCGGCCCCCACGACATCGCCGCCACACTGGCCGACTGGCCCGCGCCGGACGCGGTGGGCCACCGGGTCGTGCACGGCGGCACGCAGTTCACCGAGCCGGTCGTGGTCGACGCGCGGGTGCGTGCGGCGCTGGCAGACCTCACTGAACTGGCACCGCTGCACCAGCCGAAGTCACTGGCCGGTCTGGACACGGTAAGCGCGCTGCTGGACGTGCCCGCCGTGGCGTGCTTCGACACCGCGTTCCACACCACGATCCCCGCCGCCGCCGCGACGTACGCGATCCCGCGCGAGTGGCGGGAGCGGTACGCGATCCGCCGCTACGGCTTCCACGGGCTGTCCCACGCGTACTGCTCCGCGCGGGTGGGTGAGCTGCTGGGTCGGTCGGACGCGCGGGTCATCACATGCCACCTGGGCGCGGGGGCGTCGGTGGCGGCGGTGGTGGGCGGCCGGAGCGTGGACACGACGATGGGGTTCACGCCGCTGGAGGGGCTGGTCATGGCCACCCGTTCCGGGTCGGTCGACCCGGGGCTCGTGCTGTGGCTGGCCGAGCGGATGCCGGTGGACGAGCTGACGAAGGCGCTGGAAGAACGCTCCGGCCTCCTCGGCCTGGCGGGCACGGCCGACCTGCGCGAGGCGGACGCGGCCGCTGTCGAGGTGTATATCCATCGGCTGGTCCAGGGCATCGCTTCGATGGCGGCGTCGGCGGGCGGTCTGGACGCGCTGGCGTTCACGGGCGGGGTCGGGGAGAACTCGGCGACGGTCCGCGCGCGGGCGGCCGAGCGGCTCGGGTTCCTGGGCGTCGCGGTGTCCTCCCCGCTCAACGCGGCGGGCGCGGAGGAGATCACCGGGGCGTCGTCGGTGCGGGTGTTCGTGGTTCCGGCGCGGGAGGACCTGGAGATCGCGCGGGGCACCCGGTCCGCGCTGGCTATGCTCGGTGGGACCTGACGGGTGGGAGGAGTGCGGAGTGTCGGCCGAGTTGCTGCGGTTGCGGTGCCGTGGCCATCGGGACATCCGCGCCACGCACGCCAAGACGTTGGAGTTCACCACCGACAGCGAGATCACCGGGCGGGCCACCTGCGTGGTCGGGGTGGGCGGTGTCGTACTGGGTGGCGCAGTGGTGGGCGCGGCTCCCGGCGGGATCGCCGGGCCGGTCTCGGTGACGATCAGCGCGGGCGGTCATGGCGTGACGGTCCGGGCGTTGGCCAACTCGCGGTGGCGGCCGGGTGGGAGTGCGGTGATCCGTCGCAGTGGGCGGCGGTTGCCGAACACGCTCGCGACGGACGCGGATCTCGGCTCGTCGGATCTGCCGCGCGCGCTCGTGGCCGCGATGGCGGATCCGGACGCGGTGATCGAGGTGGTGATCACCCGGGATGTCGACGAGGGCCGCGTGATCCGCTATCGCGCGAGCGAGCTCGACGAGCGGCTGGCTGCGGAGTGTGCGGCCGCGGACGCGGTCGTGGCGGAGGACGCGGGGGCGCGCAAGCTGGTCACCACTCGGGGGGTGCCGGATCGTGGGCGGGTGCTGTTCGTGTCCACTCAGGATGTTCAGCCGCCCGCGTTGCTCGGTGCCGGGCATCCGGTGGAGGTCATCGGCCTGCCGCCGGAGCTGGCGGTGGCCTGCGCGTCGCCGCTGGCCGCTCCGACCCTCATCGCCGTCGGCCGCCCCCGGCGCGAGGTGTCGCGGTTGCTCGCCGCGCACAGGCACGCGCGGGTGGTGTTCACCTGCCCCGCGGAGGAGCTTCCCCGCAGACTGGACGAGGCAGCCGGTCTGATCGGCACCACGCACGCGGCAGTGCTGGCGGATGACGAGCGTCCGGTGTGGGGGCCGGTGACCACGCCTGCGGCGGGGTCCGGGGACGTGTACTGCGCGGTCGACCCGGTCGAGTCCGAAGTGGACATTCCAGCTGTGGACGTGGCGGCGTTGCTGAAAACCCTGCTGGCGGGCGAGGTCTCGGCCACGACGGTGGTCAAGGCACTCGCCGCACAGCCCGGCTGGTCTCGGAAACAGGCCTACGACCTGGTTCTCGGCCTCACCGGGAAGGGTTGACGACGCCGGTGAGGGCGAGGACCTCCAGCTGGTCCCGGGACGAGTTCAGCCGACGGGTCCACGAGGTCGCCAGCGCGGCGATGGCGTCCGCGTCCAGGTAGGCGGCCTCATCCAGGTGCCAGCCCGCGGCGGCGAGGAGCGGCCCGAGGGACTCGGTGGCCGAGTCGGGGGTGGGTTCCGGGTTGTCGCCGACCTCGGGGACGGGTGGGCGCCAGGCATGCAGGTTGAGGGTGATCAGGAACCGGGCGTCGGGGGCGCAAAGGTTCGCCAGGCCGGAGAGCATGGCCGGGTCGTCGCCAAGGATGCCGCGGAGAAGGCTGCCCCAGGGCATCAGGACGTGCAGCTCGGTGATCTCGCGGAGTTCGGCGGGGAGCTGTTCGGCGGCCGCCCAGATGTAGAGGAGGTTGGGAAGGCCGCCCTTCCTGGGGCTGGCGGCGGACTTCGCGGCGGACTTGCGGAGGTTGTCCTTCGCCGCGTCCAGGCCGATGACCAGGTGGTCGGGGTGGGTGCGGGCCAGGTGCAGGGCGTGCTTGCCGTCCCCCGTGCCGACGTCCAGGACCGCGCCGACGTGCCGGGCGCGCAGCTCGGCGAACTCGGACGGGCCGAGGTCGACGACCTGTTTCCCGGTGACGCGGCGCATGGCTGGCAGCGTAGAGCCCGGACACGCGCCGAGCCCCAACGGCCTTGTGGGCCGCCGGGGCTCGGTGATGGCTGTCCGGCGCGTTCGCGGACGGGCAGCGCGCGCGGGTCGGGCCGATCGCCCGACCGGTCCAGAGGGTTACGGCTGGCTGACCAGGTCCACCGGGCCGCCCGGGAGCTGGAACCCGTTCATCGGGCTGCTCAGGTCGGCGGGCATCGGCAAGGTGCCGTCACCGGTCATGCCGTCGGTCGACCCGGCACCGCCCGCGGGCGCCGTGACATCCGGGACAGTCACATCGGGGACGGTCACATCCGGCGCGGTGACGTCAGGCGCGGTGACATCCGGAACGGTCACGTCCAGCGAGGTCGCGTCGGAGGTGTCGGGGCTGGTCGCATCCGTGATGTCCGGCAGCTGCGGCGTGCTCACGTCCGGCACCGTCACATCCGGTGCGGTCGGCGCGGTCACATCGGGCACCGTCACATCCGGCACGGTCACATCGGGCACGGTCACATCGGGCACGGTCACATCGGGCACGGTCACGTCCGGCACGGTCGACGGCAGGTTGTCGGTCGGCCAGGCCCCGCCGGTCACGTCCGTGCTGGTCGACAGGGTCGACACCAGCTCGTCCACCAGCGAGTGGACGAGGTCGAGCAGCGCGCTCAGCACGATCGGGTCGACCATGCCGGGCAGCGGCAGGATGCCTTCCAGCTCGGCGGCCTTGGCGTCGGCGGCGGCGACCGGGGCGGCGAAGGCGCCTGCGCCGCAGCCGCGCACGTGGTTGAGGACGGTACGCAGGTTGGTCACGGCACCGGACAGCGCGATGTTGTCCTGGTCGGCGGCCGCGCGGTGGATCTCGCCGTAGGCGCCGGTCAGGTCGGTGATGGTGTTCTGGGTGGCCGACGGCGAGGGCGCGGGAACGGGCGCGGCGGCCGCGAGTCCCGCGCCCGCCATGGTCAGCACGCTCGCGGACGCGATCGAGGTCACGATCCGAACGAGGTGACGGTTCATCGGGTGGTTCCTCTCCGGCTTCTCGGCTTTGCTGCCGTTCCACCGCTACCAGCTCCCATCTGCGCCGACAGGATGAACGCGGGTCCGGCGAGTGGCCGGGACAACGCGCTCCGCAGTCACCTCCGCCGTCATGTCCACACCGCTGGGCGACCCCCGTCGGGTTGGCGCCGGGTGATCTCCGCGACCGCCCACGCAGGGCCATGCGGCCTGCCCCCGCTCGTGCCGGATCACCCGGACGAGCCAATGTGTCCCAGGATGCGCGAAATACACCCGACGGGAATACGTTCGGAAAAGAAGTGACGTATCTCGATCGGATCACCGACGGGTTCGGCCCGCGGCTTCCATGGCGGCGTCGAGGTCCCGGTAGACGGCGACCAGGTCGCGCACGCCGGTCACCTGAAGGGTGTGCAGGGCGGGCCCTGGCGGGGCGGCGACGCGCAGCAGTCGGCCGCGGTGCAGGCAGTGGTAGTGCGCCCGGACGACGAGCGGGGCGGCGGCGACGCTGAGGAAGGTGACCTGGCCCAGGTCGAGAATGACGTAGCGCTTGAGGGTCTTCTCGGTGCAGGCGTCCTCGATCTGCTCGCGCCAGAGCTCCTCGGTGGTCATGTCGATGCGGCCGACCGCGCTGACGACCACCGCAGAGCGGGTGCCCCGGGTGATCACCGCCAGCCGTTCGCGCGCGTCCAGGGCGGCACCTCCTCGCGCGCGAAACCGGACAAAACCGAGCCGGGTTCGCGGATCACGGCCCGATCAACCGACCAATTGTCGCAGCGGTTCCTGCATCGACGCGAGTCCGCGCGCAAGACCACGGGAAAAATGCGTCTGATTCAGTGAATCACGCATACGCACACGGGCGGATTCCCGCCGGACCGGGCGACCCGGCTCAGCCGTGCGTGCCGGTGCGCGCGGCCTGTTCGCCGGTGGGTCTCGGGCGCAGCCACCGCACCGCGCCGTCCGCGTCCGACTGCCCGCGCCGCTCGGCGCCCGCCGCGCACCCGGGGGGACGCTCGTCGGCGACCTTCGCCCAGGCCAGATCCCTCAGTTCCACCGACATATCTCCTCGATCGGCCGAATGGAGCACCTCATTACCCAACGCAACCATATGTCACCCGAATGTTGGAGCAAGTCCACGCTCGGTACCAGTTTCGGGCGATGAAACGGTGACCTATCGTGATCATCCCTCAGCAATCACACACCGCAGATCATGCGCCGTCGCTGCCGATGAGACCGGGCGGGAACCCGCCGGTCGCGATCGGCCCCCACCCGCTGATGGTCACCCGGACGAGGCACTTGCCCTGCCGGGTCATGGCGGCCCGGTAGTCGGCCCAGTCCGGGTGCTCGCCGGAGATCACCCGGAAGTACTCGACCAGCGGCTCCAGCGCGTCCGGCAGGTCGAGCACCTCGGCGGTCCCGTCGACCTGGACGTAGGCGCCGTTCCAGTCCTCGGACACCGCGCACACCGACACCGTCGGGTCGCGACGGATGTTGTGGACCTTCGCCCGGGACGGGTAGGTGGAGATCACCACCCGCCCCTCGGCGTCCACCCCGTACGTCACCGGGGACAGCTGCGGCGCGCCGCTCGCCCGCCGGGTCACCAGCAGGCAGCGGTCCCGCTCGCGCAGGAACGCCAGCAGCTCGTCACGTCCCGGCCTGCGCGCGGTCGCGGTCCTGGGCACCGGTCACTTCACCGCCAGCTTCGCCAGTCGTTGCGGGGTCGGCCAGCGCACCTCGCTGACCCAGCCCAGCTTCTCGAACAGCCAGATGACCCGCGCGGAGACGTCGATCTGGCCGCGCCGCACCCCGTGCCGGGCGGAGGTGGGGTCGGCGTGGTGCAGGTTGTGCCAGGCCTCGCCCATGGACAGGAGGGCGAGCGGCCAGAAGTTGGTGGCCTTGTCGCGGGAGCGGAACGGACGCTCGCCGATCATGTGGCAGATCGAGTTCACCGACCAGGTCACGTGGTGCAGGAAGGACACCCGCACCAGCCCGGCCCAGAAGAACGCGGTGACCACGCCCAACCAGGACCAGGTGATCAGGCCGCCGAGCAGCGCGGGGGCCAGCAGGGTGACCGCCGTCCACAGCCCGAACTGCCGGTCGACGCGGCGGATGTCGGCGTCGGCGAGCATGTCCGGCGCGAACCGTTCGGCGTTGGTGAGCTTGCGGTCGAACACCCAGCCCATGTGCGCGTGCCAGAAGCCGCGCGCCAGGGCGACCGGGGAGGTGCCGAACGCCCACGGCGAGTGCGGGTCGCCCTCACGGTCGGCGAACGCGTGGTGGCGGCGGTGGTCGGCGACCCAGTGCAGGATCGGGCCCTGCAGCGCCATGCTGCCGACGATGGCCAGTCCCACCCGGACGGCCCGGTTGGCCTTGAACGCGCCGTGGGTGAAGTAGCGGTGGTAGCCGACGGTCACGCCCAGGCAGGTGAGCGTGTAGAAGACGACGGCGAGCGCGATGTCGACCCAGCCGAGCAGGCCCCACCCCCAGGCCAGCGGGGCGGCCGCGAGCAGCGCGGCGAACGGGATGAGGATGAACAGGTAGGTGCCGAACTGCGGCCAGTTGGCCCGTTGCGCGCCGAACATGGGTTTGACCCCGTGCCCGTCCCGTTCGGCACTGTCGACGGTCGCGGTCATTCTGCTGCCTCCACTGGACGCTGATGCCCGGCCCCGGGCACCCCGGCGGTAAGCAAACCAGGCGGCGGACCGCACGCCAAACATTCCTCGGGGGGCGAGATGTCCTCGATGTCGCTTTCTTGCCGGGCCGGTCCCGGCCCCCGGGGTGTTGCGGCTGGTCGGTGCCGGGGGTGCGGGATCCGGACGAACCGGGCGTCACAAGGGTTTCACGTCCACGTCGCCGTCAGGACAGGTGCGCGACCGCCGCCTGGATGGCTGGCACGTAGGCGGCGACCTCCGTGTAGATACCGGGGAAGCCGGGCCGCGCGCAGCCGACGCCCCAGCTGACGATGCCGACCTGCCGGGGGATGCCGTTGCCGTCCGGAGCGACCATCGGCCCACCCGAGTCGCCCTGACAGGTGTCCACGCCGCCGTCGGCGACCTTGCCTGCGCAGAGCATGGCGGAGGGGATGAACGGGTAGCCGTAGCGGGTGTAGAGGGGGCCGCAGGTGGCGTCGTCGACGTACGGGACCTGCGCGTGCAGGAGGTACCGCTGCTGCGGTCCGCCTTCCACGGCCGCGCCCCAGCCCATGACGCGGAACGGTCCGGCGGTGACCACGGCGGGTTGCAGGGACAGGGTCGGGAGGGTGACCGGGCGGGCCAGCCTGATCAGCGCCCAGTCGTAGCCGTGCGCGGGCGAGGTGTACTCCGAGGGGCGGTAGACGCTGGTGGAGGTGACTTTGACGGCGGCGGAGCTCTCCAGGTCGACCACGCCGAACGTGGCCACGATGCGGGTCTCGGGACCGCTCGCGGACACACAGTGGCCCGCTGTCAGCACCACCTGCGGCGTGATCAGTGAACCGCCGCATCCCATGGACAGCCGGGCCAGCCACGGGTATGCACCCTGCGGCGCTCTGGATCCGCCGACGACAGCGGGATCCGCCGTTGCGGGTTGGGCGAGTGCGAAGAGAGAGGCCAGGACAAGTAGCAGTACGCGGATGTGCTTCATGCCTGCTCCGACCGTGATCACGGAGTGCAACCTCGTGGTGGCACACAGGCATCGTGCCTGGTAATCGCTCAAGGGTGGCGCGGGTCGTACCGGGTTGGGGGAAGCAGAGCGCCCGTTTGAGGGGCGTCGCCGTCACATGGGCCACGACCCACGCCACGGCGACGCTCGAACGGGCTAGTGGTGCGACCCAGAACGTCGACCATGTCTCGACCCGCCCACGACGTGCCTGACGGCACCGCCGAAACGACCAAGTACATCCAGTACGAGGCCGTCCCGGCGGCACCGCCAGCCACGCCGTGGACCCGCCGATACACGGCCGACGTTCTGAGTCGCACCACTAGCCGAGGAACTCGGCCAGGACCGGGGCAAGGTCTGCGGTGAACCGGTGGTTCTGCCCCGGCACAGTGCGACCACGCGCGTTCGGCAGGACTTCCATGAGCGCCTGAGTCACCTCGCGCTGGTCGGCCGGACTGTCACCGCCGTCCAACACCAACGTGGGCACGGTGATCCCCGCAAACCTGGACAACGCCGCCACGTCCCCGCGTTGCGTGTCCCCCATGATCTCTCGGTCGTAGGCGATGGTGTGTGTGACCGGACGCAGCAGCGGCCACATCGGATCATCGGCGATCCCGTCGGCCGCCTCCGGTGGCAACCCGGCAGCCTCGATCATGAACAACCGAAACGCGTCGGCACGGCGATCGTCGGCGATCAACGCGTCGAACCGTGCGGCGAAGTCATCCGGCAACGCCTGTCCACTCACGACAAACGGCGGTTCGTAGCCGACCAGGGCGGTGATGGGCAGCCCACGCGCGGCGGCCTCCAGCGCCAACACCGCACCGGACGACTCACCGAACACGCGCGCCGGACCGGTCGACGCGAGCAACGCGGCAAGGTCCTCGACCTCCCGCTCCACCGCGTACGGCCCGTCGTCGCCGCTCTCCCCCCTGCCGCGCCGGTCGTAGGTGATCACCGTGAACCGATCGGCGAGCCGCCCGGCCAGCTCGGCCCCCACCGGGTCGATCGCCCGGTACTGCACGGCCCCCGAGACGAACACCACCGGCGGCCCGGACCCGACCCGGTCGAAGGCGATCGTCGTGCCGTCGGCGGAACGAACCTCCATCAGTCCAGCACCGCCCCACAGCTCATGTTGATCGCCGCGCCGGTCAGCGTCCGCGCCCGGTCCGAGGCGGCGAACACCGCCACGTCACCCACATCCGCCAGCGTCGCCGGGGAGCCCGTGAGGGTGGAATCCGCGATGTCCCGCTCGATCGCCGCCCGGGGCCCGTCCGGGATCACCTCGGGCACACCACTGGTCCGCAAGGTGATCACCCGAACCCCGTGCCGCGACAACTCGGTCGCCAGCTGCCTGCGCAACGACTCGACCGCGTCGAACGCGGTCTGCAGACCACCGAGGTGGTAATTCCGCAGCGCACCATGCCGATCGGCACTGCCACCGAACGCGATGATCACCCCGGAGCCGCGCCGGACCATGTGCCGGGCGGCGGCGCGGGAGGTGATGAACTTGGACCGGACCGCGGTGATCACCGGACTGAGATAGTCCTCGACGGACATGTCCAGGATCGGAACCCCTTGCACATCACTGTCGGAGATGACGTTGACCGACACGTCGATCCCGCCTTTCGCGGCCACGGCGTCCGCGTGCCCGGTCACGGCCCGCTCGTCCGACGCGTCCACCACGGCCACCTCGACCGCCCCCGGAATGCCGTCGGCCGTCTTCGCCAACGTCGCCAACGTGCGCCCGACCAGGTGCACCCGGGCACCCTCCCGGACGTAGGCGCGGGCGATGGCCCCACCGACCGAGCCCCCACCGCCGTAGATGATCGCGGTCTTGCCCTGCAACAACATCATTCCTCCGAGCGTTCGACTGCCCCTACAACCCGGGCCGGTCGTCGGACTCATCGCTCGGCGGGAAGATTCCCCGGCAACCCGAACGACGGGAAGTCGGCGGTCAGGAACGACACCACCTCGGCCACCAGCCCCTCGCGGACGGTGAGCAAGTCGAGCCCGGCCGGGACGAACGCGACCCCGTCCCACAGGTAGGTGCCGAACGCGAGCTGACCGTTCGCGCGGGTGGGCACCATCCGCCACCGGTACCGGAGCGGCTTGGCGAGCAGGAACGCCCGAATGTCGGCATGCCCGGAATACCACTCGGGCAACGGCGGCATGCAGTAGCGGGCATCCTCGGTCAACAACCCCACGATCGCATCGACATCCCCCGCCTCCCATGCACTCGCATACCGGGCCGCCAGCCTGCGCAACTCCTCATCCCCCACGGCAGGCACACGATCCGGCAACCGGGTGTCGACAATCCTGCGAGCGCGTTGAAGCGCACTGTTCACCGCCGCAACCGTCGTGTCCAACAACCCGGCAACCTCACCGGCGGAGAACCCCAGCACCTCCCGCAACACCAACACGGCCCGTTGCCGCGCAGGGATGTACTGCAACGCCGCGATGAACGCCAACTCCACGGATTCCCTTGCCGCATAACGGCTTTCCGGGCCATCGGGAAACGGCTCCAACCACACCGGATCCACCGCGTCACCGCCGATCCCGGTCGGCAGCTCGCGCCGCGCCCGCTGCCCCAGCAAGGTCAGACACCGATTGGTGGCGATCTTGTACAACCAGGCCCGCAGGTTCCCCTCGAACCCGTCGAAACCCCGCCACGCCCGCACCAGGGTCTCCTGCAACACATCCTCGGCGTCGTGCCGCGACCCGAGCATCCGATAGCAGTGCGCGAGCAACTCCCCCCGAAACGGCTCGACAAGCACGCCGAACTCACCGGAATCCCCCGAGCGCGCACCCGTCGTCACCCCCGAAACGATACCCGCCGACCTTCACTCAAGCTCGGCAAGCCGCCCCCGCAACACCTTCCCGGTGGCATTACGCGGCAACTCATCCAAGAACACCACATCCCGCGGCACCTTGAACCGTGCCAAATGATCCTTCACATACCCCCGCAACTCATCAGCGGTGACCCCACCCCCCTCCACCACCACAAACGCTCGCAACCTCTGCCCGAACTCCACATCCGACACCCCCACCACGGCAGCCTCGACCACCCCGGGATAAGCAACGAGCAGATTCTCAACCTCCCCCGGGAACACATTCTCCCCACCCGAGACGATCATGTCATCATCCCGCCCGTCGACAAACAACCGCCCCTCGGCATCAAAATGCCCCACATCCCCCGTGCACAGCAACCCGTCGACAACCTCCTTATGCCGCCCATCCGTATACCCCCCGAATGCCAACCCACTACCCGCGAAAATCCGCCCCCGCACCCCCGGAGCGGCAACCGACCCATCATCGTCATAGATCGCAACCCGGCACCCCACCGGCGCCCGCCCGACCGTCCCCGGCGCGGCCCGCCAATCCTCCGGAGTGGCCACCGAGACCACCGAGACCTCAGTAGACCCATACAAATTGTGGATCACATCCCCGAACACCCGACCGGCCCGATCCCCCAACTCGGGAGACAACGCGGACCCGGCCGTGAAAATCACCCGAAGCGACGAGGTCTCGTAACGTCCCAGCACCTCGGCCCCAAGATCGACGATCCGCCGCAACATCGTCGGCACCAGCACCAACGCGGTGACCCGATTGTCCTGAACGGCCCGCAACGTCCCCTCGGGATCAAACCTCCGCCGCACCACCACCGTCGACCCCAGTGCCAACGTGATCACGAACTGCGAAAACCCGGTAGCGTGAAACAACGGCGCCGCGATCATCGTCGCCTCCCCGGCATGCAAGGGAATCCGGTCAAGGAACTGCGCGGCGGCCAACGGCGACCGCACCTGCCGAGGCGCCCCCTTCGGCGTACCGGTGGTACCACTGGTCAACAACACCACGCCACCAGGCTCACGCGGCATCGGCACCGGCCCACCATCAGTACCCGCGATAAGCTCCTCCAACGTGGTCTTCCCACACGCCCCATCAGTCCACGCAATGAAACTCGGCAGGTCCGCGGGCAACGCGTCGGCCAGCGGCCCGAACTCCTGATCGTGCACGAACACCGTGACCCCCTCACGGCGCGCCACATCGACAAGCTGCGGCTGCGCGAACCCGGTGTTCATCAGCAACAACCGCGCCCCCACCTTGCTCGTGGCGAGCATCGTCTCCACCGCGCCACGATGATCACGAGCGAGCAACGCGACAACCGACCGATCGGTGACCCCACGCTCGGCGAACGCCCGAGCGAGCGCGTTGGACCGGCGATCGAGCTCGTCGAAGGTGAGCGCGCCGAGATCGTCGACCAGCGCGACGGCGTGCCGGTCCCGGGCAGCGGCAGCCGCGCCCGCGATCGGCCCGAGGCGGCGGACGGCGATCATCGAGCGGAGCACGTGGTCGGGTCGGGTCAGCGGCACGAGGCCCGCCCGGCGCAGGACGTCGATGCCGCGCACCGCGGTGGCGGCACCGGTAGCGAGGGCACGGATCCGGGACAACGCCACCTCCCTGGAGGGGTTACTCGTGGTAACACCCTGCCGCAGGGTTACCGGCGAGTCAACTGTCGGTGGTCTGCCGCAGAATGCCGTCGTGCGGGTCGTGGTGGTGCCGGGGGTGGAGGGAGCGGGGCGCGTCCAGGTACCGGGCGCGGCCCCGGTCGACGTGCCCGATCTCGCCGCGTGGATGGCCGACCTGGAGGCGCGCGAGTCGCCGCGCTGGGTGCTGGCCGCGCTCGACGAGGCGTACCCGACGCTGCTCAAGGCCGGTGTGCGGCTGGGGCGTTGCCACGATCTGGCGCTCGCGGAGGGGATCCTGCTCGCGTTCGAGGAGCGGCCGGGCAGGCCGCGCAACCTCGCCGCCGCATGGGCGCGCCTGCGCGGGCTGCCGGAACCGCCGGATCCGCCGCCGGTGACGCGGGCGGGTCAGCCCGCGTTGTTCGAGGCCGACCGGGGGACGACGCCGTCCGGGGTGGATCCGGTGTCGGCGGCGGTCGCGGTGTTGGCGGAGCAGGAACGCCGGATCGGCGCGGTCGCCCATCCGGACCGGCTGCGGCTGTTGGTGGCCGCGGAGTCGGCGGGCGGGCTGGCGGCGGCGGAGATGAGCCACCACGGGCTGCCCTGGCGCGCGGATGTCCACATCGGACTCCTCACCGAGATGCTCGGCCCGCGCCCGGCGACCGGCAACCGCCCCGCCAAGCTGGCGGTGTTGGCCGAACGGATCATCGCCGCGTTCGGCGGCAAGACCATCAACCCCGACCACCCGGCGAGCATCGTGCGCGCGTTCGCCCGTGAGGGCATCGAGATCTCGTCGGCGCGCGCGTGGGTGCTCAAGGAGGTGGACCACCCGGCGGTGGCTCCGCTGTTGGAGTACAAGGAACTCGCCCGGCTGTGGGTCGCGCACGGCTGGAGCTGGCTCGACTCGTGGGTGACCGCGGGCCGTTTCCGCCCCGAGTACGTGGTCGGCGGCGTGGTCTCCGGCCGCTGGGCGACGCGCGGGGGTGCGGCGCTGCAACTGCCGCGCGCCCTGCGCACGGCCGTGCGCGCCGATCCTGGCTGGTCGCTGGTGGTGGCCGACGCGTCCCAGCTGGAACCCCGGGTCCTGGGCGCGCTGTCCGGCGACGAACGCTTCGCCGAGGTCTCCGCGACCGACGACCTCTACACCAGCCTCGCCGCCGACGCCTTCGCTGGCGACCGCGACCGCGCCAAGATCGCCATGCTCTCCGCCATGTACGGCGGCACCAGCGGCGAGGCGGGCCCACTGCTCGCCGTCCTCCGCAAACGCTTTCCCACCGCCGTCGACTACGTCGAACAGGCCGCCCGCGCGGGCGAGGACGGCCGCGTCGTCCGCTCCCGCCTCGGCCGCACCAGCCCACCCCCGACCGACGCCTGGCGCGAACGCACCACCGCGACCGGCGACGAGGCGACAGACCGCGCCGGTCGACAGGCCGCGCGGGACTGGGGCCGGTTCACCCGCAACTTCGTGGTGCAGGCGAGCGCCGCCGACTGGGCCCTGGCCGTACTGGCCACTCTGCGGCGGCGGTTGGCCGGGGTGTCGGGGGACGCGCATGTCGTGTTCTTCCAACACGATGAGGTGCTGGTGCACTGCCCCCGGGAACTCGCGGAGGCGGTGATGCGCGAGATCACGGAATCGGCCCAGGAGGCGAGTTCGCTGGTGTTCCCGGACACGGCGGTGCGGTTCCCGCTCCAGGCCCACGCGGTGGAGTGCTACGCGGACGCCAAATAGCTCGCCTCCGGTCCCCGGAATCCATTCTAGTGGTGCGACCCAGAACGTCGGCCGTGTATCGGCGGGTCCACGGCGTGTCTGACGGTGCCGCCGGGACGGCCTCGTACTGGATGTACTTGGTCGTTTCGGCGGTGCCGTCAGGCACGTCGTGGGCGGGTCGAGACATGGTCGACGTTCTGGGTCGCACCACTAGTGGCAGCCACCGACAATCGAGGCTCGCTGGCGATCTTGCCTGTGGATGGGCGCGAACCCGGGCTCTGTCAAGCATCCC
>NZ_KB894428.1:0-40870 GCF_000374445.1 Actinokineospora enzanensis DSM 44649 | reverse complement strand
CGGTGCCGCCGGGACGGCCTCGTACTGGATGTACTTGGTCGTTTCGGCGGTGCCGTCAGGCACGTCGTGGGCGGGTCGAGACATGGTCGACGTTCTGGGTCGCACCACTAGGTGGCGAGGAAGGCGGAGATACGCTCGTCCACCTGACGAGCGCCCGCCTTCCGCGCCCGCTTCTGCAATGCCCGCACCCGCTCCACGGCCCGCTCCGACGACAACGCGTTGACGGCGTCCAGTGCGATGACCGTGGCGTGGTCGGCCGCGTCGAAATCCCCCAGCTCGATGTGCGCCGCGGCGATGTGGATGCGGGTCTTGGCCTTCGAGGTCACCCGCCCCGCGGGCAATGTCGCCAGCGCCCGCTCCAGCAGGGCCAACCCCTGCCGCGGCCGGTCGGCGTCGCGCAGGCACTGGCCGACGTCCGAGGCGAGGTCGACCTCCGTGTAGTGCCCGAGCCAGGCGGGTTCCTCGGCGGGCCCTTGGTCGAACGCCCGCCGCGCCTGGTCGAGCGCGTGGACCGTCGCCCGCGTGTCACCCAGCATCCCCAGCGCCCGCGCCTCGATGACGTGGAAGTACGCGGTGCTCGCGGGCGTCGCCCGGTCGCCGATCACCTGGAGCGCGGACCTGGCCAGCGCGACGGCGTGCTGCCCGTTGCCGGGGATGTCGCCGCTGTTCATGCCGATATCGATGGTCTCCCGCCCCATCTCGGCGAGCAGGTTCGCCGCGAACGACCGATCCCCCGCGCGCACGGCCAACCCGAGCGCCTGCGCGTAGTACCGCTGCCCCAGGGCCGCCCGCCCGCTGTCGACCGTGGTGAGGCCCGCCAGGAACGCCATCTCCGCCAGGACCCCGGCCATCTGCCTGCCAACGGCGTCGGTGTAGCTCGCGTCGCCGAAGATCCTGGCCTGCTGGTGCAGGAACTGCACGACCTGGCCGCGTACCAGCCCACCACCGTGCCTGCGGTGCATGGCCTCGAAATGCCGCACGGTGTCCCGCAGCACCTCGATATCGGCCGGGCCGACCCGCGCGCCGCCCGCCCGCGCCAGGTCCCCCGGCGCCGCCGCGGTGATCGCGAACCACGCGGGCCCCGCGAAGGCGGCGGCCGCGAAGACCGAGCCGAGCATGAAGTTGCGCCGGTGCAGATCACGTTTCGAAAGCTCGGTCACGATGGCGATCGTGCCATCCAGGGTCGGCGAGGTGCGGAACCCGTCGAACGTGTCTACCACTTCCGAGGAAACCACGAACCCACAATCGGCGACCGAGACCCGGTAACCGAGCTTGCGCGATAGCACTCTCGCCACGATCCTCGGCACCGGCGACCGCGGCTGCGCGCCGTCGAGCATGCGCCGGACCGATCCGGCCGAGGTACCGAGGTGGTATCCCTCGGCGGCACCCGAGCGGACAATCGCCCGCGCCAGCGCGGAGTTGCTGGTCTCGGCCTCGGCGAGCAATCCACGCAGCGCCCGATTACCCTGACCTGCGGCCATACGTACCTCTCCGGCAGTCGGTAGCCGACCAGGAATCGAGGGTAGCGCCGGGAAGAACCGGCGAGCCGGGCTTCGGCCAAGTAGCACCCCAAGTGACACCCTTTGCCCGCCTCGGCCCGCGTCCAGCATCGCTCGCACACTCCCGCGCCCTCGCGGAAACCGGTTCGCTGGCCACGTGACAACGAATGAAACTCCCCGCGGCAATGGACGATGCCTTGCGCGGGCACAGGTCTGCACACGCCTCGTGCGCTACTTGCGAAACAACGGCGCAACCGAGAAACGCCAGGCCGAGCCGATCCGCAACGAGACCCCCGGCCACCCACCGGCTGCCACCAAGGCCGCGCCGGGCCGCGCCCTGGCTCGACCGCGCCTACCTGGCGTTGGCGCTCATCGCCGCCGGACACCACCCCCTGGCGGCGGAACGGCTGGTGGGGCCGTTGCGGGAGACGCACGCGACGGCGTTCGCGGTCGCGTTGTCCGGGATCCTGACCTACATCGACCACGTCGACCCCGGCTGGGCGACCGGTTGGGTCTTCGACGCGACGCGGGCCTGGGCGCGGGCGCGTGGGGTTCGGCTGCCAGGTACGTCCCAGGTTTGATGCGGGATCATGCCCGCCGGGGACACACTGGTACTTGTGAGTGAGTCGGAGTGGGGGCTGCGGGCGCCAGCGAACCTGGTCAGCAAGCGCGCCGTGGCGCATTGGGCGTTGCAGGCCGTGGTGCTGTGGGTGGTTCTGCTGGGGGCGCAGGGCGTCGTCTGGGCGGTGTCGGACTCGCCGCCGCGGTGGTTGGGCTACACGGCCGTGGTGTCCGCCGTCGTGGGGGTCGCGCACATCGTGGTGATGCCGCTGTGGCGGTACCGGGTGCACCGGTGGGAGACGACGGCGGATGCGGTGTTCACCAGGAGCGGGTGGGTCACCCAGGAGTGGCGGCTGGCGCCGATCTCGCGGATCCAGACCGTCGACACCGGGCGTGGGCCGTTGCAGCAGCTGCTCAAGCTGTCGACCGTCACCGTGACCACCGCGTCCGCGCGCGGGCCGGTCACCATCGAGGGCCTGGACGCGGACGTGGCGGCCCGGATCGTCGACGAGCTCAGCGCCACCACGCAGGCCACGCCAGGGGACGCGACGTGACGTCGTTGCCCGCGGCGCCGGAGTACGTGGAGGCGGCGCCGGAGTGGGGCAGGCTGGACCCGCGGATGATCGTGGTGCGGCCGCTCAACGAGCTGCTCGGCCTGCTGCCCGCGCTGTTCGCGCTGATCTTCCTGGGCAACGCGGAGACCTGGCGGGTGATCGTCGGCGCGGCCGCCGCCGGGGTGATCATCCTGTTCGGCCTGCTGTCCTGGCTGACGACCAAGTACCGGATCACCGACACCCAGGTCGAGCTCCACCACGGCGTGATCGTCCGCCGCCGCCGCTCCATCCCGCGCGACCGCATCCGCACCGTCGACCTCACCGCCAAGCTGGGCCACCGCCTGTTCGGCCTGTCCGCCGTGCGCGTCGGCACCGGCCAACACGAGCGCAAACCGGGCGAGGGCGTCGTCGTCCTGGACGCGGTCACGGCCGCCGAGGCCGACCGCCTCCGCAAGGTGTTCCTGCAACGCACGAGCGTGCAGGCACCGCAGGGGGACGCGGGCACTCGGCTGTCCACGTTGGACAAACGCTGGTGCCGGTACGCGCCGTTGTCGCTGTCGGGGCTGGTCAGTATCGGCATCCTGGTGGGGTTCCTGATGAACCTGGCCAACGAGCTGAACCTGCGCTTCTCCGAGGTCGGCCTGATCCGCAGGGTGTTCGGCTGGCTCGGCCGCACGGACTGGACCACTCTCGTGCCGGTGACGGCCGGGGTGGTGGTTGTGCTGTCCGTGCTCGCATCGCTGTTGGGGTATCTGCTGCAGAACCACAACTACAACCTCACCCGCCACCACGACGGCACAGTCCGCGTCCGCCGCGGCCTGCTCACCACCCGCTCGGTGTCAATCGAGGAGAAGCGGCTGCGCGGGGTGGCCCTGCACCAACCACTGCTGCTGCGCACCGCGGACGGCGCGCGGCTCACCGCGATCACCACGGGCCTGAACCGGCAGGGCGGCAGCAACCTGTTGGTCCCACCCGCTCCACGCACGGAAGCCGAACGCGTCGCCGCCGACGTACTCGCGGTATCCACGACACCGACCGCCGAACCGATCACCAGCCACCCGCTGCGGGCACGCACCCGCCGGATCGTGCGTGCGGTCGTGCCGACGGTGGTGTTCGTGGCTGTGCTGTATGGACTGCACGTCGTTGCGGACTGGCCGAGCTGGGTGTGGCTGCTGTCGCTGGTACTGCTGCCGCTGTCGGTCCTTGTCGGACTTGACCGGTACCGCGTGCTCGGTCACGCCCTCACGGACCGCTACCTGATCTCCCGCTCGGGGACGCTGGATCGTCGTACGGTCGCGCTGCAACGCACCGGCATCATCGGCTGGAAGCTCACTCGCACCCTTTTCCAACGCCGCGCCCACCTCTTCACCCTCACCGCCATCACCGCCGCGGGCAACGGCGCCTACCCGATCCGGGATCTTGGCGACGCACAGGGGCTGGCGGTGGCGGACGAGGCCGTTCCCGACCTCATCCGCCAATTCCTGATCAAGCCCTGAGGCATCCCTCCGCTGTGGACAAGCTCAGTCGACCGGCCACGTATGCACAGGTTCGTTGGTATGCATCAGATCCCGATACCGACACGTCATCTCCCGCAATGCCTCCCGCCGGTCCACGTCCCCCCGCTCCAACGAGCGCACCACATCCACCTGCCAAGTAGCACCATTGCGCCCCGTCAGACACCGCTGCTCGATGATCCCCAGCAGCCGATCCCGATCCGCGGTCGCAACCCCCCACGCATCGAGCCCCTCATAGGCCAACGGCAGCAACTTCCGCAACACCAGCTCCGTGGCAGGCACCTCCCCCACCCCCGGCCAATACATCCGCGCGTCAATCCCATTACGCGCAGAAGCATGAAAATTGTCCGCGGCAGCGGCGAAGCTCATCTGAGTCCAGATAGGACGATCCTGGTCCACCAACGCCCGCACAAGTCCGAAGTAGAACGCCCCATTCGCCATCGTGTCCACCACCGACGGCCCGGCAGGCAGCACCCGGTTCTCCACGCGCAGATGCGGCCGGTCGCGCACCACGTCGTAGATCGGGCGGTTCCAGCGGTAGACCGTCCCGTTGTGCAGCCGCAGCTCGTGCAGTTGCGGGATGTCGCCCCGGTCGAGGACCTCCGCCGGGTCCTCCTCGTCGCACAGGGGCAGCAGGGCCGAGTAGTACTGCACGTTCTCCTCGAACAGGTCGAAGATCGACGTGATCCACCGGTCGCCGAACCACACCCTCGGGCGGACGCCCTGGGCCTTGAGCTCGTCCGGGCGGGTGTCGGTGGCCTGCTCGAACAGGGCCACCCTGGTCTCCGCCCACAGGTGTTTGCCGAACAGGAACGGCGCGTTCGCCCCCACCGCCACCTGGGCACCGGCCGCCACCTGGCTCGCGTTCCAGAACCGCGCGAAGTCGTCCGGGGCGACCTGCAGGTGGTACTGCACGCTCGTGCACGCGCTCTCCGGGGCGATCGAGTCGGCCGCCGTGACCAGGCGTTCGGCGCCACCGATGTTGATCTGCAGGTCCTCGCCTCTGGCGGCCAGGACCTGCTCGTTCAACAGGCGGTAGCGCGGGTTCGCCGACAGCGCGCCCGAGCCGGTGTGCTCCGGGCGCAGCGACGGCAGGATGCCGACCATCACGATGTGCGCGCCCACCCTGGCCGCCTTCGCCTCCGCCTCGTTCAGGTCGGCGCGGACCAGGTCCTCGAACCGGCGCAGGCCGTCCGGGCCCAGCCGCTGCGGCGGGAGGTTGATCTCGATGTTGAACCGGCCCAGCTCGGTCTGGAAGGCCGGGTCCGAGATGGCGTCGAGCACCTGGGCGTTGCGCATCGACGGCTCGCCTGCGTCGTCCACCAGGTTCAGCTCGATCTCCACGCCCGCCATCGGGCGGTCCGCCTCGAACCGGGACTCCGCCAGCATCTGCGCGAACACGTCCAGGCAGCGCCGCACCTTCTGCCGGAACCGTGCCCGGTCCGCTCCGGTGAACTCCGTCGGCTCGACATCCTTGCCCATGGCGACCAGCGTGATCCATCCCCGGGCCCGCCGCCACAGGGCCTACTCCAAGCGGCCCAGTCCACCCGCGACACTCCCGGTCCGGCGCGGCGCGCGGGTGAGCGGGCCGAACATCCGACGTGTCGGACTAAGCTTCGCCGGGTGACCGACCGCCTGGTATGGATCGACTGCGAGATGACCGGACTCGAACTGGGCCACGACGCCCTGATCGAGATCGCCGCCCTGGTCACCGACTCCGAACTGAACATCCTCGGCGACGGTATCGACCTCGTCGTGCACACCGGCGACGACCGGCTCGCGGGCATGCCCGAGATCGTCCGCGACATGCACGGCCGCAGCGGCCTCACCGAGGAGGTCCGCGCCTCCACGCTGACCATCGAGGAAGCCGAGGCGCAGGTCCTGGAGTACGTGCGCCAGTGGGTGCCCGAGCCGCGCACCGCCCCGCTCTGCGGCAACTCCATCGCCACCGACCGCGGCTTCATCGCCCGCGACATGCCGCTGCTCGACGCCCACCTGCACTACCGCATGGTCGACGTCTCCTCCATCAAGGAACTGTGCCGCCGCTGGTACCCGCGCGTGTACTACGCGCAGCCGGAGAAGGGCCTGGCCCACCGCGCCCTGGCCGACATCCGCGAGTCCATCCGCGAGCTGCGCTACTACCGGGGCACCGTGTTCGTGCCCGACCCCGGCCCCAGCACCGAGGAGGCCAAGGCCGTCGCGGGCGCCCTGCTCGCCGAGAACCGGTAACCCGGTTCAACCCGGGCCGGGAGGCACGCTACGATATTCCAGCACCACGGGGCCAAGCCCTCGTGGAGCGATGGTGGGTGTAGCTCAGCTGGTAGAGCACCTGGTTGTGGTCCAGGAAGTCGCGGGTTCAAGTCCCGTCACTCACCCGGGCGATTGGGCGATCCATGCTCGCGGAAAGCGCGAGCGGGGATCGCCCGTTCGTCGTTTCTGGGGGCCGAGCCCCCAGACCCCCACGGTGCGGGCTTCTCGCCCTGGCGGGCATCGAAAGTCGACGGGGAACCAGCAGGGCCTGGCGCAGAGCCGCCGGGTGAGCCGGCGCGGCTCATGGGTGAGCCAATGTTGGGGCTGGTGTTCGGTATATGGGCTGATGGGTGTTGTTATTCGGACACTAGGTCATGTTTCGGGCGAGCTGTCTGGTAACTGGTACATCGCGTCTGGCAACTGGGGATGAGTGCCGGGGTGTGGTCAGAGTGTCCGGTATGTACCTAATTTGGGGGTTCGGCGCTGGGTGAGGGCCCCGGCGCGGAAGGGAGTCCCGATGAAGGTGCGCAGCTTGTTGCTCGGGTTCGTGGCCGCGGTGGCGACGGTGGTCTCGGCGCCCGCCGTGGCGGACGCGGCGGCGGACGGTGGGCCGGTCATGTCGCCCGCGATCGTGGGCGGGAGCCCGGCGAGCCAGACCTACAGCTTCATGGCGTCGTTGCAGAGCACGAGTGGCGGCCACTTCTGCGGCGGGTCGCTGATCAAGGCGAACTGGATCGTGACGGCGGCGCACTGCGTGCAGGGCCGGTCCGCGGCGAGCATCCAGGTCCGGGTCGGGACGACGAACCGGACCAGCGGGGGCACGCTCGCACGGGTGTCCAGGGTGATCGTGCACCCGAGCTACCGCACGTCGTACGATATCGCGTTGTTGCAGCTCAGCAGCAGCGTGACGCAGGCCCCGGTCGCTATCGCGGCGAGCTCCGGGGCGACCGGGCAGGCGAGCCGGATCATCGGCTGGGGCCAGACCTGCCCGGCGGCGGGCGGCTGCGGCGCGCCGGTGCAGCTGCAGCAGCTGGACACCTCGGTCGTGGCGGACAGCCGGTGCGGCGGGATCTCCGGCTCCATCGAGATCTGCACCAACAACCCCGGCGGCCGCGCGGGCGCCTGCTACGGCGACTCCGGCGGCCCGCAGGTGATCTCCGCGGGCGGCGGCTGGCAGCTGACCGGCGCCACCAGCCGGTCCGGCGGCGGGTCGCAGTGCGCGCAGGCGCCGTCGATCTACACCGACGTGGTCGCGCACCGGTCCTGGATCCAGGGCTACACCGGCGCGCTGTAGGCCGAACCGGGTGCGGGCCGCCCGAGCACCGGGCGGCCCGCACCTGCGTTTAGGGTCGGTGCATGCGTGACATCGAGATCCGCGACGACATGATCCGCCTCGGCCAGCTGCTCAAGCTGGCCGGGATCGCCGAGGACGGGGTGCACGCCAAGGACCTTCTCGACGCGGGCGAGGTCGCCGTCAACGGCGAGCCGGAACAGCGGCGCGGCCGCCAGGTCCACCCCGGCGACCACGTCACGGTCGGCCGGGACGAGCTCCGCGTCGTGACTCGTTAGCGTTTGCCGCCCTGCTGCCAGGTTTCCCACGGGATCTGCCAGTCGCCCAGGCCGTCCCAGGCCTCCAGGGCGGGTCCGCCGGAGTTCTGCACGACGATGACGTCGCCCTTGGTCGAGATGCTCTGCAACCAGGCGGCGTTCTCGGTGGACATGTTGATACAGCCGTGGCTGACGTTGCGGACACCCTGGTCGCGCACCGACCACGGCGCCGAGTGGTAGAAGATGCCGCTGTTGGACATCCGGCTGGCCACCGCCACCTTGGTGCGGTAGCCGCCCGCGGCGTCGGCGGGGACGCCGTAGGTGGAGGAGTCCATCGTGTAGTCGGTGTGCTCGCTCATGACCGTGTACGTGCCGTACGGGGTCTCGTGGCCCTTCTTGCCCAGCGACACCGGGATCGTGCGCGCCACGACACCGTTGACCGTGACCGTCATCTGGTGCGTGCCGCCGTCGGCCACCGCGACCACCGAGTCGCCGATCGTGACGGTCGCCTTCCGGTCCTCCTTGCCGAACACGCCGTTGCCGAGGTTCTTCCCGTAGACGGCCGCGTCCACGGTGACCGTCGTGCCCGGCTTCCAGTAATCCTTGGGCCGCCAGTGCACTTCCTTGTCCCCGAACCAGTAGAACGCCCCCTCCGCCGCGGGCGACGCGGTGACCCGGATGGACTTCTCCACCGCGGCCTTGTCCGCGATCGCGGCATCGAAGTAGAACGCGAACGGCTGCCCGACCCCGACCTTCTGCCCGTCCAACGGGTTCATCGACAGCGCGGTCTGCCGCTTCGGCTTGACCGTGCTGAAGGTGGACGTGGACGTCGCGGGCTTGCCGGAACCGTCCTGCGCCTTCGCGGTGGTGGTGTAGGTCTTGCCGTACCCGAGCACCTCGGTACTCCGCCACGACCCGCCATCGGCCGCCAACGCACCCGCGACCGCCCGACCGTCCTGCCCCGTCACCACGACCTCGGTCAGCTTCCCCCCGGTCGCCGCCACCGTCACCGGCTCCCCCGGCGCCACATCCGCCGCCTTGTCCACCGGCGTCAACGCCAACGCCAACGGAACCGGGGCGGGCACGGGCGCCGCGGATGTCGCGGACGCGGTCGCGCTCACCGGACCGGGTGACACCGGCCCCTCCTCAACCGAACAGCCCGTGACCACGAGGCCCGCCACCACGAACCCCGCACCCCACCCCAGCGCGCGCCCACCCCTCGACATACCGCTCCCTACTCGCCCCGACCTCTGGGAACAGTGTGCCCGACCGCCCAGACACGAAGGAGTGGCGGCCGACACCACCCCCGGATTTCAGCCTCCGCGACACCCTGTGCTAACTTTTCACCCGTCAGCAGGGGACCTCCACCAGGAGCGAACCTCGCGGGCGCCGCTAGCTCAACTGGCAGAGCAGCTGACTCTTAATCAGCGGGTTCGGGGTTCGAGTCCCTGGCGGCGCACGACCGAGTGGCCGAGGCTTGTTCGCGGTAAAGCGCGAACCGTCCTCGGTCTCTTGTGTTTTCCGGGGGCGCGGCCCCCGGACCCCGCCCGGCGGGCTTCGCCCCCGGACCCCCGGGCTGTGCGCGCGATGGTGTCCATGATCAAAGTTTCCACTTATTCGCCACTTTGCCCGCAGGCCTTTTCCAACGCCACGGCCGGGTCACGACTCACCGCACCCCGTCCCATGTAGACGTCGTGGGTCATCGAGGACGCCACCGAACACGTCGAACTGCTGATGCACGCGGCATTGTTCCTGGTGGAACGCCCCAAGTTCATCAAACAGCCAGCAGCCAAGGCCGCCGACGGCACCTCTTGGCCCGCAAGGACTACCTCAACGCCCCTGACGCCCCACAGGCCAACAGCATCGCCATCGCGTGCAGCGCCTACGTCGAGGACGACCAAGGCCGTGTCCTCATGATCCGCCGCTCCGACAACAACCTGTACTCGATCCCGGGCGGCACCCACGAACTCGGCGACATCGAGGCCTGATCGGCATCTACAGCAACCCCCACCACGTCGTCGCTTACACCGACGGCGAAGTCCGCCAAGAGTTCTCGATCTGCTTCCGCGCCAACGCTCTCGGCGGGGAGCTGCGCACCAGCAGCGAGAGCAAGGAAGCCCTCTGGATTTCCCAGAGCGACATTGACGGCTTGGGGGACGCGATCCACCCCTCGATTCGCCTCCGACTCGGCCACGCCCGCGACTCAGCAGCGACGCCCTTCTACACCTGAGGAATGCCCCCACCCCAACCCCTCGAATCCCAGTGGGGTGGGGGCAAGGCTCTCAGAGTGCGTGCGTGGTGAGCCAGCTCAGTACCTGGTCGCCAACCTGGTTGCTGGTCAGATCGGTGACGTCGTCCTCGCCGAGCGGCGCGGTGATGGTGACAGCGGTTCCGTCGCAGAAGCGTCCGGACATGTCGACATGGGGTTCGGCCAAGCCGTCGCCGAGCTGGAGATAGAGCGAGGTATCGGTCAGCGTGTCGCGCCAGGCCAGCAGGTGTGAACAGGATTCGGCGCGATCGCCTGCGATGTGGATTTCCACGCGGCCGGACGGAAGGCGACCTCAAGGCCGTCACCGAGGCTACCGAGTTCCAAGACTCGATTGATGGCCTCGGCGTACTTGATCAGGTCGTTGAGATCGTCGACCAGCGAGGGCACCCCCACCGGCCATGGTTGCGTCGGGTCGGCGTTCTTGACGATCTCGGCGGTGGCCTGCGGTAGGCGGGACAGGAGGTAATCAGCACCCCCTTTGGGGGCCACTGGTCGCGGGCGCTGCTGCTCGGTCATGCCTGTCTCCAAAGGGATTGTCGGTTAGGACACCGAGCTTGGAGAAGGGGGCGGGCTAGAGGAGAGCCCAGCCCCATGGCCATATAGGGTATTACGCAGGGTTACGCAAACAGGTGGCACGCAAGCGCCCGCGAGCATGCGATCGACCTAAGACCACCAACTGATATGCCCGACATATAGGGCCGGAACCTTGCGGATGACCTGCCGCCCGCGCTGGGGTTACCGTGGGTACTAGATGTGCTACCAACAGCATGACCAGGGCAGACGCGGAGCAATCAGCCATGAAGACATGGGGCAACCCGGTTGAACAACCCGACCCAGTGATCTGGGACCACCCGGTCATGCGCTCCGCACTGGCCGAGCGCGACATCACCACGGTGTACCAGCTACTCAAGCGACACGGAATTTCTCAACGTCGCATCGCGATTCTCGCAGGCCAAGCGCAACCCGAGGTCTCGCTGATCATGCGCGGGCGCAAGGTCATCACCTACGACCTTCTCGCCCGCATTGCTGACGGCCTGGCCATCCCCCGTGGTCTCATGGGGCTGGCGCACACATCCGCAGACAACACACCTACCCCGAGAGAGGCGGTGTCCACTGTGCCCGACCGCCGAGAATTCATGGGCATGCTCGCCAAGATCGCCATGGGCGCCACTCTCACCGGCGCCGACCTCGCCCTGCTCGCCAGCACCGCCGTCGCCACGCCAGCACCGTCCCGCGTCGGCAACACCGAGGTCGACCAGCTCCGCGAACTTACCCGCGTCCTCTGGACCCAGGAACAACAACTAGGCGGTGGCGCCGTCCGCGACGCGGTCATCGCTCAACTTGGCTGGGCTCGCAGCCTCCTCGGGGCAAGCCACTCAGACGAAGTAGGCGACCAACTCCGCGCCGTCCTCGCTGATCTGTTGACATTGGCAGGCTGGTCTTCCCACGGTGTGGGCCTCTCTGGCCCGGCCCTCCGCTACTCCGGCCAAGCCTTGGCCATCTCCCGTCAGGCCGACGACCACATGCGCGCTGCCCTGGCTCTCAATCAAATCGGCCGCATCTATACCCAACAACGCCACTACACCGATGCTCACAGCGCCTTCACACTCGCCACTCTCTCAGCCGACCACGCTAGTTCCGGCGAACTTCGCGCGCTCATCCTGGCCTCCCACGCACGAGTTCACGCCGAAACGAACAACCCCACTCTCGCCGTAGACACCCTCGCCCGGGCCGAATCAGCCCTCGACAACCTGACGGTAAATCCACTTCCCGCACCTCGCACATATACACGCACCCTCCTCACCGGCGAAACCGGCCTAGTCCACACCATCCTTGCAACTCACAACCCTGCCCACGCCACCCAAGCCATCGACACCCTCACCGAAGCCACTAACCAACCCCACAGTCGTCGCACCAAACGCCTCGCCTTTCTTCTCGCTTCCCTTGCCACGAGCCACCTCACGGGCGGAGACGCCGTAACCGGCATTCATATGGGCCACCAGGCTGCCGACTTGGCCGCAAATATTCGCTCCAAACGTCTTATCGATGACCTCACCATTCTACGCGACGCGACCGGCCGCCAGCCGAACAATTCAGACGCCGCAGAGCTCGCCGACCGAATTGGCGCAATCCAGAAGTAACCCACCTGGATTCACACCGTTGTCGGATTCAGGTGAGATAGTTCAGCCTTTCCACCAACAACGCGAATCGTACGATAAACAGCAAGCGGCACTATCGAGAACCCCGGCGCCTGAGGAAGGTCCGCAAACCCTCGGTTTCCTAGAAACTGCACCATATGATTCCAAAGTTGCACACAGATGCTTCACTCGGCAGCACGACAGCAAGTGCGTGGGGCGTTACGGAGGTCATGCGTCGATGGCGGCGTGTGCCCTGGGTCCGACGACCTGTCGTGCGGCGCCCACCACTCAAGGGAGCATGACCAGGGTCGTCCCAGGCGGAAGGCTATCCCTCGCCCTCGCCCCTTCTCTTCATTCGGAGAATCCTCTGGGATTCCACAGCGGCCGTGATGGCCCCGGCAGCAGCGATGGTGGCCGCGATCGAAGGGACCGCGTCCACGCCTGCGGCCAGCACCACGGCAGCGACCGCGGCACCCACGGTCGAGATACCACCGATCGCCGCCGTGACCTCGATCGCGCGTGAATGCCGAGGTGTCGGATCACATTCTGACGCACCCTCGCCCCTGCCGATCTCGTCAGGATCATTTGAATTCATATACATTCACTCCCGCGAATACCGCGCCGAGCAGGATCAGAATACCGATCGAATTGCAGACGAAGATCCACCCGAGCCCCTTGTATCCCCATTTCCTAAGTCGAGCGTGCTTCTCATAGGCGAATACCCGCAGACAGAACGGCAGGACGCTGCAGCTGAGGAGGAACACGATGGCCATCGCCAGCGGCTGCTTCCACGGGACGACCTTGTTCTGCACTGCGGCGGCGATCACCGACCCGGACAAGGCGACCATGGCCGCGACCGTCCAATCCGTCCAGAACAATGCATCGTCTCGGGTGAGCCCGTGAGCTTTTCCGGGCAGGTTGGTCCTGCTTATCCCCTTCATCAACGTCTGCATCAAGGCGGTACCCACCGCCAAAGCGATCGTGATTGCGACCTCTTGCAATGTCGGTAACCTCCGTGCCGCCCCGCATGGTGCACGACATCCTGCTGTCGACCCGACACCCACATCGCACTCTCCTTCGCACCCGTAACACCCATGGTCGAAGATCGACCGGTTTCCGTCCAGACGATGCCGAGGCCATACACGATCGGCTCAACCAGTACCCCGATCGGTTACCAGGCAGGACTGCGGTGAAACAAAAACCGCGCGGGCGGCGCGATATTTCGGGCGGGATACCCCTTATCCAGAGCGAGTGGCCACAATCAACGCGCCATGCACCACCTCTGGTTGCGGCGCAGAGATTCCGCGCAGGCAAGACTGCCACCCGGACGACATGAGGTCTGCGTCCTCGCGGCCCAACAGATGACATCGAGGCCCGACGATCGAGATGCGAAGAGCGCCCAAGAGTCGGAACTCGGGGTGCGCAGGCAGCCTGCCAAGCCTTTGAGTTGTTCACTTTTGCCAATGTCAACATCCGCAGCGGGTTTGACTTGGGGTTTTGTGGGGTCTGTTATGGAGTGGGAAGAAGGGTAATTAACAGTTCTTTCGGGCGGCCGCGTTCGGGACCCAGGATGGACGGGTTGTTCCTTCCATCCTGAGGAGGTCGGGGATATGCGAACGAAGCGGATCGGGGTCGTGGTCGCGGCGGTGGCTGCCGGGGCGGCGGGGGTCGTGGTGCCGTTGGGGGGTGGGGCTTCCGCTGCCGGGCAGGGTGTGGTGGCGGCGCCGGATATCTCTGTGCAGGCTGTGCAGGCCGATTTGAACCAGTTGCAGAGTATCGCCAATTCGAATGGAGGGAACCGGGCGCATGGGCGTAGTGGGTATAAGGCTTCCATCGACTATGTGAAGGGGAAGCTGGACGGGGCCGGGTGGACCACCACCATCAAGACGTTCTCGTCGCAGGGGGCGACCGGGTACAACCTGATCGCCGATTACCCCGGTGGGGACGCGAACAACATCCTGATGGCAGGCGGGCATCTGGACAGCGTGCCCGCGGGGCCCGGGATCAATGACAACGGGACCGGGTCGGCCGGGTTGATCGAGGTGGCGTTGGCGGTGTCGCAGGCGAAGGCGAAGCCGACGAAGCACCTGCGGTTCGCGTGGTGGGGTGGGGAGGAGCTGGGGTTGGTGGGGTCCACCGCCTATGTGAACTCGTTGTCCGCGGCGGAGAAGTCGAAGATCAAGGGATATTTGAACTTCGACATGACCGGGTCGCCGAACCCGGGCTACTTCGTGTACTCGTCCAGCGGGCAGCCGACCGGCTCCACCACCCTGCAGAAGACGCTGGAGGAGTACTTCGTCGGGATCAACGTGCAGACCGAGACGGTGACCGTCGGCGGGCGGTCGGACCACGCGGCGTTCGCGCGGGCCGGGGTGCCGACCGGTGGGTTGTTCAGCGGGGCCGAGGACCGCAAGACGGCCGCGCAGGCGCGCAAGTGGGGTGGGACGGCGAACACCGCGTTCGACGCCTGCTACCACAAGTCCTGCGACAAGATCAGCAACGTGAACGTGCAGTCGCTGGACCGGCACACCGACGCCATCGCCTACGCGATCTGGAAGCTCGCGGGCATCGCGTAAGCACCGGAAACCGGTCGCGGGCCGTTCCTCCACCGGGAGGGGCGGCCCGCTTCCTTTGCCCGGACCACCTGCACAGGATGTCCACCACTCGACCCCATCGGGGACACGGGGCGCCGGCATGGTGAAGGTGTGCCGTACACGATCTCGCATGCCGCCGCCGTGTTGCCGCTGGTCCGGCGGACGCCGTTCGTCGGGTCGGCCCTGGTGGTCGGGTCCATGTCGCCGGATCTGCTGTACTTCATCGCGCTCGAACCCGGCGTCGACGAGCGGTCGCACACCTGGCTCGGGCTGGTGACCAACGACCTGCCGGTCGCGCTGGTCGTGCTGGCGCTGTACTGGGCGTTCGTCCTGCCCGCCGTGGTGGCGCTGGCCCCGGCCTGGCTGCGGTCGCGGATGCTGCCGCTGCCGCCCGCGCCCCGGCTGAACCCCATGGGTGTGCTGTGGGTAGTGGTGTCGGTGTTGCTCGGCGGAGTCACCCACATCGTCTGGGACTCTTTCACGCACCACTACGGGTGGGGTGTCGAGCACTTTCCGTCATTGCGGGAATGGTTGTGGGTCGGCATGCCCCGGTACAACTTCCTGCAGTACCTGAGCAGCGTTGTAGGCGTCGTGGTGCTCGCCTGGTGGGCCGCCCGCAACCTCCGTAAACGCCTACCGGTGGAGACGATCCCGCCCCGCTACGCGCCGCCGCGGCGGCCGTGGCGGACGGTCGTCGGCGTGGTCGCTGCGGGACTCGCGCTGGCCGCCGTGCGGGCCGTGACGGTGATGGCGTCGACCGCGGACGTGTCCGTCGGCGGCTTCGCGCGCACGCTGGCCGCCGGTGTGGCACCGAGCTCGACGCAGCTGCGCGAGGGGCTCATCCAGGTGTCGATCTGCGTGGTGACCGGCATCTTCGTCGCCCTGGCGATCGTCGGCGGCTACCTGCGCGCCCGCCGAGGGCCGGAACCGACCGGGAAGTAGGTAGCGGTCGGTCTGGGGTGGACTGTCCACTGCGGTCTTCCGGTGGAGCGCTCTCACGCCGTTCTCCGTGCTGTGTACGACCGAAAACCCAGGCGCCGCAAGCAGCTGTGCGCTGATCGACAACTCCGGTGGTCACGCAGCGCGAACAGCCGGACACACGCTCCCAGTTGTCTGAACCAACACCGGGTCAACGCGTGTGGACGGGTGGCGTGCCGGTCGATTGCTTCGCCACGAAGCAGTTCGCCACTCCCGGTTACGCCCGCGCGCCAACGGATCGCGGAACGCGACAGTGGCAGCCGGGAGCATGCAATCCGTCGACTTCCATCGTGCAACTTGCAGATTCGGGATAGTCTACGGACGTATA
Source organism: Actinokineospora enzanensis DSM 44649 (assembly GCF_000374445.1). Lineage (GTDB taxonomy): Bacteria > Actinomycetota > Actinomycetes > Mycobacteriales > Pseudonocardiaceae > Actinokineospora > Actinokineospora enzanensis. Next base: position 24,637 of record NZ_KB894428.1, on the reverse strand, counting down.
CCCCCGATGACGGCCCGGAGACGGTGCGCAGCGGCTTAACACCGTCCGACGTATTCTGTGTGTTCAGAGTTGCACCGTTCAGCGCACCCGCGCTCAACAATCGACAGAACTCGTGCGCCCTGGTCCTAAAGCTTGGCGTCGGTGATCCTTCGGCCTAGCTTTGTCCTATGGAGCTGGAGCTGCGCCACTTCAAAATCATCGTTGCGGTCGCCGAGGCGGGCAGCATCACCAAGGCCGCGTCCACGCTCGGCCTCGCCCAACCGGCACTGACCGCTCAGCTCCACCGGATCGAGCGGGCCCTGGGCGGGCCGCTGTTCGAGCGCGACCGGAAGGGAGCCCGGCCCACCCCGCTGGGCGAGCTGGTGCTGCAGCGGGCCCGCCTGCTGCTGCCCGCGGTCTCCGGCCTGCGCGAGGAGGCCGCCCGGTTCGCCAACAACGCCGCGCTGCCCGGGGACACCCCGTCCCGGCTGCGCCTGGGGTCGGCCACCGGACCGGTGCTCGGCGGCCTGGTGCACCAGCTCAACGCCGCCTACCCGGACCTGCACGTGACCACGCACGTGTCCTGGTCGTCGGAGGAGCTGGCCGCGATGGTCGCCGACGGCCGGGTGGACTACACCCTGGTCGGCGTGTGCGGGGACGCCCCGCCGCCGTCCCAGCCGGGCCTGATCTGGCGGACGCTGGCCACCGACCCGGTGTTCGTGCTGCTCTCGGACAAGCACCCGCTGTCCCAGCAGCCCGAGGTGGAACTGGCCGACCTGGCGGGCGCCCAGTGGGGCGCGACCCCCGGCGACGGCTGCTTCGCCGACTGCTTCGCCGCGGCCTGCGCGCGCGCCGGGTTCACCCCGCGCACGCTCTACGAGACCGACGTGGTGAGCTGCATCGACCTGGTGGAGTCCGGCGACGCCGTGGTGCTCTGCCAGCCGATGTTCCGGCAGATGCCGGGTGTGGTGGCGGTGCCGATCGCGGGCAACCCGCTACGCTGGCGCAACCTGATCGGGTGGCACCCGGACGGGGCCACCGCCGCGTTCTCCGACCAGTTGGTCAAGCTGGCCAGCACCGCCTACGCGGACGTGATCGCGCGCAGCAGCCGCTACACCGAGTTCCTCCGCGACCACCCGGGCTTCGGGGTGGAGCGCCCCGAGCAGCAGGTGCCGCCGATGTGATCCGGTGCGGGCCGCTGCGCGCAGCGCGCACCGCTATGGCGAAATGTTATGTCCGAAAAGTGTGTGACCCGGATTACTGTCGCAGGCACCCTGCTGACCGTTTCGTCCGGTTGATCATGATCCGTCGGACGCGTATCCGAGGCACCTTCCCAGACCGGACCAGCCACCCGGTCCGCTTCGACGCGCCGGTTCGCAGGCCATCCGTACACCTTCCCTGCACGAGGAGAACGGCATGGCCAGAACGAGAATCCCCGCTGTGCTCGCGGTCGCCACCGCGGTCGCGAGCACGGCGGTGGCGATCACCCTTTCCGCCGAGGCCGCACCGGCTGCCCAGGACGGCATGCGCGTGGCGATGCAGCGCGACCTCGGGCTGTCGGCCGCCCAGGCGGACACCCGGCTGTCCAGTGAGGACCGCGCGAGCAAGGCCGACCGGAGCCTGCGCAAGCAGCTGGCGAACCGGCTCGGCGGCACCTGGTACGACGCGGGCCGGGGCAGGCTCGTCGTCGCCGTCACCGACAACGCCGCCGCGGCCACCGCGCGGGCAGCCGGGGCGGACACCGTCGTGGTCGGCCGCACCGAGGCCCAGCTGGACGAGCTGAAGGCCAGGTTGGACGCCAACCTGGCGAAGAGCCCGCGGACCGTGCCCGGCTGGTACGTGGACCCGACCGGCAACAAGATCGTCGTCCAGTCCCGCGGGAACGCTTTGTCCGCGGCCCGCGCGTTCGTGGCCGCCAGCGGCGTGCCAGCGGACGCGGTCAGCGTGGTCGCCTCCGACGAGGCGCCGCGCAAGCTGATCGACGTGGTCGGCGGCAACGCCTACTACATCGGCAGCGGCACCCGCTGCTCGGTCGGCTTCTCGGTCAACGGCGGGTTCGTCACCGCCGGGCACTGCGGCACCTCCGGCGCGAGCACCACGCAGCCAAGCGGCTCGTTCGCCGGGTCCAGCTTCCCGGGCAACGACTACGCGTTCGTCCGGGTCGCCGCGGGCAACACGCCGGTCGGCGCCGTGAACAACTACTCCGGCGGCCGGGTGGCCGTGGCGGGCTCCACCGACGCGCCGGTCGGCTCGTCGATCTGCCGCTCCGGCTCCACCACCGGCTGGCACTGCGGCACCATCCAGGCCCGCAATGCCTCGGTGACCTACGCCGAGGGCACCATCACCGGCCTGATCCGCACCAACGTGTGCGCCGAGCCCGGTGACTCCGGCGGCTCGGCCATCTCCGGCAGCCAGGCCCAGGGCGTGACCTCCGGCGGCTCGGGCAACTGCACCTCCGGCGGCACCACGTACTTTCAGCCGGTCAACGAGATTCTCCAGGTGTACGGGCTGACCCTGGTGACCAACGGCGGCAACCCGCCGACCACGACCCCGCCCACCAGCACGCCGCCCACCGGCAACTGCACCGGCGCGTCCTACACCGGCACGCTGGCAGGCGGCGGTACCGCGATCCAGCCGAACAACAGCTACTACCAGACCACGGCGTCGGGCACCCACCGCGGCTGCCTGAGCGGTCCCGCCGGGACGGACTTCGACCTGTACCTGCAGAAGTGGAACGGCAGCACGTGGGCCAACGTGGCCAGTGGCACCACGCCGACCAACGCGGAGTCCGTGTCGTACTCCGGCACCTCCGGCTACTACCGCTGGCAGGTCCACGCCTACAGCGGCGGCGGCAGCTACACCCTGCGCACCTCGCGCCCGTAGTCCGCCGACCGGCTCATGACAGGGGTGAGGGGGAGGTCCACACGGACCTCCCCCTCACCCCTGTCCGAATGCGGTTCGGGGGAATACCTCCACTCGGGCTGTCGCGCCGAACGACGGTGCGCCAATCCCCCGCGGGGTGCACCGTCGCGTCGCGGCGTTCAGACGGCCACGTCGGCCGGGGGTTCGGCGCAGCGGACCTGGTCGCGGCCCGCGTGCTTGGCCTCGTAGACCGCCGCGTCGGCATGCCGAAGCAGCAGCTCCAGGTCGGCCAGCGCGCCCGGGGCGGCGGCCACGCCGATGGAGGTGGTGCGGCCGGAGATCACGACCGGCTGGCCGCGCTTGTCCGTGGCCGCCACGGTCATCGCCGCGACGCCCTGGCGGATCCGCTCGGCGACCTGGACCGCGCCCGCCGCGTCGGTGTCCGGGAGCAGCAGCACGAACTCCTCGCCGCCGAAGCGGCCGACCACGTCGCCCTGGCGGGTGGTCTCGCGCAGGACCTTGCCGACCGCGCGCAGCACCGCGTCGCCCGCCGGGTGGCCCCAGGTGTCGTTGACCTGCTTGAAGTAGTCCAGGTCGAGCACCGCGACGGACAGCGTGGTGCCCAGCCGGTGCGCGCGGGCCAGCTCGCGGCCCGCCTGCTCGTGCCAGCCGCGCGAGTTGAGCAGCTGGGTCTTGTGGTCGGTGCGGGCGTCGCCGCGCAGGTTCTCGATCTGCAGGGCGCCCCAGTCCAGCGCGCACAGCAGCGGCACCAGGAACAGCGGGGCCAGCCAGGCGTGCGCGATGGCCAGCGCGGCCAGCGCGCCAAGGCAGGTGGTCAGCGCGGCCATGGCGTTGTCCCGGCTGCCGCCGACCACGGCGGTCCAGGTGGGCTGCGGGGTGGACAGCGCGATGACGCCGCCGATGGCGATCGCGTTGACCACGAAGTAGGCCAGCCCGGCCAGCGCCAGCACCGCCGCGTCGCGGGCACCGAACTCGGCGCTCACGTCCACCCCGCCCCAGCGGATGACGCCGTACGAGGTGATCGCGGCCAGCAGGATGGCCGCCGTGCCGAACGTGTAGCGGAACAGTGGTCGGCGCGCCACCGGGTACAGCTGCACGCGCAGCAGCAACATCGACAGCACGGCCATCCACGCGGGCAGCAGCACCATCGCGGGCAGGATCCACACCACGCTGGTGTCCATGTGCGGGCCGGGCCCGCTGTCGCGGCGCGTCTCCTCGGTGCGCCGGGACAGCCACAGGTGCGCCGCGCCCGCGCCGACCAGCACCGCGAGCCTGCGCCAGTCGAACTCGCCCGCGGCCCGCGCGGTGACACAGGCGAGGAAAACCGCGACCAGCGTGCCAAGCTCGAAGATGATCACGTAGCGTCTGGCGGCGGGAGGAAGCGTCCACAGCCCCCAGGTCCGGAACCGGAGCCATGCCGGAGGGTGTTCACTGCGGAGCGAGTCGGTCACACTTGGCCGTGACCGGAACCACCGCCCGCGCCACACCCGCGCCCCGGCGCGCGCGGCCCGGGTCCGGTCGGTCTCGGGGCGCGGGTCGTCACGAGGAGGTGGCCCCGATGCGGGTACGTGGTCGGCGTCGTCCTGGTTGCGATCCGCGGCCATGGCGTCACCTTCCGGTCCGTCAGCCGTTTCGTCCAGCGTGGATCCCCGCGGCGGTGTGCCCGACGCGGCCCGGGGACCGGTGTCCGCCGACCGACCGTCCACATCGAGCGAAGGAGCCGCGAGCGATGCGTCCCGGTGACCGGTGACACCGCCCTCGACGTCCACCGGCCCGCAGTCAGCCGATCCGCAGTCCACCGGTCCACAGTCCGTCAGCCCGAAGCCCGCCGCAGCGGAAGGAGCCCGTGATGCGCTCTCGCGACTGGTGAGGTCCCCCTCCCCGCCCATGTTCACACCGCCGATCCGACCGTCCGAAGGAGCCCGGAATGTCCCGCGACTGGTGACCCGCAGGTCCGGTCCCGCCTCAGTGGACCGTGCATCGTCCGTACCGACCGGAATCCGAGGAGAAGCACCCGATGCGCAGCCGTGACTGGTGAGACCGTCCCGTTCGACCGCCCCGCCCGACCCGGAAGGAACCCGAGATGCGCTCTCGCGACTGGTGAACCCGGTAGTCCCTACCCGATCAGTCCCCGCCCGATCCGAGTCGTTCGATCCCCGAGGAGTCCCCGATGTCCCGCGACTGGTGAGACCGGAAGCCCCCGCCGAGTCCGTCGATCCCCGAGGAGCCGCAGATGTCCCGCGACTGGTGAACCCGTCCGTCCCCGCCACTCGATCAGCCCCCCAAGGAGTCTCGAATGTCCCGCGACTGGTGAACCCCAGAGTCCCCGCTACCCCACCCGAATCCCGAGGAGCCGCACATGTCCCGCGACTGGTGAACCCGGTAGTCCCTACCCGATCAGTCCCCGCCCCGTCACTCGATCCCCGAGGAGCGCCTGATGTCTCGTGACTGGTGAACCCGAGAGTCCCCGCCCGAGCCGAGCCAGAAGGAGCCGTGGATGCGTTCCCGCGACTGGTGAGCCCGCCGTCCCCCATACCCCCGGAGACCGAAGGAGCAGCCGATGCGCTCTCGCGACTGGTGACCCCCGCCCCGTCCGGAGCCGACTCGTCGACCGGATCGTCCGAAGGAGCCCGCGATGTCCCGTGACCGGTGATCCCGACCGTACTGTCCCCTGTGTCCCCACCGGGGTTCCCGGGAACGCCGCCGGGAGGCGTGCCCGTGTTCCCGTGCCGGGTGAGATCCATCGGTGCCTCCCTTCCGTTCCCGCGTCCCGTGGGACGCCCGGGTCCGACCGCCGGTTGTCCACCGTGACGGTCCCGTGTGTCCGGATTCCCTCCCGGGGCCCGGCGGGCCCCGGCCGATCGGCTCTCCCGATCACGCCTGCCGCTCGATAACGCGTGCTGCCCAGGACATCGCGTCCCGCTCCTGCCGTGTGTCACGCCCCGCCGTGAGCCGGTCCAGCGGGGGCGCGGCACTGTCTCCACCGTACGTCCTGCGCCGACAGTAGCGACCCCGCTACGCCAAGCAGCGCCCGAATGGAGCATGACACTACTCGGACGTGTCGCCGAAGCCGTTGCGGCGTTCGTCGTAGCCCGCGGAGATCCAACCGTGGTACCGCAGTGTGTTCCGCGCGCCCCACGCAGGCGGTCTCCCGACACCGACCGTCCGGGCGTGATCGAACTCACCGGGTTCAGGCGGTGCGCGCGGGCGCGAGCCATTTCCGCAGCCTGGAAGGTGAACGCTTCTCCAGGCCGTACGGTTCCAGGTGGCTGCCGAGCACCTCGGCGAAGGCGGTCGTCACCGCGTCCACGTCCCACTCGTCCCGATACAGCACGGGCGCCTTCAGGTAGGGCTGTCCGACGATGTGCAACTCCGGTCCGGTGCACCGGATGATCTGTCCGGTGATCCCCGCCGAACGGTCGTCATCGAGCAGGAAGTGCACCAGCGGCGCGACCCGGTCCGGGGTGCGGTCCGGCGGCGTGTGCCGGGCGGCGCGTTCGGATGTCCACACCATCCTGGTGTAGGCCTTGGGGCAGACCGCGTTCACCCGGATGCCACAGTCCTCCAGGTCCAGCGCCCACGAGCAGGTGAGGGTGCAGACCGCGCCCTTGGTGGCCGCGTAGACGCCGATGGTCCGCTGGCCGAGCGAGGCGCCGGAGGAGATGTTGACGATCGAGCCGCCGCCCGCCGGGCGCATCCGGCGGATCGCGGCCAACCCGGTGTGGATCACGCCGAGCAGGTTCACCTCGACCACCGCGCGCGCCCGCGCCGGGTCGTCCTCCCACGGCAGCGCCTCGTAGGTGAGCCCGGCGTTGTTGACCAACCCGTGGATGCCGCCGTACTCGGCGACGCACAGCTCGACGATCGCGGCCGCCGCCGCCGGGTCGGCGACCGAATGCGTGCTCGCCACCGCGGGGAAGCCCGCGTCCCGGATCAGCCGCGCGACCCGCCGGGCCTGCGGCGCGTCCACGTCGTTGACCACCACCGCCGCCCCCGCCCGCGCCAGGTGCACCGCGAACGCCTCGCCCAGCCCCCGGCCCGCACCGGTCACCACGACCGCCTTGCCGGTCAGGCCCGCGCCGCCCGCCCCCGCCGACACCATCCCCGCCAGGCCGTCCAGGCCGTTCCGGTCCATGCCGTCCAAGCCCCCACCGTCCACAGCACTGTCCAGGCTCCCGCCGTCCACAGCACTGTCCAAGCCCCTGCCGTCCAAGCCGTCCATACCCGTGTCACCCCGACTCGCCCGTCGCCGGCCCCTGTCCCGCGACCGGATCCCACCGGCCGCGGCGGTGAACCGTGAGCCCACCACCGGCTACCGACAGTGTTGGTCACCATCCGTCGCCACCCGGGTCGCCCGGCGGGGGCGGCGCCGAGTGGCCGAGGGCGTGCGCCGAACGCGCTGAGCCGTTCAGCTCGCCGGTTGACACCCACAGGTCACCGGGATTGCGCCGGACGGGCGCATCGGTCGGTTTTGTGGAACTGGGAACCTTCACCAGTACCGATACCGGCCGAACTTGCCGGTACTCTGTGCGACGCCGCGATGACCCTGCGGCAGGCGTCACCGGGTTCACCGCGCCCAGACCCAGGGGGCGGAGGATGGAGTCAGCCGAGCGGGCCACCCGCCCGCCGGACGGGAGCACACGTGGGCAGAGCAGCGCCGAGAATGTCCGCGGTACTCGCGGACCGGGAGTTCCGCGCGCTCTGGTTCACCGAGGCGATCTCGGTCGCGGGCGACCAGCTGACCCGGGTGGCGCTGGCCATCCTCGTCTACAACCGAACCGGCTCGGCGTTCTACTCCGCGGGCATCTACGCGCTCACCTTCCTGCCCGCGCTCGCGGGCGGGCTCGGGCTGTCCTGGCTGGCCGACCGCTACCGACGCCGGACGCTGATGGTGATCTGCGCGGTGGTGCAGGCGGCCGTGGTCGGGCTGATGGCGATCCCGCACATGCCGCTGTGGGCGCTGTTCGTGCTGGTGATCATCGTGCCGATGGTGCAGGCGCCCGCGATGGCCGCGCAGAACGCCACCACCCGCGAGGTGTTCCCGGACGACGCGCTCTACCTGCGCAGCCAGGACCTGCGCGGGATCACCACGAACACCATGATGCTGCTGGGCCTGGGCGGCGGCGGCGTGCTGGTGACCGCGATCGGCATCACCCCGGCGCTGCTGATCGACGCGGGCACGTTCGCGGTGTCGGCGGTGCTGGTGTGGCGGGACGTGCGCAACCGGCCGCCCGCCGGGTCCAAGAACGACCGCTGGTTCGACGGCGCCAAGTGGGTGTTCGGCGACCGCAGGCTGCGGGTGCTGCTGACACTGTCCTGGTTGGTCGGGTTGGCGGTGATCCCGGAAGGCCTGGCCGCGCCGCTGGCCAGGGAGGCGGGCGCGGCCCCGGAGGCGGTGGGCTGGCTGCTGGCCGCCGACCCGCTGGGCTTCATCGTGGGCACGTTCGTCATCTCGCACTTCGTGCCCGCGCGGCACCGGCCGCGGCTGATCGGCGCGTTGGCCACGGCGTCGGTGGGCGTGCTGGTGCTGTTCGTGTTCAAGCCGAGCCTGATCCTCGCGCTGCTGCTGCTCGCGTTGGCGGGCGCGGTGGGCGCGTACCAGATCACGGTGATGGCCGTGTTCAACACACTGGTGCCGAACGAGATCCGCGGTGCCGCGTTCGGGGCCGCGCGCACCGGGCTGCGGGTGTCGCAGGGCCTGGGTGTGGCGTTGGGTGGCGCGGTGGCCGAGTTGCTGGGTTCGGCGATGCAGACGGTGGCGTTGGCGGGCCTGCTCGGCGTGCTGATCGCGGTGCCGATGTCGATGGTGTGGTCGGGGATGCACGAGACGACCGGCACACCACGACGGTCCACTTCCGCTTCGGCCGACCAGCCGGAAGCCGCGTAGCCAGTCCCGCGTAGCTAGTCCCGGTAACTAGTGGTGCGACTCAGAACGTCGGCCGTGTATCGGCGGGTCCACGGCGTGTCTGGCGGTGCCGCCGGGACGGCCTCGTACTGGATGTACTTGGTCGTTTCGGCGGTGCCGTCAGGCACGTCGTGGGCGGGTCGAGACGCGGTCGACGTTCTGGGTCGCACCACTAGTCCAATGTGAGGGCTGCCAACAGGGCGCGCACGTGTGCGGCCTCCGGTACGCCCAGCCGTTCGAACGTGGGCAGCGCGCCCTGCCAGTCGGCGAAGGAACCCGCCCGGTCCCCCGTGACCTGACGGGCCAGTGCGCGCACGTGTCGGGCGCGCGCCTCGGCCAGGGTCTGGTCGGTGCGGACGGCGATGTCCAGGCCCTGCTCGATGTGCTCGACCGCGGCCTCGGTGTCGCCGTTGTCCAGTTGCGCGTGTGCCAGCTCGGTCAGTGCCCGTGCCTCCAGCGCACGCATGCCGGTGTCGCGCATCAACGCCAGCGCGCCGATGCCGTGCTCGATGGCCGAGCGCGGGTCGCCGGTGCGGCGGTACAGGGCGCACAGGCCGGTGAGGATGGACGCCTCGCCGTAGCCGAACCGGATCTCGCGGGCCAGGCTCAGCGCCCGGGTGTAGTGGATGGCGGCGGAGGACCACTCGCCGGTGCGCTGCTGGATGGTGGCCAGGATGTCCAGGCCGCTGACCTCGTGCCTGCGCTCGCCGAGCTGCCTGCCCGCCTCCATGGCCTGTCGGACCTGGGCGGCGGCGGTGGCGTAGTCGCCCGCGTCGCAGCCGGTCTCGGCCAGGCAGATGAGCATGCTGACCTCGCCGTGTCGGTAGCCGTAGCGGCGGCAGATGGCCATGCCCTCGCGGTAGCGGCGGGCGGCCCTTGGCAGCTCGCCCATCGCCCACAGCGCCAGGCCCAGGCCCTGGCAGGCGGCGGCCTGCACGTGCCGGTTGCCGATCCGGGTGCTCAGCTCCAACGCCTCGGTGTGCCGGTCGATGGCCTCCTGCGGGCGACCGAGCGACAGCGCTGTGCTGCCCAGGTAGTTCAGCGCACCCGCCTCGCCGAACCGGTTGCCGATGACCCGGTTGAGCTCCAGTGCCTGCTCGTAGAACGCCGACGCCTGGGCGGGCTGGCCGAGCTGGGAGTGCGCGCGGCCCAGGTTGTGCAGGGCGGCGGCCTCGACGATGCGGTTGCCGGTGGACTGGCTCAGCTCCAGCGCCCAGCGGTGGCTCTCGATGGCGGCCACGTAGTCGCTGAGGTTGGTGTGGATCAGGCCGAGCAGGTCGTGCACGGACGCCTCGGCGTCCAGGTTGCGCGCCTCGCGGGCGGCGGCCAGCGCGGCGTGCCCGACGGCCAGGCCGTCCGCGCCGTGCCCGCGGTTCCAGAAGTACTGGCGCATGGCCTCGGCGAAGCGCCAGGCGTAGCGGTGCAGGCCGAGGCCGGAGGCGGCGGTGGCGGCGGCGACCAGGTTGGCCCGCTCGGCGTCCAGCCAGGCCATGGCGCGTTCCTCGGCGCCCTGCTCGGGCACCGTGCCGACCACCCGCCACAGCACCGCGCTGTTGGCCTCGATCTCGCGCAGGTAGTGGTCGAACAGGGCGACCACGGCGGCGGCGCGCTCCGGCTCGGCGTCCTCGGCCGCGGCGCGGCCGGAGGCGTACTCGCGCAGCAGGTCGTGGAAGGTGTAGCGGCCGCGGCTGTGCTCGCGGATGAGGTTGCCGTGGTCGAGCACCCGCAGCAGCCGGGTGACGTCGCCGGGGGAGAGGCCGCTGAGCGCGCCCGCCGCGGCCGGGTCGACGTCGGTGGCGGGGACCAGGCCGAGCAGCCGGAACAGCCTGCGCGCGGCGGGCACCAATTTCTCGTAGGACAGGTCGAAGGCGGCGCGGACCGCGCCGGACTCGTCGCCCGCCACCGCCAGCCCGGTCATCCGGCCGCGCTCGCGCAGCTCCTGGGTGTAGTCGGCGATGCTGATCAGCGGCCGGATCGCCAGGTTGGCGCCCGCGATGCGCAGCGCCAGCGGCAGGTGCCCGCAGATGGCGGCCATCTCGGCGGCGGCGTCCGGCTCGCGCCGCATCCGGCCCACCCCGACCAGCCTGCCCAGCAGGTCGATGGCCTCGCCCGCGTCCAGGACATCCAGCGGCACCTGGTAGGCGCCGTCCTGGGCGGTCAGGCCGGTGAGCCGGTCGCGGCTGGTGACCAGCACGAAGCAGCCGGACGAGCCGGGCAGCAGCGGGCGCACCTGCTCGGCGGTGGCGGCGTTGTCCAGCACGACCAGCAGGCGTTTGCCGGTGAGCAGTGTGCGGTACAGGCCGGCGGCCTCGTCCGGGTCGATCGGCACGCGTTCCGGCGGCACGCCCAGCGCGTGCAGGAAACGGACCAGCACCTCCTGGGTGGTTGGCGGGGCGGCCGCGGCGTAGCCATGCAGGTTGACGCTGAGCTGACCGTCCGGGAACCGGTCGCGGGCCCGGTGCGCCCAGCGCAGCGCCAGCGCGGTCTTGCCCACGCCCGCGGTGCCGGACAGCACGGCGATCAGCACGCCCGGGGTCTCGCCGACCCGGTCCAGCAGCTCGTCAAGCTCGGCGATGGCGGCGGCCCGGCCGACGAACCCTGGTGTCTCGGCGGGCAGCTGGGCGGGCGGGCGCTGGGTGACCGGCTCGGGCAGCGGCGCGGGCGGCCGGTCGCGCAGCACCCGCAGGTGCGCGTCCTGGATCTCCAGGCCGGGCTCCACGCCCAGCTCCTCGTCCAGCCGGGTGCGGATGTCGGCGAACACGCGCAGCGCCTCGGCCTGCTCACCGGTGCCCGCCAGGCCCAGCATCAGCCGGGCGTGCAGGCCCTCGTGCAGCGGCTCCTCGTGCGCCAGCGGCCGGATGCCCGCCACCACGTCGGCGTGCTTGCCCAGGGCCAGCGCCACGTCGGCGTAGGCCAGCGCCACCTCGCGCCTGCGCGCGGCCAGCGCCACCGAGGCCGGGTGCTTGCGCAGCCGGGTGGGCAGGTCGGCGAGCACCGGGCCGCGCCAGGTGGCCAGCGCGGCGGCGAACAGCTCGGCGGCGGTCTCCGCGTCGGTGCCGCGGACCAGCCGGGCCTGCCGGGTGAGGTCGTCGAAGCGCAGCGCGTCGAGCTGGTCGGGGCGGACGGTGAGCCGGTAGCCGGCCGGGGTGGTGGTGATCGCGCCCGCGTTGCGCTTGCCCGCCTCGGTGAGCACGCGGCGCAGCCGGGAGGCGTAGTTGTGGATCAGGCCGTGGCAGCTGTCCGGCGGGTCGTCGCCCCACAGCACGTCGATGATCTCCTCGCGGCCCACCGCCCGGTTCGGGTGCAGGGCGAGCAGGGCCAGCAGGCCGCGCTGCTTGAGCGCGCCCACGTTGATCTCCCGGCTGCCCTGGGCGACGTCGAACGGGCCGAGCACGCCGACGGTCAGCTCGGCGCGCGGGGCCCGGACCGGGGCCGCGGCGGCGCCGTCGGCCAGCGCCTCCGGGGTGACCCCGAGCGCGTCGGCCAGCCTGCGCAGCGAGTCCGGGCGGGGCATGCCGACCTCGCCGCGCTCGATGTAGCGCAGTGCGCGCACGCTGACCCCGGACCGCTCGGCCAGTTGCTGCTGCGTGAGGCCCACCCGGGTGCGGTGCGAGCGGAGCAGCTCGCCGAACGCGCCGGGCGGGTCGCCCATGCCGCCCCCTCCCCCGGCGTCGGCCGGTATACCGCACGGATGTGCGGCCGAACTTGCCGCCGCACCGGCAACAGAGTTGCCGGTTCCTCATCGTAGTGCATCGGCTACCCGAATTGGCCCAGGTGGGCGGGGTCTTCTCGGCGTGTACCCGGATCTATGCGCGGTACAGGCCGGCTGCCAGGTCAGGCCGTAGCGTGTGTTCTCGGGGGGACCGGGGGTCCGCGGAGGACCAGGGGGGACCACCGTGGCGCGGCGTCCTGGGGGTGCGCCGTGCCACGTCCCCCCGGTCCACCCCGGACCACGTACCCGGTTCGCTCGTCCGCCCGCTGCCGCCACCCCGGCCGGGTAGCCTCCCCCGGTGGGGGCACGCGATGACCGCTCGGTGGGTTTGGGGACGACATCCTGACGACTACACAGTCCACAGCAAAGTCCACGGCGACACCGTCCGCTGCGACGGGATCACGGGCGGAGCACCGGCTGCCGATCAGACTGCGCGGCCGGGTGGGGTGGCTGCTGCTGGTGGTGCTGGTCGCGGGCGGGTTCGGGGTGGTCGCCTCGCGGGCCCCGAACGAGCCGACACGGCCGCCCACAGGGGACGTGGCCCGTGCCGCCGCCGCGGTGGACGCGTTGCTGCACCCGGGTTCCGGGGTCGACCCGATCGCCTTGCTGCCCGCCGACTTCACCCGGGTGTCCGGTGTGGCCCCGGGGCGGCTGCCCGCGCCGGACGGGACAATCCGCGCGGTGCATGTGGACGGTGGCTGTTCGACACCGTGGGGTGACGACAACACCCGGTGGGACTTCTCGGTCGGGTGCAAGGCGCACGACCTCGGCTACGACCTGCTCCGCTACGCCGCCACCAAGGGCCAGCCGCTGGCGCCCGCGGTGCGGCGGGCGCTGGACGACCGGCTCTCCCAGGACATGCACGCCCGCTGCGGGACCAACCCACGCGGGTCGGCGGGCACGTGCCAACTGGTCGCCTCGTTCTTCTCGGCGGGCCTGGTGGCCAACTCGTGGCACCAGCGCTGGGGTCCGCCGCGCGCGGAGCCGATCGGCACCTGGGCGCTGGCGCTGCTGGTGGTCGCGGTGTTGCTGGCGGTGCGCGTGCCCGCGTTCGCCCGTCGCCGCACGGGAGTCCCGCGTGCAGTGCCTCCGCTGGACGCGCGCGCCGGGGACAGGGCGGCCTATCTGGGTTTCCTGCGGGTGTCGAGCCTGAGCGCGTTCCTGCTGGCCGAGTCGGTGCTGGCGTTCGCGCCGGTGCTGGGCGTGGACATCGGCGCGTTGTGGCCGTTGACCTGGGTGTTGCAGCTGGTGCCGCTGTTCTTCTTCGCGGGCGGCGACTCGAACCTGCTGGCCTGGCGGGCCGCGGTGGCCGACGGCTCCGGCTACGGCGGCTACCTGGCCGGGCGGGTGTGCTGGCTGATCCGGCCGGTGCTGGCGTTCGTGACCGCGTGGCTGGTGGTGCCGCTGTCGCTGGACCTGCTCAACGCCTCCGACGCCGGGATCGACGCGTTCGGCAGGCTGGTCGCCCAGCCGCTGTGGCTGCTCGGGCTGTACCTGCTGGTGGTGGGCGTGACCCCGGTCCAGCACTGGCTGCACCGGCACCTGCCGGTCGCCACGCCCGCCGCGCTGCTGCTGGTCGTGGTGGGGCTGGGGCTGTTCGGTTCGGGCACGATCGCGGCCTACGCGGGCGGGATCGTGCTGGCCTGCCTATTCGGGCAGCTGTCCTTCCACTACGCGGACGGCGCGTTCACCGGGCTGCCGCGCCGGGCGCTGCTGGCGGTGGGGCTGGGCGCGCTGGTCTGCCTGGTCCTGGTGACCACGGTCGGCGGGCACACCCGCGAGCTGATCGCCGAGCCCACGGGCACGGCCAGCTTCGTGCCGTCGGCGCTGGGCGTGCTGCTGCTCGGCCTGGCCCAGCTGTGCCTGGTGGTGGCGCCCGGCCCCGATCGGGTGCGGGCCATCGCCCACGGACGGCTGGCGTTGGCGGTGTGCCGGGTGCGGACCGCGCCGATGACCGTCTACCTGGTGTACCTGTGGGCGATGCTGCTGCTCGCCGGGCTGGTCGGCGCGGCCACCTCGGTCGGCCTGCCCGCCTCGGCCGTCGACTGGCTGATCCGGCCGCGCACGCTGCTCGCGCTGGCCCTGCTCGGGGTGCCGACCGCGCTGGCGTTCCTGCTGTTCGAGTGGCGCGCGCGGGCCGAGCCGGGGCTGGTGCGGCCGGGCGACCGGCCGGTGCACCGCTGGGACCCGGTCGCGGCCGCGGTCGGCACCGGCTACGGGTCGCTCGGCATCATCGGGTTCGCGGTGAGCGGCCTCACCGGCACGCACCACGGCCCGGTCCTGCTCGGCCTGCCGATGGACCCGATGACCAGCATCATCCACCTGCTGCTCGGCTGGTACCTGCTGCACTCGGTGCGCACCGGCGGCTCGGCCACCCCGTGGCCGTGGCTGCTGACCGCGCTCGCCTGCGTGCCGCCGATGTCCACCGCCGAGGGCCCCGCGGTGGTGCTCTACGGCACGACCGCGGCGGTGGCGCTGGTGGCCGCCTGCGGCTGCGCCGCGCCCCGGCTGGCCCGCCGGATCCGCCTGCTCAGGCCCGCTCGGCCGGGTTCGCGGGCGTGACTCGATAGGGCGGTGCGTGTCGCCGGGAGCGCGTGCCGTGACCGGCGACTCGGCGCCGTGTGCCACGCTACGGGACAACCCGGGAACGGTCTCGCACGTCTCATACCGGAGAGCACCCATGCGCTCACGGCGTTCCCGGTCCGCCCGGAACCGGTCGAGTCCGACCGTCCGGGGGTAGGTACGGGCCAGGCCGGGAGCACCGGCCGTTCGCGGCGCGACAGGGAGGAGCAGGCGTGGAGCACCGGCCGCCGAGGGCAGGGCAAGGCACGGGACCGGGCGACCGCCCGGGGCCGCGCACCCCGGGCCCCGCGCGCCGCGTCCCACCCGGCGGCGCGCGCGACCCGAGAGGCGACGACCAGCCGCGCGGGGGTGACGGCCGCCGTGCCCCCCGGCCCGATCGCGAGCCGCCGCGTCCGTCCCGCGACCCGCGCGACCCGCGCGACGACCGTGGCCGCCGGGACCAGGCAGGCCGCGAGACCCCCCGACCCAGGCCAGAGCGCGGCGCCCCGGTGCCCCGCCCGGATCGCGCGCGGGCCGAGCGCCCGGCCGCGACCCGGCTGCAGAGCGCGCCCGGCCGCGAGGACTCCGGTCCACGGCGCCGTCCGGTCGTCGAGTCGGCCGCCGAGGCCGAGCGAGCACGGCCACGCCCGCGGTCGACGCCGCCGCGGGAACGCGCGCCGGAACGGTCGCGCCGGATCGGCGGGAAGGTGTTCCTGAGCCTGCTGTCCGCGGCGGTCCTGATCGCGACCGGCTACTACTGGCGGATCACCGACTCGTTCGCCAACGGCGTCACCAAGGCCGACCTGATCGACACCCCGGCAGGCGAGAAGCCCGCCGACGGCGCGGTGGACATCCTGCTGGTCGGCATGGACAGCCGGGTCGACGCGCAGGGGCACCCGCTGTCCAAGGAGCAGCTGGCCATGCTCAACGCGGGCAAGGAGGACGGCCAGCTCAACACCGACACGCTGATCCTGATCCGGATCCCGAACGACGGCGGCAAGGCCGTCGGCGTGTCCATCCCGCGCGACTCCTACGTGGACATCCCCGGCTACGGCCAGCACAAGATCAACTCGGCCTATCTGCGGGCCAAGCTGGACGCGCTCAAGCGGCTGCGCAAGGACGGCATGACCGACCAGGCGCAGCTGGAGGTCGAGTCCAACAAGGACGGCGCGCGCAACCTGATCACCACGGTCAACAAGCTCACCGGCGTGTCGATCGACCACTACGCCGAGGTCAACCTGCTCGGCTTCTACGACATCACCAACGCCATCGGCGGCATCGACGTCTGCCTGAACAAGGCGGTCAAGGACAGCTACTCCGGCGCGAACTTCCCGGCGGGCGTGCAGACCCTGCAGGGCGCGCCCGCGCTGGCCTTCGTGCGCCAGCGGCACGGCCTGCCCAACAGCGACTTCGACCGGGTGCGCAGGCAGCAGGTGTTCATGAGCGGGATGGCCAAGAAGGTCATCTCCGGGGACGCGCTCTCGCCCGGCTCGGACACCCTGGACAACCTGCAGGCGGCCATCGCCAAGTCGGTGGTGCTGGACCGCAACTGGGACATCATGCGGTTCGCCCAGCAGATGCTGAAGATCACCGGCGGCAACCTGACCTTCGACACCATCCCGACCGGCAGGCCCGACCTGAAGACCCCGGGCGACGGCGACGCCATCGAGATCAACCCGACCGAGGTGCGCAACTTCGTGCAGGGCCTGCTCGGCGGTGGCGCGCAGCCGACCACCACCAGCGGCGCCCCGGCGCCCGGCACGGACCAGCAGGCGGCCAAGCCCACGGTGACCGTGCTCAACGGGACCAGCCACAGCGGCCTGGCCGCCGAGGTCACCGACACCCTGTCCGGCCAGGGCTTCAAGACCGGCGAGCCGGGCACCGCGGCCACCAGGGCCAAGTCGGTGATCCGATACGCCGCGGGCGAGGACGCCAACGGCACCGCGGTCGTCAAGGCGCTCGGCGGCAAGATCGCCGCGGAGCCGGACGCCAACCTGGGCAAGGGCAAGGTCACCGTGCTGATCGGCAAGGACTTCCCGACCACCGGCACCCAGGGCCAGCGGCTGGCGGGCGACGCCCTGCTCGACCTGGACCCGGGGCCGCGGCTGGCGGCGCTGCAGGGCGGCCCGCCCTGCGTGAACTGAGCCGACGGGCGGACCTGAGGATTTCGACCGGTTTTCCTCACCCGTTCGGAGCAACTTCACCCGTATTCGCGTAATGGGCAGTCGGTTCGCCACTTCCACTGTCGAGGGATCGGACCAGGGGCCGATCGTCGAGAAGGGGCGGACCGTGCGCATCGATGGGGCGACCTACCAGAAGGTGCTCGGCGACGAGATCCGCAAGCTGCGCAAGCAGCGGGGGTGGACCCGCAAGGAGCTCAACAGCAAGCTGCAGAGCGACATCTCGCTGCAGACCCTGGCCACGTACGAGCTGGGCACACGGCAGTGCTCGGTGGTGCGGTTCGTGGAGATCTGCGTGGCGTTGGACGCCCTACCGCACGACCTGATGGCGCGGGTGCACGACAGAGTGTTCGCGGACACGCCAATCGGGCGGGTGCGGGTGGATCTGAAGCGTGCGGTGGCCGATACGCGGCCGGAGCTGTTGCCGCTGCGGAGGTGGGCGGCGGAGTTGTTGACGGGCCAGGAAGAGGTGCATCTGGACAAGGTGGCATTGGATCGGTTGGCGGAGCTGTGCGGGATGGAGACCGGGGTGTTGGTCGAGGAGCTGCGGGAGCTGTCCGCTCGATAAGTCCGTGGGCACCACGGGCTGGGCCGACGCTAGTGGGTCGTGAGCGCCTGAGTGCTGTTCCGGCCCTGTGCCTGAACCGTCAGCTCGAAGTCCGCCGGGTCGAGCTTTCGGGTGCGTAGCCAATAGCGCCAGGTGAAGCCCGGCCACACAGTCCGGTTGACGCCGTGCGAGTCCAGATACCAGCTGGTGCAGCCGCCCTTGCTCCACACCCCGTTGGCGAGCTTGCGTTGGATGTCGGCGTTGAACGACTCCTGCGCGCTGTGCCGTGTGTTCAGTGCCGCGGCCCGGTGGCGGTCGGTCAGGCGGATCGCGTCGGCGATGTAGCCGACCTGGGACTCGATCATGAAGACGACCGAGTTGTGCCCGAGGCCGGTGTTCGGGCCGAGCAGGAAGAACAGGTTCGGGAAGTCCGCGACGGTGATGCCAAGGTGGGTGTTGATGCCGTGCGCGCGCCAGTGTCCGGCCAGGTCGAGGCCGTTCACACCGGTGATCGACAGGTAGTCGTAGGAGTCGGTGACGTGGAAGCCGGTGCCGTAGATGATGGCGTCGACCTGGTGTTCGCGGCCGTCGTTGCCGATCACGCTGTGTTCGCGGACCTCGGCGATGCCGGTGGTGTCCAGGTGGACGTTGGCGCGGTTGAAGGTCGGGTAGTAGTCGTTGGAGATCAGGACTCGTTTGCAGCCCATCACGTAGTCCGGGGTGAGCTTGCGGACCAGCTCGGGGTCCCGCACCGACCGGCGGATGTTGTGCGCGGCGACCTTGGACGCGTACTTGAGGATGCCCTGGTGGCCGTTGAAGCCGACCGCGCGGACCTCGTTCACCCAGTAGAGGAAGTGCCGGTAGGCACGCTGTGTGCCGGGAACCCGGGCGAACAGGCGCCGGGACCAGTCCGGCATGGGGTGGTCCGGCTTGGGCATCACCCAGGGGGGTGTCCGCTGGAAGAGGGTCAGCTCCGCCACCTTCGGCGCGATCTCGGGGACGAACTGGACCGCGCTGGCGCCGGTGCCGATGACCGCGACGCGTTTGCCCGTGAGGTCGAAGTCGTGGTCCCAACGGGCCGAGTGGAATGTGCGCCCCTGGAACCGCTCGATGCCGGGCAGGGCGGGGACGGACGGGATGTGCAGGGCGCCGATACCCGCCACCAGGAACCGGGCCACGTAGGTGTCGCCGTTCGCCGTGGCCACGTGCCAGCGGTTCTCCTGCTCGTCCCAGCGCGCGCCGGTGACCTCGACGCCGAAGCGGGTGAAGCGGGGCAGCTCCCACTTGGCGGCGACGTCGTGGAGGTACTGGCGGATCTCGGGCTGGGGGGCGTAGGAGCGGGTCCAGTCGGGTTTCTGCTCGAAGGAGAACGAGTACATGTGCGACTGGATGTCGCAGGCGCAGCCCGGGTAGGTGTTGTCCCGCCAGGTGCCGCCGACCTCGTCCGCCTTCTCCAGCAGCACGAAGTCGGCGCGGCCCGCCTGACGCAGCCGGATGGCCATGCCCAGGCCGGAGAACCCGGTCCCGACGATCACCACGCCGGTGTGGATGTGCTCGCCCACGGCGGCCCCTCCCTCACTCAGGTGTTACCGGGAGTCAACCTTACTTCAAGTAGGTTACTTTCGGTAGAGTCCGGTCCGTGACCGACACCGCGCCCCGCCGCCGGATGCCCCGCGCCGAGCGGGAGCGGCAGATGCGCGCGGTCGCCGAGGAGATCTTCGCCGAGCGCGGGTACCTGGCCGCCTCGATGGACGAGATCGCCGAGCGGTGCGGGGTGTCCAAGCCCATGCTCTACGAGTACTTCGGGTCGAAGGAAGGCCTGCTCGTCGCCTGTATCCGGGCGGCACGCGCCGACCTGGCGCGGGCCACCACCGCGGCGGCGTCCGGGGCGTCCGGCCCGGCCGAGGCGCTGCGCCGGGGGCTGGTGGCGTTCTTCGAGTTCACCGACGCGCACCGGCGGTCCTGGGCGCTGATCCTGCGCAACGAGGCCGCGGTGGCCGGTCCGGCCGCGGTCGCCGAGGTGGAGGCCGCCCGGCGGGAGCAGGTGGAGATCGACATGGCGCTGTTCGCCGGGTACCTGCCGGACGCGCCGCCCGCCGCGCTGGAGGCCACCGCGCACATCGTGGTGGGGGCCTGCGAGCGGCTCTCGCTCTGGTACGTCACCCGGGCGGATGTCAGCGCCGAGCAGGCCGCCGACCACCTCATGCGGACACTGTGGACCGGACTGGCTGCCGGGGTGACCGTGGACACACCCGGCCGGGGTACCGCTCGGTAGTCGCCCGCCCGGGTGGGATGCCCGACCCGGGTGACGGAAATCGGCGAGCGGAATCGGCCTGCTGCGGGTTAGCTGCCAGGTGTGGGGCAGCCGAGCCCACGGCAAGGAGGGGCCAGTCATGTACGAACCGATCCTGGCGAACTACATCCCCGATGGCGACGACTGGACCGTCGAGGTCAAGGGCAAGGGCCAGACCCTCACCGGCACCGCGCCCGGCCTGATCGCCGCCCGCGACCGCGCCGACCAGCTGGTGGAGAAGATCGCCGCGGGGGACAAGAAGCGCACCGTGGTGCACACCCTCAACGGCGACGCGGTGGATTTCACCGCCGCCTATCTGGCCGCCCGGCACAGCCCGGCCGAGGAACCTGCGGAGCCCGCGGAACCGGCGATCCCGCCGCAGGCGGCCGGGGAGGACGACCGGCAGGAGGCCGCGCCGCCGCCCGCCGCGCTCACCTAGCGGAACAGCCTGCGCACGACCAGCAGACCCACCAGCACACCCACGCCGACCAGCGCGTACTTCACCCTGGGGTCGTCCAGCCGCGACCGCGCGCTCGACTTCGCGCTGTCCACCAGCCGCTTTGGACTCGCCTTCGCGCCCAGCTGGTCCAGCGTCGCGGCCAGGGCGTCCCGCGCCTGCTCGATCTCACGCTGGATGGTGTCGGGATCGCGGGCCACTTGTCCTCCTCGCACAGCACGCCGTCGGCGTGGACCACGGTAGATCACCCACCACCCCGGCCGCGCACGGGCCACGCCGATTAGGCTTGTCTCACCCCGACGGGGCCGTAGCCCAATTGGCAGAGGCACACGGTTTAGGTCCGTGCCAGTGAGAGTTCGAGTCTCTCCGGCCCCACAAGTGGGAGGCTCGTGCTCGCGGAGAGCGCGAGCCTTTCTTGTTTCGTGTGTTCTTTGAGGGCCGAGCCCCCAAACCCCAGCCGGGGGCGAGCCCCCGGACCCCCTGCTGTGGTTGCGTCTGGTGGGGAGGGGTTCGAGTAAGACCCTGGAAGGTCCACGTGATGGTCCGACCAGTGAGAACAGGTCCGACCACGATCCGGATCCGGTCCATGGGGAGCAGCGGTCCGCGGCCGCTCCCCGCCCGTTCGTGGGAATGCGCGTGGCCGTCATGACCATAATCTCGGTTGCGGCCCGCGCTTAAGCTCGGGGATATGAGCGGCAAGGGGACCATCGCCACGCACCGGCGGGCACGGCACGACTACGCCGTGCTGGACACCGTCGAGGCGGGGGTCGTGCTGGTGGGCACCGAGGTGAAGAGCCTGCGGCTGGGGCGGGTGTCGCTGGTCGACGCGTTCGCCACCATCGACGACGGCGAGGTCTGGCTGCGCGGGCTGCACATCGCCGAGTACGCGCTGGGCACCTGGACCAACCACACGCCGCGCCGGGTGCGCAAGCTGCTGCTGCACCGCAGGCAGATCGACAAGTGGGACACGCGGGTACGGGAGAGCGGGCTGTCGCTGGTGCCGCTGTCGATGTACTTCTCCGACGGGCGGGTCAAGGTCGAGCTTGGCCTGGTGCGCGGCAAGAAGACCTGGGACAAGCGCCAGGACCTGGCCACCCGGGACGCGCGGCGCGAGGTCGAGCGGGCGTTCGCGCGGCACCTCAAGGGCAGGCGCCGGGTCGAGGGCAGGGCGTAGCCGGGTTGGCCCGCTGTGTCACCATCGTTCGGTGCGGGTGCCAAGACTGCTCGGCGCGCTACTGGGCCTGGTCGACAAGTTCGAGGAGCACGGCGTCCACGTACCGGGCGAGGACACCGGTCCGATCAGCCCGCTGCGCGACTTCGGCTGGCTGTTCGCCATCTGGCTGCTGGCCATCGGGTTCTTCGTGTTGTTCTTCGCGCTGGCCGCCTGAGCCGTCCGGCGCAGTGTCGGCGGTCACCGCCGGTATACCGGTGATCACGGCTCGGCCACAGTGCGGAACCAGGTACGACTCAACGGCCCATTCGGCTCGGCGACGCGGGGGGTGGGCCGTCATGGTGGAGTCGTACCTCCCCCGAGTCCCCCGGCCAGGAACAGGCCGCGCACATGAAAGAGGCACACGACCGTGAAGACCGTCGTATCGGCGGTGACAGCCTGCGCCCTCCTGGTGGCCGTCGCCGGGTGCGGCAGCGGCACCGCGTACTCCGAGGCGCCGCAGCGGCCGCCCACCGCGGCGGGCCCCAGCGACAACCTCGCCCGCGCCGAGGTGCCGACCTCGCGCGCCGAGGAGCGCAAGCCGCTGGGCAACGGTCTCACCCTCACCATCTCCGCGCCGCGCGCGTTCGCGCCCACCCAGCCGCCGTCCCCGGAGACGCCGCGCGCGGTCGGGTTCGACATGACCGTGCAGAACGACGGCACCACCTCGTACCGGCCGACGCTGCTGTCGCTGACCGCGACGGCCGACGGCCTGCAGATCCGCCAGGTGATCGACGCGACCCAGGGCTACACCGGCGCGGTCGGCACCGACGATGTGCCGCCGGGCCGCAGCGTGCGGTTCTCGGTGGCGTTCGCGGTGCCGGAGGAACGGGTGAACATGCTGGTCAGCGCCCAACCCGACCCGTCGAGCGCGGCCGTGGCGACCGTGTTCGACGGCCAGGTCTGAACCCGCGCTAGCGTCAGCCGCATGACTGACCAGAACCGCCTCTCCCCCGGCGACCCGGCGCCCGGTTTCACGCTGCCCGACAGCGAGGGCAACGACGTCACGCTGGCCGACCTCCGCGGCCGTTCCGTGCTGCTGTACTTCTACCCGGCCGCGTCGACGCCCGGCTGCACCAAGCAGGCCTGCGACTTCCGGGACAACCTGGCCGAGCTGAACGACGCCGGTTTCGCGGTACTCGGCGTCTCCCCGGACAAGCCCGCGAAGCTGGCGAAGTTCGTGGCCGAGGAGGGGCTGACGTTCCCGCTGCTGTCGGACGTCGACAAGGCGGTCCTGACCGCGTACGGCGCGTTCGGCGAGAAGCAGCTCTACGGCAAGACGGTCACCGGGGTCATCCGGTCCACATTCGTGATCGACGCCGATGGTGTGATCTCGCACGCGCTGTACAACGTGCGGGCCACCGGGCACGTGGCGAAACTGCGCAAGGACCTGAAGATCTGATTTCCCGGGATATTCCAGACGCCAGGCAACCTGAATAGGGCGAGCGCCGTATACGTCGTTCCGACCGGGAAAGTTGGCAGCCGAGCGGGTCAACTTTCCCGTTCGGAACCCTCGTATTCCCCACGTGCGCCGTTCACTCGCGTTACTCAGTCTCATCGCCGTACTCGCCACAGCTTGTGGCAGCCCGACCGCGGTAGGTTCCGCGGCACCCGAATTGATCGAGATACCACCACAGTTGATCGAGATACCACCACAGCCCACAGCCGAGTCACCCACCGTGGTCCCGACCGACCCGGCCAGACCCGCCGTCGCCCCCGCGGCGGCACCGGCGACGGGCGACATCACCGCCGCCGTACGCGCGGTGGACCGGTCGGCCAAGGTGAGCGCGCTGGTCGTGGACCGGACCACCGGCGCCGAGATCGTCTCGCTCGACCCGGACCGCCAGTTCCGCTCGGCGTCCGTGGTGAAACTCCTCATCGCCATCGCCACCCTGTCCGACGGCGCGGACGCGCTGACCCGTAAACAGATCGCCCGCATGCTGAGCCTCTCCGACGACGACATCGCCAGCGCCCTGTGGGTACGCGAGGGCGGGGCCGCCCTCGTGACCAAGACCGCCCGAAAACTGGGCCTGCGCGCCACCAAACCCCCGGCCATCATCGGCCGCTGGGGTGACGTCATCCTGACCGCCCATGATGTGGCGACGGTCTATCAGTACATTCTCCATGATCTGCCTGCCGACGACCGCTCCCTGATCGTCGACGCATTGGCGGCGGCTCCGCGTTCGGCGGCCGATGGGTTCGACCAGTATTTCGGCATTCCGTCGGCGGGGGTGGAGCCGTGGGCTATCAAGCAGGGGTGGTCAAATAGTACGAATGACATCGTGTTGCACAGTACGGGGTTGGTGGGGCGGGATTGGCGGTACATCGTGATCGTGCTGACGTCCCATCCGTTGAGTGTCCGGTTCGGGACTGGGGCTCGGTCGGTTACGGCGGGGATGAAGGTGTTGGCGCCGTTGCTGCGGTGAGCTTGGGTCTGTCCACAGGCAAGATCGTTCGTGCTTTTGCTGGTCGGGGGTGCCCGGTAGGATTGGAATCGGGGGTTCCCGGGGAGTTGTCCACAATCCCTCCGATTCATCCACAGGTCCCGATCGGGGGATATCGACAGCCTCCATGATCGCCTAGCGTCCCGTTAGTCGGCCCGCCCCCTGGTGGGGCAGGGGGTCGGCAAAGTCGTTTTGTTAGTGGGTGGGGATTCCGAGCAGTGTGAGTGGTCGGTGTGGGTTGCGGCTCATGTGGCGTAGGCCTTGGGCGATGTTGTTCCATCCGTGGTGGCGCAGGGTGTTGATGGCGAGGTTGCGGAGGCTGGCCATGACGCGGGGTGCGTTGCCGGTGCGGACGTGGGATGCGTCTTCGGTGTAGGTGACGTCGCGGACCCAGTGGAGTCGGTTTTCGATGTGCCAGTGGTTGCGGATGTAGGTGGCGACCCTGGTGGGGTGTGCGTGTTGGGT